>NZ_PVSR01000010.1:0-95460 GCF_003001495.1 Actinopolyspora mortivallis
GCCTCGGGGGTCACCGGGCTCCGAGCTCGCGCAGCAGCGGGGACAGCGCCTCCACCAGTTCGGCCGCCCCCGAACTCGCCTCCACAGTGGACGAGGAGCCCGGTTCCGCGACCTGGAACTCGGCCACCTCCAGGCCCACCGGTTCGCGGTCGGCGAGCAGCTCCGCGACCGCCTCCAGCTGGTCGAGGGTCATCCCGCCCGGAACCCGCTGCTCGGTGGACAGGATGCCCGGCTCCAACACGTCGCAGTCCAGGTGGAGGTAGACCGGGTGGTCCGCGAGCAGCTCCTCCAGCCGTCCCGGCATGTCCGGCCCCACCGGCACCGTGGCCACCACCCCGTCGTCGAGCAGCCGTTGTTCCGGCGGGTCGGGATCGCGGACGCCACCGAGCACCACGTTGTCGGCGGGCAGTCCCGCCCCCAGTCCCGAGTCCCACATCCCCGTGGCCCCGGCCAGCGCCATGCCTCCGAGATAGCCGGTCGCGGACGTGGCCGGGGTGTTGAGGTCGGGGTGGGCGTCCAACCACACCACCCGCACGTCGGGACGGTGGCGGACGAGCACGGGCAGGGTGGCCAGGGCGGCGGCGCACCTGTTCATCGCCGTGACCGGGGTCAGCCCCGCGTCCAGCAGTTCCTCGTAGCGGCAGGCCAACCGGCGCAGCTCGGGGGAGGCCGCGGCCAGCTCGGTCTCCCAGGAGGTGTTCAGCACCGGCCTGGACTGTCCGATAAGGACCGAGTTTTGCCCGGTGTGCCGGGCCAGTTCGGAGCCGAGCACCCGAGCTCCGAGCATTCCGCGCTCGTTGCGGTCCCCGGCTCGTCCCCGGAACACGGTCAGTGCGGACGTCGCCCCGCGCGCCATCGGCCCTCCCGACGAAAAAACGTTCGACTCCCCGACAACGCGCGGCCTGTCGCTTCCTCCGCCTCACGTCACCCGGTCACCGCGCGGGCAACCCGAGCAGCCGCTCGGTCAGGGTCACGAGATCGTCGGCGGTGGCGTCGGCCGGGGTGAACACGTCGCCGTACTCGCCTTCCAACCTACTGCACCAGCCGGCGGAACATCCGGCCCGCTTGGCCCCGTGGCAGTCCCAGGCGTGCACCGCGACCAGCGCCATGTCACGCGGCGCCACTCCCAGCCGGTACGCCGTCGCCCGGTAGATCGCCGGAGCGGGTTTCCAGAGCCCGGCCTGCTCGGCCGTGACCACCTGGTCGACATGCCGCGCCAGGCCCGCCCGCTCCAGGAAGTTCGCGGTGGCCTCCGGATCCCCCACGGTGAGGCAGCCGACGCGGACGCCCTCCTCGGACAGCCTCCGCAGGGCGGGTTCGGCGTCGGGATGGGCGGGCATCTCGGCGAAGCCGTCGAGCACGTACTCGACGTCCTGCTCGCTGGCGGTGTGTCCGGTGTCGGTGCGCAGTGCCTGGCGCGCCACGTCGCGAAACGCGCCGAAGTCCCCGCTGAGCCCCAGCGCCATCGAGTCGCGCTGGAAACGCATGAACCACGCCTGCAACAGCTCCGGGGGTTGGCCGATCTCGGAGAGCCGGGCACGTAACGGTTCGATGGTGAGCAGTGTCTCGAGGACGTCGAAGGCAACGGCGCGCGGTCGGGTGCTCGTCATGGTCTCTCCCTCTCGTGTCGGAGTCCGTACGGCGCTACACTGGGAATACTTACCGGTTTGTATAGTCGACTCGAAGGATAGCGGACCTCCTGCCATGAACACCACCACGGGTGAACGCGGCCCCACCGCGGACCGGATCCTGCACGCCGCCTCCCGGCTGTTCTACGAACACGGGATCCGCGCGACCGGGGTGAACGCCGTCGCGAAACAGGCCGGGGTCACCAAGGTGACCCTGTACGCGCACTTCGGCTCCAAGGACGGGTTGGTCACCGAACACCTGCGGGCCCGCGACCGCGCCTGGCGCGCCACCCTGGCCCGGTACCTGGTCCACCGAACCACCCCGGAACAACGGCTCTCCGGGATGTTCGAGGCCTACGAGCAGTGGACCGTGGTCGACCGGTTCCGCGGATGCGGTTTCGTCAACGCCGCCGTGGAGCTGACCGAACCACTGCACCCGGGCAGGGAGATCATCGAGGAGCACAAGGAGGGCATCCGCACGGAACTGCGGGAGATCGCCGAGGCCGCCGGATGCGCGAACGCCGACGAGGTGACCGAGGAGTGGTTCCTGCTGCTGGAGGGAGCGGTGGTGCGCTGCACCCTGCGCCACGACGTGCTGCCGCTGCGACAGGCCCACGAGGCGGCCCGGAGACTGCTGCCCACCGGAGAAACCGGCTGAGCGGAGGTTTCCCAACCACCGGAGGCGGGGCGCACACGCAACGGGCGAGGCGGCGGGAGAGGACCGGATCCGCCGATTCCGACCCGATCCCCGACACCGTCCGAGGCACGATTCACCGGCTCACTCCGCCTGCTCAAGCGCGTCGAGCGACGTCCGCAGCATGCGGTACGTCGCTTCACGCGCGCCGGTCACGTCGTGGGCGCGGATGGCGTCGACAACGTTCCGGTGTGACTCGTGACCGCAGGTGGGAAGGTCGACATCGGCGTGGACCCGGTACAGCCCCTCCCGCAGCCGAACGAGAAAGTACCGGTACAGCTCGCTCAGCACCGGATTACGAGCCACGGTGACGATGGTCAAGTGGAACTGGGAGTCCTCGAGGGCGAAGCGCTGTGAGTCGCTGTCGTTCTCGGCCGAGTCACGACGTCGCAGGGCTTGTTCCAGTTCGGCGAGATCGTCCTCGGTGCGGCGGGCGGCGGCCATCCCGGCCGCCTGCACGTCGTAGGCCATCTGGACCTCGAAGATGTCACGGATCTCGGCTTGGTCGATCCCGTTCAGCATGGCGGCCGGGCTGGCACTGCTGCGGACGAAGGTTCCCGCTCCGTGGCGCACTTCCAGCATCCCCATACGCGCCAGCTCACGGATCGCCTCGCGCACCACCGGTCGCGACACGCGCAGCTGTTCGGCCAGCATCACTTCACCGGGGATCTTCGACCCCACCGGCCACCGACCGCTGTGCAGCTCGTCGTACAGCTGAGCCGTGACCTTCTCCGACGTCGAACTGCCCCCGACGGCTTCGAGCGCCATGACTTCCTCCTCACTTCGCCGGACCCGTTCAGCGTAAGTCACCTAGTGGTCAGAGGACAGTTGTTAGACATGTGTCCTGTCGTGTGCCATCCTCCGGGGCGTCACCACGACAAGCAGGATCCCGGTTCGGGCCACCACGGGAGACGTCGGCCCCGCCCGATCGCGACGACCACGGAAACCCGGAGAGGCAGAAACCGCTGCCCCTCCCGAACGCGTGAACTGGACAGTTCGGTGAACAGCACGGGAAACGAAACAATCACGAACAGGGCGGGCTCGCCCCCGACCAGCGACCGACTCCCCGTGGGGAAACTGTTGGCGTTCACGCTGGGTGGATTTCTGGCCATCGTGACCGAGACGATGCCCGCGGGACTGCTGCCCCAGATCGCACACGGGCTCGACATTCCGGCCGAGTTGGCGGGCCAACTGATCACGGTGTACGCGATCGGTTCGGTGGTGGCCGCGGTCCCCGTCATCGCCGCGACCCGGGGGGTGTCCCGCCGCCCCCTGCTGTTGTGCGCCGTGGGTGGACTGTTCGTCTTCAACATGGTCACGGCGTTGTCGAGCGTCTACGGAGTGGTCCTGCTCGCCCGGTTCGCCGCCGGCATGGCGGCCGGTGTCGTCTGGGGGCTGCTGGCCGACTACAGCCGACGGCTGGTCTCCGAGCATCTCCAGGGCCGGGCGCTGGCGCTGGTCAGCGTTGGCCAACCAGTCGCACTCACCTGCGGAGTTCCCCTCGGTACATGGCTCGGCTCGTTGTTCGACTGGCGCGGCGTGTTCTGGATCATGTCCGGACTCGCGGCGGGGCTGTTGGTCTGGATCCGCGCACTGGTGCCCAACCTGCCCGGCCAGGCCGCTCAGAAACGCCTCCCGTTGCACAGGGTCTTCGTCACACCGGGGGTCCGTCCGGTGCTGTGTGTGGTGTTCCTGTGGATCCTGGCGCACAACATCCTCTACACCTACGTCGCTCCC
This sequence comes from Actinopolyspora mortivallis, assembly GCF_003001495.1. Taxonomy (GTDB): domain Bacteria; phylum Actinomycetota; class Actinomycetes; order Mycobacteriales; family Pseudonocardiaceae; genus Actinopolyspora; species Actinopolyspora mortivallis_A. The sequence goes on from NZ_PVSR01000010.1 coordinate 4,060, forward strand.
TTCCTCAACAGCGCTCATCTGGGCGGACATGTCGATGTGATGCTGTTCGTCTTCGGGGCTTCGGCCATCGTCGGAATCTGGGCGACGGGCATGCTCGTCGACCCCAGACTGCGTCTGACAACGCTGGTGAGCCTGGCAGGATTCGCGTTCGCGGCCCTGGTTCTCGGGATCGCCGGTCAGGTACCTGCCGCAGTGACGGCAGGCATCGTCGTCTGGGGCGTGACTTTCGGCGGGGCCCCCACACTGCTGCAAACCGCGAACGCCGACGCGGCCGGTGACGGCGCCGACGTCGCGCAGTCGATGTTCGTCACCGTCTTCAACCTCGCCGTCGCCGGTGGCGGCGTGCTCGGCGGACTGTTGGTGAGAACGGCAGGTGCTTCCGCCCTCCCGTGGGCCTTGTTCGTGTTGGCGGCCCTGGCGCTCGCCACAACCGCGTTCGCGCGCGAGCACGGTTTCACACCCGGCCACCGCACCACGCACAGCTGAACGGCGACCAAGAACGCGTCCTGACACGGCCGACCGAGTCAGGCGTCCACAACGGACCCGTACGGTCACGACCTCCGTACGCCGTGACGGCGGTGGTGCGGACGCGACGGTTCGTCGCGCTGCTCCACCGCCCCCGTGCGGAAAACACCGTGCTCGTTCGGTCGCTCCTTCTCCGTCCGGCGAACACCGAGCCGCTTCCGGCCGGGTCCCCGGAGAATCCTGTTCGCCGACGACCGTCGAGAACGGGAAGAACGGGAAAAGAATTCACTCTTAAGTCCGACGCAGCTCACTCCTCCGAGTCATACGCTTCCCAGCACTTCGCGGGGCCAGACCCGACGTCGCGCGGACACGGAAGGGGCTCGCATGTCGATCCGTGACACCCGTTCGTCCCACTGCCCCACTCCCTCGAACCCACCACCCCCACTGGTCGGACGCGCCGAGGAACTCCACACCCTCGTCGAGTTCGCCACCGCCCCACCAGCAGTGGTGCTGCTGGAGGGGGAAGCCGGGGTCGGCAAGACCCGCCTCGTGCACGAAACGCTGCGGGCCCCGGAGATCCACCACCACAACAGGACCGTCGGCGCGTGCCGGCCGCCCCGCGAACCCTTCCCCTACGGCCCGGTCCTGGACGCCCTCCGCTCCCTCGGCCCCCTGAACCCTCCGACCCCGTTGAACCCGGTGACCGGCGCCCTGCGCCCGCTGCTTCCCGAACTCGACGCCTGGCTGCCCCCCGCCCCCGAACGACTCGGTGACCCGGCCGCGGAACGGCACCGCGTGTTCCGGGGGATACACGCCCTGCTCCAGGCACTCGGCCCGGTCGTGCTGGTGGTCGAGGACCTGCACTGGTCCGACGAGCACACCGCCGAACTGCTGCGCTTCCTCGCCCACACCCCGCCGACGAATCTCGTCCTCGTGCTGACCTACCGCGGCGAAGAACTGCACGGTCCCCCACTCGGGGTCGCCTACCGTCCTCCGTGGAACACACGCGGCACCGTGCTGAGTCTGCGACCACTCACCACCGAACAGGTCGGGGCGCTGGCCGCCCACGTGCTGGGAACCGACAGCGTCTCCCCCGAACTCGCCCGGAAGCTGCACACCCAGACCGCCGGCATTCCCTTCGTCCTGGAGGAAACCCTGCGGGAGGTCGAGGGGACGGCACCTCCCGACGCCCTCCCCCGAGACCGCCACCCCTCCGAGGGCCACGTCGAGGTCCCGGCACTGCTGCACGACTCCCTGCTGGAGCGCATGGCCCTGCTTCCCGGGGACGCCCTGCGTCTCGTCAAAGCCGCCGCCGTGCTGGACGAACCGGCCGACGCGCGCACGCTCGGACGGATGGCCGAGGTCACCACGGCCGAACGCGAACTCGTCCACGCGTTGCGGGCCAACGTGCTCTACGAAACCCCGGACGGGACCTACACGTTCCGCCACCATCTGGCCCACCGCACCGTCTACAGCGGCCTCACCGGCCCGGAACGGACCGAGCTGCACGAGAGGGCCCTGCGTCAGCTGGCCGACCGCGAGCCGCAGCCGCTGGCCCGGCTGGCCCTGCACAGCAGGGCCAGTGGACGTGTCCGGGACTGGCTGCGCTACGGCGAGGCCGCCGCCGACCGGGCCAGTTCCGAAGGGGACACGGGCACCGCCGTGGAACTGCTCACCGAGATGCTCTCCGCCACCACTCCCTCCCCGCGCACGCTGGAACGTCTCGCGGTCAAGTACGGCCACCTCGCCCCCGAGGAACCACACCGCCCCGGCACGACGGTGGTGCTGGAGAAACTGCTCGCCTCCCCGGTGTTGTCCCGATCCGCCCGGGGGCGGGTACGCCTCGGGCACGGAAAGATCCTGCTGCGCACCGGCTCCCTGCACGCGGCACGCTGCGAACTGGAACTGGCAGTGCGTGAGCTGCACGAACACCCCGAGCACGCCGTCGAGGGCATGTTCGCCCTCTCCCACGTCCACCCGTCCACCACGTGCGCCGGGGAGGGACGTCGTTGGTTGGAGCGGGCCGGACAGAGCCTCGCCGAGCTCCACGAAACTCCCGGGGTCGCCGGTGTCCCGACCGAGATGCCGGCTGCCCTGCTGTACCACGGCGAGCCGGCGGACGAGTGGATCGACCTGCTCGACAGGACCACACGCAGCACCGCCGAACACCACGCGGCGGCGCTGGCACACGCCCGGAACGCGGAGGTGCTGCTCTTCCTCGGGCAGTACCACCGCTGCGCGGAACAGCTGTGGAAGTCGCGCGCACACGCCCGGAACCACCCGAGGAGGACCTTTCTGGACAGTGTGCTGGACGCGGTCGAGATCGGACTGCGCTGGTTCACCGGACGGTGGGAGGGGCTGGCGGAACAGGCGAGCGAACTGCTGCGGGACAGCCCACGGGAACACCCCCCGGCCGCCCAGGCCTCGCTGGTTCTCGGGCTGCTCGCCACCGCCCGCGCGGACTGGAGACGGGCCGAACACTTCCTCGGCCCCGCCCGGGTGCAACCGCCGGACGGGGCCGTCACCCCCGTCATGCTCACCGCCTGTGCCGCCCGAGCGCGCATGTGGCTGTCCCGGCAAGACCTTCCGGAGGCGACACGGGAGACCGATCGCGCACTGGCCCTGGTGGAGGACAAGGAGGCATGGGTCTGGGCCTGCGACCTCCTTCCCGTGGCGGTCGAGGCCCACACCAGGGTCGGCGACCTTCGGCGGGCCCGAGCAGTGGTCGAACGCTTCCGCGCCGCGACCTCCGCCCGGTCCTCCCCGCTCTTCTCCGCCGCCGCTGCCGCCGCCGAGGCGGTGATCCACGAGGCACGCGACGAGATCCACCCGGCGGTCGAACGCTGGAGAACCGCCCATCGTCGTTACGGCGCGCTGCCCCGGCCGTACAGCGCCGCGCTCGCCGCGGAAAGGCTCGTGCGGCACTCCCCGGAGGGCCTGGGAACCCCCACCACGGGCATGGTGGAGACGGTTCGGGTCCTCGAACGGCTCGGAGCCACCGGGGACGCCGCCCGTTGCAGGCACCTGTGGCGTGCCCGGGGCAGCGGCACCCTGCCACGACGGGGGCGGAGGGGCTACGGAGACCGGCTCTCCCCTCGGGAACAGGAGATCGTCGAACTCGCGGCCCGGGGCCACACCAACCGGGAGATAGCCGCGAACCTGTTCCTGTCCCCCCGCACCGTGGAACAGCACGTGGCCAGGGCGATCCGCAAACTCGGGCTGCGGAACCGTACCGAGCTGCTGCGCGACGACGACGCCCGGACGTAGGTGGCGCACGGAGGACGAGTCCGTCGCGGAGCAGGACGGTGATCCGGAGACCCTCCGTCCGCGAGCGGACGGGCTCTCACATCGGTTCGGCCACCGGCTCGCTGACGCGTTCGTTGTTCTCCGATGTCCGGCGCTGTGCGGCGTAGGCTCCCAACAGGACGAGTACTCCGCCCACGATCTGCACGGCACCGAGGTGTTCGCTCAGCAACCACCATGCCAGCACGGTGGCCACCACGGGTTCCAGATAGGCGATCGCTCCGGCTACGGGGGCGGACAGCTTACGGACGGCCAGGATCCCGGTCAGGTACGCGAACACACAGCTGAACAGCACGATCCATCCCACGCCGAACAGGGCGGGCACCGCCTGACCGGCCAGTTCGATCCGTCCCCCGAGAACCGACCAGTCGATCGTCCACGGAGCGACGACGGCAGTGATCACCCCTGTCGCGATCAGGAGGCCGTAGGAGGCCAACGCGCGCGGATCCACCTCGCCGCCGGTGTCGGCCAGCAGGAAGAACGCGGCCTGGCAACAGGCGGCCCCGAAAGCGAGCAGTATCCCGACGGGGTCCAGGGTCAAACCGGCCCAGACCTCGACCACCGCGGCCAAACCGACCACGGCGATCACCACCCCGACAGCAGAGCTCCTGGCGACGGGTCTGCGTCGCACGAACCTGGTCCATCCCAGAACCAGCACCGGCGCCAGGAACTCGATGAGCAGGGCGACCCCGACCGGAATCTTGGCGACCGCGACGAAGTAGAACCCCTGCACCCCCGCGATGGCGATCAGACCGTACCCGAGCAGAAGCCTCGGAGCCCGGCGCGGGATGTCGAAGTGTCGGATCGCGAAAGGAAGCATCAACAGCGCCCCTCCCGCCAATCGCAGCCAGGTGACCTGCAACGGCCCCAGACCCGCGTTGATCAGCGCCTTGGCGACCGGCCCCGAGCCACCGAAGCAGAAGGCCGAGGCCACCGCCATGATCACCCCGACGGTCCTGGGACTGTAGGTCCTCGCCGGAAGGCCACCGCCCGCCGCGTGTTCGCGTGAGTCAGCCCGCACGTCCACTCTTCCTTTTCCCGTGTCCCCACACTCTCCGCCTTCGTCTGTCACCTTCCCCCGGGGGAATACACTCATAAAAAAACCAACCAAGTGGTTTGTCAAGAGTTCGGCGACTGTCGCAGCGCTTCGACCCGCTCTCGCTCGCTCCCACTACGCGAACCGTCGAAATCTCCCAAATCCAAGGGAAAGCCGAACAGCTTGACCCGAACCCCACGGACTACAGGAACCAGCGAGAACATCAAAACAAACCGAACGGTTTTTGGTGGATCAGCACCACCCTGCTACACTCCATGGCTTTCGAACACCGCCCCGAGCAGAACGGGCGCAGGCCCCACGACACGTGTGAACGGAGGGCCCTCGGGAGGGCCCTCCGTTCGTCCGGTCACTCAGTGCCCGTCAGGCTTCAGGCGAAGCAGTACACGCTGCCGAAGTCGTAGCACTGGATCTGGTGGGTGGTGGAGTCGGTGGCTCCCTCGTCGTCGGTCACCGTCAGAGTGGCGGTGTACTGACCACCGGCGTAGTCGTGGGTGACCGTGCTTCCGGTGGCGGTGGCACCGTCACCGAAGTCCCAGGCGTAGCTCGCGATCGAGCCGTCGGAGTCGGTCGACCCGCTGGCGTCGAACTCACAGCCGTAGCCGCAGTTCACGGTGAAGGAGGCCTGCGGAGCGTTGTTGCCGGGGTTCTCCGGATCGTCACCGCTTCCCTCACCGACGTACAGCAGCTTGTTCGGCGAGCCGGCACCGATACCCGAGATCTTGCCGGAGCTGGCGTTGTTCACCAACGTGTCACGTACCTGTGCCGGCGAGGCCGAGGGAGTGTCGGCCAGCACCAGCGCGGCCGCTCCGGTCACGTGCGGGGCGGCCATGGAGGTCCCGCTGATCGTGTTGGTGTCGCTGTCACTGCCGATCCAGGCCGAGGTGATGTTACTGCCGGGGGCGTAGATGTCCAGACAGCTGCCGTAGTTGGAGTAGCTCGCCTCGCCGTCCTGGCGGTTGGTGGCGCCCACGGTCACCGCTTCCTCGACCCTGGCGGGGGAGTAGTTGCAGGCGTCGGCGCTCGAATTCCCGGCGGCGATCCCGTAGGTCACCCCGGAGGAGATCGAGTTCCGCACCGCGTCGTCCACCGCGCTGCTGGTCGAACCACCGAGACTCATGTTCGCGACCGAAGGACCGTCGGCGTTCTGGGTCACCCAGTCGATACCGTCGATCACCCCGGCGTAGGAACCGCTTCCCTGGCAGTCCAACACCCGGACACCGACGAGGTCGACGTCCTTGGCCACGCCGTACTCGGCTCCGCCGACGGTGCCCGCCACGTGCGTGCCGTGGCCGTTGCAGTCGTTGGCCACGGAGTCGTTGTCGACGAAGTCGTAACCGTGGCTCGCCCTGCCCTCGAAGGTGTTGTGACTGACCCGGACACCGGTGTCGATCACATAGGCGGTCACACCGCTGCCCTCGTTCGGGTAGGTGTAGGAACCGTCCAACGGCAGGTCCCGCTGGTCGATACGGTCCAGACCGTACGACGGCGGATCCTGCTGGGTGCCGAAGGCATGGACCCGCTGGTTCTGTTCGACGTACTTCACCCGCGAGTCGGCCGCCAGCCGTTCGGCGGCGTTCTCGTTCATGGACACGGAGAAACCACGCAGTGCGGTCTCGTAGGTCCGCTCGACGCTGCCCCCGTAACGCTGGGCCAGGTCGGTCGCCGCCGCGCTCACTCCACCGGGGCCGTTGGCCGCGGCGTCCTCGAACACGACGATGTAGTTGTCGGCGATGGCCGCCTGGGCGTCGGCCTTCCGGATCTCACCCTCCGCTGCCTGCGCGGGTAGCGCGGTGGCCACACCGAAAGAGGTCGCCACGGCGGCACCGAGACACAGACTGGCGAGTCTGCTGTGCCCCCTGTTCGGGTGTTGCATCGTTCCTCCTGACGGTTACGTCACCGGGACTGGTGACGGGAACGGTTCGGTCCACCCGCGTCGGTCACCACGGGTTCTGTGACCTCGGAAAACGCGAATGAACAGTGGCCCAAACGATCCGACCGCGGGATACGGAGAACAATCCGTACACGGATAAGGGGACACACGTACGAAATGGGCCGCCCGTTCACAGAATTCCCGGACAAGGCGCCCGGAGTCACGCCGACAGCCTCGAACACCGTTCCGAACGGGAGGACGCCGCACCGGCACCGAGGACGGTGAGCTGCGAAAACCTTCCTCACGAACGTCGGAAGGAAACCACGAGAACTTCGTCCGGATCCGTTGTCAGTTTTCCCGCTCCGCGGGGCAACTGGGAAATACGGCACACGAACGACGTTCTCCGACGGAACACCGTGCGGTGGGCACCTCGCCCACCGCACAGCCTCCGCGTGGAACGCGGCGTCCAAGCTGGGGAGGAATCCACGTTCCGGGGCATGACCGGTTCACCACGGAGAGACTCCGTCAGGAATCAGTCAGTCGCCCCGGTCACCACGAGTAAAGCGAAATCACCTGCCATGCGAAAACATTTCAAATATTCTTTCGCGTACGATGCCATCAATACCTCCGTGAACGGGTTCACCGAACAGCACGAATCACCGGACACAAGAAACGAACGGTTTCAAACTAACACCACGATCAACTTTTCTCCACGGAGTTCATCCGATGGTGTCAACTAACTTCCTGAAAGAGTGAAAGCGCCCCGGAAGCGCACCGCCATCCTGGTGCGTGTTCAGAGCAGATCCCCGTATTCACCGAACCAGTAGGCCAGTTTCCCCCTCCTGCCCACGGCACGCAGCCTCCGCTCGGTCGCCTCCCGCTGGGCCGAGGTGGTCACGACCAGCAACTGGTCCCCTTCCTCCACTCTGCTCTCGGGACGGGGAACGAACACCTTCCCCCCACGGATCACCAGTGCGAGCACACTGGGTTCGGGCAACTGCAACTCCAGCACGGTGACGTAGTGCAGTCTCGATCCGGGCGGAACGGAAACCGTCAGCAACTCGGCGTCGAGCACGTCCAACGGAGCCGACTCCACCTGGACCTCCCTGGTCGCCTCCGGACGAGTGAGCCCGAGTTTCCTGGCCAGCGTCCGCAGGCTCGGTCCCTGAACCAGGGTGAGGAACAGGACGAGCACGAAGACGATGTCCACGAGGCGGTCACTGCCCCGCACCCCGGCCACCACCGGAAAGGTCGCCAACACGATCGGCACCGCCCCCCGCAGCCCCGCCCACGACAGGAAGAGCTGTTCCCGCCAGGGAAAACGGAATCCGGTCAACGAGGCGAGCACCGCCAGCGGACGGGCCACCAGCAGCAGCACCACACCGATCACGAGCGCGGACAACACCTCACGGTGCAGCTCGCTGGGGGTGACCAGCAGGCCGAGCAACACGAACAGCCCTATCTGGGCCAACCACCCCAGCCCCTCCGCGAAGGAGCGCGTCGCCGAGCGGTGGGGCAGACCGGTGTTGGCCAGCACCATCCCGGCCAGATAAGCGGCGATGAACCCGCTGGCCCCGGCTGCCCCGGCCGCCGCGAAGGACAACACCCCCAGACCGAAAATGGCGAGTGGGTACAGCCCCGAGGCCGGCAGGGCCATCCGGGGCAGTGTGAGCGAACCGATCGCCCCCACCAGCAGGCCGATCGCCGCCCCCGCCGCGAGCTGGTAGAGCAGGGAGCCGATCAGGTACCAGGGCTGCGTCTCCAGGGGAGTGGAGCTGAGCAGCACCACCAGGATGACCGTGGGAGCGTCGTTGAACCCGGACTCGGCCTCCAACAGCCCCCGGGTCCGTCGCGGGATCGGCAGCACACGCAGCACCGAGAAAACGGCAGCGGCGTCGGTGGAGGACAGGATGGCCCCCAGCAGCAGTGCCAGCTGCCAGTCGAGTCCCAGGAGCACGTGCGCTCCCAGCGCGGTCACCCCGACGCTGACACCGACCCCCAGCGTGGCCAGCACACCGGCGGGCGCGAGCAACCGCCCCACGTCGGACCACTTGGTGGTCAGTCCGCCTTCCACCAGAATGACGGCCAGCGCGGCGGTTCCCAGGTTCTGCGCGATCTGTGGGTCGTCGAGTTCCACCCCCAGCACGTCCTCGCCGAGGATCACTCCCACGGCGAGGAAGAGCAGCAGGCTGGGTAGTCCCAGTCGGGCCGCGAACCTGGTCGCGACGATGCTCGCCAGCAGAACGAGGCCGCCCGCGAACAGCGCCAGGTAGAGCTCGTCCAGGCTCATCTCGCCCCCGCTCTCGCGCGTCCCCTGTCACAGGGGCACAGCGTGCCGTCGCTCCGGACCGGGTGGGCCCCAAGTACACCAAGAGCGTCGGCCACGCGCGGACCAGAGGACGGAGGGGACCTGTCAGGACGTTACCGACTCATTTCCCGCGGGACCCCCGGGTCGGTCCTCCCGCCGAGTCCCGTGCGAGGGAACCATGAGCGAGCGGGGACGCCGGGCACTGCCCCGACTCCCCTGGCAAACACTGCTACTGATTAGTAACATCATGCGGCATGACTGCTGACTACGCCTGGGTGGCGGACGCGATGGCCCGGACCGTGCCGTGGATCTCCAAGGCGGGTATCGAGTTCCTGGAGACCGGGCCGGAAAGAATGCTGTGTGCCCTGCCCGACGTGCCGGAGCAACGCAACCACGTGGGCGGGCCGCACGCCGCCGTGATGTTCGGACTCGCCGAGACCGCCTCGGGAGCCGTCACCATGGCCGCCTTCACTCCCCTGCTGGAACGAGCCGTCCCGCTGGTGGCCAGTTCCGAGATCCGTTACAGGAAACTCGCCCGTGGCAGGCTGACGGCGGAAGCGATCCTGGGCAGGGACACCGCGGCTGTTACCGCCGAGCTGGAGTCCGGAAGCCGCCCGGAGTTCCCGGTGCACTGCACGATTCGTGACTCGGGTGAGGAGGTCACCGGGGAGGTGACCGTGAACTGGACCCTGCGCCCCCATCACGCGTGAGCCGTGTGAGCCGGGCGTTCCAGCAGTCGTGAGGACTCCGTCAGCGGCGGGATCCCCGGAGCGACCCCGTCACCTCAGCGGAGGTCACGAAGAGAGACGTACGCCCCCGGCACCGGCTGGAGCCGGACCGGGGGCGGCCCTGTCTTCGGCGTGGGTTCACGCCCCGCCGAGCAACTGTTCCCGCAGGGTCTTCTTGGAGAACTTCCCCGTGCTCGTCTTGGGCAGTTCGTCCACGAACCACACCTCGTCCGGCAGCCACCACTTGGCGACCCGTTCCCGGAGGTGGTCGTAGACCTCCTGCTCGGTCAGCCGGGCTCCCTGCTCCACGACCACACACGCCACGGGGCGCTCCGTCCAGGTGGGGTCGGGCTTGGCGATCACCGCCGCCTCGGACACCCGGGAGTCCGCCATGATGGCGTTCTCCAGCTCGACCGAGGAGATCCACTCGCCTCCGGACTTGACCAGGTCCTTCGTCCGGTCCACCAGGCTGACGAAGCCGTGCTCGTCCATCGTGGCCACGTCACCCGTGCGCAGCCATCCGTCCTCGGTGAACGCGTCCGTACCCTCGTCGCCGTAGTAGGCCGAGGCGATCCAGGGTCCGGCAGCCTGCAGCTCACCCGGGGTGGCCCCGTCCCAGGGCTGTTCCCGCCCGGTGTCCAGGTCCACGATGCGCAGCTCCACCAACGGGACCGCCTGCCCCTGGGTGGCCCGCACCCGCACCAACGACTCCGCGTCCAGTCCCTCGTGGTGGCTGCGGGGGGTGGCCGCCGAGGCCAACGGGCTGGTCTCGGTCATTCCCCAGGCCTGGGTGATGGGAATACCGATGGCCTCGCGCCAGCCCTCCGAGAGCGCGGGAGGAATCGCGGAGCCGCCGCCCACCACCACGCGCAGACTGGACAGGTCGTGGTCGCCGAGCATCGGCAGCATCCCCATCCAGATCGTGGGGACTCCCGCCGTGGAGGTCACCCGGTGTCGTTCCAGCATCCCCAGCAACGCGTCCGGCTTCATCGCCGGGCCGGGGAAGACGATCGAGGATCCGGCGAACACGGCGGCGTAGGGCAGCCCCCAGGCGTTGACGTGGAACATGGGCACCACCGGCAGGATCGTGTCCCGTTCGCTCAGGCCGACCGCGTCCACCGTCAGACTCACCAGGGAGTGCAGCACCGTGGAACGGTGCGAGTAGACCACGCCCTTCGGGTTGCCGGTGGTGCCGGAGGTGTAGCACATGGCCGCCGCCGCGTTCTCGTCGTGGACCTCGAAACGGCCCCGGAACGGCTCGGCCGCGGCCAGCAGTTCCTCGTAGTCCCGGATCCTGGGGTCGTCCGGGATCTCGGCGTCGGCGCCGTCGTCGATGACCACGAAGTAACGGACCGTGCTGAGCCTGTCCGCCAGCGGCCAGAGCATGGGCAGCAGGGAGCGATCCACGAAGATGACGTCGTCCTCGGCGTGTTCGACGATGTAGGCCACCTGGTCGGCGAACAGCCTGATGTTGAGCGTGTGCAACACCCGTCCCGTGCAGGGGACACCGAAGTACAGCTCCAGGTGGCTCTGTGTGTTCCACGCGAAGGTAGCGACCTTGGCCTCCTGCGGGATTCCGAGCTCGTCCAGCACCGTCGCGAGCCGCCGTACCCGCGCACTCCATTCGCCGAAGGTGTTGCTCACCTCACCCCGCAGGGTGGTCGTCACGATCCTCTTGTCGTGGAAGTTCCGCTCCGCCCGGTGAAAGATGTGGGGGATGGTCAGCGGACGGTCCTGCATCAATGCCTGCATATCGCGCTCTCTCGTTCTTCCGCGGTGCCAGCCGCCTGGAGTCGAACCGACACAGACCGAACCCGGAACCTGTGACGACGGACACACAACTTGTATCAACCGATCGGGGGTATTGGCACTAGGCCGCAGGTCCACTCGTACGGGGGAATCGTTGTGCACGCAACACAAGGAACAGTCCGTGCTCGCCCGTCCTCACCAACGAGTCCGCATCCGCAGGGCGTACAGCGCCAGCCGGAGCCACACGGTCTCCTCCACCCCGCTGACCGGCCTGCCCAGCAGTCCCTCCAGCCGGTGCAACCTGTTCAGCACGGTGTTGCGGTGGCAGTAGAGGCGGGCGGCCGTCCGCTTGGCCGAGCAGTCGGAGTCCAACCAGCTCTCCAACGTGTCCAGCAGCGGTTCACGTTCCGTCGCGGGCAGCCGCAGCACCGGTCCGAGAGCACGCTCCACCAGCCGCTCGGCCAGTTCGGGACACCGAACCAGCACGGCCCGGGGAAGTCTGTCGTCCAACCAGGCCGTCCCCGTGTCCCCGGGTGGGAGAGTGCGCAGCGCCAGCACGGCCAGTTCCCGCGCCCAGGGGATGGAACCACCCCGACAGACCGTGGGCGAGAGGCCCATCCCGCAGGGCAGTACCGACCGCAGCGCCCCGGGGACCTCCTCGACGCGGTGATGTTCCGTCGAGACGAGCCCCACCAGCATCCCGGCCTGGGCCTGCCACACCGACGACATGCCGCACCGCTGCAACACCTGCTCCGGGGCAGGCACCTCACTCACGTCCGCCGGGATCTCGGCGGCGACCACCAGATAGGGCCCGGACACGGAGAGCCCCAGCGTACGCAGCGCGGACTCCACCGACTCGGGATCCGTGCCGCTGCCGCGCAGCAGCCCGTCGACGAGCACCTGCCGTCGCTGCTCGTCCACCCGGAGCATCTCCAGCTCGGCGTCACGGTAGGCGTTGGACACCGCCAACGAGACGGCATCCACCACGTTCCACACCGACGTCCCGACCTCCAGGAGGGTTTCCGGAGCGAATCCCGGCTCCTTGCCCGCCGTCTCCAACGCGCTGGACCAGACCACCCGCCCGCCGAGACGGAAGGAGCGCAGCACCAGGTCCAACGCCACCCGCTGACGGGCACGTCGCTCCCCGGTACGGCGGGCGGCGTCGTAGGGGTCCTCCCCTTCCGGCACCCGCTGACCCAGCAACTGCAACACCCGACGGAGATTGGCCCGACAGGAGTCACGCAGATCGGACTCGCTGACTCGTTGTGCCTCGTAGTACTCGGGGTTCTCCACGATGATGTCGCCGACCAGACGGTCCGTGACGGATTCCAGGTCGGCGAGGGTGGCACGGGCCAGCCGGGCGGCCGCCTCCGAATCACCCGGACCGGCGCGGGAGTCACCGGCGCTCATGCGCCGGAAGCCTAGGACTCCCGACCGCCGCGGACAAGGCGGAGTCCGCACGGTCCCGCCCACGGAACCGGCCGGGTCCCCACCACGGGACTCCTCGGCCCGCCCGGACGAGGATCAGAAGTCCTGCGCCGACTCACCGGGCGAACCGGTGTGCATCCTCCGCAGGTGCAGCTGTCGGCTCAGCCGGATCACGGGACGAACGGCGAGCTCGATGCTTCCGACGAGGAACAGCCAGGTTCCCGTGGTGCTCGTGGACTCCCAGAAGAACAGCACGCTGCCCGCCGCGAACCACAGCGCCACGAGGATGTCGTTGACGATGCTGAGCGCCTCGTAACGCCTGCGGACCAGCAGTTCCTCGTGCCCGATCCGCAGCACCAGCGGGGTGGACGAGGAGGGATCGGAGTACTGGTTCATTCCTGTCATCCTCACACCGCGCGGAGGTTCCCCGCCGGTCTCGCGGCCGGTGTCCCCCCCGCTCGGACGAATCCTCCCCTGGGCTTCCCCGACCGGACCCGGCCTCGGGGTGATCCACGAGGTCTCCGTCCCCGCTCTTCCCGGAAACCGTGATCCGTACCTTTCCACCTCGCCGGAAAGTGTGGGGAACATTCCTCACCCTGTGGACACCGCGTCGTCGAAACACCCGTTCGGGTAAAACGCTGTTCGCGCCGAGCTTTCCGCGGGAACGAAAAAACACTCTTACGGGGTGAATCCGGCCGTTTCGCTGGCATCCGGGATCACGAATTCGCCAGCTTGGTGACGGATTCTTCGTCAGACACCGATCCCGGAAACGGGAGAAAGGAACCCTTCGATGTCGCTGCACGCACGAGTCCTCACCGCCGTGTCCCCCACGGTCCTCCGACGCGGAGCCCGGCCCCGACCGAGGATGCGCAGAACGTTTCCCTCGCTCGTGCTGGCGCTGCTCGCCGCCGGGGCGGGGCATCCGGCCACGGCGGACCCGGACACACCCGAACGCGCACCCTGTGAGGCGGGGGTGTTCTGCGCCTGGTCCGAGTACGAGTACGCGGGGAAAACCCACTCCGCCGACCTGCGCACGACCAACATGGAGGAATGCGTTCCGCTGGACGGCGAGCTGCGAGCACGTTCCTTCGTCAACCGCATGAACCGTCCGGTCACCGTCTACCAGGACGCCCGGTGTTCCACCACCGGTGATTTCAGCACCTACCCGGAGGGCAGTTTCGTCCCTCGGGCTCCGTTCCTCGTCCGGGCGATCAAGGTGTGGAGCCACTGAGGACACTCGCTCCGGTGGGTGCGGCGCGGATCCCTCCCGGCCAGGGAACGCACGACGGGGAATGACCGTCCGACTCCTCCCACGCTCCCGCCAGACCCCGCCGCACGCACCGGCATCCGAACACCCCGATGGCCGGGAACGATTCCTCAGGAAACCAGCCGGCGGATCGACTCGTAGAGTGCACGGGCCGAGGACTCCCAGGTGTACCGGGCGGCATGGGCGTGCGCGGATTCCACCGTCTCCGCACGCAGCTCCGACTGTTCGAGACGACGGACCGCCGAAACGAAACCGGAGCTGGACTCCGGGTCGAAGAACTGTGCGTGCCCGCCCGTCACCTCCCGGAAGATGGGGATGTCACTGCACACCACCGGGGTCCGCGCGTTCATGGCCTCGATCAACGGAAGACCGAAACCCTCGTCCCTGGAGGCGGTCACCAGAGCCGCGGCCCGCCGCAGCAGGTCCCGGTAGTCCTCCTCCGCGATCCCGTTCCAGAAGACCACGTCGCCTCCCGGGGGCACCATCGCTCGCAGCGCACGCTCCCGGGAGGGATCGATCCTGCTCAACAGGTGGAGACGGTATCCGGGAAGCTCCCCCATGGCCGAGACGAGGGTGCCGACGTTCTTGTACGGCATGAACGAGCCCATGTACACCAGAGCGGCGGGTTCCCGCACGTCCCCGGAACGAGGCTCCGTGCGCGCGGACGCGGTGCTCGCGGGGGCCGTCTCCGTGGGAGCGTTGGGCACCACGACGACCGGACGCCGGGTCAGCCGGTGTCGCGCGATCAACCGCCTGGTGGTCTCGCTCACCGTGACCACCAGATCCGCCCTGTTGAGCAGCACCCGTTGTGGCCACCAGGCCTGGTGGAACAACCACCACACGATCCGCACCGGCAGCGGCAGGAACCCCGGCGGTTCCGGATGCCGGTAGTAGATGAGGTCGTGCAGGGTGAGCAGCAGGGCGTAGCGCCGTCGGAACCCCCCTATCACCTGCATCGGACTGAACACCACGTCGGCGCCGAGGCGGTGCAGCCTGCGCGAGAGCCACAGCTCCCGGACCGAGAACGGACTGTTGATCAGCTCGTACGGAACGCCGGAGGGCAGCAGACGAAGCTGGGCGGGATCGTGGATCAGTACGGTGACCGGATGGATCCGGTGCAACCGGTCGACCAGTCCGGCGGTGTACCGGCTTATCCCGTCCGGAAAGTCGGTCCGGGTCCAACGGGCGTCGACGAAAACCCGTCCGGGAGTCCCGTCCCGTTCCCGGCGGTTCCCCCCGGAGGCCGGGACGGGCTCGTGCGGTGGTGTGCTCACGGTTCGTCCAGAAACGTTCGGATCTCGCGGGCGGCCTCGCCGGCGGCCTCGTAGTGCACCAGGTGTCCGACCTCGTCCAGGACCCGCAGTCGTCCGGAGGGAAGACGACGCACCAGCTCGCGCTGTCGACGGAGCGGGGCGATCTCGTCCGTCTCACCGGCCACCACCAGAGTCGGTGTGCTCAACCGCGCGACGTGCTCACCCACGGAGTCCGTGATCGAGGAGCGATGGGTCTCGGCGACCAGTGCCGGACTGTGGAAGCTGCTGAAGTGTCGTAGGTGACTGTCGTGCACGAAGCGGCGCACCCGGGGGTCGCGGCTGCGGAGCAGGGCACGGCTCATGGCAAGCACGATCCCCCTGTTGGCCAGCAGCCACCTGCCCCACCGTTCGGGCATCGCCGCGGCCAGTCGGTAGTAGAGGGAGGTGACCGGAACCAACAACCGCGCCGAGCCGTGGAACTCCGAACTCGCTATCGGGTTGACCAGCACCAACCTGCGCACCAGCTCCGGAGCTTCGGCGGCCACGGCCGCCGCCACCACGGATCCGAAGGAATGCCCCAGCAGGTCCACCTCTCCCACGGAGGAGCGCAGCTGACCGAGCAACTCCACCACGGCGCGGGCGTAACCGGCGGAGTCGTGCCTGTCCGAGGTCATCGGGCCCGAGTCCCCGAAGCCGGGAAGATCCGGAACGAGCACGTCGCGTTCCGGCAGGGCCCCGGCGAGCAACTCCAGGCCGTGGTGGGTGCCCCGCAACCCGTGCAGCATGAGCAGACTGGGCGAGCGGCTCGCCTCGTCCGGCGACGGCTCGCTTCCCTCGGGACCGGACTCCTGCCGCCGGGAGCCCGGCCTCGGTGCCTCGGCCGGATAGCGCCAGACTCCGACGGCGCTTCCCCGGACGGTGACCCGGAAATCCGGGGCGTCCACGGTGTCACCCCGCCGTGTCGTCCCCTCTCGACGTCCCACGCCGGAGTGCCTCAACTCGCCATCTCGGTGTGGATCCGCACCGGATCCTCCTCCCGGCCGGGGTCGATCAGATGTCGGTAGACCGATTCGAATCGGGCCAGCACCGCGTCGATGTCGTGTGCCTCGGAGATGATGTGCTCGCTGAAGGCTCCCATGCTGTCGATGACCGAACGGTCGGCCACGATCTCGTCGATGGCCTTGGCCAGCGCGTGCACGTCACCCGGCGGATAGAGCCAGCCGTTCCGTCCGGGTCGGACCAGGTGGGGAAGCGCCATCGCGTTCGCCAGTACCACGGCCGTCCGCGCCGACATCGCCTCCATCGTGGCCAGGCTCTGCAGCTCGGCGATGCTCGGCATGCAGAACACGTCGGCCCGCGCGTAGGCCGCGAGCAGCTCCTGCTCGTCCACGAACCCGGCGAAACGCACCCGGTCCGTGATCCCCAGCTCACCGGCGAGTTCCTCCAGCGCCTCCCGTCTGCTGCCGTCCCCGATGACCTCCAGGCACACCGGTTCCTCGGTGTGCAGCAGGGACACCGCGCGCAACAGGTCCTCGACGTGCTTCTCCTCGTCGAGCCTGCCCACGAACAGCACGCTGCGATGTTCGGGGCAGGGGTGCTGCTCGCGGTACTCGGCCGCCGCGCTGCGGTACCTGTTCACGTCGATGCCGCAGGAGACCGGAAGCGCCCGCTTCTCGAACCCGTTCTCGTGGAGCAGTCGCACGGCACGGGGCGTGGGAGCCGTCACCATCGCCGCCTTGCTGTAGTGCTTGATCAGGTTTCTCCAGAGCACCCTGGAGACCAGGGACTGCAACCCACGGGGAACCCGCAGGTACCCGAAGATGTTCTCGGGCATGAAGTGGTTGGTCGCCACCAGTGGAATGCCCAGGGCCCGCGCGGCGTTGATCACTCCGCGGCCGATGAAGAAGTGGGACTGGACGTGCACCACGTCCGGACGAATCTCACGCAGCAGCCTCTTCGCGGCAGCGGAGGCGCGCCACGGGGGACACACCCGGGTGGTGGGATGCACCGGCGTGCCGTAGGAGGCGACACGGTGCACGGTGACTCCGTCCTCGACCGTGGTGTGCGACTGTCGGTCAGTGGCGTGACAGATCACGTGCACTTCGTGGCCGCGTGCGGCCAGTCCCGTCGCAAGCCGGTGGCCGAACGTGGCGGCACCGTTGACGTCGGGCGGATACATGACTGCTCCGATCACGATCCGCAGCGGCCGACCGCTTGGTTGCGAAGTCACCTGGATACTCCCGTTACGAACTGTCAATCGACGTGACCCGGCGATTGCTGCCCTCGGTCACGGTAGGGGGCACCTCGTTGTGATTGTCCGGGTGGTAACGCGCAAGCGCGAAAACTCCCGCGCAGGCGACCGCGGCACAGACCGCCTCCCCGGTGGCGGTCCACGCGCCCACCGCATCGGCCTCCCCCAGCAGACCGATTCCGAACCCGACGGCCACCAACGGGTCGATCACGGTCAGACAGGCGACGACGAGGTCGGGGGGACCGCTGGCGTAGGCGTGCTGGACCAGCCAGCCT
The DNA here is from genome assembly GCF_003001495.1 of Actinopolyspora mortivallis. Lineage (GTDB taxonomy): Bacteria > Actinomycetota > Actinomycetes > Mycobacteriales > Pseudonocardiaceae > Actinopolyspora > Actinopolyspora mortivallis_A. The sequence continues at coordinate 22,014 of NZ_PVSR01000010.1, forward strand.
CCGACCAGCACGGCCACCCCCATGACGAGCAACAGCCACAGCTCCACCTCGGCGAGTCGTCCGGCCGTCACCTGCTGGGACACCGCGCGCAGCAACAGCGACACCAGACCGTAGGCGACCGCACAGCCGGTGGCGTAGGCGACACAGCGCACCGGGCCGCGACTGACCAGTGCCACCGCCGCGAGCAGCAGCACGATCAGCCCGACGAGTTCGACGGCGGTCCCGGCCGCCTCCGAGCTCACCGAGGTCGGGGTGGCGCTCCGCACGGCGAGGAAGACGAACGCGGCCACCCCGCCACCGCTCATCACCACCGCCAGGATCGAGGAACGCGGCAGCGTGCTCATCCCGCCGGGACGGTCGTTCGAGTTCAACAGCACCGTGATCGGCAGCGCCAGGACACCGAGGGGCTGCACCACGCTGAGCGGGGCGAAACCCAGCGCGAGCGCGTGCAGGGCGGTACCGCTGCCCAGGCAGATCAGGCCGAACAACCAACGCGTGTTGCGCACCAGGAGCAGTTGGCTGCGTATCCCCAGTCCCCGGCCGGACATCGTGTCGTGCACGGCACCGTGCTGAAGCCGGGCCCCGAACGCGTATCCGAAGGCGGCCAGGGCCGCGAGTAGCACAGCGAACACCGTCATATCGGATCTCGCCCGCTCATCGCCGCGTCATCCGGCACCACGCGCCACCGCCGTTCCCTCGTACCGCCACCGTCGGACGGCCTTCCCTTCTCGGACTACGCACAACCCACCCTTCCGCGAGAGCCCGGAAGGCTCTCGCCACGAGCCACGCTCCTGCCCCGCTGTCTCGGCTCCCCCGCTTCTCGGGTCGGAGCGCTCGCACCGCGGGCTCACCCGAACCGCCCGCCGTACTCCGCCGCCCCTCGGATCCCCCTCCTCCCGGAGAGGCCCTTCCGGCAGGTGTGGGCGTTCACCGGTGGACAACCTCGTGTCGGTCCCGGACGGCGGTGTGCCACCGTTACGACGCCCTCGGGTTCGGGTGTTCGTGCGCACGACTGTAGAACACGAACGCCGTCCCGGTGGGCGGTTCTCCGTCCGTGAACGGTACCGGAGGGCTTCCTCCGCCCCGGCCCGAATCAGGCACGCATCACTCCGGGAGGACGCCCGAAAGGACTACAACGTGTGGACACGGTGAGTAACCCCACATTCCGCCCGGCACGGCACCGGAACCGAGCCCTCCCACGGTCCCGTGCACCACGAGCCCGGCGTATCACCCGAATACCCCGTTTTCCGGGTCCGGAGCCCGCCCCGACCGAACACCCCGGACGACGATCTCGCCCGATCCGGCACTTCGGAGACAACCCCCGGGCATCCGACACGTCCTAGAGGGAAAGAACAACCGACAGCACACGAACCGACCCCGTCCGTACGGGACACGAGAAACAGGAGGTGGCCCACGATGCCCTCCCGCCGAAGGACGACCCCGGGCCAGCGCGTGTTCGCCGCGGCCACGACGCTGCTCACCGGCGCGCTGCTCGCCGGATGCGGTCAACAGCAGCCCGATCCGGTCGACCCGGTCGAGGCCGCCGGGGAACTCGCGGACGCCTCGTCCACGAGCGCGGACCACACGAGTTCGTCGGCCACGACGAGCAGAAGAACCGACCCCCCGGAACGAACCGGAAGAACCTCACGGGACTCGACGGACTCCGCCGACACGGAAGGCGGCCACGACACCGCGCCGAGCAAGGGGGAAAGCACCTCCTCCGCGAACACCGCACAACAGCGGCCCGCCGGTGCCCGCTGCGACGGCTCGGTCCTGCGGGGCTCGATGGAGCAGGGGCGGCCGGGAGCCGGACAGCGGTACGCGACGCTGACACTGCGCAACACCGGTGACACCACGTGCACGCTGCGGGGTTACCCCGAGCTGGAACTGCTGGACTCCTCGGGCGAGGCGCTTCCCACCGAGGTGAGCCGGAACCAGGACCCGCCTCCCACGACGGTCCGGCTGGCTCCCCAGCGGACGACCTCGGCCCGGCTGCACTGGGGTGTGGTTCCGACCGGCTCCGGCCCGGAGGACTGCGAACCCGTGCCCACCAGTGTCCGGGTCACACCCCCCGAGACGGGGAAGTCGTTCCGTCTGCCCTGGAACTACGGTCGGGTGTGCGGCTCGGGGCACATCGACCTCACCGCTTTCCGGTGACTCCCGGACCACCACGACGGCTCCGTGCCCGCTGAGCGAGGAGGTTGCGTTCACCCCGCGAGCCCGGCAGCGTGAGTCCCCGGAACACGCCCGGGCCGAGGTGCCTCCCCTTGTTCGGCGGGCGAGGAGGACGCCATGGACGAACCGCCGCACGCCGCGGACCTGACCGGCAGTGACGTCCACGGACGCGACGGGGAACATCTCGGTCGCGTGGCCGAGGTCTACGTCGCGGACGCCACCCACCGGCCCGAGTGGGTGCGGGTGCGCACGGGAGTGCTGGGGACGCGGAAGACCTTCGCTCCGCTGCACGCGGCCGTGCTCCGCCGGGGTCGACTGGTCCTGTGCTGCTCCGGGAACGCGGTACGCACGGCCCCGAGGGTGGGCACCGAGCACGGTCACCTCTCGAACGCGGAGGGGGCACGGCTGTGCGCGCATTACGGCCTGCGAGCCGGGGAGTTCGTTCCGCCGCGTGTCGCGGAGTCCACGGTGGCCGCCGGCGGGAACCGGCACCGGTTCCTCCCGCGCCCCTTCGGGGGTGACCGTGTCCGGTGGACGGCGGAACACGCCTCCGGGACGCGCCGCGCCTCGGGGCACGTCCGGCCGTACTGGACAATGGGGTCGTGACGGCCGACGAATTCACCGTGGAGCTGTTGACCACTCTCGTCGTCAACGCCGCCGACGAGGAGACCGCGCTGTCGTCCTGCGCCCGGTTGCCTCAGCTGACGGGAAGTCGGATCGTGCAGTCGGCGGACTGCTCGGACGAGGAGCCGGGATGCCGTTCGGTGACCCTGGCCGGAAGCGTCTCCGTGCCCGGGGAGGGCAACCACTCCGCCGTGCTGTCGCGCACGGTCCGTACCCTGCTGCGTGCGCTCGGTCCGGGGTTCACCGGAGCCAGGGTGTGCTGCGAACCCCCGAGCGCCTGGGCCGTGGTCGACGATCCGGAGGTGGTGGGGACCCTGGTCGTGGGAGGTGAGCGTGCCCTCGTGGAGGCGTGGCTGACCCGGGCGGGTACCGACCGTGCGGAGTCCGCAGCCTCACCCAGCGCCGCCGGCCCGTTGACCGTCTCCCCGCCCGGCCCCGAGGGAACGGGCCCGCCCGGTGGGGGAGGAACCCGGCCTCGCTCCTGACTCCCGTCCGGACCGGGGATGAAAAACGGGGAACTCGCCGCACACGGCATCCTTCCGGGTGTTTCGGCGAGGCACGCCGAGTGGCAACCTGAGATCGGTACCGCCTGATCGAAGCGCTAACTTGGTGATCGACATCGATGCCCGTGTGGACACGAGTCGCGTCGGACGGGCATACGAAGACGAGCACCCTGGAGGGGGACGAGTCCATGGCAGGTGTCGAAGAGGTCCGTGCGGGCATAGCACTGGCCAACCAGAAGGCCTCGGAGAGCGTGGCCGCCTTACAACAGGCCACACTGAGTCTGGAGGAGGCTCAGCAGGCGCTGGCCAACGCCACCCAGGGCAGCGGGCAGGAGGAGATCCAGCACGCCTACGGAATGCTGGCCGAGGCCGCCCAGAGCCTCAACGGCGTCCAGGGCACGATCAACGCCAGCATCACCTCCGCCGAGAACTACGCGGGACGGCTGTAACCGGTGTCGGCGATCCAGGAACTCCAGCAGGCCCTGCTGACGGTCAGCGACCAGCTCGAACAGACCCAGCGGCATCTCGCGGTCTCCCGTACCGCCCTGCACCAGGCGGAGTCCGCACTGCGCGGTGTGGACCCGGACAACCCCGAGACGGTGGTCCCCCCGGGGCTCCACCGCGCGGACGACCAGATCGAGCACACCCAGTCCACGGTGGAGCGGGTCGCCGAGACTGTCCGGCAGTTCGCCGCCGGACTGTGAGACCCACCGGAAAAGTTCCGAGCCGGTCGTCGTGGCCCGGTCCCCGGGCGCGCGGCGGCCGGTTCCACCCGACACTGTGGGCCACACGCCACGAGGAACCGGTCACACCGGCGTACGCTCGCCGTGATCAGTGGTACTTTGCTTACGGTCAGTGATGCGAGTACCGAGGTGAGGCGTGCGTAAACGCAACGAGCGGCGGGGTGCGATCCAGGCCGCCTTCGACCGGTTGAGAGCCACCGCCGCCACGGCCCTCGGGGCGGCCGAGAACGCGGTGGAACGGGCCAGGGCGGAGCAGGCCGAACAGGAGCACGCGCTGCGCATCGCACAGCACGGGGTGTCCGTTGTGGCCGCCGATCCCGACTCGTTCGAGGGCTCCGACCAGCCCGAGTTCCGGAAGGCGCTGGACCGGGCCCTGGCCGAGCGCGGGGAGATCTTCTCCGAGTGGACCGAGCACGGACCCGACCGGCTGACGGAGCTGGTGGCCGAGTCCTCTCCCGGTCCGGCGTCGGCGCCGTGGCACGAGTGGCTCGGCAGTATCGGCACGGCCACGGCGCGGAGCCCTGTCCCCCAGTTGTGGCGGATCGGGACCGGTCGCTGCCCGGACGCGCCCGAGGCGGCCGGTTTCCCCGCCGCCGTGCCGTTGCTCGACGAGTCCAATCTGCGCATCACCTGCCACGGTTCCGTCCCCGAGACCGCCACGCGGGAGGCGGCCGAGTCCCTCGTCCAGAACCTGCTGCTGCGGGTGCTCTCCTACTACGAACCCGGTCTGGTCCGGGTCCACGTGTGGGACACGGCGCGCCTGACCGGAACGCTGCCGGGGCTGTTCCCGTTGACCCGTTCGGGGCTGCTCACCGCGCACGACCCCACGCGACTGGACGACCTGCTGGAGGAACTGGCCGAACACATCAGACGGATCCACACCACGGCCCTGCTCGGCGGGCACACCTCGCTGAAGTCGCTGGCCGCCGAGACGGGCCACCGTGGTGAACCGTGGCGGATCGCGGTGCTGTTCGGCGACGGGGAGCCGCTCAGGGAGGAGCAACAACAGCAGCTGCAACGTGTCGCCCGCAACGGTCTCGCCTGCGGGATTCAGCTGATCGTGGTGGACCTGCCGATGACGGTGAACAACGCCCTGGAGTCGGTGACGTTCACCGCCCCGGACAGCGCGCGCAGCAGCATGACCGGGGCACACCTGGTGATCACCCCGGACGAGAGCCCGTCCCGGGAACGCGTGAGCCGGGCCTGTTCGGCCATCTCGGAGACTTTCCAGGCCCGGCGCTCCCGGGTGCGCACCTTCGACGACCTGCTTCCGGAACGCTTCTGGACGAACGACTCCACTTCCGGGCTGACCGCGCCCGTGGGGTTCTTCGACGGGGAGCCGGTCCGTGTCTGCCTGGGGGACACGAGTCCGCACACGCTGGTGGGAGGTCCGAGCGGTTCGGGCAAGACGAACTTCCTGTACGGGATGCTGGGGTCGCTGGCCGCCCGCTACAGCCCGGACGAGCTGGAGATGTACCTGCTGGACTTCAAGGAGGGCGTCTCCTTCGCCCAGTTCACCCCGGGAACCAGGGATCCGAGCTGGCTGCCGCACGCGCGGCTGGTGGGGGTCAACGTCAACACCGACCGGGAGTTCGGGCTGGCCCTGCTGCGTTTCCTGGCCACGGAGATGCGTCGCAGGGCCGACGCGGCCAAGGCGCACGAGGTCACCAAGCTGGAGGAGCTGCGTCAGCGCGATCCGGACGGGCGATGGCCCCGGATCGTCGCGGTGATCGACGAGTTCCAGTACCTGTTCGCCGAGCGGGACTCGGTGTCCACCCAGGCGGCGACCCTGCTTGAGGACGTCGCCCGGAGGGGGCGTTCCCAGGGCATCCACCTGGTGCTGGCCAGTCAGGACATTTCGGGGATCGAGGCGTTCTGGGGCAAGCCGGCCATCTTCGAGCAGTTCATCCTGCGGGTGGCGCTGCCGAAGGCCCGCCGGGTGCTGGTGGACAACAACACCACCGCTCTGGAGCTGCCGCGCTGGCACGCCGTGGTCAACCACGAGTCGGGGGTCAGACACGGCAACGAGGTGGCCCGGATTCCGGACGCCACCGCCTCGGAGACCTTCGACTCGTTGCAGCACAAGCTGTGGGAACGGCACCTCTGGGAAACCGGCAGACGCAACGCGCGCCCGCCGCGCCTGTTCGACGGCTCGCACCTGCCCCGGCTCTCCGAACTGGAGGACTACGAGCGACTGCGCCCGGGCGAGCGCACCCCGCCCGCTGCGCTGTTGGGCCAGGTCATCGACGTGCGGGGCACGGCGGCGACGCTTCCCTTCGGACGTTCGCCGGGGCGGAACCTGGCGGTGCTGGGCTCGGCCCAGCAGGACGCGGTGGCCGTGCTCGGTTCCGGCGCGCTCTCGCTGGCCAGGCAGTTCGCCGCCGGGGAGGTGGAGTTCACCGTGGCGGCGCTGGTGGACGACGGCGCCGCGCACGCCCGGGCGGTGGCGGGACGGTTGCGCGCGGGCGGGCACACGGTGTCGGTGCTCGGCGCGGGGGAGCTGGAGGCCGCCCTGCGGCGGTTGTCCACCCTGCTCGCCGAACGGGTCGACTCCCCCGAGGGCAACTCCACCACGGTTCGGCACTGCCTGCTGCTCTACGGGGTCGACGCGGCTCAGCCGATCCTGGAGCGCAAGGACCCGCAGACCGGGGTCAGCGGTCTGGATCAGCTGCGTCGGATCCTGAAACAGGGTCCGGAGGTGGGACTGCACGTCATGGGGTGGTGGCGCAGCGCGCAGCGTCTGCGCAACACGCTCGGCATGGGGCCGACCGACGACGTGGGTGCCTGGGTGGCCTTCGACGTGCAGGGCCAGGAGCTGGCTCCGCTGGCGGCGGGACAGCTGATCACCTGGTCCCCCCGGGCCCGGCGCGGGCTGTTCTTCGACCGTTCGACGCACTCGCATCCCGAGGTCGTGCTGCCGCTCGATCTCTCCGAGGAACTCGGCGAGCTCTCCACGGATCGGGAGGTCTCCGAGTCCTCGCAGCGTGTCCCGCGACCGCGCGACTCGGACGCGGTCGCCTCCAACGTCGGGGAGGACAGTGGTGACTGACGGTGCCGGGGAGCAGCCCGAGCGTGCCGCGGAGCGGTACAAGGAGATCACCGCGCTGGTCGCCGAGGCGGTGGACCGGTTGAACGCCCGTGAACGGGAGCGGGCCGAGCGGTTGGAGGAGGAGCTGGCCACCGGCCAGGACCGGGTCGAGTCGGCACAGCAGCAGCGGGACGAGGTGGCCGAGGGGGTGCGGATCCGCTGGAACGCCGCGAAGGAGGCGTTGTGGGAGGAGCGCTGGATGCAGGTGACCCAGCTTCCCCCGCCGGACACCTCGGCGGAGCCCGTCCCGGCCGAGGAGGCCATCCGTGCGGTGCAGAGCGCCTACATGGAGTTGCACGAGGCGGTCGGCCAGCGGCGGTGGTCCGGTATGGGGCTGTTGCTCGGGGGGTGGCGGGGCCGCCGCGAGTCCTGAGGGGGCTCGTGCGGCGGCCGTGTCCGGGTCACGGCGGACCACATGGCAGACCGACCAGTCGGTAGGATGGTCGGCACTGCTCGCCTGGCAGTCCCCTTGCCACCCGGGTAAAATTGCAATACGCAACAGTTTCGTATATGGAGGTTTCCGTGACCACCTCTTCCGTACCGGACACAGCCGTGGAGATCCGCCTGGCCTCCCGCCCCGAGGGCTGGCCGACCACGGACAACTTCGACATCGTCGAAGCCCCGGTTCCCGAACCGGGGCCGGGCCAGCTGCTGGTGCGCAACAAGGTCATGAGCGTCGACCCCTACATGCGTGGGCGCATGAGCGCCGCCAAGTCCTATGTGGCCCCCTTCGAGATCGGCCAGCCGCTCGACGGCGGAGCCGTCGGCGAAGTGGTGCGCTCCAACTCCGATGACTTCTCCCCCGGTCAGTCGGTACTGCACAGCCTCGGTTGGCGGGAGTACGCCGTCGTGGACGCCACCCAGGCCACCGCGGTCTCCAGCGAGTTCCCCCCGAGCGCCTTCCTCGGAGTACTGGGGATGCCGGGCATGACCGCCTACGTGGGACTGATGGACAAGGCCCGCTTCCAGCAGGGGGACACGGTCTTCGTCTCCGGGGCGGCCGGAGCGGTCGGCTCGCTGGTGGGCCAGCTCGCCAAACTGGGCGGAGCGGAACGCGTGATCGGCAGTGCCGGCTCCCCGGAGAAGGTACGGCTGCTCACCGAGAGGTTCGGTTTCGACGCCGCCTTCAACTACAAGGACGCCCCCGTGGGCGAACAGCTCCGCGCGGCCGCGCCGAACGGCATCGACGTCTACTTCGACAACGTCGGCGGGGACCACCTGGAGGCCGCCATCGGGTCCATGAACGACTTCGGACGCATCGCGGCCTGCGGAGCGATCTCGCAGTACAACGCCACCGAGGCGCAGCCGGGCCCCCGCAACATGTTCCAGTTCGTGACCAAGCGACTGAGCATGCAGGGCTTCATCGTCAACGACAACACCCACCTCAAGCGGGACTTCTTCGAGCACGTGGCTCCCCTGGTCCGCGAGGGCAGGATCTCCTACGAGGAGACCTCCGTGGACGGCATCCGCAAGGCGCCCGAGGCCTTCCTCGGCGTGTTGCGCGGGGACAACACCGGCAAGATGCTCGTCAACATCGCGTAGGGTCCCGGAGCGCTTCCTCACGGGTGCCCGGCCCTCCCCGACCACCGGGAGTCCGCACGGCGACACCCGTGACGGCGCCGGTGGACGGGTGGTCCCCGTCGACGGCGGGGACCTCACCCACGGCCCGGGAGGTCGGAAAACGCCATGCCCCCATCCGCTCAAGGACACGAAACGCGGAAGACCTCCCTCAACGCGGCCAGGAGGGACCGGGAGCTCGCCGAACTCGCCGAGGGTGGGCACACGGACGTGCTGGTGGTCGGCGGGGGACTCACCGGGGCGGCGGTGGCCCTCGACGCCGCCCGCCGGGGGCTGGCGGTCACCCTGGTCGAGCGGGAGGACCTCGCCGCCGAGTCCGTCCGGACGGCTCCCGGGGCCACCCGGGACCTGCCCCGGCGGCGCACGCCGGGGGAGCTGGGTCGCGCCCGTCAGCGCGCCGGTGAACTCGCCACACTGACGAACCGCACCGCCCCGCACCTGGTCCGACCCCTGCCCCTGCTGGTCCCGCTCCCCGGGGGAACCCCGCGCGGGGACCGGATCGCCCTGCGGGCCCGACTTCGCGGGGCCGACGCACTGCGGCTGGGCGCGGAGGTGGACACCGAGGTGTTCCCCCCGAGCCGCCGGGTGCCGGAACCCGCGGCGCGGGCCCTGGTGCCCGCGCTGCGCCCGGAGGGCGTGCTCGGTGGCCTGCTGGGGTTCGTCGGCCGCCCGCTCGACGAGGCCCGGCTGGTCGTGGCGCTGGCGCGGACCGCCGCCGGCCTGGGGGCACGGATCCTCACCCGGGTGCGGGCGCTGGAGACGTTCCGGGACGGGGCGAGCGTGGTGGACCACCTGGGGGAACGCGAGCTCCGGCTGCGGGCCCGGGCGGTGGTCAACGCCACCGGCAGCCACGCGGGGCGGCTGACCAGAGGGCTGCCCCTGCGCACCCGGCACAGCCGGCATCTGCTGCTGTCCCCCGAGTTCCCGGGGCTCTCCGAGACCGCCCTGGCCGCCCCGCGAGGCGGAGCGGAGCCCTGGCTCGAACTACTCCCCGGTTGGGGCGGCCCTCCGGTGCTGGGGCCGGACGAGGCGGGGGAGGACGACTCGTCCGCTCCCGCCGAACGGTTGCTGGAAGTCTGCGACCGGGTGCTGGGAGTGCGCCCGCAGCCCGGTCACGTGCTGGGAGTGCGCGGACAGCCGCGAACCGTGCCGGACACGCGGCGCACCCGTAGCGAGCTCGACTCGGACGTCGCTGCCGCCCCGCACGTCTCCCCCGACGGCGTGGTCACCGTCCTGGGGGCGGATCCGCTCGTCGTGCGTGCCACCGCCGAGTCCGCCGTGAACACCGTGGTGCGGACCACCGGACTGCGGGCCGGTCCCTGTCGGACCGCGCACACCCCGCTGGTCGGTGCGGCGGCCCGGCGGCGCCTGGCCCTGCTGGAGGCTCCCGCCGACCTCGTCGCCCGCCACGGCACCGAGGCCGAGCGGGTGGTGGCCGTGGGCGAGCTGGACCCCCGGCTGGCCGAGCCGGTGGTACCGGGGTGTTCCCTCACGGCGGGTGAGGTCGTCTGGGCGGTTCGCCACGAGGGCGCGTTGGAGGCGGCCGACGTACTGGACCGCCGGGCCGCTCCGGTGGACGCGGCACTCCGCCGGGCGGCGCTGCCCGTGGTCGAGGAACTCGTCGCGCGGGCACTGCGCGGCGTGCGGTTGTGACCCACGGAGCAGTCCGTGACGGGTAGGGTCTTTCCCGAACAAAGTTCGCATCAATGCGGGGAGGGGCGCGGCACGACCCGTCGCACCGCGCCTCCTCCCGTGCCGCCTGACTAAGGAGTACCCGTGCCCGAAGGCGCCCTGGAGATCGACCGGATCTCCAAACGCTACGGGGACGTCGTCGCTCTCGACGAGATGTCCCTCACCGTGCGCGGCGGCGAGATGCTGGGGTTCGTCGGCAGCAACGGCGCCGGAAAGACCACCACCATGCGGATCGCGCTGGGTGTGCTCGCCGCCGACTCGGGGCAGGTCCGCTACGGCGGTGCCCCGGTGGACCGGGCGGTCCGCAACCGGATCGGCTACATGCCGGAGGAACGCGGACTCTACCCGAAGATGAAGGTGCTGGAACAGCTCCAGTACCTGGGGGAACTGCACGGAATGCGCCGCACCGAAGCCGCCCGGGCGGCGAACCGGTGGACCGAACGACTGGGGTTGGCCGAACGACGTGAGGAGCAGCTGCAGAAACTCAGCCTGGGCAACCAGCAACGGGTCCAGCTCGCCGCGGCCCTGGTGCACGACCCGGAGGTGCTGATCCTCGACGAGCCCTTCTCCGGGCTGGACCCCGTGGCGGTCGAGGTGATGAGCACCGTGCTGGGCGAGAAGCGCGACCAGGGCGTGCCGGTGATCTTCTCCAGTCACCAGCTGGACCTGGTGCAGCGACTGTGCGACCGGGTGGGCATCGTGCGACGCGGCAGGATGGTCGCCGACGGCACCGTCGAGGAACTGCGCTCCAGCGGACCGGTGCTGCTGACCGTGCACGCCCCCCATGCTCCCGCCGACTGGGCGCAGGGTCTGCGGGGCGTGACCGTGGAGAGCAGCCGAGGTGGACACACCACCCTGCGGCTCGACGACACCGCCGACGACCAGGAGGTGTTGCGTGCCGCGCTGGAAACCGGACCGGTGCACGAGTTCAGCAGGGCGCGTCCGAGCCTGAACGAGCTGTTCCGCGACGTCGTAACCGAGGAGACCGACGAGTGAGATCGACACTGCACACCGTGTGGCTGGTCGCCCGACGCGAACTGCTGACCAGAGTGCGAACGCGCTCGTTCGTGCTGGGAACGCTGTTGATGGCACTGCTCGTGCTGGCCTTCCCGGTGGTGATGTTCGTCGCGGGAGGCTCGGGTGGTGACGACCGACCGGCTGTCTCGGACACCACGAGGCAGCTGGGGATCACGCCGTCGGCCGCCGGGCTCACCGAACGCCTGGAGCGGGAGGCCGGAGCGGACGTGCCCGCCGTCGAGATCCGGGAGGTTCCCGACACCGAGACGGGCAAGAGCCTGGTGCACGAGGGCGAACTCGACGGGGTGGTCGCCGGAACCCCCACGGAGCCGAAGTTCTTCGTCGAGCGGCACGTCTACCCCTACCTGGAGCGGGCGCTGACCAGGATCACCTACGACAACCAGCTCGACGCCGAGATGGCGGAGTCGGGACTGGACCCGGAGAAGGTGCGCGAGCGCGCCGGGCAGGGCCAGGTCGCCATCATCTCGATGGGCTCCTCCCCGGACGGGGAGGGAGATTCGGTCTCCGAAGCCTCCGGCGCGGAGAAGGCCCAGCGGCTGATCATCGCCATGATCTCGACCTTCCTGCTGTACATGTTCCTGATCATGTCGGGCCAGATGATCGCCCAGGGGGTCGTGGAGGAGAAGTCCAGCCGGGTGGTGGAGGTGCTGCTGTCGACCATCCGCAGTACCGAGCTGATGGCCGGCAAGATCGTCGGCATCGGGTTGACCGGCCTGATCCAGTTCGCGGTCGTCGGACTGCTCGGTTTCGCCGCGGCGACGGTCACCGCCGTGCTCACCCTGCCCACGCTCACCGTGGCGGGAATGCTCGGCTGGGCCGTGCTGTGGTTCCTGCTGGGTTTCGTGCTCTACGCGACGATGCTCGCCGCGGCGGCCTCGCTGGTCTCCCGGCAGGAGGACCTGCAGAGCGTGATCACTCCGGTGATCATGATGCTGATCCTCCCGTTCGTGGTGGGCGTGTCCGTGCTGCCGGAGAACCCGGAGGGCCCCCTGGCCACGGTGCTGTCGCTGGTTCCCGGCTTCTCCCCCATGCTGATGCCGATGCGGCTGGCGCTCGGCACGGTGCCGCTGTGGCAGGGGGCGCTGTCGGTGGTGCTGTCGCTGGCGGCCAGCGCGGCCGTGCTCTGGCTGGGCGGGCGGATCTACTCCAACGCCGTGCTGCGCACCGGGGCGCGCGTCAGGTTCCGGGAGGCGCTGCGCTCCTCCTGAGTCGGACCCGGCCGGTACCGGCCGTCGGGCCATCCGGCGCACCGACGTGAAGCGGGCCGTCCGTGCGGAGGACACGGGCGGCCCGCTTTCGGGGACACCAACGGTTCCGAGAAGGATTCAGCGCTGGTTCATCGGGACGTAGGAGCGCTGAGCGTATCCGGTGTAGACCTGACGGGGACGGCTGATCTTGCGGGCGGGGTCGTCGAGCATCTCGCGCCAGTGCGCGATCCAGCCCGGCAGCCGGCCGAGCGCGAACAGCACGGTGAAGAACTTCGTGGGAAAGCCCATCGCCTTGTAGATCAACCCGGTGTAGAAGTCCACGTTCGGGTACAGGTTGCGCTCGATGAAGTACTCGTCGGCCAGCGCGCGCTCCTCCAGCTTCAGCGCGATGTCCAACAGCGGGTCGTTCGATCCGAGCTTTTCCAGCACCTCGTCCGCGGTTTTCTTGATGATCCGGGCGCGGGGGTCGTAGTTCTTGTAGACCCGGTGCCCGAAACCCATCAGTTTGACCCCGGGCTCCTTGTTCTTGACCCGCTCCACGAAGGAGTCGACGTCGCCGCCGGCGTCGCGGATTCCCTCCAGCATCTCCAGCACGGCGCTGTTCGCCCCGCCGTGCAGCGGCCCGAACAACGCGTTGATCCCGGCGGAGATGCTGGCGAACAGGTTCGCCTCGGAGGAACCGACCATGCGCACCGTCGAGGTGGAGCAGTTCTGCTCGTGGTCGGCGTGCAGGATGAACAGCAGGTCGAGTGCCCGCGCCATCGTGGGGTCGACCTCGTAGGGTTCTGCGGGGAAGCCGAAGGTCATCCGCAGGAAGTTCTCCACCAGGCCGAGCGAGTTGTCCGGGTAGAGGAACGGCTGGCCGACGGACTTCTTGTAGGCGTAGGCGGCGATGGTCGGCAGTTTCGCCAACAGCCGGTGCGTGGACAGTTCCACCTGCTGCCGGTCGAACGGATTGAGGCTGTCCTGGTAGAAGGTGGACAATGCCGAAACCGCCGAGGACAGCACCGGCATGGGGTGCGCGTCGCGGGGAAAGCCGTCGAAGAACTTGCGCAGGTCCTCGTGCAGCAGCGTGTGCCTGCGGATCCGCTCGGCGAAGTCCTCGTACTGTTCCTGCGTGGGCAGTTCGCCGTAGATCAGCAGATAGCTGACCTCGACGAAGTTGGAGTTGTTCGCGAGTTCCTCGATCGGGTATCCCCGATACCGCAGAATCCCCGCACCACCGTCGATGTAGGTGATGTCGGAAGCACAGGCCGCGGTGTTGACGAAGCCCGGATCGAGCGTCACCAAACCGGTTTTGGCCATGAGCTTGTCCAGATCGACGCCGGGCGTCCCCTCGGTGGGGGTCGTCACGGTCATCTCGTGTTCGCCGGCGTCGTAGCGCAGCGCGACGGAGCGTTTGGCGGTCGCGTCGTCGGGCATTCTCCGAACCTCTCGCGCTCAATCGGGGGTGGGGCTGCCGCCGACCAGCGGTACGACCGACACCAGGGGTGCCGGAGTCACCTGTTCCCGATCGAGCGCACGCCGGTCGGGATCCTCCGAACCGCCGCAGCACCACCCCGTTGGGGTCCTGACGGTAGTCACGCTAGACCGCCAAAGGCCTCTCACGCAGCAACAGTGTTAGTCGAAACGGGCAGGTGGGACCACGATCACACCGGTCCGACCCTCCGGAGAGTCGCCTGGATCACCCGGAAGGTGGGAGCCGTCACAACGGGAGGCCCTCGATCGTTGGAAGGACGGACCGGTGGTCGGTCCACGGCTGCCCGCCCGGGAGAGGAGGAGTACCCGATCGAACCCCCTCCCACACCCGACCATCCACCCGGTAGGAGTGACTCGAATCACTCCCGTGCTGGAACCAGGCACTGCTCACTCTGTCGAGTGATCTCTTCATCCATTCAGGTGAATGACATCGGTTTTCGCTGCACATAACCGCACACCCCTCGAAAATCAAGCCCCCGGACGACGGAAACCCCCTCGCCTGTCCTCCACTGTGAACACACGGAGTGATCAAAACAGGGGAAAATTTCGCGACTAATTTTCACGAAAGTGTTTCGCAACTACGGAACGATCACGGGCGCTACACAATGTCGTGATCACTTCGCTCTTTCGTGTGACAGACACAGTCGCGATCCGCTACTAACTTCGGTGCTGCGGCCGCAACATGAAAAACAATCGCCAATCGAGCAAAGGAACACAAAGTGGTCATCATCCAGTCGCTGATCGACGTGCTGGTGAACATCAACGTCCTCTGAGCGAGGCGGTTCACCGGATGCCGACCCGGGTAACGACCGGGTCGGCCCACCGATTCCGAGGGGTCCCACCGGCGTGGGACCCCTCTTTCGTGTCATGTCCGCCGAACTCGGGCGCCAAGGCCCGTTTCCGCTCACTCGCCCCCGGCGAGCTCGGCGGCGTACGGCGGTTCCGCCCCCGAGCGGGAGACGGTGACCCCGGCCGCGGCCGCGGCGTGGGACAAGGCCTCCCGCCAGCGCCGCTGCGACAACCCGGCCACGGACTCCCACGCGAGCAGGTCCTCCCGCCACAACCAGGCCAGCAGCGCGGCCTGGATGGTGTCCCCCGCGCCGATGGTGTCCACCACCGACACCGCCGCGGGCGGGACCCCGAGCAACTCCTCCTGCCGGGTGAGCACGGAGATCCCTTCCGCTCCCCGTGTGAGCACCACGGCGGCGGGGCCACGACGCAGCCAGTCCCGCAGCGGCCCGGACAGCAGCCGCACATCGGCCTCGTCCGGATCGAGACCGGCCAGCCAGGCCGCGTCCTCCACCGAGAGCTTGAGCAGGCTCACGGCGGACAACCACTCCAGGAAGCGGTGCCGGTAGCCGTCCGGATCACCGATCAGATCGGCCCGGATGTTCGGGTCCAGGGCCACGAACCCGCCCTGGCGGGCGTACCGGAAGAGCATCCGCTCGTAGACCGAGGCCCCCGGTTCCAGCACCATCCCGAGCGTTCCCAGGCACAGCGCCGTGGTCCCCTCCGGTGGGTCCCCCGGGTCAGCGACCAGCGGCGCGGCGGTGCCGGTCGTGTGGAAGCCGTAGCGGGCCGCCCCGTGCTCGTCCAGGTCCACCACGGCCAGGGTGGTGGGTTCCGGTCCGATCTGGACCATCGTGCTGTCCACACCGGCCGCGTGCAGTCGTGCGAGCAGTTCCCGCCCGAAACGGTCCGTCGACAGTCGCGTGAACATCCCGGCGGGAGCGCCCAGCCTGCCCAGCGCGATGGCGGTGTTGTAGGGGCCGCCCCCGAGTCTCGGGTGCAACGGCGGCAGTCCCCCCTCGGCGGGGGGCTGTCCGGGCACGAGATCGACCAGGGCCTCTCCACCGACAATGATCACGTTTCCTCCGTTCGCTCCGGCTCGCCGGCCCGCGTCGTCCGTTCGCCGGACAGGGACAGTCCCCCCACCAGGAACTCGGAGAGCGCGTCGAAGGCCGCCGCGTCGGACAAACCGGTGCGCTCGTTGATCTCACCCCGTTGGATCGCCGAGATGGTCAACCCGACCATCTCCCCCACCAACGCGGCGTCGACCTCCCGGAACACCCCGGTGCGCACCCCCTCGTGCACGACCGAACGGATCCGGTCGGCGGCGATGGTCGCGTTGGACTCGTAGCAGGCGCGGGTGGCCGGGTTGTTCGCCATGTCGGCGATGAACCGCCTGCTCGCCGGGGCGAGCTCCGCCGCCGCGCTCTTGAGGTAGACGCGGATCACCGACCGCGCGTCGGTGACCTCGGCGACCCGACGCTCGATGCTGGCGGTGGCCCGTTTGAAGAAGTGCGCCACCACGCGGACCGCCAGCTGCTCCTTGCTCGGGGCCAGGGTGTACAGCGTCGACTTGGAACAGTGCATCCGCGCGGTCAGCTCGTCGAGGGTGAAGTGCGAGAACCCCTCGGCGAGGAAGAGGTCGCACAACCTGTCCAGCAACTCCGCCCGTCGCGCCTGCACGGCCCGGCTCGGCACCGCGTCGTGTCCACCGCGGAGATCCTCCGTCGGCCGGGAATGACTCATCGTTCGAGGCTGCCACAGAGTCCGACCGGCCGGTTGTTCGGGACCTCGCCAGGGCGAAACGGTTTCACCTCGTGCACGGACCACGTACCATGCGCATCCAACCGTACTGAAAGCGGTTCCACAGTACTGTACAGAGTACGGACAAACAGTCCGCAGGCGCACTGGAGCTACGATCCGATGCCGGTCGAACGCATGCTCGCCACGCAGGAAGCCACCGATCTGATCGCCCTCACCAGGGAGATCGCCCGCAGGGAACTGGCCCCGGCGGCCGCCGAGGCCGAGGAGAACGAGACGTTCCCCCGGGAGAAGTTCGAGCTGCTCGGGAAAGCCGGACTGCTCGGCCTGCCCTACCCCGAGGAGTACGGCGGCGCGAACCAGCCGTACGAGGTCTACCTCCAGGTCCTGGAGGAGATCAGCAGCGCCTGGATGACGGTCGGGGTGGGCCTGTCGGTGCACACCATGTCCTGCTATCCCCTCGCCGAGTTCGGCACCGCCGAGCAGCGAGAACGGTGGCTGGGCGAGATGATCGGCGGGGGAACCCTCGGCGGCTACGCCCTGTCCGAACCGCACGCCGGTTCGGACGCGGCATCGCTGCGCACCAGGGCCGAACCCGACGGGCGGGGGAACTACGCGGTCAGCGGCACCAAGTGCTGGATCACCCACGGTGGGGTCGCCGACTTCTACACCCTCATGGCCCGGACCTCCGAGGAGGGCATCGGCTGCCTGCTCGTCGACGGGCGGGCCCCCGGCCTGTCGGCGGGCGCTCCCGAACGCAAGATGGGACTCACCGCCTCCCCGACCACCGAACTGGTCCTCGACGGGGTTCCCGTGGCCGGTGACCGCCTCATCGGGGAACCCGACCGGGGGTTGAGCATCGCGCTGCGCGCCCTGGACTCGGGGCGGCTGGGCATCGCCGCGTGCGCGGTGGGACTGGCCCAGGCCGCCCTGGACCTGGCCGTGGACTACGCCAAGCAGCGCAGCCAGTTCGGCCGGCCCATCATCCGGTTCCAGGGGGTGGAGTTCCTGCTCGCCGACATGGAGGCGGCCGTGCAGTCGGCCCGGGCCACCTACCTGGACGCCGCGCGGCGCAGGGACGCGGGCAGATCGTTCGGACGCCAGGCCGCCGTGGCCAAGCTCCTCGCCACCGACGCCGCCATGAAGGTCACCACCGACGCGGTGCAGGTGCTGGGCGGGGTGGGCTACACCAGGGACTTCCCCGCCGAGCGCTACATGCGCGAGGCCAAGGTGCTACAGATCTTCGAGGGCACCAACCAGATCCAGCGCATGGTGATCGGCCGCGAGCTGGCCAAGGACTGATCCCGCTCCGGGACCACCGAACCGGGGAGCGGTCCGACCGCTCCCCACCGGACGACGCCCGGGGGCTCACCCGAGCGGTCGCAGCCCCCAGCGGGCCGACCAAGTGCCCGCCGGTTCCAGTTCGATCAGGTCCACCCCCGAGTTCAGCGCGTCGGGCGGGCAGGTCATCGGCTCCACGGCCACGGCCCTACCCCGGCCGGGGAACTCCCCGGCGGTGTAGACCTGCACCCATGTGAAGACGGGGTCGGCCCACACCTGCACCCCGTGCCCGTTCGGGTCGGTCACCGAGTGCCGGACCAGCCCCGCCGGGTCGTCCGGGGCGGGAGCGGCCCCGCCGAAGGGGGTGTCCAGCCACACGTCCCGCAGCGCCAGCCCCCCGGGAAGCTGCTGCTCGGCCCCGGCCAGTTCCCGCGGCGGGCCGGAGGGCAGCATCCGCTCCCCGTCCAGCGGCAGCACGTTCGAGGCCGCCAGCCGCAGGGTGCACTCGTCGGTGGCGGCGTGGCCCGCCCGGGGGTAGGGGTGCACGCCCAGCCCGAACGGCACCCGACGCGAACCGAGGTTCTCCACGGTGTGGCGCACGGTCAGCCCGTGCTCGTCCACCGAGTACTCCACCGAGGTCAACAGCGGAACCGGCCACCCGGGCTGCACCGGGATCATGGCGTGCAGCAGCACCGTGGAGTCGGTGTGTTCGCTGACCGTCCACGGGATGTGGCGCAGCAGACCGTGGATGGCGTTGCCCCGCTCCGGCTCCGTCAGGGCGAGCTGCTGGGGCTCGCCCTCCAGCGACCACCGCCCGTCGGCGACCCTGTTCGGCCACGGCACCAGCACGGCCCCCGCCGCGGCCGGTGCCGGCCGGTCCGCCTCGTAGGTCTCGCTGTAGGGCACACCGTCCACGTGGAAACCGCGCAGGCCCGCACCCACCTCGGTGATCACCGCGTGCGCGTCTCCGTGGGCGATCTCGAACTGTCGTCCGCTAGCCGGGATCTCGTCGGTCACGGCACCACTGTATGCCTCCGACGATCACGCGGCCCCGTGGTCGGGGCCGACAACGGCCTCAGGGGGCCAGTCGTTCCAGCTTCCAGGAGTCGTCCGTCCTCCGGAAGCGGAGCCGGTCGTGCAGGCGGTCGGGGCGGCCCTGCCAGAACTCCACGGACCGGGGTCGGATGCGCCAGCCGCCCCAGTGCGGGGGCACGGGAATGCGCTCGGACTCGGAGAACCGCCGCTCGATCCCGGCCAGCGAGGACTCCAGGTTCTCCCGTCCCGGAACCACGCTGGACTGGGGAGAGGCCCAGGCGCCGAGCTGGGACCCGCGCGGGCGCAGCGCCCAGTACTCGGCGGTCTCCTCCGGGGAGACCTTCTCCACGGTGCCGCGCACGTTCACCTGCCGTTGCAGCGCGAGCCAGGGGAAGGTGGCCGAGGCCACCCGGGTCGCGGCGAGGTCGTGGCTCTTGGCCGAGGTGTAGTTGGTGAAGAACACCAGTCCGCGCTCGTCGAAGCCCTTGCAGAGCACCGTGCGGGAGGAGGGCATCCCCTCGGCGTCGGCCGTGGCCAGCACCATGGCGTTCGGTTCGGGCACCTCGGCCCGGACCGCCTCGTCGAACCACTCCCGGAGCTGTTCGTGCCACGTGGGCTGGAGCAGGGACTCCTGAAGCGGTTCCGCGTCGTAGGACACGCGCATTCCGGGCAGCATGGCCTTCGCCTGCGACATCCGTTCCTCCTGGGTCACGTCGGCGCCGAGGGCGCCACCACTGGACTGACCGTGCTCGCGGTGAACCGCAACATGGTGCACGACGACTCGGCCGCGCGCACGGGACGCGCGGCCACGCGATCGACGGTAAACGGAACACCAACCACAGCCGAACCGCAGGGCGGACCCGATCGATTTCGCAATCGATTCAGCCCTCTGTTGGCCGAACGGAGGAACGGAGACGACCCCACCCGGCCGTACCGGTGCCGACCGCCCCCGCATCACGCGGTGTGATCTTTTTCATCACTGCCCGATTGTCGGCCGAAACGATTGCCACGACACCGCGCGCGGGTGCACCGTTACCGCTACGACAACGGCCGCGACCGTCACGGCCGTGTTCCACACCCCGCCACGTCCCCACCGTGTTCCCGTCCGGGGGACACGGCACAACCGGAACCTAAGGAGACGAGGCGAGATGCCGAACAGCACACAGCAAGGGTCCGCGCAGCCCACCGTCAGCCCGGGACTGGAAGGTGTGGTGGCGTTCGAGACCGAGATCGCCGAACCGGACCGTGACGGTGGTGCCCTGCGGTATCGCGGGGTGGACATCGAGGAGCTCGCGGGCAGGGTTTCCTTCGGCGACGTCTGGGCACTGTTGGTGGACGGCGGTTTCGGCAGGGGGCTGCGTCCCGTCGGTGACGAAACGCTGCCCGCCCGGAACGGCGACGTGCGCATCGACGTGCAGTCGGCGCTGGCCACGGTCGCCGCGAAACACGGGTTCGCCCCGTTGCTGGACGTGGACGAGGAGCAGGCCCGGCACCAGCTGGCCCTGTCCTCCGAACTGGCCCTGTCCTACGCGGCGCAGTCCGCCCGGGGCGACCGCTCCCCCGTGCCCTCCTCCGAGCTCGACAAGTGTTCGAGCGTGGCGGAACGGTTCCTGACCTGCTGGCGCGGCGAACCGGATCCGGCTCACGTCCAGGCGCTGGACGCCTACTGGGTCTCGGCCGCCGAGCACGGGCTGAACGCCTCGACGTTCACCGCCCGCGTGATCGCCTCCACCGGGGCGGACGCCGCCGCGAGCCTGTCCGGGGCGGTGGGCGCCATGTCCGGCCCCCTGCACGGCGGGGCTCCGGCGCGGGTGCTGCCCATGATCGAGGAGGTGGAACGGCGCGGGGACGCGCGGGCCGTGGTCGAGTCGATCCTGGACCGCGGCGAGCGCCTGATGGGCTTCGGCCACCGGGTCTACCGCGCCGAGGACCCCCGGGCGCGTGTGCTGCGTGCCACCTGCAAGCACCTCGGTTCCCCGCGTTTCGAGGTGGCCTGCGAGCTGGAGCAGGCCGCCCTGGAGGTGCTCGCCGAACGGCGCCCGGACCGTCAGATCGCCACCAACGTCGAGTTCTGGGCGGCGGTGGTCCTGGACTTCGCCCAGGTTCCGACGGCGATGATGCCCGCCATGTTCACCTGCGCCCGGCTGGCCGGGTGGTCGGCGCACATCATGGAGCAGAAACGCACGGGTCGGCTCGTCCGTCCCTCGGCCCGCTACGTCGGCCCCGGGGAACGCAAGCCCAGTGAGGTGGACGGCTGGGACGGCGTCACCCCGCTCGCGGCGACGGTCGGCTGACCACCCACCCCGGCCCCGTGGTTTCGCGCGGAACCCGCGCCGGATGAGACCGGCGGCGCGGAGGTCTCCGCGCGAAACCGACACGGAGGCGGTGGGGCTCCTGCCCGTCTCCGGGATTCGCTCGGTGAGCGCCGGTGTCCCGAAGCGACGACGAGAACGCGGCCTTCCGGGGCGAGTGCGCCAACGCTGTTCCTCCCGGCCGGAGGGTGACCGGTCGGAGACGGCTTCGCCGCGAAAGCGC
Organism: Actinopolyspora mortivallis; assembly: GCF_003001495.1. GTDB lineage: Bacteria > Actinomycetota > Actinomycetes > Mycobacteriales > Pseudonocardiaceae > Actinopolyspora > Actinopolyspora mortivallis_A. Next base: position 43,543 of record NZ_PVSR01000010.1, read on the forward strand.
CGGTTCGGCTCGGATGGTGCACGGCTGTTGCCGACAGGGCGATCGCGACCACGTGGACGGCGACGAGTGTCAGTCCGACGGTGGCGGCTCTCTTGGCACGCCATCCGCCCAGGAGCAGTCCGGCCACCCCGACCCACCAGGTCAGGCAGTCCAGTCCGGCCAGCAGCGCGTACTGGCCCAGCCGGATCTGCTCGGGGTGGGCGAGAGGGGCGACGAGGAGGATCACGGTGACCCAACTGCTGTAGGCGAATCCCGCCACGGCGAGACCGATCCCGGCGCATTCGCGCAGCAGGATCGTGGTCACCGGTGAGGGTCGGGGCATGGGAACTCCTTGCGGGTGGGGTGGTCCCCGGCCGGGCCGGGGGCACCCGGCCGGGGTGTGATGCCGCCGGACCCAGGAGGGGAGGGGTGCGGCGGCACCGAACTGATCCCGCGCTCGGGGCGGTGCGGGATCAGCGGCTGGCGGGCCGGTTTTGCCGAAAACCGGCGGAAGGGGGCAGATACCCCAGGGCGTGCAGGCACGGTTCGCACGGGCTACGCCCTCGCTCACACGGCGGATGTGCCGCGATCCGACCGTGGAAAGGCCCCCGGCGGCAGGTGTGTCCGCACAGCCCGGTGGGCCGGGCCCCTACAGCCCGCCGTGGTGGATGGGCGTGCCAGCGGGACTCGTGCACACTGGTCACCCACATGTGGCCCTCGTTCCCGCGCGCACCACGCGGGGACTCGGGGCCGGTGTCACGGCCCGGCCAGGAGGCGTCCGGTTCCTCCGTGTCCGGCTCGTCGACCTCCAGCCGGGCCAGTTCGGTCAGCCAGGGTTCGTAGGTGTTCAGTGGGCTGGCCAGGGGGCGGTCGTTGGCGGCGATCAGAAAGCACAGGCATTCCGGGCAGTAGTGGTGCCACCCGCCGACCACCCGCACCGGTGGACGGTCGGGCAGTCTGATCCGTGCTCCGCAGAAGCAGGCCACGAAACCGTGCCCGGCCCGGGCGCACGCCTCACGCCGTTGCACACCCGTGGCGTGGATCGTCCACGAGTCGAGCCCGATGACGAAGCGGCAGCGGGGTTCATCCGGCCACGGCACGGCCCACCCCCTTCCCCGGGAAGGGGTGGTGCCCAAACAGGAGAAGACGCGTTCGGACACGCGTTTCAGCGAGCGCTAGCATGAACAACGCTCCCTTTCACACACAGTTGGTGGAGCAAACCCCGCGTCCCAGGCCGCCAAGCACACGGACGCGGGAAGGGCTGCTCGTCCGGTGGCCTCCACCACCGGACGAGCGGTCAGAGATCCGGTTGGACACTGACTGCTCTGTGAATCGAGTCAGCGCAGGCGTATCGGTACGCACCCTCACAGCACGAGGATCGTGGGCATCTGATCGACATACTGAGAACTTCCCATCTAGATCGGGAAGTTCTCAATGCCTCTTTTGGGGGATCAACCTCGTAGCCCGGCCAGAACTACGCTGACCGCATGGCCAATGCAGCACGGGCACAAGCACTGGGTTCGGACCTCCGCACCCATCGGAAGCGGGCGGGGCTCTCTCTGGATCGAGCCGCCGAAATAGCCGGGCTGAGCAGGGCCAAAGTGAGCCGAATCGAACTGGCGGAGCAGGGAATCACCGAAGCGGACGTGTCCGCCTTGTTGGTGGCACTGGGAGTTCCCAAGGACGAGAAGGACCGCCTGCAACGCATGGCGCGGCAACTGGACGAACCGGCGTGGTGGGAAGTCCATGCCGGAGTCACTGCTCAGCTGGCAGCACTGATCCATGCCGAACAGCAGGCCACGCGTATCACGTACGTGACTCCCACCGTCGTGCCGGGATTGCTGCAAACACGGGCATACACCCGAGCTATCTACGAGGCCGAGGGGCTGGGTGACGAGCAAACCGACGAAGCGATAGCTGTCCGCCAGCATCGTCAGGGAATCCTCGAACGGTCCTCCCCCACCGAGCTGGTCGCCTATGTGGATGAATCCGTGCTGCTGCGACCCGTCGGTGGCCCGGAAACCGCCGCCGAACAGCTTCGCTACCTTCTCAAGGTCAGCGAACGCCCCAACATCTCCGTTCGGATTCTGTCGCTCGCTGTCGGTGCGCACGTCGGTCTGGACGGGATGTTCTCCGTGCTGGACATGCCGAACGGCAAGACTACGGTACACATCGAGACGCGCAACGCAGGAGCCCTACTCGACGAAGAACCCGATGTGACACCATTCAAGGACACCATCCGTAGCCTGTCGGAGGTAGCGCTGGATCACTCCGACACCTCGGAAATGTTGGCTGCTTACCTGAGGCAACACGAAAGTTCACTATGACTGAGTTCGCACATTGGCGTAAGTCAAGTCGCAGTACGGGGAGTGGCAACTGCGTCGAGGTCGGCTACGCCGCCGAGGCCGTGGGAATCCGGGACACCAAGGACCGCCACGGCGGCACACTCGCCGTGGACCATGCCACGTGGGCGTCGTTCGTCCGCACGATCAAACAGGGCCACCTCAACCGCTGACCCCCTCGTTGTGACGTCCCGCTCGGTGCTACCGGGCGGGACGTAGCCTTTCTCCACCCGATCGGACCTCGCGCGCTGCCTCTCATGCCGAGTATCTCCGAGCCAGTAACGCGGATACCCCTACCGAGGAGCGCCCATCATGCGACACCCGGACCTGTCCCGAGCCCACTGGCGCAAGTCGTCACGGTCGAACAGTGGCGGCAACTGCGTCGAGGTCGCCCAGAACCTGCCGGGGACCACCCTTCTGCGGGACAGCAAGCTCGGTGCGGACAGTCCCGTCCTCGCGGTCTCTCCTGATCGCTTCATCATCTTCCTCGACGCGATCAAAAGCGACCGCCTCGACGGCTGACCGTCCTCCCGCACGTCTCACCGGAGCTCTGTCGACCAGGCAGCCCACGGCCCCGGGGGGCCACGTCCCGAGGGTGCCGCAGCCCACTGTCCGGCATGTCCCCGACATCCCGGCGAACGGGGTGCGAGACAGTGTCGGTGTGCACCACGTCGAACCGCTGACCTTCACCAACGCGCTGCTCAGTTGGAAGTTCGCCCTCTGGTGGGACCTGCTGATCGCGGTGATCGGCGCCTGTTACGCCGTCGGGGTCGTGCGGCGGAACCGCCGGAACCCGGACGACCCCTGGCCCGCCCACCGCAGCTGGCTGTTCGCCTCCGGGCTGCTGAGCTGGGTCGTGGCCATGAACAGCTTCGTCGGGGTCTACAGCCACGCGCTGTTCACCATGCACATGGTCCAGCACCTGATGCTGATCATGGTGGTTCCCGCCCTGCTGGTCTACGGCAAACCGCTCCAGCTGTACGGCGAGCTGGACCCCTCCGGCCGACGCGAGCGCCTGCTGCGGGGCCGCACCGTCGCGCTGCTCACCCACCCCGCCTGGACGATGGTGCTGTACTCCGTGGTGCTCGTGGCCACCCACCTCACCCCGTTCATGCAGGTCATGCTGCTGAACCCGTGGCTGCACCACGCCGAGAGCGCCCTCTACCTGGTCACCGGCTACCTGACGTTCCTGCCACTACTGGGCACCGAACCGACCCGGTGGCAGCACTTCCCGTACCCGCTGCGCGTGTTCAGCGCGATGATGGGGATGGGCCCCGACACCGGCATCGGCGTGATCCTGATGATGGCCGACGACCCGCTGTTCCCCGCCTACTTCGACATGCGGGACTGGTGGTTGGACGACGGCACCCTGACCGTGCTGGCCGACCAGCGGCTCGGCGGGGGAATCATGTGGTTCTTCGGGGACGCCATCATGGCGCTGTTCGCCCTGATCCTCGTCAAGCAGTGGATTCGGTCCAAGGGCCCGGAGGCCGGGTTCGGCAACTGGCTGGAATCGGCCCGGCGCAGCGCGCTGGCCGGCACCTACGAGGACACCGACGAGCCGGAGGTCCGGAACCTGCGGGCCAGTGAGAACGTAGACGAGGACGAGCGGGCCAGACAAGCCTACAACGCCATGCTCGCCCGGCTCGCCCAGCAGGAACGCCACGGCGAGGACCGCTGAGAGCGGTTCCGCTCCAACCGCGCCCGGGCGGGACCCGCCCGGCTTCCCTCCCCTTCCCACCGAGTACGAGGTCTTCGATGTCGGCTCCCGCTCCGAACAGCGACCCGAGCGGCCCCCTCCCCCGGGACCGCCGAGGCACCGCCCTGTGGACGGCCCTGGGCGTGCTCGCCGCCGTGGTGCTCACCGTCTGGACCGTGCTCGCGGCGGGCGAGCACGCCTACCTCGTGCTCGGCTACCCCGCCCCGGGGCTGGTGACCACGCTCGGCGTCAGTCTGCTGCGGCTGGTCCTCGACCTCTCCGCCGCCGTGTGCGTGGGCTCGCTGGTGTTCTGCGCCTTCTTCACCACCCCCCGCCGGGACCGCATGGTCTCCCCCGACGGCTACGCGGCCGTGCGCGCCGCGGAAACCTCCGCCTGGGTGTGGGCGGGGGCCGGGCTGCTGCTGACCGTCTTCGACGCCGCCGACTCCTCCGGCCAGCCGGTCTCCGAGATCCTCGCCCCGACCTCGCTGCTCGAACTGCTGGGCGCCCTGGACGCCCCCGACGGCTGGCTGCTGTCGGCCGCCGTGGCGGTGGTGCTGGCCCTGTCCTGCCACTTCGTGCTGCGCTGGCGCACCACGATCGCCCTGTCCCTGGTGGGTGCGCTGGGGGTGCTGCCGCCGGTGCTGGTCGGCCACGGGGCCTCCAACGCCGGGCACGACTTCGCCTCGGACAGCCTGGGATTCCACGTGGTGGCGGCCACGCTGTGGCTGGGAACCCTGTTCGCCGTGCTGGCCCACGCGCTGCGCGGTGGGGCGCACCAGCAGCGGGTGGCCCTGCGCTACCAACGGCTGGCCGCCGGGTGCTGGGTGGTGCTGGCCGCCTCGGGCGTGGTCTCCTCCCTGGTGCTGGTTCCCCCCGACCGGCTGCTGGAGACCCGCTACGGAGCACTGGTGCTGGCCAAAGTGGGGATGCTGGTGCTGATCGCGGCGGTGTCCGTGCCGCTGCGCCGCCGGGCCTTCCGCGCGGGAACCGGAACACGCCGCGCCGTGCTCCGCCTGGCGGGACTGGAAGGGGCGCTGCTGCTGGGCACCCTGGGGATTTCCATGGGAATGGCCCACGTGCCGCCGCCGAACCTCCTGGCCCGGGACACCTCGGCCTCCGAGCTGCTGATCGGCTACGACCTGCCCGCCTTCCCCGACCCGACGCAGCTGCTCACCGCGTGGCGGTTCGACCTGCTGCTGGGCACGGCGGCGGTGCTGCTGGCCGTGGGCTACGCACTCGGAGTGCGCCGCCTGCGGGCCGCCGGTACGAGCTGGCCGGTGGGACGCACCGCGAGCTGGATGGCGGGCTGCGCCACGGTGCTGGTCGCCAGTTCCTCGGGGCTGGGCAGTTACGCACCGGCCACCTTCGGGGTGCACATGACGGCGCACCTGCTGCTGAACATGGTGGGTCCGGCGCTGCTCGTGCTCGGGCACCCCGTGCTGCTGGCGCTGAACGCCCTGCCCGGCGCCGAACGCGGGGGGCTCTTCGGACCCCGGGAATGGGTGCTGGCGGTGGTGCACTCCCCGGTGGCGCGGGCGGTGACTCACCCGGTGGTGGCCTCGGTGCTGCTGGCCGGCTCGCTGTACGGGCTCTACCTGACCGGGCTGTTCCAGTGGGTGATGCAGGAGCACTGGGCGCACACGATCATGAACGTGTACTTCCTGGTGACCGGCTACCTCTGGTTCTGGTCGGTGTTGGGCACCGACCGCACGCCGCGCAGGGTGCCGCAGCTGGCCAGGCTCGGGGTGACGCTGGGCATGATGCCGCTGCTGGCCTTCTTCGGCGTGCTCGTGCTGAGCATGGACGAGCCGATCGCGGACAACTACTACCGCACGCTGGACCTGGCGTGGAGCGTCGATCCGATGGCCGCCCAGCGGGCCGGGGCGTTGATCGGCTGGCTCGGGGGTGAGCTGCCGATGCTGCTGGTGCTGGTCGTGCTGCTGAGCCAGTGGCAGCGGGAGCAGGGAGACGACGACGCCGAGCACGAGGGCCTGTTCGAACGGCTGGAGTCCACCCGGAGCTGACCGGGAGACCGGTGTGGCACGGATCTCCGCCGACCCCGGCGGCCGGTGATCCGCTCTCGTCGCAGCACGGAGTACCGTGGGTTTGGTAAGGCATACCTTACCCATATGGTCCCGATCGGGAGGACGGATGCTGACAGCACAGGCGGAGGTGGCCACCGAACGGCCGCAGCGGTACCTGGCGCAGCTGTGCAAGCACTTCGCGCACAAGGTCACCAGCGAGTACGACGAGGAACGCGGGCGCGTCGAGTTCGACGTGGGAACGTGCGAGCTGCGCGCCGAGGGGAACACGCTGCTGCTGCGGGCACGGGCCGAGCAGCGGGAGGGGGTCGACCGGGTCACGCGGGTGATCGCCACGCACCTGGAGCGCTTCGGAGCCCGGGACGAGATCGAGGTCCGCTGGGGCGAGGTCACCGAAGGGTGATCGAGCGGCCGGGCTAGCGGGTGACGATCCCGCGAAAGCGACCCCCGCCACCCACGCAACGGACGCACCCCGGCGCGTGGACGGACACGACCGGCCGAACCGGTGACGATCCCGCGAAAGCGGCCCCGCCACCGGCACCGCCACCCACACAACGGACCCACCCCGGCGCGTGAGTCGGATGCCTCGCCAGGCAGCGGGGCACGTGGCGTAGGTCGCTACTCGATGTGCCCCGCAACGCAGCGAGGCGCCGACTCACGTGCCGGCTACGTGACCACGCACGCAGCCGGCACGGAGCCGGTCTACTCCTCCGAGAGAGCGGCTGCCGGCTGCGCCTTGGCAGCCCTGCGCGCCGGCAACACCGAGGCCAGCACACCGGCCGGTATCGCGCACAGCACCACCAGCAGCAGCCGCACCCAGGGCACGGCCAGGGAGACGGGCAGTCCTATCTGTCCGAGCATCGCCGCCACGCCACCGAAGGCGAACAGCACGCCGAGCACGGCACCCAGCACCGTTCCGACCACGGCCAGCAGCACCGCCTCCAGCGCCAGGGTTCCCCGCAGCTGCCCCCGGGTCAGCCCCAGCGCGCGCAGCAGCGCGGACTCCCTGCCGCGTTCCAGCACCGACAGGCCGAGGGTGTTGGCGATGCCGACCACCGCGATGATCACCGCGACCGCCAGCAGGCCGGAGACGATCAGCAGCAGCGTGTCGAGCACCTGGGTGTACTGTGCCCGCATCTGCACGGCTCCGCCGACGTCGATGGGGGTGGCGGCGCTCTCCCGCTCCAGCGAGTTCAGCTCGCTGGTGTAGCCGGGTATGTACCCGTCGGTGTCGGCACGGGCCCACAGGGCGGCGGTGTGGGTCTCGGCTCCCGTGGCGGCCAGGTCGGAGCGGGTGAGCAGTATCCCGGAGTCGACCAGGTTGCTGACCACCACGCGGAACGTGCCGGACCCGTCCCCGAGGGGCAGTCGGACCCGGTCACCCTCCGACCAGCCGAGCGGGGTGAGCAGGGTCCTGTCGACCAGCACCGTCCCCGAACGCAGCTGCTGGGCACCGTGCCGTGCCACCTCGGCGAGCTCGGCGGGGTCGATGCCCAGTGCCAGGAAGGTGGCGGGGGCCATCTCCTCGGCGTCGACCCCCTCGGGAAGGTTCCCCTTCGACCGTTCCACCTCGAAGGTGGTTCCCGCCAGCTCGGCGGTGGTCGCGGTGCCCTCCAGCGACTCCAGGCGCTGCCGCACGTCCGCGGGCACGGTTCCGCCGTACTCCTGGGTGGAGACCTTCACGTCCACCGGATAGCTCTGGTCGATCTCCTGGTTGGCGCTGAACCGGGTGCTGGCGGTGCCGGTGATCAGCCCCGCGATCAGCCCGACACCGATCATCAGGGCGGTGCTGGTGGAGGACGCCCGGTAGGGGTTGCGCACGGCGTTGCCCCCGGCGAGCGTGCCCGGAGGACCGAACAGCCGCAGCACGCGCCCGAAGGCCCTGGCCACGGCGGGAACGAGGGTGGGAGTGAACAGCAGCACACCCACCACGGCCAGGATTCCGCCCACCACGGCCATGACGAGGTTGGCTCCGGTCGCGGCGAACAGCAGCAACGCCCCGCCCAGCACGGTGAGCCCGGTGGCGAAGACCAGCCGGACCCGACCGACCCGACGGGAGACCTGTTCGTCCGGCACGGGGCGCAGCGCCGCCAGCGGGGAGACCCGCATCGCGCGGGCGGCGGGGGCCAACGAGGCCAGGAAGGTCACCAGCAGCCCGGCGGCCACGGGCACGGTCAGCGCCAGTGGGGTGATGCCGAGCGAGCCGAAGTCCACCGGGGAGTCGGTGAGCCCCAGCGGCCAGCTCACCACCGCCGAAGCCAGCACGCCGAAGGCGGTGCCGATCACCGAGGTGACCAGCCCGACCAGCAGGGCCTCGAACAGGGCCGAGCGCCGGATCTGTCCTCGGGTGGCGCCGACGCACCGCAGCAGGGCGTACTGCCTGCTGCGCTGGGCGTGCAGCACCGAGAAGGTGTTGACGATGACGAACCCGGCCACGAACAGCGCGATCGCACCGAAGGGCAGCAGCACGGCGTTCAGCGCGGCCGCCGTTCTTCCGCTGAACAGCTCCACCTCGTGGTCGGCCTGCTGCCGGCCGGTGCGGACGTGGGTGTATCTGTCGTTGAACATGCCGCTGAGCTCGTTCACCACGGCCGAAGCGTCGGCGCCGTCGGTCAGCAGCACGTCGACCTCGTAGTAGTCGGTGACACCGAGCGAACGCAGCAGGTCGTTCGGCGCGAAGACCGTGGCCCGGCTGCCTCCGGTGAGCATGGTGCTTCCGATGTCCACCAGACCGGAGATCCGGACCGTGCGCTCCGGGGGCGACTCGGGCATGTCCTCCCGGGTGGAGGGAAACCTTCCGAGCTGGCGCAGGGTGATCTCGTCGCCCGGCGTCAGGTTCGCCGAGTCGGCGGCCCGCTTGCTGACCACCACCTCGTCGCCGGACTCGGGGTACCTGCCCTCCGCGAGGTCGTACCAGCGCAGGGATGGTTGTTCGGGGAGACGGGCCAGTTCCACGGAGTTCCGCTCCCCGCCCCAGGAGGCGTTGGCGTAGCCCTCCACGCGCGGCACGGCCGCGGCCACGCCCTCGGTCTCGCGGATCCGGCGGAGCCGAGCCTCGGGGCTGCCCTCTTCGTGGTCGGATTCGAAGGCGGCCGTGCCGGTGACGACGACGTCGGCGGCCAGGTTGGGGGCGGCCACCATGTGCCGGACCGAGGACCGCATGGTGCCGGTGAACACCAGGGTGGCGGCGACGAATCCCACGCCCAGCACGATGGCGAGCCCGGCCGCCGAGAGCCGTCCGAGGTTGTGTCGGAGCTGGAGCAGGGTGTTGCGCAGCACGAGCTCTCACCCACCCAACCGGCGCAGCGAGTCGAGCACCGCTTCCGGGGTGGGCTGGTCGATGCGGCCCGCGATGGTGCCGTCGGCCAGCAGCACCACGCTGTCGGCGTAGGAGGCCGCGACCGGGTCGTGGGTGACCATCACCACGGTCTGGCCGAACTGGCGCACCGAACCCCGCAGGAACTCCAGCAGGTTCGCGCCGGACTTGGAGTCCAGCGCACCCGTGGGCTCGTCGGCGAAGACGACCTCGGGGCGCGTGACCAGCGCGCGGGCCACCGCGACCCGCTGTTGTTGACCACCGGAGAGTTCACTGGGCCGGTGACGCAGGCGCTGGTCGATGCCCAGGGCCTCGGTGAGGGTGTCCAGCCACTGCCGGTCGGGTTTGCGGCCGGACAGCTCCAACGGCAGCAGGATGTTCTGCTCGGCCGTCAGGGTGGGCAGCAGGTTGAACGACTGGAACAGGAAACCGATCCTGTCGCGGCGGGTCAGGGTGAGCTGCTTGTCCGAGAGCTCGGTCAGGTCGGTCTCGCCCAGCAGCACCCGGCCCGAGGTGGGGGTGTCCAACCCGGCCAGACAGTGCATCAGGGTGGACTTGCCGGAGCCGGACGGGCCCATGATCGCGCTGAACCGCCCGCCGGCGAAGCCGATGTCGACGCGGTCCAGGGCGCGGACCCCGGCCTCGCCGCTGCCGTAGACCTTCACCAGCTCGGAGGCGCTGGTCGCGTACCCGGGTGCGGGTTCGGCGGCGGTCGAGGTGGCGGTGTCCTCCCGGGGGGCCGGATCCGGCCGCGACCCGTTCGGGATGTTCACGTGAAATCCCCCATGATTCGTCGGTTGTGAGACTGTCCCTGAGGCTACGTTCCGAACACGCGCAGCATCGTGCGGTGTTCGGAGAACCCGGAGAGCACGGACGCACCCGACAGGGTCCGCGCACTCCCCGGTGAGCAATGTCACGAGAGCGCGTCTCCGGCGCCGCGCCCCTCCCGGGACGGGGAATCCCGGGGAACCGCGACCGGAGCGCACGACTCTCCGATGTGCACCGTCCTCACTCAACACCGTTTCCGGCGCGGCCACCTCGGGGACGTCCCCCGGTTTTCCCCGAGATCTCCCCCGAGAGGCCGGTCTCGGTGCGAACTCCGACTCAGGAGGGGGAGAAACGCCGCAGCCGCAGGCTGTTGGAGACCACGAAGCCCGAGGACAACGCCATGGCTCCCCCGGCGATCAGCGGGTTGAGCAGTCCCAGCACCGCCAGCGGGATGGCCGCCAGGTTGTAGCCGAAGGCCCAGACCAGGTTCCCCTTGATGGTGCCCAGGGTGCGCCGGGCGAGGCGGATCGCGTCGGGGACCGCCGTGAGGTCGTCGCGCACCAGGATCAGGTCCGCCGCCGAGATCGCCACGTCCGTGCCCGCCCCCACGGCCAGCCCCAGGTCGGCCGTGGCCAGCGCGGGAGCGTCGTTGACCCCGTCGCCGACCATCGCCACGCTGCGCCCGGAGGCGCGCAGCCGTTCGATCTCGGCGACCTTCTCACCGGGCAGCACTCCGGCCACGACCTCCTCGATGCCGACCTCGGAGGCGACGGCCCGGGCCGTGGGTTCGTTGTCGCCGGTCAGCAGCACGGTCCGCATGCCGAGTTCGGAGAGCCGTCGCACGGCGGCCTCGGCGGAGGGCTTGAGGGTGTCGGACAGCGCGAGCACCGCCACGACCGCGCCGTCGCAGCCGACCAGCACGGTCGTCCGGCCCTGCCGTTCCCACTCCGCACGCCGCCGGTCCAGCTCATCCGGCACCGACATCCCCCGGTCGGTGAACAGCTTGGCCCGGCCGACCAGGACCTCGTGGCCTTCCACCCGTCCCGTGGCTCCGAGGCCGGGTTCGTTGGTGAAGTCCTCCACCTCGGGCAGCGGGGTCTGCTCGTCGGGGAACTCGGCCCGCGCGGCGGCCACCACCGCCGCGGCCACGGCGTGCTCGGAGGCCAGTTCCACCGCCCCGGCCAGCCGCAGCACCCGGGAACGCGGGAACTCGGGCACGTGGGAGAGCTCCGCCACCGACATCCCGCCGGTGGTGACGGTGCCGGTCTTGTCCAGCACCACCGTGTCGACCTGCCTGGTGGACTCCAGGGTCTGGTAGCCCTTCAGGAAGATCCCGAGCCGGGCCCCGCGCCCCGAGGCCGCCATCAGCGCCGTCGGCGTGGCCAGCCCCAGGGCACAGGGGCAGGCGATGACCAGCACCGACAGCGCCACGGTGAACGCCCGCTCCGGGGAGGCCCCCAGCAGCAGCCACGTCAGCAGGGTCAGTGCGGCCAGCACGAGCACGGCGGGCACGAAGTAGGCCGAGATCCGGTCGGCGAGTCGCTGCACGGCGGCCTTCCCGTTCTGGGCCTGCTCCACCAGCCGCACCATGCCCGCCAGCTGCGTGTCCGCGCCGACCTTGGTGGCCTCGCTCAGCAGCCAGCCGTGGGAGACCACGGTTCCCCCGGTGACCTCCTCGCCCTCGGCGACCTCGACGGGAACGGACTCGCCGGTCATGGAGCTGCGGTCCACGGCGGCCCGGCCGCGCACCACCCGCCCGTCGGTGGCCACGGTCTCGCCGGGGCGGGTGACGAAGTGCTGGCCCACGGCCAGCTGCTCGACCGGGATCTCCCGCCGGGTGCCGTCCGGGTCCTCGACCGTGGCGGTCCTGGCGCTCAGCTCGGCCAGCGCCCGCAGCGCGTCCCCGGCGCGACGCTGGGCCCTGGCCTCGAAGTACCTGCCCGCCAGCACGAAGGTGGTGACCCCGGCGGCCACTTCGAGATAGGCAGCCCCGTCGGTGTTCAGCAGCAGCCACAGCCCCGAGGCGTCGTCGGGGGCCGCGCTCGGGGTGAACATGGCGTACAGCGACCACACGCAGGCGGCGAGGATGCCCACCGAGACCAGCGTGTCCATGGAGGAGGAGCCGTGGCGGGCGTTGACCAGGGCCGCCCGGTGGAACGGCCAGGCCGCCCAACCGGCCACCGGCAGCGCCAGCACGACCACCAGCCACTGCCATCCGGGGAAGCGGGCCTCGGGCAGCACGGTGAACAGGATCGCCAGGTCGGCCAGCGGGATGAACAGCACCACCGCGACCACGAGCCTGCGCCACAGGTCGCGCACCCGCTGCCCCGAGTCCTGTTGCCGCTGCTCGGCGGGGCGCAGCACCTCGGCCTGGTAGCCGGCCTTGGCGACCGTGTCGGTGAGCACCTCCTCGTCGGTGTCGCCGGAGACGGTCACGCTGGCCCGCGCGGTGGCGTAGTTGACGCTGGCCCGCACGCCCTCCAGCTTGTTCAGCTTGCGTTCCACCCTGGTGGCGCAGGCGGCACAGGTCATCCCGCCCACGCTCAGCTCCAGCTGCCGCCCGGTACCGCGTTCGGCCTCCACGGGATCCGCGGACATCGTCATGTGGACACCTTTCGTGTGATTCGCCGTGACGGTTCGGCCGTCGTCACGCCGCCCGACCTCCAGCCTGGGGTATGGGACCGGTCACGCACTCGCGCGGTGGGCGACCGGGGTGTCGCCGCCGTCCCCGGTGTCCCGCCGGGTGAACTCGGCCACGGTCGGCGTGCTCGTGTCCGCTTCCCCGGCGGGCGCGGCAGCCAGCGGACGTCCGGGGAATCCCTCGGGCTCGCGCAGCACGGCCAGCGCGGCGACCAGCACCAGCCCGAGCAGCACGGGGGTGTGGGACAGCACCCTGCCCACCCCCACCCGTTCGGAGAACAGGTCCAGCAGGCACAGCCCTCCGAGCACGCCGGTGAAACTGCCCAGCATCGGCAGCAGGGCCACCGCGTGGCGGGCCCGCAGCGCCACCCAGAGCAGCGCCACGGCCAGGGCCGTGTTCCAGGACCCGGTCTCGTGGTCGACGTGCGGGACGGTCTCGGCCGTCCCGCCGGGCAGCACGCGCACCCCCAGTCCGGTGAGTTGCAGCACACCCAGGCCGAGCTGGACCAGCGCCACCGCGACGAGCAGGCAGCGCAGCACGACCCGCAGCGGCTCTCCCCGCGCCCCCCGCAGCCTGTCCAGCGTACGGGGCCGCAGCGCGGGCAGTACCGCCTCGGTCACGTCCGGTCCGCTCTCGGCGGGCATGACCCGCACCGCCCTGGTGAGGGCCGTGGCCTCGCGGTACCAGTCGCGGCAGGAGGCGCACCCCCGCAGGTGCCGGTGGGCGCTGCCGCTCTCCTGCTCGGTCGCGGCGTCGTCCAGTTCGGCGGAGAGGATCTCGACACTCGTCACGCAGTCCACACGGTGCTGGTCGTCGACAACGCCCGCATGGTTCCCGCCACTGTCGGGGAAACCACGGAAACGGTCGTCGCGGGCGAGCGCGTAGAGTCCGCACCCGGCGAGCGCGACCCCGACGGGCGCTCGTCGAGGAACCGGATCGGCTCGACGGTGGAACCCCTCTCCGCCGGCGGACTCATGGGAACGGGTGTGGACGACCAGGAGCTCACACGCTGCGTGTTCGCGGCCAAGCAGGGCGACGCGGACGCCGCCGCCGCGTTCGTCCGCGGGACACAGCGGCAGGTCTGGCAGTTGCTGCGCCACCTCACCGACGGGAACTCCGCCGAAGACCTCACCCAGGAGTGCTATCTGCGGGCGTTCGGTTCCCTCGGGTCCTACCGCGGCAGGGCACCGGCGCGCACCTGGCTGCTCTCGATAGCGCGCCGGGTGGCCGCCGACCACCTGCGCCACCGCGCGCGCAGGCCCCGGCGGGCCGAACAGGCCGACTGGCAGCGGGCCGCCGAGGCGAGCCAACCGCGCACCCCCGGCCTGCTGGACGGCTACGCCCTGCGCAGCGCCCTGGACGCGCTGGACCAGCGCCGCCGCGAGGCCTTCGTGCTGACCCAGGTGCTCGGTCTCGGCTACGCGGAGACGGCCCGGGTGCTGGGCTGTCGCACGGGAACGGTGCGTTCCCGGGTGGCCCGCGCCCGCAGCGAGCTGATGGAGCAGCTGCGCGAGCGGGACCCCGGCCGGCTCGCCGAACCGGGCGACTGAACCGTTCAGGAAAGGTGTGAAAACGTTCCTGAGCCGTCGTATTGCTACGCGGCGTTGGCCCCGGCCCGTTGGGTCGGGGTCTTCCCGTGGCGATACCCGCTGCCAGCATGGCTGGTCTTACGTGGGTTTCCAGCGGGCTCGTTTTTCGTCGCCCCGCAACTCGGGGAGGACGCCAGGCCCGCGAGGGTGCGGGCCGCGTTCAGGTCGCGATCAGTGCGGTAGCCGCAGTGATCGCAGGTGAATGTCCGCTCGGACAGGCGCAGTTTGGCTTTCACCGCACCACAGTCGTTGCAGGTCTTCGAGCTGGGATACCAACGGTCGGCCACCACCAGCTGTCGGCCTGACCAGCTGGTTTTGTAGTCGAGCTGGCGACGCAGCTCGCCCATGCCGACACCGGAGATGGCGCGAGCCAACCGGCGGTTGCGCACCATCCCGGCCACGTGGAGGTCTTCCACCACGACGGTGTCGAACTCGGCTACGAGTCGGGTGGAGAGCTTGTGCAGCCCGTCGCGGCGCGCGTTCGCCACGGCGGTGTGCAGCTTGGCGATGCGTGCTTGGGTTTTGCGCCACCGGTTCGACGGTGTGCGCTTGTCCGGGCCCTGCTGGCGGGCGGCCCGACGCTGCAACCGGCGCAACTCCCGCTGTGCGGCGTCGAGGTGTTTCGGGTTGGCGATGTTTTCGCCGGTGGACAGCACCGCCAGGTGCTTCACCCCGAGGTCAACGCCGACCGTCCCGCCCTTGACCGCAGGCTCAGGTTCGGTCTTGGTGATCTCGACGGAGAACGACACGTGCCACCGGCCGCGTTGAAACGACACGGTAGCCGATCGGATGCGGGCGGTGCCGCGTTCGACGTGTCGGGCGAGTTTGCGGGTGGATTCGTGCGTGCGCACGAGCCCAATGCGGGGCAGCTGCACATGCCGCCGATCCGACTCGGACAGCCCGAACGAGCCGGTGGAGAACCGGCACGACAAGCGGTGGCGCTTGGACTTGAACCGGGGAAACCCGATCCGCTTCCCGGCGCGTTTACCGGTGCGGGACTTGTGCCAATTACCCAAAGCATCAGCCAGATTGGCCAGACCCGAGGCGTAGGCTTCCTTCGAGTTCTCGCCCCACCACGGGGCCACCTCGTCCTTCGCGGCGTTCCAGGCTTTGCGCAGGGAGTAGGCCGACCAGTTCAGGCTCGGCGTCAACGCGGATTCGGGCACGCCGTAGGAGCGTTCGGCTTCCCGCTGGTTCAGCACGGCCCTGACCTGGGCCAGGCCCCAGTTGTGGGCGAATCGTGCTGCGCCGCAGTGCGACGACAACATGGCCTGCTGCTGCCCGGTCGGGTCGAGCGCGAATTGGTACGCCTGCAACACCGTGGTCATCGCGGCGGCACCTCCGCCGCCTTCAGTGCTGCTTTCGCCCGCTTGGCCGCCGACCGGCGCCCGTACAAGCGGGCGCACATCGACGTGAGTACTTCGGTCACCTCGCGCACCAGGTCGTCTTCCACTTCGGCGTCGTCGAGCACGACAATCCGGCGGGACTGGGCGGACAGGGCGGCTTCGAGGTGTTCGACACCGAATCGGGCCAGCCGGTCGCGGTGTTCCACCACGATGGTGGTTACCTCGGGGGTAGCGAGCAACTTCCGCAGTTTCTGCCGGTTGCCGTTCAACCCGGACCCGATCTCGGTGACTGTGGAATCTAGTGCGAGACCACGGCGAGCGCACTCTTGGGCTACTCGTCCAGCTTGCCGGTCCAGGTCGTCACGCTGATCCGCGCTGGAAACCCGGCAGTACGCCACCGTCCGCCCGGTCTCAACCGTGGGCGGTTCGACCAGGATCGTGCCGGTGGACAGCTGACGAGCGGGCGCGGGCAGAGTTCCCGCGTGGAACCAGTTCAACGCGGTCCGGTAGGAAACCCCCTGTTCCCGCGCCCACTCCTTCAGCTTCATGAGAACAGTTTAGCACAGAGTGACACGTAATTACTCAAACGCCCGAACAGTTTTCGACCCCGTTGCCGTCGTCCCGCTCTCCTGCCGGGGGGCGCGGCCGAACTCGTGGGCGAGGTCGTGCAGGGTCTGCCCGATCCGGTCGAGCAGGTTGATCGTCCGGTGCAGCGAGGTGGGACCGGTGGGCAGCGCCTCGGCGATGTCGTGCAGGGATTCGAGACGAGGGCGCAGTGCCCGCGAGGTCTCCTCGAAGGGGCGGTCCCCCTCGTCGGTCAGCGCCTCGGCGCAGGCGGCCAGGGCCCACAGGGCTTCGGCGAGCCTGTGGCGGGTGTCCTCGTCGGTCATCTCCACGGTGTGTTCGAGCAGCACCGCCAGGTTGCGGACGTAGTAGGCGCAGCCGGCCCCCACGATCAGCTCGCGTTGCAGCCTGCTGCCCCGGGAACGGAACAACGCCCCCGTCAGCGGGCGTGCGCTGGTGCGCAGCTGTTGCAGCTTGCCGTCCAACTCGCGGGCGTCCTCGTGGAAGGCGGTGACCGTGCCCTGGTGGGCGGTCTCGTCCCCGGCCCGGCGCAGCAGGTCCCGCAGGGTGAGCAGGAACTCCCGCGAGCGGGCGCTCACCACGGTGCGGGTGCTCGTCGGCAGCACCAGCACCGCCGCCAACACTCCCGCCGCCGCTCCCACGGCCGTCTCCACGAGGCGGGTGCCCAGCACCGACGCGGAGAACGTGCCGAGGATGCCGTAGAGGATCCCCAGCGTGGTGGTGACGAAGAAGGTCAGGGCCGAGTAGGAGTAGCCGAGGAAGTAGAAGGCGAGGAACAGGCAGCACAGCACCAGGACGAGCTCGGTGACCGGGTGGCCGGTCACCTGGGAGGCCACCAGGATCCCGGCGAGCACCCCGAAAACGGTTCCCGCCGTGCGCTGCCAGGCCCGGACGAGCAGCTCGCCGCGGCTGTTCACGCTGATGAACACGACGAAGGCGGTGATCACCGCCCAGTACCAGCGGTTCGGGGAGACGAACTGGCCCCCCACGATGGCCAGTGCGGCCGCGCAGGTCGCCTGGGCGGCGACACGGACCTCGGGACGGCGCAGCCCGGTGTCCTCATCGGCGCGTTCCTGCTGGTCCGTCTCCTGCTGCCGGGTCGGTGGGGACTCCTCGTCGTCCCCCGCCGCACCGTCCTCGCCGAGCTCGGAGGTCGCCTGGGCCAGCTCCGTCATCGCCGAACCGAGTCTGCGCACCGTCATCGCCAGCTCGACCGAACCCTGACGTTCGAAGTCCTCGGCGACCCGGCGGCTCACCGAACGGAACTCCGCCGGGTCGGTGCGCAGCACGTCCAGCAGCGGTGCCAGGGCGGGCACCGCCCCGGTGTTCTCCGGATCGTCGAAGGACCGTGTCAGGAGGGTGAGCAGGTTCTCCGCGGCCAGCTCGACCTCCAGCAGCCGCTGGCGCAGCAGCGCGCGCCTGCGTTCGTCGAGTCCGGGCAGCTGTTCGAGCACGCCCTCCAGCATGAGAGCCGTCTCGTTCAGCCGGACGGAGTGCGTCTGTAGCGCGCGGCGGTGCCTGGCCGAGTTCGGGTTCTCGGCCAGCTCGCGGACCGCGTGCAGCAGCGAGTGCACGTGGGCGCGCATGGTGCGCCTGCCGCGTTCCAGCACTCCCTGGGGATCGTCGCGCAGCAGCACGAACCGCAGCAGGCACGCCGCCAACGCCCCGCACACGGCGGACAGGGCCATGGCGGGGATCTGTTCCAGTGTGGGGCGCAGGAACATCGCGAAGAAGTAGCCGAAGAATCCGACGAACCCCAGGGCGAAGTAGCGGACTCCGAAACGGCGGATGTAGGTGGCCACGAAGATGACCACGAGGAACAGTGCCACCTTGAGCGCGGGGAGCGGCTGGCTGACCGTGGCCACGGCCAGACTGGCCGTGGCCGGTATCGGCATGAGCAGGGTCGTCACCAGCCGCTGGCGCTGGGTGGTGTCGTTGACCGCCACCGAGGACTGGATGGCCACGACCGCACCGATCAGCGCGTTCGACGGTGACTGGCCGAGCAGGGGAAGCACGGGCAGCAGCACCAGCAGCGTCAGGGCCACCGAACAGCTCACCCGTACGGCGGTGCGGAGCCGGCGGAGAGCGGGATCCGAGGCGACGAAGCGGTTCCACCACTCGCCCCACATACGCTCCTCCGCCTGGCTGTCTTCCGGGAAGCCCCTTCCGGGGAATGTCGACGGGCCGGTGGCGAGATTACGCCGCACGTCCCGTCACGGCATCGCACACACCGCCGCCTCGGAGCCCGATGAGCCGAGGATCACGGATCACCCGTTGCGGTGGCGGCGGACGCTCTCCTCCACGAGGTCCAGTACCGGATCGAGGTCGTCGGCGGGAAAGCCCATGGCCAGGTGGGAGACCAGCCCCTCCAGCACCAGTTCGAGATAGGAGGTGAGCACGTCGACGTCCACGTCGTCCCGGAGGTTGCCGGAGCGGCGCTGGCGTCGGAGACGTTCCCGGGTGGCCGCGGTCAACTGCTCCGAACGCTGGGCCCAGCGGCTGCGGAACTCGGCGTCGGTGCGGAGTCTGCGCGAGACCTCCAGTCTGGTACCGAGCCACTCCGCCCCCGGCACCGAGCCCTGGCGACCGTGCGGATCGGAGAGCAGGTCGCGCATCACCTGGACCAGCCCCTGCTGGGCGACCACGTCGGCCATCCGTTCCGCGTCGTCCTCGGCCAAGGCGAGGAAGAGGGACTCCTTGTCCTTGAAGTGGTGGAAGATGGCGCCGCGGGAGAGCCCGGTGGCTTCCTCGAGCCTGCGCACGGTGGCGCCCTCGTAGCCGTGCCGTGCGAAGCAGGCCCGGGAGCCGTCCAGGATCTGGCGGCGTCTGGCCTGCAGATGATCCGAGCTGACACGAGGCATGGGCTGATCGTCGCAGTCCGGCGGGGCAACCGCAATCCGTACGTACGTTTTGTGAGTTCTCCCGGCGGCCCTCGGGGTCGCTCTCGTATACCAGCACCCGAAGGTGCGGTGCAAGTGGTGCGTGCCGAGCCGATCACCGGTAGCGTCAACGGACACGAGCGGACACAGGCGGTGATGAACGTGGCCGTGTCGACCCTCCGTGGAACCGACACAGAACCGGACACCCACGAGGTGCCCACCTCGCGTCTGCGGAGCCGTGCCGAGGCCGAGGCCTACGTGGCCTCGGTGTGTTTCAAGCACGGCCCCCCGCGGTTGCTGGGAACCGAACTCGAATGGACCGTGCACCACGCGTGCGACCCCCGACGACCCCTCTGCCCCGACACGCTCACCAGGGCCCTGGGCCCCTACGCCCCACCGACCCTGAACCCGGACAGTCCGCACCGCGAACTGCCCGGCGGGTCGAGGATCACCGTCGAGCCGGGAGGCCAACTCGAGATATCCAGCCCGGTACACGCGTCGATGACCGAGTTGTTCCGGGCGGTGTCCACCGACACGGCCCACGCCCGGGATCTGCTCGGCCGCGCCGGGCTCGTGCTCGGAGACCACGGTCTGGACCCGTGGCGCACTCCGCGCAGACTGCTGAACTCGCCGCGCTACGCGGCGATGGAACACTCCTTCAACCGGATCGGCAGCGCCGGTAAACGCATGATGTGCAACACCGCTGGGGTGCAGGTGTGCCTGGACGCGGGGGAGCCGGGCAGGGTGGCCGCCAGGTGGCAGGCCCTGCACGCGCTGGGACCCGTGTTCACCGCCGTGTTCGCCAACTCCCGGCTGTCCCTGGGCCGCGAGACCGGCTGGGCCTCCGCACGGGCCCGGTGTCTGCTGCACACCGATCCGCCACGGACCTCGCCCGCACCGACGGGCACCGATCCTGCCCTGGACTGGGCCCGCTACGCGCTCGACGCGCCGGTGGTGTGCCGCCGCCGCGAGAACGGGGACTGGACCCCGCCGTGCGGAGCGAGCTTCGCGGAGTGGATCGCGGGGGCCTTCGGGGACGCTCCCGACCGGCAGGACCTCGACTACCACCTGAGCACGATGTTTCCCCCCGTACGTCCGCGCGGGTACCTGGAGGTCCGCTACATCGACGCCCAACCGGGGGACCGGTGGATGGTGCCGGTGGGCGCGTTGGCGGCGTTGTTCCGTTCGGAGACGGTCGTGGACAAGGTGCTCGAGGAGACCGCGGCCGTGGCCCACAGCTGGATCCCCGCCGCGCGGGACGGCCTGCGGAACCCGGAACTCGCCCGCGCCGCCGCCGCGGTGTTCGACCTGGCCTGCCGATGTCTGGAGGCCGCGCCGGACGCGCCCGAGGGACTGGCCGAGCGGGTGGACACCTTCGTGCACGGGCGACTCGAACACGGACGGCGACGGTCGGGGGACACGGAAGGAGAACACTGGTGAGCACGCTCGGACCGGAAATCGTCGACCTCTCCGCGGAGGAGCTGCGCGAGCGCGTGGCGGTCGAACTGGACAGAACCCGCCGGCGCAGCGCGGCACTGACCGACGTGGTGGACGACGAGGAACTGGTCAAACAGCACTCCCCGCTGATGTCGCCCCTGGTGTGGGACCTCGCCCACGTCGGCAGCCAGGAGGAGCAGTGGCTGGTGCGTGACGTCGGCGGCAGGCGCGCGCTGCGTCCGGACATCGACGATCTCTACGACGCTTTCCAGCACGCCCGCGCCGAACGTCCCGAGCTGCCGCTGCTGGGGCCCGAGGAGTCCCGACAGTACGTGGCCACCGTCCGGGACAAGGTCCACGATGTGCTGGATCGGGTGCCGCTGCGGGGCCGCAGACTGGTCGACAACGCCTTCGCGTTCGGCATGATCGTGCAACACGAACAGCAGCACGACGAGACCATGCTGGCCACCCACCAGCTGCGCCGCGGGGATCCCGTGCTCCACGCTCCGGACCCACCCGCGCCGCCGGAGGGCACGGAGACCTCCGGGGAGGTGCTGATCCCGGCGGGGAGCTTCACGATGGGAACCTCCGAGGAACCCTGGGCGCTGGACAACGAACGTCCCGCCCACCGGGTGCACGTGGACGACTTCCTCATCGACGCCCACCCGGTGACCAACGCGGACTTCTTCCGCTTCGTCGACAGCGGGGGGTACCAACAACCGCGTTGGTGGAGCGAGGAGGGCTGGCGGTATCTCCGGCACGCCGGTCTGGAGGCCCCGCTGTTCTGGCGACGCAGTGGCGACGTCTGGATGCGGCGCAGGTTCGGGCGGGTGGAACCGGTCCCGGCGCGGGAACCGGTGATGCACGTCAGTTTCCACGAGGCCCTGGCGTACGCGAACTGGGCCGGGAAACGACTCCCGACCGAGGCCGAATGGGAGAAGGCCGCCCGGTTCGACCCCCGCAGCGGACGTTCGAGGCGTTACCCGTGGGGGGACGCCGCACCGGAGCCCCACCACGCCAACCTGGGGCAGCGGCACCTGCGTCCCGCCCCGGTGGGGTCCTTCCCCGAGGGACGTTCCCCCGCCGGGGTGGGGCAGCTCATCGGGGACGTCTGGGAGTGGACCGCCACGGACTTCGCCCCTTACCCCGGCTTCGAGGCCTTCCCGTACCGGGAGTACTCCGAGGTCTTCTTCGGTCCCTCCTACAAGGTGCTGCGCGGCGGCTCGTTCGGAACCGACCCGGCCGCCTGCAGGGCGACGTTCCGGAACTGGGACTTTCCCGTCCGTCGCCAGATTTTCGCCGGTTTCCGCTGCGCGCGTACCCCGTCACGCGCCGAACTGGACTGATCGGATCACGAGGAATGTGTCGTCACGTCGGTTATCTGGGACCCCGGGTGGGGCTGGACGAGCTGCTGCTGCGTCCGGCCCACTCGCTGCTCGAACAGAGCTGGGCACCGAACGACATGCGTGGGGGAGGGACGGTCAACGTGGACGGCTTCGGGGTCGGCTGGTACCAACCGGCCACCCCGGTGCCGAAGCGCTACCGGGCCGCCGGGCCCATGTGGGCCGACGACAACCTCCCCGACGTGGCCGAGAGCGTGGCCGCCGGTGCCGTGGTCGGGGCGGTTCGCTCGGCGAGCCGGTCCACGCCGGTGGTGCACACCGCGTGCGCACCGTTCACCGCCGGCCCCTGGCTGTTCAGCCACAACGGCCGGGTTCCGGGGTGGCCGCACTCACTGGTCGACCTCGTGGACAAGCTGGACAGCACCGAACTGGCCGAGCTGGAGGCACCGGTGGACTCCGCGCTGGTGTGGGCGTTGCTGCGGCACCGGCTGACGGAGGGCAGCCCTCCGGCCGACGCGGTACGCGACACCCTGGTCGACGTGGTCACCGCCGTTCCCGACGCGCGGATGAACCTGCTGCTGACCGACGGGAACACACTGATCGCCACCACCTGGACCCACTCGTTGTCCGTGTGCCGCACCGCCGAGGCGGTGCTGGTGGCCTCGGAACCCTTCGAGCTTCCCCCGGCGGTGTCGGGGGAGGCGCACGCGGGCGCGGAGCAACCCCCCTGGGAGTCCGTGCCGGACGGCTGTCTGGTGGTGGCCGACCGCGTGACGACGAGCCGTACCGCACTGTTCGAAACCCCTGAACCGGAGAGCGGGTAATCCGATGAGCCGAGTGGAACTGCGGGACTACCGCGCCGAGGTGGACACCACACGGGAACTGGTGGCCGACGCACGCGCGGGGCTCACCGCTTCCCCCAAGTGGCTGCCGCCGAAGTGGTTCTACGACGCACGTGGCAGTGACCTGTTCGAACGCATCACCGAGCTGCCGGAGTACTACCAGACCAGAGCGGAGTACCGGATCCTGGAGCGGTACGCACCCGACATCGCGGAGAGGACCGGAGTGGACTCCCTGGTGGAGCTGGGTTCCGGTTCGTCGTCCAAGACGGTTCTGCTGCTGGACGCCCTGCGCAAGAACGGCACTCTGGAGCGTTTCGTTCCCTCCGACGTCTCGCACGCCGCCCTGCGCGGGGCGCTGTCACGGCTGTCGGTGGACTATCCGGAGGTCGACCTGCACGCGGTGGTGGGGGACTTCGAGACCACGCTGGAGGTGCTTCCCCGGGCGAACACCAGGATGATCGCACTACTCGGCGGGACCATCGGCAACATGGACCCGTGGCAGCGGGATCGTTTCCTGCGGCAGGTGCGCGGGGCACTCGACGGTGGGGAGTGGCTGTTGCTGGGCACCGACCTGGTCAAGGATCCGGAGCGGTTGCGCAGGGCCTACGACGACGGGGAGGGCGTCACCGCCGAGTTCAACCGGAACGTGCTGCACGTGCTCAACCGTGGGCTGGGTGCGGACTTCCCCGTGGAGGAGTTCGTGCACTGTGCCCGTTACGACGGGAGGCGGGAGCGCGTCGAGATCTCGTTGCGTTCACCCCGTGCGATGCGGGTGTGGCTGGACGAAGCGGCCCTCGCGGTCGAGCTGTCCGCCGGCGAGGAGATCGAAACGGAGATATCGGCGAAGTTCCGGTACTCGGGGGTGCGCACGGAACTCCACGAGGCGGGCTTCGAGCTGATCGACTGGTACACCGACCGGGATCGGGACTTCGCCGTGGCCCTGGCGAGAGCGAGCTGAGCGTTTCCGGGGCCGTGGCAGCGCCCGCGGGCGTCGCCGGGATGGTGTCCGTTCCCGGCCCGGAACGGGCCGGGCCGGTGGGACGCGGGGGACGGGCGGGTCCGCCGTCGGAACCACCATCGGCCCCCCGGACGACGGCGGACGAGTGCGACAGGGCTCATGTCTTGGCCCCGACCCGTTCCTTGGCGACCTCCATGCAGTCGTCACAGGTGGGCCAGAGCCAGTTGAGCTCGTTGGACTCGGCGGCCACGACACGTCTGCCGCAGAGGGTGTCGAGGGTCTCCCCCTCGCCGTGCTGTCTGCCGCCCGGCAGCGGCCCCGCGATGGCGTGACGTTGCCGCTCGGCGGGCTGCCAGTGATGCTTGAGTTCGGTCGTCATGATCACACCTCCATGCGGGAGACGTGCGACTCGTGCGGAGGTGATGCGCGTGGACGGAAACTGTGCCCGTTCTCACCTGTCCGAGTGAGTCGTGTGGTCAACGGAGGCAAAGCCCGCCCCGGATCCTAGTCCTAAGAAATATAGTACGGCACCGTGGTCCACCACGTGGGCCACGGTGCCGTACGGACAGTCGTGAGGGAAGGGTCAGGAAGTGACCATGTTCCGCAGCACGTACTGCAGAATGCCGCCGTTGCGGTAGTACTCCGCCTCACCGGGGGTGTCCACGCGGACGTCGGCGTCGAACTCGACGGTCGAGCCGTCCTCCTTGGTGGCTGTCACCCGCACGGTGGAGGGGATCTCTCCACTGTTGAACGCGGTGATCCCGTTGATGTCGTAGTGCTCGGTGCCGTCCAACCCGAGCGAGCGGGCCGTGCTTCCGGCCGGGAACTGCAACGGGATGACACCCATACCGATCAGGTTGGACCTGTGGATGCGCTCGAAGGACTCGGCGATCACGGCGCGCACGCCGAGCAGGGCCGTCCCCTTGGCGGCCCAGTCGCGGGAGGAGCCGGAGCCGTACTCCTTGCCCGCCAGCACCACCAACGGGGTGTTCTGCGCGGCGTAGTTCTGCGCGGCGTCGTAGATGAACGCCTGCGGCCCGCCCGGCTGGGTGAAGTCGCGGGTGTAGCCGCCCTGCACGTCGTCGAGCAGCAGGTTGCGCAACCGGATGTTGGCGAAGGTACCCCGGATCATCACCTCGTGGTTGCCGCGCCGCGAGCCGTAGGAGTTGAAGTCCTTGCGCTCGATGCCGCGCTCCTGCAGGTACCGGCCCGCGGGGGAGTCCGGCTTGATGGCGCCGGCGGGGGAGATGTGGTCGGTGGTCACCGAGTCGCCGAGCAGCGCGAGCACCCTGGCCTGCGAGATGTCGGTGAGCGGCTCCGGCTCCAGTCCCATGCCCTCGAAGAAGGGAGGCTTGCGGACGTAGGTGGAGTTCTCGTCCCACTCGAAGGTCTCGCCCTCGGGAGTGGGCAGCTCCCGCCAGCGCTTGTCCCCGGTGAACACGTCGGAGTAGTCGCTGGTGAACATCTCCTGGGTGATCGCCGAGTCGATGGTCTGCTGGATCTCCTGGGGACTCGGCCAGATGTCGCTCAGGTAGACCGGATTGCCCGCCGTGTCGTGACCGAGGGGGTCGTTGGCGAAGTCGAAGTCCATCGAGCCGGCCAGCGCGTAGGCGATGACCAGCGGTGGCGAGGCGAGGTAGTTCATCTTGACGTCCGGGTTGATCCGGCCCTCGAAGTTCCGGTTTCCGGACAGCACCGAGACCACCGACAGGTCGTTGTCCTGCACCGCCTGCGAGATCTCCTGGGGCAGGGGCCCGGAGTTGCCGATGCAGGTGGTGCAGCCGTAGCCGACCAGGTGATAGCCCAGCTTCTCCAGGTAGGGCCACAGGCCGGCCTTCTCGAAGTAGTCGGTGACCACCTGCGAGCCGGGGGCCATCGAGGTCTTGACCCACGGCTTGGTCTGCAGCCCCTTGTCCACGGCGTTGCGGGCGAGCAGGGCCGCGCCCAGCATCACCGAGGGGTTGGAGGTGTTGGTGCAGGAGGTGATGGAGGCGATCACCACGGCGCCGTGGTCGAGCTCGAACTCCCCGAGCTCGGGGGAGGAGACCCGCACGGGGTTGGAGACCCGGCCGTCGGAGCCGTTGGCGGCCGAGAGCTTGGGCCTGTCACCCTCGTCGTGGTGGGTCACCGCCGGGGCGTCACTGGCGGGGAAGGACTCCTGGCCGGCCTCGTCCAGGGCGCTGTCGTCGGAGCTGACCGAGACGTACTCCTTGAGCGAGCCGCGGAAGGAGCTCTTGGCCTCGGAAACGGCGATGCGGTCCTGTGGCCGCTTCGGCCCGGCGATGGAGGGGACCACGGTGGACAGGTCCAGCTCCAGGTACTCGGAGTACTCGGGCTCGTGGTCCGGGTCGTGCCACAGGCCCTGTTCCTTGGCGTAGCTCTCCACCAGGTCGAGCTGCTCCTGGGGGCGGCCGGTGAGCCGGAGGTAGCGGACGGTCTCCTCGTCGATCGGGAAGATCGCGGCCGTGGAGCCGAACTCGGGGCTCATGTTGCCGATCGTGGCGCGGTTGGCCAGGGGGACCGAGGCCACCCCGGAACCGTAGAACTCGACGAACTTGCCGACCACGCCGTGCCTGCGCAGCATCTCGGTGATGGTCAGCACCACGTCGGTGGCGGTGGCTCCCGGGGGGATCTCGCCGGTCAGCTTGAAACCGACGACCTTCGGGATGAGCATCGAGACGGGCTGGCCCAGCATGGCGGCCTCGGCCTCGATGCCGCCGACGCCCCAGCCGAGCACGCCGAGGCCGTTGACCATGGTGGTGTGCGAGTCGGTTCCCACGCAGGTGTCCGGGTAGGCCTGCCCGTTACGGGCCATCACGCCGCGGGCGAGGTGCTCGATGTTGACCTGGTGGACGATGCCGGTTCCTGGCGGGACGACCTTGAACTCGTCGAAGGCGTTCTGGCCCCACCGCAGGAACTGGTAGCGCTCCTTGTTGCGGCCGTACTCGAACTCGACGTTGCGCTCGAACGCGTCGGGCTTGCCGAAGACGTCGATGACCACCGAGTGGTCGATGACCAGTTCGGCCGGGGCGAGCGGGTTGACGGCGGAGGCCTCACCGCCGAGTTCGACGACCGCCTCCCGCATGGTGGCCAGGTCGACCACGCAGGGGACGCCGGTGAAGTCCTGCATGATCACCCGGCCGGGAGTGAACTGGATCTCGGTGTCCGGTTCGGCCCGGGGGTCCCAGTTGCTCAGGGCGCGCACGTGGTCGGCGGTGATGTTCACCCCGTCCTCGGTGCGCAGCAGGTTCTCCAACAGGATCTTGAGGCTGTAGGGCAGCCGCTGCGCTCCGCTGACGGCGTCGAGTCGGAAGACCTCGTAGGAGGAGTCGCCGACACGCAACGTGTCGCGGGCGCCGAAGCTGTCCTTGCTCACAGGTGCAGTCACGTTTCACTCCATCTCGTGACGGGCGTGCGCAAGTTCGGGAACCGCACGGGTCCGACGAAGTCTCGCGCACGTGGTTCGTGCGCGCGGACCCTCAGTTTAAACAGTACGCTTGTCCTATATGCGCCTTCAAGGCAGGGGAGGGGGAAACGAACCCCCGTGTGTACACGTTCGCGCAAACTTCGCGGTTTTTCGCGGCGTGAACGCGAGCCCCGTTCCGGAAGAGCGATGCTCTCGGCTCCCGTCCCCGTGACCACACTTCCGGGGGAGTCTACCGGCCCCGCCACGGCAGGCGTGCCAGCGCGGCCCGGTAGCGGCGCACCACCAGCCGCGCCACCTCCCGGTCCTCCCCCAGGGGAGCGGCGACGCCGGCGCTGGGCAGCTCCGACAGCCACTGGTGGAAGAGCCCGGGCGCCAACAGGTAGGGGGCCACGAACGTGCGCGGGCCGTACCCGCCCGCCGCGCACACCGCGCTCGTCCGTGGTTCCGCCGAGGTGACGTAGGTGGGCCGCAGCGGCTCGCCCCGCGGATGAACCCGGGCACCCAGCGCCGCGGCCATGCCCCGCACGTCGGCCAGCGCTCCGGGATCGGCCGAGCCCGCCGCGGCGAACACCACCGGATCACCGGGACACCACCCGATCCGGTCGAGTCCGCGCACCATCACCCCGACCAGCTCCTCGGCCGGTCCCAGCGGTTCGGACACCGTGACCTCGGCGCGACCGTGCGCCGCCAGCTGGGCGGGCAGGTCCGTGCGTACGTGATAGCCGGAGGACAGAAAGGCGGGCACGGCCACCACGGGCCCGGGCAGTTCGTCCAGGGCCTCCGCGACGGTGGGGCCGGTCACGTCCACGTTGGCGACCCGGTGCCGCACCCGGAGGGTCTCGGCGGCGGCACCGGCCAGGCGCTCCACCGTCTCGCCCGCGCGCGGATCCCGGCTGCCGTGCGCCACCACCAGCAGGGAGGGCGGATCCGTCACGGAGGCCACCGGGGAGGTGGCCGCCCCGGCAGCGTTCTTTCCGGTGGGGACCGTGGATTCGCTCACGACAGTCCGATCTCGATCACACCCTCCCGGCGACGTACCGGGTAGGTGGGCAGTCGTCGCGCCGGTTCGTCCAGGCACTCTCCGCTGCGCAGCGAGAACACCTGTTTGTGCATGGGGGAGGCCACCGTGGGCTCTCCCGCGCGGTCGCCGACGATGCCGCGACTGATCACTCCCGCTCCGCTGAACGGGTCCACGTTGCCCACCGCGTAGAGCTCGTCCTCGGCGGTGCGGAACAACGCCACGGTGTGCCCGGCCACGAGCGCGGCCATGCCGAACTCGGTGGGCAACGCGGACTCGGCGCAGACGCGATGCCAGTTCACACCGACACCTCCTCGGAGACGAGCCCGGGCCGCTCCGTGGTGGGAACGGGGAGCATGACCGGGGCGGGACGGATCTGCCCCCGCTGTTCGGTGAACTCGATCGTCGGATCGGGTGCCTGCGGGGCGTTGACGAACGAGACGAACCGGGAGAGCTTGTCCGGGTCCCGCAGCACGGCGGCCCACTCGTCGGTGTAGTCACTGATGTGTCGACTCATGGCCTCCTCCAGGTCGGCGGCGATCCCGAGCGAGTCCCGCACCACCACCTCCCGCACGTGGTCCAGACCGTGTTCGAACGACTCGATCCAGCCCGCCGTGCGCTGCAACCGCTCGGCGGTGCGCACGTAGAACATCAGGAAACGGTCCAGGATCCTGACCAGTTCCTCGTCGTCCAGGTCGGAGGCCAACAGTTCCGCGTGACGCGGACTGAACCCCCCGTTGCCGCCGACGTAGAGGTTCCAGCCCCTCTCGGTGGCGATCACTCCGAAGTCCTTGGACCTGGCCTCGGCGCACTCCCGGGCGCAGCCGGAGACACCGGCCTTGATCTTGTGCGGGGCCCGCAGGCCGCGGTAGCGCAGTTCCAGCCGGATGGCCATGCTCACCGAGTCCTGGACGCCGAAGCGACACCAGTCGGTGCCCACGCAGGACTTCACCGTGCGCAGCGCCTTGCCGTAGGCGTGGCCCGACTCGAAACCGGCCTCGACGAGCCTGCGCCAGATCTCGGGCAGCTGCTCCACCCGGGCGCCGAACATGTCGACCCGCTGACCACCGGTGATCTTGGTGTAGAGCCCGAACTCCTCGGCCACCTCTCCCAGCACGATCAGCTTCTGCGGAGTGATCTCCCCACCGGGGACACGGGGCACCACGGAGTAGGTGCCGTTGCGTTGCATGTTGGCCAGGAAACGGTCGTTGGTGTCCTGCAAGGTGGCCTGCTCCTCCTCGAGGATGTGCGAACCACCCAGACCGGCCAGCACGGAGGCCACGGCCGGTTTGCAGATGTCACAGCCCCGTCCCGTGCCGTAGCGCGAGATCAGCTCCGAGAACGAGCCGATCCCGGTGGCCCGCACGATCTCGAACAGTTCGGAGCGGGACTGCGGGAAGTGCTCGCACAGCGCGTTCGAGGTGACCACCCCGGCCTCGTCGAGCAGGGTCTTCAGCATCGGCACGCACGAGCCGCAGCCGGTTCCCGCCTTGGTGCAGGCCTTGAGTCCGGCCACGTCCTCGACGGAACCCGCCGAGATCGCGGCGGTGATGTCGTTCTTGCTCACGTTGTGGCAGGAACACACCGTGGCCTCGCCCGGAAGGGTTCCCGCGCCGACGCCTCCCGAGGAGGAACCGGGGAACAGCAACTCCTCCGGGGCGGCGGGCAGCGGCCGACCGACCAGGGGACGCAGGGTGGTGTAGGTGCTCGCGTCGCCGACCAGCACTCCGCCCAGCAGGGTGGAGGCGTCGTCGTCGAGCACCAGCTTGGCGTAGGTGCCGGCGGCGTTGTTGGCGTAGGTCACCTCCAGCGCCCCCTCGGAGGTTCCGTGCGCGTCGCCGAAGCTGGCCACGTCCACCCCGACCAGTTTCAGTTTGGTCGCGCTGTCGGCGCCCTCGAACTCGGCTCCCCCACCACCGGTCAACTGCTCGGCGACCACGGCGGCCATCTGGTAGCCGGGAGCCACCAGACCGTGACAGCGCCCCTGCACGGCGGCGCATTCGCCGACGGCCCAGATGCCCGCCTCGCTGGTGCGGCAGCTCGGGTCCACCAGGAAACCGCCGCGCTCTCCCACCTCGATCCCGGCGGGCCCGGCCAGCTCGTCCCGGGGGCGGATACCGGCCGAGAACACCAGTGTCCCGGTGTCGATCGCGGTTCCGTCCGTCAGCGAGACTCCCGAGACCGCGCCGTGCTCGTCCTGCCGGACGTTCTCCACGGCCGTGCCGGTGTGCACCCGCAGTCCCAGTTCCTCGACGAGACGGGCGAGCACGGCTCCGCCGCCCTCGTCGACCTGGACGGGCATCAGTCGGGGAGCCACCTCGACCACGTGCGCGTGCATGCCCAGCCCCCGCAGCGCGTCGGCGGCCTCCAGACCCAGGAGTCCGCCCCCCACGACCACTCCGTTCGTGCCGGGTTCGGCGGCGGCACGGATGCCGTCCAGGTCCTCCAGGGTGCGGTACACGTGGCAGCCGGGAAGATCGCTTCCCCGCACCGGGGGGACGAAGGGACGTGATCCCGTGGCCAGCACCAACGCGTCGTAATGGAGAGTCTCGCCCTCGGTGGTGAGCACCGTGGCCTCGTCCGGGTTCACCCGAGCTGCCCCCACTCCGGTGCGTAACGAGACTCGGGGATCCGCACGTACCTCGGCTCCCGTCAGGCTCAGCTCCTCGGCCGTGGTTCCCTTCAGATAGGCGGACAACCCGACCCGGTCGTAGGCCGGGCTCGGTTCCTCCCCGAGGACCACGATCCGCCAGTGTCCGGCGTGGTCGCGTTCCCGTACTTCCTCGACCAGCCGGTGTCCGACCATTCCGTGGCCGATGACGACGAGTGTGTTGCTCATGCCGCGTCCTCCTCGGAAGGGACGTCGCTGTCCTCGGTGACTTCGGAAATCCGGTCTCGTTGCAGCGCCGCGCAGAGCCGACGCACGTCGTCGGCGCAGCTGCCGCATCCCGTGGTGGCACGCGTGGCCGCGGCCAGGGCGGCGACGTCCCGGGCCCCCTGCCGGAAAGCCGTGCGCAGTGCCGTCTCGGAGACGTTGTTGCAGTGGCACAGCACCGTTTCGGAAACCGCTCCGCCGGCGGCGGCGATGCCGAACAGCGGCGCGAAACGGTTCGAGGGAACGGGGGACCCGGCCTCGTGGACCCTGCTGAGTTCGGCACCGGCCTCCCGCAGTCCCACCAGGTTCGCCGCGAGCAGCCGGTCGCCGCTCAGGGCCAGCCGTGCGTAGCGGTGCCGACGCGGGTCGCTGAACGCCACGTGGTCGACTCCGGCGGTGTTTCCCGCGAGCAGCTCGACCGGTCCGAGCGCGACGAGATCCAGACCGTCCCCCCGGGCCCGGACGATCTCGGTGTGCCGGTACCGACGTTCGGGCGAGGTGGTGAGGATCTCGGCGAGGGTCTCGGCCTGACGACGGGCGGCGCTGAGGGTGCACCGCTCCGTTCCGCTCGCCGCAGCGCAGGAACCGATCGCGTGAACACGGGGGTCGCTGCTGCGCAGGTGCCCGTCCACCCGAACACCGGTCTCGCCGACCTCCAGGCCCGCCTCCAGGGCCAGCTCCGTGTTCGGGCGCGTCCCGGTGGACAGCAGCAGCGCCTCGGCCGGCACCGGTTCCCCCTCGCGCAGCACCAGTTGCCCCGACAGCAGTTCCACCGGTACCGCGCCGCCGCGCTGCTCCACTCCGACCTCGCGGAGCCGCCGGGCCACCGCCGCCGAGGCCCCCGGATCGAGGTCCCCGCTCATCAGGCGAGCGTCCTGGTGGACCAGGGTGACGTGGTGTCCGCGCACGGCCAGCGCGTGGGCGCTCTCCACCGCCGGCAGGTCCGCACCGAACACGGCCACCGCCGCCCCCGCGGTGAGCGCGGTGCGCACCCCCACGCAGTCCCGCGGGGAGTCCACATGCCACACACCGGCGGCGGGACGTCCCCCCACCTCGTAGACCCCCGGGACGTCGGGGTGTTCGCGGTGCGCCCCCGTGGCCAACACCACCGTGTCGTAGGGGTGCCGACCTCCGTCCTCGGTGAGGACGACCCGGTGGGCCCGGTCCAGGGAGACGGCGCGGGCGGCGACGGTGCGTACCCGCTGGTCGTGCTCAGGAAGGGCGAGCAGGTCCAGCGGGAGTTCCGTGGTCAACGCCGCCAGCCCCAGTCCGGGGTCGTAGGGGCCCTCCGGCCGTGCGCCCACCACGGTCACCCGGGTGTCCTCGGCCGTACCCAGCCGCTCGGCGAGCCGGTGTCCGGCCGGTCCGTGTCCGATGATCACGACTCGGTGCATCCGGGCACCTCCTCGGCGGTGATCGAGACGGGACAGACCTTGAACTCGGGGATGCCGCTGCTCGGATCGGTCTCCGGTCCGGTGAGCAGGTTCGCGCCCTCCCCGCCGCCGTAGTGGATCGGCAGGAACACCGTGTCCCGCCGGATCGACTCGTCCAGTTCCGCCCGGGCCCGCACCTCTCCGTGCTCCGAACGGATCACGGTTCGCTGGTCCTGGGAGACACCCGCCCGCGCCGCCACGTCCGGATGCAGCCGGACGAACCCCTCGGGAGCGGAGACGGAGAGCTCGTGCACCCGGCGCGTCTGCACCCCGGTCTGGTACTGCTCCATGATCCTGCCGGTGGTCGCCACCAGCGGGGGCTGCCGTTCGCCGACCCCCGCCGTGGGGGACCAGTCGACCGCGACGAAACGGGCCCTGCCGTCCGGGTGCGCGAAGGAGTCCAGGAACATACGCGGGGTGCCGGGGTGAGGGGACTCGCCGGTGCCGCGTGGACAGGGCCAGTGCAGGGCTTCCTCCGCGTCGAGCCGCTGGTAGTCGATCCCCGAGTAGTCCGCGGGGCCCCCGGCCGAGGCCCGGGCCAGCTCGTCGAAGACGGTCGGGGCGTGGGTCGGGAAACGCGCCGGGTCCTGGCCGAGCCGCACGGCCAGTTCGTGCAGTACCTCCAGATCCGACCTGGCCGATCCCGGAGGGGGCAGCACCTCGCGGCGCCGCAGCACCCGCCCCTCCAGGTTGGTCATGGTGCCCTCCTCCTCGGCCCACTGGGTGGTGGGCAGCACCACGTCGGCCCGCTGCGCTGTTTCCGAGGGGAGGAAGTCGGCGACCACCAGCAGGTCCAGCCGGGACAGGCACTCGTGGACGCGCACCGAGTGCGGGGCCGAGAGCACGGGGTTGGAGCCGAACACCAGCAGCGCCCGTATCCCGTCCTCCCACGCGGCCGACTCCAGCAGGCGGGTGGCGTCGAGACCGGGCCCGGGCAGTTCCTCCGGGGCGATCCCCCACACCTCGGCCACCTCGGCGCGGGCGCGCGGGTCGGTGATCAGCCGGTAGCCGGGAAGCTGGTCGGCCTTCTGCCCGTGTTCCCGGCCGCCCTGGCCGTTGCCCTGCCCGGTCAGACATCCGTACCCGTTGCCGGGTGTGCCGGGCAGTCCCAGCGCCAACGCCAGGTTGACGAAACCGGACACGGTGTCCGAACCGTTCTCGTGTTGCTCGGCTCCCCGCCCGGTGAGCACGTACCCCCGGCGTGCGCTGGCCAGCATGCGCACGGCCTCCCGCTGGTCCGCCGCGGCAACCCCGGTCACCCGTTCCACCTGTTCGGGCCACCACGCCCGGGCCCGTGCCCAGGCCCTCTCGAACCCGACGGTGCGCCGGGCGACGTAGTCCATGTCGCACCATCCCTCGGTCACCGCCACGTGCAGCAGTCCCAGCGCCAACGCCAGGTCCGTTCCCGGGCGGGGGCGCAGGTGCAGCGCGGCCCGCGCGGCCGTGGCGCTCTCCCTCGGGTCGATCACCACGAGGTCCGCGTTGGCCAGGTGCCGCATCAACGGGGGCATCGTCTCGGCCGGATTGGCCCCGGCCAGCAGAACCACCCCGGCCTCGGCCAGGTCGGTGACCGGAAACGGCAGCCCCCGGTCCAGACCGAAGGCGGCCTTGCCCGCCGTGGCCGCCGCGGCCATGCAGAACCGACCGTTGTAGTCGATCCGGCTGGTGCCGAGCGCCAGCCGGGCGAACTTGCCGAGCAGATAGGCCTTCTCGTTGGTCAGACCACCTCCGCCGAACACCCCGACGGCGTCCGGTCCGTGAGCAGCGACGAGGCGCCGCAGTTCGTCCCCGACCCGGTCGAGCGCGCTGTCCCAGTCGGACCGGACCAACACGCCCCGCGCGTTGCGCACCCACGGCTCCCGTAACCGTTCCCGGTCGTGCAGCAGCTCGGGGGCCGTCCAGCCCTTCCGGCACAGCCCTCCCTGGTTGACCGGGAAGAGCGAGGGACGCACCGAGGCCGTTCCCGCCCGTTCGGTGAGCACCGTTCCGCACTGCAACGCGCAGTACGGGCAGTGACTCGGCACTTCGTGCTCCACTGGCCACCTCCCGCGTTCGGAGCCACCCCGGCACGGAGACCTCCGCCCGTCCGGGGCAGTGCTGACACTCTGGGGCGGAGGTGTTTCCCCGGAACGCCCCACCACGTTGCCGGGACGAAAAGCGTTGTTACGCGGAACTCACGGGGAAGGGGAGGGCTGTGCGCCGGGGCTGCAACGCCGGTTCCCGAGCGGGCATGCGACGGTGGACACGTGACCGAACAGGTTGAGCACAGCGCCGAACAGTGGCGACGGGCACGCGAGCTGGTGGCCTCCGCACGGCGGATCACCGCGTTGACGGGAGCGGGGATATCCACCGGCTCCGGAATTCCCGACTACCGGGGGCCGAACGGGCTCTGGACCCGGGACCCGCGGGCACAGCGTCTCAGCGACATCGACAGCTACGTCGCCGACCCCGAGGTGCGCAGGCAGGCCTGGAGAAGCAGGGCGGAGCATCCCGCCTGGGAGGCGGCTCCCGGGCCCGCCCACCGTGCCTTCGTCGACCTCGCCGAGTCGGGGAGGCTGCGTGCGGTGCTGACCCAGAACATCGACGAACTGCACCAGCGGGCCGGGTTGGACCCCGCCGTGGTGCTGGAGCTGCACGGGTCGATGTTCGGCACGGTGTGCCTGTCGTGTTCGGCGCGGGGGAGCATGCGGGTCGCCCTGGAGCGGGTGGCCGCGGGGGAGGAGGACCCGCCCTGCACCGAGTGCGGAGGGATCCTCAAGTCGGCCACCGTCTCCTTCGGCCAGTCCCTGGACCCCGAGGTGGTCCGGCGGGGCCAACGCGCGGCGATGGACTGCGAGTTGTTCCTGGCCGCGGGAACCTCACTGAGCGTGCACCCGGCGGCCGGGTTCGCCGAACTGGCGGTGCGGGCCGGGGCCGAGCTGGTGATCTGCAACGCGGAACCGACCCCCTACGACGACCGCGCCGCCGCCGTTCTGCGGGGCGACCTCGACGAGTTGCTGCCCGAGCTGCTGTCCACCCCGCCCGCGGAGAATCCGCGTCCGTTGCGGACCTGGGCGGACCCGAGCACGTGGTGAGCGCTCCGCCGACGACGGGGACTCTCCCTCCGCGTCGTGTCCCGTCTGCGGAGCGCGTAGCGTACGGGTATGGGAGCCTCACGGGCGGGTTTCGCCGGCATCGTGCTCGCCGGGGGACGGGCCACCAGACTCGGGGGCAGGGACAAACCGGGGCTGGTCCTGTGGGGGCGGTCGTTGCTGGACCGCACACTCGACGCCGTGGCCGGAGCCGATCCGGTGGTTGTCGTCGGTCCGTCCCGACCGGTGTCCCGAGAAGTCCGTTGGACCCGCGAACACCCCGTCGGCGGAGGCCCGGTCGCCGCGTTGGCGGCGGGGCTGGAGGCGCTGACGGAGCGGGTGGAGCTGATCGCGGTGTTGGCCGCTGATCACCCGTGGTTGACGGACCGTACCCTGGCCAGACTGAGGCGGTGTCTGCGTGCCGAGGCGGGTGCCGCCGGCGCGGTGCTGGTCGACGACGACGGAGCACGACAGTGGCTGGTGGGGGTCTGGCGTGCCCGGGAGTTGCGTGCGGCCGTCCCCGTCCGCCCCGAGGGACACGCGTTGCGGAGGGTGCTGTCCCCGTTGTCCCCGGTGCCCGTGCCCGCTCGGTGGGCCGAGGTAACCGACGTCGACACCCCGGAGGACCTGGCTCGGGCGGACTCGTGGGTGTGGGGGCCTTCGTCCGGTACGTGAACCGGCTTCCCGGTCGTTCCGGGAGGTGAGAGGCACGGAAGTGCGGAACGGTATCGACACCGTCGCGACTTCGTTGTACTAAAAATACTGTTATTTCAGTGTTGAATGAAACAAACTCCGAACACGTCACTGCCGGAAAACACGACGACGAACAGATAAGCTGCCCCGGAGCAGGACCAGTACACCCACGTGCCACTATCGGCGCGAAGGATGATCACCCCGTGGGGGGATCCGCGCGCGGCAGGGGTTCGGATAGTCGGTTGGAGGTTGCCAGTGACCGAGCCGGGGCAGGGCGGTAGTGACGGTGACACGGCAGAGGTCGGATCGGCCCACTCGGCGGATCAGGTCAACACGCCCGCCAGGGACGCGCAGCTCCTGGAACGCACGGTTTTCGAGGTCAAGCGCGTGATCGTGGGACAGGACCGGCTCGTGGAACGCATCCTCGTGGGACTGCTGGCCGGAGGGCACATCCTGCTGGAGGGTATCCCCGGTGTGGCGAAGACCCTGGCGGTCGAGACCTTCTCCACCGTCGTGGGGGGGAGTTTCTCCCGGTTGCAGTTCACTCCCGACCTGGTTCCCGCCGACCTGCTGGGAACCAGGATCTACCGTCAGGGCAGTGAGCGGTTCGACGTGGAACTGGGGCCGGTGATGGCCAACTTCGTCCTCGCCGACGAGATCAACCGAGCTCCCGCCAAGGTGCAGTCCGCCCTGCTCGAGGTCATGGCCGAACAGCACGTCTCCCTGGGCGGCACGAGCTATCCCACTCCGAGGCCCTTCCAGGTGCTGGCCACCCAGAACCCGATCGAGAACGAGGGGGTCTATCCGCTGCCGGAAGCGCAGCGCGACCGCTTCCTGTTCAAACTCCTGGTCGAGTACCCCACCGCCGAGGAGGAACGCGAGATCGTCTACCGCATGGGAGTGCGGCCCCCGGCTCCCCAGCCGGTACTCAGTCCCGACGAACTGGTCCGACTCCAGCGGGTGGCCTCGAACGTGTTCGTCCACCACGCCCTCGTCGACTACGTCGTGCGTCTGGTGGTGGCCACCAGGACCCCCAACGACCACAACCTCTCCGACATCGCCGGGTGGGTCTCCTACGGAGCCTCCCCCCGGGCCACCCTCGGCGTCGTGGGGGCCGCGCGGGCGCTGGCCCTGCTGCGCGGTCGGGACTATGTGCTTCCCCAGGACGTGGTCGACGTGGTCCCGGACGTGTTCCGCCACCGGATCGTGCTGTCCTACGACGCCGTGGCCGACGGCGTGCCCGTCGACCACGTGGTCACCAGGGTGCTGCAGACGGTGCCCCTTCCGCAGGTCTCGGCCCGGCCACAGGCCCCGGGGACGCAGTACGCCGCCGTGCAGCAACCGGGCCACCCGGCGGTGGGAACCGCGCACCACGGTCAGCCGCCCGGCAACAACCAGTGAGGAGCCGATACGTCGTGTCGACCGCCGGCGAACGCCCACACTGGGCCCCACCGGCCCTGGAACAGGGGAGGATGCACGCGGCGCTGCGCTCTCTGGAACTCACGGTGCGCGGCAGACTGGACGGACTGTTGCAGGGCAACCACCTGGGTCTCGTCCCCGGCCCCGGCACCGATCCGGGTGAGGCCAGGCCGTACCAGCCCGGCGACGACGTCCGTCGCATGGACTGGGCCGTCACCGCGCGCACCACCGAACCCCACATCAGGGAGACGATCGCCGATCGCGAGCTGGAGACCTGGGTGGCCCTGGACCTCTCCGCGAGCCTGGACTTCGGCACGGCGGCGTGTACCAAGCGCGAGCTGGCCGTCGCCGGACTGGCGGCCGTGGGACACCTGACGGCCGGTGGGGGCAACCGACTCGGAGCAGTGATCTCCGACGGCCGGGAGACCACCAGGCTTCCCGCCCGAGGCGGGGGTGACTACGTACGGGCCGTGCTGCGACGCGCCGCGCGGACCCCGCACCCTCCCGAGGGGACGGAAGGCAAGCTGGCCTCTCTGGTGGAGGCACTGCGCAGACCTCCGCGCCGGAGGGGGTTGGCGGTGGTGGTGTCCGACTTCCTCGGTGAGATCGACTGGCAGCGTCCCCTGCGGGGACTGGCCGCCGGGCACTCGGTGCTCGCCGTGGAGATCGTGGATCCCCGTGACGTGGAACTTCCCGAGGTGGGCACCGTGCTGTTGAGCGACCCGGAGACCGGCAAGCAGCGCGAGGTGACCACCACACCGGTGCTGCGTCGCGAGTTCGCCGCCGCCGCCTCGGCCCATCGCGAGCGGGTGGCCGCCGAACTGCGGCGGGTCGGTGCCGCGCACCTGGTGCTGCGTACCGACTCCGACTGGGTCGCCGACATCGTGCGCTTCGTCGTCGCGCGCAAGCGGGGCTGGTCCGGGGGTGGGGCATGAGCGTGAGCGGTTTCACCTCGCCGTGGTGGTTCCTGCTGCTGGTCGTGGTGGCCGCCCTCGGGGGCGGCTACCTGTGGGCGCAACGCCGGAACAGGCGCGAGACGATGCGCTTCAGCAACCTGGCGTTGCTCGAACGGGTGACCCCCAAGCGGCAGGGGTGGCCCAAGCACGTTCCGATGGCGCTGCTGGGGGTGGCGCTGGTGCTGCTCACCGTGGGACTGGCCGGGCCCACGGCGGAACAGCGCATCCCCCGGAACCGGGCAACGGTGCTGTTGACGATGGACGTCTCGTTGTCGATGAAGGCGCGGGACGTCTCGCCGAGCAGGCTGCGCGCGGCCAAACAGGCCGCCAAGGAGTTCGCGGACAAGCTGCCCGACGGCATCAACCTGGGACTGGTCTCCTTCGCCGGCACGGCCACGGTGATGGTCATGCCCACCACGGATCGGACCAGCGTCAAGCAGGCCATCGACAGTCTCCAGCTTTCCGAGGCCACCGCGACCGGAGACGGCATCAAGGCGGCCCTGTCGGCGATCGACTCCTTCGGAAGAATGATCGGAGGTGCCCAGGGGCCGCCTCCCGCTCGGATCGTGCTGATGGCCGACGGGGGGCAGACGATCCCCCGGGAACTGGACGCCCCGAGGGGGGCCTACACCCAGGCCGAAGCGGCGAGGAAGGCCGGGGTTCCCATCTCGACGATCTCCTTCGGCACCGAACACGGAAGTATCGAGATCCAGGGGCAACGCCAACGGGTCGAGGTCGACGACGCGGCCATGCGGCAGATCGCGGACCTGTCCGGCGGGGACTTCTACAAGGCCGCCAGCGCCGAACAGCTGCGACAGGTCTACGACACCCTGCAGGAGCAGATCGGCTACGAGATCGAGCGGGACGACGCGAGCAGGCCGTGGTTCGTGCTCGGAACCCTGGTGACGATCCTCGCCGCGGGCACGGCGTTGCTGCTGGGGCGGCGACTGCCCTGAGGCCGGCCGGTGTGCCACGGTGCCGTGGGGACGAGGTCGTTCGCTCCGCGAGCACGGGCCGTTCGCGGTAGCGTCGGTGGATGACCTCCTCGATCACCGGTCTCGGCGAGCTGCCGCTGCTCGTCGAACTGGGGGCGGCGTTGCTGCTGTCCAGCCTGATCGGTCTGGAGCGCGAGGTCAGGGCGAAAAGCGCGGGGCTGCGCACCCACACTCTGGTCGGCGTGGGAGCGGCCTTGTTCATGCTCGTGTCGAAGTACGGTTTTCTCGACACCCTGGACTGGCCCCACGTGCAGCTCGGTCCGTCCAGGGTGGCTGCCCAGATCGTGTCGGGGATCGGGTTCATCGGTGGCGGACTGATCTTCGTGCGCCGGGACGCGGTGCGGGGACTGACCACGGCGGCGACCGTGTGGGTGGTCGCCGCCGTGGGCATGGCCTGCGGAAGCGGGCTGCTGCTGTTGGCGGCGGCCACCACCCTGGCGCACTTCCTGGTGGTGGTGGGCTACCAGCACCTGGTCACCCGACTGCGTCGGGTGATGCGGGAACCGCGGCTCGTGCGGGTCGGATACCTGGACGGGCACGGTGTGCTGCGGAACGCGCTGACCCTGTGCACCAGCATGGGATGGGCCGTGTTGGACCTGCAGGTGGAACGGGAGGACAGCGACGACACCAGCCAACGCACCGCCGTGGTGGCGTTGCGGCTGCGCGGCAAGCGCGACGTGACGATGTTGACCGACGAGTTGTCCGTGCTGCCCGGAGTGTTGCACGTCGCGGCGGGGGAACCGGCGGAGAACGGTTTCTGAGCGGGCCTCCGGACACGACAGTCGGCGTCGCGGTCACCGCGTCTTCCGACCGGAACCTCCCACCCCCAGGGCCTCGGCGAGCACGTTGGCCAGGTGAACAGGCCGTGTGGTCACGTCGGAGTGCCGCAGTTGCGTGCGGCAGCTGAACCCGTCGGCGACGACCCTGGAGCCTTCCGGAGCCGAGCGGACCGCGGGCAACAGGGCGTGCTCGGCGCAGGCCATGGACACCTCGTAGTGACCGCGTTCGAAACCGAAGTCGCCGGCCAGCCCGCAGCATCCCGTGTCGAGTACGTGGGCACGCAGTCCCGCCGCCTCCAGCAGTTCCCGGTCGGCGGTGAAACCGAGCTCGGCGTACTGGTGGCAGTGCACCTGAACCAGAGCCTCCTCCGAGGGACCCGCCTGCCGCGGGGAGTGCTCCCAGCGGGGGGAGAGGTGTTCGGCGAACGTGCGGGTCGCCGCTGCCAGGGCACGGACGTGGGGGTCGTTGGGGGCCAGCTCCAGCGCGTCCCCTCGCAGGAAGGCGGTGCAGCTGGGCTCCAGACCGAGCAGCGGGGTGTCGTCCCGCACCAGTGGGGCGAGATGCCGGGCGGTGCGGCGCAGCACCCTTCGGGCGGTTCCGAGCTGGCCGGTGGAGTACCAGGTCAGTCCGCAACACACTGTCGAGTCGGGAAGCAGCACACGCTGCCCCAGTGTTTCCAGCACCGCGATCGCGTCCAGACCGATGTGCGGTTCGAACTGGTTGGTGAAGGTGTCCGGGAACAGCACGACCCGTTCGGCGGCCGTGTCGGGCGCGGGCGGGTTCGGGCGTGCTTCGAGCAGGCTGTGCCGGGCCAGCGGGGGCAGTTCGCGTTCGGCGGCGATCCCTCCGAGACGTTTCAGCAGCGGAGCGGCCCGACCCCGGGCCAGCTCGTTGAACAACCCCGGCACGGGACGGGCCAGCGCCAACCACAGGGGAAGGAACCCCATCGAGTAGTGGGCGGCCGGGCGTGGGCGGCGACGATAGTGTCGGTACAGGAACTCGGCCTTGTAGGCGGCCATGTCCACGCCCACGGGGCAGTCGGTCTTGCAGCCCTTGCAGGACAGGCACAGATCCAGCGCCTGCCGGGTCTGTTCGGAGCGCCAACCTCCGCCCACGGTCCGTCCTGCCAGCATCTCGAACAACAGATGCGCCCGTCCCCGTGTGGAGTGCTTCTCCTCGCCGGTGGCCCGGTAGCTCGGGCACATCACCCCGCCCGAGGTGTTGAGGCACTTGCCCACCCCGACGCACCGGCGGGTGGCCGAGGCGAGGTCGCCGTCGTCGGCGGACAGGGCCAGCTCGGTGGCGCTCGGCACACGCGGCGGGGCGACCAGCACCCGCAGGTCCCGGTCCAGCGGCCGGGGGGAGGCGATCACGCCGGGGTTGTGCAGTCCCTCCGGATCGAAGGTGTTCTTGAACCTCTCGAAGGCCTCCAGTATCCGCGCCGGGTACATGCGGGGCAACAGTTCGGAACGGGCCTGGCCGTCCCCGTGCTCCCCGGACAGGGAACCACCGTGGGCGGCCACGAGGTCGGCGGCGGCCTCGAGGAAGGCACGGTAGTCGGCGGCGCCCGAGCGCGAACCGAGATCGAAGTCGATGCGCACGTGGATACAGCCTTCTCCGTAGTGCCCGTAGCTGGCCCCCCGGTAGCCGAACTCACCCAGCAGCGCGTCGAACTCGCGCAGATAGGACCCGAGGTTCTCCGGGGGAACCGCGGCGTCCTCCCAGCCGGACCAGCGCTGGGAGCCGTCGGTCATGCGCGTCGAGTAGCCGGATCCCTCCTCCCGGATCCGCCACAGCGCGGCCGTCTCGCGGGGCTCGGTGCGGACGACGCACTCGGCCCGGTCGGAGAACTCCTCGGCCAGCGCCCGGGCCCGCCGCAGGGCGGTCCCGGCGTCGTCCCCGCCGGTCTCGACCAGCAGCCAGCTGCGGCCCCGGGGAAGCAGCGGCAGGGCGGGTGAGGCGGGATTGCGTTCCCGGACGACCTCGACGAGGTCGGCGGTGAGTCCCTCGACGGCCAGCACGGGATGCTCCCGGATCCGGGGAACCAGGTCGGCGGCGGCGTAGACGTCGGTGAATCCGAGCACCACCATCGCCCGGAAGGCGGGGGAGGGCACCAGTTCCACCGTGGCCGACAGCACCGTGGCACAGCTTCCCTCGGAGCCGACCAGGGCTCGGGCGAGGTCGGAGCCGTGTTCGGGCAGCAGCTGGTCGAGGTTGTAGCCGGAGACGCGACGCTGCGGGCCGGGAAAGACCTCCCTGATGTCGGGGCCGTACTCGACGACCAGCTCGTGCAGCCCCTGGTAGAGCCGCCCGGTCCGGTCCCCCCGGGAACGCAGCGCCTCCCACCGTTCCCGGTCGGTCGGTCCCAGCGTCAGCCGGGTGCCGTCGGAGAGCAGCACGTCCAGCTCGCGCACGTTGTCGACCGTTTTGCCCCAGGCCACCGAGTGCGTTCCGCACGAGTTGTTGCCGACCATCCCTCCGAGGGTGCACCGGCTGTGGGTGGAGGGGTCCGGACCAAAGGTCAACCCGTACGGTTCGGCCGCGTTCCGCACCGTGTCCAGCACCACCCCCGGCTGGACCCGTGCCAGCCGCCGGTGCGGGTCCAGCCACTCGATGCGGTTCATGTGTCGGGAGAAGTCCAGCACCAGCCCCTCACCCATGGCGTTGCCGGCCACGCTCGTTCCCGCCCCCCGCGAGGTGACGGGCAGACCGTACTGCCGGGCGACGTCGAGGGTGGCCGCCACGTCGTTCTCGTCGCGGGGGAAGACCACTCCCCGGGGCACCCGCCGGTAGTTCGACGCGTCGGTGGAATACAGTGCGCGTGTTCCCGGGTCGAACCGGGCCTGACCGGTGAGCGAGTCACGCAGTGACTCCGCGAACTCGGGTTTCCACGCGGCGTTTCTGGCCGTCGTGCTCATCGCGAGGCTCCAAGATCCGGGCGGGTGTGGTCCTGTTCGGTCGGTCCGGGGGCGGTGCCGCTTCCGGATGCCAGCCCCTGCTCGTGGGGCGGTGGGACGGCTCGCCCGCGAGCGTGGCGGGATCGGAGCCGATGTCGGAGGACACCCCCGGGGTCGATAATCTCGCGCCGGGTGCGGCGGAGATCGCCGGGTGCCAGAGGAGAGGAAACGTTTCCGTAGGGAGTGTGAGAGTGGCACGGTCCGTACTGGTCACCGGAGGGAACCGGGGCATCGGGTTGGCCATCGCGAAGGCGTTTTTGGCCGCGGGGGACAGGGTGGCGGTCACCCACCGCGGCTCGGGTGCCCCGGAAGGAATGCTGGGGGTGCGGTGTGACGTGACCGACCAGGAGCAGGTGGCGTCTGCCTTCGACGAGGTCGAGGCCGCTCACGGCAGGGTCGAAGTGCTGGTGGCCAATGCGGGCATCACCGACGACGGGTTGCTGTTGCGCATGGGGGAGGAGCAGTTCCGGCGGGTGGTCGACGCCAATCTCGGCGGGGCCTACCGGGTCGCGAAACGCGCCGCCAGCAGCATGTTGCGCAACCGCCGGGGACGGATGGTGTTCATCTCCTCCGCCGTGGCGCTCTCCGGAGGACCGGGGCAGGCCAACTACGCGGCCAGCAAGGCCGGACTGATCGGGTTCGCCCGTTCGCTGGCCCGGGAACTCGGCTCGCGCGCCATCACGGCCAATGTGGTCACTCCCGGGTTCGTGACCACCGACATGACCGAGGAACTCCCGGAGGACCGCAAGAACGAGATCCTCGCACAGGTTCCGCTGGCCCGGTTCGCCGATCCCGAGGAGGTCGCCGGGGCGGTGCGCTGGCTGGCCTCGGACGAGGCGGCCTATGTCACCGGAGCCGTCGTGCCGGTCGACGGTGGCCTGGGAATGGGGCACTGACCGGTCCCTTCCGATCGAAGTCGTCGTAGCTACCACGTGGAGGATGCAAGTGAGCGGGCTGCTTGAGGGTAAACGAATTCTGGTCACCGGTGTGATCACCGACTCCTCGATCGCGTTCCACACGGCCAGAGTGGCCCAGGAACAGGGCGCCGAGGTGGTGCTGACCGGATACGGACGCATCAAACTGGTCGAACGGATAGCGGGGAGGCTGCCGCGGACGGCGCCGGTGATCGAGCTCGACGTCACCAACGAGCAGCATCTGGCCGGGCTGGCCGGCGCGGTGTCCGAGCACGTCGACGGACTCGACGGAGTGGTGCACTCGATCGGGTACGCCCCCGAGTCCTGCCTCGGCTCCGAGTTCATGCGGGCCCCCTGGGAGGACGTCTCCCAGGCGTTGCAGATCTCGGCCTACTCCCTGAACTCGCTGACACGGGCGTGCCTGCCCCTGTTGGGTGAGGGCGCTTCGGTGGTGGGAATGGACTTCGACGCCCGGGTGGCCT
The DNA here is from genome assembly GCF_003001495.1 of Actinopolyspora mortivallis. Lineage (GTDB taxonomy): Bacteria > Actinomycetota > Actinomycetes > Mycobacteriales > Pseudonocardiaceae > Actinopolyspora > Actinopolyspora mortivallis_A. The sequence goes on from NZ_PVSR01000010.1 coordinate 88,332, forward strand.
GGCCGGCCTACGACTGGATGGGGGTGGCCAAGGCGGCCCTGGAGTCCACCGCCCGCTACCTGGCCCGGGAACTCGGTCCCAGCGGCATCCGGGTCAACCTGGTCAGCGCCGGTCCGGTGCGCACCATGGCCGCCAAGTCGATCCCCGGTTTCGGTGAGTTGGAGGACACCTGGGGACAGCGTGCTCCGCTGGGCTGGAACGTCGAGGATCCGGAACCGGTGGGGCGCACGGTCTGCGGTGTGTTGTCCGACTGGTTGCCCAAGACCACCGGATCCATGATCATGGCCGATGGAGGGTTCCACGCCCTCGGGGCGTGAGCCCGGCGGATCCGAGCTCGCCCCCGGGTGCGCCCAAGAGCCGAGCCCGGGGGCATCATGGTCGTGTGAACGGCTCGGACGACGTGGATGCGCTGCTGTACCTGTCCTTCGGAGGCCCGGAGGGGCCCGAGGAGGTACGGCCTTTTCTGGAGAATGTGACACGCGGCAGGAACGTGCCGCCGGAACGACTCGACGAGGTCGCCGAGCACTACCATCACTTCGGCGGGGTGTCGCCGATCAACCGGCTCAACAGGGAGGTCATGGTTTCCCTGACCAGCGAACTCGCCGGACGAGGATGGGACCTGCCGGTGTACTTCGGCAACCGCAACTGGCACCCCCTGGTCGAGGACACGGTCGAACGCATGGCCGCCGACGGGGTGCGCCGGGCGCTGGTGTTCGCCACCTCGGCGTGGGGCGGCTATTCGGGCTGCCGCCAGTACCACGAGGACATCGCCCGCGCCCGGGCGGCGGTCGGGCAGGACCGTGCTCCTGATCTGGTCAAACTGCGCCAGTTCTACGACCATCCCCTGTTCGTGGCCGCCAACGCCGACGCGGTGACCAACGCCTACGCCGAGTTCGACGAGGCCACCCGCGCAGGGGCGCGGCTGGTGTTCACGGCCCACTCCGTTCCGTTGAGCGCCGAGGAGCGCCCCGGCGCGGACGGTCGTTCCTCCTGGTACTCGCGCCAGGTGCACGAGTCGGCCCGCTTGGTGGCCGAGGCGGTGGGGGTCGCGGACTACGACGTGGTCTGGCAGTCCCGTTCGGGGCCGCCGAGCGTGCCGTGGTTGGAGCCCGACATCTGCGACCACCTCGAACGCCTGCACACCGAGAAGGTGCCCGCGGTGGTCGTCAGTCCGGTGGGATTCGTCTCCGACCACCTGGAGGTGGTCTGGGACCTGGACAACGAGGCGGCGGAGAAGGCACAGGAGCTGGGGATGGGCTATGTCCGGGCGAGCACCGCCGGAACCGATCCCCGCTATGTGCGCATGATCGGTGACTTGGTGGCCGAACACGTCGAGGGACACCAGGCCCGCAAACTGTCCCCGCTGGTCCAGGCCGGCTGTGCCACCAACGGGACTCTGTGCGTGGCACAGGGCTGCTGCTGAGGACACCGCCGTCGGGGTTGCCGGAAACGCGTGGTGACGACCGGTCCCCGGCGGCGGTGTCGGTGTCAGTGCGGTTTGTCCGCGCTGTGTGCCAGCGTTCGGACCATCTCGCCCACGGCCGCGCGGCGGGCCGTACGTACCGCCGCGAACAGCGGACGCAGCGCTTGTCCGCGTGCCCGGTCCGCCGAGGCCGAGACCGCCCCGCCCGGGGCGTCCTCGGTGGCCACTCGCAGGATCGCCTCCACCTCGGTGGCCCGCTGAAGCACGCGGAGACAACGCTGCGGCACCCCCTCCGGCCACGAGGGCTGGGGGCGGGAGGCGACGTTCGCGGCGATCTCCGTGCGCACCCCCGGGCGGCTGTGGGAGACGTCCAGTTCGGTGAGGGTGCTGGCGGCTTCCCGCATCGCCGAGGACATGCCGTGTTCGGCCTCGCCCACCGGGGTGTGCTCCCGGGCCGGGGACTCGCTCACCTCGTGCACGGTCCACCGCAGGATCCCCTCGGCAACCCGTTCGGGAACCACGGCCAGTCCGGCGGTGGGGAAGACGGCGGCCTCACCGCGGCGCATCGCGTTCTTCGAGAACTCCGTGGATCCGTCGAGCCCGCGGGCGTCCCCGGCGACCGGGAGAACGAGTTCTCCGGCGTCTCCGTCGGCCCTGCGGATCGAGGCGAGCAGCAGCGCCAGGCCCGCCCCCGAGTCCCGGGGGCCGGGCAGTTCCCGTCTCAGGGCGGTTTCCTCGTCAGCGGCGTGAATCTGGTTCACTTCGGACCAGGTCCGGACCGCGTCGATCACGTCATCGGAGGCGGCCGCACCGTGCAGCCACGCTGAGGTCCACACGACCATCGTTGCGCTCGGACATGGCACGTCGGCCGAGGATACGGAACGCGAGATCCACGGACCAGCAGGGGGAGGGGGAGAGGATCACCAGTCCCGGACGGGATCGGGATCGAAGGGGGAACGCAGCCGACGCATGGTGGTTTCGCTGTGGTCGGCGCGTGGACGGGGCGGTTGTTCGGCACCGGCGTGGGTGTGAGCCGGTTCGAGGAACTGGACCGGACCGACCGTGCTCGGGCCGCGCCGATCGGGGTCGGTGGGACCGCGGTGTCGCGGACGATGCCGCGACGGTGTCGAAGTGCTGATAGTGCTCCTTGTCGGTCCACGCCGCCCGTTGTCACGGGACTGTTCGAGGCGCGGACGCTGCACGAGAGGGGGGCGGGGTCCGGTGAGGTCCCCGCCGGACACGGTGGTGGCCGTCCACCAGGACGGCCACCACCGGTTCACGAGAGTGAACTCAGACCGCGCGGACGACGTCGGCCTGCAGACCCTTGGTGCCCTGGCTGGCCTCGAAGGTGACCTGCTGGTCCTCGTCCAGGCTGCGGAAGCCCGGGGCGTCGATGGCCGAGTAGTGCACGAACACGTCCGGGCCGCCCTCGTCCGGAGCGATGAAGCCGAAGCCCTTTTCCGCGTTGAACCACTTCACGGTTCCCTGTGCCATGTCTGTCTCCTTCGGGAGCTTGGGGTATGACGGGTGGCCGGAATCCGCACGGACACCCGGGCCGCGAGATCTCAGACGGCTACTACTCCAGCTACAACCAAAGACAGAAGCTCGCCCGCATCAACATCCTGCGAGCGTGCACGAACACGAACCCAGAAATACGACGGCCAAGGGGAACTCTACACCGCTTCGCCGAACGGGTCCACCGGGGGAGGGGGGCGGTCGGAGCTTCCCCGCCACGTGCCCCGTGCGGAGGGATTCCTCCGGTCGTTTTCGTCGCTCAGGTCACAGTGGCGACACCAGTCTGTCACCATGAGTGCATGGCCGCGTTGGTGTGGTTGGTCGCCGGTGTGGTGTTGGTGGCGGCCGAGGTGACCTCCGGCGAGCTGGTGCTGTTGATGCTCGGTCTCGCCGCGCTGGGCACCGCCGGGGCCGCGGCGCTGGGCGCGCCGCTGTGGCTGGACGCGGTGATTTTCGCCGCCTTGTCCGGAGGGCTGGTTTTCCTCGCGCGTCCGATGGTCAAACGCCGTCTGATACGCGAGACCGCCGAAGGGGTCGAACCACGGACGAACGTGGACGCCCTGGTCGGCAAACGGGCGCGGGTGGAGGCCACGGTCGACGCCCACGACGGGCGGGTGAGCATCGACGGCGACGTGTGGTCGGCACGGTCCTTCGACGAGACGCAGGTACTGGAAGTCGGACGCACGGTGATGGTCATGGAGATCTCCGGGGCCGTCGCCGTGGTGTGGGCCGAGCCCTGAGGAGGCGGATGTGGCACCTGTCGTGTGGATAGTCCTGCTCGTGGTCGTGGTGCTGGTGGTGGTGCTGCTGTCCAAGACCGTTCTGGTCGTGCCCCAGGCCACCAGTGCCGTGATCGAACGGCTGGGACGGTTCCGTACCGTGGCTCTGCCCGGGCTGAACATGCTCGTTCCCTTCCTCGACCGGGTGCGGGCGAAGATCGACCTGCGTGAACAGGTGGTCTCGTTCCCGCCGCAGTCGGTGATCACCCAGGACAACCTGACCGTGTCCATCGACACCGTGGTGTACTTCCAGGTCACCGAGGCTCGTTCGGCGGTCTACGAGATCTCCAACTACATCGACGGTGTGGAGCAGTTGACCACCACGACCCTGCGCAACGTGGTCGGCGGGATGAGCCTGGAGGAGACGCTCACCTCGCGGGACCAGATCAACGGCCAGCTGCGTGGGGTGTTGGACAGCGAAACCGGGCGCTGGGGGATCCGGGTGGCCCGGGTTGAGCTGAAGGCCATCGACCCGCCTCCCTCGGTCCAGGACTCGATGGAGAAACAGATGCGGGCCGACCGGGAGAAACGCGCCATGATCCTCAACGCGGAGGGGGAGCGCGAGTCGGCCATCAAGACTGCCGAGGGGCAGAAGCAGTCCCAGATCCTCGCCGCCGAGGGGGCCAAACAGGCGGCGATCCTCAGTGCCGAGGGGGAACGCCAGTCCAGCATCCTGCGTTCTCAGGGGGAGCGGGCCAGCAAGTACCTGCGGGCCCAGGGAGAGGCCAAGGCGATCGAGAAGAGGTTCGCGGCGGTCAGACGGTCCAAACCCACCCCGGAGATGCTGGCCTACCAGTACCTGCAGACCCTGCCGGAGATGGCGCAGGGCGACGCCAACAAGGTGTGGGTGGTGCCCAGCGAGTTCAGCAGGTCGCTGGAGGGCTTCGCCCGGATGCTCGCCACCCCCGGCGAGGACGGGGTCTTCCGCTACGAGCCTCCCCAGGAGGAACCGCCGGTCACTCCTCCCGAGGAGGACGACTCCTCGGTGGCCTCCTGGTTCGACATGTCCTCCAATCCGGAGGTCGCCGAGGCCGTGCGTGCCGCCGAGGCGGTGGCGCGCAAGGAGGTGCCCACCGACATCAGCACCACGCCACGGGCCTCGTCCGAAGGGCAGGAGTAGGGCGTTCGTCTCGGGAACGGTTCACGGGCGCGGGGGCGGAAACCCGACGGGGTTCCGCCCCCGCTTTTCGTGCCGGGAGAGGAGGAACTCCCTGTATTTTTGCGTCCGCAGTTTCAGTGAAAAATGAAATAAATCATCGGACAAGTGCACCGAAAACGAAAAACACCTACAATCAGCCACCGAGAGGGGAGTACTTCACCACGTCGGACCGGTCAGTACGGACATCCGGGATGTCCCCGGCTGGCGGCCCCGCCCGGGGCGAAGGAGACCTCGAACGCGTCGTTCCGGAGGTTCTCCCGTGGTCAGTGGTGTGTCCGTGCTCGCCGCCGAGGTGCAGTCGGTGGGGTCCCCCTGGTTGTGGGGGATCAGCATCGTCGTGCTGCTCGGGCTGTTGACGATGGACTTCGCCGTCACGCACCGCCCGCACGAGGTGTCCCTGCGCGAGGCGGTCGGCTGGTCGGTGTTCTACCTCGCCCTGCCGCTGGTGTTCGGGCTCGGGCTGTGGTGGTGGATCGGCACCACGCAGGCGGTGGAGTTCTTCACCGGTTTCGTGGTGGAGAAGTCCCTGTCGGTGGACAACCTGTTCGTGTTCATGTTGCTGCTGGCGGCGTTCGCGGTTCCGAGCGCGCTGGCGCAACGGGTGCTGCTGTACGGCATCGTCGGGGCCCTGGTGCTGCGGGGAGTCTTCATCGCGCTGGGGGCGGCCCTGTTGCAGGCGGGAGCCTGGGCGTTTCTGGTTTTCGGGGGGATCCTGTTCGTCACCGCGGTCAAGATCCTGCGGGAGGCCCTGGCCGGGGAGTCCGTGGAACGGGACGTCTCCCAACTGCGTTCCGTCCGGTTGCTGCGCAGACTCATGCCGGTCACCGACGAGTACCACGGGGCCAGGCTGACGGTCCGCCAGGCGGGCAGGAGGGCGTTGACCCCCCTGAGCGTGGTGGTGGTCGCGGTCTTCGCCACCGACGTGGTTTTCGCCGTCGACTCGGTGCCTGCCGTCTACGGTGTCACCGAGGACCCTTACCTGGTGTTCGTGACCAACGCGTTCGCACTGCTGGGGCTGCGGGCGTTGTATTTCGTTCTGCGCTCCGCGCTGGGTAGACTGGTGTATCTCAACCACGGGCTGGCGCTCATCCTGGCCTTCATCGGTGTGAAGCTCATGCTGCACTGGGCCCACGGGCTCTGGCCGGCGGTTCCCGAGATCCCGACGTTCGTCTCGTTGGCGGTGATCGTGGTGATTCTCGGAGTGGTCACGGTGACCAGCCTGCGTTCCGAGCGTCGTGCCGTGGAGGAGGCTGCTGGCAGGAGCTGACCATGATCATCGAGGTGCTCGTCGAGATCGGTCTCACCGTTTTCCTGCTGTTGGCGTTGTTGGTCAGTTGTGCGGTGCTGGCCGCGGCCCGTCCGCTGCGACCCTCTCGCGGGGGTGGTGTCCGCAGGGGCGGTGGTCGTCCGTTGTTCCCGGGACGGGGCTGAAAAGGAGGGGCGTGGCCCTGTTCGGGCTGCGTAGGGTTCCTCCGTGTCCGGATCAGCCGATACTGGTCCATCCCCGTGCCGTGTCACCGCGGACGAGCTCGACCTTGCCGTGGGGCTCGCCGTGGCCGTCCTTCGTGAGGCTTCCCTCACCGCGTGGTCGGCCAAGGCGCCGGCTGCCTGGAGTGGGACTGCTGGGAGACCGTACCGGTTGTTCCCGGATGCTCCGGGCACCACGGAACCCTGGCGGACCCTGTTGTGGGCCACCGGACGCGCGGATCTTCCCGGCCACCCCCGGAGGGACACCTGGCGCTGGGACGACACACCCCGAGCATGAGGGTTCAGAGGTCAGCACCCCGGCCGCAGCCCCGGTCCGTTTCGCCGACACCGATGAGCAGGGGAGGGCTTGCGCGCTCGTGCCGGCCGTCACCGGTGCCGGGCTACGGATAGAAGCCGTCATCCTCGGTCGAGGCCGCCGGTCGGATGTGCTCCGGTGGGGAAGTCCTCGCTCAGGCCGATGGCCCGCATGGTGTGGGCGAGGTGTTCGCGCAGGCACCGTTTGGCCTCGGTGGCGTCCCCGTCGCGCAGGGCGGTGGCCAGCCGGACGTGTTGGTCGGTGACCGTACTTCGCCGTGGTGACTCGTGGGTGCGGGCGGTGGCGGTGACGCGGAGCTGTCGTTCCCGCAGCGCGCTGTAGAGGTCGGTGACCACGGGGCTGTCGGCGGCGGCGACGATGCGGGCGTGGAAGGCGCGGTCGGCCTCGTGCATCTCGGCGTCGGAGAGGTCGCTGGGGTCGCAGGCGGGGTGGGTGAGCAGTTCGTCCCC
>NZ_PVSR01000011.1:0-93618 GCF_003001495.1 Actinopolyspora mortivallis
GTGCTGGGAAGCGCTGTTCCGCGGGGAAGGGTGGGGCAGGCGGGTTCGTCCGCGGCCGCACGGCACCGGCGAGGCGGTCCAGCCGTCGGCTCATCTCGGTGATTTCCTCGGCGACCGCTTCCAGGGTGGGGGGATCCGGCTCGGACATGTCTTCAACATGGTGTGTGAGGCCTTTGTGCGGGAACAGTACGAATACTCAGATCCCCGGCCACGTCCCTGAGTACTCGGTCGTTTCCCGGTGCTGTCGACCCTCGTCGGAGACGGGGAGTCGCTCACGGTGATGGAAGACCGTGGTGAGGAGGAGGTTCCGCCCGTGTTCACCGCGCGTCGGAGAGCCCGGCGGAGGCCGTGAGTCCTGCGGGTGTGCGCCGACCGTCGCGAACCGTCGGAGCGGACCACAGCGGGGCCGGGGCGCTTGGTCCTTCCTCGTGACGGGATCTCCGACGGGGTCGTCTCGCTGAGTTTTAAGGTGACATGATCGTGTCTTCGTGATCACGAATCGGCAACTTCGTGAACCACATCTCGTGTAAAGCGACTCGAAGGTCTGTTTTGTTGCTCCGAACGTCGGATTCCCCCGTGCTCAAAATGAGTATTGTTCATATTTCTGGCTGCCTCGATGCTGTCTGTCGGTCTGTCTTGATCGGTCTGCCGTCGGCGAGACCGAGGAGCACGTGGGAGGTAGTCGAGTGCGCACGTCCCCTCAGGGACGCCTGTTCAGATCACTGGGGGTCACTCTCCTGGTGTTCGCAGTGCTGGGGTCTCCGTTGAGTCAGTCCATCGGTGTCACCGCACGAGCCGCCGCAGCCGAGCCGATCACGGCGGCGGCGACCGAAGCGGCCGCGTCCAGGGCGGCCGCTCGGCAGGATTCCCGGGTGAAGGTCACCGAGCTGACCACCCCCACCACACAGGTGGGAGAACTGGCCGGACGTCCCCTGGGAGCACGAATGCACCGGTGATTCCTGTAAGGATATTCAGAACTCGCCGACCTTCTGGACGACCAAGCGCCTGTCAAAGATCACCACTCAGGTTCGGACGGATTCCGGATTCACCGATGCGGACTCCTGGACCCTGCGGCACGAGTTTCCCGACCCGGGAGATGGCGAAACACCCGCGTTGTGGTTGGACGGCATCACGCACACCGGCCACATCGGCGGTTCTTCGATCAGTTTGCCGGAGGTCACCTTCGAAGGTGTTCCGAAGCCCAACAGGGTTTACGCCGAGGACGGGCACGCGGCGCTGATCCGTTATCGCATCAGCGCGATCGTCTCCGAAGTGGGTGGGGTGCTCTCGGTCAAGTACGCCGAACCGGAGTGCGAGCACGGTGTGACCATGCCGGACAAGCCGGAAACGAACACCCTGCGCTGTTTCCCGGTCACCTGGTCGGCACCGTACGTCTCGAAGCGCACCGACTACTTCCACAAGTACGTGGTCGAGTCGATCACCGAACACGACCGTATCGGCAGCACGGCCGGTTCCGTCACGAAGTACGAGTATCTGGACGGGGCCGCCTGGGCGCAGAGTACCTCGGCAGTGACCTCCCAGGAGGACCGGAGCTGGAACGAGTTCCGCGGTTTCGGTCGGGTCCGGATCCGTACCGGCAGTGGTGAGGACGGGCCGGTGACCCTGACGGAGAAGCACTTCTTCCGGGGAATGGACGGTGACGCGCTTCCCGACGGGGGTGAACGTGAGGTTCAGGTCACCGACTCGGAGGGAAACAGACACACCGACCACGAGTGGCTGCGCGGTTTCGAGTACGAGTCCGTCACTTACAACGGTGAGGACGGGCCGGTGGTCGACAAGACCATCACCGAGCCGACCTGGCAGGGGCCGACAGCCAAGAATGGTGATCTCGAAGCTTATGTGGTCAAACCCGGCACCAAGACCACCTACACACCGCTGGAAACCGGTGGCAGACGTGTCACCCGCACCGTGACCAGCTACAACGAGCAGGGGCTGGTCACCAGGGTCAACGATCTCGGCGATGTGGACGATCCCACCGACGATCTGTGCGAACACACCAGCTACGCCCGCAACACCGAGAGCTGGTTGCTCAATCTGCCGAAGCGCGAGTGGACCAACTCGGTGACCTGCGGACAGGAACCCACGTTTCCGCAGGACGCGGTGTCGGACACCCGCACCAGTTATGACGGCGGAAACGTGGGTGACCCACCCACCTCCGGCAATCCGACACGGGTCGAGGAACTGTCCGGCTACAGCGCGGGTTCCCCGGACTACATCACCACGGCCAGGAAAACCTACGATCCTCACGGTCGGATACTGACCGAGTCCGATGCGCTGGGGCGTACCACGACCAACAGCTACACCCCGGAGCTGGGTGGGCCGCTGACCTCGAAGAAAGTGACCAACCCCGCCGGGCACACGAACACCATCACACTGGTTCCTGAGTCGGGCAAGCCGCAACGCAAAGTCGGTCCCGACGGGCGTGTCACCGAGATCAGCTACGACACCTTGGCGCGCAAGACGGCGGTGTGGTTGCCCAACCGTGAACGGGCGGACAGTGAGAGTCCGAACTACCGGTTCGAGTATCGTGTCGCCCGCGAGAAACCGGTGGTCGTCACGACCGAGAAGCTCAACGCTTCCGGCAACTACACGGTGACGAACAAGATCTACGACGGTTTGCTGCACCTGCGCCAGACCCAGACCCAGGCGTCCGGCGGGGGCAGGCTGATCACCGAGAAGCACTATGACTCACACGGTCGTGTCTACCGTTCCACCGAGCCGTACTTCAACGACAACCCGGTGGACAAGAAGTTGTGGCGGGCGGGAAGCGCTGGTGACATCCCCGCGTTGACTCGCATCGAATACGACGGTGCCGGGCGCAAGACCGCCGAGGTCTTCATGGCCGGCGGGGTGGAGAAGTGGCGCACCGAGTACGGCTACGGCGGTGACCGCAAGCATGTCACCCCGCCACAGGGCGGAACGGCCACTACCACGATCAACGACGCTCGTGGGCGCAAGATCGAGCTTCGCCAGTACGAGGAGCCCACACCCACCGGTGAGTACGACGCGACGAGCTACACCTACACGGACGCGGGACAGCTCGAAACGGTCACCGATCCGGGTGGGAACACGTGGCGCTACACCTATGACCTGCGTGGGAACAAGACCAAGGCTGAGGACCCGGATCGCGGGGCCACGACCTACTCCTACGACGCGGCCGGCCAGCTGGTGGCCGAGACGGACGCCCGCGGCGAGAAGCTCGTCTACACCTACGACGAACTCGGGCGTAAGACCGCCACACACTCGGGTTCGCGCGACGGGCCCAAACTGGCCGAGTGGGAGTACGACACAGCCCTGCAGGGCACGGGTGAACTGGCGGTCGCGACACGCTGGATAGACGGTAACGCCTACCAGCGAAAATTCGCGGGATACGACCCGTTACGCAATCCGATCAAGGCCGAAACCGTCATCCCCGACTCCGAAGGAAAGCTCGCCGGGACCTACACCTCGTATTTCCAGTACGCCCCGGACGGTTCCCAGGACAGCAGGACGTACTCGTCCGTGGGCGGACTGGCCGAGGAGACCGTCAGTCACACCCACGACGATCTCGGCAATCTCCTGACCACGTGGGGAACGATCGGTGACGATCCCGAGTACGTTTCCGACACCCGCTACACCTCCTACGGTGAGCTCGCCCGTGTCCAGATGGGCGAGGTCGGCAACCGGGTGTGGCAGTCGTACTACTACGACGAGCACACCAGGCGCACCAAGCGCACGATCGTGGACGCCGAGGTGCCGGATCCGATGCAGGCCGATCTGGCCTATTCCTACGACCCGGCGGGCAACATCACCTCGATCGCGGATCAGCCGCGTGGTGGTGTGCCGGATGTGCAGTGCTTCCGGTACGACCACCTGCGTAGGTTGACCGAGGCGTGGACCACGGGTTCGCGGTGTTCGCAGGATCCCACGACCGAGGATCTGGGTGGCCCCGCGCCGTACTGGCGCTCCTACACCTACGACGAGGTCGGCAACCGGCTCACCGAGACGCGTCACTCCGCCGCCGGAGACACCGTTCGCGAGTATTCCTATGACCAGGGGCACGCGTTGACCTCGGTGTCCACCGACGGCACGACCAGCGGTGAGTTCGGATACGACGCCACCGGAAACATGACCGCTCGGAAGGTGAGTGGTCGTGACCAGACATTGGAGTGGAGTGCACGAGGGAATCTGACCAGGGTTTCCACGCCGGACGGCAACAGCACCGAGTTCGTCTACGACGCGGACGGCCAGCGGCTGCTGCGTCGCTCGCCGTCGGGCACCACGTTGTACCTGGACGGCCAGCAACTACGGCTGGATGCCGAGAGCGAAGAGCTGTCGGCAACGCGCTATTACCAACACGGTGACAAAACCGTGGCGATGCGCGAGTCCGGCGAGGGGCTGACCTGGCTGGCCTCGGACCACCAGGGAACCTCGAAGCTGGCGATCGACGCGGAGTCCTTGGAAACCACCAGGCGACGGTTCCTGCCCTTCGGGGCCTCCCGCGGCGATCAGACCGAGTTCCCCGGGGAGAAGGGGTTCGTCGGGGGCACGATCGATGACTCGGTCGGGCTGACCACGTTGGGTGTGCGGCAGTACGACCCGAGCATCGGACGGTTCATCTCCGTGGATCCGGTCATGGATCTGACCGATCCGCAGCAGATGCACGGCTACACCTACGGCAACAACAATCCGGCGACGTACTCGGACCCCAGCGGGAAGTTCTTTATTCCGTTCGTCCCGAACTTCGTGCTCAATTTTTTGAATTACGTCCTGAACTCCATGATGCATTACGGGGATCAGGGCTCTGATCGGCATTTTGTCGGCGGCGGTGGTTCCCAGCGCCGTGCCGGTGGAGTTTCCGGGGCTCGTGCCAGGGAGGAGAAGCCGGACAACGGTTCGCGGTTGCCGACGCTCAAAGAGGTCGGGCACGGCTTGTTGGACGCGGCGGGGATGGTGCCGCTGGTCGGCAATGTCGCCGATGGCGCCAACTGTGCGTGGTATGCCGCCGAGGGGAAGAAGACTGACGCCACGCTCTCGTGCGCGGCAGCGGTTCCCGGGGCGGGTCAGGGCGCGACGCTGACCAAGTACGGCAAGCGTGCCTGGAACGCTGCCAAGGGGCTGTGGAAGAAACTGACTTCGCGGCGCAAGCCCCGGTGTGTGCCGAACAGTTTCGTTCCGGGCACGGCGGTGTTGATGGCCGACGGCTCGCATCAGCCGATCCAGGAGGTTGATGTCGGGGATCGGGTGATGGCCACCGATCCGCAGACAGGTAAGACCGAACCTAAGCGGGTGGTGGCCACGATCACCGGCGAGGGCGAGAAGGATCTGGTCGAGGTCACCGTCGACACCGACGGCGAGGCCGGGGACGAGACCGGGGTGGTCATCGCCACCGATGAGCACCCGTTCTGGGTGGACGACCGGGGCCGTTGGGTCGACGCCGAGAAACTGCGAAACGGTGACCAGCTCCGCACTTCTGACGGTGAGTTGGTCGAGGTCACCGACACCCGTCAGTGGACCCAGACCCGGCGGGTGCACAACCTGTCCATCGCCGGCATTCACACCTACCATGTCCGAGCGGGACAGGCAGACCTGCTCGTTCATAACCAGGGAGACTGTGAGCTATATAATGATGCTGAAATAAGTGGGATTCTGCGTGATGCTAGTTCCGGTAAAGGTAACTTTGGTCTTGGCGAAGCAACATACGACCAGGCCATGAAAGCAGGAAGGTCTTGGGTTGGAGAAGGATATAAAGTCACAGGAAGAAAAAAAGATGTTTTTCTAAGCAAGGATGAATTGCGACAGTTTCGAGTTCCTTCTGAAAAGCCAAGACTTGGTAAGATGCAAGCCAATTTTGAATACAGAAATTCTCCGCGGGGTAAGTGGCAAGCTAATGGGCATCTTGATATAAGGGGGAGATGATGAGGGCGACGATCAAAGATTATACTAGTCCTGATATTGATTTGGACGAATTCTTTCCGGAAAATCCTGGAGATTTTGGATTTTTGCTGCAGATATATGTTGGACCTCGAGGTGAAGAGTCTCAAGAATCGTTCGAAGTTTTTGTCTGTACTTCTAAATGGATTGGCAGGTGGGTGAGTAACAATGGACCCTTGGTTGGTAGAGGATTGTTGCTTGTGGAAGAATATTCGCTGAATTCGATAAAAAATTTTTTGGAAAAAATTGTCGAATCTTTTGAGTCTTATGACTGGGAGGATATGGCAAAAAAGATAAGTAGGATAGGTCGCTGGGAATTTGAGGAATATTGACTTATTTTAATTGAAAACAATTTATTAATGGTACTCATATGACTAGCGGAGCTCCTGGAATTGAACAGGATCAATGTGCTGTACTGGCAGGAGCTCCGCTAGAAAAATGTTTTAGGCTGATCCAAACAGCGTTCCATCGATCCGGATGTGTGAAATAAACATCATGTTTTTCGGGAAGAGTCAAGAATTGATGGACAGGGAAAAACGCAGAAGCACTTATATAAGAAATTCGTCATATATCCATTGAAGCTTATGCACTGAGCTGTTTACCAAGTCTCTTGGAGTTGCCGGAGTCCGATGATGATGTGAGGATTCGTTGACGATGAACGAGTGGCCAGCGGTATCGAGTGGACAGGATATTCCAATTTTTCATGTGGGCGACGGCGTGTTCGATCGGGTAGCGCAGGAAAGCTATCGTAGTATTGACTTTTTCTCTATCGAGGTCGAGTTTTCCGTTTTTTAGTGCTGTGGTGAGTTGAGTGATAACACTATCCCAGATACCCGAGATCGCCGATGGTGTTGGTGTGATTGAGCGTCTCGTACAGTGATGAGTGCCGGAACACCGTGAGGTCATGGGTGGCCCCGGGAAAGATCTCCGAACACGCGAGAAGGTTCCCTCGGAGATCGGTGATCAGTTGAAGACGAACGACGTAGCGTCGATGCTTTCCCTAATACAGTTTTTTCTGATCGCGACGATTTCCAGTGGGGATGAGTGCACCATCCACGAGGGTGACTCGTCCGTGGAACTCCTCAAGCGTGGCGTGTGCCTCGTCCACCGTGTCGGCCAGGACGAGATCAATCCGACGCATCACCCGCGACATCGTCGACTGGCTCGTATTTCGGAACGCCGCCAATTGTTTCTTGGTCAGATTTTCTCCGATAGAACTCCACCGTCACCACGAGAGCCATGAACAGGCACCGTGTTCCTCGGTCCCATCGAATCAACCCGCTGATCCACTCAGCCAACCAGCATAGCTGGTCCTCACTCAACCCTGTTGTATCCTCGTAACGTAACGGTCTTTCCGTGGCATACTGTTTGTCCTTGGTCGAACAGCATGATACCGGAAAGACCGTTGCTTCTTGTGTCTATCCCCACTAATCACCACACCTGCATAACCTTCATTTATTAAGTGCGAGTAAATTATCTTTCTGAAATCCTTGGTTCGATATAGCCGCGTGGTACTGGCGAGAAAGGAGGGCGGGAGCAACGATACTTTCTGATTTCCCTCTTAATATCCATAGCCGAAATCCACATCGCATGGTTAACTTGCTGCGTACAATAAGTATGAAAATATTTGGGGATTTTGCTATTAATGCTGATGAGCGATTGAAGGAGGAGGATCCTGAAAGGAGTGTCGAGCCGTGACGTGGAGAATCGAGATGCTCCGGGAAAGTGACGAAGAGCTTGACTGGAAAGTCGATCTTGTCGGGGTCACGCTCGCTGTGCTGGAGAGGGAGTTGTGGTTCAGTTAGATGATTTCCAGGTGAGCGTGGTGGCATAAGAGCAACGATTTTCCGGAGTCCTGTTTCGTGCGGAGGTATGCGCACATCAAGGGAAAATCGTTGCTCTATATTTCTGGGATATTGGTGGTTTCGCGGACGGTTGGGGAGGTCGGGGTGTTGTTGCTGTCTCCGCGAAGGTCGTGGCCACGATTACCGGGAACGGTGCGAATAATCTGGTCGGAGTCACCGACACCCGTCAGTGAACCCAGACCCGGCGGGTGCACAACCTGTCCATCGCCGGCATCCACACCTACCATGTCACTGCGGGGAACACCGACCTCCTCGTTCGCAACTCCAGTGGCTGTCCTGATCTGGACGCTCTCTCTCAGAGCGGGATGCGTGCGGCTAAGGGAAAAACAACTCATGCAGGACGTGAGTGTCAGAAGCATATGCAACGAGGAGATCTCCCCGTGGTTCCAGGTAAACAATTAAAATCAGCTGGGCAGGACCTGCTGGATGATATTTTGACGAATCCGAAAACGACTAGTTATCCTGTAGAATCCGGCAACTTCGCTGGCGGTTATCGGTATGTCATGCCGGATCCAGCTGGTGGTCGCGGAATAGGTGCGACTTTCGACGCCAATGGTCAGTTCCCGTACTTTGGGAGACATTGGAAATGTTGGTAATCCATCCATGGGATGTTCGGCAAGATGATGACGTTGTTCTCGCCGAGCTTCGAGGGTGTTTCACTGGGGAGGTGGTGAGAACGGTTCGCTACGTGGTGCTCCGGGAAGAAAGGTGGCCCGAAGGGCATAGGGCGGATAGAGTTCACGAAGTCGACATGGCCGTTGAACTGAGCATGGAAAGCGGGTCAGTGCTGACCCTTTACTGGGATATGGATGGTGTTAATGAGGGCATAGCATCGGATTTTAGAACCTCCGAAGAAAAGAGATTTATTTTTCCTGGTCATCCTGTTGATGTGACAAGTCGTGCCGACTGGAACAAATTTATTGGTGTGCCGGTTTCGGACATTAATTTGGCTTGGCATGTCCCAAATGAGAGATGTGCGCAAATGCCTTGGTCGTATCACTTCGTGTTTTCTGATGATGTGAGCCTGGTGGTTGCTCTGGGTGAGGATGAAGGATCGGGTTTGGCGTACATGCCCGATGCTCTAGTTGTGATTCTTGACAAGGAAATAGCAATCAAATATAAGATTCCAGCAAGCAAAACTTCTTCATGTGGATATCCTTAGAGTGCGTCTTGTGTGGGTGTTTTGTGTAGCAGGTGAGGCTGGCGGCCGAGCGTGTGGCGGGGTTCGAGGGGCAGGTGGGGGCGAGGCGTGGTGTGATTGTTCGCTGCCGGAGCCAGGTGCGCAGCGCATCGTCGTCGTAGGCTGTGTCGGCGTGGAGCATGGTGGAGGATTCGCCGTGGCCCCGCCGGGAACGGACCTTCGGGGTCGCGTTGACCAAGGGTTTCGTCCCGTTGCTGTCGTGGGTGTTGGCCGCCGAGACCGCCATCGCCAGCGGGAGACCGGCGTGATCGGTCAGCAGGGTGGAGCGTCGAGCCGGACGTGCCTCGATCAACGGGGCTGGGCCCGGATATCGATCCTCTTTTTGGGCGCGCGCCGCGACCACCGATCCGCCCGAGCACTCGTTCTGGGGATGAGCGGGTTGGTGGGTCGATGTCGCGACGCTCAAAATCCGCGACGAGCCCCAGGCAGTGAGTTGGTTGAGGCCACCGCCCCACCAATGAGCCCACGCCCAACGGGTACACAATCTTTCCACAAACATGCTAACGAATGCAATACCTTCAGTGTTTCACGAAAGCGCGAGGTGTTTTTAATGCGGGTGAAGTGTGTAGACGAAAAAGCTAATTCGATCGATCCGCGTTGGAATGAAAGGTATTTTCCGAACACTATTGATTATCCGCTGACCGTCGGGAGTTCGTATACGGTTTATTCCGTGAGATTTATCGAAATAGGGGTCGAGATTCTTATTGTGGATGATGGTCAAAGGCCTGATTGGTATCCTTTTGATATGTTTGAGTTGATTGATAATTCCCTGCCGGTGGACTGGGAGGTCGGCAACTTGAAAAACGACGAAGGGGAGAATTGGGTTTTTTTTGGATATCCTGAAATGGTGCAAGACGAGGATCATCATGATCTTTTGATAGAGCGCGATATTTCCGCGTTGAGAATTTTCTTTGGCTACGTTGACAAATATAAAGATATCTACTGAAGGTTATGCGTGTGTGGTGATTGGTGAGGATTGACGCGAGGAGCGATGGTCTTTCCGGTATCGTGCTTTTCGGTCACGAACGAGCAGTACGTCGAGGAACGACCGTTGCTTTGCCCGGATACCACAGGCAGGTGTGAGGGCTCGCTGTGCTGGTTGGGCGAGTACGTGGGGTTGACCCAATGGGATCACCTCGCGCCCAAAAAATCCATTTTCGCGATAGGCACCTTAGTGGGAAGCTTAGGAGGCCGTTTATGAAGTCAGACATGACGGTTCGAGATATTATGCGTGGAAGTAAACCAAAAAATGACCCGTCCGGCCTCCCGGGTGCTGTTCGCTGGGACACTCCTGGTAGTCTAAACGGAAGCGAAAGAACGTGGGAATTAGTGATTGGCGCAAATAGAAACACAATAATGCACCACAATTTTTCTGGTGGTAAATAAAATGATTGCTGTTGCCGAAAACAAAGAACCGGTGGAGGGAAATCTGTATTACGCAACGGAGGATCTTAGTTTTTGTTTCAAACCTAAAAAGTTGTACTCCTTTAGTACCTCTTTCGGCGAAGGAGGTGTCGCCAGTTTGCAAATAGGTACACTCCAAGTGGAAATTGAATCAGAAACTGGTAGATGTCTTTTTGTGTGGGGATATCATCCATATTTCCAATGGGAAAATTTGAGTTTGATGGTGCCAGAATATTCGAATGGAGCTGTTTACTATATCTCGAAGGGAAGGATCGCGAATGGCGTTTCAATAAATTTGCCTGACTCAAAAGAGTGGGTGTCGTACTTTGACAGAAAAAGCAATTTGCTGTGCGTCACAAACAAAAAATATCCCATCCGGAAAAATTATAAGATCGCGACGGGGGTGATTCTTGGCGTAGAAGATTGTGAATTGTGTTCTATTTGGTTGAATCCTGTATTCAAATAAATAATATTCAGGGTCAGAAAGCCGTGGTGGAGGTCGGTGCGGTATTCCCAGGGAGTGGCCAGGCGTCGGAACTGGTGTAGCAGAGCCCGGGGTGTGTTCGACGATACAGCGTACGGGCTGGTTGGTGTCGCGGGTAGCACGGATGGATGATCAACGAACGGATCCCTCGTTGCCGCCGCAGATGTCGGTACGTGTTTTTGTGTGCTCACCGTGGCCGGATTGACCACGGTGTGACCTGCTCGATCTCGCCCTGAGTGTCGAGCTCATTCACCGTTCGGTGCAGCCGAAGCAACATCCGGCCTAGGGACATTGCTGAAACCAGCGGTGTACCGTGGGCCGTGGCAGGAGAACGAGGGTGGCAGGTCTGACCAGGCACATCCGTTGGTCAGCATGGATCCACGAGTGCGGTCAAAACTGCACCGTCATCCGTTCCGAGCTGTCCTGCCACCCTGTGGCCGCTGCGCGATCTCCGGAATCAACGGGTGAACCAACTTCCCCGAGTACTCATCCGGCACCAACCGCCGGGACCACCGATCCGCCCGAGCACCCGTTCTGGGGGATGACCGGGACGGTGGGGTGATGTCGCGACGCTCAAAATTCGCGACGAGCTCCGCACTTCTGACGGTGAGTTGGTCGAGGTTACCGACACCCGTCAGTGGGCCCAGACCCGGCTGTTGATGGTTGGAGTAGAACGGAAAAAGGGTTGAACTTTGTGCATGAAAAAGATAGGATGAGACATCCTTTTCTTTAGGAAGAAAAAATTCATGATGGGTGGGGTGCAGACTATTACATGCCAGGTTCAAAGAGAGCTGACATCAAAATCAGACCAGGAGTTGACTGATGACTGATGCGGGTTCGATCGCATTCGATCGAGGGGAATATCAAAGTATATATTCATGTGTTTCTGCTGTGTTCAACCTGGACCTCAGGTTGCCGGACCAGGTTTTTAAGAAGAATCAAGGTGATTCACTTTTCAGTGAGTTCTACGGAGTTCTCGCTACGGAACTTTGGCCTACGCTGCGCGAGTTGGCTCGATGGAATGGGGACAGCCACATAGAGTTGTTGGTTGTAGAGCCGTCCTGCGAGAATTTCTACTTTCCTGAGTATCGGATGTACCCTGCTCTGTCGTTGTCAGTCGACGCCGAGGAATAGGATTATTGGGAGTTGGTCGGCTGCGAGCCTAATGGTGAAATATTGGGATCGATCGCGAAGTCTGCGGGGGTCGTCGCTATCAGCGGTCGCTCCGGTAAGTGGGGGTGCTGGGGAGAAAGGAATGATGAGATAGCTGTGTTCCAGGGATTTCCGGAAAGTGATGTGCGGAACGAATGGTGGACGCAGTACGGGCCTTTCATGGAGGTCGCTGATGCGTTGAAGACGTACGTATACCCGGCCCCGGCGAAACGGACTGTTTCGGAAGAGTACGCCACGACCTTGATGCCAAACTACAGTACTTCCTAGGGCGCGTCACCCTGACATGTTCGGAGATCTTTCCACACCACACCGAAAACGGAAAATCGATCCCGACAGAGAGGAAGACAACGCGACGATAGCGTTCCTACGCTACCCGGCCGAGCGCGCCGTCGCCCGCCTGAAAAACTGGAACGTCCCCGTCAGCCGATATCGCCTCTCACTCGTTCATCGTCAACGAATACTCCACATCATTACCGGGCTCCGACGACTCCAAGAGACCTGGTAAGCAGTTCAGTGCATAACCCTCAGTGTTCCGCGAAAGCGCGAGGTGTTTTTAATGCGGGTAAAGTGTGTAGACGAAAAAGCTAATTCGATCGATCCGCGTTGGAATGAAAGGTATTTTCCGAACACTATTGATTATCCGCTGACAGTCGGGAGTTCGTATACGGTTTATTCCGTGAGATTTATCGAAATAGGAGCTACGATTCTTATTGTGGATGATGATCAATGGCCTGATTGGTATCCTTTTGATATGTTTGAGTTGATTGATAATTCTCTGCCGGTGGACTGGGAGGTCGGCAACTTGAAAAACGACGAAGGGGAGAATTGGGTTTTTTTTGGATATCCTGAAATGGTGCAAGACGAGGATCATCATGATCTTTTGATAGAGCGCGATATTTCCGCGTTGAGAATTTTCTTTGGCTACGTTGAAAAATATAAAGATATCTACTGAAGGTTATGCGTGTGCGGTGATTGGTGAGGATTGACGCGAGGAGTGATGGTCTTTCCGGTATCGTGCTTTTCGGTCATGAACGAGCAGTACGTCGAGGAACGACCGTTGCTTTGCCCGGATACCACAGGCAGGTGTGAGGGCTCGCTGTGCTGGTTGGGCGAGTACGTGGGGTTGACCCAATGGGATCACCTCGCGCCCACTGCCGGCGGGCCTCCTGCCTTGGTCCAAGGGCATTCCACCGCTCTGGGAAATCGACTGCCTCATCCGGGGGTTACTCGGCTGGCTGTGGGAAGAGCACGGCTTGTCGGGGGTCGACGTGTCCTCCGTTGTCGGGGATCAACGAAACGAAAAGAGGTTGGTGTTCTTTCTTTCTCGGAGGGCGGATCCGGACGAAGACGCGGACATCAACCCACTGGTCTCCTCGGAGGGGCTTCGGTGGAGAGAGGCCTCGTGCCGCCTCCGGAACCAGGGCAAGGGGGCTGGGCGGGGATGTCGGCGGAGAACGCCGCGGTCGATGTTTCTGCACGGGGCGGCTTATTTTTCTGGCCTCTCACCAGGATTTGACGCGGAATTGATGCGTCGATCATTTTCGGGGACTGGGTGAATTACTAGGATCAACCGGGTAGTGATACGTGACACCGCGTCCGACCGACGGATGACGGTCCCGGGTGGAACAAGGAAAGGTGGGGAAGTGCCAACCGCGAAACGAGTCCAGCTTGTTCTGGATGTCATGTGCGCGTGGTCCTATCTCGGTTACAACCGTCTGCTTCACGCGCTCTCCCAGTACCGTGCGGAAGGTGGCGAGGCGGAACTCTCGTTCCGCCCCTACCAGCTCGCCCCGCACGTGTCCTCTCGGGGAGAACCCGTTCTCGACGCGTTGCGGAGAGGGTTCGGAGAGGCCGCTGCCGCCGAAACGAAGCGTGTGGCCGCCGTGGCGGCCGACGAGGGAATCGAGCTGCGTTACGACCGTGCGATCGCGACCAACACGTTCGAGGCGCATCGTCTGATCGCCTCGGCGTCTCACCAGGGACTGGGCGAGCCGATGGTCGAGCGGCTCTTCCGCGCGCACTTCACGGACGGTGTGAACGTGGGCGATCCGGACGCGTTGGCCGGACTGGCCGCTGAGGTCGGGGTCACCGCGCCGAGCGTTTCCGCAGACGAAGTGCGCGCCGCACTGGACGAGGTCAAGAGCTCGGGGGTCACCGGAATCCCGGTGTTCCGCTTCGAGGGGGGCGAGACACTGACCGGATTCCAGCCGACGGAGGCGCTTCTCGGTGCGCTGCGCGGAGCCGACCCCTCCAGGAGGGGAGGCTGACTTCTCCGGAACGACGGAAAGCAGCTGATTTCGACAACCACGTACGAGTACGGAGCCACACCGTGAATAATTCGAGAATGTTCCGCCACGCCCTCGGGGTCGCGGCGGCCGGACTGCTGTTGCTGAGCAGCGGAGTCGGTACCTCCTCGGTAGCGGAGGCCGCGGTGGACACCGGAGGAGAACACCGAACCTCTCCGACGAGTGTTCGGGAGACACGCACGCTCCGGGTCTCCTCGACCGCGGACTCGCTGCGGGCACCGGAGTCCACCACACCCGGACCGACCACGTTCCGGGTGGACACGACAGCGGAGGACTCCGGATGGATAGGGCTCGCCCGGTTGCGCGAGGGTGCTTCGTGGCAGCGTTTCCGTCTCGCCCTGAAGCGGACCCTCTCCAGTGATCCCTCGAAGATCGTCGAGGGCAGCGCCGAGCTGAACCGTTCGGCCGAGCTGCTCGGCGGTGTCGTCATCCACCCGGGGGAGCCGGGGGTTTTCACCCAGCGACTGCGGACGGGAAGCTACGTCCTGTTCGACTACAAGGACGTCGTGCGCACCTCGGAACCCCGTCACGCCGAACTCGTGGTGAGCGGGACGGCGCGGGGGGACGTTCCGCGGGCGACGGCGACCCTGGTGTCGAGGACGGTCGCCGGTGTGGGGCCTCGTTTCGAAGTGCATGGGACAGTACGAGCCGGTTGCCCCGTGCGATTCGTGAACAGGATGGACCAGCAGATCAACGAGGCCGTGTTCTTCCCCGTGGGGCAGGATGTGACGCGCGAGAGGCTCCAGAGTTTCTTCGAGTCCTTCGGCGATGACGGCGAGTTTCCGGCGAATCCCCCGGTCGACCCCTCCAGCGGGCTCGGAGTGCTGCCGCTGTCCTCGGATGAGTCCGCGGTGTTCCAGGTGCCGCTGAAACCGGGTCGCTACGCCGTACTGACCTTCATCAAGGACGCCGACGACGGGGTCCGGCTCGGGACCAAGGGGCAGTACGAGATCATCCACGTCGAGTAGGGACGTCTTGGAACACGTGGTGGGGCCGGCCCAGCGGCCCCACCCCCCTCCTGGTCTCCTCGCTTCACCGGAACAGGTCGAGCCGACCGAGCTCACGACGGGAGGCCACCTCCAGCTTGGGGTAGGCGTTGGAGAGGTGGTAACCGACGGTCCGGGGACTGAGGAACAGCTGGTTTCCGATCTCGCGGTTGCTCAGCCCCCTGGCGGCCAGTCGCACGACCTGGAGTTCCTGCGGTGTCAGCCTCCCCAGCAGGTCGGGCTCGCCCCCCGACGGGGTGATGCTCTCGCCGGTGGCGCGCAGTTCGATCCGCGCCCGTTCCGTCCAGGGATCGGCACCGAGTCGTTCGAAGACCTCCAGGGCGGAGCGCAGCGGCGTCCGCGCCTCGCTGCGGCGCTGGGCGCGGCGCAGCCATTCGCCGTAAAGCAGTTCCGTGCGGGCGCGGTCGAAGGGGCTACCACCCTGCTGATGCAGCTCGACTGCCCGCACATAGCGCTGTTCGGCGTCCACGTCGTCACCGACCAGAGCCCGACAGCGCAACGCGATCGCCCGTGCCCACGGTTTCCCGAGGTCGGTGGCCCAGGACTGGTACCAGTCCTGGGCTTCCCGCGCCCGCTCCGGTTGTCCCAGACGGACGGAGGCCTCGACGAAATCGGGGATGCTGCTGAGCACGCCCTGACGATGGCGACCGGCGACGACACCCGCGATCCGCTCCACCGCCGACTCGTAGCGGCCCAGACCGAGATCGAGCAGGCTACGGGCTCCTGCGGCGTGCGTGGTCCCCGGAGCGATTCCCCGGGAGAAGGCCTCCTCGGTGAGAGAGCAACACCGTTGTTCGTCCCCCGCCACGGCGGCGAGCTGGGCGAGCACGGTGGACAGATAGACACGCACCCTGTTCTGCCCGGTGTCCTCGGCGACGCGCACTCCTTCGGATGCGCTGGCCAACGCCTCGTGGTGCTTGCCGATGCTGAGCTGCGTCCGGGCGAGCAGCATCAACACGAGCGCGAGCACACCGATCGCGCCCCGGTCGCGGCATTCGCGCTCCAGGGTGGTCGCCAGCTCGTGCGCGGTCTCGAACTCCCCGAGCAGCAGGTGCCACCAGCCGAGTTTGGTCCGGTCCCGCAACCGTTCCAGACCGCTTCCGGAGTCCATGTTGTCCACCAGCTCCCGCAGCGCGGAGGTGCCGTCGGCGGCGCGTTCGTCCGCGTGGCGGTTCTGCTCCGCGATCACCCGAGTCAGTGCGCGGACACGCTCAGTCCCTGGAAGTCGCAGGTCTGCGGCTTTGTGCGCGGTTCGCTCCACAGCCGTGATGTCGTCGGCGTTCCAGGCGGCCACCGCCGCGTGGAAGCACAACCGACCGGCGGTGTCCGGGTCCTGCTCGGCGGCCTTCGAGGCCGCCTCGACCAGCATCGTGTGCGCTGTTTTCGACTGGTCCTGTTCGTCGGCCACGGAGGCCCGGATCAGCGTCATCCGGGCCAGGGCCACGGCGTCGGTGGTGTGGCCGGCTGCCTCCTCGGCGAGGGCCACGGCTTGGTCGAGTTGACCGGCATCAGCCGCGGCCTGGGCCGCCGCCTCCAGCCGAAGTCCCCGGTCTCGGGGGCGCGGGCTGAGTGCGGCGGCACGTTCGTAGGCTGTGGCGACCGTGGCATAGCCACCGCGTGCCCGGGCGTGCTCGGCGCTTCGTTCGAGTTTCGCCGCGACGTCCTCGTCCGGTCCGGTGGTGGCCGCCGCCCAGTGCCAGGCGCTGCGGTCAAGGTCGGTCGGCGAGCATCGCGCCGGGGAGTCGAGCGTCCGGGCCAGGGCGCGGTGGATGGTGATCCGCTGATTCGTCGGAACATCGTGATAAGCTGCGGTGCGGATCAGCGGGTGACGGAACACCAGGCGGTCTCCGTCCACCTGGACCAGGAGGTTCCGCTCGGCCGGCTCCAGGTCGTGCACGGAGGCCCCCAGCTCTCTCGCCGCTTCGAGGATGACCGCGAGATCCCCCGTCTCCTCGGCGGCGCCCACGAACACGAGGTTCCTGGAGTTTTCCGGAAGGGCGGCGATCCGCTCGGCGAACATCCGCTGAATTCTGTTGGGAGTGGACAGGGCCCTCGCGCTGTACGGGGAGACGTACATCGTGTCGCTGCGTTGGGCCGCGGGCATTTCGAGCAGGGCCAACGGGTTGCCGCGTGCCTCGTTCAGCACCCAGTTGCGGGCCTGCAGGGACAACTCGACGGTGCTCTCGGACAGCAGCTCCACAGCGGCCGAACGGGGCAGCCCGGAAAGACGCAGCTCCGGCAGTCCGGAGGCGGGAAACTCCGGCGCGTGGACGTCCCGGGCCGCGAAGAGCAGCACGACCCCCTCCGCCTGAAGACGACGCGCCGCGAACAGCAACGCGTCGGCAGACTCCTGGTCGAGCCAGTGCGCGTCGTCCACGAAGCAGACCAGTGGACTCTCCTCGGCCAGGTCGGCCAACAGGGTCAGTACGGCGAGGCCGACCAGAAACCGGTCCCCACCGGAGGCGGGGGCCAGGCCGAGCGCGCTGCGCAGTGCCCGGGCCTGCACTCCGGGCAGTGTGTCCACGCGGTCCAACACCCTTCCGAGGAGCAGGTGCAGACCGGCGAACGGGATCTCGCCCTCCGCCTCGATGCCATTGCTGCGCAGCACACGCATGTCCCCCGCGGCCGCGACGACGTGCTCCAGCAGCGCGGACTTCCCGATGCCGGCTTCGCCGCGGAGTACCAGACAGCCGCTCCGGCCGGCCCGGGCTTCGTCGAGTACGCGCTCGACCGCGGCCATTTCCTCTGTCCGTCCGTACAGCATGACTGGATTACCTCGGAGGGGTGTCGGGTAGTCTCTCGCCTCCCCGGGCGGATGACGATCTTGGATCCAAGCGTATCCGGAACGGGCGGCGGACGGTGGCAGCGCCGGTCACGTACGGGACCACGTCCGTGCGGTGGAACGCCGGCATGGGCCGAGGGGCGGATCACCTCGTGACGGGCCGGACGGGCTCCGGCGACGGTGCCGGTTCCACGTTCGGCGGGGAGTCCCACGAAACGCGGGTAACCAGCAGCAACACCAGCACGATTCCGGCCACCCCCGCTGAGGCCAGGTAGGCCGCCGGGATGGATGTGGCTCTGACCAGGGGACCTAGCAGCAGCGGTGAGGCGAACTGCCCGGCGAAGGTCACCGTCCCCAACACCGAGGTCGCCTGCCCGCGCAGCTGTGGTGGTGCGGTGTCCCCGACCAACGAGGTGATAGCGGGCAGGGCGATACCCTGGCCGAGACCGAGCAGTGCCGGTGCGGCGGCGATCAGCAGTGGATGGCTCGTGGTGGCCAGCAGCAGGAAGGCCGCCACCCAACTGGTCAACGTGATCCTGAACAGGGTCTCGTAACCGAGGTGGGCGCGCATCGTGGCGTAGACCAGACCGACCAGACTCATGACCGCGGACATGGTCACGTTGTACAGCGAGACCAGCAACGGTGCTTCGATCCCGATCTGGGACAGGCGCTGGGGCAGAAACACGATCAAGGCATACATCAGCACCGCGGTGACCAGCTGCATTCCGTAGAGGCCCAGCAGCAGGGGACGTCGGCGCCACAACCGGAGCGTCCCACCGCGGGCCACGCGAGCGCCGCGGCCTTCCTCCTCGTTCGACGTGAACGGCAGCCCCAGCACGGCGAACCCGAGGGGGACGCCGACGAGGTAGATCGCGAACGGCGCGTGCCAGGAGAAGCCGCCGACGGCACCTCCCAGCAGCGGCCAGAGCACCCCTCCGAGGCTGGTGGCCGTCGCGCGCCACCCCATCACGCGATCGCGTTCCTCCCCGCGGAAGAGGTTCAACAGGGCGACAGTGGTGCCGGTGAACACCGCTGCCGCTCCGAGGCCGAAGAGGAGACGGGAGGCGATGAGCGCGGGGTAGGAGGAGGTGAGCACGCCGGCGCCGCCGGCGAGGCCGTAGAGCGCGAGTCCTCCGGCTAGGGGGAGGCGAACCCCCCAGCGGTCGATCGCCCATCCCCACAGCGGGCTGCTGAGGGCGATGACGAGACCGTGGGCGGTGATGATCAGGCCGGCGGCGGTTCCGGTGACACCGAGATCGCCGCGTATCACTTCGAGGACCGGCGTGAGGATGGCGCCGGCCATCACCGCGAGCGTGGAAGCCAGCAGCAGTGTGACCAGGGCTGTTTTCCGGTGCGTTGCCATCAGATCTTTCCCGCGGGGGCGGGGCGCGGAGTCTCGACCGGAGCGGGGGCGGCAAGCCCGTGATTGGTCATCCGCAGGGCGTGCTTGTTCAGGGACATGAAGGGCTGGATGAGGCCGTCGACGAAGATCAGGAAGACCAGAGTGCCGAGACCGACGGGCCCACCGAGGACATAGCCGACGCCCAGCAGCACGGCCTCCACGGCGATCTTGGCGCCCCAGAAGGGGAACTTCCAGCGGGTGACCATGGAGATGACCAGCAGGTCCATGGCGCGGATGCCGATGCCGCTCATGATGATCAGTGCCGAACCGTAGGCGCACAGCAGCGGCCCGAGCGCGATCGCGACCAGCGGGGGGATGGCGGACAGGTTTCCCAGCAGGATCAGGTCGATCAGGCTGCCGCAGAGGAAGAACGTGACGAACGGACTCACGACCGGCCGCCGCTTGTTCCACAGCGACCATGTCGTGATGCACAGCAGAGCTATCAGTGCCTGGGCAAGTCCGATGGTGACGGGGAAGTGTTCCTTCATGCCGAGGGAGAGCACGTCCAGCGGGTCGGCTCCCAGCTCGGAGTGGATGAACAGGGACGCGCCGGCGGCGAAGACGAGACACCCGAGGAGGTAGCCGGTCAGCCGCGTCGGGGCGGGCCACGACAGGGAGGGGGCGGTTGATCGTGTGCCGAACATGTGGTTCTCCGCTTCCGGGAAAGCGGTCCGGCGCGCAGCGCCGGACCGCGTCGGGCAGATCGTGTCAGTCGGCGAAACCGACGTAGTTGCCGTCGGGGTCCTGGACCCAGAAACTCTTCCCGGTGTCGTGCCCGGCGATCTCGGTGGGACTCTCGTCGATCAGCGCCTGACGGGCGGCCGAGAGATCGGGGGAACCGGTGAAGGCCAGTGTCACCGTGGCGTCGCCGATCGGGCTGGCCTTGCCCAGGACGAACTCGCCGCCGATGCCGTCGTCGAAGGCGATCCATTCGGGCATGTTGTCCTTGGTGACCGTGAGCCCGAGCTTGTCGCGGTAGAAGACCGCCATCGCTTCGAGGTTTTGGCACTTGACCAGGCGGACCATGAATTTTCCGAACATTGTCGTGCTTCCTTTTCCGGTTCGGGTGCGTTCCGGCGCGGGACGGGCAGGGGAGCGGAACGGTGGGGGATTCGCCTTCGGGCGCACGTGGCCGTTCAGGTGGTGTAGGGATGGTGGGTCCGCGCGGTGCGGAGGGCGCGAGCCCACCAGGTGAGCTGGTCGAGCATGGTTTTGGCCGCGGCGTTGCTGGTGGGGTCGACGGGGCTTCCGTCCTGGTCGAATTTCTCCCAGGCCATGTGGAAGCTGACTCCGTCACGGACGGTCACGGCGTGCATCTCGGCGAACACCAGTCTCAGCTGTTCCACTGCCCGGAGCCCTCCGGACATGCCGCCGTAGGAGACGAATCCGACCGGCTTGGCTCGCCACTGGGTGTAGTGCCAGTCGATGGCGCTTTTCAGGACCGCCGGGAAGCTGTGGTTGTACTCGGGGGTCACCACGACGAACGCGTCGGCGGACTCCAGACGTGGGCTCAGCCTGTCCAGCATCTCGGTGACACCGGGGTCGGGGTGGGAGGTCAGCGTCACCGGAAGCGGGGTCTCGGCCAGGTCGATCAGCTCGGTCTCCATGCTGTTGTGCTGACGGGCCTGGTCGGCGAACCAGTTCGCGACCGTGGGCCCGAACCGCCCCTCGCGGGCGCTGCCTACCAGCACGGCAAGGCGTGGATGTTCCTCGGACATGTGATCCTCGCTTTTCGGCGGGGTGCGGTGGTCCTGCGGGTGAGGTCCGCACGTTTGCGATCGGCGAGGTTGAATCTACGGAGAGCCGGCCGGCGTCCGCCTCTGTCAACCGACCGGGTTTGGATGACAGGGTCTGTCGGGGCTCACTTCGGGACGAACCCGGTCATCCCCTCAGTCCTTCCGGGAGGAGTTCCCGCGGGGGTGAGGCCGGCTGTTCGGTGAGGCGGAACGCGGGCTTGGGAGGGGCGCCGCGGGGGACTCGTGTCCGAGCCGCACGTTCCGGAGGGGCGTCGGAACCCGTGTGAGAGGGCGGAGTGCGGTCGGGCGCGCACGCGGGAGAAGCGTGAACGCGACCGGTGTCACGAAGCGCCTTCGCTGTTGAGGGCGCGGTCGAGCAGCGCCAGCAGTTCCGTCCAGTGCCGTTCGGCCGCGTCCCGGTCGTAGCTGGCCGTGTCGGCCTGGGTGTAACCGTGCGCGGCGCCCTCGTAGACCTCGGCACGGTAGCGGACCCCCGCCTCGGTGAGCGCCCGGTCCAACCGCTCGATCTGTTCGGGCGGCAGCGCGTGGTCCTGGTCGGCGTGTCCGAAGTACAGCTCGGCGGTGATGTGCTCGGCCAGCCGGTGCGGGCTGTCCGGGTCCTCCGTGGCCAGGTTCCCGCCGTGGAAGCAGGCCGCGGCGGCGACGCGGTCGGGATGGGCGGCGGCGGTGCGCATGGCCAGTGCCGCGCCCATGCAGTAACCGGTGACACCGACGGGTCCGTTGGCCACCTCCGGGCGGGTGGTCATCCATTCGAGGTAAGCCCCGGCGTCGCGCACCGCCCGCTCCGGAGTGAGTTCCCGCATGATCGGGCCGATCCGCTCGAAGATGTCCGGGCGCTGGTGCGGGTCGATGAACTCGGGCAGCTCCACCACCGGAGTGCGCCCGTGCCGGTAGAACACGTTGGGCACCACGACGGTGTAGCCGGACGAGGCCAGGCGGTCGGCCATGGCGGTCAGGTGCGGACGGATCCCGAAGGCGTCCATGTACAGCAGCACACCCGGGTGGGCGGCGGTGTCCTCCGGATGAGTCAGGTAGGCGTCGGCCACACCGTCCGCCGTGGGAATGTCCACCGAACTCGTACGTACGGCAGTCACGGGCCGCTCCTCTCCACGCCGTCGACGTCCGCCTGCCCGGGGCGATGCTCCTCTGTCTCATCCCACCACATCCCGCCGTGTCCCGCTCGTGCCGGTGGACGGTTCCCGTCACCGGACGGAGGTGGTCATCGTGGTTACGTAGTCCTCGGCGGCGATCGGGGCGTTCAGCACGTCACCGTCCAACCCGGCTTCGTCCAGCAATCCCGGCCCGGCCTCGACCAGCGCCCGGAACTGCTCGTTCAGCACCGGAACGATCCGTCGCTGTTGTCCTCGGGAGAGCCATCCGTGCAGTACCAGCTGCTCCGCGTGGGAGTCGAGCTCCTCCAACGCGTGAACCAGGCACAGTCGTTCCAGCGGCTCCCGTTCCCGTCCCTGGTCCAGAGCTTCCGTCCGGGCCCGGAACTCCTCCAGAGTCAGCCGGTGGGCGTGCGCCCGCACCAGCTCCCACGCCAGGGGGGTGTTTTCGTTCCACCTGTCGAACTCGGAACGGTCACACATCGCTCCCACTCGGGCGCACAAGTGCGTGTGCAGCATGTTCTCCCGAGCCCGGGCGAGCCGGACACAGAAGCCCACCTCGGAGACGTCTCCCTCCGAGGGGGAGGGGGTCTCCACCGGAGCCGGTGGAAGCGCCTCCGTGACCAGGGACCGCGCCAGGTCCAGCACCGTCAGGTTGTTGTCCCCACCCGCCGAGTGGTAGACGCTCGCCAGGCCTTCGTACTCGCGGATGCGATTGGCCTCCAGCAGCCCCTGCGCCCCGATGGTTTTGCGGCAGTCCCGTGTGACCCGCTCGGCCGCCCACGTGGCCGCCACCTTGGTCAGGGCGAGCTCGCTGTGCACCGAGGCCCACGGGGACCAGGTGGTCTCGGTGGGCCGTTCGGCCTCGTCATCGGCCAGTGCCAGTTCCCGCGCCCGATTCACCCGGGCCGTGATCGCCATGGCCGTGGCCAAGGAGCCGAACACCGCCCGCTGCACCCCGCCGTAACGGATCGTCGCCACTCCGGGGGCCAGTCCTCCCGAGGTGATCCGCTGGTGCGAGTACCGCAGTGTGATCGCCGCGGTCGCACGCGCCGCCGCGGCCAGCCCCACCGCCCCGGCGGTGGAAGCGTTCCGGGAGACCCGCAGCGAACGCACCAACCGCTGTTGCGGGGAGTCCGCAGGATCCCGGA
This sequence comes from Actinopolyspora mortivallis, assembly GCF_003001495.1. GTDB lineage: Bacteria > Actinomycetota > Actinomycetes > Mycobacteriales > Pseudonocardiaceae > Actinopolyspora > Actinopolyspora mortivallis_A. The sequence goes on from NZ_PVSR01000011.1 coordinate 23,576, forward strand.
GCTCCTCCTCGCGCGTCAACTCCGCCCCGTCGGACAGCCACCAGTCGAAAGGAACCCGCGCTCCCTCGAAACGGACGAGCGTGTAGTCCAGCGAGACCGCCTCCGAGTTCCAGACGGAACCGATACGCACCCCCGTGCACGTCCCCGTGCTCTCCCGCAGTCGGACGAGGAACGGGAAGACCCCGTGGCACACGCCGTGTAGGTACAGCTGCGCATAGACCATGCCGATCTTGGGAACACCTTCCAGTCCCGCGTGGGCCATGAACTTCTGCGCGGCCTCGTCCGGAGTGGTCAGCACGAACGTCCGCGTGGAGGGCTCGTAGTCCGCGCGTGTGCGCAGGGCGACGTGGCTCGTCCCGTGTCCGAGTTCGGTGATCAGGATGGTTCCCACCGCCCGCCCGGAGTCGAGTTCGGCCCGTGCCCGGTCCACTTCCGTACCGGGGCGGCCCATGCCGTCGATCCCGGCCACGCAGACCCCGTAGTGCACCGTCGCCGTCAGGAACAGGGCGGGATTGGCCACGGCGGCCCACTCCAGCGCGGCGAACAGGGCCCGTGGTTCGTGTCGGCTCCGCTCGGCCAGACCGAGTGCCGCGTTGATGTGGCGGAGCTGCTCGTAGGTGTGCCGGTGTTCCCGTGACCTCGATCGATCCCCGTTGGCCTTGGTGAACAGGGGAGCGGTGAACACCGGCCGCATCTCGGGGTCGTACTGCTGCTGTCCACAGCGGACGAAACTTCCGATCATTCCGTGCTCCCCTCTTCTCCCGACGGCGCACCGGCACGTGCCAGTGTCTTGCCCGCCTGGCCCGCTTCGATCGCGAACACCGCCCGTGGATCGAACGCGTTGAGTTCGAAGTCGTACACGCCGGTGGTTTCGCCCGCCTGCTCCGCCCACAGGTGTGCGGTCAACGGCACCCGCTCGTCATCGGCCTCTCCGGAACGGGACAGCCGTCCTCGTAGCAGCACGGGCAGCGGGAACACGAACCTCCCGAACGAGAATCCGCACCGGTGCATCACGGCGTACCGTGTTTCCCCGCGCGCGGTGGGGGGAACGGTTTCACCCACACCCCACGTGACCAGTTGAATCGCGGCCTCGATCAGTAGCATTCCCGGAACGTGCTGTTGTTCGGCGGTGTGGTCACGGAGCATCTCCGTCTCGTTGGGCACCACCAACGAGGCGCAGAGCTCCTCTCCCGAGGCGCGGGCGTCCCCGAGGAGCACGTTGTCCTGGGCCTTTTTGAGCACCCTGTGCCGAGCCACCGGTTGCGGTGGTTCGCCGTGGGCCAGCACCAGTGAGGACAACCCCCGTCGGGTGATCGCATCGCCGACATCCCGCCAGCAGGTCCGGTCCACCCCCAGCCCTGGGTGCAGCACGGTCACTTCTTTGCCGTGGGGGCCGCGTTCCAGACGACTGAGAACACCGCCGAGCGTCTCCACGTGATCGTTGTTCGCGAAGGGCGCGAGGCAGTCTCCCACGACCCACACGTGTTCCTCCGACATCACAGCCCCTTTCCCGGGCTCGCGGTTCTCCCGTGTCAGTCGATCAACGGATGTGCGGCCAGCCCACCGTCGACGATCAGCGTCTGGCCGGTCATGAACGAGGCGGCGGGCGAGGACAGAAACACCGCGGGTCCCACCAGCTCCTCCGGCTCGGCCCAGCGGCGCTGCGGCACGTTCGACAGCACGGCTTCCGAGGTGGCCTCGTCCTCGTGTGCGGAGGAGGTCATCTCGGTACGCACCCACCCCGGGCACAGGGCGTTCACCCGAATTCCCTGTCGGGCCCAAGCGGTGCCCAGCGAACGCACCAGGGACACCTGGGCCGCCTTCGCCGCCGCGTACGGTTCCATGCCCCCCACGCCGAGCAGGCTGGCCACCGAGGACATCACCGTCACACTCGGATCCGGGGAGACGGACAGGAAGGGTTGGGCCGCCCGCAGCAGCCGCACCGCTCCCATGAGATTCACGTCCAGCACCCCGGCCCAGTCGGCGTCCGAGGCTCCCAGCACCGCACGCATCTGGAGCACGCCGTGCTCGTCGACGACCGGACCGCCCGCGTTGTGCAGCAGGACATCCAAACCCCCCAGCTCGGTCACCGCGTCCTCCACGACCCCGGTACAACCGTCGTCGCTGGACAGGTCCCCCGGGATCGGGACGGCATCGCCGCCCTCCTCGCCGATCGTGGCGGCTTCCTTGCGGAGGGTGTTCCGTGAGCGAGCGGCCATGGCCACCCGCGCTCCGTTGGCGGCGAACCCGCGCGCCAGGCACAGTCCGATCCCCCGCGAGGCGCCGGTGATCAACACACGCCGCCCCGAGAGGTCGAACAACGAGTTTCCGAGTTCCATCCGTCATCCTTCCGTCTCGTCGAGTGCGCTGAGCGGCCTGTGTGTTGTGGGGGACCAACGCAGCAGACACGATCCCCAGGTCACGCCCGCCCCGAAGGTGGGAAGCAGCACGTGGTCGCCGTCGGAGACGCGTCCCCGAGCGACGGCGTGTGTCAGCGCCACCGGGATCGAGGCGGCTCCGACGTTGCCCACGCGGTCTCCGAGGATGACCGTTTTCTCCTCGGGCAGTCCGGTTCGTTCGCTCAGACTCCGCAGCAGCAGGGGATTCGGCTGGTGCGGTACCACCACGTCCAGGTCCGCGATACCGATCCCGGCGGCCGTGCACGCCTCGTCCACCACGCGAGGGAACATCTCGGTGATGAAGTCCCGCACCGACCGTCCGTTCATGAAGATGGTGTGCTTGCCCGCGGACAGTGACTCCCGGCTCGCGGGGATGCGGCTCCCACCGCCCGGGATGAGTACCTGGTCGGCCTGCCCGCCGTCCGAGCCGAGGCTCGTGTGGAGCACACCGCGTTCGGGCGAGACCGGGCCGACGACGGCCGCCCCCGCCCCGTCCCCGAACAGGACGGCCGTTCCGCGATCACTCGAATCCAGGAATGTCGAATACAGCTCCGCTCCGACCACCAGCGCGTATTGCCCTCTGGGTTGGTGAGCGAGCCAGTCATGGGCGATGCGCAGCCCGAACACGAAGCCCGAACACGCGGCGTTCACGTCGAAAGCGACAGCTCCGGCGGCACCGATCCTGTGCTGCACCCGGCATGCCGTGGCCGGGCCCAACTCGTCCAGGGTGGAGGTGCCCAGCACCAACATCCCGATCCGGGAAGCATCGATCCCGGCCGAGGTCAAGGCGCGCGACGCCGCTTCGGCCGCCAGGTCGGAGGTGGCCTGATCGCGTTCGGCCACCCGGCGTTGCATCACCCCCGTACGCTGCTCGATCCATTCGACGGTTACCCCCGCTGCGGGGGCGATCTCCTCGTTCGTGCGCACGGTCTCGGGTAGGTAGGCACCCAGACCGAGGATTCCGATTCCGCTCGGCAACACTGACACCCGCCTTGTCCTGTCATGGGGCTCACGATGTCTCCCTGATCAGCGCAGTGAGTAATGGGGTGACTGTTGTGGACGCTCGGGCTCGAATTCGTCCGTTCCTCTTCCGGGCTCTTTTCTGGTATCCGCTTTCCGCGGAACGGGAATCGAGTCCTCGAGGAAGTCGTGCTTCGCCGGGAACGGTGTCGCGACGGCCTCTTCCGGAAAGCGAGGTCTGATAACGTGGAAGACGGGGAGTTTTCTCCGGAGCGAGCCCGCGAAACGGTTCACGGCAGTCGGTGTGCCCGGGCTGTTCGAGAACGAGGGCGCTTTCGGTCCGTCCCTGGACCCGGTCTCCAGGTGTTGGGTCGGTGCGGTCATCGTGTCGCCTCGTGAGTTCGGTGCTCGGAGACTCCACACCCTTCCGAAACCGTTCCGCGAACGGCAAGGCGGCGTTCCGTCACACGGAATGCCGCTTCGACGGTCTTCCGGACTCCGGCCACGATCAGGAGTGAGGTGAGCGCCGAGCGGGAATCGACAATCCCGGAGAACAGGGGATGACGAGAACGAGCACGGGGTGCGAGTGAATCAGGTAGCTGCCGGCCGAAGAGTTCGAAGTGGCGTTCCGGAACGGAACCGCGGTTTGAGCGCGGACAACTCGAAGGGTGGTGTCGAGATGAGTCGTGACTCCCACGACGAGGACTCGGAGTCCGGCCGGGGGGCAGAGCGGGAACACGCCGTCCAGCAGAGCGCCGAGGAACTGCTCCGCCGACGTGACGAGATCGTGGAAGGACCGTCTCCGCAGGCCACGGAGCAGCAACGGGCACGTGGCAAGCTCACGGTCCGGGAGAGACTGGACATCCTGCTGGACGAGAACACGTTCGTCGAGATCCAGGGGCACCGGCGGCACAGTTCCACGGCCTTCGGTATGCAGCGACGTCGTCCGGCTGGGGACGGCGTGGTCACGGGTTGGGGAGAGATCGAAGGACGGACCGTGTTCGTCTACGCTCACGACTTCCGGGCCCTGGGTGGTTCGTTGGGGGAGAGCCACGCGGCGAAGATTCACCAGATCATGGACATGGCCGAGGCCGCGGGAGCCCCGTTGGTCAGTCTCAACGACGGGTCCGGGGCGCGGATCCAGGAAGGTGTGAACGCCCTGGCCGGCTACGGCGGTATTTTCCGGAGAAACGTACGTCTGTCCGGTGTGGTTCCGCAGATCAGTGTCATCCTGGGGCCTTGTGCGGGGGGAGCGGCCTACTCACCGGCGCTCACGGACTTCGTCTTCATGGTCCGCGGAGTCTCCCGGATGTTCGTGACCGGACCCGACGTGGTGCACACGGTTACGGCCGAGAGCATCACCCACGAGCAACTGGGTGGTGCCGATGTGCACGCCGAGAGCTCGGGAGTGGCCACGTTCGTTCACGAGGACGAACGATCCTGTCTGCGGGACGTGCGCTATCTGGTTTCGCTGCTGCCGTCGAACAATCAGCAGCTGCCGCCGTGCGAGGGACACGACGATCCCCTCGATCGTCCCAACGACACGCTGACCGGAACAGTCCCTGCGGACTCCAAGCAGTCCTATGACATGAACGATGTCATCGCCGAGATCGTCGACGACGGTGAGTACATCGGTGTTCACTCCCAATGGGCCAGGAACGTGATCTGCGTACTGGCGAGAGTGGCCGGACACGTGGTGGGGATCGTCGCCAACCAGCCCAGCGTGCTGGCCGGCGTTCTGGACATCTCGGCTTCCGAGAAAGCATCACGTTTCGTTCGGCTCTGTGACGCCTTCAGTATTCCGCTGATCACGCTCGTGGACATCCCCGGTTTTCTGCCGGGAAAGAACCAGGAACACAAGGGCATCATCCGGCACGGGGCCAAGCTGCTCTACGCCTACTGCTCGGCGACCGTGCCGCGGATCCAGGTGATCATCCGGAAGGCGTACGGAGGTGCCTACATCGTGATGGACTCCGGTTCGATCGGGGCGGACCTGTCGTTCGCCTGGCCGAACAACGAGATCGCGGTGATGGGGGCGGAGGCCGCCGCCGGTGTCATCTTCCGGAAGGAGATAGAGAACTCCTCCGAGCCGGAGGAAACGCGCGCGGCGAGGACCCAGGAGTACCGCGACGAGCTCATGCACCCCTACTACGCCGCCGAGCACGGGCTGGTCGACGACGTGATCGACCCGGCCGAAACACGGCGGGTGCTGGCCCGCTCGCTGAAGGCGTTGCACGCGAAAGCCGCTCCGCTGGCCCAGCGCAAACACGGTAACGGCCCGATGTGAGTGAGGAAGCGAAGTATGAACCGCTACGACGTCCGCCTCGTTCGTGGCAGTCCCACCGAGGACGAGATGACCGCCGTCATCAAGGCGATCGAACTGTCACTTGATCGTGTTCGCGCCACCGGTCCGGAACCGGCCCCCTGGGTCGGCAGCGGGAGTTATCGGGCTCCCACCTCGTGGCGGGGTGCGGAGATGGTCCCCAATCCGAGAAGGGACTTCTCCCGGAAAAGGAGCCGGTAGGTTCCGACGGGATGGGCCCGTCCGTGCGCGGGTGTCCTTGCCTGCCTCTTCCGCGGTGTTCCTCCAGGGGACTGGGTCCTTCGATCCCCACACGGGGTCTCGACGCTTGACACTTAAGCGGTTAACTGATGAACTCGCCTCCGGTTGCCGTTTCCGGTCGGAGGTGGACCGGCACACGTCGTCGAGGCCGTACGCACCGCGTTCGTTCCAGCCGGTGCCGGAAACGTGCCGATGCCGCGTGGCCCTGCCGGAGATTCCGTCGTCCCGTCGGCACCCACCACGACCCGCACCGTGGGCGGGGGAGACCCGGCCCTGTCGAGGAGAGGATTCCATGCGTCGCCACTTCGCGATGGTCAACACGTCCGGCCGGCCGGTGAACTGGCTCGGTGCCAACTTCTGGTCCCGAAGCGGTGGCCCGCGGATGTGGAGCAGATACGACTCCGAACTGGTGCGCACGGAGCTGCGAACGCTGCGACGGCACGGACTGACCGTGACCCGGTCGTTCTTCTTCTGGCCGGACTTCATGCCGGAGCCCGAGCGCGTCGACGAGAACTGCGTCGCCAACTACGCCGACTTCCTGCAGGCGCACCTGGAGATCGGCATGACCACCATCCCCACCTTCCTCGTCGGACACATGTCCGGCGAGAACTTCGACCCTCCGTGGCGCGGGGGACGCGACCTCTACACCGACGTGTGGATGGTGGACAGGCAGGCGTGGTTCGTCGAGCGGATGACCGAGCGGTTCGCCGAACACCCCGCCGTGACCGGGTGGCTGATCAGCAACGAGATGCCCATCTACGGTGGGCATGCCTCTGAGGAGGCGGTGTCGAGCTGGGCCCGGATGATGGTGCGCGCGGTTCGTGCGGCGGGCGGACGCCAGCCGGTCTCGATCGGTGACGGGGCGTGGGGCGTCGAGGTCACCGGTGTGGACAACGGTTTCTCCGTGCGGGAGCTCGGCGGGATGACCGACTTCCTCGGCCCGCACGTGTACCGGATGGAGGACGACCAGATCCGCCAGCACTACGCGGCGGCCTTCGTCTGCGAGATGGTGAGCACCCTCGGGCACCCGGTGGTGCTGGAGGAGTTCGGGCTGTCCTCGGACTTCGCCTCGGCCGAGCACTCCGCCCACTACTACCGCCAGGCGCTGTACCACAGCCTGCTCGCGGGGGCGACGGGCTGGCTGGCCTGGAACAACACCGACTTCGACAACCTCTTCGAGCAGGACCCGTACCGTCACCACCCGTTCGAGCTGCACTTCGGGTTGACCACCGTCGACGGGGAGCCGAAACCCCAGCTGGAGGAGATGGCTGAGTTCTCCCGGGTGCTGTCCGAGATCGACGTGGCCAACTGCCGGCGCAGGGACGCCCGGACGGCCCTGGTGGTGCCCGAGTACCTGGAGGGGCGGGTTCCGATCACCGACGACCAGGACAACCGGTTCTCCTTCTCCGTCCTTCGGCAGGCCTACGTCGGCGCGAAGCTGGCCGATGTACCGGTCGGCCTGACCAGGGAGCGCGACGGACTCGACGGGGACTGCTCGCTCTACGTGCTGCCGTCCACCAAGCAGCTCACGGCCCCCGCCGGCTACCGGCTCGAAGAACTGGCCCGCGACGGCGCGGTCGTCTACGTCTCGTACTGCCACGGCGTCACGCCGTTCCAGCGTGGACCGTGGTTCGCGCACCTGAACCGGATGTTCGGGGTGGAGCACCAGCTGCGTTACGGCTTGGTCGACCCGGTCGAGCACGACGAGGTCGAGCTGACCCTCACCACCGAGTTCGGCGGGTTGTCCCGGGGGACGACCCTGCGCTTCGCCGTGGCCGGCAACGAGCACAGTCGTTCCCGCCTTCCTGTGCGGCCTGCCGAGGCCGAGGTGGTGGCGACCGATCAGGACGGCAGTCCCGCCCTGCTGTGCAGGCGCGTGGGACAGGGGTGGGTCGTGCTGTGCACCTACCCGCTGGAGCACATGGCCGACCTCACCCCGGGGGTGAACCCCGACGCCACGGTGACCCTCTACGAGGCGTTGGCCACCCTCGCCGGGGTGGAACGCCCCGTGGTTACCGGTGACCCCTCGGTCAGCGCGGACGTGCTGGACCACGGCGACGGACGGAGCTTCGTGTTCGTGGCCAGCCACTCTGACCTGCCGGTGACGGTCAAACCTGAGGTGGCGGGGCGGCTCGTCGACCCGAGGACGAGCACCACCGTGGAGACGCTGGAGCTGGCCGCCCACGAGGTCCGCGTGCTGCTGCTGGAGGGGTGAAGCGCGCCGAGGCCGTTCTCGCTCCGGGTGGGGACCGGTGTGGAAGTGCCCGGGATCTCGGTGGTCCTCGCCCGGCCGGCCCGCGGGGCCGGTTCCCGACAGCTACCGGAACACTCCCTGGGAGGAACTCTCGTGATCGTCGTAGGAGGAGAGGCGCTCGTCGACCTCGTCCCGGACGGGGGCGTCCCCAGCGGGGAGCTCGCCCCGTTGGTCCCTCGTCTGGGTGGGGGACCGTACAACGTTGCCATCGCGCTGGGCCGGTTGGGAGCGAAGGCCGCCCTGTTGTCCCGGATCTCCGGCGACACCTTCGGCCGGGCGCTGTTCCGGCGTCTCGTGACGTCCGGAGTGGACACCTCGCTGGTGCAGCGCGGTGACGAGCGCACGCCACTCGCCGTGGCCCTGCCGGACGAGGAGGGGAGGGTCGACTACGACTTCCGTGTTCACGACACCGCCGACCGTCTGGTGTCCGATCCCGGACCGCTGCCCTCCCGGACGCGGGCGGTGGCGCTGGGAACGCTGTCGCTGGTGCTCGAACCGGGGGCCGGTGTCTACGAGACCGTGCTGCGGCGCGAGTCGGAGCGTGGTGTTCTCGTCGCGCTCGATCCGAACGTCCGGAGCGCGTTGGTCCCCGATCCCGTTGCCTACCGGCGACGTTTCGAGGGCTGGTTGCCGCACGTCGACCTGCTGAAGCTTTCCGACGAGGACGCGCGCTGGTTGGACGCGGGCAGTGGTCGCGAACCGATGACCTCCGCTCGGAGATGGGTGGGGAGGGGACCCTCCGCCGTGGTGGTGACCCACGGTGGTGCGGGTATGTCGGTGGTGACCCGACACGGCACGTGTGTCGAGGTCGCCGGTCCGGACTCCCCCGTGGTGGACACCATCGGGGCGGGGGACACGGTGCAGGCCGCGCTGCTGTCCTGGCTGGACCAGCGGAACCTGCTGGGACGGGACGGGCTCGCGGCGACGGGAGCAGCCGAGTGGCGGGAGGCGCTGGACTTCGCGACGCGGGCGGCCGCGGTGACCTGTTCCCGTGCCGGGGCCGAGCCTCCCAGGGCCGTCGAACTCGTTACGGGGGGTCCGTCGGTGGAACGGTGACCCGGCTGACCGGAGCACCGTGCTTCGGCGGCCCCGCTGGCCCTCGGGGCTGCGTCGGGTCCGCGCCCGCCGCGTCGCTGTTTTCTGTTCCTGCCCGGGGTTGAAACTTAAGCGCGTAAGTGTTTCGCTGTCTGTGGCCGGAATCACGGTGAACATTCGGGAAACTCCGGTGTCCGGCTCGTTCCACCGTGGTCGAAGGAGGCCGAATCCGGATTCGCCATCGGACAGGCAAACACACCACGAGGTGTTCCATGAAAACACGGTTACGCGTTCTGGGCACGGCACTGGCCGTGCTGGCACTCTCCCTGGCGACGACGTTGTCGCAGGCCACCGCGGACACGCCCCACCACCGGCCCGCCCCGGAGGGGTTCCACGTCAGGGACGGGCGTCTGCTGGACGCCAACGACAACGACTTCGTCATGCGGGGAGTCAACCACCCCCACACGTGGTATCCGGACCAGACGCAGTCGCTGTCCGACATCAAGTCCCTGGGAGCGAACACGGTGCGCGTGGTGCTCAGCAGCGGTCACCAGTGGACCCGCAACGACACCGCCGACGTGGCCGAGGTGGTCGCCGACTGCAAGCGCAACCGGCTGATCTGCGTGCTGGAGGTGCACGACACGACCGGCTACGGTGACCAGGGCGGTCGGGCCGCCACCCTGGACCAGGCGGTCGACTACTGGCTCAGCGTCCGCGAGGCGCTCCGGGGCGAGGAGGAGTACGTCGTCGTCAACATCGGCAACGAGCCCTTCGGCAACAGCACCCACTCCCAGTGGACCTCGGCCACCAGTGAGGCGATCCAGCGCATGCGCTCGGCCGGTTTCGAGCACACCCTGATGGTCGACGCCCCCAACTGGGGCCAGGACTGGCGGTACACGATGCGCGACGACGCCGCGAGCGTCTTCGCCGACGACCCGCTGCGCAACACGGTGTTCTCCGTCCACATGTACGGCGTGTTCGGCACCGGGGACGCGGTGCGCGACTACCTGTGGCACTTCGTCGAGGAGGGACTGCCGATCGTGGTCGGCGAGTTCGGCCACAAACACTCCGACGGGGACGTGGCCGAGAGCGCGATCCTGTCCGCGGCCGAGTCGTTCGGTATCGGCTATCTGGGCTGGTCCTGGAGTGGTAACAGCGGTGGTGTCGAGTACCTGGACATGACCGAGGACTTCGACCCGAACAGGCTGACTCCGTGGGGACAGCGCCTGTTCAACGGCGAGAACGGCATCCGGGAGACCTCTCGGGAGGCTTCGGTCTACTAGGCGGAGCTCGTTCTTCGGGAACTCGTCGGACGGGACCCTGCCGACGACTCCCCGCCGGTGGCCGCGGGAGCGCACCCGCGGCCACCGGTGTGTGTCCTCGCGCCGTCTCGTGCCGGGGAGTTCGAGGACGACGGGCGCGCCGGGGTGGTTAAACGGATAAGTTTCCAGGGGTGATCGTTCGGAGGAGCGGAGAGGCCGACCCGATCCCGCGACCTCTTCTCGGCGGTTGCTTGATTAATCAAGTAACCGGGATGTCGCCGTCGCTCTTGTCTGCGCGAAGATTCTCGGCAACTATGTACGCCAACTCACTTAAGCGCTTCATCGGACGGGTCGCAACTGCGGTCGACGGAGGCGGACGAGGATCGTGACAGGAAGGAGCCGCCATGCCAGCACGCCTCACGAGGCGGACGGTGCTCGGAGGTCTCGGAGCGGGCGCCGCACTCGTGGCCACGGGATGCTCGGCGGTGGACAGCGGTGGGGACACCACGCTGACCGTCTACACCGGTAAGAGCGGAAGGCTGACGAAGAACTTCAACCCCTTCTCGGCCACGTCGAACCCACCGGCCCGCGGCATGCTCCACGAGCCGCTGATGTTCTTCAACCAGGCCCGCGACGACGCACCCACCCCACAGCTCGCCACGGGCTACGAGTGGGCACCGGACGGAACGTCGATCACCTTCACCCTGCGGGAGGGAGTGTCCTGGAGCGACGGGACGTCCTTCGACAGCGCCGACGTCGCGTTCACCTTCGACCTGATCAGGCGCACCCCCGCCATCAACACCGCCGCGCTGCCCATAGCCGGAGTGCGAACCCCCGACGCGCGCACGGTGACGATCGACTTCACCCGAGCGGTGTTCGCCGACCTGTGGTACATCGCCGGCTACACCTTCGTCGTCCCGGAACACGTCTGGAGCGAGGTGGACGACCCCGCCACGTTCCCGAACCCGGAACCCGTCGGGACCGGAGGCTACGTGTTGGAGAGTTTCTCCCCGCAGAGCTACGTGATGACCCGCAACCCCGACTACTGGGAACCCGGCAAGCCCGAGGTGCCGAGCCTGCGCTACATCTCGCTGAACGGCAACCAGGCCGCGACCAAGGCCCTGCTGGCGGGAAAGATCGACTGGACACAGATCTACATCCCCCGGGTCGAGGGGACCTACGTCTCCCAGGACGAGGACAACGCCTACGTCACCACACCGCTGTACCTGACCGTGATGATCGCCAACAACGACCGGGGTCTCACGGCGGACCGGGCGGTTCGTCAGGCGCTGGCACTGGGCATCGACCGCGAGCAGATCAACGAACTCGCCTTCGGCGGTTACAACGAGGCCCCCTCCCCGGCGATGCTGCTCCTGCCCCGCGACGAGGCCCACACCGCGCCGGAGTTCCGGGGACGACGCGTGGACACCGACAGGAACCGTGCCCGTCGGATACTCACCGAGGCCGGCTACCGGCGTGGTCCCGACGGGATCTTCGTCAGCCCGTCGGGAGAACGGCTCTCGTTGACGGTGAAGATGGTCAGCGGCTACACCGACTACATCTCGGCGGCCGCCGTCATGCGCAGACAGCTGAGCGAGGTCGGTGTCGAACTGAACCCCGAGGAGGTCTCCTACGCAGCGTTCACCGCCGAACGCAACAACGGCGAGTTCGAACTGGCCCTGGACAACCTCTACGGCGGCCCGATCCCGTACTACCTCTACAACCGCTTCTACAACAGCGAGAACACCGCCCCGGTGGGGCAGCAGGCCAATCCCAACTACGCGCGTTTCCGCGACGAGACGGTCGACGCCGCCCTGGCCCGGATCGCCTCCACCCGGGACGAGGAGATCCGCCGGGAGGCCTACGCGGAGCTGCAACGGGTCATCGCCGAGGAGGTTCCCTACGTCCCGGTGCTGCAGTCGAACTCGCTGACCGAGTACAGCACCGCCCGGGTCACGGGATGGCCCACCGAGGACGACCGCTACGCCGTTCCCGACGCCCAGTTCGTGCCGGATCTCGGGATCGTGGCCAAGAACCTGAGGGTCAGGAAATGACCCGGACCGGGGCAACGAGGTGACACCGCTATGACCTATCTCCGACGCAAGATACTGTTCTATCTGGTCGCGGCGTGGATCGCGATCACCGTGAACTTCGCGATTCCGCGAATGATGCCGGGAAACCCGGTCGACATTCTGCTGGCGCGACTGCAACAGGGCGGCGCCACGGTGCTGCCGCAGTCCCGGCAGGCCCTCGAGACGGCGCTCGGCCGGTCCGGCGACGGAAACGTCCTCGTCCAGTACGTCGAGTACCTGGGCAATCTGGTCACCGGGGATCTCGGTGTCTCGGTGACGTACTTCCCCACACCGGTACTGACGGTGTTGGGACAGGCCCTGCCGTGGACGTTGGTGCTGGTGGGCGTGTCCACCCTGCTGGCCTTCGTGCTCGGTGTGGGCGTGGGCACCTTCGTGGGATGGCACAGGGGGACCTGGCTGGACGGGGTGGCTCCGGCCACCACCTTCCTGTCGGCCATCCCCTACTTCTGGCTGGCACTGATCCTGCTGTTCCTGTTCGGTTCCTTCTGGCAGGTGTTCCCGCTGGCCGGCGGGTACGACTACGACACCACCCCGGGTCTCAACGCGGAGTTCCTCCTCAGCGCGCTGCACCACGCCGTGCTTCCCGGCCTGACGATCGTGCTCAGTTCGGTCGGTGCCTGGATGCTGGGGATGCGCAACATGATGGTCTCCACGCTGTCGGAGGACTACGTCCTCACCGCCGAGGCCAAGGGGCTGCGCTCCCGCCGGATCATGCTGGCCTACGCCGCGCGCAACGCGGTGCTGCCCAGCATCGCCGGATTCGCCATCTCGCTCGGTTTCGTCGTCAGTGGCTCGATCGTCACCGAGGCGGTGTTCTCCTACCCGGGGGTCGGCTACGTGCTGCTGCAGGCGGTGCAGAACAACGACTACCCCCTGATGCAGGCGATCTTCCTCGTCATCACGTTGACCGTGCTCGGCGCGAACCTCGCCGTGGACCTGCTGCACTCGGTCATCGACCCCCGTACCAGGAAGGCTGAGTGAGACTCCCGATGGCAACGCGCACCTCCCCTAGGGGCCGGGCCGGCCACCAGGAGAGACCGAAGCGTTCCGGGCAGAGCCCCGCCGGTGGCCCGCTCCCGAGCTCGGGCGGCCGGAGGAACCCGTTCCGCCGACTGCGTCTGCCCGCCTCGGGCAAACTCCGGGCCGGTCTGGGCATCGTGACCGCCATCGTGCTGTTCGGTGTCCTGGGGCCTCCGCTGACTCCCGACCCGCAGGCGATCAGCGGCGCGGTACTGAGCCCTCCCAGCGGGGCACACTGGTTCGGTACCACCCAGACCGGCCAGGACGTGCTCGCCCAACTCGCCGAGGCCACGCGGGGTTCGCTGCTGGTCGGTTTCGTGGTGGGGGTCCTGGCCACCGCGCTGTCGGTCGTCGTCGGCGTCGTGGGCGGCTACGCCGGCCGCAGGACCGACGAGACGCTCTCGCTGCTGACCAACGTGGTGCTGGTGATACCCAGCCTCCCGTTGGCCATCGTGATCGCGAACTACCTGGCCGGTGGTGGGCTGGCGGTGACCGTTCTGGTCATCGGCGTCACCATCTGGGCCGCCCCGGCGCGGGTGCTGCGGGCGCAGACCCGCTCGCTGCGGGAACGTGACTACGTCAGCGCCGCGAAGGCCTCGGGGGAACGGACGTGGCGGATCCTGTTCGTCGAGATCCTGCCCAATCTCCTGCCCGTGGTCGCCTCCCAGTTCGTCTTCTCGGTCGTCTTCGCCGTCCTCACCGAGGCGTCGCTGGCCTTCCTCGGACTGGCCGGGTTCGGACAGCTCACCTGGGGGACGTTGTTGTACTACGCGCAGAACGCCCAGGCGCTCGTCCTCGGCGCCTGGTGGTGGTTCGTCCCACCGGGGTTGTTGATGGCGCTGACCGGATGCGGTCTGTCCCTGATCAACTTCGCCATCGACGAGGTCATCGACCCGAACCTGCGCACCCCGGCACGCAAGCGGAAGGTGTCCCGATGAACACGCAACCGACCTTTTCCGAACGGTGGTCACCGGTGCTGACCGTGCGTGGTCTGAGCGTCGACTACGAGGCCGAGCGACCCGTGCACGCCGTCCGCGGGGTGGACCTGGCGGTCGGCCGCGGCGAGATTCTCGGTCTGGCCGGCGAGAGCGGGTGCGGCAAGTCGACACTGGCCTACGCCGTGAACCGGCTGCTGCGTCCCCCCGCCCACGTCGTCGGCGGCGAGGTTGTTTTTTACCACGCCGACGGCACCGAGACCGACGTGTTCGCCCTGGACGGTGAACAGCTGCGCCGCTTCCGGTGGAACCGGCTGGCCATGGTCTTCCAGGGCGCGATGAACGCGTTGAACCCGGTGCTGACCGTGCGTGCCCAGCTGGAGGACGTCATCCGCGCCCACGAACCGGCGACGGACAGGCGCGAGCGCGGACGGCGCTGCGCGGAACTGCTCGAACTCGTCGGCGTGGACCCGCGCAGACTCGACAGCTACCCGCACGAGCTTTCCGGCGGGATGCGCCAGCGCGTCATGATCGCCATGGCGCTGATCCTGCGTCCGGACGTGCTGTTCATGGACGAACCGACCACGGCGCTGGACGTGGTCGTGCAGCGCGAGATCCTCGCCGAGATCGCCCGGCTGCGTGCCGAACTCGGCTTCGCGGTCGTGTTCATCACCCACGACATGTCCCTGCTGCTGGAGATCAGCGACCGGATCGCGATCATGTACGCGGGTCGGGTGGTCGAGGAGGGCGGCACGGAGCGGGTGCGCCGCACCCCGCTGCATCCCTACACGCTCGGCCTGCTCCGCTCGTTTCCGAGCCTCACCGGTGAGCCCACCGGTCTGCACGGCATCCCCGGCCGCACGCCGGACCTGGCCGAGGAGCTGGACAGGTGTGCCTTCGCCGAACGCTGCCCCTACCGTCGCGAGGTCTGCGACGGCGAACAACCCCCGCTCGTCGCCCACCCGGACTCTCCAGCCGGGGCGGACGGCCGAGTGGCCTGCCACGCCCACGACCCGAGCAGGTACGGCACCGCGCCCCCGGAGTCGCTGCTGCGTGGCGAGTTCCGCCCGATCGAGGAGTCAGAGGTGATCCGGTGAGCACCTTCGAAGTCCGTGACCTGGTCAAGGAGTTCCGCCTGCACGAGAGGGGCGGCAGGCGGAGGCTGCGTGCCGTCGACGGTGTCTCGTTCGATCTCTCCGCCGGAAGTACGGTCGCGCTGGTGGGGGAGAGCGGCAGCGGAAAGTCCACCCTGGCCCGGATGCTCGCCCGGCTGCTGCCGCCCAGCTCCGGAGAGGTGCGCGTGGACGGCAGGGCGGTCGGCACCGGACGCAGAGCCACCCGTGGCTACCGCGGTGACGTGCAGATGGTCTTCCAGGACCCGTTCGCCTCGCTCAACCCCTTCCACACCGTGGGGCACCATCTGAGTCGCCCGCTGCGGCTGCACAGTGGCAGGCTGAGCTCCTCCGAGCTGAACGAGCGGGTCGAGCGTCTGTTGGAACGGGTGGCGCTGGTGCCGCCCGAGCGTGTGATCGGCAAACAGCCGCACGAACTCTCCGGGGGGCAGCGCCAGCGGGTGGCGATCGCCCGCGCGTTGGCCCCCGGTCCGAGGGTGCTGCTCGCCGACGAGCCGGTGTCCATGCTCGACGTCTCCGTCCGGCTGGACATTCTCAACCTGATGGACCGTCTCAAGGCGGAGGAGGACCTGGCGGTCCTCTACATCACCCACGACCTGGCGACCGCACGGCACTTCTCCGAACGGGTGCTGGTGATGTACCGGGGACAGGTGGTCGAGCGGGGCGACAGCGACGAGGTGATCCTGCGGCCACGCCATCCCTACACCCGCCTGCTCCGGAGCGCGGCACCGGATCCCGGCGGAAGCGACCCGCTGACCGTCCCCGCTGAACCCGCCTCCACCGAGGTTCCGGACGGGGACCAGGGATGCCCGTTCCGGGCCCGATGTCCCCATGCCATGCCGGTGTGTTCCCGCCGTCCCCCCGAGTTCCCGGTCGGGGGCGGTCACCTCACCAGCTGTTGGCTCTACGAGTCCTCGACGGAGGAGAACACGTGAACGAGGCGCCGGGGCACCGGTCCACCGAGGTGTCCCACCACATCCTTCCGGACGAGAAGGGATTCCGAGTGCCCATGCCCGATGACGAGCGAACCGGTCCCGCGAAAGCGGGAGGACAGGCTTCCGCCCCGTTCCCGGACGGTTTCCTCTGGGGCGCGGCGACGGCCTCCTTCCAGATCGAGGGTTCCACCGCCGCCGACGGGAGAGGCGGCTCCATCTGGGACACCTTCTGCGCGCGTCCCGGCACCGTGGCCAACGGTGACACCGGCGAGCCCGCGGCGGATCACTACCGGCTGATGCCCGCCGACGTCCGGCTGATGGCCGAGTTGGGGCTGCGGGCCTACCGGTTCTCGGTCGCCTGGCCCCGGGTGCGGCCCGACGGCGGGGCCGTCAACGCGGCGGGGTTGGACTTCTACGACCGGCTCCTCGACGAGTTGCTGGAACACGGCATCGCCCCATGGCCGACCCTCTACCACTGGGACCTTCCGCAGGCACTGGAGGACCGTGGTGGATGGACGAACCGGGACACCGCCCACCGCTTCGCCGACTACGTGGACAGTGTGCTGGAACGCCTCGGGGACCGTGTGTCGAACTGGACGACGCTCAACGAGCCGTGGTGCTCGGCGTTCCTGGGATACGCCGCCGGTGTGCACGCCCCGGGGCGGACCGAGCCGCGCGCGGCCGTGGCGGCCGGGCACCACCTGCTGCTGGCCCACGGGGAGGGGCTGGCGGTCATCCGTGAACGCGCCCCTCATGCCGGGGCGGGGATCACGCTGAACCTGTTTCCCGTACGCGCCCACGATCCGGCCGACGAGGCCGACGTGGAGGCTGCCCGCCGGGTGGACGCGCTGCAGAACCGCTTCTTCCTGGACCCGTTGCTGCGCGGTTCCTGCCCGCGGGACCTGCTGTCCGATCTGGAACCCTTCGGTCTCGGTGAGCACGTGAAGGCCGACGACGCCGAGCGGATCGCCGCCCCCGTGGACCTGCTCGGCGTCAACTACTACCACGACCACACCGTCACCGGTCGTTCGGACGGCCGCCCAGCCGCCCCGTCCCCCTGGGTGGGGGCGGAGCACGTGCGTTTCCCCGGCCGTGGTCTGCCCCGCACCGGCATGGGATGGGAAGTGGTTCCGGAAGGGTTGACCGAACTGCTGGTGGGACTGCACCGGGAGTTTCCCGCTACGCCGTTGTACGTGACCGAGAACGGGGCCGCCTATCCGGACGTGGTCACCGCCTCGGGAGTGGACGATCCCGAGCGGGTCGCCTACCTCGAAAGCCATCTGAGCGCGGCCCACGAGGCCCTGCGACGAGGGGTCGACCTGCGCGGGTACTTCTACTGGTCCCTGTTGGACAACTTCGAGTGGGCCGAGGGGTACGCCAAGCGTTTCGGACTGGTACACGTCGACTACGCCACACAGCGTCGTACCCCGAAGGCCAGTGCCTACCGTTACGCCCGCGTGATCGCCGAGAACGGCCTGTGAGAGCCGGTGGGCCGGGACCCGGTGGTTGCCGAGGTGCCGGCCCACCGCGCTCGGCCCGGCCGGCGCCCTCCGTGGGAGGCTTCCCGCCCCGGGACGGGGATCACCGGGAGGGGGACAGCGTTCGTCGGGCGAGTACGGCCGGGGCGGGGGAGAGCGGAAGTGAGGGCAGCAACGCGGCCTGGTAGGCGTGGTAGGCGTCCGGTTTGCCCCGCCAGACCGACTCGGAGACTCGTCCGTCGGGCGTGACCTCGTGGAGCCAGCTGCCGTGTTCGGTGTCGACGTGGTGCGTGCGGGCGTGGTCCCAGAAGACCTCGTACCAGCGTGCGTAGCGTTGCTGCCCGGTGCGGCGGTGCAGGGCGGCGGCTGTGAGGATAGCCTCGGCGACGACCCAGTGCATGCGTTCCCGCACCTGGGGGCGGTCCTGCCAGTCCAGGGTGTAGACGAAGCCGGGATGCCCGTCGGAGTTCCAGCCCCGTGTGACCGCCGAGTCGAAAAGTTGTTCGGCGTCCCCGAGCAACCACTCCGGGGCGGTGTCGCCGAGGGCGGCTTCCAGCTGGACCAACAGCCGGGCCCACTCCAGCCAGTGTCCGACGGTGCCGCCGTGGGGACGGAACGGGTCTCGCGGTCGGTCGTGGTTGTAGTCGAGGACCGGACGCCAGTCGGGGGTGAAGTGCTCGGGCAGCCGCCATTCGTGGGCGGCGGCGACCTCGTGGACGAGTTTGTCCGCGATGCGCAGCGCGCGCCGGTGCCAGGTGGGGTCCTCGGTGACGTCGCCGGCGGCGAGGAACGCCTCGACGAGGTGCATGTTGCTGTTGGCGCCACGGTAGGACTCGGTGGTGTGCCAGCCCCGGTCCCAGCTTTCCAGCGCCAGTCCGACGTCCTCCTCCCAGAAGTGGGCGGTGACGGTGTCGAGGGCCTCGGTCAGCAGCTGCTCGGCTCCGGGACGGCCCACGGCTGCGGCGCTGCTGGCGGCCAGGACCACGAAGGCGTGTTCGTAGGCACCCTTGGTGCCGTCCGCGGTGCTGGTGTACCAGCCACCGTGCTCCGCGTCGTGCAACGGACCGCGCAGTGCGGCGATCCCGTGGTCGGCCAGCTCCGCCGTGTTCCCGTCCCCGAATCCGTGGGCCAGGCTGAACACGTGGGTCATGCGGGCGTTGATCCAGGTGGCCAGGGGGTCGTGGGAGGCGAGCCCTCCCGAGGCGTCCAGCCAGCCGAATCCTCTTCGCGGAACGCGGGCCCCGGTGGCGAACTCGACGAGGCGGCGGCGTTCGGTGGCCAGCGGGTCGTTGGGTGTGGACGTGTGCGGGTCGTTCACTGTGTCTCCTCGACGGGAACCGTCGTCGATGGCGGGTTTCGGTGAATCGCGCGTGGCGGTGTCCCGGGGCTCGGGGGAGGACGGGGCCGTCGGGACGGAGCGGCGAGTGGCGTTCGCGGTGCGGGGACCGGTGGTTCCCTGGACGCGCGGGACGCGGCTGGACTGTGACGCACGGAACCTTCCACAGGCGGTGTTCGGCGGTGCCCACACGACGGGCCGGTTACCGGTGGGCTCAACCCGGGAGGTCTGCGTCGTGTCCGCGTCGCGGACGCGGGAGGAACTCTAGGGGGCGGTGGACCCTCCGTCAACATCGCCCCACGTCTCACGAGCGGCGTGGGCGGGAAGAGAGGCGAACCCCTTAGCCTGGGGCGGGAAAACCGGTTCAGTGATGGGAAGTCGTTGATGGCAGGCAAGCGTCCGACGATCTCGGACATCGCCCGTGAGGCCGGGGTATCGACCGGAGCGGTCTCCTACGCGCTCAACAACCGTCCGGGGGTGTCGGAGTCGACCCGACGGCGGATCTTGGAGATCGCCGAACGGCTGGGGTGGGCACCCAGCAGTGTCGCCCGTTCGTTGACCGGCGGGCGGGCCAACGCCGTGGGGCTGGTGGTGGACCGCCCCGCGCGCGTGTTGGGGGTCGAGCCGTACTTCATGCAGCTCATCTCCGGCATCCAGGACGCGCTCGCCGACGGGCCGACAGCCTTGTTGCTCCAGGTCACCGACGACAGCGCCGCCGAGCTGACCGCGTACCGGCGCTGGTGGGCCGAGGGCAGGGTCGACGGGGTGCTGCTGGTGGACCTGCGCACGGAGGATCCTCGCCTGGCTCTGGTGCGGGAACTCGGCATGCCGGCCGTGGTGTTGGGCGAGCCCGCCGCCCAGGACGAGCTTCCCTGCGTGTGGACGGACGACGCGGCGGCGATCGTGGAGGTGCTGGAGTACCTCGTCGCCCTGGGACACCGGCGGATCGTACGGGTGGCCGGCCCGGAGGAGTTCGTGCACACCCGGACGCGTTCCGCGGCGTTCACCGACGCGGCGCGGCGGCTCGGTCTGGAGGAGGCGCGTATCGTGCCCGCGGACTACTCGGACGAGGCCGCCGCGCGGGTGACCCGCCGGGTGCTCACAGGGGGGCGGGCTCCCACGGCGCTGGTGTTCGACAACGACGTGATGGCGATCTCCGCCCTGGGGGTGGCCCAGGAACTGGGGATCGCGGTGCCGGAACAGCTCTCGTTGGTCGCCTGGGACGACTCGTCGCTGTGCGAGCTGGTGCGGCCCGCGCTGTCCGCGGTCCGTCGGCCGATCGCCGAACGCGGGGCCGCCGCGGTCGAGTTGTTGCTGGAAATCGTCGCAGGAGGCGCCCCCAGAAAGGTGAAGACCTCGGACCCGGAACTGGTTCCCAGGTCCAGCACGGGGCCGGTCACCCCGCGGTGAGGCCGGTGCCCGCCCGGGTGGTCCACTCTTGACACTTAACCGCTTAACTGATGAGCTGTTCCCGCTCCCGGACAGACACAGGATTGGTCTGCGTCGTCGGTGTGGTCGTCCTGGGCGTCCGCCGACCGTCGGGGAGGGGCATGCGAGAACACGGTTTTCCCGTCCGGAGAGATTTCCGAAACCGTCGTTTCCGGCTCATCGGAGGTGGTGATCCGCTCCGGGATCCGGCACGGCGCGAGCGGTGACCTCAGGCTTTTCGTCGCGTTTTTCCGTCGCCTCCGTTCGAAGGAGCAGTGCTCCGCTGCGAGGAATTCGATCGGACGGTGTTTTCGGAGGATTCCGTTCCCACGGCGGGGTCGGGGTTCGCCGGATTGTCCGACGGGTGGTCACGCCGTCCCTCCCGGACGGTGCCGTCCCGCGTCGTCAGTGTTCACGTGACGGTTCGCGCTTTTCCCATGCCGACAGGAACGGACCACGCACCGGTGAACTCTTCCTTGACGCCGCCGCCGAGGTGTGGCGGAATACCTTTTCGAAACTGACGGCGAGGAACGGGAACGAGAACCCGATCCGGTTTCTCCCGGATTCGTTGGTCCGAACAATTCGGGGCCTCCCGCGACGTTCCGTTCCGACCACGACCGGAGTTCGCGGACGAGGACGTGGACACCGGACTCTCTCGGGCACGACGAGTGATCCCCGCACCCTTACCGCATCGTTCACGAGGAATTCCGCACCATGCATCCACCGCGGCCACCGGAGACACCCCCGGAGGAACGGGAAGGCCGTCCCGACCGGACAGCCCGCCTGACCGGACAGCACGTCGGCCCCGGATTCGTCACCCGCTACGTGCTCGCCGTGCTCGGGCTGTGGACGGCGTTGCTGACCCCCTCATCCATCACCCTGGGACTGCGGATCGCCGAGCTCGACCCCGAGGGCAAGGCCGGCTCCCTGGCGACGGTCTCCGGGGTGGGAGCCCTGGTGGCGCTGGTGGCCAATCCCGTCTTCGGCCGCCTCAGCGACCTGTCCACCTCCCGCTGGGGACAGCGCCGCCCGTACATGGTGGGCGGGATGGTCTTCGGCGCCGTCTCGCTGACGGTGATCGGTTGGGCTCCGAACGTGTTCCTCGTCGGCCTCGGATGGTGCCTGACCCAGCTCTGCTTCAACGCCGCCCTGGCCGCCCTGATGTCGTTGCTTCCCGAGCGGGTCCCCGAGGACCGTCGGGGAACCACCTCAGGGTTGCTGGGCATCACCAACCAGGTGGCCCAGGCGATCGGGAGCTATCTCGTCACGTTCACCGGCACGGCCGGCCCGACGATGTTCCTCGTCCCGGCGGCGGTGGGACTCGTACCGGTGCTGGCCTTCGTCGTGTTCCTGCGCGAGGTTCCCAGGACGAGGGAGGAGTTGCCGGACCGGAGCTGGACGGAGCTGTTCACCAGCCTGTGGATCAACCCGGTCCGACACGCCGACTTCGCCTGGGCCTTCCTCAGCAGGTTCCTGATGCACACCGCCATCGCCCTGCTGACCACGTACAAGACGTACTTCCTCATGGACCGGCTCGGTCGCACCGCCTCCGAGGCCGCCGAGATCCTGGCCTGGGCGATGCTCGTGCTGGCCCTCGGAGTGGTGGTGGGAAGCCTGGGCTGCGGCTGGTGGTCGGACCGCGTGGGCAGGAGAAGGATCTTCGTCGGGAGTGCCGCGTTCCTGTTCGGGATCGGGATGGTCGTGATCGCGTTCTCCCACACCCTGTCCGGGTTCGCCGTGGGAGTCGCGGTCGCCGGTGTGGGCCAGGGGATCTACGCCGGTGTGGACTACGCGTTGGTGGCCCAGGTCCTGCCCGACAGCGAGACCGCCGCCGCCAAGGGGATGGGGGTGTTCAACATGGCCAACTCCCTTCCTCAGACGGTGGGACCGCTGATGGCTCCGGTGCTTCTCTCCTTCGGCGGAGGGCAGAACTACACCACGCTCTACCTCGGCGCGGCCGTGTTCGCCGCTTCCGGTGCCGTGGTGCTCCGGTTCATCCGCGGCGCCGGGTAGCGGTGCCGGAAACGGCGAGACGTGGAACGAACGAGTGATTTCCTCCCGTGTTCGTCTCGCGGGTGGTGCTGATTTGGCACGGTTCCACTGCGCGTGGGTCATCACGCGGCCATCGGGTTACGAGGGTCCGGCCGATACCGACGGTCGGGACCGGACGTGACACGAGCACGACGACCAGGAGTGATTTTCGGATGAAGGTACGAACGGTCCTCACCGGCACCGCCGCCGCACTGCTGTTGCCGCTGTTCGGGGCGGTACCGACCGGGGCAGCGCAGACGGCGGAGCCCCACCCCGGGAAAGCGGCACCGCCTCCCGACTGCGTCGACGTCACCGTCGACAACTCGAGCGAGGCGTTGTACGACTACGCGCACCTCCACAACGGCTGCTCGACGACGCAACGCGTCAAAGTCGTCGTGGCCTGGGCCCCGGACAGCAAGTGTCTCGTGCTCGACTCGGGGGAGAGACATTCGTTCTCCTGGGCCTCCATCGGTCGTTTCGACGGCCTACGGGCGTGCTGACGTCCGCTCGCTCACCCGAATCCCGCGAGACGTCGTGTTCGTGACCGATCCGGTCGGCACGTGCTCGGTTCGCACGGCGGCGTGAACGGGACATCGGCGGGACGAAGCGGGTTCCTTGTCGACGGATCCGGAGAAGGGCGCTCCTGAGGACGTTCCCCTCGGGGACTACGAGACGGTGGGCGGTGGTGGGGCGGTGCTGCGTCCCGGCACGAGACGGGGCGAGAGCAGACGGACCTCGGCGGAGGCGGTTCCCTCCAGCTCGCGCATGGTCATCTCCACCGCCGTCCGGCCGATCTCGTCGGAGGGCAGCGGCACCGTGGTCAGCGGAACCGGCCAGTTCGCGGTGGTCTCCCCGGGGCCGACGGCCACCACCGAAACGTCCTCGGGAACCCGCCGTCCCCTGCCACGCAGTTCGGACAGCAGAGTGCCCAGCACCGCTTCGTTGTGCACCACCAGTCCCGTGGGCTCCGGCCGCTCGGCGAAGATCCGGTCGAGGCACGCGCACACCCCCTCGTAGGAGGGCGGGCACGGACTGCTGACGGCGTGGGTGTTCCGTTGCCGCGCGGCCGTGGTGAACCCGTCGAGGAACCGGTCGGCGAAGCTGGTCCCGCGTTCGTACACCGCCGGGGAGGGGCCGACCAGCGCGATGCGCTCGTGCCCGAGTTCGGCCAGGTGCTCCACACAGCGCCGCGCCGCCGCGGAGAAGTCCAGGTCCACACAGGACAGGCTGCCGGGATCGTCCGGCAGTCCGACCAGCACCGCCGGGCAGGGCAGCGAGTGCAGCACCGGAACCCGTGGGTCCGCCGTCTCCACGTCCATCACCAACAGCGCGTCGGCCGTGGCCGAGTTCGCCACCCGACGAAGCCCCTCGGGGCCCTCGTCGTTGGTCACCAGCAGCACGTCGTGCTGGTACCTTCGTGCGGAGGTGACCACCGAGGTGACGAAGCCCATCAGCACCGGCACGTCGATGTCCGGGCGCAGCGGCATGACCAGTCCCAGGACGTTGGTGCGGCTGCTGGCCAGCGCCCGGGCTCCCGCGTGCGGGTGATAGCCGAGCCTGCGGACGCTGTCCTCCACACGACGCCGCGTCTCCGGCGAGATCGACCGCTTGCCGGAGAGCACGTAGGAGACCGTGCTGGAGGAAACCCCCGCGTCCCGCGCGACGTCGGCGATGGACACCATCTCGTCCTCCCGGCACGAGTCCCGAAGCGCCTCGAACGAAGTCCGGGGCGAAGCCACACCCCCACCCGTCGGTGCGGGTGAGCAGAGCACTGCCCGGCCCGGCATCCTACTCCGCCTTCCCGGTCTTTCCCGTTCCCGTGCGTCCCGGCGGGAACGGCGGGGTCAGCTCCCCCGGCTCGGAGACCGCGGGTTCGAGGTGGTCACCTCCTCCTCCAGGTTCTCCAGGCTCCTGCCCGTCGTCTCGGGAACGAAGGAGTGCACGAAGAAGAAGGACACCACGCAGAACACCGCCAGCAGCAGCATGGACACCGCCTGTCCCACCCCGACCAGCAACACGGGGAAGACCAGCGACACCAGGAAGTTGCTGGCCCAGTTGCTCCAGGTGGCCAGTCCCTCGGCCGGACCACGGATCCGCAGCGGGTAGAGCTCGGGCAGCATGACCCAGACCACCGGGCCCCAGGTGGCTCCGAAGGAGCTGATGTAGGCGGTCAGACAGACGATGGTGATCACGCCGATGGCCGTTCCCGACGCACCGACGAACAGGGTCAACACGCCGAGCACCGTGAGACTGACGCTCATGCCGACGCTGCCGGCCAGCAACAGCCGCTTGCGTCCCAGCCGGTCGGTGTAGCGCACCGCCACCAGAGTGGCCAGCATCCCGATCACCCCGATGCCGACCTGCGCCGCGATCGAGGCGCTGTTGCCCATGCCCAGCTCGGTGAGCGTGGTCGGGGCGTAGTACATGACGGTGTTGATGCCGACGAACTGCTGCAGCACGGCCAGCCCCAGCCCGATCTTCAGGGCGGGTCTGATCCAGGGGGAGGTGAGGTCGCGCCATCCGGCCTGCTCGCGGCTCTGGCGTTCGGCCGCGCTGATCTCGGCCTGGGCCTGCTCGATCTCCTCGGGACGGTGGGTGCGTCGCAGCACCCTCCGGGCCTGCTCGGTCCGGTTGTGGCTGGCCAGCCATCGTGGGGTCTCGGGCATGAACAGCATGCCGACGAACAGCGCCACCGCCGGGATCACGGCCAGTCCGAGCATCCACCGCCAGGCACCCCAGGGGGAGAGCAGGTAGTTGACCGAGTAGGACAACAGCAGTCCCACCGAGATGGAGAACTGGTACAGCGAGGAGAGGGTGCCGCGGATCCGTGTCGGGGAGATCTCGGACAGGTACATCGGCACCACCACCGAGGTGAGCCCCACTCCGAGGCCGATCACGAACCGCGCCACCACCAGGGTGGTCACGTCCGGGGTGAGCGCGGCGGCGAGTGATCCGACGGCGAAGACCACCGCCACGACCAGAGTCATCGGCCGACGTCCCAGCCGGGCGGCCAGACTCCCCCCGAGCAGCGCCCCGACCATGGCTCCCACGAGCAGGGCGCTGGTGACCACTCCCTGCATGAAGGCGTTGTCGGCGATGCCCAGCGGCCCTTTCAGGTACAGCAGTGCTCCGGAGATCACCCCGGTGTCGTAGCCGAACAGCAGCGCTCCGATCGCACAGACCGCCGCCGCCACGTACACGGGCCGCCCGTCGGCCCGGGAGGTTTCCTGTGTGGTCATTGGTGTCGTCCTTGCGTCGCATCGGCGGGACGGCCGGGCGGGCCGTGTCCGGACCGCCGGGCCGAGGAAGAGCCCCGTGGGTCGGAGAACGAGGTCCCGTCACCGTCCGAACCGGAAGGAGGCGAGGTGGACCGGCCCGTGGAGGACCAGGTAGAGGTCGCGGCGCCCGTGCGCCCGTGCCAGCCTGGTGTGGACCGTGCGGTAGGTGTAGCGGTCCCCGGTCTCGGGGACGGTGATCGTGCCCAGCTCGTGACCGCGGGGATCGTCCAACCGGACAGTCACGCTCGCCGGAGCGGAGGAGCCTTTGGACAGCAGCGCGGTGATCTCGCCCGGACTTCTCCTCAGGTCCGTGTCGCGGAAGAGGATCCACCCGTCGGTGTCGGAGGCGGTGACCGCCGTGCCGCCGTCTTTGCTCCGGTCGGTCAGGGTGATGCCCGCATAGTCGTCGAAGTCCACGGCGTCCGTGGTCCTGTGCGGGTCGCGCGGTGGGATGGTCTCCCCGCGCACCAGCAGTGTCCGCCGGGCGCGGATGTCGGTGGCGGAGGACCCGAGCAGGAACTCGTGGGGGGACTCTTCGACCACCCACCGCCCGCGGGTGACGTCCCAGTGCGCCAGCTCGGAGGCGTGCACCGTGAAGCTCACCGTCCGCTGCCGCCCCGGTTCCAGCCGGATCCTCCGGAAGGCACGCAGTCGTCGTGGTTGCGGGTTCCGGGACCGGCGCTGGTGGGTGTAGAGCTGGACGACCTCCTCGCCGGTGCGGGAGCCGGTGTTGCGGACGCGCACGTGCACCCGCACGGTGCCGTTTTCGTCGAGCACGTGGGTACTCAGCCGTGCGTGGGTGTACTCGAAGGTGGTGTAGGACAGGCCGTGCCCGAACGGGTACAGCGGCGGGACCGTGGAGTACTGGTAGGTGCGGGCGGACTTGATGACGTCGTAGTCGAGGATGTCCGGCAGTTCCTCCGCCGTGCGGGGCCAGGTCTGGGTGAGTCGTCCCGCCGGATTGGCCTCGCCGAGGAGCACGTCGGCCAGGGCGTTGCCGGTTTCCGCGCCGGCGTGGGTGGTCCACAGGATCGCGGGCAGGTGCTCCTGGGCCCAGGTGATCGTGGTGGGGTAGCTGTTCTCCAGCACCAGGACGGTGTTCGGGTTGGCCCGGTACACCCGCTCCACCATCGCCTGTTGCCCGGGGGCGAGGTTCGTGTCCCGGCGGTCGTCGTTCTCCCGGCCGTTGATGAGCGGCATACTGCCGGCCACCACGACCGCGACGTCGGCGTTCTGCGCCGCTTCCGCGGCCTCCGCGACGCCGTCGACGACCACCTCGCGGGTGAACACGGTCGCCGACTCCGGGGAGGAGGCCGAGACGGTCAACCGCCCGTTCCGTTCGACGGTGACGTACCTGCGTTCGCCGAACCACGGTTCGGAAGCGTCGTTGCCGGCGTAGACCAGCACGTGGCCGCCGTCGTGGGCCAGCAGTCGGAACTGCTGCCGCACGTACCATCCATGGGGTTGCTCCGCGTCGTTGACCAGGGTGTTGTCCTGGGCTCGGGAGACGTGGCGGTCGTTGGAGACGGCCCGCAGCGTCACGATCCGTTCGCCCCAGTCGAAGACGTCGAAGAGGGTGGTGGAGTCCTCGGCCGTGGTCAGCTCCAGCGGTCGTTCGGCGGGGCCTGCGGTGACGCGACGCCCGTCCGTGGCCCGCAGGGCGATCCGGTCCACTCCCTCCTTCGAGGTGACCACGGTGCCCGGCCCGAGCGCGGCGCGGAGGCCGCGTGACGGTGTCACCTCGTAGGGAAGGGAGCCGGAGTACCAGTCGGTGTAGAGGGTCTCGGCGAGTTGGCCGAGCACGGCCACCCGGTTCACCCGCCCGCGATCCAGGGGCAGGGTGCCGTCCTCGTTCTTCAGCAGCACCATCGCTTCCGTGGCGGCCCGGCGGGCCAACGCGCGGTGTTCGGGGCTGTCCACGACCTCCTTGCCGATTCCCCCGTACGGCCCGCCGTCCGGGTCGAACTCGCCGAGCCGGACACGCAGGTCCAGGATGTTCCGCACGGCTTCGTCCACCTCGGAGACGGTGAGCAGCTCCTCGGAGAGCGCGTTCCCGATCGCGGTGATCGTTGCCGTCGGGTCGGTGTCGTCGACGGTGAAGCTGTCCAGCCCGGCCTTGAGGATGGCCGCGTCGGCCTCCGACTGGGTGGCGTAGTAGTCCTGGGCTCCGGTGAGGTTGTTCGGTCCGCCCGCGTCGGTGACGTTGCACAGTCGACGGGGTGCCCAGCCGCGCAGTACCTCGTCGAAGTCGGGGTGGACGGTCATCGGCCTTCCGTTGACCAGGTTGTAGGCCGACATGACTCCGGTGACCGCCTCCGCCGACAGCGCCGGGCGGAAGGCCTGTTCGTAGTACTCGTGTTTGACCCGGGGCGGAAGTGTGACCGAGGTGGTGTGGCGGTGGGTTTCGTTGTTGTTGGCCAGGTAGTGCTTGAGGACGGGGGCCGCGCGTAATCGTTCGGGGTCGTCACCGCGGATGCCGCGTCCGTAGGCCGTGGAGATCACTCCGGTGAGGTGGGGATCCTCGGAGTATCCCTCCTCGTTGCGGCCCCATCGGGGGTCGCGCAGCAGGTTCACCGTCGGTGCCCACAGTTGCAGACCCCAGACCTCGGGGTTCTCGGCGTGGTAGCCCCGTGCCTCGGTGCCGACGGCCGCCCCCACGCGTTCGACCAGTTCGGGATCCCAGGTGCTGGCCAGACCGAGAGCCTGGGGGAAGACCGTGGCCGTGGCGGTGACCACCGCGCCGCCCGCGTTCCGGTCGTTCGACCAGGCCAGACCGTGCAGGGCTTCGGTGCCGGTCTTGAACGGGGCGATTCCCAGGCGGGGTATGGCCGGTTGGTACTGGTGCAGCAGGGAGATCTTCTCGTCGAGAGTCAGTCTGCCCAGCAGGTCCTCCACGCGTTGGTGCGACGGCAGCGTCGGATCGCGGAATCCGGGTGTCGCCGGTGCCGCGTCGGCGCGGCGAGGAAGGTTGCCGGCCAGGGTCGATCCGGCCGCGGCGGTGAGGGCCAGCGACAGCACACGGCGTCGGGGGATCGGGTTCGGGGGAACCGGGCGCATGGGAGTGAAACACCTCCGGGAGTGTCGAAAGGAAATCGAATCGCTTCGACGATTGTTCGATCGATTCGTGCTTCTCGGGGAGCGATGGAGGAGACTGTGGCACCGAACGGTCTTTCGGTCAACGGCTCTTTTCGAGTGCTTTCCCGCAAAGTCAAGATGTTCCTTGCGACTGTTCTTGTGTTCTTCGTCGCCTCGATCTAGCGTGTTTCGCGCCGGATCGTCGATGCGCTTCGACGAATCGAGGCGCCACGGGTCGGGAACGTCGGGGACGCGCCCGACATGGTTTCACCGCGATGACGAGGAGTTGGTGATGCTGGAGAGCCGCGAGGACGAGCGGGTGCTCGAAGTGCGGGTGCGGCACGAGGTGATCCGGATCGAACCGTGGGGACGGGACAGTCTCCGGGTCCGCGTGGCACGGCACCGGGTCACCGACGACGTCCCCGGCGCTCTCCTGCCTCCGGAACCGGTCGCCGTGGACACGGAGACCGGCCGGGACGGCGGCCGGATCGTCAACGGGGCACTCGCCGCCGAGGTCGAGCTGGTGCCCACCGACACCGGGGTGGTCGCGGTGCTGACGTTCCGGCGCGGCGACACCGGTGAGGAACTGCTGGCCGAACAGCGCGCCCACTTCTGGTGGCCGGGACCGCGGTTGTTCCTGGGGCAGGACGGCGGTTACGGCAGATGGGAACAGCGCTTCCACGCCTACGAGGACGAGAAACTGTTCGGACTCGGCCAGCACCCGCACGGCAGACTGGACCAGAAGGGATTGGTGCTGGACCTGGTGCAGCGCAACGGGGAGGTGTCGATCCCGTTCCTGGTGTCCAGCCGGGGCTACGGTCTGCTGTGGAACATGCCCGGAACCGGCCGGGTGGAACTGGCCGAGAACGGAACGCGGTGGGTGGCCGACTCGGCACGACAGATCGACTACTGGGTGACGGCGGCCGGGACCCCGGCGGGGATCCTGGAGCGCTACGCCGAGGCCACCGGTCGTCCTCCCCTGTTGCCCGAGTGGGCGAGCGGTTTCTGGCAGTCGAAGCTGCGCTATCGCGACCAGCGGGAGCTGCTGTCGGTGGCCCGCGAGTACGAACGGCGCGGGCTGCCGCTGTCGGTGATCGTGGTGGACTTCTTCCACTGGCCCCACCTCGGGGACTGGAGGTTCGACCCGGACGAGTGGCCGGACCCCGAGGGGATGATCCGCGAACTCGCGGACATGGGAATTCGGCTGCTGGTGTCGGTGTGGCCCTCGGTGAGCCCGCTGAGCGAGAACTTCCCCACCATGCGCGACCACGGCATGTTGGTGGACACCGAACGCGGGGTCCCGGTGCACGCGCCCTGGCACGACAAGGGGTTCGGCACGGAGATGCCGGTTGCCTTCCACGACCCGACCAACCCGCGGGCCCGGGAGTTCGTGTGGCAGCGGGTCAAGCGCAACTACTACGACAAGGGGGTTCGGGCGTTCTGGTTGGACGCCTGCGAGCCGGAGCTGCAACCCGGCCACCCGCACAACCTGAGCTTCCACACCGGACCGGGAGCCGAGGTGGTCAACATGTACCCGTTGGAACAGGCCCGCGCCTTCCACGAGGGCAGTCGTGCCGCGGGGGACGAGGCGGTGGTGCTGCTGTGCCGCTCGGCCTGGGCGGGCAGCCAGCGCTACGGCGCCGCCCTGTGGTCGGGGGACATCCCGGCCACCTGGGAGTCGCTGCGGGCCCAGGTGCGGGCGGGCCTGAACACGGCGCTGTCCGGGATCCCCTGGTGGACCACGGACATAGGCGGCTTCCACGGTGGTGACCCCGACTCGGCCGAGTACCGGGAACTGCTGGTGCGCTGGTTCCAGTACGGGGCCTGCTGCCCCCTGTTCCGGCTGCACGGGGTGCGGGAGCCGCGACCGTCGTTCGGCCCGGACATGACCGGCGGGCCCAACGAGGTCTGGTCCTACGGCGAGCGGACGTTGGAGCTGGTCACCGAGACGCTGTGGCTGCGCGAACGACTGCGACCCTATCTGGGCGAGCTGATGCGCGTGGCCCACGAGACCGGCCTGCCGCCGATGCGTCCGCTGTTCGTCGACTTCCCTCACGACGAGCGGGCCTGGCGGACCGAGGACTGTTTCATGCTCGGCCCGGACCTGCTGGTCGCCCCGGTGCTGCATCCCGGGCGGCGGGTGCGCGAGGTCCCCCTGCCCGAGGGGGCCGTGTGGACCGAGGCCTGGACCGGAACCGAGCACACCGGGGGAACCGTGGCCAGGGTGGACGCCCCGCTGGAGCGGATCCCCGTTTTCCTCCGCGACGGCGCCGAGGTGCCGGTCCGCGGTTGAACGGGCTTCCGACGCGCTGGGACGCGCCGGAAGGGAAGAAGAACCAACAAGGAGGCAGGAGAATGCGATTACCCAGGGCTGCCGTGGTGCTCGTGGCGCTGCTGGCGACGCTCGGACTCGGGGGCGGGACGGCCTACGCGGCCGCCTGGTCCTCCTCGGAGAAGTTCGCCACCTGGTCCGACAACGGCTACCTCGTGCGCAACAACATCTGGGGCAGCGGTGTCGGGCCCCAGACGATCTGGGCGAACTCCTACAGCAGTTGGGGAGTGTGGGCCGACCACCCCGACACCGGCGGGGTCAAGTCCTACCCGCACTCGGCTCGGCCGATCGACGAGCGGATCAGCGAGATAGACACGCTGACCAGCGAGTTCGACGTCTCCGTCCCGGAGGGGGGTGCCTACGCCACCTCCTACGACATCTGGGTCGACGACCACGGTTACGAGATCATGCTGTGGATGAACCAGCACGGTCCCGTCGGGCCGATCGGTTCCCGGGTGGACACCACGGAGGTCGGCGGCCACACCTGGGACGTGCACCGGGGTTCGAACGGCTACAACGAGGTGTTCTCCTTCGTCCGTCACGGTGACACGAACGCGGCGACGGTGGACATCAAGGCGGTGCTGGACTGGATCGTCCAACAAGGATGGTTCAGCGCCGAGGAGTCGGTGCACGAGGTGCAGTTCGGGTTCGAGATCACCTCCTCGTCCGGAGGCATGGACTTCGTCAGCAACCGGTACTCGGTGACCTCGGAGTGAGAACGACGCCGACGGCCCGGTGACGCGGAGGCCGTCGCCGGGCCGTCGACGGGCATCCGATCCCGTGAAACGGCCGTGTTCCCTGGGTCGGAGAGGGGCCGAGCACGCTAGTGTGACGGAACCACCGTGTGAAGGCGTCCCGAGGGAGGGGTGGGCTGGCATGGACACGTGGTCACCGACCGGGTGGACAGCGGTTTACGACACACAGGTCGAGGGGCAGCAACGGAGGAGCTTCGTCCCGGTGCAGCGGTGGGGCCGCGACGGGGAGCCGCTGGTCGTCGAGCACACCGAGCGCCACTGTCTGGTCGACGCGCGGACCCTGGAGGGATTCGTGGGGGTGGACGTCTGTGCCCAGGTGTCCGGGATGAGTCCGGCCGCCCCCGGTTGGTCGGTGTCCATCAAGTACCCGGGTGGGGACACCGAGACACGCCCCGTGGCGGCCTGGGTGCTGGAGTCGGACGGCTCGGCGCTGCCGATGGTGCCCGAGCACGAACACGACGGCCCGGTGACCGGCCTCATCGCCGCCGGGGAGGACATCGTGGACGAGTACCGGGTGCAGTGCTCGATCAACATCGTGCCGCCGCAGAACTGACACCGGTGCGCCGGTCCGCGCTGTGGTCGTTGCGGGAAACTCGTGGAATTCGCCCCGCCGTGTCGGCACGGCCACTATGATCACGGACGGCGGGTTCGGTGCCGTCGAACCGGTCGTGCGTGCCGGTGCGGTGGTTCGAACTCGTGTCTTCCGCGCGGAGTCGTCCTGCTCGTTGGGGGCCGAGTGTGCCTTTCCTGTCCCGGATTCGCATCAACCCGTTCCGTGAGCACAGCCGTAGGCTGCTGAGCAACCCCCGCAAGATGCACGGGGCCGTCCTGGGGGGAGTGCCGGATTTCTCCGAGGACAAGCGAGTGCTGTGGCGGCTGGACGGGGGTGGTTCCCACCGCCCCGAGCTGGTGGTGCTCACCGTCGACGCCCCGGACTGGTCGCATCTGGTGGAACAGGCGGGGTGGCCCCGGGCGGAGGGGCGGCACTACACCGTGCGGGACTACGGCCCGGTGCTGGAGGAGTTGCGTGAGGGCCGGGAGTTCGCGTTCCGGGTGACGGCCAATCCCGTGCAGAACGTCCCCCGCCCGGACGAGTCCGGTTCCGAGGGGGCGGAGAGCGTTCCCCCTCGCCGTCAGCGTGGTCGCCGGACGGGCTGCCGCACCCCCGCTGCCCAGCGTGGATGGTTCCTGGAGCGGGCACAGCGGTGGGGTTTCGAGGTGCCGTCCTCCCCGGAGACGGGCGACGGCGGTGAGGTGGCCGCACAGCAGTGTTCGCCCGAGGTGCGCATCACCGACCGGAGGCGGTACTCCTTCCCCAAGAACGGCCGTGGTCCCCACGTGGTGCTGACCACGGCGACGTTCGAGGGGCGGCTGCGGGTGCTCGACCGGAACCTGCTCGCCACCACCCTGCTCTCCGGGATCGGGCCGGGCAAGGCCTACGGGTGCGGCCTGCTCACCCTGGCGGGGCCGGAGGACGCCCGTTCCGGTCGTGCCTGAGCTCGGACACGGTTGCCCCGTATTCCTTCCCTCCGTTGGCCCGTTGCGCCCGGGGATGTGATCCCGGCAATACCGGGAATACCTCTATCGGGGGAACGCGTTCGACCGACTGGCCGGAACGCAGCGGTGGCAGGTTCCGCTGCGGTACTCGCGCGGAGGGGTGCGAAGCACATGGGTGTCCCACTGTCCGTCCTCGATCTCGCCAACATCGGCAGAGGAGAGACCCCGGGTGAGAGCCTGCGGACGAGTGTCGACCTGGCACAGCGGCTCGAACACTGGGGATACCGGCGTGTCTGGTACGCCGAGCACCACAACATGCCGCGCATCGCCTCCTCGGCGACGAGCGTGATCATCGGGCACGTCGCCGCGCACACCAGCTCGATCCGTGTCGGCGCCGGGGGCGTCATGCTGCCCAACCACGCCCCGCTGACCGTGGCCGAGCAGTTCGGCACCCTGGAAACCCTGCATCCCGGGCGTATCGATCTCGGTCTCGGGCGCGCGCCGGGCAGTGACCAGAAGACCGTGCGGGCGCTGCGTCGTGATCCGCAGGCCGCGGACAACTTCCCGCAGGACGTGCGGGAACTGCAGGGCTACCTGGGGGAGCAGTCCCTGGTGCAGGGGGTGCGGGCGATTCCGGGCCAGGGCACCGGTGTGCCGCTGTACATCCTCGGTTCCTCGCTGTTCGGGGCCAAACTGGCGGCCGCGCTCGGGCTGCCGTACTCGTTCGCCTCGCACTTCGCGCCGAACGCGCTGGAGGACGCCGTGGCCCTCTACCGTCGCCAGTTCACCCCCTCCGAGCAGCTCTCCGAACCCCACGTCATCGCCGGGGTCAACATCATCGCCGATGAGGACGCCGAGCGGGCCCACGAGCAGTTCCGGGCCGCCAAGCGCAGCAGGCTGCGGCTGCTCACCGGCCGCGACCTCACGCGGGAGGAGGCCGACATGGCCCTGGACTCCCCGGCCGGACAGCAGGCCCAGCAGATGCTCACCTACTCCGCCGTGGGGACCCCGGAGGAGGTGCGGGAGTACCTGGACGGTTTCGCCGAACACGCCCGGGCCGACGAGCTGATGGTCACCTCGATCGCCCCCGAGCGGGAGGTCTGGCTGCGCTCCTTCGAACTGACGGCCGCGGCCACCGGCATGGTCTCGGCGGACTGAGACCGAGCACCGGCACCCTGTCGGTGGCGTCCGCACCCGCCTCCGGCGGTCCGCCCGTGTCAGGCGTCCACCGGTGTCCCGGTCTTTCCGCAGAAGTCCTCCCAACACGGTGTTCCACAAGCTACTCAGCAAGTGACCCGTGGATCCGGTTCGTCCGGTCACGTAGGACACGGCCAGGCGGAACCGTCGTGACCCGTCGCTTCGTCCCGGCCGGGAAAGTGCTCGGACAGGGCGGGAGGCCCACCACACGATCACGTCGGGTCCACCCGCCCGACCGTGTGGTGGTGATCCCGCGCGGCACCTCCGCTCACCAGCCGTGACCTGCCTGGTGCGGCGGTGAGCTCAGGCGTCCTCCTCGTCCACGAGCGGTGTGATGGCACGCAGTCGCTGCTCCGCCTTGGCGCTGAGCTGTCGCCAGCCGAACCGGCGCACCACCGCCCGGAACAGCCCTTTCTCGTCCCGCCGGCCGTGCAGCAGGGCCTGTTCCGCGAGCACGGTCGCCAGCTCGCGGGGTGGGATCTCGTCGATGGTGCGTGGCCCGGCGGTGCGGACCCGCACCTCCGGTTGCTCGGGCAGCCGGAAGGTGCGGTGTGCGATCAGCTTGGCTCCCAGCGGGTTGTCCTCCACCAGCATCTCGTGGCGCACAGCCGCGGAGACGCCCTCGTTGAGGGTTTTGGAGATCTCCTCGGTGCGCCGTCCCCCGTAGGCGCGGGCGTAGAGCCTGGTCAGCCGGTCCCCGAGTATCGGCCCCTCGGTGGCCACGATGTCCGTCAGTTTCTCGGCGAGCTGCTTGCGCACGAGGTTCTGCGGATGCGGCAGCGTGCCGCTGTACTCCACGTACTCCTCGTGCTCGGAGACCGACCTCTCACCGCTCGGACCGGATGCCTCGGCGGCTTTCCCCGCGTCCTCGTCGGCGTCCTCGGAGTCGTCCTCGCCCGGCTCGGGTTCCGAATCCCCGATCACGGTCTCGTGCTCGGTGGTTGCGCTCTCGTCCTCGTCCGGCACCGCGAGCGGCGCGGCCGCTCGCCCGACGACGTCCGGCTCGACGGCACCGTCCTCGACCGGCCGTGCCGAGACCGGTTCGCACGGTTCCGCGGTCACCACCTCCGCGGTGCCGACCTCCGTGGGGTCGACCGCTGTCGTCGCCGCGGCCGACTCGACGACAGTCGGTTCCGAGCTCGCCCGCTCCACGACTTCCGGTTCGGCTCCCCGTGGGTGGATCCCCTGCTCCCTCAGGGCCTTCCACAGCGCGTCGAGCTCCTGTGCCTGGTTCACGTAGAACGCCGACTCCCGGACGCGGTGGAACGTCCAGCCGCAGCGCTCCAGCTCGCGCTGTCGTGCCAGGTCGCGCTCGTAGGCTTCCGGGCCGTGCCACGCGTCGCCGTCGCACTCCACCGCCAACCGCGCCCTGCTGCCGATCACCACCAGGTCGAT
Source organism: Actinopolyspora mortivallis (assembly GCF_003001495.1). Taxonomy (GTDB): domain Bacteria; phylum Actinomycetota; class Actinomycetes; order Mycobacteriales; family Pseudonocardiaceae; genus Actinopolyspora; species Actinopolyspora mortivallis_A. The sequence goes on from NZ_PVSR01000011.1 coordinate 59,967, forward strand.
CGTGTAGGGCTCCACGGAGTACTGCGGGATGACCGAGTAGCCGCGCTCGACCAGCCGGTTGAACACCCGCTGCTCGAACAGCGAGTCGAACCTGGTGTCGCGGTGTTCCTCGGAGACCGTGCTCACCAGCTCGTTCGAGTCGGTCCGGGCAGCGCCGTCGATCACGCCGTAGCAGTGCTCCAGCAGCTGGTAGCGCATGTCCTCCTGGTTGTGCAGTTCGGACAGGCTCACCGAGTGGAACAGCCAGACCTGGTCCCTGGCGCGGGAGACCGCCACGTTGTAGCGCTGCACGTGCTGCAGCGCGGTCAGCGGGCTGATCCGCTTGCCCTCCCTGCTCGCCTCCACCATGGACAGGAAGACCACGTCACGCTCGGCGCCCTGGAAGTCGGGTGGGGTGCCGCACCGCAGCTGACGTCGCTCGATCTCCTGCGGCGTGAGCCGTTCCAGCAGCATCCGTTCGATCAGCCGGGCCTGCCGCGGGTCCCCGAGCAGTGAGATGACCCCGAAGGTCTTTCCGTCGTAGCGCGGATCGGCCGCGCAGCGCACGATCTCCTCGACCAGTGCCTCGGCCTCGGGTTCGTTCAGCTCGCCCTTCCGGTGGCCCTCGGTGACGTGGCGGGCCCGGAACGGTTCGAGCCTGTCGGCGTCGTACTGGCGCACCGGGCTCAGCCGGATGTTGTCCGGCCGGTAGGCGATGCGGTTGGAGAACTCGATGATCTCCGGCACGCACCGCCGGTGCTCGGTCAGCGTGATCTGCCCGCCGTAGCGCATCTTGGCGTCGTCGAACAGGCTGTGCAGCGGGTCCTGCCAGGCGTTGCGGTAACGGTCGTCGGCGATGTACTGGCCGGCCAGTTTGCGCAGATCCTCCTGGTCCAGGCCCACGCCCATCGGCGAGACCTGCTTGTCGTCGCCGATGACGACCATCTTCGGCGCCATGTACTGCAGGAACACCGCCTCCAGCCCGGCCTGCGAGGCCTCGTCCACCACGACCACGTCGAACATGTCCGGTTGGATCCGGAACTGTTCGGCGATCCGGTAGATCGGCATGATCCACACCGGCACGGCCGGCCTGCAGCGCATCATGGCTTCGCGGATCTCGGACCGTCGCCGCTCGGCGTGCGTACCGGTGCCCTTGCCCAGTCGGCGGACCAGGTTGGAGTAGTTGCGCAGGTCGGCCCGCGCGCTGCCCCCGAGTCGTTCCGGGGCGACCGCGTGGCTCCACGCCCGCGTGGCGTAGAGCCGCTCGCTCTGCTGCCGGATCACGTTCTCCAGGTTGTTGATCCGGGTCTGCAGCTCGTTCTCGTCGACCGTGTGCTGTCGCAGCATCCAGTCCCGCACGGCCAGCCACCGCCAGGCCGCCTCGAAGTCCGCCAGCCGCTCGGCCCAGAGTTCCGCCGTGGTGTCGGCGGCCTCGACCTCCGTACGCAGCTGCGGCAGGGATTCGTTCAGCCGCTGTTCCAGCTCGTCGCGCCGCCGGAGGCCTCGTCGGATCTCCAACAGGTGCAGCAGCCTGCGGTGGTGGGCGGCGTAGTTGTCGATGTCGCGTGCGCGCACGGCCTCCACCAGCGCGTGGACGCACTCACCGGTGTTGGACCAGCGCGTCTCACCCACCAGCTTGTGCTCGAGTTCCCGCAGCGGTGCGCTCGCCGCCGCCGTGGCCTCCACGGCCGCCGCGACGTCGACCAGCGCGGCGTAGCGCCGCACCGAGGCGAGGTCGTTCCAGTCGGGTTTCGGCAGTCCCTTCCGGGCCAGGCGCTGTTCCTCGGTGGCCAGTTCCTCGCCGAGACGCAGTACCCGTTTCAGCTGGTCGGCTTGGGCCAGGTGCCAGTCCAGCCGTTCGCGGAACGTGTTCTCGGCGGGGATCGTCATGTCCTCGGGCCAGGCCTTGTCCAGCGCGATCAGCGCCCGGTAGCACTCGGTCCAGTGCAGGAACGTCCGCAGTTGTTCGACCGTGGTGGGGCAGCGGCCGTCGACCCGAACCTGTCGGAAGAGCGGTTCGGCGTGTTTGATCCACTTGGCGGCGAACAGGCCGAGCTTCGGGGTTCCGTCGGAGCGGGTCCTGATCCTGCCGCCGTCGTTCAGCCGCTGGAGCACCTCCTCGGCGAGGTTGGTCAGTGCGGAGACGGCGCCGTCGACCCGCACCTCGACCAGCGGGTCCAGCTGTTTCAGCGCGGTGTCGCAGCGTTCGGCGAGCTCGTCGATCCGACTCACGCGGGAACGCCAGATCTCACCACGGCCCGCCAGCACGTCGTGCAGGGCGGTGTTCAGCCACGCCTGCGAACCTCCCGCGAGCTCCTCGACGGTGTCGGCCAGTCCTCGCAGCCGCTGCCGCAGTGATTCCCGCGCCGCCCGGTCCAGCGCGCTCACCGCGTCGAACGCGGCGTGTTTCCTGAGTTCGTCGTGCCGTTGTTCCTCCTCGCGCGCCCGGGACTCGGCGGCGACCAGGTCGGCGAACTCCTCGGGTGCGGCGATCTCGGCGGGGTCGACCAGTCGCTGCCGTGCCCAGGGTTCCTCCGCCGAGGTCTCCCGGTCGTACAGCGCGGCGCGCCACTCGTTGATCTCGGCGTTGTCCAGCGGTGGTGCGCTGTCGGCCGACACCGAGGCGAACTCGGCCAGCCACTCGTAGCGTTCCGCGTCGGCGGCGTGCTGCCGGGCGATCGTCGACAGCGTGCCCTGGTAGCCACCCACGGAGTGTTCCCTGGTCTCGTGCTGTCTGGCCTCGACCAGCTCGTGGTGCAGCCTGGCGCGTTCCCGCCGCGCCTCCTCGATCCGGTTCGAGCACTCCGCGATGATCTCGGCGGCGCGCTCCTCGTCGTACGCCTCGGTGTTGTCGGCGATCGTGTCCACCGCCACCCGCAGGTCCGACATGTCCTGGCGGGAGTTGCCCACCACCGCCACCGACAGCGGTTTGATCTCCTCGGGGAGCTTGTCGCGGACCTCCTGTAGCGCCCGGTCGGTGTGCGCGGTGACCAGCACGCGTTTGCCCTGGGCGAGCAGGTGTGCCAGCAGCGCGGCGATCGTGTGTGTCTTGCCGGTGCCGGGTGGGCCCTGCACCAGGGTCTGCGGTTTCGCGTCGACCTGCCGTACGACCCGCAGCTGCTTCTCGTTGACCGGCAGCGGGAGGAAGGTCTCCTCGTCGACGGTATCCCGCCCGCCGGTGGAGCCGGGGTGCTCGGAGCCGACGGGCTGCTGGTCGGGGTCGACCAGGGGACGCACTCCCGAGGGGACGACGCCGCTCTCGGCGAGCTGGGCGGCGATCGACTCGAAGATCCGCACGATCCCACGCTGCGAGCGCTTCCGGGTGATGATCGCGGGGGCGAAGGTGGCCACGGGGTGGGACTGGGGGCGCGCGGGCTCGTCCTCGTCCCGGTACTGGCCGTCGGCGTCGAGGGTGTGCACGAACCGGCGGATCACTCCGGCCGGCTGGTCCCGGTCGAGGGGGTGTGCCTCCAGCGCGGCGGCCTCGGCGGCCAGCTCGTTGAGCTTGTCGGTGTCGGTCAGCAGCTCGGGGGCGAGCATGTCCCGTTCGAGGGTGAACTCGTCCGCGCCCTCCTCGGAACGAACGATGGTGAGTGTGCCGGAGTCGTCGTCGAGGTGGACAGCGGCGGCGGTGGTCAGCAGGTGTCGTTTGATCCGGGTCCGGCTGTCGGGCTGCCAGCTCAGGCAGCCGACCCCCAGCACCAGTTCCAGCGACTCCGGGTTGTTGCCGATCTCGGTGTAGAGGCCGAACAGTTCGTTGTAGAGTTCCCGCACCGGCCGGTCGGCCAGTTCCCGCTCGGCCCAGGAGCTCCAGTCGGCGAGCCAGTCCTCGTGGTCCTCGTCGATCTCCGGGTGGTCGGCGCGTCGCAGCCGTTCCGCGCCGCGTTCCTCGCTGCCGCGTTCGGTCGTCGGTGCGGCGGCGGCCGGAACCGTCTCGCGCAGCCGGGGCGTTTCCGCCGGGTCGTCGATCGAGCCGTTGAGCCACTCGGCCAGCCGCGTCGACGGCTGGGGCGGGTCCTGCTTGGGCAGTCGTTGGACGCTGAGCACGTGCCCGTTCTCGGAGGGGGCGCTGTCGCGGCCCGCGAGCGAGACCGCCGGATGTTCCGGGACATCGCTCATCCAGCGAACCGACTGGTACTCCTCCATGGTGTGGATCGGGGTGGTGCGCAGCCGTTGCGCCTCGCCGAGGAACTGGAACAACCGTCGCGCTCGGTCGGCCAGCGGGTCGTTTTCCCGGGGCCGGGGCTGCGCCTCGTCCTCGGTGTTCGGGTCCGCGGTGCCCGGGTTCTCGATATTCGCGGCTTCGGCGTCCGGTTGCTCGGGGGAGTCCAGCTCCGTTTGCTCCCTGCCGATTGTCACAGTTGTTCTCCTCGCGGGGGTCGCGTTGTCGAAAGGGGCGGGCGACGTCCTGTCGCGCGTGCGTCGTCGAGGGTCGGGACGACAGTGCTTTCGAACGGGGGAGCTGTCGTTTTCCGGGGTGTCGTGTTCCGTCGCTGTTCTAGCACCTGCCGGTCTGGTTCCGGCAGGGCAGGTGGGTTGTCGGTGCCCCGGGAGGAGGAGCGGGACGGGCGGCCACTCGGGGCTCGAAAGAACTGAGCCTGTCCGGACCGCACCAAGGAGGCGTACGGATCCGCTACAAGGGGTGCGGATCATCCAACCCCGATTCGGGCACCCCGACCGTTCCGGAGATGCTCACCTGATCGGTCTCGTGTCTCTTGTTCTGCCGTCGCCGTTGGCTGGACCGTTTCGGCGGCGGCCCAGGCTTGACTCCACACCGCCTCTTCTCGTCGTTGGGCTCGAGCCAAGTGTGCGTGACGCTCAACTGTCCGCGCCCGCGTCATCCCGGTCGTTCCTGACGTGTTGCCAGGGGGACTCCATCTCGGTTTTCGTGGTCCATAGAAAGTCCATAGTGGTCTTGTTTTCAGGTCGTCTGTTATGGAGCTTCTAGGTCTATTGTGGATGGTTTTACTCGTGGAAGTGGATCGACAGGGTGTGAGACGGACCAGGAGACGTCGATTCTGAGTCCGCATCACTCGGCCAGGTAGTCGTGGTGGTCGTGGTCTCGACATGACCTCGCGGTCATTACGAGAATCCCGCTTATGCTGACTGGACGATTGCAGCAAGCTGCTGCCACGTGTGTGTTGGTCGTGCTGATGAGCGTGGGTGGCGCGACAGCCGCCTACGCTCAAGATGTCCCCAACGTTGACCCACGAGACATCTTCGACCTCATCCGCACCGTGACCGACCTCGTCGCAAACATCGTTCAAGCTATGAGCGGCCTCATCCCGTAATGGTCTCGTGGTAGAACTGCCTGGGTGAACCTCCGATGAGCGTTTCTCGGAGGCCCTACGTTTGCGTGTCCGGTAGCTTATGTTCGCGTTGCAGTGGGAACAGGAAGCCCGCAGGTCCGACAGCGGAGGGTCATCACCAGGAACCACGTGATCGAGCTCGGTAGCACGGAGCGTGTACCCGAGGAGGCCGAGGAGTTCCGGGCCGTGCTGCGGGACTACGTGCGGATGTACGCCTTCCTGTCGCAGGTGATCCCGTACTACGACACCGACCTGGAACAGCTCTACCTGTTCGGCAAACACCTGTTCAACGTGCTGCCGCGCGGCGCGGACAACACCAAGTTCCTGGACGACCAGCAGGTGCGGGACGACTACATCCGGCTGGCGCGCAGGCGGGCCTACGAGATGATTCACCGCGACGTGGCCTGAGCGGTGTCAGGGTCGCTTTCGCGGGTGCTCGGGTGGCCGGCGCCGCGGTTTCACGAGAAATCGCCGTCGGGGGCCTTCCTCACGAGAGCCGTACGAGAGAATCCGCCGACTCCTCAAGCGCTACACCGCCCGCGAACTGTTCCGAACACTGCGGACCACCAGCACCACGTGACACACCTAGGTGTGCTGTCTCATGAGGTTGGTATCGGCCCGCGAGGGTGATCAGTCGCCACGCGGAGGGTGTTCGGGGCGTGGTGGTAGCTGGTCGGTGTCTCCGACGAGCCAGTGCAGGAAGCCGAGTATGTGGGCGTTCATGTCGGAGTCGACCTCGGTGACGGCCGCTTTCGCGCGGTCGTGTAGATCGGGGTCCGGCCGGTAGACGACCGATTGCTGTGAATTGATCGTCGTTAGCCAGAGGGAGGCCTCACCTGCCTCGGGGACGGTAGCGCCCGAACCCGCCTTCGGTGTTGATGATCTGTCCTGTGATCCACTGGGCCTCGTCGGTGACCAGCCAGCTGATCAGCCGAGCGGGATCATCCGGTTGGCCGTAGCGTCCGAACGGGAACATCGGTGCGACTTCGCGCCACATCTCGTCGGTGAGGTACCCGGTGTCGACCGGCCCTGGGTTGACCGTGTTAATCCGGATGCCCTGGTCGGCGAGTTGATCCGCCAGGGTCGTGGTCACGCCGACCAGCGCGGCCTTGGCCGCGGCGTAGGCGACCTCGCCCGGCAACGGGCCGAGATGCTGTCCGGAGGTCAGGAACACGACAGCCCCACCGGCGCGTCCGTCATGGTGGTTGGCGAAGGCCTGGGCGAGCAGGATAGACGAGCGGGCATCGACGGCCCAGTGGCGATCCAGCTCGGTGGTCAACGTACCCAGCGGGCCGTCTTCACCGGTCAGCGCGTGGTTGCACACCAGGATGTCGACGTGGCCGAACGCTTCGATCACTGCTTCCAGGATCTGCTCTGGAGCGCCCGGTTCGGTGAGATCACTGTGCTCATCGCGACCCTGCCCCGGAGCGGAAGTAGTTCTCGTCCCAGTTCACTTCGCTGAACCTGATCCACGCGCGCACTCTCTCACAAGACATGCAGGCTAAGCGTTGGATTTTCGGCACCAGGGAGGCGGCCAGAGTGCTGGCCGCGACAAGCGCGATTCGTCTGGTCGCGCGGGCGGCTGTGGAACGCCTCTCGTATTCCTCCACGTCGGAGTAACGGGGTGATGGTGCGCGGTCTCGATTATCAGACAAGTAGGAAGTGGGGCGGGTCGATGGCCACACGGCGGCACTTGCGCACCGTCGCAGCCGGACAGTCGGAGGGGGCGTCGATCGCCGAGGCGATCGCGAGCTACCTGCGATGGCTGTCGACCAAACGCGGCCGCTCGGGACGGGCATGGGTTCGTAGTGCTGGGCCACGGTCAGCAGATGCCGCAGCACCGCCGAGAGGGGGCGGTGGAGCACGCTGGCGAACACCGCCCGAGTCTGGCGGTGAATCTCCTCGGGATCTTCGAATCGACAGCACCGACACCTCAGCGATGGGCGAGGTCGCCGTCGCAATGCTGGCGCTGTTCGCGCATATCGAGCTGGTGTTCTTACACGAACGTGTCGCCCACGCCCACTTTGTGACGATCTATACCACTCGGATGTCGGCTGGTGGCAACGACCGTGGAGAGCGCACTATGGATCACCTCTACTGCAGAAACGGTAGGGACGTAGGGGCTGGGGGCCCAGGGGGACGTGTGGGGACGCCCAAACCTGGGTTTGCACTGATGCGGGCAAGGACTCATCTGTGTACTGGGAGGTTCGAAGATGCGACGCGAACGTAAGTCGTCAATGCCGGGACGGTGCAGCACGGTACTGGCGTCGGCGGTGGTGCTGGTCGGCGTGCTGACGCCGTCCGCGATGGCAGCAACGCCGTCAGCAGACACTGGAGAGGCAACTGGGGCAGCCTCGGCCTCGGAGGATGGTGTGGAGCCTAGCCCTCCGAAGATCCTAGGGCTTGAGCCCGGACAAGCGCCCGATCCTGATGCGGTTCCCGCTCCGGCCCCTCCCGACGCTATCCCTACCGAGGTCGGGATGGAGTCCTCGCAGGAACCTCAAACATCCACGAACGCGAGGTCAGGCGCCAAGGCAATACCGGCATGCACACCTCGGACAAGGTCCGATTACCCGCATATATCAGCGAACGGGGTCGACGTGTCGGCTCACGCCTGGTGGTTTAAGGGCAGCTGCAGCAACAACACGGCGACGCTGACGGCGATCCTGTACGAGTACTACGACGACGGCACGTGGCGACCGAAGCAAACGGCCAGAGATGGCAGCAAAGCTCCCGGCAAGAGCCCAAAGCTCAACGTACGCGAACGCTGCCAGGGTGACGCCTACACTGGCTGGGCCGTTAGGGTTGATGTCGACGTAAACTGGGAAGTTGACACCGGTGAAACAAGCTGGGCGCAGGACAACCTGTGGTGCCGACGGATGTAAGAGGTAGCGATTGACAGGGAGCGGTCAAGAAGCTCGCCCCAGTGCGGCGCCGGGTGGCGGCAGAACCGCGGGCACCATGTTCGCCGCACTGTACGGCGAGCTGACGCCGCATCCCTGGCGTGACCAGGACAGCGGCACGGATGCCTACTCGCTGTTCCATGACAGATCGCAGGCCATGGGATGGCTCCACGACATCCACACGGCGACCCGAAAAACCGTCACAGGTCGTGAGACGAGGCAGGCTGGGGCAGCGGGTCTGTGGACGATGAACGACGCTGGACAGGAGCACCTATACCCGGACCCTGGATTGCCGCTAGCCGTGTGGTTCCAAGTCGGGATGGAACCGGTGCCCACCGAACGGCCGCTGCCGGTACAGCCGTTTCTGCGCTGCGCTGGAGACGCCGCGGCACGGATCGGCACTCTGCAGCTGCAAGCCGTGCAGCTGCTGTTGCCCGTCGACGGTCTCGATGCCGCGTCGCGTCCGGAGCCCGACCTGATGCCATCGTTAGAGAACGCCGAATGGTTCGGCGACCGTGACCCGCAGTCCGCGACGTCAGTGCAGCTTCGGCTGGACAGCGGGAACGTCTCGTCCATCCGTTCGGCGGCGCCGCACATGCGGAAGCAGCTCACTCGGCTGGAGCAGGACGTGTTCGTGTGCGAGTCGTATTCGCTGGCCGAGCAGGACTCGCTGCCGGTGCAGCCTCCGTTCGCCGACCGGTTCTGGAACGGCCCGCCCCGGCATCAGGCGAGCTTCCACGGGACGCTGGCCGAATGGTCGCTGGACGCGCTCGGCTGGCTGGGTGGTCTGCTTGCCGACCTGAGCGCGTGGTCCGGCGTCACCACCCCGCTGCTGCTCACTGCCAGCCGCGCCGGTGAGACCGGTTCTGGTTAGAGTGCTGCGTCGTCCGCGTCGTCGGTGGCGTCCGGATCGCGCAGGGCGCGGAGTCCGGTGTTGGGGGCGGAGGCGGTGAAGGTGTAGCGGCCGAGGCAGTTCAGATGGGCATGTCCCAGTGGGGAGAGCCGGGCCGCGTCCTCCTCGCGGACGGGATCGCCCTGGTCGCGCAGCTGGGTGAGGGCGGCGTCGTGCTCGTCACTGAGGTTGCGCTCTCGGCCGCACACCTCTCGGTCGAGCACGAAGACTTCGTCGTCAGGGGGACTGTTCAACATCTCTACGGCGACCTTGACTTCAGCGTGCCGGGCGAGCACCCACACACCAGGGTCGTCGGGAAACCTCGCCTGGAGCAAGCGTTCGGCACGCCTGTAGGAGCTGGTGGGGTCAAACGCTCGGCAGTACGTGCTACGACACTGGCACTTTCGGCGGCTTTGACAATTGGTTTATCCGGAGTGGTGGCGCAGGCCGCGACCGACCCGCTGCGCAAGAACACACCTGTGTTGTGGACACGTCGAGGAAGGAGATCGTCGCTGGTTCCTCAACGTTTCTGTCGTCGCGCTCGGTTCCTGGGGTGCTATGGTCGAACAATTCGCCACATGGCAGAAGGATGCGAATTCCTGGTCCGTCGGTTCGGCGTTATTGGTGCAGTGAGTTGTGCCGGTGGTATCGTCCGGAAATGTGTCTGATACGCAACACTGGAGTGTGGCTACGAAGTTCGAGGACTTCTTCGGCGGGCCACGCCTGGCCACCACGGGGCTCGCTGTCGTTGTGGCCCTGGCCGCTCTGATCGCGCTGGGCTGGGCCGGGGTGTCGGCGTTCGTGTGCGCCGCTGTATTCACCGGCGTGCAGGCAATCCTCGTGACAGGGTGGGTCGCGATCCGCTCGGGTGGGAGTGATGCGCTGCGTGTTGGCCTGGCGGGGCTGGGTGGTCTGATCGTCCTGTTCGCGTTCGGCGCTACCGGCATATTCACCTTCGCTGACCAGAATGTCTGGTCCGGGCTCAGCGGAGTGATCGGTATCGTGACCGCGACCTTGCTCCTGCGGGTGTCCCTGCCCCGTCAGAACCACGGCATCCAGTCCCAACAGTGCTAGTCGGCTTCGTGCTCCCAAGACTGGCCTGAGGCGGGTGCGGCCAAGATACGCCCGAAAGGGCCGAAAGGGACAGTGGGGCCGGATAGCCAACCCGCACTCACGAGAACCCGTGCCGGAATCCGAAGTCCGGATCGTTCTACGCTGCCCGCAAAGCGACACTCAGCCTCTCTGACTCTGTGAACAGCAGAAAAAGACTCCTTCCTTCGCGTCGACGGTGGGAAACCGTCCCGGACGGCAGCCTGGTTCCGGGGCTGCGTCAGGCTGTCGGGCAACGCGCTCCGAGACCAGCACCGAGTCGGCACGATCGGGGAACCAGCGGAAAACCGCGATGACCAACAGATGGTCCACAGCGGGCAAGGCGGTTCCTCACCCGCTGGTTCGGCCGTTGTGTCCAGGGGTGACGAGGACACTCGCTTGTCGGTGTTCGTTTCCCCGTGGGCGTTCTCAGAGCCTCCGGAGTCTGGCCAGCACCCGTTCGAGAACCGAGTACGGCACCGTTGTCCCTCTCTTCGGGGGTTCGTACAGGTCGCCGGAGAACGCGGGGACGTATCCGCGTGGTCGAGGCGCCTGGCGGTGCCGCCCGGTCATCGTTCCCCCTCGGCGCTGCCGGTGTCCGACTGCTCGGCTTTCCCGTCCCCGCACTGCTCGGCGATCAGGAGTTCGGTGCACTCCGAGCAGGTGGGAGCCTGGAACCAGTCCAGCTCGCTGGGTTTCGCCATCGCGCATCGCACGCCGCACACGGACGTGGCGGAGGAGCGGCCGTCCCAGTGCTTGCCCCGGAAGGCGTGCCGGTGCCATGTGAAGCCGGTTCGATCCGGCACCGGTAGCCAGTAGTGCCATCGTTCGGTGGTTTCCACGTTCGATCACTCTTTCCGGCTCGGTTGGGCCCTGTGGAGCTTCAGGTACGCGGTGAAGCAGAGGTCGCAGAACGGTCGGATGTGGTGCATGCGGCGGTCAGGGGACGCGGGGGCCTCGGCGTAGGCGTGCCCGCCGAGCGTGCTCACCGCACCGCCTTCGACCGGCAGCGCGTCCAACGTCGCGTGCTGGTACGTGTCGCCGTCCGGCACGAACCACGACACGACGACCCGCCTGGTCTCCTCGCTGATCTCCACTGAGTTCCCCCGTTCCACGGCAGCCCGGCCACGATGTCGACCTGCTCGCACGGCACTGATCGCACTCATTACTCACAGCATCGACGCAGTGTCGCTTTGAGCGCAGTGGCGGAATGGGGGTCACCTCGGGGCAGCTCGGTGGCAGACTGACGAGCATGGTCGGTAACGATCACCTCAAGGCCGCGCGGCACGCGGCCGAATCGGCCCGTGTGCCCGGTGAGCACATGAGCCGCGCCGAGTTGGCCGAGCGGGTCAACGCATGGTTGGCAGAGCACACCGGCAGGCCGGGAGCGCTGGACCGGCACTACCTCGGCAGGCTCGAACGTGGACAGATCCAACGGCCGGGACGTGACTACCGAGCTGCCTTCCGCGCTGTTCTCGGAGCAACCGATCACGATCTCGGATTCGCACCCGACCCACGAGCCGAACGGCTCCGCAGGGCCGCGCGGCACCCCCGCACGGCCGATGCCACGGCCCTGTCCCAAGCAGCCGACATGTTGTCCACCGTGCGTAGGCTCGAAGACGAAACGTCCGCGAGCGCTGTCCTGCCCAGCGTTGCGGCCCACGCCGAGCTCGTGAACCACTTGGCCGAGGAATCCAAGCACACAGCCGAAGCGGTGGGACTGGCCTCGGAGGTCAGCCAGTACCTCGGGTGGCTCAAGATCGCACGGGAGGAGTACGGCCACGCGCAAGCCCACTTGGACTCCGCAGCGCGGCTGGCGATGGAAGCCGACGACCCGCAACGGCTCGCCACCGCGCTGAGCTTTTCCGCGTATCGCGCACTACTGCTCGGTAATTACAGCCAGGCGGCCAATCTCAACCGTGCTTCTCTCCGGGACAGCCGTGTTGATCCGGGGCTCCGCGCGTACGGACACTTGCAAGGTGCCGAGATCGCTGCCCACCAAGAGGACACCCGTACCGCCACCCGGATGCTCACCCAAGCCGATCGCCTGATCGAGAATGCACCCGATCCCCAAGAGTTGCCGGACGGTTCGTACTGGCACATACCTGCTGTCCTCAACGGCCACAAAGGGTTCGTGCTCCACGCGCTCGGAGACACCGAACAAGCTCGTCAGGCCGCGAGAGAATCCCTGGAAGCCATGCCGGAAGCCTGGGCCCGTGCCGAGTGGGCGGCGGGCCACCGTGTCCTCGCAGGGTGGGAGAGCGAGGCTGCCACACAGCGGATTCGTGAACTCGATTGAACCTCGCTTCGACTGATCCCCGGCCGAACAGTTTCGCACCCTCGGATTCGTTCCGGGGGTGCTTTTCATCGCGTGCACGTTCGGTCACGAACGAAAAAGAGCCCCCTGATCGTGACCAGAGGGCTCGTGCTATCTTGATTCCGCCAAGAGATCAAAATAACAGTGCCGAGTCTAGCACGGAATAGACTTCCCGCCACGCGCACCCCAGGCAGCGCGCGGGTAGGGCTGTAAGTCCTGGCCACGGTTCACAGCCGTGCGGGCCGCCGTCAGAGGGCGTGAAGCTCGCGCGTCAGGCAACGCACGATCTAGGCGAACCCGGCCGTGTCCTTGGTAAGCCCTGGCGCTCATGCTCGTGCACCCCGGCCATCATCCCGGCACTGCGCGTAACCCCCGGCTCGGCGCGGGTGTAACACCCCGCGCGGGGTGAAGCTCCGAAACCACAATTCCGGTAGACCGAGACCTTCACCTCCCCCTGATCCCGGGAAAGCTGTGTCCGTTTCACGGCTTACCCGAGATCGAGGGGGATCGCAGCCTTACGGGTCCACGCGGTTCCCGAGCCCGGCCTCGCTGCCGGATTCCGAGGAAGGACGGAGCGAGTTCACAACGGACAGCACAGCGCCTCGACCGCTGTTTTGACCCCTGTTTTCCGGGGTGATACGGATGATCTTCTGTCCGTGTGTTCGCAGTGGGACGCTGTTGTCCCGGTCCGCACGGGATCAGCCGCCGGAACGGGGATCGGGCGCGGCGTGACGGTGGACGGTGACGAGGAGGAGCCGGTGGGCGGCAACCGGGTGATCGCGCGGCGGTACGAGTTGACCTCGCCGATCGGGCGGGGATCGATGGGCGAGGTCTGGTCCGGCTACGACCAGCGGCTGGACCGGCGGATCGCGGTGAAGCTGCTGCCGGCGGCCAAGCTGGCCGAATCCGACGACCCGCAGACTCTGACCAAGCGGTTCGTGCGCGAGGCGCAGCTCACCGCCAAGGTCGAACACCCCGGCGTTCCGGCGGTGCACGACGTCGGCACCGAGGGCGACGAGCTGTTCCTGGTCATGCAACGGATCTCCGGTACCGGTCTCGCCGACATCATCGCCGAGCACGCGCCGCTGTCGGTGTCCTGGGCGGTGTCGGTCGCCGCGCAGATCGCCGCCGTGCTGACCTCGGCTCACGAGGCCTCGCTGATCCACCGCGATCTCAAACCGAGCAATGTGATGATCGCCGACAGCGGCACGGTCAAAGTGCTCGACTTCGGCATCGCGGCCGTGCTGGAAGGCGGACACACCAAACTCACCCGTGCGGGCGACAGTATGGGCACCCCCTCCTACATGGCACCGGAACAGGCCATGAACAACACCGCCACCCCGGCGGGTGACCTGTACTCCCTGGGATGCGTGCTGCACGAGCTGCTCAGCGGCGAGCGGGTGTTCGACGCTCCCGGGGCACCCGGGATCGTCCACAAGCACATGAGCGTGCCACCGACCCCGTTACGGGAGTGCGGCGTGACGGTTCCGGCGGAACTGGAACGACTCGTGCTCGATCTGCTGGCCAAGAACCCGCAGGAGCGCCCCGAGGACGCGCGGGAGGTCTACCGGCGGCTGCTGCCGTACCTGCCGGCACCGGAGGACTCCGCCTCCGTCCCCGACAACGGTGACCCGACAACTCCCTACCGGCACCCGCACGCCCCGCGAACCTCGCGACGCCGACCCGAGTCCACCGGGGCTCCCGAGGAGGTTCCACTCGCGGACCCACGGAAGGCCGAGGAGCGCATCCGCTCGGAACAACAGCGGGCCAACGAACTGGTCGACGAGGGACGGTTCACGCAGGCGGCGGAACTGCTGCGTTCGTTGCTGCTCGACCGCTCGCTGCGGCGCCAGCTCACCCCGGACCGCAGGACGAAGATCAGGAGCAACCTCGCGACCTTCCACTTCCTCGGCGGCGACTACCGGGCGGCGCTGGAGGAGTACACCACCCTGCTCGCGGAGTTCGACGACGACTCGAGCGTCCCCATCACGTCCGTGCTGGAGTGCCGGTTCATGGCCGCCACCTGCCGCACGGAGCTCGGCGAGGACCAGCGGGCGGCCCGCGAACTCCGTTCGCTGCTCAACGACTACCTGCGCCTGCTGCCGAGCGAGCTGGAACGCATCCTGGAGGTCCGTGTCCAGCTCGCGACGCTGCTGTCGAACACCGGTGAGACGAACGCGGCCAGGGAACTGCTGCGGCAGGTGCTGGCCGCCGCCACCACCGAGGAATCCGCGCTGCACGTCGAGCAGGCACGCCGGATGCTGGCCCGGCTCGACGAACTGGGGCGATGAGCCCCACGTCCGCGCCCTTCGGCACCGCTTCAGCCGAAGAGCCTGGCGAGGAACCACCCGAGGCGGCTGACCCTGCGAACCCGGGGATTGCCGGCGACGCCGTGGATCTCCCACTGCTGGCCGCACACCTCGCAGCGCCACAGGCCGATACGGGAGGTGTCCGGGTGGCACCGGTGTCCGTTGCGGCCTCGTCGCATGACCCGATCACACCACGTCTCCGCCCCGGATGTCCTCCTTCCGGAGAGTGATCTCCGGTTCGCCCCCGTCCCTCCGGGGGAGGGCTCGACCCTCCGCCGCCCACGGCGACTCCGCTGGGAGGCTGCTCAGCCGAACGGTGTGGTGGGCCGCCGCTGGAGCTCGCCGTCCAGGAGAAGATCCACGCGTTCGTCGTAGAAGCACGCCAGCCCGGCGATCTTGTGGCTCTCCGGCAGCGGGGTGCGGTAGGTCCACACGGTGTCCGGGTGCTCGGCCTCGCCGGTGTGCACGTGCCAGTAGCTCGCGGTCCCCTTGTACGGGCAGTGGGTCTCGTGCTCGCTGGGGCGCAGCAGGTCCATCCGCACGTCGGGCAGCGGCAGGTAGTAGCGGGGCGGCAGGCCCGTCTCGAACAGGATGCGCGGGTGGTGCGAGTCGGCGACGGTGACGCCGTCGAGCCGGACTTCCACGTGCCGCGAGCTCTCCAGGACGTCCACCCGCGTGTACGGATCGCGGGGGTGGACGTAGACCGGCTCGTCCTCCTCGAACCACTCGTCCATCGAGTTCCAGTCGATCCGGACCAGGTCGCGCAGCCGGGGCAGCGGGCAGTTCCGGTAGCCGATCGCGGCGGCCGGTGCCGTCGCCGAGTCGGTGACGACGTCGTAGATCGTGCCCTCGCCCAGCCGTCGCGACCGCCGCACCTCGCCGGTGTCGGTCAGCCCGGCCCGCACGTCCTCGCGCGGAACGTAGTAGGTGGGGTAGTAGGGGTGCTCCCAGACCAGCACCGGCCGTCGGGTGTCGGCCACCACCCGTCCTCCGAGCACGGTCCGCACGCGCTTGCCGGACTCCTCGGTCCGGATCTCCTCGCGGCTGTGCTCACTCATCGGAGGTTCCTCCGTCTGTCGGGGTCGCTGTGGTGCGGCCGTTTCCCCTGCCGTACCTCCGGAAGGAGGAAGGCGAAACGTACGCGCGTCGAGGCCGGCAAGCGAGGGCTTTCTGACATACTACGGGTTCGCTGAGGTGTCGGTCACGCCGAACGGGCGTAGCCTCGGAGCGGCAACGGGCCACCGAAACGGCCGGAGACACCGGTGATCGTGGCCCGCGCACGCTCGCAGTGGAGGCTCCGTGACCGAGGGCAAGGAATCCGCCCGGGACAGTGAGTACATCGCCACCCGCATCACCGCCGACGGGGCCGAGGGTTTCCCCGTCGAGTCCGGTCGCTACCGGTTGATCGCCGCGCGCGCCTGCCCGTGGGCGAACCGGGCGCTCATCGTGCGGCGACTGCTCGGGTTGGAGGACGCGATCTCGGTGGGAATGCCGGGCCCGACGCACGACTCCCGCTCGTGGACGTTCGACCTCGACCCCGGAGGGCGCGACCCGGTGCTGGGGATCCACCGCCTGCGGGAGGCCTACTTCCGGCGCGACCCGAACCACGCGCGGGGAATCACCGTTCCGGCGATCGTGGACACCACCACGGGCGCGGTGGTCACCAACGACTTCGCTCAGATCACCCCGGACCTGTCCACCGAGTGGCGCGCCCACCATCGCGCGGGTGCCCCCGACCTGCTGCCCGCCGAACACCGGCAGGAGATCGACGAGGTCAACCGGCGCGTGTTCACCGACGTGAACAAGGGGGTCTACGCCTGCGGTTTCGCCGAGACCCAGGCCGCCTACGACGAGGCCCACGAGCGGCTGTGGTCGGCTCTCGACTGGCTGGAGGACCGGTTGCGCGACCGGCGCTACCTGGTGGGGGAGACGATCACCGAGGCCGACGTGCGCCTGTTCACCACACTGGTGCGTTTCGACGTCGTCTATCACGGGCACTTCAAGTGCAACCGCCACAAACTCACCGAGATGCCCGCGCTGTGGGCCTACGCGCGGGACCTGTTCCAAACCCCCGGGTTCGGGGACACGGTGGACTTCGAACAGATCAAACGGCACTACTACGTCGTGCACAGCGGCATCAACCCCACCGGCATCGTGCCCGGTGGACCCGACCTGTCCGGTTGGACGAGTCCCCACGGGCGTCAGTCCCTGGGCGGGCGTCCGTTCGGGGACGGAACCCCTCCCGGCCCCGTCCGGGAGGACGAGCGGGTGGACCCGGCGCACACCCCTCTGGGCTGACCGGGAGGACCGGGGTCAGCATCCGGGGAGCCTGCCCCGCTCGTACTGCTCCAGTCGTTCGTCGGTGCGGAGGAACGCCCGACAGTAGGCCTTGGCCACCTCCCAGAACGTCGGTGTTCTCGCGCGTTTCGGCGGTGTCCCCGTGCGGTCGGAGCCGCGCTCGGGCTCCGGGTGTTCGTCCCGGGGCGCCGGCACGGTCGGAGAGGAGCCGTCGGAGGAGACACACAGCACCCGGGCGAGTTCGGCCAGCGGTTGGGGCGGCCAGTCCCGCAGGGCCTCCGCGCGGGGTTCCGAGGTGTTCGGTTCCGGGTGGGTCAGGGCGTGCCACCGCCCGTCGGCGGTCTTGATGATCCGGCGTGCCCGGGGATCGGAGGGGTGGTCCGCGGGATGCACCCGGACGGTTCCGCTCGGGTCGCTGCGGGGATCGGTGTCGGTGTCCGGTGTCCGTCCGCGAGCGTCGGTGGTCATCACGGTTGTCCTCCGTTCGGGGCGGCGCCAGGGGCCGCCCGGACCAGGATGAGCGATCCCGCCGCCGCGGCGAAGCCGCTGAACGGATGGCACGAGGTCCTGTGCCCGGAACCGGGTCGTTCCCGGCACTGGTCGGGTGCGGGATCGTGGTGCCGGAATCGGGACCGTGACTTTCCCGGTGGGTTCGACAACTCGATTCAGTGATTCCTTTCGCGCATTCCGGTTGAACACCACAACCGGATGTGTCCCGGAGAGAGTTCACCGAAACGGATCGTTTCGTTCTTTTTGTCCCTCGTGACCGGTAAAGAGGGTGATCCCTCCGTTGTTCGCGTTCGCGCGCGTGATGTTTCGGGTAGGGTTCGTGGTGTGCGAATCCCCGGGGGCCACTCGTTAGTCCGATCGTCACGGGAAGGATTCGTCGGGGGCGGTCGGGTGACGTTCGTCGGTGCCGAAGAGCCGCCCGTGTGGCCCCGGTACCATGAGCTCCGGTGGGCGGACGATCTGGAGGACCTATGACGAGTCCCGGGCGCACCCGGGCCGCCGGGCGGCCGACTCTCGAACAGGTCGCCGCCGAGGCCGGTGTCTCCCGCGGCACCGTGTCGCGGGTGGTCAACGGCTCGCTCGAAGTCAGCACGAACACCCTGCACGCTGTCCGGGAAGCCATCGAGAAACTCGGATACGTTCCCAACCAGGCCGCGCGCAACCTGGTCACCAAACGAACCGACACGGTGTTGTTGGTGGTTTCGGAAGCGGAGGAAAGAGTTTTCGGCGAGCCGTTCTTCGCCGGACTCGTCCGGGGACTGGGGGAGGAACTGGCCAGGACGAATCTTCAGCTGAGTCTGATGCTGGCCGGCAGTGACCGACAGCGTGAGCGGGTCGAGCGTTTCGCGCGTGACGGTCGTGTCGACGGGGCCGTGCTGATTTCGTTGCACGGGGCGGATCCCCTTCCGGGAAAACTCGTGGCCGCCGACATTCCCGTGGTGCTCACCGGACGACCGCTCTCCTCGGAGAGTGGGATGCCGTTCGTGGACGCGGACAATCTCTCCGGGGCCGAGGCCGCCACCGATCACCTGTTCCGGATCGGATGCCGCCGGATCGCGACGATCACCGGTCCGCAGGACATGGCGGCCGGAGTCGACCGGCTCGCCGGCTACCGTGCGGCCCTGGAGTTCCGCCGTGGTGGCACCGGGCTGGTCGCCCACGGGGACTTCGGCCGGGCCAGCGGGGAACGCGCCATGCGTGAGCTGCTGGAGCGCGACGACACGATCGACGGGGTGTTCGCGGCCAGTGACCTGATGGCGGCCGGTGCCATGCGGGTCCTGCGGGAGCACGGCAGGCGGGTTCCCGACGACGTCGCCGTGGTCGGCTTCGACGACTCGGACGTCGCCCGCAACACCGACCCCGCCATGACCAGTGTTTCCCAGCCGGTACGCCGGATGGGCAACGAACTCGCCCGCCTGCTGGTGACCAGGATCGAACAACCGGACAGTGTGCCGGGGCCGGTGATCCTGCCCACCGGGCTGGTCCACCGGGACTCCGCCTGACGGACGGATACGAGGGAGCCCCGCCGGAGGGGAGGGGCCTCCTCCGGCGGGTGTGGGAGCGGGCACGGACGCGACCAGGGGCCGCCCGTGCCCGGGACTCGGTCAACCGGTCTCGACCGAGAAGTCGTTGGTGGCCAGGCCCGCTCCGCCGACCCACGGTTCGAAACCCGCCTGGACACTGTTCAGGTACCAGTGCGGTGCCACCGAACCGCGCTCGACCGCGTCGGCGGTGAACGCGCTCAGGTCGAGATCGACGGACTCGGCCGGTTCCGCGCGGACGTAGCTGATCACGTTCCAGTCCTCGCCGCCGGTCCAGACCTCCCACCGGGTGCCGTCGATGGTCACGGTGGCCACCGGGGAACCGATCGGTTGGATGTCCCCTCGGCGGTCGACCCAGATCATCAGTTCGGCCGCGTTCTGCCCGGACTGGTTCGCCACCGGGTCGAACCACAGGTCGTAGGCGGCGTTGTAGGTCCCCGAGTCGGGGGTGGTGATGTCCCAGTGCGTGCGCACCTCACCCATCCGGTCGGCCCGCAGCGGAAGGGAGTCACCCGTGGTGCAGTTGTCGTAGTGGCAGCCGACGTACACCGAGGGGTACGCCGCCGGGGCCCCGTCGGTGGGCTTGTCGTGCTCGGCCGTGGTCACCCTGAACGAGGTGCCGTCCACGTCGAGGCACTGCCTGGTCTCGGCTCCCCACACGTTGTTCTGGACGATGTAACGGCCGTCCTCCACCCGTGTGGAGGCGTACTTGTCGCACAGGGTGGTGGCGGGTTGGGCCGCGGCCGTCCCGACGGCCGTGCTCGACGCCAGCACACCCGTGGTGAACAGCACGGCCCCGAGCAGCCGGCCTCTGGTTCCGTTGACCATGAAACGATCCTTCCCGGTCCGGTTCGGCACGGGCGGTGTGGCGGGATCCGCACCACCCGTGCGGCGGTTGGTGACCCACCGGCGTGGTCGTCACCGGAAGATCACGTCGGAGCAGTTGTAGAAGGCCTCCGGGCTGTCGGAGCGTTGCCAGATCGAGTAGACGAGGTGCCTGCCCTCCTTGTCCGGGAGCTCGGCCTGCCAGGTGTACTCGGGACCGTGCGGTCCCTCGCCGTTGATCGGCGGGTCGGTGACCACGTTGAACGGTTCGGGTTCCAGGTCGTCCCAGCCCAGCGGTTGTGTCGGGTCCCAGCCGTCCTTGGTCACGTACTGGTACCAGGTGCCCGGGTGCGCCGCCCAGGCGTTGTAGCGCAGGGTCACGGTCTCGCCCGCCGGCATCTCGGTGGTGGGCCAGTCG
Organism: Actinopolyspora mortivallis; assembly: GCF_003001495.1. GTDB lineage: Bacteria > Actinomycetota > Actinomycetes > Mycobacteriales > Pseudonocardiaceae > Actinopolyspora > Actinopolyspora mortivallis_A. Next base: position 80,357 of record NZ_PVSR01000011.1, read on the forward strand.
GTGCGGGCCATGTTGTAGGCGTCGTACGTCTCCGTGGGGCCGCACAGCTTGCCGTCCGGGATGATCTCGCGGTGCCGTCCGTCCGCGTCACTGATCAGGTTGCCGAACCAGTTCCACAGCGCGGTCTTGCCGCCGCGTTCGATTGCCTCGGCGCAGGCGGGGTTGGTGGGGTCGAGATCGCCGCCCTGGCCTCCCTCCAGGCCGTTGACGTAGCAGGCGTAGGTCCGGGTCTTCGGGTAGGTGAATCCACCGTGGGCCTGGGCTGCTCCGGGATTGACGGTCGCGCCGAACAGCGCGGCGACCGTTCCGAGCGCCCCGGCGAGGATCAGCGTGCTTCGTGAGCGCATCTGTCGCTCCCGTCTCGTTCCGTGGGAATCAGCTGGGTTCGTCGGAGGACGGGTCTCCCGTCCCGACACCGGTCGTGCCCGGACGGGAAACCCGTGCCGGTGGCCGGTCCGTGGCGGGACCGGCCGTGGAGGGGATCAGCCCTGGTCGCCCGAGGAGCCGACGTTGGTGTTCACGTCAGAGCTCCCGACGGTGGGGTGGGCGTTCTCCACCAGCATCGTGAACTGGTCGTGGAACCAGTGCCCGGCCAGCGGGGAGTCGGGCAGGGCCCCGGTGGGGTTGTTGCCCGCCTCCGGTGCGACGTAGTCGGGATCGCACATGGGGTCCGGGCTCTTGCCCTCGTTGTTGGGGATCTCCTCGCTGGAGCCGTCCGACTCTCCCGGCGGTTTGATCCAGACGAAGGCGTCCAGGTGGGCGTCGGCGGACACCGAGGGGTTCGCCCGCGGAGGCTGTCCCATGCCGGCTCCGCTGGCGTTGCACCAGAGACCGCGGTGGGCACGGCGATCCACCTTGGACTCGTTGACGTAGGTGTCCAGGTCGTTGCTGGAGCTCTCCCGGGTGGGCCGTTCGGGACCGCCCCAGCCGTTGCGTCCCGTGTCGATGATCGTGCCGATGTCACTGGGCCAGCCCCGGGCGACGAACTCCGAGTGGAGGTCGGCGGCGAAGTCCGTTTCGTCGAAGTTCGGGTTCCACTCGTAGAACTGGCTGGAACGGATCTGTTGACCGCCCACCCTGCCGTAGGGGTCGTTCAGGAACGGTTCCTCGGTGGGGGTGTAGTTGGCGGTGTTGATCGCGAAGCCGTCCACGCTCGCGAAGCCGCCCTCGGTCTCACGCACCACGTCGGTGTAGAGCCCGACGCTGTCGGTCAGGTTGTTGTTCCAGCCCAGCCAGCCGGAGTGCGCGAAGTCCATGTAGGTGTAGACGTTCGGGATCTCGTGGAACCGGTCCAGCGCGTACTGGACGGCCTCGACCTGGATACCGCTGGACTTGGCCTCGGCGCACTCGGGGTCGTCCAGGTTGGTCACCAGGTTGGGCAGCCCGTCCGGCTCGATGACCGTGACGATGCGGACGTCGTCGTACTTCGGGTCCTGGAACACCTCCGTGATGGCGTCGATGTAGTCGTTCTTGTAGCGGCGTAAGCCCTCCTGGGTCAGCGGGAGTTCCCCGTTGGAGGCCAGGGCGGCGCAGTCGCGTCCCGGCAGGTCGTAGATGACGAACGAGGCCGTGATGGGACCGGATCCCTTCTGGGCGAGTGCCTCGTCGAGGTGTTCCCGCAGGCCCAGTCGTCCTCCGTTGTCCTCGCCTCCCTCGATGGCCGCTATGCGGTCGAGCCACACCGCTGTGGGGTAGGACTGGACGGTCCGCATTCTCTCCCTGAGTTCCGGGGAGTCCGTCCGGTCGATGGAGGTCTGGACGTTTTCGGAGTAGTCGGGATTGACGTAGGAACTGGCACCCTCGAAGGGGTTGTCCACGTGGGCTTGCGCCTGGGGCTGTCCGGACGCCGCGACGGGGAACGCCGCCGTCATGGCGAAGGCCACGGCCGCGGGCAGGAAACGTCGCCACTTTCGGCGTGTGGGTGGCGAGGTGGACGTCATAGGACTGACTCCTTGTTTTTCTGTTCTGCGAGTGGCCGGTGCACGAGCGCCGACCACGATCCCGGCGTGCTTCCTCGTGCTTCGTCGAGATCGTTCCCGCCCCACTGATCGGTGATATGGATCACTGGGAGCGCTCCCAAAACTAGCACAGAAAAAGAGCCAGTAAACCCCTTGTTCGAAAACAATTCGTTCCTTGCACGGAGTCGAACTCTTCTTGTCCTCCACACGGCCGAGGCGTTCCCGGCGGCTCCGGGAGACGGTTCGTCCTCCGGACTCCCGAAACGACAGGACGGCTCGCGTGCCCGAAGAGACGGAGCGACACGGAGGGCCGTGTGGAGGACCTCCGTGTGTCCCTCGGGGACTCGAAGCAGCGGCCAGGCGGGGGAGCCGCTCCGCCCTCGGACGGGGCCACACCGGAAAACGCGTCCGGATACGAATGGAGTCCCCTTTTTCGCTTTCCGGAAAAGAACGTCCACGGAGTTCGGGAACTCGCGGCTCGTGTCAGTGCCGTCTCGGTCCCGATCGGGGTGATCCGCCGGTCGCGCATCACCCCGCGCCGAGGAAAACGAACGAGAACTGTCGGAAACCGTACGGTGGAACGAGGTGGGGAAATGCCGTGCTCTTCCTTTCTCGGCTGTCCGGCGGACTCCGGAAGTCCCGCCGAACAGCGGAGGCCCTTCGTCCCGGACACGGATTCCGTCCCGAGCCTCGGTGACTCGACACCGTCTTCCGTCCGGCCCCGTCAGCACGGGAACGAAGGGTGCGGCCGGGTGGGAGACGCCCGGCCGCACCGGCGGATCACCGTCGTGGGTGGGCGAAGTGACGGGTCCCCGGGACCAGGGTGAGCAGGGTCGGGACCGTGAAGCACAACAGGGAGCAGGCGCCGAGCACCCACCCGGGACCGAAGGCCTCGACGGCCGGGCCGATCAGGGCCAGTCCCAGCGGAGCGAGACCGTAGGAGACCAGGAAGTCCAGTGAGGAGACCCGACCCAGCAACCGGGGGTCCACCTCCCGCTGGGTCGCCGTGAACCAGGGGACGTTGAACAGTTCTATGCCCACTCCGGCGACGACGTAGCCCGCGAACACCACGTAGGGGGGAACGGGCAGCAGCAGGGTGAGCGGGGCGATCCCGTAACAACCCAGCGCGACCAGGGCCGTCCATCCCGGGGAACGGGGGCGCCAACGTCCGATGAGGACGGCTCCGAGCAGGGCTCCCGCCGTGTAGGCGGTCAGGGCTCCGGCCAGGACGAACTCGCTTCCGTACCGGTCCCGGCTGATCAGGGGAAGCACGATGTTGGTGGCCGAGTAGCCGAAGGTGATCACCGTGCTCAACGCGACCAGTCCCGCCGGGAACCAGCTGTGGCGACGGGCCTCCCGGAGGCCCGCGACGAATCCGGAGAGGAGCCCCGGCGTCTCTGCCTCCTCGTCGTGCCCGCGGTGGGTGCCGCTGGGAGGGCACAGGGCGGAGACCAGCCACAGTGCCGCGGTGAGCAGCAGCAGTGTGCGCAGACCGAGGGTCGTGGCCAGCAGGGCGGTGCCGGCGGGGGCGACGAAGGTGGTCACGCGTACCGAGAACGTCCGTGCCGCGTTGGCCTGCTGGAGGCGGTCCGGGTCGACGACTTCGGCGGTCAGGGCCTGGTAGGCGGGACGGGTGGTTCCCTGTCCGATGCCGACCAGGGCGGCGGCGCCGGCGGCGAGCATGAGGGAGTGGCCCATCCCCCAGGCGAGCACGGGCGTCGCCGCGGCAGCCAGCGTGCCGGAGAGGAGGATCACGCGGCGGGCCGCGTAGCGGTCGGTCAGCAGGCCCCCGACGGGGACGGCGACCAGGAATCCGGTGGTACGGGTGGCCAGCAGCAGCCCCACCTCGGTGGGAGTGAGCGTGTTCTGCAGCACCGCCAGCCCCAGCAGGAAGGGAAGCGCCCACGTTGCGGTGGCCGAGGCCGTGGAACCGCCCCACAGCCGGAGGAAACCGCTGTCGAGCAGTATGTTTCGCGAGGGCGGGGGCTTCGGGGCCGTGTTCGGTTCGGTGGTGGTGGACATGGTCCTTTCGACTCCTGGGGTGCCGTGGTGACGACCGGCTGTTTCCTCCGGTGGTGGTTCCCGGAGGAGCCTTTGTGATAATGATAATCGTTTTCGATTAAGACGTCGCACATGGGGTCGTCCCGACGCGGGGCGTGACCGATCTCTCCGGGGTGGACCGTCCTCTAGACGAAAATGATTTTCATTATTAATATGCACGTCGATGACACGACGTGACCGGAAGGACCCGCGTTCATCCGGTGCGGTGAGCCACGAGGAGGACGGTGCGTGCTTCGCTCCAGACCCCGTTCGACGTCGACCGGCGTGGGGACGCGGCCGGAACTGCTTCCGGTCGTGCTGGTCCTGGTCCCGGTGCTGCTGGTGTCCCTGTTCGTCGGTGTCGCCCTCGGCCCCACGGTCGTTCCGCTCGAGGACACCGTCCGCTACCTCGGGGCCGCGCTGACCGGAGGTGAACTCGCCCCCGACGAGATGACCGGCTACTCGATCGTCTGGCGGGTGCGCAGCCCGCGAGTACTGCTCGCCGCCGTGGTGGGAGCGGGGTTGAGCGTCGTCGGCGTCGCCGTGCAGGCGCTGGTCCGCAACCCGCTGGCCGACCCCTTCATCCTGGGTGTCTCCTCCGGGGCCTCGGTGGGAGCCAGCGCGGTGGCCTCGCTGGGGCTGTTCGCCGGATTGGGGGTCTACGCCCTGTCCACGGCGTCCTTCCTGACGGCGCTGGGGGCTTCCGCCCTGGTCTATCTGGCGGCGCGAACCAGCGCGGGACTCACCCCGCTGCGCCTGGTGCTGGTGGGAGTGGCCCTGGCCTACGCGTTCCAGGCCCTGATGAGCCTGATCGTGTTCTTCTCCCCCTTCGGCGAGACCGCCCGCTCCGTGCTCTTCTGGCTGATGGGCAGTCTGGGCGGTGCCACCTGGGGCGCCCTGCCCCCGGCCACGGCGGTGGTCGTGCTGGCCGTGCTCGTGCTGCGGCGCAGCGGTTCCCGGCTGGACGTGTTGTCCCTGGGGGACGAGACGGCCGCCAGCCTCGGCGTGGAGGCCACCGCGTTGCGCCGGAACCTCTTCCTGCTGACCGCTCTGACCACGGGGGTGCTGGTGGCCGTCAGCGGCGCCGTCGGATTCGTCGGGCTGGTCATGCCGCACCTCGCGCGCCTGCTGGTCGGACCCGGCCATCGGCGGGTGCTGACCGTGGCCCCGTTGGCCGGGGCGATCCTGCTGGTCTGGGTGGATCTGCTCTCCCGAACCCTGTTCGCACCCCGGGAGCTGCCGCTGGGAGTGGCCACCGCGCTCCTCGGAGTTCCGGTGTTCGTCGTCCTGCTGCGCCGGAGCGGCTACCTGTTCGGAGGGCACTGACATGCACGTGACGCTCGACGGGGTCTCCGTCCGCCACGCGGGAGCCACCCTGGTGCGGGACCTCACCCTCCACGCCCGCAGCGGGGAGGTTCTCGGCCTGGTCGGACCGAACGGCAGCGGCAAGTCGACCGCGCTGCGCTGCGTCTATCGGGCGATCCGCCCGAGCTCGGGAACGGTGTGGCTCGGGAACACGAGGTTGGAGGAGCTGTCACCCCGGGAGAGTGCCCGCACGGTGGCGGCGGTCACCCAGGGCAACGAGGTCGGTCTCGACTTCACCGTGGCCGAGACGGTGGCGATGGGACGTTTCCCCCATCCCGCGCGCCCCCGGGACGCCGCGGACTCCGTGGAGTCGTTGTGCCGCACCGCGATGCTGCGCACCGACATCGCCGATCTCGCCGGACGTGGCCTGCTCTCGCTGTCCGGGGGACAACGGCAGCGCGTGATGATCGCCCGGGCGCTGGTCCAACAACCCAGCGTGCTCGTGCTCGACGAACCGACCAACCACCTGGACGTGCGACACCGGATCTCGCTGCTGAGGTACCTGCGCGAGTGCGGCCTCACGGTGCTCGTGGCCCTGCACGACCTCAACCTGGCAGCGCTGTGCTGCGACCGGATCGCCGTGTTCGGCGACGGCTCGGTGACCAGCACGGGAGCCCCCGCCGAGGTGCTCACCCCCGAGACCGTCCGGCGGGTTTTCGGGGTGACCCCCGACGTCGTGCCACACCCCAGAACCGGCGTCCCCCAGCTGCACTACGCACTCGACCCGGAGAACACGGAAGGGAACGACTCGTGAAGGGAAACACCGCCGCACTCGCGTCCGGACTGGTCCTGTGCCTGCTCGTGACCGCCTGCGGGGCCGAAACAGCAACCCCCGCACGGGCAAGGGACACGGTCACCGTGAGCAACTGCGGGCAGCGGATCGAATACCCGGTGCCGCAACGCCCGGTGGCCTACGACATGAGCAGCACCGAGAAGATGTTCGCCCTCGGCCTGGCCGACCGGATGCGCGGGATCGTCATGCCCAGCACCGCCGATCCCTCGGTGGCCCGTTCCCCCTGGCGGCGGGACTACGAGAGGGTCGAGACGCTCAGCACCGACGTGCTCAGCCTCGAAGTGGTGCTGGCCGCTGAGGCCGACTGGGTGCTGGCCGGCTGGAACTCCGGTTTCAGCGAGGGCAGGGGAATCACCCCGGAGAAACTGGAACGGCTGGGGATCCGCAGTTACCAGCACACCGAGAGCTGCTTCGACTACGGACCCGACCCGGTGCGGGTTCCCCCGTTGGAGGCGCTGTACACCGACCTGCTCGACCTCGGACGGATCTTCCGCGTCCAACAGCGCGCCCAGCGACTGGTGCACGACCTGAAGGAACGCGCCGAGGACCTGCGCGAGCAGCACCCCGAGGGAGATCCGGCGCGGGTGTTCGTCTACGACTCGGGCACGGACGAACCGTTCACCTCCGGCGGGCAGGCCGCCCCCGAGGCGATCGTCTCCCTGGCGGGCGGGCGCAACATCCTGTCCGGGACACAGCAGCGCTGGACCACCGTGGGGTGGGAGCGGGTGGTCGAGGCCGACCCCGAGGTGATCGCCGTGGTCGACTACGGCGACAGACCCGTCGAGGAGAAGATCCGGTTCCTCCGATCCTTCCCCCCGTTGTCCTCCACACCGGCGGTGCGGAACAACCGCTTCCACGTCCTCGACTACGGCAGCGCCGTGAGCGGGCCCCGCAACGTGGCGGCCGCCGAGAAACTCGCCGAGTACCTGCGTTCGATCGGGCGCTGAGACCCCGAAGGACGCGTTGTCCGCGACGGGCTCGGAGCCGGATGCGCACCCCGAGCCCGTCCAGAACGGGAAGAGAGCCGAGACCTCACGATGAGAACGACCAACGAAGCACGCAGTGTCGAGGACCTCGTGGACGATGTGCTGTCCGGGAGCCGGGGGCCGTCCCCCGACGAGCTGTGTGCCACCAGTGTGTTCTGGGTCCACCACGGAACCCGGCTGTCCGGGGGCACGGTGACCTACCGCACCCGCTACGTGCTCGTGCGGGTGGGGCGGGTCTTCGGGGCCTGCGCCTTCGAGGAGAACGAGCTGGACCCCCGCGTCTGCGAACAGTGGTCGGGAGCCACGGTGGAGCGGTTGCTGCGGCACGCGCCGTCACCGGTGCGGGCCGCCGCGCTGGACGCCTACCTCGGGGCGGTGGAGGCGCACGGCTCGGCTCCGGGAACCGAACGCCTCGTGCTGCCCTCCGGAACCCCGGAGACCCGTGCCGAGGCCAGGGACGCGGCCATCGTCGGCTCGCTCGACATCGCACCCGGTACGAACGTCGCGCTGATCGGGGTGGTCGACCCCTTGGTGGCCGCCGTGCGGGAACGAGGCGGAAAGTGCGTGCTCTGCGACTTCAACCTGGAGCGGACCCGGTGGGGCGATCCGGTGGCCGACCACCTCTCCGAGGTGCTGCCCGAGGCGGAGGCCGTGATCGCCACCGGCATGACCCTGGGCAACGGGACGTTCGACGTGATCCTCGACCACTGTCGACGACGAGGGCTGCCGCTGGTGCTCTACGCCCAGACGGGAAGCCACACGGCCCGGGCCTTCCTCGGCGACGGGGTCACCGCCCTGCTGGCCGAACCCTTCCCGTTCTCGCAGTTCAGCGCCGATCCCACGGTGGTGTACCGCTATCGCGCGGGGAGCGGGACCGTATGAGCGGTCCGGTGCTGCCCACCAGGACGTTCGGCCACTCCTCCTGCCACCACGGCGAGCTCCTGCAGGGAGTCTTCCGTGACTCCGAGAGGCGACTGTGCCGTGGACTGGTCACGTTGCCGGTGTTCGGCCCCGGTGTGAACGCCGAGTTCCTGCCCGAGCCCGACACGTCCCCGGAATCGCTGAGGGTGGAACCCGACACCAAGACCAAAGCCGCCGCGGCCGCCGTGCTGGCCTGCGCGGAGTGCGCGCGTCACGCCCGGAGTGCTCCGTGCGGGGGGCGGATCAGACTGACCAGCACCGTTCCGCTCGGGGTGGGGATGGGGTCCTCGACCAGCGACGTCATCGCCGTGGTGCGCGCGGTGGCCGCGGGGTTCGGTGTTTCGCTGCCCTGGCACACCATCGCCGCGATCGCCGTGCGCGCCGAAGGGGCCTCGGATCCGCTGATGCTGGAGGACTCCGCCCTGTTGTTCGCGCAGCGGGAGGGACGTGTACTCGAACGCTTCGGGCGCGGTCTGCCCCGGATGGTGGTGGTCGGCTGCCTCACCGGGGGCGGCAGCACGGTGGACACCCTGCGGCTGCCCTCCTGCGGGCAGCGGGAGGAGGACGTGCGGCTGTTCCAGCGGCTGCGCGGGTTGTTGCGGCGGGCGGTGGCCGAGTCCGACGTGGAACTGCTCGGTCGGGTCAGCACCGAAAGCGCCCGGCACAACCAACGGGTCCTGCCCAAGCCCGAGCTGGAGATCCTGGAACGCATCGCGGGGCGGGTCGGTGCGGTCGGAGTGCAGGTGGCGCACAGCGGCAACGTGGCCGGCCTGCTCTTCGATCCGGACAGCCCCGGGGTGCGGACCCGGTTGCGGGAGTGCGTACGGGCCCTGGACCACCACGGGATCCCGTTCTCCCGCCTGTTCAGAACCTATCCCGTTCCGAGGGGAGGACAGCCGGTATGGACACCCACATCGCCGACGCGATCAGCCGTCCGTGCCTGATACGGCTCACGGAAAGGGTGGTATGCCTCCGTTTCGAGACGATGAAGGTCGTTTCGGCGCTGGAGGCGGTACGGTGTCTGCTCGACCGGGGTCGGATCAGCCCCGGTGACACCGTGATCGACAGTTCCAGCGGGATATACGCCTACGCCCTGGCCCTGGCCTGTCACCGTTTCGGGTTACGTTGTCGTATCGTCGGATCGACCACCGTGGACGAGACCCTGCGGCTGCAACTGGAGATCCTCGGTGCTGAGCTGGAGCGGATGCCTCCCTCGGGCAGCCTGGAACTCGACCAGAACCGCCGGGTACGGCGCATCGAGGAGATCCTGCGAGAACATCCCGAGTACCACTGGATGCGGCAGTACCACGACGGCATTCACTATCTCGGGTACCGCGGCGTCGCCGAACGCATCGCCGAGGAGGTCGGCACCGCCGGGCTGACCGTGGTGGGCGGGGTGGGGTCCGGAGCCTCCACCGGGGCACTGGCGAGCCACCTCCGTGGGTACTCGGAGGAGGTCAGACTGGTGGGGGTGCAGCCCTTCGGCAGTGTCACCTTCGGCGGCCAGCACGTGTCCGACCCCGACATCATCATAGCCGGGATCGGCAGCTCCATCCCCTTCGACAACGTGGATCACACCCTCTACGACACGATCCACTGGGTCTCCTTCGAGGCCGCCCTGGCGGGAAGCGTCGAACTGCTCCGCTCGCACGCGGTGTTCGCGGGGTTGTCCAGTGGAGCGGCCTACCTCGCGGCGAACTGGGAGGACTCCCTGGACGGGGAGGGAACCGTGTTGTTCGTGGCCGCCGACACCGGCCACCGTTACGCCGAGTCCGTGTTCGCCCACCACCGGCGGGCACGCGACGTGCGGGGGCTGGCCCCCCACGAGGTGGACACCGTGGACGGACTGGCCCACCCCTGGTCACGGATGGAGTGGGGGAGACGTCCACCGGAGTGACCCCGCCGGCACGGCGGCGTGTGGGGGCCGTTGCCGGGGACTCTCGGCCAGCGCCCGCAGTCGACGCGGATGACCGGCCGCGCGCACGGCCAGTCGGGTGAGCTCGGCGGTTCCCGCCGGGGCGGTGGGAGCGAGGTGTCTGGTCAGTAACCGTACCCCGTGCTCGGGGGACAGCCCTCCGAGAGTCAGGCGCTCCGCCGCGCCGGAGAGGGTGAGCTCGCTCAGGAAGTGGCGGCTGGTGACCAGCACCCGACTGCCGGCCGTGCCGGGCAGCAGCGAGCGGACCTGCTCCGCGTCCGAGGCGTCGTCCAGCACGAGCAGCACTCGGCGTCGGGCGAGCAGGCTGCGCAGCAGCCGCGTGCGGGCGTGCCGGCCCGCCGGAGGGGCGCGGTGCCCCAGGTCCTCCAGCAGTTCGGCGAGCACCGTCGAGGGATCGGGTTCCGCGGCGAGATCACGGTAGAGGACCCCGTCGGCGAAGCGTTGTCGGCATCGCCGGGCCCAGTGCACCGCGAGCGCGGTCTTTCCGATACCGGCCGGTCCGGTGAGCAGGACGTGCGACTGGCGGGTGACCCGGTCCATCCTGCGGATCTCGTCCTCCCGTCCCAGGAGTTCGGTCACCGGCGGCAGTTGGTCGGCGACGACCTCCGTGGTCGGGGTGGGAGCGAGCTCGGCCAGCGCGCCCTCCGCCCCGAGCACCTCGTCGAAACGGGCCGCGGTCTCCGGTGTGGGGCGTTTGCTCCCCCTCTCCAGGTGCGAGACCAACGACACGTGGCAGTGCGCCCGCGCGGCGAGCTGGCGTTGTGAGAGCCTGCGGTAGCAGCGCCAGGACCTCAGGGTTTCCGCGAAAAGGGCCATGCGGCTACAGCGCGATCCTTCCGGTTCCGACTGGACGGACTGAGGGAAACGTGGGACGCCGAGGGGCGTGTCGTTCGGCCTGTCCCCGTTCGCCGATGTTCGCTACAGTGGACACCGGCGAGGCGCAAAGTACGCGGCACCGGGCTTTCGTGTCAACTGGGGCGAACGGTTCGGGGAATACTGTCCACTGTGGCGGACACGGGACGGGTTATGGACGACGAAGAGAACGTGGAGGGGTTTCCGCTGGGCGAGCGGATCTCCTTCCTGCGGCGCATCCTCCCCAAACCGGGAGGGGGGCGCTACACCTGGGACGAAGTCGTCGCGGGAACGGGTGTGGGACGTTCCTATCTGTACGAGCTGCGGGCGGGGAACAAGACCGACCCCTCCATGCGGATCGTCAAGGCGCTGGCCGAGTTCTTCTCCGTCCCGGTGGACTTCCTCGTCGCCGAGGACGAGCGCGCGCTGCGCTACGCACGACAGATGGACACCGCCGTGCGGCTCGGTGAGGCCGATGTGGTCCACATCGCGGCCCGTTCGGGTGAGCTGTCCCCGCACAACCGTCGGTTGGTCTGCGAACTGGTCGAGCGACTGGCGGCGCTGGAGAACGAGGCGAATTCCGGGGAGCGATGAGCACACGACCGGGGCGGGATCCCGGAAGCGATGCCGTCGACAGCTCAGTGCTCCCGGGGCATCCGTAGGAGGAGGGAAGCGCGATGGTCCTGGTCCTCCACCGCCCGCGCCAGTCGCACCAGGGCGTCCTCGGTGTCACCGACGGCCACCGGCACGGCCTCGCTGCTGGTGGGAACCACGCCCTGGCGTTCGTGGCGCAGTGCTGTGTTCACGGCGGCGGCCTGCTCCCCCAACGGGGTGTCGACGGTGATCCCCAGATCGGCCAACTGCGGCCCGAGACGCAGCAGCGCGTCGCGGATCTCGACGGTTCGCCGCCAGTGACGGCGGTGCACCCGCCACGGCACCCAGCGTTGCCACCGCCGCTCGCGGTGTCCGACCGCCGGAGGAAGGACCTCGTGCAACCTCGTCCACAGCGGTGTGAGCAGCCGGTACTGTCTCCAGTGCCGTGCCCACAACCGCACGGCGTCGACACGGGCCAACCACACCGGATACAGCAGTCCGAGCAGGAACAGGGCCCGTCCGGTGTGCAGCGCCGTCTGCACCGTGCTGTCCACAGTGTCCGGAATCCGGCTCGTGCTCCCCACGAACTCGGTACCCGCCTCGCCGCAGACGGCCAGCCCGTACAACCACAGCCCGAAGGCACCCACCCGGGGGCCCGGCCGCATCCGGTAGGCCACCTCGCGAGCGTAACGGGCGGACCAGGAACCGGCCCGCAGTGTCATCACCGCCGTGTAACCCCCCGAGATCAGGTGGAACCCCGGTGCGCCGCCGGCCTCGGCCGAGGTCGACGGCAGTGCCGTCAGCAGCACCAGGACGAGCACGACGACGGCCGCGCCGAGCAGCTCGCCACGCGCACGTCGGTGTGCCTCGTGGAGTGGATGGGCGCTGTAGTGGAAGAACAGCAGCAGCGAGGCGACGGCCGCGACGCGGACTCCGTGCGTGGCCGCCACCGCCGTTGCCGAGGACCCGCCGGCCAAGGCGTGCACCAGCGTCGTGTGCGTGCCCCACGGCGCGGGTTCGATCAGCAGGAACAGCAGCAGGGACGCGTTCAGCCCGAGCAGGGCGGGATCTCCCGGCGTGCGGCGCAGCCGCAGCAGCCGGCCGCACGACAGGACCAGCAGCGCGACCGTGGCCGTGACACGCGAGACCGGTTCCATATCCCGTTCACACCCATCCGGGGTCGTCTTCGAGCGCCGCCTGGGCGCGTGCCGCACGGCGGGAGCGGGCCGGGGTGCGCAGGGATCTGGCCACCTCGGCCCGCTCCAGCAGCAGGGTGGCGATGTCCTCGGCCTCACGTTCCCGGGCGTCGTCGTGGTGTTCCCGCGGCAGCAGTCGCGCGATCAGTTCGGGCGGAAGGTCCGGAAGCAGCTGTCCGAGCAGCTCGTTGGCCCCCGGGTCCGGATGGTGCGTGGCCAGCATGTGTCCGATCTCGTGGGCGATGATGTGTTCCTGGTGGGCCTGGGTGGTGTGCTGCTGGTAGCACACGTAGTCGGCCTTCCCCGTGGCTATCCACAGTCCGGAAGGCCCCCGCGGGTCCAGAGCCATGGGCAGCAGTCGCAGCGGCCTGCCACGTCGTTCGGCGAGTCGGGCGGCGACCGTGGCCATGTCGGTGGGACCGTGCAGTCGCAGGTTGTCCAGTTCCCGACGCAGCCTCCGCCGGAGTGCCCACAGTTCCCGTTCGCGGCGCAGCCGGTGTCCCAGCCGCGCCACACCGTTCCTCACCCTCGTCACACGGAGAATCCTAGGTTCGCCGGCGCGGCGTGCGGCAGGGAGCTTCCCCCGTGGGGGGTGTGCCGAGCACGGGCGGGGGTCGGTGG
>NZ_PVSR01000012.1:0-80934 GCF_003001495.1 Actinopolyspora mortivallis
GTGCAGCCGTTCCAGCCAGCGGTGCTGGGTCTCGGCCACCCCGGTGGCCGAGACCCAGCACCGCTGGCTGGAACGGCTGCACCGCGTCCGACTGGCGAGCACTTCCTGAGCACGGCCGGACCGGCGGAAACCCGCGAACCGCCCCACACGCGGCGCCCGCGGCGATAGCCTGCGACCACACGCGGAAACCGCGGCCCCGGCAGGAACCCGGGAACCACCGCCGCGCGTCCGATGTAGGCGATCCCGCCGTCGTCAAGGGAGCGACACATGTCCATCGCAGCGGCCGGGCGCCAGGCCATGTCCGTGGCGCGGGAGAACCAGCCCTCCTCCCCCGGAGGCGAACCAGCCGGGGAGGAGGCCGACGAGTTCGCGATCGACCCCACCGACTTCCTCTCCGCACGGGAGCAGGGCAGCTCGGCGGGTACGCGGATCGAGCAGCGCACCGCACCGATGGAGGAGGTCGCCGCGCTCGTCAACAACAGCGTCCCGGAGCGCGGGGACGACGGGGAGCGGGTCAACGTCATCTGCCCCGTGGTGATCCCCAAACGCAACGCGCTGACCAAACTGGGCTTTCCGTTGTTGGTGCTGCTGGCGCTGGTGCTGCTCGGCACCCTGGTGGTCCACACGACCGGCACGGGCGCGGCCTGGGTCGGCCCGCACGTCTGGGTGCTGCTGGTGGTGCTGGCGGTACTGCTGTGGCTGCGGCGCAGCATCGTCATGGTGCCGGAGGGCTGCCAGGCGATGATCACCAAGTTCAGCAAACTGGACAGGACGGTCGGCCCGGGACGGACCCTGCTGCTCGACCCGCGCAAACAGGTCAGCTACGTGCTGAACACCACGCGGGAGTACCCGTTCAACGCGCCGATCAGCGAAGCACCCACCCGCAGCGGCATCAAGGCCTCGGTCGACCTGTTCCTCCAGTTCCGCATCGAGGACCCGACCCAGTTCATGTTCGCCCTCGGCGCGGTGTCCGGATTCTCGGACAAGCTGACCAACGCGGTCAGCGAGGTCACCCGGAGCCTGATCTACCAACAGCGCGCCGAGGACATCTACGACCTCGTCGGGGAGAGCACCCAGGAACTGCTGGACAGCCTGAACGAGCAGTTCCTGCCCGCGGTGCGGCTGACCAGCGCCAACATCACCCACGCCGAGCCGTCCAGCCAGCAGTACCGGGCCGACCTGGCCGCCCCGGAGATGGTGCGCATGGCCAAGGAGGCCTACACCTACGAGTACGAGCTCAGCCTGCGCAAGGAACAGGACGAGGGCGACCTGAACAAGGAACTGGCCTCGATGAACGAGAGCCTGTCCGGCATCAGGGCCGAGATCGCCAGTTACCAGGCGCAGATGGACACCGCGCTGGAGCGGGAGACCAACCGCGCCAAGGCCCAGGCCCGCCAGCGCTTCGTGGAGGCGGAGAGCACCGCCAACGCCAACTCCGCCCTGCTGGAGGCCCAGGCGTTGGACATCCGGGCGGTCAGCGCGGCGAACAACCCGGAGATCCTGGAGTACCACTACGAGCGGGACCTGCTGGACAGGTTGGAGGGGCTGGCCGAGCACCTGCCGGTGCTCGTCTCGCTGGGAGACGACGAGAACATCGACTACCTCTCCGCCGCGCGGAGGATGCTCGGCACCTCCCGCGACGGGGCCGGGCTGTCCGAGGAGGACGTGTCCGCCATCCAACAACGCACCGAGGCCATCCGGGAACGCATCCGACAGCGCGAACCCGAGATCGAACAGCTGCTGGCCGAGGGCGGCCACCTGTCGAACGAGGGAACCTCCACAGAGGCCGACCAGGACGAGGAGGACACCCCGGCCGCCGAGGCCGACGCCCCGACCGGACGTGCCGGGCACGGCACCGCACCCCACGACGACCCGGCCGAGTCCGAGGAGGACTCCCAGGCAGGTGAGCAGTGATGGCGAGTCAACGGAACGGTTTCTCCACGATCACCGACGCGGTCGCGCCGTGGTCCAACATCCGTCAGCTCATCCGCAGCGGTGACGAGGGCAAGCTCGTCCCCGTGGTGATCCCCAAGGACAACCGCAACCCCACCTGGGTGGCGCTGCTGTTCCTCACCCTGTACCTGGGGGGAACGGCCGCGCTCGGCACCGGTCCGCTGTCCGCCGTCCTGTGGGGAGGCACCCTGCTGATGCTGGTGCTGACCGGCCTGGCCCTGTGGCGCGGCTCAATCGTGGAGATCGAACAGGGCACCACCGGCATCCGCAGCCGCTACGGCGCGTTCACCGGCACCCTCGACCCCGGCAGGCACTACCTGTGGTGGCCGTGGGACAAGGTCGAGTTCGTCGTCGACACCACCACCGAGATCCCCTACAACGCCCCGGTGGCCGCCTGTCCCACGGCGGAGGACGTGCCGCTGAAGTCGATCGAGTTCTTCCTGAAGTTCCGCATCGACAACCCGGTCGACTTCGTACGCACGATCGGCGCGGGCAACTTCGACATGGTGCTGTCCAGCGCGGTGCAGGACGCCCTACGGCAGCGCGCCCGGCGCGTGCACACCGAGCAGGCCCACGAGCTGCGCGGCAGCGACGTCGAGGACATGCAGGAGGCCCTGAACCGCCAGCTCACCAAGTACGGGGTGCGGATCCTCGGGGCGAACATCCCCGACGTGCAGCTGCCGGACCAGTACCAGCAGCACCTGGCCACCCGCGAGCAGGTCTCCAAGGAGCTCAGTGCCTACGAGCGGGAGTGGGAGCTGACCCGCAAGCGGCGCATCGACAACCTGCTGATGGAGATCGAACGCGCCAAGAAGACCCGCGACGCCAAGCTGGTCGAGGTGAAGGCCGCCCGCAACCAGGCCCGCCGCGACGTGGCCCGGAGACTGGAGGAACAGGAGACCGAGGCCCAGCGGGCCCAGTGGGAGATCGAGGCCCGGGGCAGGGCCACGCTCACCGAGGCGCAGAACGAGGCCAAGTCCCGGGAACGGCTCGGTCAGGCCTACCGCGACAACCGCGCCGTGCTGCACTACGAACTGGCCCGACGCAGGCTGGAGGTCGGATCGCGGCTCGCCGAGAACGCCCCGCGTCCGATCGTCGTCCGCGGCGGTGGCGACCAGTCCGCCCTGTCCACGCTGCTGCTGTCGCAGCTGCTGCCGAAGTTCGCCTCCCAGGCCCTCGGCGAGGAGCCCGACGGTTCCTCCCGGTCCCCCTCGTCCCGGTCCGGGCAGGACGACCGGGCTGAGGAGGCGGCCCGGGTGCTCGACCAGGGCGAGGAGTTCGCGCGCTCCCTGTTGGACGGTGAGAACACCGGCCGGTGACGGAGCCGGGCATCTCCGGAACGTCCCCGTGGGGTGCCCGGCGGGCATCCCACGGGGCGGCTTGCGGCCGGCCGAACCCCGTCACCGCATCCGGTGGGTCCTCCGCCGCCACACCACCAGGACCACGACCAGCACCGCCGTGGCCAGGGCCACCGGCACCAGCCGCTTCAGCACCGGAACCCCGGCCGTGCCGAGCAGATCCACCACGTCCTGTTCGGCCTCTCCGGCCCGCCGCGCGGAGCCGGACAACCCGGCACCGTGCCGCTCGCGCTGCGGCCGTTCCGAGGAGGCACCCTCGCGGGAGGACTCCCCTTCGGCGCCGGTGACCCTCCACGGGGTGCGCTCATCCGGGGCCCCGGAGTCCCACTCGGCGCGCGTGGGCGCGGAACGCTCCTGCCCGGCCTCGCCGTCGGGGGAGACCGAGGCCCCACCGACGGTGCCCGCGGCCTGTTGCTGCCCGTCCCCGGCGGCCTCGGCGGCGTCGGAGCCGGTGAGCCGTTCGGCCAGGCACTGCGCGAACTGGTCGATCAGCCGCTGGGCCACGTCGGAGATCAGCCCCCGGCCCAGTTGGGCGGGTTTTCCGGTGACCTTCAGGTCCGTGTCCACGTGCACGGCGGTGCTCTCGCCCTCGGACCGCAACGTCGCCCGCACCGTGGCGGCGGCGGTGCCGTTTCCCCGCGAGTCCTTGCCGCTGGCCTCCAGCACGGCGCGGTGGGTCTCGTGGTCGACCTCGGCGAACCGGCCGTTGCCCTTGTACAGCAGCGACACCGGGCCGAGCTTGACCTTGACCGAGCCGGAGAACTCGCCGTCCTGCACGCTCTTCAGCGTGGCCCCCGGCATGCACGGCGCGACCCTCTCCGGGTCGAGCAGGGCCTGCCAGGCCGTCTCGACCGGTACGGGCACGGTGAACTCGTGCTCCAGTTGCACTCTATTCCCTCCTCGCCTCGGCGGGAACGCGTCCGGCTCCCGCCCCGGCCAGCCCGGCGGCGGGCGCCGTGCGGGCCGGTCGGGTACACGCAGCCGTCACACACCCGCCGCCGTGGCCAGCGCCCTGCCCGTCAGCACCTCGGCCAGATGCCGCCGGTAGTCGGCGTCGGCGCCGGCGTCGCTGCCGGGGTTGGTTCCCTCGTGGGCACGTTCGGCGGCCCGCCGCACGGCCTCGCCCGTGGGGCTCGCACCGAGCAGCGCCCGCTCCACCTCGTGGGCCCGTACCGGGGTGGAGCCCATGTTGGTCAGCCCCACCCGGGCGCGGGCGATCCTGCCGCCCTCCACGAGCACCGCGGCCGCGACCCCGACCACCGACCAGGCCTGGGCCACCCTGTTGAACTTCTCGTAGTGGGCGCTCCATCCGGTGTGCTTGGGCACCCGCACCTCCACGAGCAGTTCCTCCGCGCCCACCGCCGTGGTGAAGTGGTCCACGAAGAACTCGTCGGCGGGAACGCTCCTGCGGCCCTGCGGGCCGGCCAGCACCATCTCCCCGTCCATGGCCAGTACCGGAGCCAGCAGATCACCGGCCGGGTCGGCGTGCGCGAGGGAACCGCCGAGGGTTCCCCGGTGGCGCACCTGCGGGTCGGCCACCGTCCGCGTCGCCAGCGCCAGCAGGGAGGCGTGTTCGTTGACCAGCCCGTCCCGCACGACCTCGTGGTGGGTGGTCATGGCCCCGATCACCAGATTCCCGTCCTCCTCGCGCACCCCGCGCAGCTCGGGGACCTTCCCGAGGTCCACGAGCGTCGACGGGGCGGCCAGCCTCATGCGCAGCACCGGCAGCAGACTCTGCCCACCGGCCAGGACCTTGGCGTCCTCCCCCGCGTCCCGGAGGGCATGCACGGCCTCCTCCACGGTGGACGGAGCGACGTAGTCGAACTCGGCGGGAATCACCTGTCACCTCCGGTGGGGAACGCCTGGTCGGGGTCGACGGAACCGAGCCCGCCGCCGGACTCGGCCGCCGTGGCCGAGCTCGCGCGGGCCCCGGACAACGCCCGCCACACCCGCTGCGGCGAGCACGGCATGCGCACGTCGGTGACGCCGTAGGGCCTGAGGGCGTCGACCACGGCGTTCACCACGGCCGGGGTCGAGGCGATGGTGCCCGCCTCGCCGACGCCCTTCACCCCGATCGGGTTGGACGTCGCCTCGGTCTCGGTGCGGTCGGTGTGGAACTCGGGCAGGTCCACGGCGGAGGGAACCAGGTAGTCCGCCAGCGTCGCCGTGGTCAGCGTCCCGTCCTCGTCGTGGACGGCCTCCTCGTACAGTGCCTGGGCGATGCCCTGGGCCAGTCCCCCGTGCACCTGGCCCTCCACCACCAGCGGGTTGACCACGGTGCCGACGTCGTCCACGCACACGTACGAGCGGATGCGCACCCGGCCCGTCTCGGTGTCGACCTCGGCGGCGCACAGGTGTGTGCCGTGGGGGAAGGAGAAGTTCTCCGGGTCGTGGCTGACCTCGGCGTCGAGGTTGGGCTCCACCCCCTCGGGCAGGTCGTGGGCGGTGAAGGCCGCCAGGGCGACCTCGGTGAGCTCCATGCCCCGGTCCGTGCCGCGCACGGAGAAACGCCCGGCGGAGAAGTCCAGGTCCTGCTCCGAGCACTCCAGCAGGTGCGCGGCGATCGAGCGCGCCTTGTCGATCACCCTGTCGGCGGCCCGCACCGCCGCGACCCCGCCGACCGCCAACGACCGGGAACCGTAGGTGTCCAGTCCCCGGGGTGAGGACTGGGTGTCGCCGTGCAGCACCTCGACGTCCTCGAAGGGGACGCCCAGGCGGTCGGCCACGAGCTGGCTCCAGGCGGTCACGTGGCCCTGCCCGTGCGGGGAGGTACCGGTGACCACCTCGACCTTGCCGGTCGGCAGCACCCGCACCTGGGAGTGCTCCCACCCACCGGCCCCGTAGGACAGCGAACCGAACACCCGGGAGGGCGCCAGCCCGCACATCTCGGTGAACGTGGAGACCCCGATACCCAGCTGGACGGTGTCGCCGCGTTGCCGACGCCGCAGCTGTTCGTCCCGCAGCTGCTGGTAGCCGAACATCTCCACCGCCCGGTCGGTGGCCGCCTCGTAGTTGCCGGAGTCGTAGGTCAGCCCGGCCACGGTGTCGAAGGGGAACTCGTCGTGGTTGATCCAGTTCCTGCGGCGGACCTCCAGCGGGTCCATGTCGAGCTCGGCGGCCAGCTCGTCCATCATCCGTTCGATCGCGAAGGTCGCCTCCGGCCTGCCCGCGCCCCGGTAGGCGTCGGTGGGTGTCTTGGTGGTGAACACGTTCGTGCAGGTGAAGCGGTAGGAGTCGAACTTGTAGATCGCGTTGAACATCAGCGCCCCGAGGACGGGGATCCCCGGCGCGATCAGTCGCAGGTAGGCCCCCATGTCGGCGAGCAGGTCGACCTTGAGACCGGTGACCGTCCCGTCGGCGCGGGCAGCCAGCGAGAGCCGCTGCACCTGGTCCCTGCCGTGGTGGCCCGAGACCATGGTCTCCGAGCGGCTCTCGGTCCACTTCACCGGACGGCCGAGCCGCTCGGCCATGAGGAAGGTGAGCATCTCCTCGGGAGTGACCTGGAGCTTGCCGCCGAAACCCCCGCCCACGTCGGGGGCGATCACCCGGATCTTGTGCTCGCCGACACCGAGGGTCATGGCCATCATGGTGCGCAGGATGTGCGGCACCTGGGTGGACGACCAGACGGTGTACTGCTCACCGGTCGGGTCGACCAGCACCGAACGCGGTTCCATGAAGGCGGGGATCAGCCGCTGCTGCCGGAAGGTCCGGTCCAGCCGGATCTCGGCGTCCCGCAGGGCCTGCTCCACGTCCCCTCCCGTGCCGGCCTCGGCCGAGTCGAAGGTCCACGTGGCGCTGCGGTTGGTGCCCAGCTCCTCGTGCACGAGGGGCGAGTCGTCCCGCGCGGCGGCCTCGATGTCGAGCACCACCTCCCGGTCCTCGTAGTCCACGTCGATCGCGTCCAGGGCGTCGCGGGCCTCGGCGGCGCTGCGCGCGGCCACCATGGCCACCGCCTCACCGGCGAAGTGGACCTCCTCCACCGCCAGGGCGGGAGCGTACGGCGTCTTCATGTCCGGGGTGACCGGCCAGGCACACGGCATGCTGCCCTGCCGCTCGGCGAGGTCGGCCCCGGTCACCACCTCGTGCACCCCGGGCATCCGACGGGCCTCGGTGGTGTCGACGGCGCTGATCCGGGCGTGGGCCACCGGGCTGCGCAGCACGGCCAGATGCACCATGCCCGGCAGGCTCATGTTGTCCGTCCACCGTGTACGACCGGTGACGAGCCTGGCGTCCTCCTTGCGCCTGCGCGCGCGTCCGATCTCCGGTTCGGACGGACTCACTGGGGTGGCGGTCATGACTGCCCTCCGGTCACACGCGTGTCGGCCTGTTCGGTGGAAGCGCGCGGGGCGGGGGTCCGTCCGGAGTGCTCCATGGCCGGCCCGGCACCGGGCCGCATCTGGCGGGAGGCCTCCCGCACGGCGCGCACGATGTTCTGGTAGCCGGTGCAGCGGCAGAGGTTGCCCTCCAGCCCCTCCCGGATGCGCTCGTCGTCCGGTTCGGGATCCTCCGCGAGCAGATCCAGCGCCTGCATGATCATTCCCGGGGTGCAGAACCCGCACTGCAGGGCGTGGTTGTCGTGGAAGGCCCGCTGCACCGGGTGCAGCCGCCCGTCGCGGGCCAGGGCCTCGATGGTGGTCACCTCGTGGCCGTCCGCCTGGACCGCCAGCACCGAGCAGGACTTCACGCTCTGTCCGTCCAGATGCACCGTGCAGGCTCCGCAGTTGCTGGTGTCGCAGCCCACGACGGTGCCGACCTTGCCCAGTTGTTCCCGCAGGTACTGCACGAGCAGGGTTCTGGGACTCACGTCGTCGGTGTAGGTGGTTCCGTCGACGTCGACGGTGATGCGCGGCATCGGGCCTCCCTCACGGAGCCTGCCCGCGTGGTGCGGACATGTGTCGGGACAACGTCTCGGATCCCTTCGACGGGCCGGATCGGTGGCGTGCCCGGCGGGCTGGTGCCGCACCGTCCCGGGACGCGGCGGCGGACCGTTCCGCCGCCGCGCGGCAGCCCACGCACACCCACCACAGCACCCGATCCGGGCCGACGGCGCGTCCCGGCGAACCGAACCGTCCCGAAGGAACCCCTCAACAGCGGCTGGTGCCACGGCCTCGCGGCCGTCGCCGTCCCGGCGGCAACGAGTCCGTGGCTCGGCTCCATGATCCCGAACGACACGCAGCGTTCCCGGCCAGCGACACACGGTTCGCTCGACACGATCAGGTGAGAGGCCGGGGGCGGGCCGAAGGCCCGGGACGTGGCCCCGAGGGGGTGCCACCGAGCTGCGCTGTTCACGAGCGACGTGGGCACGGCTCGTCGGATGTCTCCCGCCCGGCGGCGCCGGAGGTGAGGACCCGCGGCAGCGGGAGGGCGATGCACGACGCGATCGCGACCAGAAGACCGCTGGCCCAGACGGGTCCGAGCTCTCCGAGACCGGCCCCGAGGGTGGAGGCCGCGACCACGGGGCCACCGTCGTCCCCGACAGCAGCACCGCCAGGGCGCGTCCCCTCCGGTCAGGCGCCACGAGGGCGGACGCGGTCGCCAGGGCCACGGCCAGGAACCCCGCGTTCGCCACAGCGGCGACCACACGGCCGACCAGCAGAACGGGAAAGCTCGACGTGAGAGCACCCACCACGTGGACCGCCGCGAACACCAGCACGAACCCGAGCAGGCTGTTCCGGGCGGGCCAGTGGCGGGCGAGCCCGGCCATCAGCGGGGCACCGAGTATCATCCCGACCGCGAAGGCCGAGGTCAGAAGCCCGGCCGTGCCGACCGAGACGTCCAGACTCGTGGCAATGTCCGGCAACAGACCGGAAAGCATGAACTCCGAGGTGAGGAGAACAACGAGAGGACGACGTCTCGTCACCGCGGTCAGCGCCCCACCGGTGCGCGCAGCGGTCCCGACCGAGGAGAGCGGCCGGGACTCGAACGAAGAAGCTAGCGGTTCAGGGGGTGACGGCGTGACCGAAAGCCCCCACCCTGAAACTTTCCGGGCTCGACACGCCCCGCGCGCTACTCAGCCGCCCCGCCCGGGACGCAACCGGGGTCGGCCCCGTCGGTCGGCCTCAGCCACATCGGAGACGAACGCGCCAGCACACCCCGCCCGCGACTCGGGCCGCCTCCCTCGCCGAACACACCGGTGATCGACAACCCGAGACCCGCCTCTACCATTCCCCGGGTGAGCACCTACGACGATCTCAACCACCCGGACACCTCGATCCTGCCCCCGCGCCAGCGGCGCATCCTGGCCGCCATCCGGGACCGGGTGCTCGAACACGGCTACTCGCCCAGCACCCGCGAGATCGGCGACGCCGTGGGACTGCGCTCCTCGTCCTCGGTCTCACGCCACCTGGCGGACCTGGAGCGGAAGGGGTTCCTGCGCCGCGGCACCACGGTCTCCCGCCCGATCGACGTGCGCATGTTCCTGCGGGAGTCCACGACCACCCAGCCGTCCGAGGACCGGGTGAGCGTCCCCGTGCTCGGCGACATCGCCGCCGGCGCCCCCATCACGGCCGAGGAGCACGTCGAGGACGTGCTGACCCTACCCCGGGAGTTCGCCGCGCGCGGCACCGTGTTCGCGCTGCGGGTGCGCGGTGACTCGATGATCGAGGCCGGAATCCACCACGGCGACGTGGTGGTGGTGCGTCAGCAGCCCGAGGCCCACTCCGGCCAGATCGTGGCCGCGATGATCGACGAGGAGGCCACGGTCAAGGTGTACCGTCGCCGCAACGGTCACGTGCTGCTCGAACCGCGCAACCCCGCCCACGAGGTCCTCGACGGGGACGGGGCCGTGATCCTCGGCACCGTCGTCTCGGTGCTGCGCAGCGTCTGAAACGAGCTCCGGTGCGGTCACCCGGCGGAGCCGGACTCGGAGCACTCCCGCACCCGCCGCCACAACCGCCGCAGCGCCGCGAGGCTGTGCCCGGCCACCAGCGCGTCCACATGGGGCAGTGCCGCCGCCACCCCGGACTGCACCGGCTCGTAGCCCTCGCGCCCCGCGTGCGGGTTGGCCCACAGCACGGCGCGGGCCAACCTCCGCATCCTGCGCATCTGCTCGGCGAGCTCCTCGGTCCCGCCGCGTTCCCACCCGTCCGAGAACAGCACCACCACCGCCTGCCGCGCCGCACCGCGCTGGCCCCACCGGTCCAGGAACGCCCGTACCGTGCCACCCAGCCGGGTGCCGCCGGAGAAGTCCGGCACCGCCCGTCCCGCGGCGGCCAGGGCGAACTCCGGATCGCGCTGACGCAGCTGCCTGGTCACCCGCGTCAGCCTGGTGCCCAGGGTGAACACCTCGGTGGTCATCGGAGCCGCCCGCACCACGACGTGCGCGAAACGCAGCAGCGCGTCCGCGTAGGGACTCATGGAACCCGAGACGTCGACCAGCAGCACCACCCTGCGGGGCCGGTCCCGACGCGCCCGGTACACCAGCCGCACCGGTTCGCCGCCGGTGCGGAGCATGGAGCGCATGGTGTCGCCGGGATCGAGACGGCCCGCGCGGGCCCGATGCCTGCGCAGCGCGGCGCGGCGTGGCGGGCGCGGATCCAGCCAGGAGATCATCCGCCGCAGCTGGGCACGCTCGGCCTCGCCGAGCTCGGCCATGTCGCGGTGCCGCAGCACCTCGACGTCTCCGGCCGCCGCGAGACGTTCGGCCTCCTCCGAACGGGTCGACTCCGGATCGTTCCCGCCCAGGGGCAGGGCACGGGAGCGGACACTGTCGCGCCGCCGCGGCCGGAGTTCCGTGCCGACCACCCCGCCGCCGAACCAGGCGCGGAACGCGGCGTCGAAACGGGGCAGGTCGTCCGGGTCGGAGCACAGCGTCAGCCTGCCCGCCCAGTAGAGCTGGTCCCGCTCGGCGAAGTCGACGTGGGCGGTGGCGTCCAGGAAGGAACGCACCCGGGCCGGGTCACACCGCATCCCGGAGTGGCGCAGCGCCCGGGCGAACCCGACGAGTCCCTCCAGGGTGTGATCCACCTCGCACATACCCACATTGTGTCCCGTCCCCGCCTCCCGGCAGGACCGCGCCGCCCCGCTCAGGCGAAGACGATGGTGCTGTTGTCGCTGCGGATGACGCGGTCCTCGCTGTGCCAACGCACGGCGCGGGCCAGCACGGTGCGCTCGACGTCGGCACCACGACGTCGGATGTCGGCGAGGGTGTCGGCATGGGTCACCCGGACGACGTCCTGCTCGATGATCGGCCCCTCGTCGAGGTCCTCGGTCACGTAGTGGGCGGTGGCGCCGACGAGCTTGACGCCGCGCTCCTTGGCCTTGGCGTAGGGGCCGGAGCCGATGAAGGCGGGCAGGAAGGAGTGGTGGATGTTGATGATGGGCACCCCGAGCCGGGCGATGAAGTCACCGGACAGGATCTGCATGTACCGGGCGAGCACGACGAAGTCGACGTTGCCGCGCAACAGCCGCAGGTGCTCGGCCTCGGCCGCCGACTTGCCCAGCTCCATCGTGGGCACGTGGACGAAGGGCACGCCGAAGGCCCGCACCTCCTCGGCGGTGTCGGTGTGGTTGGAGACGACCATCGTGATGGTCACGGGAAGCTGTCCCCTCCGGTGCCGCCACAGCAGGTCGAGCAGGCAGTGGTCCTCCTTGGAGGCGAACACGGCGACCCGTTTGGGAACCGACATGTCGCGGAGGGTGAAATCGAGGTCGAACCCTGCCGAGAGCTCGTCGGCGAGGTCCCGTTCCAGCGCGGGCAACACGGCCCGGAGGTTGTCGAGACTGAACACGGTGCGCTGGTAGAACGCCCCACCCTGGTGGGGGTCGTCGGAGTACTGGTCCAACGAGACGATGTTCGCCCCGTGTCCGCTCAGCACCGCGCTGACAGCGGCGACGATGCCGGTGCTGTCCCTGCCCTGCACGATGAGCGAGGCGTGGTTCTCGGGCAGCACCGGGGGGTGCGCGTGGGCGGTTGCCGGGTCGGTTGCCACCTCACCTGATCCTTCCTGACGGAACGTCACGGCCACACCGGGATTCTGCCGGTGACCGGCGAACCGGGACGGACCTCCACACCGAAACCGAGCCCCCGCCCGGTTCCAAGATCATCCGAGGCCGTGTCGCCGCTTCCGCCCCGTCGGGGGACCGCCGCGGAGAACGACCCACGTGCGGGAGGCGGCAAGAGGGCCGGACACGACAACGACTCCCCACCCCGAGCGGGATGGGGAGCCGTCGACGAAACCGGAAGGCCTCAGACCGCGCGGACGACGTCGGCCTGCGGTCCCTTGGAGCCCTGACTGGACTCGAAGGTGACCTGCTGGTCCTCGTCCAGGCTGCGGAAGCCCGGGGCATCGATGGCCGAGTAGTGCACGAACACGTCCGGGCCGCCCTCGTTAGGAGCGATGAAGCCGAAGCCCTTTTCCGCGTTGAACCACTTCACTGTTCCCTGTGTCATGTCCTTCTCCTTCGGGAGCTGGGGTACGTATGACGGATGACCACACCGTGCGGACACCCGGGCCGGGGATCTCAGACGGCTACTACTCCAGCTACAACCAAAGACAGAAGCTCGCCCGCATCGACATCCTGCGAGCGTGTACGAACACGAACCCAGAAATACAACGACCGAGTGGAACTCTACCGCGCGCCGATCACCGCTGTCCACCCCCCTGCCACCTTCCCGCGAAACCGCAGGTCACCCCGTCGACACCACTATCCGGCGAACTCCGGCATACGGGCACTCAGGAACCCCGTCGTGGCCCCGCCGTCACGGACGACGGAGTCCTCGACGATCGCCCGCTGTAGCCCGATGGTGCTGCGCATACCGTTTCCGTCCAGTTCGAACTCCCGCAGGGCCTGGCTCGTGCGGTCCAGGGCGCTGGCACGGCCCGGGCCCCAGCACACCAGTTTCGCCACCAGGGAGTCGTAATGCGGCGTGACGACGGCCCCCGTGTGACAGTGCGTGTCCACCCGCACCCACGGTCCGCCCGGGGCGTGGTAGGTGGTGCAGGGTGCCCGGGGTGAGCACGAACCCCGAGCGGGGTCCTCGGCGTTGATGCGGCACTCGACGGCGTGACCGAACGGTCGGACGTCCTCCTGCCGCAGGGACAGCGGGACACCCGCGGCGCTGTGGATCTGCTCGGCCACCAGGTCGATACCGGTGACGGCCTCGGTGACGGGGTGTTCCACCTGGATACGCGTGTCGACCTCCATGAACCAGAAGCGGTTCTGCCCGTCGAGCAGGAACTCCATCGTGCCGACACCCTGGTAGCCCGCATCCAGGGCTCCCCGCACGGCGGCGGCACCGAGCTCCTGACGCAGGTTCTCGTCCACGGCGGGGGAGGGAGCCTCCTCCAACAGTTTCTGGTTGCGGCGCTGGACGGAGCAGTCCCGCTCTCCCAGGTGCACCCCCGGCCGTGGCTGTCGCACAGGACCTGCACCTCGATGTGGCGCGCCGCTTCGAGGTACTTCTCCATGTACAACGCGGAGTCCTTGAACAGGGCCTGGGCGTTGGCCCGGGTGGTGTGGAACGCCTCGAAGAGGTCGGCGGGACGGTGCACCACGGTGATCCCGCGACCACCGCCGCCGAGGCGAGCGCCTGGGGCGGTTTCGTCCACGCGGGGCAGTTGTGCATCGGAGTCGGACGTCACCTGGTGCACCGCTCGATCGCCGAGGAGTACGTGGCCGCCCTGGTCGAGCGGGCCGAGGCCCTCGTGGTGGGCGACCCCCGTCATGGGGGACGCAGATCGGCCCGATCATCAACCGCCCACAGCACGAACGGATCTCCTCCGTCGTGGCCGCCAAGGTCGGGGCCGGAGCGCGGAAGCTGACCTCGCGCGAGCCCGAGTTCCCGTTCCACCCACCGACGGTGCTGACCGGGGTGAGGCCGGGAACTCCGGCGTTCGACGAGGAGATCTTCGGTCCCGTGGCCGCCGTGACGGTCTTCGACGACGACGCCGAGGCGGTGCGGCTGGCGAACGCCTCCGAGTACGGTCTCTCCGCCGCCGTGCGGAGCGGTTCCGAGGAACGGGGCAACGCCGTGGCGCGGGAGTTGCGTGCCGGAATGATCCATCTGGGTGACCAAACGGTGAACAGTGAACCAAAACTGCCGTTCGGTGGTTTCGGACAGTCGGGCAACGGTGGGAGTTTCGGTGGGGTCGCCGGTGTGGAGGCATTCAGCACCTGGCAGACCAGAAACCGTCACCGGTCCGGGCAGGAAGTTCCGATTCTGAGGTTGTCGTGGGAACCGCTTCCTGCCGTTCCACGAGTCGATTACGCACGTCGAACGCGGAGGTGATGTCGAGGGGGCGTAAACGCCCGACCGGTGGCCGACGTACCGCTGATGTCCCGGACGGTACCGTTGTCTTCCTGATCGGAATGCGGATCAACAAATGGTGGAAAATTCATCGCTGGCTGCCCAGTTTCCTGGCGATGCCACCGATGTTGGTCGAGCTGAGGAAACAGCCCGAACTGGGCATGCTGGGCTATCACGTCTGGTTCGGACGAACCACCCTGTTGGTCGAGTACTGGAAGGACATGGACCATCTGATGGCCCATGCCCGCAACGCCGACCACGAGAACGTGCCCGCCTGGCGGAGGTTCAACCGCCGTGTGGGGGTCGACGGCAGCGTCGGAGTTTTCCACGAAGCCTATATCACTCATCCGGATGAGGTGCACATCATCTACCGGAACATGCCCGAGTTCGGCATGGGACGTTTCACGAAAACCGAGGTTCAGGAGTGATCCGGAGCGACCACCGTCGCGTCATCGGAATCTCCTCACGAAACACGTCAGGAGTCCGCCCAACAGGTCCGGAACCACGAATGACCGAAAACGTGGCACCCCGGACCCCCACACCGCCGTACCGATGTTCCGATTCCCCGCGAGGTCACGCGTCCGGGCACGATGAGGACGCGTTCGCAGTCAGCCCCTCCCACCACCGATGAGGAGTACAGCAGAGTTGTCCACCCTGACGTTGAGCCCCGAGTCCCAGTACGTCGCCGGAGTCGTTCTGCTGACGATCGTCACGATCGAGTTCGGCGGATGGTTCGTCTCCCGCATCGTACGCGGAGACGTTCCGATGACGGATTTCCAGCAGGCTTTCTCCCGTGCCATGCACGGACACGCCGGTGTTCTCGTGACCCTGAGCCTGGTGTGCCTGGTGTTGGCGGACGCGGCCGCTCTCAGCGGTGTGTTCGGCTGGGTGGGAAGACTGGGCGTTCCGGTGGCGGCGGTGCTGATGCCCCTGGGCTTCTACCTGTCCTCGGCGGGGCGTGACGTGACACGACCCAACAGCATGATCGCCGTGGTCTGGATCGGTGCGCTGGTCCTGGCGCTGGGGGTCGTCACACTGGGAATCGGCCTGCTGCTCGCGTGATCATCCGACCCCGGTCGTGGGGGTCGCGTCGCCGCGCTCGAGGACGTGGCCACAAGCCTTTCCGGAGACTCCGGCTCGGGCCCCACGAGCCGGGGTCGGTGTCCGTGCACTCGGGCGCCGCCTCACTTGTGCGGTGGACGGCGGGGAACTCCCAGACAGTCCCCCATGTCCGCCAGTTCCATCTCGAAAAGCAATCCGGCGGCGTCCCCGAGCAGTGTGTTCTGCCCCATGGCCTCCATGCAGACCACACCGTAGAGCTTGGTCCAACTGCGGATGAACACCAGCAGGGCTTCCGGGGGGAGGTCGAAGGCACCGCCGGTGTTGGACCGGAAGCGTTCGACCATCGTGTGCTGCTGTTCGGTCATCTCCTCGGGGGCGGGGGCGTCGTAACCGTGCTCGTTCCAGAGCCGGGAGAACAGCCGCATGAACGTGGTCCCGAATCTCCGGCGGGCTTCGACGACCTCCGCGGAGACGTTCGGCGGCAACGGGTGGAGCAGGATCAACTCGAACTCGTGCGGGTGACCCGCGGCCCACTCCCGGAACGCCCAACTGGCGGTGACGATCTTGTCCCGCACGGAGGACACGGCCGCCACCTCGTTGTCCAGATGCGTGTTGAGCTCGTCGAAGACGTCGACGATGACCGCGTTGACCAGGTCCTCGTGGTTGCTGAAGTACCGGTATATCGCGGGTGAGCTCATGCCGAGTTCCCTGGCGACCGCACGGATCGACACGGCGTCGATGCCGTGTTCGTTGAGCAGTTTCGCCGCGCTCTGCCTGATCTCGTTGGCCGTCCGTTCACGCATACGTTCCCGCCACGGGGAACGTTTGTTCGAGGCGGTTTCGGACGCCATCACGTACTACCTCGCATTCGGTGAACTCGGGGCGTTCTCGCTGTTGGGGACACGTTAGTCCAAACAGCCGATAAACCGTCATGATACCGGTATCGCCCTGGTTATCACTGTGTAACCAAAGCGAACAACCTCTTTCAAACTTTCGGGCCAGTAGCTAGTCTGCGACCGAGCCCACCAAGTCCATAGGAGGCACAATGTCGGAACCGGCGGTCGCCGATACCACCCATGGACCGGAAAGACCGTTATCCGATGCTCGGCGGCGATCGACAGCCTTCAAAGCAGGATTGATCGAGGCCTGCCGAGCAGGACAGCCCTGGGCCTGGTCGAAGTTGATCACGGAATACCAACCGCTGGTCTGGACCGTGGCACGCTCGTTCGGACTCAACCACGCCGACAGCGAGGACCTGTGTCAACTGACCTGGCAACGGCTGCACGAACACATGCACCAACTGCAAACCGCACAGGGTGTCCGCCTGGATCGTCACCACGAGCCGCCGGGAGGCCATGAAACACGTGTCCAAGCACTCGTGGCAGATCCCGGTGGACAGCGTGCAGATCATGGACCGCTGCACCGCCGGCGAGCTACGAGACGATCAGCCGAACTCTGGGGATACCACGAGGCCCATCGGACCCACCCGGGACCGGATCCTGCGCAAGATCAAGCAGTACATCGTCTGACGGGACCCGCGGCGCGGAACTGACTCACCCGTATCGGTGACATACGGCTCGGTAAGTATCCGTCGGCCTCCGTCGTGACTCCATTCCACGGAGGACGGATTTCCCACCACGAGCACGACGCGAACCCTCACACGACCCGACGGCCGTCCACTGGGGGCGGTGCACGACGAACGGATTTGGACGCACACGGGTATGTCACAAGCCGACGAACAACAGGACAGCGACTCGACGAGCCCCACGGGAACGGACACCGGACGACGGCCACGGCACCTCGCGGTCATGGTGACCTGCTGCCTGGGGATGTTCATGGCCTTCATCGAGGTCACCGCCGCCATCTCCACGCTGCGCAGCATGCAGGTGGACCTGTCGGTTCCTCCCGCCTTCCTGAGCTGGGTCTCCAGTGCCTACACCCTCGCCCTGGCGGCACTGGTGCTTTCCGGAGGCGCGATCGGTGAACGTTTCGGGCGGAAACGCTCCTACCTCGCCGGCGTGGTGATCCTCGCCGCGGGCTCGTTGGTGGTCGCCACGGCGCCGACCTTCGGTGTCGTCATGGCGGGGCGCGTCATCAGCGGCGTCGGCGGGGCGCTGATCCTGCCCCTGTCCCTGGCCTATGTGGTCATGACCTTCACCGACGCGAACCAACGGGCCAGGATGATCTCGGTGTGGGTCTCCATGTCGGGAGTGGCCCTGGCGCTCGGCCCGGTACTCGGCGGCGCACTGAACTCCATGACCAGCTGGCGGGCAGTGTTCGTGATCAACACACCGCTGGCGTTGGTCACGGTGCCACTCGGTCTGCACGCACTGCGCGAGGCGGCGAACCCACAACGGCGGCTCGACCCGGGCGGCCAGTGCCTCGCCGTCGTCGGGCTCACCGGGCTGGTCTACGGGGTCATCGCGGGAGGACGTGACGGGTACGCGGCCACCCACGTGCTCGCCAGCCTGGGGCTGGGGGTGCTGTGCCTGATCGGACTGGTGCTGGTGGAGGCCCGTACCGAACAGCCGATGTTGAACGTGCGCATGATGCGGTCGCTGCCCTACTCGATCTCCCTGCTGCTGGCCGCCGTCGGACTGTTCGGGTTCGTGGGCGTGACCTACGTGCAGGTCATGTTCCTGCAACAGGTCCAGCGGCACACCCCCCTGGAGTCCGGGCTGCGGCTGCTCGCCGAGATGGTCGCCTTCATGGTCGTCACCGTGCTGGCCGGCCGCTGGACCGCGCGGTTCGGCCCGGCCCGCATGTTGCTCACCGGCCTGTTCACCGCCGCGGTGGCCGCCCTGCTGCTGAGCACCCAGGACGCGGACACCTCCTACCTGTTCAGCGGACTCGCCCTGGCCCTGGTCGGGGCGGGAAGCGGACTGGTGATCGCGCCCTCGACCTCGGCGGCACTGTCTGTCGTCCCACCCCAGCAGGCTCCGGCCGCCTCGAACGCGGTGACCGGTTTCCGCCAGGTCGGTTCGGTGCTGGGAACGGCGGTGCTCGGCGCGGTGCTGGGGACCCGCTTCGCGGGGGCCCTGGCCGACGAACTCGCCGAGGCGAACGTCGCGGCACCGCGTGCCGAGGCACTGGTCCGAGCAGCGCGGCAGGGAATCCCCCACAGCGACGACCCGGTCGTGCAGGCGGCGATCCTGCGCTCCTACGAGTCCGGAGTCCAGCTCAGCCTGCTGTGCAACAGCGTGCTGCTGCTGTGCGCTTCGGGGGTCGCCGTGGTGTTCGTGGTGCTGAGCCGGAGGAAGCACTCCTGAGACCGACCGGCCCGCCGAAACGAACCGGCGCTGGCCCGTGCCGGTTCGCCCACCTCCCCGAGACGTTCCGACGACGGAGCTCAGGCTCCGACCTCGTCCACCACGCCCGCCGCCCGCACCCGCCGCACGTCCTCGCTGTACTTCAGCACCGCGCCCAGGGTGCGAGCGGCGGTCTCGGTGTCCAGCTCCGCGGCCCCCAGCGCGAGCAGCGCACTCGCCCAGTCGATCGCCTCGGCCACCCCGGGCGGTTTGAGCAGCTCCAGCGAGCGCATCCTGCGCACCGCACCGGCCACCTGGTCGGCCAACCTCCGGTCCAGCTCCGGAACCCGACTCCGCAGAATGCTCACCTCGCGCTCCGGCCCCGGGTGTTCCAGCCAGTGGTAGAGACAGCGCCGCTTCAACGCGTCGTGCACCTCCCGGGTGCGGTTGGAGGTCAGCACCACCAGTGGTGGCTCGTCCGCCTCCACCACCCCGAACTCGGGGACGGTCACGGTGTACTCGGACAGTGTCTCCAGCAGGAACGCCTCGAACTCGTCGTCGGCCCGGTCGATCTCGTCGACCAGCAGCACGCACGGCGCCCGCTGCAACGCCCGCAGCAGCGGACGCGCCAGCAGGAAACGACGGGTGTACAACGAGGACTCGGCGGTACCGACGTCGAGACCACCGTCGGAGACCGTCTCCAGAGCGCGCAGATGCAGCAACTGACGCGGAAAGTCCCACTCGTACAGCGCCTGGGCGGCGTCGATCCCCTCGTGGCACTGCAACCTGACCAGTTCGAGCCCGTAGGCGCCCGCCAGCGCGTGGGCCAGGGCGGTCTTGCCGGTTCCCGGTTCTCCCTCGCACAACAGGGGTCTGCCCATCCGCATCGCGAGGAACGCTGCGGTGGCCACTCCCTCGTCCGGGAGATAACCGGTCTCCCGCAGCGCGACGGCGACGTCGGCGGGCGAGCCCGGCACGGCGGAACCGTGTTCGTCGACCATGCCGCGAGCGTAGGTCACCGATCACCTTCCGTGTCCGAACGACGCCCGCCGAACGCGGAACCTCCCACCCACACGTCCGGGGCGCACCACCCGCGGCGGAGATCCGCTCCCACCGCAGGCCGCCGAAGGGGCGGGGGTCATACTTACGCCGGTGGAAACCACGTACAGCCGAGGTGGATCGTGAGTCGCTTCAGCGAGTTCCCCGCCCATGTCGAGCAGTACCTCGGCAGGATCCGCGGCGCGGACAGCCAGGAAACGGGTTCCCGGGAACGGGGCTACCATCTCGTCTACTGCGACCCGCCGCACGGGGAGCACGTCTCGGTGCTGACCAACGGGCTGCGTTCCCACACCGCCGGGGCACCGCTGCCGCACGAACTGGTCTGCACCCTGTACCGCGAGCAGGAACTGCACGCGCGGCACCTGACCGGGGTGATCGCCGAGCTGCTCGACGAGTCGAACAGCCGGGTCGGACCGGGAGCGCTGATCATGAACGACCGCGCGTTGCTGCCGGAGACCGACATCAGCGGAGCGCTGGCCGCGCCCCACCCCTATCTCGGGGAGGACTTCGACGTGCTGCGCGACGAGTCCGGCCAGGCGGTACTGCGCCTCATCACCCTGCTGCCGATCACCCGGGCGGAGGCGCAGCTCGTGGCGCGCTACGGCAGCGACGTGCTCTACGACCGCTGGGAGCAGTACGAGACCGACCTGCTCGACGTCTTCCGCCCCTCGGTGGCCTGAGGCCCCGGGTTCCCGGAGGGGCGCCGCGGTACGTCGCCTCCGGAACCCCCGCCGCGGAACTCGGGGTTCTCTCGGGGTCGTTCCCGGAGGGCGGTGACCCGGCACCGGGTGTTCCCTGGAGGCATGACACACGAGTACAGCCACACCCACGAGGTCACGGTCGGAGACGACCCCGGCGCCCGGGCGGGCGCACCGAGAACCCCCCGGTACCGGTTCCGCCGGGCCCGCGACGAACGCATGATCGCCGGACTGTGCGGCGGAGCCGCGAAGCTCTTCGGGATCGATCCCACGATCGTGCGGGTCGCGCTCGTGGCCGCGACGCTGATCGGTTTCGGGCTCGGTTTCGTGCTCTACCTGGTCTGCTGGATCGTGGTTCCCGAGGAGTGACCGGGCCGGAACCGGAGTCCTACATCTCGGGGGCCTGCCGGACGAACTCGTCGAGCACCCCCTCGGCGAGGCGCACCGGCCCCTGGGGACGCGTCTGACCGGCGACGGTGTGGACCGACTCGGCCCGGTCGGCGAGGTCGGCCGCCTGGCGGAAACGTTCCGTGGCGGTGTCCTCGTTGCCGGCGGCCCGGGCGGACAGTCCGTCCAGGGTGGTCAGCAACGCCTCCCCCCACGCGTCGGTGGCGCGCAGCCACGGCCGCACGTCAGCCACGAAGTCCTCGGCGGTCCCCTCACGGATGTGTTCCGGGGCGTCGGCCACGGCCCGTGCGTAGCCACGCAGCTCGGCCACCGCCCGCTGGCGGCTCTGCCCACCGGCCTCCCACGTGTCGCGGAACTCGTCCAGGCGTTCCCGCAGTTCCGGGGCGGGGGCCAGCCAGGGGGTCCCGTCCGGCAGCGGGGCCATGTGGTTCAGGTCGAAGAACACCATCAACGCGTCGACCGTCTCCCCACTCGACTCGGTGTCCGCGTTCCCTTCCGAGAGCCGTTCACCGGCCAGGTACTCGGCGGCGGCCCGCCAGGCCCGCTGCGGGTCGAAGTCGGAGCTGTTCCAGGCGAAGTCGGCGGCGGAGAACTCCACCACCTTGCTCGCCGCGGCCTGGTTCATCGGGTTGACCACCAGTCCTTCGAGGTGCTCGGTCATCCCCGGCTGCCTCCTGGCGTAGGGGCCGAGCATGAGCAGCCCCTCGGTGGCGTCGAAGTCGTTGACGGGGTAGTTGTCCCACAACACCGGGTCCCGGTCCCACACGCGGGCCGCCGCGGCCGCGTCGTCGACGGTGATCCGCTCGGGGATCACCCCGTCACCGGTCCACATGACCCGCACGGAGGAGTCCAGGTTGCGGCGCAACGCGGTCTTGTACGGGGTTGCTTCGGTGTCGGAGTACTCGGTCGGCACCGTCTGCAACGGCCCCACGCCGTTGTGCGTGTCCACGAAATCGCGCTTGAGCCGGTTGAGCAGGTCCGCCTGGGCGCGGCCCGCCGCCCGTGGGGAGGCGGCTCCGTACTCCTCCCGGTCGGCCGCGCAGTTCCACTCGGTGTAGGAGATGTCGTCGAACGGCACCGAGAAGTGTCGTACCCCGACGTCGTACACGGCCTGCAACTTGCCCACCAGCGCCCGCCAGTCGGTCGGGTCGCTGAAGCAGATCGACTGTCCCGGCGAGAGCGCGAAGGTGAACCGCACGTGGTGGGCCGCCGCCTGCCGCACCAGTTCGCGCAGCTGGTCGATCTGCGCGGACGGGTAGGGGTCCCGCCACTTCTCCCGGTGGTAGGGGTCGCTCTTGGGGGCGTAGACGTAGGAGTTGAACTTCACGGAGCCGTAGAACTCCAACTGGTCCATGCGCTCGGCGTGGGTCCAGGGGCTGCCGTAGAACCCCTCGATCACCCCCCGGGTGGGCACCTCGGGTTCGTCCAGGATGCTCACTCCGGCTATGCGTCCGGAGGAGGTTATCTGCCGCAGGGTCTGCACCGCGTAGTAGGCGCCGGCCGCGTCCACCCCGCCGAGCACCACGGCCGGATCCTGACCGCTGTGGACGGTTATCGCGTAGCTCTCGGCCTCCAGGTCCTCGTCCGAGTCCCGATCCGGGAAGTCCAGTCCCGAGTGCTGCAACTCCTTCCGGATCATCGGCGCCCAGCGGTTGCCCAGACGGATCTTCAGCGTGGCCTCGTCGACCGGGTTCCCCGGTTCCCGCACCACGACCTGCTCGGCTCCGGCACCGCGCAGCACGCGCACCGCCAGATCGCGGGTCTGGGGATCGACCATCGGGTCGACCACCAGGGAGACCGTGCCCTCCACGGTCACGTCCTCGCCCTCGGAGTGCATCTGGCTGGGACGCGGGAACACCTCGGGCAGCCCGTCCCGGTGGGAGGAGTCCGGCTTCCGCCGAACCGTGTCCGCGCTGTCCTGACCGTCCGAGGTCGCTCGTTCGTCGGTGCAGGCCCCGGCGAACAGAGCGAGCACGCACAACAACGAGACCAGCACCACCGGACGGCGGGCGGTTCGCCGGACACGCCCCACGAGGCCTCCTCGGGTCGTCAACCGGTTCGGGTCGGTCGTTCGCGTTCGCAAGCGGTCCTGTTGAGTGAATCATGGCCGCCACGACGCACTCGAATCACCCGACCCGTTCGGGTGACGACGCACCCGCCCGGGACACAAGACGGGGCCGCCTCCCGTGTTCGGGAAGCGGCCCCGTCGTGGACGTGGTGCTCACGTCATGGCTGGCGCGCCGGTCACGGACGGCGGCGGCCGTGTCCGTCCCCGAGGGACGTCACATCATGCCGCCCATGCCGCCCATTCCGCCCATGCCGCCGGTCGGGTCGCCGCCGCCTTCGCCGCCGCTGTTCTTCTCCGGCTTGTCGGCGACCACGGCCTCGGTGGTCAGGAACAGTCCGGCGATCGAGGAGGCGTTCTGCACCGCGGAGCGGGTCACCTTGGCCGGGTCGATCACACCGGCCTTGACCAGGTCCTCGTACTCGCCGGTCGCGGCGTTGAGCCCCTGGCCGGCGGGCAGGTTCTTGACCTTCTCGACCACGACGCCGCCCTCGAGACCGGAGTTGATCGCGATCTGCTTGAGCGGCCCCTCGACGGCGGCCCGGACGCTGTTGGCACCGGTGGCCTCGTCACCCTCCAGGTCGAGGTTGTCGAAGGCGGACACGGCGGCCTGCAGCAGGGCCACGCCACCACCGGCGAGGACACCCTCCTCGACGGCGGCCTTGGCGTTGCGCACCGCGTCCTCGATGCGGTGCTTGCGCTCCTTGAGCTCGACCTCGGTGGCGGCTCCGGCCTTGATGACGGCCACGCCACCGGCCAGCTTGGCCAGCCGCTCCTGCAGCTTCTCGCGGTCGTAGTCGGAGTCCGAGCGCTCGATCTCGGCACGGATCTCGTTGACCCGGCCGGAGATCTGCTCGTCGTCTCCGGCGCCCTCGACGATGGTGGTCTCGTCCTTGGTGACGACGACCTTGCGGGCGCTGCCCAGCATGGTCAGGTCGGCGCTGTCCAGCTTGAGGCCGACCTCCTCGCTGATGACCTGGCCGCCGGTGAGGATGGCCATGTCCTGCAGCATCGCCTTGCGGCGGTCACCGAAGCCGGGGGCCTTCACGGCGACGGACTTGAAGGTGCCGCGCATCTTGTTGACGACCAGGGTGGCCAGCGCCTCGCCCTCGACGTCCTCGGCGATGATCAGCAGCGGCTTGTTGGCCTGCATGACCTTCTCCAGCAGCGGGAGAAGGTCCTTGACGTTGGAGATCTTCGAGCTCAGCAGCAGGATGTAGGGGTCGTCCAGCGACGCCTCCATCCGCTCCTGGTCGGTCACGAAGTACGGCGAGATGTAGCCCTTGTCGAAGCGCATACCCTCGGTGAGCTCCAGCTCCAGCCCGAAGGTGTTGCTCTCCTCGACGGTGATGACGCCTTCCTTGCCCACCTTGTCCATCGCCTCGGCGATGAGCTCACCGATCTGGGAGTCGCCGGCGGAGATGGCGGCGGTGGCGGCGATCTGTTCCTTGGTCTCGATTTCCGTGGCGTTCTTGAGCAGCTGCTCGGCGACCGCCTCGGTGGCCTTCTCGATGCCCCGCTTCAGGGCGGTCGGGCTGGCGCCGGCCGCGACGTTGCGCAGGCCCTCACGCACCAGCGCCTGGGCCAGGACGGTGGCGGTCGTGGTGCCGTCACCTGCGACGTCGTCGGTCTTCTTGGCGACCTCCTTGACGAGCTCCGCCCCGATCTTCTCCCACGGGTCGTCGAGCTCGATCTCCTTGGCGATGGAGACGCCGTCGTTGGTGATGGTCGGCGCGCCCCACTTCTTCTCGAGCACGACGTTGCGGCCCTTCGGGCCGAGCGTCACCTTGACGGCGTCGGCGAGGGAGTTCATGCCCCGCTCGAGACCGCGGCGGGCGTCCTCGTCGAACGCGATCATCTTGGCCATTGCGGTGTGGTCCTCCAGATTTTTGGACGCCGTGGAATCGGGACCCCACGGCAGGACTCGTGCTCGGCCAGGCTCGGTGCCCGCGACGGACGACCGGTCACCGCCCCGAGGGGCGGATACGGCCTCACCGTCCCGACCTGGCACTCACCCCTACTGAGTGCCAACACCGTGTTTAGCACTCACCGGAGGAGAGTGCAAGTCGGGGCGCGGAACAACACCCCCGAACGCGTCCACGCTCACCCGAACGGGGGCGACGAGAACACCCCGCCCTCCGGCGCGACCAGTACCGTCGCGGGCTCCCCGTCCGTGCCGACGACCCCTTCCGGCGCGGAGGCCGCATTGAGCCTGTCGACCATGATGATGAACATCACCACGAGCAGAGTCACCGCGGCGATCACCACGACCGGAACCACCCACCTGGCCGAACTCCGCGACCCGCGCGTGAAGGAGGTCGACTGGGCGGGCATGGGGGGCCGCACCCGAACCGGTTCCCCGGGTGGCGGAGGAACGCCCGGCCCCGGTGCTCCTCCCGGCCGGGGCACTCCCCCGGAGGGCGGGCCCGTCATCGGACCACCGGCGGTCGGCTGTGGCCCGGAAGGCGGTTCGACCGGTTGGGCCGGGAAAGGGCCGGACTGCACGAGCTGCGGGCCCGAGGCGGGCCCCACCGGCGGAGCGGCCCCCGCCCCACCGCCGGTGTGTCGCGGCTCCCCGGAGGAGTTCAGGGCCCTGCCCGCCGCGCTGACCAGCTCCCGGCAGGTGTCGTAGCGCTGCTCCGGGGTCTTGCCCATGCCCCGGTGCAGCACCTCGTCGATCGCCGGGGGCAGCGCGACCCGCGCGGTGACCCGGGGAGCCTCCGTGCGCAGATGCCCCTGGATGACCTCCTGCACCTCGCCGGTGAACGGCGGCCCACCCGTCAGACACGCGTAGAGCATGCACGCCAGCGAGTAGAGGTCGGTCCTGCCGTCCACCGCCTCCCCGCGCAGGTGTTCCGGAGCGGCGTAGGTCGGCGACCCCAGGAAGTCCCCCGTGCTGGTGCGGTGGCCGGTGGCACCCCGGCGGGTCAGACCGAAATCGGCCAGGTACACGTGCTCGTGGGAGGCCTCCCGCGAGGTCACCAGCACGTTGGCCGGTTTCAGGTCCAGGTGCACGAGCCCCTTCTCGTGCAGCGTGTCCAAGGCCTCCGCCACCTGGCCGAGCAGGTCCACCGCACGGCGGGGCTCCATCGGTCCCTCCGCGATGAGACTCGCCAGATCCGAGCCCTCCACGAGCCGCATCGCGATGTAGAGCATCCCGTCGACTTCCCCGAAGTCGTACAACGGGACGATGTTGGCGTGGTCGATGGCCGAGGTGTTGCGCGCCTCGTCCACGAAACGCTCACGGAATTCACTGTCACCGGTGATGTGCTCGCCCATCACCTTGAGGGCGACCTTGCGTCCGAGGCGGACGTCGGTGGCGCGGTACATGACACTCATGCCACCGCGACCGAGCACTCCTTCGATCTTGTAGTGGCCGAGACGGCTCCCGGTGAGGTCTTCCGACACACCGGAAGCCTAACGTTTCGGCGAAACCGGCGTCTTCCGGTTCACACTCCTCGCCCGGAGCTCCTCCGTCGCCCCGAACCCGACCTGACGGAGGACCCCACACAGGAAAACGGCTCGGCCGAACACCCGACCGAGCCGTCACCGTCCTGTCCGGCCTGCTCAGAGCTTGCGGACGCCGTCAGCCTGGCTGCGGCCATCGCGTCCCGGCTTGACCTCGTACTCGACCCTGTCTCCCTCGTCGAGGGTCCGGAAACCATCCATGTCGATAGCCGTGTAGTGCACGAAGACATCGGAACCGTTGTCGGTAGCGATGAATCCGTAGCCCTTCTCGGGGTTGAACCATTTGACCGTGCCGACTGCCACGGCGTCCTCCTAGAAATATGATGCGCGGCGCACACGGCGCCGATGTAGCACCAGCTACGCTACCGCAACGGAGCCGATTCGTCCCGTTGTCGACCACACGGATTTCCCGGTTCCCCACGGGTGTGTGCACCACGGTCGGGCTCCGCCACCGGCGGGCGACCGGAGCGGGATCACCCCCCGCCCGGCTGG
The DNA here is from genome assembly GCF_003001495.1 of Actinopolyspora mortivallis. GTDB lineage: Bacteria > Actinomycetota > Actinomycetes > Mycobacteriales > Pseudonocardiaceae > Actinopolyspora > Actinopolyspora mortivallis_A. The sequence goes on from NZ_PVSR01000012.1 coordinate 27,060, forward strand.
GCCTGGGACCAGGACAGCAGGCGACGCGGGCTGCGGGTCTGGGTGACCACCCTTCCGGGACCGGCGAAGTCGAACACCAGACCGGCCCCGGTGCGCAGCGACTGCGCGCGCCCCTGCTCGAACTGGCGCAACCTGCACTGCACGGTGTCCGTGTAGGACACGACGTGTCCGGTGTCGACGGTCATGAACTCCCCGGTCTGGAGATCGTGCACGTCCAGGGCCCCACAGCAGGCCAACACGAGCTGCCCCTGCCCGGAGGCGTGCACCAGAAACCCCGGCTGCCCCCCGAACAGGGGACGGAACCCGCTCCAGCTCGTCTCCAGACGCACCGTCCCCGCCGCGGCGAGCCAGGACTGCCGCGCCAGCGTCCACCCCATCCGGCCGTCCATCTCGACGGTGTGCACGTCCCCGGGGAAGCTCGGTGCCACATCCAGCCACCCGCCCTGCGGGCCCGCCGCGTAACCGGTCTCCGGCACGGAGTCCCCGCCGAGCGCCCGCGTCACGGCCCCCAGTTTTCCCGGACGACCCGTCGTGGTGCGCGTGATCCCGCTGCTGGTGGCCACCGCGTCGACCCCCGTGCGTGCCACCTCTCCCCCGGCCAGCACGAGACGGGCGATGCCGAACGACGGCGAATGACGAGTGCGGACCTGCACGGACCCCTCCGACACGGTGGCGGTGCCCCACGGGGCGATCATCCGGACACGCGGGAGTCTGGCACGAGGTCTCCGGCGCACGAGTTCGCCCCGTCCCCGGCGACCGGCCCCGAACCGCCCCGGACGCGGTGCCGGGAAGACACTCGGCGATCCGGTGCGAACCCCGCGGGGGGCGTGTCCGATGATCGGGGCGTGGCGCACGACACCGACACTTCGGCACTGCTCTCGGTCGAGGACTACGCCCGGCACGTCTCCGAGCTGCTGTCCCCGACACCGGTGCGGAACCTTCCGCTGGAGGACTGCCTGGGACTGGCGCTGGCCGAACCGGTCACGACCGGGATCCCCCTGCCGCCGTTCGACAACTCGGCCATGGACGGCTACGCGGTCCGCGCGGCGGACCTGGAGGGGGCCACCGGCGAGAGACCGGTGACCCTGCCCGTCACCGACGACGTCCCGGCCGGGAGGGTGGAGGTCGCGGAACTGTCACCGGGCACGGCCCAACGGATCATGACCGGCGCGCAGCTGCCTCCCGGAGCCGACGCGACCGTCGCGGTCGAGCACACCGACGGCGGCACGGAACGGGTGGCCGTGCGCACCACGGTGTCACCGGGGGCCAACGTGCGACGCGCCGGCGAGGACGTGTCCGAAGGGGACACTGTGCTGCACCGGGGGGACACCCTCGGAGCCGCCCGGCTCGGCATGGCCGCGGCCGTGGGGCGGGCCGAGCTGCCGGTGCACCGACCGGTCCGGGTGCTCGTCCTGTCGACCGGCTCGGAACTGGTCGAACCCGGCGAACCGCTGGAACGGGGGCAGATCCACGAGTCCAACGGGACCATGCTCGCGGCGGCGGTGCGCCAGTGCGGCGGGGAGACACGACTGCTGCGTTTCGTCCCCGACGACACGGACGCCTTCCACGCCGCGCTGGAACCGCACCTGGAATGGACCGACCTGATCCTGACCTCGGGCGGGGTCAGCGCCGGTGCCTACGAGGTGGTCAAGGACGCCCTGGAGCACAGCGAGGTCCGTTTCCACCGGGTCGCCATCCAACCCGGAATGCCGCAGGGCGCCGGACACTACACCAGTGGCGGCCACCGGATCCCCGTGATCACGCTGCCGGGCAATCCGGTCAGCTCGATCGTCTCCTTCGAGGTCTTCGTACGCCCCGCGTTGCGGCAGGCCGGCGGTCACCACCGGACACACCGCCCGTTCCGCTGGGCGAGGCTGACCGGGCGGCTGCGCTCCTCCCCCGGAAAACGCCAGTACCGGCGCGGAACGTTCGACCCCGCCTCCGACAGCGTCACCGTGCCGGGGGGTGCGGGCTCGCACCTGCTCTCCGGGATGGCGGAGGCGGACTGCCTGGTGGAGCTGCCGGAGGACAGCACCGAGGTCGCCGAGGGGACGACGGTGCGGGTGTGGCTGTTGGACTGACCCGAGCCCGTCGGGTGTCCGGCCGGATCGGGGTTCTTCCTCGCCGGCGGTAGTGACCTCCCCGGAAGTCGGTGCCCCGAGGGCTCCCTGCCGGCCGGGCTCGGACGGTGACTAGCCTGAGGAGTCCTTGCGGAACGGTTCCCGGTGGCCGCCGCGGCGCCCTCCTCACGCGGGTCGTGCGGTCGCGGGTGTGAGCTGTCCGGCAGGCCGTTCCGGCAGGGCCCGCAGCGTTCACGGATCATCGTCAGTCGGGAGTTGTCACTGTGCGTGCCCCATGGCGTGCCGTCGCGACCTCGGCACTGCACATCGGTTTCCTCGCCGCACCGGCAGTGCTGGTTCTCGGACTGTTCGGAATCGCCGCCTACACGGCTCGCCACGACCTGGGCAACGGCGTGCGGGCCGCCGCGGCCGGCCTCCTCGTCGCCGCGGTCACGGGCGCCCTGCTGTGGGGGCTGCTGCGGGTCCCCAACAGACCGCGCGGTGTCGCCGTGAACCGGCAGGGACAGCCGCAGCTGTGGCGCACCGTGCGTCGGGTGTGCGAGGCGGCGGAGACCACCGATCCGGACGAGCTGCGCATCACCGCCGAACCGGGCGTCCGACTGCGGGAGCGCGCGGGACTGCTGGGTCTGACCCGGGGAACCCGCTGCCTGGAGGTGGGACTTCCGCTGATCGCGGGACTCAACGTCTCCGAACTGTCGGTGGTGCTGGCCCAGGAACTGAGCCGCTTCGGGGGTGGTCCGGTCGAGGTGCTCGCCAGCCGCGTGCGGGAGTGCGTGCTCCACACCCGGCGGGAGCTGACGGCGGGGCCGACCAAATGGCTGTTCGCCGGGTACGCGGCCGTGTGCCGCCGACTGAGCGATCCGTTGGCCCGGTCCGGTGTGCTGCGCGGCGACGCCGTCGCCGTCCGGTTGGCGGGCAGGCGTGTCACGGCGGCCACCCTGCGCAAACACGTGGGACTGCGCCTGGGGTGGGAGGACTACACGCGGGAGTACCTGAGCATGGCCTCCCGGGTGGAACGAACCCCGGACGTGCTGCTGGGGTTCCGTTCGTTCCTGGAGAACCAGCACCGGCGCACGCAACTGGCCGAGCGCGCGAAGGAGACCATCGCCGCCGAGGAGGCCGCCGACGCCGCCCGTCCCACCGTCTCCCAACGACTCCAGGCACTGCGCAGGGCCTCCGGGGAGTCGGAGGAGACCGACGAGCGCCCCGCGCTGGCACTGGTGCGCGAGCCGCGCACGAACGTGCCGGCCGTGGAGAACCGACTGCTCTCGGAGGGGCTGGGAGAACGGGTTCCCTGGCCCGAGCTGGCCCGGATGGCCGCCGATCACGACGTGGCGGTGAAGACGGCCCGGCTGAGCGCGGCGGTCTCCCAGAGCGGCGTGGAGACCGAGCCCACGCTGGCCGGAGTGTTGGCCGCCCTGCACCGCGGTGAGGGGCGTGAGCTGATCAACCCCGCGCTCAACCCGGGACTCGCTCCGGAGCTCGTCGACGAGGCCGTGGTGGACACGTTGACCGAGCTGCTGGGGGCGGCCGTGGTGGACGCGCTGGTTCGGGCGGGGCGGGCCCAGCACGAGTTGGACTGGGGCGGGCCGCCCGTGGTGCGTCTTCCCGACGGGCGCACGCTGGATCCGGACAAACTGGTGCGTCCGGCCGTGGCCGATCCCAGGTTGGTTCCGGGGCTGCACCGGCACCTGGTGCACCTCGGGGTGCCCCTGGAGCACTCCCAACCGGCGGAGGAGGAGCCGGAGCCCGGCACCTCCGGGGTGGTCAGTCCGGTCCGGGTCGCCGGGGGGCTGCACGACATGGTGGTCACGGACCGGGGAGTCCTGCTGCTGCCCTCCTCCGTGCGGACGCTGCGCCGCGTGTTCGCGGGGGCGCTGGCCTCGCTGCGGCGTTCCGAGCACGAGCGTCTCGAACGTGTGGCGGCCACTCCGGTGGCCGAGCTGCGCGAGTCCCCCGGGGCGCAGTGGGTGGACACGCGGGACGTCGCCGGTGCGGAGCTGCACGAGACCCAGGGGAGCTGGGAGCTGACCCTGCGGCTGTACCTGGACGAGTACGCGGTCTCCGAGCTGAGCGAGGGGGTCACCGAGACCGTCTCGGAGGAGACCGAGGAGGAGCTGGCGGCGTTGCGGGTCCGCGGGGTCGGGGACGCCCTGGAACAGGGGACTCCGTACACCGGTCTGGGGGACTTACTGGGGGCGCGGCTGCACACCACCCCCGCTGAACACTCATCAGAATGAGCAAATCAGAACGATGAGCACGAAGAGTTATTAAATATGTGACGAAAGTCCTCCTATCGAGGGTATATCTACGCCTGTGAGTTCTATTACACTGACAGTGGCGTCACAAGTTGTCGATCCACTCCGTCCCAAGAACGTCGGGTCCGTTCAGCCTCACGACGCTGACGGGAGGATCCGGAACCGAGGGTGCGTGTGCCGTCGGGGGGCACACGGATTCCCCGGGGGCCGTTCGGAGTCAACGGGGAGACTCCGAGCGGTCGGGGTTCCGGGGTGGCGCCGGCACGTTCGGGGGTGCCGGTGCCACCCCGGCCCCGTGTCACCGTGCTGAACTCTCCCACCAGGTGGTCCGCGTTCGGCGACCCGTGCCCGCCTGCCGAGACCGCACGACCCCACCCCCTGCTCACATTCGGCTACCGGACATCAGCGATGCTGTAACCGGGACGGCACAGCCGTCGTGTCCTCACCGGCGAAGCAGGGACGAGCCATCTCGATGAACAACGCGGATCCGGCGCCGAACAACGGCCCGTTACACAAGCTGATACGGCTGACCCGCGAGACGGTCCCGCCGATGCACCCGGCGGGACGCCCGTTCGTCCTGGCGGGGGCGTTCGCGACCGTGCTGCTGCGCGGGCTCTGGAAACCGGCGGGCACCCTCGCGGCGCTGGCCACGGCTTGGTGCGCCTGGTTCTTCCGCGAACCCCGTCGAGTCACCCCCGAGCATCCCCGGCACGCGGTGGCCCCGGCAGACGGGACGATCACCGAGATCCGACACGCCGATCCCCCGCCCGAGCTCGGCCCGCGCACGGAACGAATGCTGCGGATCAGCACCTTCCTGACGGTCTTCGACGTCCACGTCCAACGGGCTCCCGTCTCGGGCGAGGTGACCGCGCTGGCCTACCGCCCCGGAGCCTTCCTCTCCGCCGACCTCGACAAGGCCAGCGAGGACAACGAGCGGAACTCGATGCTGCTGCGCACCCCCGACGGCCACGAGCTCGCGGTGGTACAGATCGCCGGGCTGGTGGCCCGGCGGATCGTGTGCTCGGCCGAGCGGGGCGAGTCCCTCACCGCCGGGCAGACCTACGGGCTGATCCGTTTCGGTTCCCGGGTGGACCTCTACGTGCCCGCCACCAGCCACGTCCGGGTGTCACCGGGGCAACGCGCGGTCGGCGGCGAGACCGTTCTTGCCGAACTGGCCGACGACAACGCTGCGACAGTGCTATGAGCGAGCCACGTTCCAACCCGCCCGGTGTGCGGTTCCTGCCGAACGCGGTCACCGTCCTGGCGATGTGCGCCGGGCTCTCCGCCGTGCAGTTCGCGCTCGACCAGCAGCTGAAGGGCGCCATCGCCTCCATCGCGGTGGCCGCCGTGCTGGACGGTCTGGACGGGCGGATCGCACGCCTGCTGGACGCCACGAGCAAGATGGGAGCCGAGCTGGACTCGCTGTCCGACGCCATGTCGTTCGGCGTGGCCCCGGCCCTCACCCTCTACGCCTGGCAACTGGGGGGAAACCGGCTCGGATGGGTGGTGGCCCTGGTCTTCGCGGTGTGCATGGTCCTGCGTCTGGCCCGGTTCAACACCCTGCTCGACGACGAGGAACAGCTCCCGTTCAGCAAGGAGTTCTTCGTCGGCGTCCCCGCCCCGGCGGCGGGGCTGCTCGCCCTGCTGCCGATCGTGGTCACCGCCGCCCTCGAACGGGAGGGCTGGTGGTCGGCCCAGTCCACGGTGATGGTCTGGATGGTCGCGATCGCCGCGCTGGCCGTCAGCCGCGTGCCCACCCTGTCGCTGAAGACGGCCAAGGTCCCGGCCAAGCTGATCGCCCCGCTGCTGGTGCTGGTGGCCCTGCTCGCGGCCGGGATCGTGACCTATCCGCTCGTCTCCCTGACGGTCGCGCTGCTCGCCTACCTCGTCCACGTTCCCTACGCCGTGTACCGGCACAACTGGCTGGCCAGGCATCCGGAGGTCTGGGAGGTTCCGCCCCGCGAACGCCGGGCCATCCGGCGCAGCCAGCGGCGCCTCGGACTGCGCCCGCCGTTGCGCCGACGCGTGGCCGGGGCGGCCCGCCGGGTGCGGCTGTCACGGCGCGGCACCGAGCGGGACCGGGAGAGCCGACGCAGCTACCGGGCGCTGGGACTGCGGCACCGCTCGAAGTGATCCGGGGTTCGCCGAGGGGAAGCGCGAGGGCGCCGAGGACCCCGTGAGGGGCGACGGTCGTCCCGAACCGCCGGACACCTCCGCGACTCCGCCCGGACCCGGTGGGCTCTTTCCCGCCGTCAGTCCAGGCCGTCGTAGTACTTGGTGACGATGACGATCACCCCGGGTGAGGCGTCGGCGATGCCCCGGAAGCGGGGCTCGACCCGCGCGTCCAGTTTCCGCGCCACCGTCTCCGCCTGGGCGCGCTCCTCGGTGCCCGGCCGGTAGTACACGGTCGTGACCGGGATCCGCCCGCCCCCGTAGTTGCCGACCTCGACCACGTCGAAACCGGCTCCCCGCAGGTCATCGGCGGCCCGGTGCGCGAGCCCGTCGATCTTGCTGTTGTTGTACACCCGCAGCGCGATCCGTTCCGGGCCGTTCTCGTGCTCTCCACCGGCCTCACGGCGCGGGGAGGTGGTGCCGGTCGGCGTTTCCGAGGTCACCCTCCGGGGCGGCTCGGTGTCGCTCGTCGTGGTCTCCGGCGCCGAGGAAGCCTCGCCCTCGGTGGTCCGGGCGGTCGCGGAGTCCTCGGCGGGGGCGCTGTCGGACTCCGTTCGCCGGTCCGTGGTGGTGACCGCGGTGGACTGCTCGGCCACGGTCTCGCTCTCACCGGCGAAGACCGAGGACACGCCGAAAACGAGCGCGAGCAGGCCCACGCCGATGAGGGTGAAACCGCTCATCCGCATCACCGACGGGCCCGCGGGGGGTTCTCCGGAGTTCATTCAGTGCTCCCGTACGGGTAGGTGGTGGCCTGGTCGAACCCACCGGTGCGGCGCTGTCGGCGCAGCCGTTTGATCAGCATCGGCTCACTGCGCATCGCGGCGGGCTCGTCCAGCAGGTCTTCCAGCAGACGGTGGTACTCGGCCAGCGCGAGACCGAACAGCTCCCGCACGGCCCGTTCCTTGCTGTCGGGGTGTTTCCACCACTGGCGTTCGAAGGCGAGGATCTCCCGTTCCCGCTCGGTGAGCTCACCGCCACGAGCGCCCTCGCCGGCCGGCGCGGACGTGCTCCTGCGCTCCTGGGTGGGTACGCGTTCGATCGGCTGGGTCACCGGTTCCACCACGCGTAAGTGGCCACCGGCTCCTCCGCCCGGGGTGTCCGACTCGTCGTGCTGCTCGACGGTGCGCGCCCGCTGCCTGCACTGCCGTGCGATCTCGTGTGCGGTCAACATCTGGGCGGCGTCCATGTCACACCTCGCCTCGTGATCGGCTATCCGCACCGGAAGGCCACGAGTGCGCGACCCCCTTCCCCGCATTACACCATGTCTTGATCACCGGGGGGTGACATCACACTCACGAGTGACAACTTCCGGGAGTCGTGACCGGCCCCGCCCACGGACAAAGTCCCGCCGAGCCCGCCCGGCCCACCGGATAGGCTTTCGCGCATGACCATCCATCCCATCCGTATCGCCGGTGATCCCGTGCTGCACACCGCGACCCGCCCCGTCACGGCGTTCGACGAACAACTGCGCACCCTCGTCGACGACATGTTCGAGACCATGGAGGCCGCCCACGGGGTGGGTCTGGCCGCCAACCAGATCGGGGTGGACCTGCGCCTGTTCGTCTACGACTGCCCGGACGACGAGGGGGTGCGGCACCGGGGGGTGGTGGTCAACCCGGAGCTGGAGACCTCGGAGATCCCGCTGACCATGCCCGACCCGGACGAGGACTGGGAAGGATGCCTGTCGGTGCCCGGCGAGTCCTTTCCCACCGGACGGGCCGAATGGGCCCGGGTACGCGGTGTCGACCCCCAGGGTACCGAGATCGAGGTCGAGGGCACCGGACACTTCGCCCGGTGCCTGCAACACGAGACCGACCACCTCGACGGCTACCTCTACCTGAGCAGACTGACGGGGCGGCACGCCCGCGCCGCCAAGAAGATGCTCAAGCGCAACGGATGGAACGAACCCGGCCACTCCTGGAATCCCGCGACCGAGGCCGACCCGTTCGCGGACTGAGGCGAGCCCCACCGCCGGACGAGACCGGCGAACCCCGGAGGACGTGGCAGGTCGGTCCACTCGCACGGAACCACCGGGAGTGGACACCCGACCGGTGGACCGACACGCATTGCGCGCCGGACGGCGGGGGGCTAGTGTCTGCCGCCGACAACGAAAACCGCGGGAGCTCGCACCGGAAGCGGGCTGAGAGGGCGGCTGGAGTCGATCTCCGGGGCCGCCGACCGCATGAACCTGACCGGGTAATACCGGCGTAGGGAGGGAACACGGCCATGGCCGACGTGTATCCGAACGAGTCCACCTCGAACGGAACGGCCGCACCGGGCGTCACCACCGGAGCCATCCGGGGTTCGCACAAGGTCCACCACCACACCGAGTCGGGGTTGCGCGTGCCCGCCCGCCGGATCGAGCTGAGCAACGGCGAGCACCTCGACGTCTACGACACCTCCGGTCCCTACACCGACGAGAACGCCGAGATCGACGTGCACGCGGGCATCCCCCCGCTGCGTCGCGGGTGGACGGACGGCCGGGAGCACCGCACCCAGCTCGAATGGGCCAGGCAGGGCGTCATCACCCGCGAGATGGAGTACATCGCCACCCGCGAGGACGTCTCCGCCGAGTTCGTCCGCTCGGAGGTCGCCGCCGGACGCGCGGTGATCCCGGCGAACCGCCGTCACCCGGAGACCGAGCCGATGATCATCGGGAAGAACTTCCTGGTGAAGGTCAACGCCAACATCGGCAACTCCGCCGTGACCTCCTCGGTCGAGGAGGAGGTGGAGAAGATGGTCTGGGCGAGCCGCTGGGGCGCGGACACGATCATGGACCTGTCCACCGGCAGCCGCATCCACGAGACCCGCGAGGCCATCCTGCGCAACTCCCCGGTACCGATCGGCACGGTGCCGATCTACCAGGCCATGGAGAAGGTCGGCGACCCGGCCGAGCTGACCTGGGAGACCTACCGGGACACCGTGATCGAGCAGTGCGAACAGGGCGTGGACTACATGACGGTGCACGCCGGTGTCCTGCTGCGCTACGTCCCGATGACCGCCCAGCGGGTGACCGGGATCGTCTCCCGTGGCGGGTCGATCATGGCCGCCTGGTGCCTGGCCCACCACAGGGAGAGCTTCCTGTACGAGCACTTCTCCGAACTGTGCGAGATCCTGCGCTCCTACGACGTGACCTTCTCGCTCGGTGACGGGCTGCGTCCCGGTTCGATCGCCGACGCCAACGACCGCGCCCAGTTCGCCGAGCTGGAGACCCTGGGCGAACTCACCCACATCGCACGCGAGCACGGCGTGCAGGTGATGATCGAGGGCCCCGGTCACGTGCCCATGCACAAGATCGCGGAGAACGTCCGTCGGGAGGAGGAACTCTGCGGCGAGGCCCCCTTCTACACCCTGGGGCCGCTGGCCACCGACATCGCCCCGGCCTACGACCACATCACCTCCGCGATCGGGGCCGCCGAGATCGGTCGGGCGGGAACCGCGATGCTGTGCTACGTCACGCCGAAGGAGCATCTGGGGCTGCCGAACCGGGACGACGTCAAGGCGGGCGTGATCGCCTACAAGATCGCGGCGCACTCGGCCGACCTCGCCAAGGGACACCCGCGTGCGCAGGAACGCGACGACGCGCTGTCGAAGGCGCGCTTCGAGTTCCGCTGGAACGACCAGTTCAACCTCTCGCTGGACCCCGACACCGCGCGGGCCTACCACGACGAGACGCTGCCCGCCGAACCCGCCAAGACCGCGCACTTCTGCTCCATGTGCGGACCCAAGTTCTGCTCGATGAAGATCACCCAGGACGTGCGGGACTACGCGAACCGGCACGGCCTGACCAGTGTGGAGGCCATCGAGGCCGGGATGCGGGAGAAGTCGGAGGAGTTCACCTCCTCCGGCGGCAGGGTGTACCTGCCCGTCGCGGAGTGAGACGACGTCGCGGGGCCGGTGTCGCCCGCGGGACCTCCGGGGAACACCGGCCCCGCCCCTGCCCGACGGCCAACGAACCCCCTGGGTCCGTGAGCACGGACGATGCCGTTTCCGGACCGGAACTGTCTAGTATGAGCAGGATGGACTCCACACCCGTCGGCCACGGAATCAGACCGGCCAACGACACCGCACCGCCCACGGCGCTGAGCATCGCCGGGTCCGACTCCGGCGGGAGCGCGGGGATGCACGCCGACCTGCGTGCCTTCTTCTCCTGCGGGGTGCACGGGATGACCGCCGTCACGGCGGTGACCGTGCAGAACACCCTCGGGGTCACCGACATGGTCGAGATCCCACCCGAGACGGTGGCCGCCCAGATCGAGTCGGTCTCCTCGGACATCGGGGTGAACGCGGTCAAGACCGGGGTGCTGCCCTCGGCGGCCTGCATCGAGGCGGTGCTGCGGGCCTGCGACCGGCAGGGGATCGGCAGAGGAGGGCGGACCCCGCTGGTGATCGACCCGGTGGCGGCCTCCCGGAACGGGGAGCCGCTGCTGCACCGGGACGCGTTGGAGGCGCTGCGCACCGAGGCGTTCCCCCGGGCGAGCCTGGTGACGCCGAACCTGGACGAGGTGCGGCTACTCACCGGCATGGAGGTGCGCGACCGGCAACAGCTGTGGGAGGCGGCCAAGGCGATCCACGACTTCGGCCCGGAGTACGTGCTGATCAAGAGCGGCCACCTGCCGGAGGACCCGGAGTGCGTGGACCTGCTGTTCGACGGCAGCGAGGCCACCCCGCTTCCCGGCCCCCGCTACGCGACGGTGCACACCCACGGTGCCGGGGACGTCTTCGCCTCGGCCACGACCGCGGCCCTGGCGAAGGGATCGCCGGTGGAGCGGGCCGTGCGGCTGGGCAAGCGGTTCGTCACCCGCTCCGTGGAACACGCCTATCCGCTGGGCAGCGGGATCGGACCGGTGTCGACCTTCTGGAGGACCAGCAGTCGCTCGATCTGAGGAACACCATCGGTTTTCCCCGCTTGCGGGACCACTGTTCCGGACAGCCGCCGAACGGAACACGTCACGTGATCGAATGTCCTCCGACCTCGGAAACTTCCCCCTTATCGAGTGATTTTCCTCGCTACGCAGTAACCCCGACCGTGGACGGTGTCGACATCCCCGACGAGGGCGCGGATACCACGGGCGAGTGGTTTCACGGGTCGCGGCCACCACGGCCCGCCTCGTCGGCGCCGTCGATCCGTCAGTACGTTCATCGGCCGAGTCACGGGGCGAATTCCGGTGTTGAGAAAACTGCAGGCAGAGCTGTCCACCGAAGCGGGAGCACCAGACCCACGACAACGGCAGTACACCACCGCCGTCCTGCTCACCGTCGTGGTGGCCACCCTGCTCGGGTGGCTGCTGTCCGTGCCGGACTCCGTGGTGCTGGCGGGGCTGACCACGGTGTTCGTGCTCATCGTCTCCGAGGGACACTCGCTGCGTGCCGACCTGCGGCTGTTCACCCGGTTCGCACCGCCCCTGACACTGGTCATGGCCGTGGGGCCGCTGCTGGAGAACGTGCCGGTGCTCGCGGGGGCCCTGGTGGCGCTGGTGGTCTTCGGCACCGGGATGCTGCCCGCCCTCGGTGAGCGCTACCGCACCTTCGGGCAGACCTTCGCCGCCGCCACGCTGGTGGCCACCACCACCGGCGTCGGCTCCGACCAGCCTCCCGGCGCCCTGGCCGGCTGCGCCGTTCTCGGCACCCTGTTCGCGTTGCTGCTGCGGGTGCTCATCGGCTCCGACGACCCCACCAGGGCGATCCGCGCGACCGTGGCGCACACCCTGACCACGCCGGGCCCCGGTGTGGTGGCCGACGCCGCCGACGCCTGGCGCACCGACGGTGGAGTGAGCTGGCTCGGACAGGTGCTCGCCGGGGCGGCGCGGTTCCGCTCCGCCCGCGAGGTGCTGCTGGCCCAGGCCCAGCAGCACTCCGGTGAGGAGGGCCGACGGCTCCGTGAGCTGGTCACCCGCTCCGACGAGATCGCGGCCGAGCTGGCCACCGCCGTGCGGTCCCGGGTGTGCACCGGGCTGAACCAGCTGGCCCGGGCACGGCCCGAGGTCCTGGCCGGCCAGTCCGAACGTGAGCTTCCCGAGGCGGTCCGCGGGATCAACGAGGGGCTGGACCGGGTGCGCGCGGCCGTGCTCGAACGGGACACCAGCCCCACCACGGCGCCCGCCCCGGGCGGCCGCCGACAGCAGGTCCTCGGTGCGGCGCGTGCCCACCTGTCCCTGCGTTCGGCCCTGTTCCGGCACGCGCTGCGGTGCACGCTGGCCGTGGCCGCGGGGATGGTGATCGTGCTGCTACTGCACACCCCCACCGTGTCCACCCTGCTGCTCGGGCTCTACGCGGTGCTCCAGCCCACCGCGCGGGACAGCATGAGCGGAGCCCTGGAACGCACCGGCGGCGCGGTGCTGGGTGTGGTGCTGCTGGCGGTGGTCATCGTGCTGGTGCCCTACGCCGTGCTGCTCGTGCCGGTGGCGATCGCCGCCATGCTGCTGCGCGTGCGGGCCCTGCGCGAGGACTACCGCCTGCTGCTCGCCGCGCTGATCGGGATCACGGTACTCGTTCGCGTGGGCGACCTGGAACGGCACTCGCTGGTCGACGCCACCATCGGCTTCGCCGCCAACACCGCCATCGGCGCGGCGATAGCCCTGGCCGTGGGCTTCGTGAGCTACCTGGTCCTGCCCGGCAGTCTGGGCCCGGACGTGGCCGGGACCGTGCGCTCCACGGTGTGGTCGCTCTCCGAACTGCTGCGCAGCGTCCGCGCCTCCGCCCGGGGAGCGGACGTGCGCTCGGCCCTGCGCGCCGCGCACGTGTTGGCGCTGCGACGCACCCAGGACCTGTCCGGGCTGCCCGCGATGCTGGACGCCTCGGACACCGCCGACCCGGTGACCGAGCACGGCGCCAGGGCCGCGGCGACCGCGCTGGACGCCCTGCGCCGGGACCTGGCCACACTGGCCTTCCGTCCCGCCTCCGAGAAGGAGCTCGCCCTCCCGGCGCTGCGCGCGGTGGACGAACTGCTCGGCGGCGACGCGAGGCACAGCGTGCCGGACATCCCCGGCGACCAGGCCCCGGCGACCGAACTGCTCGCGGGCTCTCTGGTGGAGAACGGCCTGCACGCCAGAGCGGCCATCGACGAGACGCTCGGCCACGACGAACCGTGGAAGAGCTACACGATCTCCTTCGTCCGCCCCGAACGACTGCGCATCCGCTGAGGGCAAGCCGGGAGGACTCCCCAGGCGACGGCGAGGCCCCCGCACCGCATCCCGCCGGGGCCCTCCGTGGGCGCCGACCCGGTGGCGACGCGCGGAAGACGGTGGAGACCGGGGAGGAGTCACGGTACCGTCCGGCCCCGGTGATCATCGTGGCCTCGTGAGACGGGCACCTCGGGCGGAAGGAACACGGAATGCGACGGTGGACATGGCTGCCCCGGCTGAGACCGGACTCGTCGGTTCGCAGAGCGCTGGGACTGCTGGTGACGCTGACAGTTCTGGTCAGCGCGCTGACGTGTGTGACCTCGGCGGCTCGTTCCGCCCTCGAACGCGACGTCCTCCGTTCGGGCGGGCCGGCTCGAATCGACCTCTCCGCGATCGAAACGGGGCGGGCTGTGCACGCTCTCGACAGCGAGAACCTCGAGCAGGTGCGCGGCCTCGAACACGTGACGAACGTGACCCCCGACTACATCTCCTCCGTCTACACCGGAAGCCGGGATCCCGAGGCGCCCACCTTCGATCTGACCACGCATTCCTGGCGGCCCTCGATTCGTCTGCCCGTCGTCCGTGGTGAGCTTCCCCAGCCGCTTCGACCCGGCCAGGTCGTGCTGCCCGCCCGCAGCGGAGGTGTCGACTTCAACCGCTACGTGGGAAGGTCCTTGCCCGTCGCCTACACCCAAGCGACCGGAGAACACTCGGGGACGGCAACACACACCACCTTCGAGGTGGTGGCCACCTACGCTCCCGGACAACGGTCGGACGAGCCCGACACCGCCTACCTCGCCCCGGAAACGGCAGCCATGCTGGCAGCCGCCAAGGCGGGGGTGCCTCCCGAGCAGTACCGATCCACCACGGGAGCCAGGTCGGCGGTGGTCTCGGTGACCGACCAGCAGTACGTGTCCACGGTGACGGAAAAGCTGGAGCAGATGGGATTCTCCGCCTCACCGGTTGCCGAACGGGTGCGTAACCTGCCGGGTGTACTCGGAGCGGCCGACCTCGGTCACCGAATCGGTGTCCTCGTCGTTCTCGCCGTCGCCGTGCTCACCGGTCTGTTCCACACCCGTTCCTCTCTCCCCCACGAGTCGGGGAGCGGACCACGTCGGATCCTGCTCGGCGAAGCGATGCCCACGGGCCTGCTCCTCGGACTGCTCGGCAGCGCGATCGGTCTCGGCGTTGCCGTGCTGCTGCGCGGGCCGTTGGAACGGCTGCTGGGGCTGGAGGTGCCGCTCAGCGGCCTGCTGCCGAGTCCGCTGTGGGCCACGGCTCTCGTAGTGGCCGTCCTGCTCGGTCTGACGGCGGGAACCCTCCTCGGAGGACGGCTCGCCCTCCGCCGTGAACCTCGCGTGCCCGCCCACGAGCGAGGCTGAGTCGAGCTCGCCCGGCTCCGTGGTCACCCCATCGGCCGTCCGGGGCTGGAAGCCTGTGCCCAGTAGCGGCGCGGGATGCGTCCGGCCTGGGAGGCCAGCCGCCCCGCCTCCACCCCGGAGCGCATGGCCGCCGCCATCCGCTCCGGGTCGTGGGCCCGGGTCACCGCCGAGGCCAGCAGCACCGCGTCACAGCCGAGTTCCATGGCCAGCGCCGCGTCCGAGGCCGTGCCGATCCCCGCGTCCAGCACGATCGGCACCGACGCCCGGGAGCAGATCATCTCGATGTTGTGCGTGTTGCGGATCCCCAAACCGGTGCCGATCGGCGAACCCAGCGGCATGACCGCGGCGCATCCGGTCTGCTCCAGCCGCGCGGCCAGGGCGGGGTCGTCGTTGGTGTAGGCCAGCACCACGAAGCCCTGCTCCACCAGCTGCTCGGCGGCGTCGACCAGCTCCACCGGGTCCGGCAGCAGCGTCTCCTCGTCGACGACCACCTCCAGCTTGATCCAGTCCGTCTCCAGCGCCTCGCGGGCGAGCTGGGCGGTCAACACCGCCTCGGCCGCCGTCCTGCACCCGGCCGTGTTGGGCAGCGGGTCGATCCCCAGCCGCCGCAGCAGCTCGAACACCCCGGTGCCGCCTCCGGCGTCGGCCCGGCGCATCGCCACCGTGGTCAGCTCGGTTCCCGAAGCGATCAGCGCCTGCTCCAGAGTCGCCATGTTGGAGGCGCCCCCGGTTCCCATGATCAGGCGTGAACCGAATTCGCGGCCCGCTATGACGAGCGGATCGTCCATGATCATCCTCCTTGCACCGCGGTGAGTACCTCCACGGTGGCTTCCTCGTGCAGCACCGTGTCCGCCCAGCGGGCGCGGGGCACGACCGCGCCGTCCACCGCCACGGCCACTCCCCGTTCCGGCGCTCCGAACACGCGCATCGCCTCGGCGAGACTCGCGTCCGTGGCCACCTCGTGCCGTTGCCCGTTGATCGTGATGGTCATCAGCGTCCCTTCCAGCGCGTCGGGTCGGCCGGGACCGTCTCGGCGGGAGGCCGCCGGTCCGACAGCAACGCCTCGACCGCCTCGGCCGTGATCGGGGCCTGCAGGAAGCCGTTGCGGTGGTGCCCCGTGGCGACCAGCACACCCGGTTCCAGCCGGCCGATGAGCGGCAGGTTGTCCGGGGTGGCCGGGCGCAGCCCCGCTCCGGTCTCGCCGAGCTCGTACTCGCCGAGGGCGGGCATCACGCGCTCGGCGTCGGTGATCAGATCCCGGACGCCGCCGACGGTCACCGTGGTGTCGACCCCGCTCTCGTACTGGGTGGCTCCGACCACCACCCCGTCGGGACGCGGCACCAGATAGACCTGCCTGCCGTGCACCGGCCCGCGCACGGTGCGACGCGGAGGGGGCAACGCCGTGCTCCGGGCACGCAGCCGCAGGATCTCCCCCTTGACCGGACGGATCAGCCCGTCCAGCCCCGGGTGCAACCCCGGGGAGTGCGTCCCGGCGGCGATCACGACGGTCCCACAGCGCACGGTGTCCTGTCCCGCCTCGACCTCTCCCGGGCGTACCCGGCGGGCCTCGACGGCCCGGAACTCCACGCCGGTGGCCGTGCAGGCCCGCAGCAGGGCCCGCAGGGTGGTGCGGTTGTCCGTGGACAGATCCCCCGGCACCTCCAGCCCCCCGTGCACGGCGGGTCCCAGCGCCGGTTCGACCCGACGGAGTTCCCGGGAGGTTCTCCTGGTCACCGTGCGCCCCAGCGAGGCGAGATGCTCGGCCAGCGCACCCAGCTGTTCCCGGTCGGCGCTGTCCACCCCGACCACGAGGGTCCCGTGCTCGTGGAGACCGGAGGGTTCCCCGGCGGTCGCGGAGAGTTCGGCGGCGAAACCGGGCCACCGGCGCAGCGAGGCCGAGCCCAGCTCCAGCAGTGCTTCCTCGCCCGGCCACGCCTCGGCCACGGGGGCCAGCATCCCCCCGGCCATGCGCGAGGCACCGGAGGCCGGTTCCGGGTCGACCAGGCACACCCGCGCACCGGCGGCGGCGAGCCGCCAGGCACAGGACAGACCGATCACCCCGCCACCGACCACGGCGACGTCGTGGTGCTGTTCTCTCGTCAACGTCTCGCTCCCTGCGCCGGCATGATCCGGATCAGGTTCGACGGTCGGGGCTTCAGCCCCCTCTCAGTCCGTTCGGCCGGACTCCCGTGCCTACCCACCGCACAGCCTAGGCGATGTCCGGCCTCACGTCAGCAGTCACGTGAACGCCGAGGAGCGGAATCCGATCCGTTCCGTGGCTCCTCCCGCGTCCTCAGGTGACTTATCCTGGGCGCATGCCCGGAATGGACGGCCACGGAATCCGCTCCCGCCTGCGGGCGGCGCGGCTGTACCTGTGCACCGACGCGCGGCGCGAACGGGGTGATCTCGCCGAGTTCGTGGACGAGGCCCTGGCGGGCGGGGTGGACATCATCCAGCTCCGCGACAAGGACGAGTCCGGGGCCCCGCTGGAGGCCAGGGAGGAGCTCGCCGCGCTGGAGGTGCTGGCGGACTCCTGCGTGCGTCACGACGCGCTGCTGGCGGTCAACGACCGCGCCGACATCGCCGTGGCCGTCGACGCCGACGTGCTGCATCTGGGCCAGGACGACCTTCCGGTGCCCACGGCCCGCGAGATCGTCGGCGACCGGATGGTCATCGGGCGTTCGACCCATGACGTGGTGCAGGCCGACGCGGCGGCCACCGAACGCGGAGTGGACTACTTCTGCACCGGGCCGGTGTGGAGCACACCCACCAAGCCCGGCAGGCAGGCCGCCGGTCTGGAGCTGGTCCGCCACGCCGCCGAGCACCAGGGGCACGGGCGTCCGTGGTTCGCCATCGGCGGCATCGGCCCCGAGAACCTGGACGAGGTGATCGCGGCGGGAGCCGAACGCGTCGTCGTGGTGCGGGCCGTCACCGAGGCCGAGGACCCGCGTGCCGCGGCGAGCGAGCTGCGCTCCCGACTGCTGGGGTGACTCGCCGGAAGACCGTGGCGTCTACTGCTCGGAAGGACCGGGAGAGCCCCGGCGGAGCCACGCGCCCATGCTCGCCGTGAGGGTGCACATCAGGGTGAGGATCGGACCGAGCAGGGCGGCGCACACGAAGAGGAGCCCCATCTCCAGAAAACCCTTGGTGTCGCCGTCCTCGGTGTGGGCGATCAGCACCAGCAGGTGCACGATCTCGACGACGATCACCACGAGCGCTCCGACCGCACCCGCGACCACCATCCACCGACCGGCGGGGCGGCGCAGCGTCAGCAGGACAGCTCCCGCCCCCAGCGCTGCCACGATCAGAGCATTACCCACGCCTCCGAGCAGTTCGGACAGTTCGACGCCGTGCTCCCACGCCTCGAACGAGGCGACAACCCAGGCCCCGTGCGCCAGCAGCCCCGGAATCACGAGCAGCACCGTGAGGACGGCGAGGAAGGCCCCCTGTTTCCGCAACTCCGGACTTCGTTCTTCCGACACGCTTCCCCCGTCGACGACCCCTCACACCGCCGGAAGCCCCCGGCGCAACGGCCCGCGAGCGTACCCGTCACGACCGTCCGGCCACAGTGGTTCGGGCACACGAACACCACGCACCTGTTCGTTCCCGGAAGACGGGAGCGCCCCGGAGAACCGGCCCGAGCCCCGCCGCTGCTCTCCTCTTCCCTCCACGCGGCGGACGCTGGTGCGGAGCAGAACCCGCCGTCGGCTCACCGAACCCGCCGTCGCCGGGGAGTCGGACCCGCCGGCCCCGCCTTGTTCGACGGGACCGACGGGCTCATCCGCTACACCGGCGTCACGACGCCGCCGCGACCGGACGTGTGCCGTTGGTGGCGGCCACCCGCCGTTCGGAGAGCAGCCCGAACCCCAGGCCGAGCACACCCCACAACGTGGCCAGCTCGGCCAGTGAGGACAGTCGGAAACGCCAGAGCAGCCCGGCGGGCACATCGCCCGGGACGGGATCCGGGTTGTCGGGCCACGCCCACAGCACCAGGACGCTGAGCAGCGTCACGAACAGCGCGGTGACCGCGACCGTGACAGGCGAGGACCACCCGCGCCGCAGGCAGTACCCGCGCAGCAGGTACGCCAGCGCCACGATCACGATCCCCGCCAGAATGACCGAGAAGTACGTCACCGTGCGGTAGGTGACGGTGTCGGTACCCCCGACCCCCGGAGGATTGGCCGGATACTTCAGCGCGGGCAGCAGGGACCACGCGAAGAACCCGACCACGGCCAGCTGCATGGTGCGCCCGAACTCGGTGCGGGCGGGCAGCAGGTGCCGCAGGCGGGCGAACACCACGGCGAACAGCGCACCGAGCGCCACCGCCACCACGACGGCGGCCACCATGCCACCGATCACCTGGGTCACCCGGCCGAACATCTCCTCGTGGGAATGCGCGTGCCCACCACCGTCGTGGGCGCGCGCCTCCTCGATCCGCAGCGCGGCACGGATCCGCGGCTCGACCACCAGCAGCGCGACCAGCGCCGCCGCCGCTCCGGCCACGAGACCGGCGAGCACCCCGTCACGCAGAATGCGACCGAACGAGTTCTCCACGATCGCCTCCCGTTCAGTGGCACGGCACGCCGAGGGCGTGTCTGCCGTCATGGGTGAACTCGTGGATGACCTCGGCCGTCTGGGCGAACACGGCCCCGTTCTCCTGCAACACCACGTACATGAGCATGAGGGAGAGCACGGCCACCGCCCACGCCCACGCGGGGACCCGGACACGGGGGACAGCGGACAACGGGTCAGCGGCGGGAACGGTCGTCATGATCGAACAACCTTCCTTCCATCGCTCGTGGAATCTGGCGTGTGCCGCAGCCGGTCTCCTGGCTTCCGGATCCACACTGTCCAGCCTTCCCGGACACCCGTCGTGTCCAGTGGCGTTCCAGGACTCGCTACCCGGTCACAGTGGCGAGGACCGCGCCGGACTCACACCGGCTTCCCGTGCACTGCGGCAGAGCGGGACCCTACGGGGACGGGCACGGTGCGCACAACTGCCCGCGGAAGCGATGAACATCTCTTCATCGTTTCGCCCGGTCCGCACACGAGCTCCCGTCCCGTGACGTGGAATGGGCACGTGGAATCCGACAGCGATCCGAACCCGCTCACGGCGGGCACCCGTGCACTCGCCCGCCCCGGGCGCACGACGACGGAGACGAGGACCGTTCCCTGGGAACGGTTCTGCGACCCGGAACAGCCGTACCTGGCGGACAACGTGCGGCACTGGCAGCGACGCGCCGGTTTCGAGCACCACCGCGCCGGAACGGTGTTGGTCGCCTTCCGCGCCTGCTGGCTGATGCTGTGCGCCACGATTCCCGAGTACCACCTCGGCACGGACTTCCCCTCGGCACGCGGAACGCGGGCCGTGGTGACCCCGGACGGTTTCCTGCACGGCCTGCTGCCGGGGCCGGCGGTTCGCACGGGAACCGACGAGGACCGGGCGGTCCGCTGGTGGACGGAGGTGTCGGCGCTGGTCACTCCCCTCACCCGGGGCCTGGCCGGGATCGGCGGCCCACCCGCCGACAGCGACCAGTACTGGGGCAACGCGGTGGGGTTGATCGGCGAGGTGCTGCGCCGCGCCGACCGGGACGGCATCGGTGGTGACACGCTGGCGAGCGCGCTGACGCTGCGTGCCGCCACCGGCCGGGAGGACCTGGTGCGTGTGACGGCCACACCCGAAGGGTTGTGGACACGACGACGGACGTGCTGCCAGATGTGGCGCTCCGGCACGGGCTACTGCACGGAGTGCGTGCTGCACGACTCGCCCGCCCGTGGCTGACCCGCGAGGTCCGTGTCCGGCCGCTCCGGGGGCGGCGGAAGTCGGAGGAGCGGAGCGCCGCCGCCTTCCGCCGAGCCGGGAACGGCTCACTCGGGGGTTTCCGAGGGTCCCGCCGAAGGGCCGCCCCCTTCCACGTCCTCCGTCGGCCGGGTGGAGGTGGTCTCCTCGGGCGTCTCCGTGGTCGTCGGGGGCGGCGTGGAGGTGGCCGTGGGGGGCCGGTTCTCCGCGGAGCGCTCGGGCTCGGTGGGAGCCGAGGACTCCGGGGTGGGCTCCGTGGTTTCCGGAGCGGTCGGCTCGACCGACTCGGATCCGGCGGGCAGCTCCTCACCGCCCCGCTCCCGGGGCTGTCCGCCTCCGTGGGGGTGCAGCATCCGTCCCACGGTGGTTCCTCCCGAGTCGCCGGAGACGGAGTCGCCGGTGAGTACCTCGTAACCGGTGACCACGACCATGCACAGCAGGAAGGCGAGCCCGCTGGTCACGGCGACCACGCGCCAGCGGATCCCGCGCCGCGCGCGGCTCGGGGCCTCGCCCGACGGAACGCTGTCCGTGCCCGACAACGGGATCCTGTCCGTGGTGGCCTCCGGTGAGCACGGCCGCAGCACCCGGGTGGCCTGCCCGTCACCGGGCGCGGCGGCCGGTCCGGCGGGAATCCGGCGGGTGGCCTCCTCCCGTCCCTGCCCGGGCGTTCGTCTGCCGGGACGGCGGAGGGCGGCGTTGGCGGCCTTCTCCTTGGTGGTCTCCAGGGACCGCTGGTACACGGCACCGCCGACGGTGATCACCAAACTGGTCAGCGCCGCCCCGGAGACGGTGCCGGCGATCCCCAGGCTCCCGCCCAGGAAGGCGGCGGTGACCGAGGCCAAAGCCGTACCGAGCACCTGCGTCGGCGAGAGGTCGAGCTTGCCGAACAGGCCCTTCTTCCCGTCCCGCTCGGAGTCCTCGGTGCGCGGCGGGGAGTCGGGACGTTCGCGTTCGGTCATACCCGCCGGACCTTCCGCACGGTCTCCACTCCCCGATCCGGTTCACCGGGGAATCCGCCCCGCCGGGCCCGCGGTCGCGGCACCGCGTGAGGCCCGCCGCCCTCACGTTCACGGCGGAGGGGTGTCGCTGCGAACGGGTCCAACGAGTTCATGGCACTCCCAACAGAACCTGATCCGACCATTCCCTCCCACCAACGTCGGAGCGCAGCGCGCTGCTCCCGAGCACGGCCCTCCAGTGAACACCCCCACTTCGGTGTAACGCGGACACCGGCCGACGCACGGGGGCGCACGCCCGGCGAGGCGGGGGAACACGATCGGAGAGGATGTCCCCATGTCGCTGACCACCCACGCCGACGCCGTGGCCGCCCGGGAGGTCCTCGCGCGGCTGCCGAAGCACCACGGGCCGGTGCGCACCCCGCTGCTTCCCGTCGGGGACGGCACCCGGCCGCTGCTGCTCAAACCCGAGAGCCTCCAGCCGACCGGGGCCTTCAAGCTCCGCGGGGCCCTGCACGCCACGGCCGTGCTGGACGAGCGCACCCGGAGCAGGGGCCTGGTCACCTACTCCAGCGGCAACCACGCGCGCGCGGTGGCCCACGCGGGGCGGGTCTTCGACGTGCCCACCACCGTGGTGGTGCCGCACTCCGCCCCCGGGTCCAAGGTCGCCGCTGCCCGCTCGCTGGGAGCCGAGATCGTTCTGGTGGACGTGGCCGAGCGGGAACGACGCGCCCGGGAGATCGCGGCGGAGAACGGTGCCGCCCTGATCCCGCCCTTCGACGCCTCCGCGGTGATCGCCGGGCAGGCCACCGTGGGGCTGGAGATCGCCGAGGACCTGCGGGCGCGCGGGGTGTCCGAGGCCACGGTGCTGGTTCCGGTCAGCGGAGGAGGGCTGATCTCGGGCGTGGGGGCCGCCCTGTCGGGGGCGGACGTCCGGACCCGGCTGATCGGGGTGGAACCGGAGCTGGCCGCCGACACCAGGCAGAGCCTGCGGGCGGGACGGCGGGTGGACTGGCCGGTGCGGGCACGCACCAGGACGATCGCCGACGGGCTCACGGCCCAGCCCAGCGAGTTGACCTTCGCCCACCTCGCGGCGTTCGTCGAGGACGTGGTCACGGTCACCGAGGAGGAGATCGCCGAGGCGGTCGGCTACCTGGCGAGGGGGCCCGGACTGGTGGCCGAACCCAGCGGGGCCGTGACGACGGCGGCCTGGCTGCACCGGACCCGGGAACTTCCGGACACCACCACGGTCGCCGTGGTCAGCGGCGGCAACGTCGATCCGGCGCTGCTGGTCAGCTCGCTGGGGGGTTGAGGCTGGCGACGAACTTGTAGCGGTCCCCGCGGTAGATGGAGCGCACCCACTCCACCGGGGTTCCGTCCCCGTGGAAGGAGTGGCGGGACAGCAGCAGCATCGGCAGGCCCACGTCGGCGCCCAGCAGTTCGGCCTCCTCCGGGCTGGCCAGGGCCGTCTCGATCGTCTCCTCGGCGCTGGCGAAGGAGATCCCGTACTGCTCGCGCAGCACCTGGTAGAGCGATCCGCCTTCCCCGATGAGCCTGGTCAGTCCCTTGAACCTGGTCAGCGGCAGGTGCGTGGTCTCGATCGCCATCGCCTCGTCGTCGGCCAGGCGCAGCCTGCGCATCCGCAGGATCGGGCTGCCCGCGGGGATGTCGAGCAGGTGGGCCAGTTCGCGTTCGGCAGACTCCTCGGTCATCTCCAGCAGCCGCGAGTCGGGGTGCCTGCCCTGGGCCCGCATGTCCTCGGTGTAGCTGCTCAGCTGGAGGCGCTGGGCCACCTTGGGCTGGGCCGCGAAGGTGCCCTTGCCCTGCACCCGCAGCAACCGGCCCTCCACGGTCAACTCGGCCAGCGCCTGCCGCACCGTGGTGCGGGAGACGTCGAACTCGGCGGCCAACGCGCGCTCGGTGGGGATGGACGATCCGGCCGGCATGGATCGGAGCATGTCGAGCAGGTGCTGCTTCAACCCCCAGTACTTGGGTTCGCGCTGGTTCTTCGTCGGCGTGTCGGCCCCGCCGGGCACCGACGCTTCGAGCATTCTTCCTCCTACCGTCGCGCCTTGAACGGGGCGATCAGTACCACTGACTCCAGCATGCCGGACTCGGAACCGGTGGTGGACCCCCGCTCGGAAAACTACGGAGGCGGCTCGGGGCTGTCGCATCGGGGGAGCCCACCGGTAGGATTGGTCTAGACCGAATTGTCGCACGGTGAAGGACGGACGACGAGATGACCGAGCACCCCGGTGCCGGGGCCGGCGAGCAGTCCCAGCATCCCGGCAGGAACATGAGCTCCGAGATCGCCGAACAGCCCGCGGTCTTCGACGGCCTGCTCTCCGACCGCTCCGCGCTGACCGAGGTCGCCCGGCGTGTGGCGGAGCGCGCCCCCCGTTTCGTCCTGCTGGCCGCGCGCGGCTCCAGCGACCACGCGGCGCTGTACGCCAAGTACCTGGTGGAGGTACTGCTCCAGCTCCCGGCCGGGCTGGTCTCACCGTCCACCACCACCCTGTACGGCGCACAGCCGGACCTCACCGACGTGCTGCTCGTCTCGGTCAGTCAGAGCGGAGGTTCGCCGGACCTGCTCGAAGTGACCGAGAACGCCCGCAGGAACGGGGCCACCACCGTGGCCGTGACCAACAACCCCGACTCCGCGCTGAACAAGGCGGCGGAGATGTCGGTGAACATCGCGGCGGGACCCGAACACGCCGTGGCGGCCACCAAGACGTACAGCGCCACGCTGCTCACGCTGTACCTGCTGGTGGACGCGATCCGCGGTGGTGAGGCGGAGCACGCCCGACGGCTGCCCGAACTGGCCGAACGGGCCCTGGAACCCACGGAACAACTGGACGAGGCCGTGCGGCGTTACCGGTTCGCCGACCGAGTGCTGACCACCGGACGCGGGTACTCCTCGGCCACGGCCGCCGAGGCCGCCCTCAAACTGGCCGAGACCAGCTACCTCTCCGCCCGTGCCTACAGCGGAGCCGACCTGCTGCACGGCCCCGTGGCGGCCGTGGACACCGAAACGGCCGTGCTGGCACTGTGCAGTTCGGGGCGAGGCGGCACCGCGATGACCGAGGTACTGGAGACGGTGCACGAACGCGGCGCGGACGTCTGCGCGATCGGCTCCGCAGCGAAGGCGGTCCCCCACTCCCACGCGGTGGAGCTGCCGGACTCCGCCGAGGAGATCGCCCCGGTGCTGGAGGTGCTGCCCGTGCAGCGCCTGGCGCTCACCCTGGCTCTCGAACGCGGGGAGGACCCGGACCGGCCGCGGGGACTGAACAAGGTCACGCGCACCCGCTGACCGGGATACCGTGAGGTGACCACCCGGCACGGACATGTGAAAGCCCGTCCCACCGAGGGGGCGGGGCGGGACGGGCACAGCCAGGCTACGCCGGGCGGCGCGGCCGACGAGCAGGGGGGACGGGAGGACCATGACCGACACCACCGACGACAAGACACTGGTCCTCGGTCTGGACGTGGGCGGCACCTCCAGCCGCGCGGTCGTCGCCGACCTGGACTCCCGCGTGCTGGGGGTCGGACACGCGGGCGGAGGCAACCCGAACTCCCACCCGCCGGAGTACGCCGTGGAGCAGACCACCCGGGCCGCCCGCTCGGCGTTGTCCGGGGTCGACCGGGGACGGGTCGGTGCCGCGGTCCTGGGGATGGCCGGCATCAGCAAGCTGAGCGATCCCGGTATCGCCGGTCGCTACGAACAGGCCTGGCGCAGCCTGGGGCTGGGCTGCGAGGTGCGCACCGTCTCCGACAGCGAGGTGGCCTTCGCCGCGGGCACCCCGGAGCCGAGCGGCACCGCCCTGATCGCCGGAACCGGATCGATCGTGGCCCGTATCGAGAACCACGTGCTGTCCCGCACCGTGGGCGGTCACGGGTGGCTGCTGGGGGACGAGGGATCGGCCTTCTGGCTCGGGCGTGAGGCGGTGCGCGTCACGCTGCGAGCCCTCGAACGGGGGACAGGCAAGAACGACCCGCTGGTGGCCTCCGTCCTCAACGAGGTGCTCGCCGACCAACCCCGGAACGAGTCGGACACCCTGCTGTGCCGCCGCCTCATCTCGTTCGTCGGGGACCGGCCGGTGAAACTGGCCGAACTGGCGCCGCTGGTGACGGCCTCGGCCTCCGAGGGAGGCGGAAAGGCCCGGGGGATCGTCTCCCGCGCGGCCCACATGCTGGCCACCGACGTGTTGTCCGTCCACGCGGAGGAGGACGAGAGGCCCGTGGTGCTGGCGGGCGGCCTCCTGTGCGCGGAGGGGCCGCTGGGCCAGGCGGTGCGCGGCGAGCTGGCCGAACGCAGCCGGGCACAGCCGATCACGGCAGGCTCGGGGGCGATCGGGGCCGCCTGGCTGGCCGCCCGGCAACTGGTCGACGAGGGCGAGGCGCTGCGGCTGCACGAGCGGTGGTTCGGCGAACGAACCGACTCCGTGCTCCACCGGCAGGTCTGAGTGCTCCGCGCGGAGCTCCGGCAGGGGTGCTCAGCCGGACTCGCGCACGTGCCGGATCCCGGGGTGGTCGGCGGGCAGGGTGCGCCGCAGCACCCACCAACTCGTGGCCACGCACAACGCCACCAGCGGCCAGGTCAGCACCACCTGGGCCGCGCTCAGCGCGAACACCGCGTTCGCCGCCCACAGCGGGACGAAGACCACCAGCCGTGTGAGGTACTGCCCGACCCACACCCAGCTGGCCCTGCTGTAGGCCCGCAGCAGCTCGGGGTCGCGACGCCACGTGGTCCGCTGCCCGAGCACGGTGCCCACCACCAGGCCGAGCAGTGGCCACCGCACCGCGATGCTGGTCATCCACGCCAGCCCGCTGGCCGCGTTGGAGACGAGCCGGATCAGGTAGAAGTCGGCGGCCTGGCCGGTGCGCAGCGCGATGAGCGCCCCCACGGTCACGGCCAGCAGGCTGAGCAGCACCGCGAGGGGACGTGCTCCCCGGGTCAGCCGCCACGCCCCGATGACCGCCCCCACTCCGACGGCGGCGATCCCGGCGGCGGCGATCGAACCGTCGCTGAACGCCCACACCGCACCGAAGGCCACGGGGGGCACACTGGCGTCGACGGCGGAGGCACGCCCACCGAGCACCCGCATCAACGAATCGCGCTCGTCGGGGCCACCGGTCTCGGTGGCGGCGCTGTCACGGCTCACAACTTAAGCCTGCCTTACCTGATCCGGAGGACGCACTCGTCGCCGAACGTGCCCTGTCCTACGTCACACTCCCCTACAGGGGTTAGTTCCGTCTCACCCGGTCGAGCGAGTCGGTGAGCTGCGCGACCAGCCCCCGGTGGTCCACCGGGGAACAGTCGAGCACCTCCCCCTCGGAGGCATCGACACGACGCATCGAGTACCGGCCGTGCTCGGTGTCGAACCACACGATCCCGGGCAGTCGGGACGCCTCTCCCTCGTTTCCGCTCACCACGAAGTGCCCGATGCGGTACTTGGGGGCCCGGGCGAGCAGTTCCGGTTCCGTGGGGCCCGTATCCCGGTCCTCACCGGTGTTCCGCGCCCGCATCCGCAGCGCCTCCACGGGAACCCGCACGGGTCCGCCCCTGCCGGCGGGGGCCCGTGGCAGCAGCCGGACACACACCTCGGGCAGCGTCTCGGGGTCCATGAAGTCCAGTCGCAGCCCGTGAGCGGTGATCACACCGACGACCCCCACCTCCCCCGTGGAGACCGCACGGGCGGCCAACCGCAGTCCGCCACGGATGTCCAGCAGTCCCGCCGCCGCCACGGAGACCTCGGAACTGCACATCAGGTACAGGGCGTCGGCCACCTCGGGTTCGGGTTCTCCCCCGCTGGCCAAACCGGCCGACTCCAACTCGGCCCACACCCTCCTGGTCAGCTCGTCCCGCTCCTCCGGAGTCCCACCGGTGGGAGGGAACTCGAACGGGTACTGCCGCACGTCCAGGTTCAGTTGTGCTCCCAGCACGCCGACAGCGGACAGGGAGAGGTTGATCGTCTCGACCATGTACGGGCGTCCCTCGCAAAGGTGCTCGCGGGGTCACGGTCGCCCCGCTCACCTGCCTGTTCTCGAAAACCGGCCCTCGTCCTCCGTGGAGGGGACGGACCGGACCATGCCGAAGACCTGGTCAGAAGCCGTATCCCACCGGCCCCTCGCCGATCACGGGCGGGGCGACCAACCGGTCCTCCCCGAAGTCGGCACCACCAGCCGCGTCGTCGGTGTGCACGAGAAAACGCGGGCGCTCGTCCTCGTCCTCGAAGTGGTAGCCCTGTCCGCTGCGCAGCTCGTTGAGACGTGGCCTGTCGGAGTCCTCCTGCTCCTCGTTCTCCGGGCGTTCCCTGGCGCGGGGGGCGAAGCGGGAACTCATCCCCCCGGACACCCACGAACCCGATCCCATGGGGCCGAACCCACCGTCCGGACGGGGTTCGTACCTCGGGGGACGCACGCCGGAACGGGACCCCTCGCCCGCTGGCCGCTTCTCCGGCCCCGTCCGGTCCCGGGGAGGTTCCCCGGGGGAGTTACCGGAGGGTGGCTGCGCCCCTCGGTGTTCCGGCCCGGCGCCGGACCGATCACCCGGAACGGGACCGCCGGACGGCCCGGCGGGCGGAGTTCCGGACGGTGCCTGCGGCGCTGTCGGGCCGGCAGCGACCCTCGGCGGACCCGGTGGTGGGACCGGGGTGCCGGGA
Organism: Actinopolyspora mortivallis; assembly: GCF_003001495.1. Classification (GTDB taxonomy): domain Bacteria; phylum Actinomycetota; class Actinomycetes; order Mycobacteriales; family Pseudonocardiaceae; genus Actinopolyspora; species Actinopolyspora mortivallis_A. The sequence continues at coordinate 55,492 of NZ_PVSR01000012.1, forward strand.
ACGGAACCACCACGGCCGGGGGGTCGCGCCGCGTCCACGCCGTTGTTCACCGGTCGGTTCCTCCCCGGTGCCTCGGGCGCGGCGGAGGCGGAGAAACCCGGCTCGGGACCGGGACGCTCCGTGACCGGAGGCCGCGGACGGGCGAGAGCCGGTGCGGAGGAAACCCCCTCCGCCTCGGCGGGCACCGGCGGGATCCGCGTCGTTGGCCGGTCGTCCTCGGAGGGTTCCGAGCCGTGGACTTCCTCCCGCCCACCGGCGGAGTCCGTCCCGGTGGGTTCCGAGGCCAACGGGCCGGCCACACCCATGATCATCTCGGTGCGTTCGGCCGGGCCGGGCGGATCCCCGTCCTCCCCCGTCGAGGGGACGGGAGACGGCGGTGTCGGCGAGCGTTCCGGCTCCGCGCCCCCGGCCGTCGGCGCGTTCGACTCCGAGGACGGGGAACCCTCCGCTGTGGACCGAGCGTGGGCGGCGGGTGCCGGTTCCGACAGGGAACCCGCCACGTGCGGGAGGTGCCGGGCGGATCCGACCGAGGACGCACCGGAGGCGCCCGCCGGGACCTGCACGGCGGTCTCCCCCGAAGCGGTCTCCCCGCTCGACCCAACCGGACCACCGTCGAGGTCTCCGGACAGCACCGAGGTCGTCCCCGCCGTCGAGCCCGGCTCCCGTCGCGGGAACCGCCGGGCGAAGTGCTGCGGTAACCGTTCGAGCCGGGTGTAGAGCGCCAACGGGTCGGACTGCACCGCCGCCGCGGTGAACTCCGCACGCAGGTCGAAACGGTCGGGCACCGGGAAACCGGTGGGGGGCGAGGTCTCGGGTCGTCCGGCGCCCCGGGGCTGTCGCGGCGTTTCCGCCACGGGTCCTCCGTGTTGGGGTGGGGCCGGCGGGCGCGCATTGCCCCCGCCCTCGGCACCGTTGCCCTCCGAGGGAGGCGGAGCACCTCCGGGTGACGTCTCGGCACGCTGCCGACGGTGCGGAAACCCCGGGGACTGTCGTCGTTGTCCGGTCGTCCCGGCCACCGGATCACGTGGACTCGTCACGACTCCCCCAGAGCTTCGACGCTGCCGACGGACACACCCGCTCCGACGTCAACAGTTCCGCTTCGCGTTCCCCGTTCAGGTGATCGATGCGGCACCGTTCGGCCACTCCCGATCTCGACACGTCCCCTTGATCATCGCCTCACCCTCGCCGGACGGTAGCAGCTCTCGCGCGTTCGTGCGCGCCTTTCGGGCTACTTTCGTCCGCATCGGTCGACGAGCGTGTTCAACGATACGAAACCACATGTTCGCCCGGAAAAGTCGCCCTTCGAGTGAAAAAGAATCCCGTTGGAAGGAAAGTGCTGTTCATCACCGAACACGTACCGACGGTGGCGTAGGTCAACAACACGGGTCCAGGGTGTTGCCCGGTGGCGGCTCCGCGGAAAAAGGACACATAGAGCACGAAAGGCAGTCGCATGAGCTACGAGCGACAGCGAACGCTGGGGGAACACGTGCGGGAGCCGGAGGGGGACGGCACCGCCTCACGCTGGAACACGTTCGTGGCCCTCGGCGACAGTTTCACCGAAGGTCTCAACGATCCCCGTCCCGAGGGGGAGAGCTTCCGCGGGTGGGCCGATCGGCTGGCCGAGGGGCTGGCCGCGGCGAACCCGGAGCTGCGCTACGCCAACCTCGCGGTACGCGGCAAACTGCTGGACCAGATCCTCGACGAACAACTCCCCCGTGTGCTGGAGACGCAGCCGGACCTGGTCGCCTTCACCGCCGGGGGCAACGACATCATCCGCCCGTTCACCGATCCCGACGAGCTGGCCCGCCGGTTCGACGAGGCCGTCGCCCGGATCAGGGCCCACGGGGCCGAGGTGCTGATAGGCACGGGTTTCGACACCAGACAGACGCCGGTGATGCGGCTGGTGCGCGGCAAGGTGGGCACCTACAACTCGCACCTGTGGGCCACGGCCCAGCGTCACGGATGCCACGTCCTCGACCTGTGGTCCATGCGGGTGCTTCAGGACCGGCGCGCCTGGAGCGCGGACCGACTCCACCTCTCCCCGGAGGGGCACCGCCGCGTCGCCCTGCGGGCCGCCGAGGTGCTCGGACTGGAGCCAGCCGAGGACTGGCGTGCCCCGTGGCCCCCTCAGCCACACCGGCCGTGGACCGCACGTCGCGGCGAGGACCTGCGTTGGATCGGACACCACCTGGGCCCGTGGGTCGGCCGCCGGATCCGTGGGGTTTCCTCCGGCGACGGTCTCGGCCCCAAACGACCCCGCCCTCTTCCGGTGGAGTCCACCGCCCCGAAGGGCTCGGAGCGGGAACCCGCCTCGTTCCCGGGATGACCCACCGGAGCCCTCCTCCCCGTGGTGGAACGCGGAAGGGCCGCTCACGCGGAGGGCGACGGCTCGTCACCGAGAGCGTTTCCGTGCCGTGAGTTCCTCCGGCAGTCCCCGGAGGCCCCGCGAACACTCCCGCACCGCCGGGAGCGCCCGGCCCGGCACGTCGTCCCCGACAGGGACGTCGTCGAGAACACGAGCGCGGACTCCGTGCCGTCCGTACCCCCAGCACACGGAGCCCGCGCTCACCCCCATGTCCTTCCGGTCCCCCTTGCCCGGACCAACCTGACCCCTTCGGCGGCAGTGTGCGGCCCGAGGACCACACCCGCACGCCGCTGTGCGCGGATGACCCCGTTCCCCCGAGGAGTCACCGCGCGGTGCGTTCCGGTCCGCGGTGTCCGCGACTGCCGAAGCGCACATGACACAGATTGGCAGTAGCGACTAATCACGGACTAAACGACGACTAAACGCGGACGCGGCCCCGACCGGTGCCTCACGCTCCCCCTGCCGGGCCGTGCTCGGCCAGCCGCGCGCGCGGCTCCGCCGCCCGGGGGGAACCGCCCGCCTCGAAGATCGACAGCGCGGTCTCCCAGCGACGACGCGCCACGGCCGTGTCACCGCGCAGGGAGGCGACGTCGCCCAGACCCATGTAGGCGGCGGCCTGCCGCATGGTGGAGCCGCACTGCCGTGCCACCTCGAGCGCCTCCCCGTAGTAGCGTCGCGCGTTGTCCATCCTGTCCAGTTCCACACACACTTCACCACAGTTGTTCAACACCATGGCCAGAATTTCGAGATCGTCCGCCTCCCGGTAGCGCCGCTCGGCCTGGCGCAACCGGTCGAGGGCGGCCGAGTGGTGTCCGAAGACCTGGTCCACCTGGGCCAGGTTGTTCAGGGCTCCGGCCTCGCCGTAGCGGTCCCCCTCGGCGCGGTAGGTGCACAGCGCCTCCTCGCAGTGCCGCCGCGCGTCCGCGTAACGCCCCATCCGGAACAGGGCGCTGGCCATGTTCACCTGGGTCATGGCCAGTTTCGCCCGTTCGGGGAGGGCGGAGGCCACGTAATACGATTCGGCGTAGTACTTCAGTGCCACCTCCGGGTTCCCCGAGCGGGAGTGCACCACCCCGAGGCCGGCCAGCATGAGCACCTTGCCGTCGGGATCGTCCAACCGGCGCGCGGACTCCAGCCCCCTGGTGTAGATCCGCACCCAGTCCTCCCAGGGACACCGCACCATCAGGTAGTTGAACTGCAACCGCACCAGCTGCCACACCACGCGGTCCCAGCCGTGCCGGGCGGCGGCGTCGATGACGGCCACGATGTTCGCCCACTCCGCGTCGAACCACTCCAGCGCCTGCTCCCTGCCGGAGATGGCCGGCACCACCCACTCCCACCCGGAGAAGTCCAGCTCGTCCCGGGGCGGACGCAGGAACCGTCTGGCGTGGTCGGCGGCGGCCAGGTAGTGCTCGGTCAGCCCGCGCAAAGCGGACTCCGGCTGCTCGTCGGGTTCCCCCTCCGCCGCGGAGTCGCGTAGCTCACCGGCGTACAGCCGCAGCAGGTCGTGCATGGCGAACCTGTCCGGTTTGGGCTCGCTCACCAGGTGGGCCAGGGTCAACGCGCGCAACCTGCGCCGGGCCGTGTCCGGATCCGTCCCGCACAGCGCGGCCACGGCGTGGGAGGTGAAGGTGTGGCCGGGAACCAGCCCCAACAGACGGAAGGTCCGCGCCTGACAGGGGTGCAGACTCCGGTAGGAGATGTCGAAGGCCCGACGGACGCTGGTGTCGGCGTCGTCGATGTCCAGGGCGGAGAGCCTGTCCCGTTCGCAGGTGAGCTCACCGACGAGCTCCCGCACCGCCCGCCCCGGGTTCGCGGCCAGCCGCGCGGCGGCGATGCGGAGGGCCAGCGGCAGCCCGCCGCACAGTTCGGCCAGTTCGCGCGCCGCCTGCGGCTCGGACCTGGCCCTTCCCGGAACTCCGGCCGTGTCCAGCAGCTCCACCGCCGCCGACGGGGACAGCGTCTCCAACGGCAACGTCCGGGCCCCGTTGTGCACGACCAGACCGTCGAGTCTGCGCCTGCTGGTCACCAGTACGAGCGAACCGGAGCTGTTCGGCAGCAGCGGCCGCACCTGATCGGCGTCCCTGGCGTCGTCGAGCAGGATCAACACGCGGCGACTCGCCAACAGCGACCGGTAGAGCGCGGCGCGCTCCCCCAGCTCGACCGGGATGACGTCGTCGGCGATGCCGAGCGTCTTCAGGAATCCGGTCAGCACCTCCCCGGGGGAGAGCGGCGGGCGTTCGGAGTCGAAACCACGCAGTGCCGCGTAGAACTGTCCGTCCGGGAAGCGGTCGGCCACGCGGTGGGCCCAGTTCACGGCCAACGCGCTCTTGCCGACCCCGGCGGTTCCCGTGACGGCGGCCAGCAGGTTCGCGGAGTCCCGGTCCTCCTCGTCCAGCATCCGGTCCAGCGCGGCCAGTTCCGCGGAGCGCCCCACGAAACCGGCCACCCGGGGTGGCAGTTCCGCGGGACTGGCGGTGACCCCGGTCTCGGCGCAGCCCGAACCGCCCGTCGGGCTTCGCCGGGGCAGCAGCAGGCTCTCGTCGTCGCGCAGCATCCGCTCGTACAGGGTGCGGAGGTCGGGGCCGGGGTCGAGCCCCAGTTCGTCCGAGAGCCACTCCCGCAGCTCGTGGTAGCACTCCTGGGCGCGGGCACGCTGCCCGGAACGGTAGTGGGCGAGCATCAGCTGGCCGGTGAGGCGTTCCCGCAGCGGGTACCGCTCCACGAGCTCGGACAGTTCGACCACCAGCTCGCGGTGTCTGCCGAGTTCCAGGTCGGCGGCGATGCGTTCCTCGAGCGCCATCAGGCGCAGCTCGTCCAGGTTGGGCGCGACCATGCGGTGCAACCTGTCGGAGGAGATGTCGGCCAACACGGGACCCCGCCAGAGGTTCAACGCCTCGGTGAGCGCGCGGGAGCGCTCCGCCGGTTCCAGGTTGCCGGCCCGGTTGATCAGCGCGCGGGCGCGGTGGGCGTCGATGCGCTCGCTGTCCACCCGCAGCAGGTACCCGGGGGAACGGGTGACGATCTCGGGGGCCTCCGGGTCACTTTCACCCTCCCGAGGGGTGAGCAGCTTGCGCAGCCTGGAGACGTAGCCGTGGATGATCGTGCGCGCCGTGCGCGGGGGGTGCTCTCCCCAGAGCGCGTCGATGAGCCGGTCCATGGACACGACCTGGTTCGGTTCGAGCAGCAGGCAGGCGAGCGCGCTGCGCACGGCGGAGTTGCCCAGCGGCTGACTCACGCCGTGGTGAAGCACCTCCAGCGGGCCGAGCAGTCTGAACTCGTAGCCGTGGCTCGGCCCGCCGGGCGAGCTGTCGTCCGGTGGCATAACCCCCCGAAGATCGGTCCCACGTCAGTTTTCCCGTTTTTCCGTTATGAACGAAAGTTCCCTCGTGTGGATGAATGTCGACGAAACCGATCCACGGTAACCACACGAACCGACAGACGTGGCAGGCTTCACCTCAGCTCACCCCAACGGTGGAGTGTTCACCTTCTCAGGGAGGCAAAAACCACAAAATGTGAGCAAACTCGAATGAGACCGGGTGTCACCCGTCTGCCAAGCTCCCGGGGGAAGTGCCTGGCAACCGGTTCCGGACCAGCGGGAGAACACCACGTGAACAGGGCAGTCACCCCGGAAGATCCGGGAGGACCGCCACGTCCGCACCCGGAGGACGTGGCGAGAACCCGTCACCACACGGTGCGCGTCCCGCCCCGAGAGGGGGCACCCTCCTCTCGCCCCCCGGTCTCGCGGACACGGTTCCAAGACAGGCACTCACGACGCCCAGTAGAGTCGGGACTCGCGCCCGAACACCACCCGGAGCACTGTGGAGGTATCCCGCGTGTCGACATCGTCCACAGTGGTGGATCGTGCCGTGGGGTGCCTGCTCGGTGCTGCTCTTGGTGACTCCCTCGGCGTGCCGGTCGAGTTCGCCGACCACGGCGAGATCCGCACCCGTTACGGACCGGACGGAGTCGTCGAACCACCACCGCAGGCCCTGCTCGGCGACGCCACCCAGATGCTGCTGTTCACCGGCGAGGGCTATCTGCACGCCTGGGCGACCGGCAACAACGGGGGCAAGTGGCGTCCCGTGGAAGCGACTGCGGCGGCCTACCGGCGGTGGCTGATCACCCAGCAGGAGAGCAAGCCCCACTACGGGGCCACCGGCCTCATGGCCGAGCACGAGCTCTACGCCAACCGGTCCCCCGGCCTGACCAGCCTGCGCGCTCTGCAGGAGGAGATTCTCGGCACTCCGGACCAACCCGCCAACACCTCCAAGGGATGCGGCGCGGTCGACCGGGCGGCCGCCGCGGGATTCGCCCCCACCGTGGAGATGTCCTACACCCTGGGCTGCCAGTTCGGCGCCCTCACCCACGGGGCCCCCGGCGGATGGGCCTCCGCCGGAGCCATGGCCGCCCTGATCCACCTGCTGGCGGTCCAGGGCAGACGCCTCCCGCAGGCGGTGGACCAGGCCGCCGGACGAGTGCTGCGCGAGGACGGGGAGACCGCCACGGCACTGGCCGACGCGGCCACCCTGGCCCGGATCGACGTGCGCACCTCCTACATCCAACGGCTGGGGCAGGGATGGGTCGGGCCCGAGGCGCTGGCCATCGGGGTGTACTGCGCGTTGGCGCTGCCCAAGCGCGACCAGTTCCGCGACGCGCTGCGCCTGTCGGTCAACCACTCCGGACACAGCGACACCACCGCGGCCATCACGGGGGCCATCCTCGGCGCGCGCCACGGGACGGCGGCCCTGCCCCGAGACTGGCTCAACAGGCTGGAGCTGGCCGACGTGATCGAACGCATCGGCCACGACCTGGGCGCCTCCTGCGTCGGGGAGAAGTTCAACGACCGCAGGTACCTGAGCCTGGGCTGAACCACCGAGGTGGCGTCAGCGGCCTGTCAGCGCCGGGTCAGCCTCCGCCTCCACGATCACCGGGGAAAGCGGGGGCGACCGTCTGGCCGGACTCCGAGCCGGTGCTCGGGGAGCGGGACGGGTCGTCCCGTACTCACCGAGTCGGGCGAAGGAACACCGATGGGCACGGAGATCGACGAGACCGTGTACGCGCGGATAGGCGTCCGCGAGCCCTACTTCGCACTGCGCGGGGTGCGTTTCCCCAGCCCCGGGGAGGCTGTCTGCGCCGTCCCCGTCGAACAGCAACCGGGTGAACAGGCTCCGCTGACCATCTCCGAGGCCGCACGGCACTCGGCGATCCTCGGGCTGTGCGCGGCGGCCTCCGGAACCCGGGACGGACGACGCCGCTACTACCTGGCCCGGCGGGGCAGCCTCGACAGGCTGGCCACCCGATCCCGCCCCACGGGCCCCCTGTCCGGGCAGGCCACCGGGGAGCTCCGTTCGGAACGCGCGGCCACCACCACGAGCACGATCCTCACCGCCTCGGAGGAGCCGCTCTTCAGACTGGAGCTGGAGTTCGCCGTGTTCTCCGCCGAGGCCTTCGAGCGGGTGTTCGCGCACACACGACGCGGGGACGAACCACCCTCCCCGCCGTCGAGCCCCTACACCTCTCCTCCGGAACCCGAGGGGGTACGCCTGGGGACCCGGTCGGCCTCGGCCACGATCACGCCCGGTCTCGACGCCTGTCCGGGACACTTTCCCGGATTTCCCACCCTGCCGATAGCCATGCTCGGTTCCAGCCTGGAACGACTCGGCCTCCTGCTGCTGGAGAGGTTCGCACCGGGACCGCGCCGGATACCGTGGCACCTGGAACTGATCCACGCCAGTCGGCTCATACCGGCGGAACGGGACGTGAAGCTGCGGGCCGAGGTGGACAGCCACGACGAACGCGGTCCCACCCTCCTGCTCAAGGCGCTGTTGGAGGACGAGGAGATCTTCTCCATGCGGGTCGGGTTCGCGCCGGCGTCCTGAGGAACGCCCGGAACGGAGCCCACCGAGATCTCGTCACGCCCCGGACACACGTCCGGCGGTCCCCTGAGGAGGGGACCGCCGGTGACGCGGTGCGGTTCACTGTCGCCGGTCACACACCGGCGTAGGACTCGATCCAGCCCCGGTACTCGGCGACGCTGGTGTAGGCGGTACGGCTGGAGCGGTCGCTGGTGGAGGCCACGCCCACCTGCACGTACTCGCCGTCGGGGGCGTTGGCGAACATCGGCCCGCCCGAGTCGCCGCCGGCGGGGATGCCGTCACCGCGGTAGGCGCAGATCGCGGTGCCGCCGCGGTAGTCCGAGCAGGAGGTGTCGGTCACGGTGACGTCGGCGACCTTGAGCCACTGGGACTGGCACTCGGCCTCCGGACGGTCGGTGCAGGTGGCTCCCCACCCGTAGGTCTGCACGGTCTCCCAGAGCTGGGCGTCACCGGGCTCGCCCAGTGGGGCGTACTCGACGTCGACGCTGCTGCGCACGTTCACCAGGGCCAGGTCGGCGCTGGGGTGCACGTGGACCCCGCCGGCAGCGGCGAAGACCTCACGTCCCTGGGTCTGGTCCAGGCTGCCCACCCGGAAGCTGATCTGGTTGGCTCCCTGGACACAGTGCTGGGCGGTGAGCACCCACTGGGAGGCGATCACGCTGGCGCTGCACATCTCCCTGCCGTCGGCGAACATCCGCGCGGCCCAGGGGGCGTCGGTGGCGTAGTCGCCGTCGATGATCATCGGTTCGGGAGCGGGGGCCTCGGCGGAGGCGGCGGCCTGAGCCGGGGCAGCGATGCCGACGGCGATCAGTGCCGCGGCGGCGGCCCGGGATGCGATGCGTGCTAAGGACAAGCTGGGCTCCTTCGTGGACAGCGATCTTGTCGCTTTGTGATCGGAACGCGTCCAAAGGTCACCCGAAAGAATGGCCAGGTCAACTACTTGGTCACTAGTCGCCAACCACACGGCCGGAAGTCCCGTCTGACGGAACACTCCGGCGTGAGGTTGCACACCGAACCGCACGATCCCGAACACCGGAAGACCCGCCGGGGACGGCTCCCCCCCCCCTCCCGGAAGGGCCTCCGCCAGCGGCACCCACACCCGGAGAAGCGGCACGTCGAGCATTCGAGCGGAGAGAACGAACACACGGAAAAAGCACGAGGAACAACGCCCGAACAGTGCCGAACACGAAAATAACCGGATTGTTAACGTTCGCCGGAAACGTCCCCTCCCGAAAATCCACGCCGGAAAAAACCAACGATTCGCACGATTCACCCCGAAAGCGAAGAAAACCCCCTTCCAACGAAGAAAACACCTATTTGATCAAAGTTTCACTCTGTGCTAGTTTCCCGGAAGGAACATCGTCATTTTCTGACACTCGGAGTTCAGAAGCACATGACCATCGAGAAAACCACTGCCCTCGTGTTGACCGGCCTCCTGAGCGCAACGCTCATGGGCGTCTCAGGAAAGACCGCCACAGCGAGTGAACACTCCCAGGTACGATCCCCCCTTCCCACTTCGGCCATAACAGCGAGGCACGCGACGCGGAAACAAGAAGAGCCCACAGCACCCGAGGTGGACAGAGTTCCCGGAGCGGAACAGATCGTGAAAGACCTCTCTCCCGGAGAACGGGCCCGAATAGGAACCGTCAACGGTACTCCTCTGATCCTGGCGAAGGATTCCCGGGGGAACCTTTCGGCCCACTTCGAGGGGCAGGTCCCTTCCGGAGCATGCACCTGGGCGGTGGCCTCAGCCGTTTACGGCATGGGAGCAGCGGCTCTGGCAGCGGCAGCAGCTTCAGGCGGACTGGAGGTGGCAGGAGTATTTCTGGCCCCCGAGATGCTGAGTCAACTTTCGGCGGTGGCGGGTTCCTTCAGTGCCGTGTACAACTTCATCGGACAGCACGTTTGCTGACCGAAAACAAGCCGGACCCAACCAGAGGAAACGAGTGATCTGCCCATGAATTGGGGGGTAACTTCCGGAGTCATCGGAATCGCGAGTATTCTACTTTTCATAACCTCGTCGATCTTGACCACCAGAAATCGGCGCGTCACGACGACATCGCAACTCGTCCTGTGGCTCGGAATTGTCGGAGTACTCATCATCTCGTTCGGAAGTTTTTTCGTCGACTGAGAAAGGAAAAGAGATGAGGCCCTTCTCCTCACTGATCGCGTTCTCGCTGCTGGCCGGACTTCTGATCACCGGTGTCGGTCTCGCGTTCAGCGGTCCGCCCATGACATTCGGTTGCGCGGTCCTGACGGCACTGACACCACTGACCCCGCTTCCCATAACCCTGGTGGGATTCCACCTGGTCAAGAAGCACGGAGTCGCTGTGATCCGTAACGGATCGTCATCCGTAGGATCCCGGTATGCCCCGAATCCTGGGCCTTCGGGATACACCACCCCGGTTTTTTCCTGACCCCTCGGGCACTCCTTCGAGAACGGTGAGGATCACCCCGCTGTCACCGGCCTTCTTCCAGGCCTTCTTTCCAAGGGGACACGGGTCCCTCGTCGCTCACGCTGAGCGAGCAGACATCATCGGAACGGTTCGGGACCGCTTCCGGACCGTTCCCCTCCCCGTGCCCGGATGTGCCCCGCGACCGCCGAACGCCCCGGTCCCTACCACGCCCGCAGTGGCTCGTCCGGCAGGTATCCCACGGCGGCGACCCCGTTCGCCGAGTCCGTGCCGTCCTGGGCGGCGTTCACGTCCGGTTCGGGACGCCACTCGGGCAGCGGGACCAGGCCGGGTTCGACGAGCTCGTATCCGGGCAACAGCTCCCGGATCCGTTCCGGATCACGCATGATCACCGGGGTGTGGGTGTCGCGGTAGGCGTTCTCACTGCTGTGCACCTGCTCGGCGGACATGGTCAGCGCCGTCCCGTGGGAGACGGCCAGGTAGCTGCCCGCCGGGCAGCTGTCCCGGTAGCGGGCCATGATCCCCGGCGGATCGTCCTCGTCGGAGACGTACGGCAGGATCGACACGGCCAACACCGCCACCGGACGGCTGAAGTCCAGCAGCTCGGTGACCCCCGGAGCGGCCAACACGGTCTCCGGATCCCGGATGTCCGCCTGGGTGACCGTCACCCGCTCGGTTCCACGCAGTAACTGTCTGGAGTGAGCCACCACCTCCGGCTCGATGTCCACATAGGCCACCCTGGCCTCGGGGCACCGGCGCTGGGCGACCTCGTGCACGTTGCCGACCGTGGGCATTCCCGATCCCAGGTCGAGGAACTGATCAATTCCTCGATCGCAGAGAAAGCGAATCATTCTTCCGAGAAAAGCGCGTGTTGCGCGCGCGTAAACCTGCACCTCGGGGACTTCCCCCAGCAACCGGTCGACGGCCTGTCGGTCCACGGCGAAATTGGCCGTTCCCCCCAGGTAGTAATCGAACATGCGCGCGGCACTGGGGCACTGCATGTCCACACCACGAGCGTACATATCCCCTGACATACGGCTCAGTGAACTCCGGTGGGGCCCTCCGCGAGCGCCGCCACCCCGCACACCAGGGGGCCGAACATCCGTCATGGTCCCACGGTACAGGCACTTCCGGGAATTGTGGAACACTCGCTTACCGGCTGGCCCGAAGAATGGGATCTTTCCGCCCGGAAAACGCACTGCGCTTCCGCTCGGACACAATTCGTGTCGTTTCCCGGATGCCCGGTCGGTCAACGCGAAAAACCGACCGGGCAACCAGGTTTTCTTGATTGTTTTCAGGAGGGGCACGCCTCGCCCCGCCTCACCCGAAGGGTATGCGCAGCTCCGCCGGGGCCGTGGACGAGGAGCCGAAGGCGACGGAGCCACGCCCCTCCTCCCGGTACCGGGCGTCCACCGTGTCCACCACCAGCACCAGCCTGTTACCGGCGGAGACGTTCCACACCACCGGCTGAAGCGCCAGGTCCACCTCGCTCGGCACTCCCGGCTCGTTATTACGCACGGTAATCGGCTTGTGGGTGATCAGACTGCCCTTGCCCAGTGGCCCCACCTCGTAGAGGTGGGCGAACAGCGAGACCTCCCGCCCCGTCGGGGTGACAGACAGCCGCAGCCGTGGGGTGCCGCTCACCGTGCCCCCGGACGGCAGTGGTTCCGAGCTCCACACGGCCGCGTCGTCCCGGTCGACCAGGGGAACCGAGACCCCCACCGGAACGCGCGCGAAGCCCTGAAGCAGACCGCTGAGCATGACGGTGCCGCTGCGGGCCAGGGTGGGATCCCCCACGTCGATCCGGTGTTGCCAGTCGGAAGCGGGCCCCTCGACCAGCTCTCCGGTCTCCGGGCGCGGCCAGCCGTCGGAGACGGGCTCCGTCAGGCGGAACCGACCGGTCTCGGTGGTCACCGCCTCCCAGGAGGGGTACTCGCGCCACCCGGAACCGTTGAGCGGTTCGAGTTCCACAGCACTGTCGGAGAGATCGTTGCGCACTCCGCGCAGATGCCGGTCGAACCACTCCGTGGCCCGCTCCCAGATGCGGTTGGGCAGACCGGCTGCGCCGAAGGCCTCCGGGGTGGCGTGGTCGCCGGGGGCCAGCATCAGCCGTTTGGGTCCGTTCAACGCCCCGAACAGGTCGGTGATCTGCTTGGGAGGGAAGAACGAGTCCTGCCAGGCGTTGGCCAACAGCACGGCGGTGCCGTTCTCGTTGAGCTCCTCGACCCGGTTGGCCGGGGAACGCTCCGGGGCGAGGTGCAGCGCGTCCTCCGTGCGGTGCTCGCGGTAGGCCCGCTCCAGTTCGCGCAGGTCCTCCCCGAAACGTCCGGTCACGTGCCCGATGCCGAGCAGCAGTTCGGCGGCACCCGCGCTGACCGTGTCGTTCGGGTACAGCGACGCGGCCAGGTCGGCCCAGCCGCTCATGGCGGCCACGGCGTCCACCCTGGGATCCTCGGCGGCGGTCAGGACGCTGATCCCGGCCCCGTAGGAGATCCCGGCCATGCCGACGTTCTCCGCACCGGCCGAGGTGTGGGAGACCGCCCAGTCGATCACGCGGCTGGCGTCGGCGACGTCCTCCGGACCGGCCACCTCCACCTCTCCCTCGGAGGCGTAGAACCCCCGGGCGGTGTAGGTGACCACGACATAGCCCGAGTCGTGCACCAGCCCGGAGGCCGCTCCCAGGTACTCGATGTTGGGCACCGCCCAGCTGGCGGGCATCACCAGCAGGGGTCGGGGTTCCCGCGCCGGACCGGCCGGTTCGACGACCTTCGCGTCCAGGGTCACGCCTCCCGCACCGGGGATGGCCTCCCTGCGGACGGTGAAACCGGTCTGCTCGGCGGCATCGGCGAGCGGGGCGAGGGGTTGGGCACACAGCAGCGCGGCCAACGCGGCCGCGGCGAGCGTGGGTAATCGGCGCATGGTGTCGTTTCCTTTCCGAACGGAAGGGCAGACCGTTCCACCCCGCTTCCGGGATCCGGAAAAGTCTGCTCTAGAGTGATCCGGGACACAACGGAGAGAGTACACACGAGCTACTGTCGAGTAGCAATACATGAAATGAGTTCACTCGATCCGGACGTGCCCGGAGACCCACCCACGGCACTCCCCTCCGGGCGCTCCTACGCTGTATTCGGAGTGACTCCGAACCGACTTTCGGCCCGCATCGGCTAGCAGGAAACGGCGGTGAGGATGGCGAACACCACGGGCTCCTGGCTGCGCGAACCCATACGCGAGGACGTGGCGGATCTGTGGCGGCTGCACGAGGTGCACTGCACGGCCGACACCGAGTTCCAACGGATGCTGATCGCACGCACCCGCCTCGGGGTCACCCTGTTCTGCGACGACAACCCCCAGAGCGCCGAGTGCGGACAACTGGCCTTCCACGAGGCCGAGCTGATACCGGCCGCACTGCTGGCCGAGCAGGTGCGACGAGTGCTGGTCATCGGGTGCAGCGAGGGACCCGTGCCCCAGATCGCCGCCGAACTCGGCGCGGAACGTGTCGACCACGTCGACATCGACCCCGAGTGCGTACGGCTGTGCGCCGACCACCTGCCCTTCGGCTACACCCCCGAGGACGTGAAACGCGCCGAGCACTGGGAAGGCCCCGTGCGACTGCACTACGCCGACGGGGCGGACTTCGTCGCCGAGGCGCTGCGGCGCGGCGACAGCTACGACGTGATCGTGCTCGACCTGCCCGAGGAGGACCAGGACTCCACCGAGGGCTACAACGCCATGTACGGCCAGGAGTTCTTCGAGACCTACCGGAGGCTGCTCACCCCCGGCGGAGTGCTCAGCACCCACGTGAGCAGGCCGCACCTGAGCTTTCCCACCGCCGAGACCGCGGACAGCCTGCGCCGCCCCTGGCAACAGCTGGGACGCACCTTCGACACCCGCGTCTTCTTCCGCTCCACCGAACAGCCCTGGGCGGCGATCATGATCGGCAGCCCGACCCGCAGGGCCGACCCGGTGCGGCGGATGCGGGAACGGCTGGCCGAGATCGACTACACCCCGCGCACCATCGACGCGGAGGAGCTGCGCGGGGCGACCTACCTGCCGCTGGCGTTGCGCTGAGTCCCGCTGCCGCCGTGCCGGTTGCCTCCGGAACCGGCACGGCGACCGTGCGTGCTACGACCTGCTGCGGTGGAAGACCAGGCGGTACAGGACCAGCAGGATCAGCGAGCCGACCACGGCCCAGACGAAGCTGGCGAGGTTGAAACCGGACACTCCCGCCCCGTCGAAGACGGACGTGCTGATCCAGCCACCGAGCAGCCCACCGACGATGCCGATGAGGATGGTGACGATGATCCCGCCCGGATCCTTGCCCGGAAGGATCAGCTTGGCCACCGCTCCGGCGATCAGTCCGAACAGGATCCAGCTGAGAATACCCACCGCGAACTCCGTTTCGTGGTTCGACGTCGTCGCTTGATCGGCTGTTACCCACGACACGGGTGGTTCAAACGAACAGCCGGCCCCGGCCACGATACGGCGGAACCCCACACCGGACCCGCCGGGTTGCACGCGCGAAACGGCCCGCCTCGACGTGGCCGCATCCCGGGTGGACACCGTGGAACCGCCGGAGACACCGGAGAGGAGCTCTCACCGGCGACCGGTAGCCCCGGTCAGTCGGCCGTCGCGGAGAGGAAGGCCTCGCGGGCGTGGTGGGTGGTGTGCTGCGGCCAGAGCGCGTGCAGGGGGACGAAGTGGGGCGGCCGCAGCTCGAGCACGCGGACCCGGCCGTCCGCCGTCCGGCCCGGGGCGTCGGTGACGAAGGCGATGTGGTCGGTGCCGAGCACGGCGGTGGTCGGCGGGGTGCCCTGGACCGGGTTGCGCCGCAGGCGGGGTTCGAAACCGGCCCGGCGGCAGTGCTCGACGAGCAGGTCGGTGTAGCCGGAACGGCCTGGTGTCCCCCAGACCACGACGGTCTCCTCAGCCAGTTCGGTGAGCTCGACGGCGGCGCGGTCGGCCAGGTGGTGCTCGGCGGCCACGGCCACGTGCAGGCGGTGGTGGGTCAGCAGGCTGCGGGTCAGCCCGTGCACGGGCGTCATGGCCCGGCACAGGCCGAGGTCGAGGTCTCCGGCCAGCAGCTGCTCGACGAGTTCGTGCGGGTAGCGCTGGTTGATGCGCGAGGCCAGCTCGGGACGGGTGCGGTGTGCCCGGGCCAGCAGGGTGGTGACCTCCTCGCCGGTGACGGCCGGGGTGTGACCGATGCTGAGGGTTTCGGGTTCCCCCCGACCGATGCGGCGGGCGCGGTGCACCGCCGAACGGGCGAGGCCGTGCAGCACGCGGGCGTCGGCGATCAGGGCCTGTCCGGCGGGCAGCACGGTGAGCGTGCTGCCGCTCCGGTCGAGCAGGGCCACGCCGACCTCCCGTTCCAGGGCGCGGATCGAGGTGGACAGCGCCTGCTGGGACAGGTGCAGCCGCTTGGCCGCACGGGTGAAACTGCCCTCCTCGGCCACGGCGACGAGATGGTGCAGTTTGTGCAGGTCCAGACCCATGTGTCGCGTCCCGGTTCGCGGTGGTGGCCACGACCCAGCCTAGCCGGGGACGCGCGGGCGGGCGCGTGGCGAGGCCACCTCCCTGGCGCGCCCCGGCCCGGGACTGCCTCCGACCGCTGTCTTCGACGGTCTCGTTCCTCAGCGGGTGGTGTAACCGCCGTTGGGGAACAGGGTCTGGCCGGTGAACCACCACCCGTCGGTGGCCAGGAACTCGATGATCGGGGCGATGTCCTCGATTTGGGTGAGCTGGTTGCCCATGGCCATCGACTTGTGGAACTCCACCCGCTCGGGCGTCTCCTGCGGGTAGAAGAACGGAGTGTCCATCGGCCCCGGGGCCACGGTGTTGACCGAGATCCCCCGGTCCGCGAACTCCTTGGCCGCCGCACGGGTGAAGTGCTCCAGCGGCGCCTTGCCCCCCGCGTAGGTGGAGTAGCCGTCGGTGAACGCCGCCAGCAACGACGTACCCAGGCTGATGATCCTGCCGTGGTCACGAAGCCTGCGCCCGGCCTCCTGGATGAAGAAGTAGCCCGCCTTGGCGTTGACCGCGAACATGCGGTCGTACTCCTCCTCGGTGGTCTCCAGGATCGGCTTGCGCAGCACCATTCCGGTGGTGTTCACGGCGATGTCGGCTCCGCCGAAGGTGTCCACCGCCGTGTCGAACAGCCGCCGCACATCGCTCACCCGGGTCAGGTCCCCTTGCACTGAGACCGCCTGCGAACCCGCCTGGCGCACGGCCTCGACGGTCCTGTCCGCGTCCTCGGCCGAGGAGTCGCCGTGGTAGTGCACCACGACCTTCGCCCCCCGTTCGGCGAAGGTCGTGGCCAACAACCCTCCCAGGTTCTTGGCCCCTCCGCCGATCACGGCGACCTTGTCACGCAACGTGCCGGTCATGCTCGTCCCTCCCCGTTCGTGTCGGCACGGTCGGTGCGTCGGCACCGACCACACCGTCGACGCTAGGCAGCCGCCCCGCAGCTCGGGAAACACAACCTTTTCGTAGCCCCACAAACGGAGTCGATAACCGCAGGACAGCCAACCCTTTCACGTTCCGGGGCGCGGTTCGTGGCCCCTCCGGATCGCCGAGGAAGCCCCCTCGCGTACCGACACGGGCGTCGCCTTCCGGGGCCGAGGGCCGTCCGGTTGCTACTCTCCGCGCCATGCACACCAGCGGCGGCGAATCCGTGCTCCGGCAACGTCGTGCGGGCGAGGCCCCCGAGGTCGGGGCGATCGAACTCTTCTTCGACCTCGTGTACGTCTTCGCCGTGATCCAGCTGTCCCATTTCCTGCTCGCGCACCTGACCGGCCTCGGCATCGCCGAAACGGCCGTGCTGTTCCTGGCCGTCTGGTGGGGATGGAACTACACGGCGTGGGCGATGAACTGGCTCAACCCGGAACACACGGCGGTGCGGGTGCTGCTGGCGGTGCTCATGCTGGCCGCGCTGGGCATGTCCGTGTCCCTGCCCGCCGCCTTCGACGACGAGGCACTGCTGTTCGCGGGTTGCTACGTGTTCCTCCAGGTGGTGCGCACCGCCTTCGTGGTGTGGGCGTGCCGGGGGCTGCCCCTCGGCAGGAACTACACCCACCTGCTGGTCTGGAGCGTGCTGGCCGGGGTGTTCTGGATCGTGGGTGCGCTGCTGCCGGCCCACCAGCTGTGGCTGTGGGTGGTGGCGGTGGTGGTCGACTACGCGGCCCCGATGGTGCGGTTCTACCTGCCCGGGCTGGGCAGCCGAGCCGAGCACACCTGGCCGCTGCACCGCGAGCACCTGGCCGAACGCAACCGGCTGGTGTTCATCATCGCGCTGGGCGAGTCGATCCTGATCATGGGATTCGCGCTCGTCGACGTGGAGCTGACCGCGCCCGTGATCGCCGCGACCGTGCTCGGTTTCGCCGGGCTGGTGCTGCTGTGGTGGAACTACTTCGGGTTCCGCATCAGCCACGAGGTCGAACACGACCCGGAGGGAAGCCACCAGACGGCGATCGCCCGGTCGGCGTTCGCCTACGCGCACGCGGTCATGATCGCCGGGGCGATCGTGCTGGCCGTCTCCATCGAGCAGGTGACGCTGCACCCGCTGGGGCACCTCGACGCGGCCGTCGTCGGTTGCGTCACCGGCGGTCCGGGGCTGTATCTGCTGGGCAACCTGCTCTACATCCGCGCCCGCACCGGAAAACTCGCCGTCTCACGGCTGGTGGTTCTGCTGCTGCTGGCGCTGCTGGCGGTGTTCGCCCTGCTCACCCACGCCGTAACCCCGATCGTGCTGGCCGGGTTGTCCACGCTGTGCATGCTGGGGCTGGCGGTCTACTCCAGCAGCGCCCGGCCGACCGTCGCGCACGCCTGACGCATGGCGGCCCGCGCGGGATCCGTGGCCCGGCCGCTGTACCGGCCCATGCGCGCCCGAAACCCCGCCGAGTCGCGGGGGCAGACCCAGCTGGAACTGCTGTTCGACCTGGCCTTCTCCGCGGCCTCCGGTTTCGCCGCCGTACGGCTGGCCCACATGCTGGGCACCGGCGCGGTCGGTACGGCGGTGCTCGGGTTCGCGATGGTGTTCTTCGCGATCTGGTGGGCCTGGCTCAACTTCGCGTGGTTCTGCTCGGCCTACGACACCGACGACGGTCTCACCTGGATGGTGACCACACTGCTCATCCTCGGGGCGGCCACACTCGCCGCCGGGGTGCCCGGTGCCGTGGCGGAACGGGACTTCGCCGTGATCACCGTAGGGTACGCGGTCATGCGGCTGCCACTGGCCGCGCAGTGGGTCCGCGCGGCCGTGGGAGACCCGGCACGCCGGGCCACCTGCCTGCGGTTCGCCCTCGGCATGGTGGTGTTGCAGCTGGCCTGGTTCGGCAGGCTCGCGCTGCCGGAACGGTGGATGCTGGCCGCGTTCCTGGTGCTGGCGCTGTGCGAGGTCGCCGTACCGCCGTGGGCGCGGCGACACGGGTCGCTGCCCACCAACCCCGGCCACCTCGCCGGTCGCTACGGGCGTTTCACCCTGACCGTGGCCGCCCAGGTGATCGTGGCCACCGTGCACGCCCTCCGTCTCGGGCTGGAATCCCCGGGCAACGGGCCGTTGCTCGTCGTCGCGGTCACCACGGCGACGGCGGCCGTGGCGCTGCTGTGGCTGTACCACGCGGTGCCGCACGCCACCGTGGCCGCGAGCGGGGGCGCCCGGATCTGGGAGTACGGGCACTACCTGCTCGTCGGGGCGATGGGAGCCGTCGGCGGAGCGGCGCGGCTGCTCGCCGAGAGCACCGCCGCCCCGGGGACGCAACGCTGGGCGGCGTTGCCGCTGGCGGTCGCCGTCGCGGTGGTGCTGTTGAGTCTCTGGCTGTTCGGGGTGCTGCCCGGCCAGGACCGGCCCGGACTCGCCCACCCGACGTGTGCCGTGCTGGTCGTGCTGAGCGCGCTGCTCATCCCGAGCGCACTGTGGACGGCCGGGGTGGTCGTGCTGCTGTTGTTGGCCACGGCCGCCGTCGAAGGACTGGGTAGCAGGGACGACGAGCCCACCTGAGGCCAATTTTAGGCAAAATCGGCTCCTCCTGCCCGCCCGGTACCATCCCGCTCCCACCGGGATGGCAGGCTTTCCGCTCCGGGAGTGCCCACCACGTGACACACGCGGCCACCAGGCGGGAGCCAGGAGGAGAGATGAACACGTTCCAGCGGTCCGAGAGCCCGGGCGAGCCCGGCTACCTGTTGGCGGTGTACCCGAACAGGGTCCGGCTGTCGCTGGTGACACTGGGCGCGCTGGTCTTCGCCCTGTTCGGACTGTTCATGTGCTACGAGGCGCTCACCGCCATGCGCTCGGCCCCACGGGCCGGGCTGTTCCTGGCCACGGGCGGGCTGGGGGTGGCCTTCTTCGGCGCGTGCCTGGTCTACGGCGCGCTGCGCCTGTTCCGGCCGAGACCGGTGGTGCTGCTGGACAACGCGGGGCTGCGCGACCACGCCTCGCTGACCAGCGTCGGCTTCATCGCGTGGGACGAGATAGCCGGGGCGATGGCCGACGTCGACGGAACCCAACGGGTGCTGAGCATCGTGCTCGACGACCCGGAGAAGCTCCTGCGACGCGTCCCCGGCTTCAAAGGGTTCCTGCTGCGCACCAACACCAGGATGACCGGAACACCGGTGAACATCTCGCAGACCACCGTGGCCATGCCCATCCCCCAGCTCGCCGCCGAGATCCGCCTGGCCACCGAGAAAACCACGCGGGTGCACTCGGAGGAGCACACCTGACGGAGTCCTCCCTCAGGACACCTCAGCCCGGAATACCGGAACAGCACCGGCCGTTGCGCCGAAAGCCACAAGCACACACCACTGTGCACAGTGCTGTTCCCACCGAGACGACCGGGGAGTTGTTCCGCATGGCTCTGGACGAGGCAACCAGGGCGTTGGTGGCCGCGATGGCCGCCGGCGACGCCGCACCACCGCACGAGCTGACCGTGCCCGAGGCCCGCGCGGCCATGGTCGGCCAGCTCTCCTCCACCACCGCCGCCGCTCCCGAGATGCACAGTGTGGACGACATCGGGATAGCGGGCCCGGACGGCACCGTCCCGGCCCGGGTGCTGCATCCCGTGGAGTCCCCGCGTGCCCTGCTCGTCTACTACCACGGTGGAGGGTGGGTGCTGGGCAGTGTCGACGAGTTCGACGTGTTCGGCCGGGTACTGGCCGCCCGCACCGGGTGCTCGGTGGTGCTGGTGGACTACCGGCTGGCCCCGGAACACCGCTACCCCGCCGCGGTCGAGGACTGCTGGGCGGCACTGCGATGGGCCGACCGCGAACGTGAACGACTCACCGCAGGCCCGGTTCCGCTGCTGGTCGCCGGGGACAGCGCCGGCGGCAACCTGGCCGCTGTGGTCTCCGCGCGGGCCGCCGCCACCGCCACGGCCCAACCGTCCATGCAGATCCTGGTCTACCCGGTCACCGACTGCGACCTCGACACCGCCTCCTACACCGACCCGGAGAACCAGGTGATCCTGACCAGGGACACCATGATCTGGTTCTGGGACCACTACCTCCCCGACGCCCAGGCCCGTCTGGCCCCCGAGGTCTCCCCGCTGCGGGCCGAGGACCTCTCCGGGCTGCCGGAGACCGTGGTGCTGACCGCCGAGCACGACGTGCTGCGCGACGAGGGGGAGGCCTACGCGCGACGACTGGAGGAGGCCGGGGTGCGGGTGCGGCAGCGGCGTTTCCCCGGACAGACCCACGGTTTCCTCACCCAGCTCGACACGCTGCCCGGAAGCGAGGCGGGTCTGGCCTACATCGCCGAGGCCGTGGAGGACCGTCTGGCGGGCGGCCAACGCCAGGGCAGCTCCGTCTGAGCACCCGCTGAACCGTCCGGCCGCGCCGGTTTCCGCGTTCACCGGGCCGGCGCGGGCCGGCCTCGCCCCATGACGCACGTCGCCCCGTCACCACCGGACTCCGGTTCACGGAGGGGTGAGGGTGAGCACGAGCGTGAGGATCGGCCCGAGCAACGCCACCAGCAGGAAAGAGAGCACCACCTCCAGAAAACCGGCAGTGGAACCGTCCCCCGTGCGCGTCAGCTCCACCAACAGGAAAACGACGACCACCGTGATCACCACGATCGCCCCCACTGCCGCCCCGGCCGTGATCCAACGTCCGGAGCGACGTCGCAGCAGCATCCCCAGGGTCCCCACCCCGAGCCCCGCCACGACCAGAAGATTGCTCACCCCACCGAGCAGTTCGAGCGGCCCGATGCCGTACTTCCACCCCTCGAACGACTCCAGCATCCAGGACCCGTGGGCGAGAACACCGAGCAGGGCCAGCAGCGGGACGAGAACAGGGTGTGCACCACCACTGTTCTCGGACTCGGGGGACTGATCCACTGCGGCACTTCCCTCCGCGTCGACGGCCGGCCGCACCGACCGGCCCCGGGGAGACCGGTCCAGTCGCACACGGCGAAACGACGCACGAGCGTACCGCCTCCACCGCGCCCGCCACCGAACCGCGAGCGGCGGCCGAGGACTCAGATCCGCTTCTCGAACAGGATCACGGGAAACAGCCCCGGGCACGTGGTGACGCCACACCAGGGGACAGGCGAACGGATCTCGTCGACACCGGTCCCGAGGGGGTCCGGCATCACCCGCCGCGTCGTGCTCCAGGCGGAGGTACCGCCGCGCCGCTCCAGCGCTCCCTCCGCGCCGCCGTGCCGCATACTCGGGGTGGACAAACACCGGCCGGACCGCTCCGCCGCGAGGGAGAGACGATGAGCAACCTGGAAACCGCCCCGGCGGAGCTGACCTGCACCAACACCGAGGACCAAGCCGGACGTGCCCGACTGCTGCGGCCCCGTGAGGTGCCGCTGGGCGGGCCGCGGGCGATGACGGTGCGCCGCACGTTGCCACAGCGGCAACGCTCGTTGATCGGGGCCTGGTGCTTCGTCGACCACTACGGACCCGACGACGTCGCCACCACCGGTGGCATGCGGGTGCCCGGCCATCCGCACACCGGGCTACAAACCGTCTCCTGGCTGTTCGACGGCGAGGTGGAGCACCGCGACACCCTCGGAACACACGCGCTGGTTCGTCCCGGTGAACTCAACCTGATGACGGCGGGATCGGGCATCGCCCACTCCGAACACTCCACAGCGGACACACGTGTCCTGCGCGGGGCGCAGCTGTGGGTGGCGCTGCCCGAACGACACCGCCTCACCGACCCCGCGTTCGACAGCTACGCACCGCCCCCGCTGGAACGGGACGGAACCCGCGTGTCGGTGTTCTTGGGCAGCCTGCTCGGCCGGAGCTCACCGGTGTCGACCTACACCCCCCTGCTCGGCGCCGAGATCACCCTCCGTCCGGGGAGAGAACTGACCCTGGAGGTCGACCCCACCTTCGAGCACGGAGTACTCGTGGACACCGGCGCGGTGACCGTGGCCGGTGTCCGGGCGAGAGCCGGAGAACTGGTCTGCCGGGACACCGGACCCGACCGGCTCACCCTGGAGGCCGCACCGGGGGAACCGGCACGAATGTTGCTGCTGGGCGGGAGTCCCCTCGGGGAGCGGATCGTCATGTGGTGGAACTTCGTCGGAGGCGACCACGAGGAGATCGCCGCCCACCGCCGACGGTGGCAGTACGAACGCGAACACCCGGGCACCGGGCAAGCCCGCCAGTACGGGCGGTTCCCCGCGCAGTGGACCGAAACCCTGCCCGCTCCGGAACTGCCCCACGTGCGGCTCAAGCCCCGCGAGTGACCCCTCCCGCTCCCATCGGGTACGGCGTCGTCTGTTCGTGACGGATGGCTACCGGGCACCGAAGTCGGGGAGGGTGACGGAACCGTCCGGGGCGAGCGGAAAACCGGGATTGTGGGCGATCTCCCAGGCGTGCCCGTCGAGGTCGGTGAACACTCCGGCGTAACCGCCGTAGAACGTCTCGGCGGGGGGACGGGTCACCGTGGCTCCCGCCTGCCGTGCGGCTTCGATGATCTCGTCGACCTCGTGCTGGTGGCGGACGTTGTGCGCGAGGCAGATTCCACCGAACCCGCCGTCACTCTCACCGGCCAGGCCACTGTCGGCGGCGAGTTCCTCCCTGCCCCAGAGCGCGAAGGCCATGCAGCCCGTCTGGAAGAACACGATCTGCTCCAGCGCCTGGCCCCGCCACCCCAGGCGCTCGTAGAACTCCTTGGCCCGCGAGAGGTCGGCGACACCGAGAGTGACGAGGCTGATCCGCTGTTCCATGTTCGGGAAGTTACCGCGAAGCACCGACACTCGCCCGACAGCGGAGTTCCCCACGACCTCGGCCACGCCGGAACCGAGCCCGGGCCGCCCGCGAAGGGCAGGCGGCGGCTGCCGACTGACTCGCCTGCCCCGCTCGCGGGGGACACGCGGTACCGCTCATCGCTCCTCGACGGTGAGCGTGCCGCGCGCGAAGGTCTCCAGGATGCGCCGGTGGGTCTGCCGTGGCAGCTGCCGGGTGCCCGGTTCGCCGAACGGAGTTCCCGGCCGGGCGGGGGCCTGGTCGAGCAGCTCGTCGATGCCGGGGCGGGTGAGCAGCAACAGTCCGTGGGTGGCGCGGGTGCAGGTGACGGCCAGTCGCCCGAAGGCCGAGTTGAACTCGTCGAGCCGAGAGGCCCCGCTCAACGGATGGATGGCGACCGTGAGGCGGTTGGTCTGCCCCTGCCACGAGTCCACCGTGGAGGCCACGATCTCGGTCTCTGCCAGCGAGTACTTCCGCCGCAGCCGCTCGGCGAGGTCGGCGGCGTCGTCCACCGCCTGGTTGCGCGTGGCCAGGATCGCGACCAGCGGCTCGCCCGCACCGTCCCCCGGACGCGAGGTGAGGGTGTTGCCCGTCGGGGACCCCTCGGTGTCGTACTCGGCCTGTTCGAGCACGAAGCCCGCGGCGAGCAGCGCGTCGAGCAGCGACTCGACCGCACCCAGCAACGGCGGGTCGACGTCGGCGGCCTCGGGCTCGGGCAGCCCCGCCACCTCCAGCAGCGTCGGCACCCCGGTGCCGACCTGCCGCCAGACCGCCCCCGCCTCCCCTGACAGCCCGTCGACGACCAGCCTCCGGTCGCCGGGGGCGGCCACGCAGTCAAGCTCGCTCCACTGTGGATAGAATGCACGCCACAGGTCCAGGTGCCCGGCAGCCGGACGCCACACCGCCGGAAGCTCCACCGCCCAGGTTCCCTCCCGGCCGTCGGAGTCGGTCGGCCACGCCCGGTACGGGTTGAACCCCGCATCACCCCGCCACGGGTTCTGCCCCGCCTCCAGCGGCGGGAGCTGACCGACGTCGCCGACCCCCACCGCGACCGGGGCGGCCGGGGCCACCCGGTCGAACAGGTGGTGCGGAAGCTGCCACGCCTCGTCGACGAACAGCACGTCGAACACCGCCTGCCCGTTGTGCCCGGCACCCACGTGCTCACCCAGTCGGTCCAGCTCGCCGGCTGCGCCGAGCCGGTGGGCCGTGGAGACGACCACCCGGCACTCGGACGGGACCTCGGCGGCGGTGGTGGCCAGGGTCACTCGCGAACTCGTCTGCTCCGGCACCTCCTCGCGCCGCCTGCCGCTGACGAACAGGCACACCCGGTCCTCTCCCAGCAGCCCACCGAGGGAGGCCGCCAGCGGGTGGATCTGCTTGTTCGTGAAGGCGACGACCCCCACCCGGCGGCAGTCGGGGTACTCGACGGCCTCGACCACCAGTTTCCTCAGGACGAACGACTTCCCGGCACCGGCGGCGGCCTTGATCAGCAGGCGTTCCAGCGCCACCTCCCCGGACAGGGCCCGGCGCAGCACGCCACCGGCCTCCTCGGCCACCACGGCGTTGCCCGCCGCCGCCCGGGCGTGGTGCACCCG
>NZ_PVSR01000013.1:0-76254 GCF_003001495.1 Actinopolyspora mortivallis
GGGACGCCTTCCCGCTCCCCACACCCCTCCCCCGGCACCCCCGTTCCTCGCCCGGAAGGACCTCTCCGCCAGAACGTGCCGCTCCGTGACGAACACCACGACGGACCGCTTTTCCGTGTCCGGACACACCTCGGGGTCCGCACCACGCGAGTCGAGGAGACGAGATGAACGCTTCCCCCACAGCCGAATACGGATCGCCGGAACAGCTCGAGGCCACCCGGTCGGCCGACCCGCTGGGAGCCGACGAAGTCTGCTCCCGACTGCCGGAGATGAACGCCGAGGCCGACCTCGCCGCCCTGACGGGCGCTCTGCGGGACCTGCTTCCCGGGTTCGAGCGGGTGGCCGAACTGTCGACCGACGAGTGTCTCGCCGCTGTGCGCGATCTGGGCATGTTGCTGGGCTCCATCAAACGCCACGGCAGCGAACCGGCCGTGCTCGTCCCCGAGGTTCTGCCGGTGCTGCTGGAACTCGGCAGGCGCACCGACATGGTTCCCCGGGACACGGTGTTGCACTACTGCGTGTGGAACCCCGAAGGGACCCGACGGCGGATGTACACCGGTGATCCGCAGGAGTGCACCCTCCAGAACGCCGTGCGCCACGTGTTCCCCCACCTGCACGAGGGACTGCGGCTGTGCGCCGAGCTCAACCGCACCTCGCCGGAGGACGAGCGGTTCGCTCAGCTGGCCACGAGGATCGACGGGAACGTGCACACCATGCTCGAGTCCATCGACACGGTGCTCGCCGAGGTCAGCCCGGTGTTCTTCGCCCGTACGCTGCGCCCCTACTTCGAGGAGATCAGCCTCGGCGGACAGAACTACCTGGGGCCGGCAGCTGCTCAGGTGCCGCTGTGGCTCGTCGACGAGGTGGTGTGGTTGTCCGACCGCGGCATCGCCGAGTACGAGAAGTTCCTGCTCGACTCCGTTCCCTACGGCCTCCCGCTGTGGCGGGAACTGCACGCGGGCTGGCGCCACTCCCCCTCGGCGGTGACCCGGCTGCTGGAGTCCTTCGAGCGGGCGGGGGGTTACGACCGTGCGGGAGAGCGATTACGCGACAGCGCCGCCGCTCTCGCCGGGGTGCTCCGCACGGCCGTCACCTTCCGCGGACGTCACTACCGGATAGCCCGGCAGGCCTACCAGGAGGAGGTGCGGTTGTATCCGCTGGGAAGCGGTGGGGGAAGCATCGACCTGCTGCACCGCGTGTTGCTGCTCACCCGGCAGAACTCCCGGATCGCGGAGGAACGGACGAAGCGGGGCGGCTGAGGGGTCAGCTCCTGGTTCCCCACACCGACACCAGTGGAGCGGAAAGAACGAGGAAGTCGGGCTCTGCGAGGGCTTCCCAGGCCCGGTCGAAGGTCTTCTCGTCGACAGGGGTGTGTTCCAGGATCTGCGTGCGCAGTCTCAGGAAGGTGTGCCGGTAGAACTCCGCGGCAGCGCTGCCACCACGCACCAGTTCCCCGTCCGGTGAGGCGTCGATTCCGGTCATCCCGCGCGCCGCGAGAGCCGCGGGCATCCGGTGCGCGAAGCGGGAGTCGCAACCGTTGCGTGCCAGTACCGCCACCACCGCGTCGTGGACCCGCTGGAAGCGTTCGGCGTCGTCCACGGGAGGGGTCCGCTCGGCGAGCGAGGCCCCTTCGGCGTCGAACTCCGAGAGGATCACCCGTCCTCCCGGAGCGCACAGCTCGACCAGCTGGTCCAGCACCTCCTCCCGTTCGGGAAGGTGCGACAGGGTCATCCGAGCGTGCACCAGGTCGAACCGTTCGGCCGGTGGCGGATCGTTCAGCAGGTCGTGGGTGCGGATCTCCACGGTCTCCGGCAACCGGGCCCGGTCCAGAAAACGCGTGTCGCTGTCGAGGGCGACGACGCGTCCGCTGGGGCCCACGCACTCCGCGAGCATACGGCTGACCGAACCCGCTCCCGCCCCCACGTCCAGGCAGACCTGCCCGGTTCCGACCCCGAGTTTGCGCAGTGCCCGCCAGGAGGCGGGGTCCCAGAGCCCCTCCAAAAAGCCCAGACGTTCGCGTTCGGCGTGCCACTCGGGAGCGAAGGTGTAGCTCTCCCCTGTTGTCGTGTCCATCACCGAGTACGCTAGGGCGACCACGCTGCGAGAGCAACAACCCGAGAACGAACACTCGTCCGAGGGATTTTCCTTGCTCGCTCCGTGCTCCGTCGAGGGATCCGCCCCACGACCTCGATCCGCTGTGTTTCCGGCGACGACGGTCGTTCCCGCCGAACTCGCCGAGATCGGAGTGTGAACCGCCTTACCGGGGGTTGCGATCTTCCCCGAACCTCTCGTTTACTTAGGTAAGGCTAAGCGCAATATCGCGAGGCTTACCTAAGAGGTCCTGGTGGCAGGGTTCCGCCCGCCGGAGCACGCGGCAACGGCCCTTCCACGAGGAACGCCGACGACCCCTGGTGGGACAGTGGAGGTCCGCTGCCGTGTACACGTGCATCTGCGCCGGAGTG
This sequence comes from Actinopolyspora mortivallis, assembly GCF_003001495.1. Lineage (GTDB taxonomy): Bacteria > Actinomycetota > Actinomycetes > Mycobacteriales > Pseudonocardiaceae > Actinopolyspora > Actinopolyspora mortivallis_A. Next base: position 2,463 of record NZ_PVSR01000013.1, read on the forward strand.
ACCGAACCCGAAGTCCGTGCGTGCATCCGCTCCGGAGCGGACACCGTCGAACGGATCGGTGACAGCTGCCTGGCGGGCACCGGCTGCGGAACGTGCGTGGAGCAGCTGGAAACCCTGCTGGAGGAACACGCCGAGGACGGCGTCCTCGGCGAGGCACAACCCAGCGGGGTCTGAACTTCCGGACACGCCCGTCACGTTCGCCCTCACACCGCCCCGCCGCCCGTACCGTGTCCCGCGTGCGGCCGGATCCGGCGACCCCACGGCAACGGGCGGAGGAGTCATGCGCGGCGACGAAGAAGTCATCTCGTTGCTCAACGAACAGCTCACCAGCGAACTGACCGCGATCAACCAGTACTTCCTGCACTCGAAGATGCAGGCCAACTGGGGATTCACCAAGCTGGCCGAGCACACGCGCACCGAGTCGTTCGAGGAAATGCGACATGCCGAATGGCTCAGTGACCGCATCCTGTTCCTCGAGGCGCTGCCGAACTACCAGCGGCTGTTCAGCCTGCGGATCGGACAGACCATCAAGGAACAGTTCGAGGCCGACCTCGCGATCGAACGCGAGGTGCTGGAGCGACTCAAACCCGGGATCGCACTGTGCCGGGAGAAGAGCGACATCACCACCGCCAACCTCTTCGAGGGCATCCTGCGCGACGAGGAACACCACATCGACTACCTGGAAACCCAGCTGGAACTGATCGAGACGCTGGGGACCGAGCTGTACCTGAGCCAACTCGTGGAGCGCCCCCCGACGAGCTCCTGACCCGGGGCGCACCGGCCCCCGGAACCCCACCGGGGGCCGACCCCGCTCCCGACGCCTCACCGCACAAGATCCGAAAGCGATGCCGGCTGATCACGCAACGTTTTCCGGGTTCGGGCAAAACAGGTGAACTCCTAGTGTTGCCCAATACCCATAACGTCGTTCACAACGTGTTGACAGCACGGCCGCCGACCCGGACTCGCGAGGCCGTCGAGGAGCATCCGTGGAAGACCAACGCACCCCCGAACCCGCCCACGAGGCAGTCACAGCCGCCCGAACCGGGACGAGCCGCCCAGGGTGGGCCTCCAGGATGGGGCGATGCAAACCGATCGACCAGCTGGCCCGGGAAACGGGCCAGCTGCGGCGTTCGTTGGGGCTGGCCCAGCTCACCATGATCAGTATCGGTGCCACGCTGGGAACCGGGATCTTCGTGGTCCTCGGGGAGGCCGTGCCCAAGGCCGGCCCGGCCGTGGTGCTCTCCTTCCTCCTCGCCGGGGCGACCGCACTGTTCTCCGCCCTGTCCTACGCCGAACTGGCCGGTATGATCCCCGCCTCCGGGTCCTCCTACTCCTACGCCTACGCCACGCTCGGCGAACTGGTCGCCTGGGTCTGCGGCTGGTGCCTGATCCTGGAGTACGGGGTCTCGGTCGCCGCGGTCGCGGTCGGATGGGGGCAGTACCTGAACGAGCTGTTACGGCTCGTCGTGGGAGTCACGATTCCCGACGTGCTCAGCCAACCTCCCGGAGAGGGCGGGGTGATCAACCTGCCCGCCGTCGCGGTGGTGGTTCTGGCCATGTTCCTGCTGTTCGGCGGGGCCAGGGAGAGCGCCCGTGCGAACGCGGTGATGGTCGTGATCAAGGTCCTCACCCTGCTGGTCTTCTGCGCGGTGGCTTTCACCGCCGTGGGCGACGGAAACTTCACCCCGTTCCTCCCTCTGGGCATGGCGGGGGTGAGTGCCGCGGGTGCGACCCTGTTCTTCTCCTACATCGGTTTCGACGCCGCCTCCACCGCCGGCGAGGAGGCCCGTGACGCCAAGCGGGACCTGCCCCGGGCGATCGTGCTGTCACTGCTCGTGGTCACCGCGCTGTACTGTCTGGTCGCCCTGGCCGCGGTGGGGGCCATGCCGTGGACCGCCTTCGACGGCTCCGAGGCCGTGCTCAGCCGGGTGTTGACCCGGGCCACCGGATCCGGGGTGTTCTGGTCGGCGCTGCTGTCGGTCGGGGCGCTGGTGGCCATCGCCAGCGTGGTGCTCGCGGTGATGTACGGACAGACCCGCATCCTGTTCGCCATGTCCCGGGACGGACTCGTTCCCCGGGTGTTCGCCGAGGTGGACCGCAGAACCGGAACTCCCCGCAAGAACGTGCTACTCACCTCACTGGCCGTGGCCGTGCTCTCGGCCGTGGTTCCGCTGGGAGCGCTCGCCGACGCCACCAGCATCGGCACCCTGTTCGCCTTCGGACTGGTCAACATCGCCGTGCTGGTGCTGCGCCGCACCCGCCCCGAGCTGCCCCGCCGTTTCCGGGTGCCCCTGGCACCGTTCACCCCTGTGTTGGGAGCCGGGTTCTGCCTCTACCTGATGTCGAGTCTGGGCGCGGACACCTGGGCGGTGTTCTGCGGCTGGATGGTGCTCGGTCTGTTGTGCTACTTCGGTTACGGAATACGGCACTCCCGCCTGCGGGAGCCGCTCCCGCACGGCTCCTCCACCGACTGACCCGGTGTCACCGGTGGTCCTGGCGTACCGGCGCGGAGCCCCGTGACGAACCGAAAGCGGTTCCCGGTCTCCGCACCGGTTCCCTGCGTTTCCGCCAAGCCCCCCTGCCCTACGAGACGCTGGGGAGGGCATGGTGAAATACGGACACGGAATCCGTTGACAGGGACGAACCCGTTCTCGACACGTACCAGGCCCGTCCACGTGTCTCCGAGGGGAATCCCGTTTCGGGACCGATCGAACGCTCTGTTTTCGTGCGGATCCGGACTCGCCCGGAGAGGGGAACTCGGTGTCGCCGAAACGGCCGAGCGGCTCCCGCTTCCGCGGGTGTCGTCCGGAACGCACTTCCTCCCGTACAGGTCTGTACGGGACTTCGGCTCACAACATTCGAGCTGCCCACACACAGCTCGTCACGCAGGTCCTGGGAGATGGTGGGATTGAGCAATCCGATCCGGCCGTTGGTCGCGTCGCTGGTGCTGCTGCTGCGCGACATGAAACGGGGCACAACGACATTCGAGCGCCCGAAACCCGAAGCACAGGGTCCCGAGGGGACCACCCGAGCCGTACTCGCGGAACGGGAGAACCACCGCGCCGAAAAACTCGGCCAAGCCCGTTCCCAACCCATCCGCCGCAAGCAGCAGTGGCTCATGGGACAGGACCTGCCCGTCGAGAACGCCCTCGGACGTTCCTGGGAGCCGGAAGCGACCACCCGGACGAGACCGGACGAGGCGGAGGTCCGGGTCTGCCTGCCCGGTGTCACGGCGGGGGAGGTCGACGTGAGCCTGCGCCGACGCACCGTACTGACCGTGTCGGGAATCAGCGCCGGCCGGGTGTTCTACCGTGAGGTCCCCCTGCCCTCCGGGGTGGACGAACACGGCGCCACGGCTCGGTTGGAGGACGGGATGCTGCGCGTGCACGTCCCGGGCGGTGCCGATCTCGGGGACCAGCCGTCGAGGCTTCCGGTGGAATCCGGCTGAAGCACTGCGCTGTACTCCCTCGTGATGTGAGAATCGACCGAGCGGACGCACCCCGACGTCCGCTCGGCACTCTCCCGGCCTCCCCGTCGTTCTCGTGGCACGGTTGCCTTTCCCGCACAGGGCTTTGCTCCTCGCACGCGTTGCCGTCCTCCGATCCGGCGATGGTGTGACTCCGGCCGCGACGAGCAGGATTATGGGTGCGTGACATCCGACGGCGGTCCCGCGGTGGGGGCGTGATGGACGAGCACGGAAAAGGCGGGTTCTCCCGCGTCCTCGGAGGACGGGACGTACTCGCGATGGCCTTCGGAGCCATGATCGGTTTCGGGTGGGTCGTCCAGACCGGCGAGTTCCTCACCGACGCGGGAACCCTGGGCGCGGCCGCGGCCTTTCTCGTCGGAGGCCTCGTGGTCGGGCTGGTCGGGCTGACCTACGCGGAACTGGTCTCGGCGATTCCGCGGGCGGGCGGGGAGCACAACTACGTGATGCGTGCGCTGGGGGCGCGTCCCGCTCTCGTCACCTCGTGGATCCTGGTGCTCGGTTACGTCTCGGTGGTGGCCTTCGAAGCCGTGGCACTGCCACGGAGTCTCGGTTATCTGCTCCCCGGGCTGGCCACCGGAGGTCTGTGGTCGGTGGCGGGACAGGAGGTCTTCGCCGGGTGGGCACTTGTGGGTGTCCTCGGGGCGGTGGTCATGACGGGGGTGAACTACCTCGGGATACGCCCCGCCGCCGTGCTCCAGGGCGTCGCTGTGCTGTTCCTGGTCACGGTCGGTGCGAGCCTGCTGCTCGGCGCCGTTCTGGGTGGCGATCCCGCCAATATGCGCCCGTTGCTGTCCTCCGACCTCGCCGGCCCCCTGGGGGTGCTGATGGCCGTTCCCTTCCTGTTCGTGGGATTCGACGTCATCCCGCAGTCGGCCGGGGAGATCGGAGTGCCGTTCCGTCGGATCGGCACACTGCTGTTGCTCGCCACCGGCACGGCCACCGGCTGGTACGTCCTGGTCGTGCTCACCGTGGGAGCCGGCCTGTCCGCCGAGCCCCTCGCCACCTCCGAACTGGCCGCCGGGGACGGGATGCGAGCACTGTGGAACAGCGAAGCCATGGGAACCGTTCTCGTTCTCGGTGGGGTGGCGGGAATCCTGACGAGCTGGAACGGTTTCCTGGTCGGAGCGAGCAGACTGATCCACGCCATGGCGACCTCGGGAATGCTGCCCCGCTGGTTCGCAAGGCTGCACCCGAGGTTTCGCACCCCGAGCAACGCGATCCTGTTCGTCGGTGGTCTGTCCGCGACGGCGCCGCTGTTCGGTGAACGGATGCTGACCTGGTTGATCGACGCGGGAGGTTTCGCCGTCGTCGTCTCCTACGTGATGGTCGCGATCAGCTTTCTGGTCCTGCGCCACCGCGAACCGGGGATGCCCCGCCCCTTCCGGGTCGCACACGGACGAACGGTCGGAGGTCTCGCCACGGTCCTCTCCCTCGGCCTGGCCGTGTTGTTCCTGCCCGGTATGCCCAGCGGGCTGGTGTGGCCCTACGAATGGGTCATCCTTGGTGGCTGGTTGCTGCTCGGTGGTGTGTGGCTGCTGCGTTTCGGCCGCGTGCACGCCGGGCTCCCCCGGCAGGACCGTCCCGACGGGTCATCCCTCTCCCCGCCGGAGCGGCGTCCGGGATGACGGAGCCGGTGGGATCACCAACCCCACGATTCTTCCGACGGGCACGGAGGGGACTGGTGGAGGTGGAGACCTCTAGGATGTGTGCGTGGACCTGCTACGTGGCTCGCTCGGCCCCTCCGGCGGCCAGGCACTGGAAGTCGGACTGGCGCACGCGCTGTTACGCCGGGTGGGGCGAGGTCTGGCCGCCCCGGCCGTCCGGGTGTACCGTCCCACCTCCCCGGTGGTCGCCTTCGGCCGCAGGGACACCCTGCGCCCCGGGTTCCCCGCAGCGCTGCGCGCCGTCCGCGAGGCCGGCTTCACTCCGGTGGTCCGCGCCCCGGGGGGACACGCCGTGGCCTACACGGCGAACTCGGTGATCGTCGACCACGTCGGGCGGGACCCCGGTTTCCTCTCCGGCATGGACGAACGTTTCCGTGGCTACGCCGAGCTGTGGGCGGAGCTGTTGCGGGAACGCGGGGTCGACTCCCGGATCGGAGCGGTTCCGGGCGAGTACTGCCCGGGCGAGCACAGTGTGAACGCCCGACAACGGGTCAAACTCGTCGGAACCGCCCAGCGCATGATCCGGGGCGCCTGGTTGTTCAGTGCCGTCGCCGTCGTCGACGACGCGGAGCTGGTGCGACCGCTGCTGACCGAGGTCTACCGCTGTCTGGAACTGCCCTTCGCTCCGGAGTCGGTGGGGGCGATCCGCGAGGAGGCACCGGGGGTCTCGCCCGAGGAGCTGGAGGAAGCCGTGATCGCGGCCTATTCCGAGCGTTTCGGCCTGGTCGCTGCCCGCTACGGCTCGGGCCTGCTGTCCGAGGCCGAGCAACTGCTCGGTGAGCACCTTCCTCCTCCCGTCTCCGGACGGAGCGAGCAGGAACCGGCCTGACGGCCGTCCCCCGGAAAACGCCACCCGGTCACCACCTTCGTTTCAGCGGACGGCGGCTCTCCGCGCCCGTCCGCCCTCCTTTTCGCCCCGGAGCTCGTTCGGGCGAGCGGATGCACCGGCCGGCTTCTCGCGCCTGCCCGCCCCTCCGTGGTCTCCCAGCGCATGTTATTCCGCACTTGACTTTCAGGCACTCTGGTGACGTGGTTAACCACGTGACTAATGAACCAATTACCTGGTTCTTCCGACGGTGGTGGACGTGATGGACGACGGTCGCCCGTTGTTTCTCAGATAGCCGAACAGATCGAAAGTTCGATCATCGATGGTTCGCTGTCCGAGGAAACACGGGCTCCCTCGACCAACGAGCTCGCCGCCTTCCACCGGATCAACCCGGCCACGGCGGCCAACGGGATCAACAAGTTGGTGACCGACGGGGTGCTCTACAAGAGGAGGGGGATCGGGATGTTCGTTGCGGCAGGAGCGCGCGAACAACTGCTGGAACGACGCAGGCAGGCGTTCGGGGAGAAATTCATCGCTCCGCTGGTCGGGGAAGCCCGCAAGCTGGGCATGGATGCTGAGGACCTGAAGAAAATGATCGACGCCTGGCAGGAGGAGCCATGACAGCGGCGAGCATGCACGGGGTGAACAAGAAGTACGGGAACGTGCTCGCCCTCGATGACGTGTCCCTGGAGTTCGAGGAGAACCGCAGCCACGGCCTATTGGGGCGCAACGGAGCGGGCAAGACGACCATCATGCGCATCCTCACCTGTCAGGAATTCGAGAGCTCGGGGCGGGTGGAGGTGTTTGGACGACCTCCCTACGAGAACGCCCAGGTGCTGGACAAGGTCTGCTTCGTCCGGAAGTCCCGGAAGTACCCGGACATGTTCGCCGTGCACCACGCACTGACAGCGGCGGGACTGCTGTACGCCAACTGGACACCGAGTTCGCCGAGAACCTCGTCGAGGACTTCGAACTCCCCCGGGGACAGCGGATCAGGAAACTGTCCCGCGGACAGCTCACCGCGCTGGGCTTGATCATCGGTCTCGCCTGCCGGACACCACTGACCTTCTTCGACGAACCGTACCTGGGACTGGACGCGGTGGCCCGACAACGTTTCTACGACCACCTGCTGGCCGACTACACGCGTCCCCCGAACCGTCGTGTTGTCCACGCACCTCATCGACGAGGTCAGTGATCTCGTCGAGCACGTCACCCTGGTCTACCGGGGACGAATCCTGCTGGACGAGGACACCGAGGAGCTCCGCGCCAGCGCCGTCACCGTGACCGGTCCCGCCCGGGCGGTCGAGGAGTTCGCCGCCGGCCGCACCGAACTGCACCGGGAACGGCTCGGGGGCTTCCTCCGAGTGACCCTCCGTGGAGCGTTTCCCGGGCACAGCCCGGAGAACCTGCGCGTGGAACCGGTGTCGCTCCAGCAACTGGTCGTACGGACCAGTCAACTCGCCGCCGGGGAACCCGTCTTCGACACCATGAGCGGGAAGGAACCGAACCGACGAACCGCCTGGTCAATATCGTGCGCATTCAGCTGGTCAACAAGTTCGTGGTGCTGGGGATACCGTGCGTGGTGCTCGGGCAGTCGCTCGGCTACGGTGTTCTGCTGTATCTGTTGTCCCTGCTCGAACGAATCACGGAGGAGTGGGGACTGCGGTTGCGGCTCTTCGCCCTGCCGTTCCTGACGCAGGACAGCCCGATCGCGCAGGTTCTGATCTACACCGTTCCGTCTCGGAGGGCTCGCCGTCCTGGTGACCTGGCGTGAGTGGTGGCCCGCCGTGGGGCGTTTCCTCGTGGAACAGCCTCCCCTCGCCCTCCTGGGCGGGTATCCGTTGACGTTGTCCGTGATGGCCGCCGCGGCCGGATATCTGAGCTTCCGGCGTGCCGTTCCCTGATCCCGGATCCGTCCCGGGCGGGGACTTGTGGAGACCACCCACAACACCACCGTCTTCGTACCGGGCGTTTCGTCACACGAAGACCGCCTCGCTGAAGCGGGGGCCACCTCTCCGGGCGAAGACCGACGCCCCCGCCTTCGGAGGGATGCTGACTCCTGTCCCGGAGGAGATACTCCACGGCACCGGGGACGCCGACAGGAACCATCCCCCGGAGGAACGGAGACCGAAATGAGCACGACGGTTCAGGACACATCCGGTTCCGCCACGACTCCGGAGATCGCGGTGACCGGGGTGACCGGGCGACTCGGAGGACGTGTCGCCCGACGACTGGCCGAGAGGGGACTGCGGCAGACCATGCTGGCCCGCTCCCCCGAACGGGCTCCCCGGCTGGTCGGAGCCGAGGCCCGGTACGCCGAGTTCGGTGACCACGGTTCCAGCGTCCGGGCCCTGCGGGGAGCACAGCGCGTCCTGATGGTCTCGGCCTCCGAATCCGCCGAACGGGTGAGTCAGCATCGCTCCTTCGTGGACGCCGCCGTGGAGGCCGGGGTGCGGCACCTGGTGTACGTGTCGTTCCAGGGGGCGGCCCCGGACGCCACCTTCACCCTCGCCCGGGCCCACTGGGAGACGGAACAGCACATCCGCGCCAGCGGACTGGACTTCACGTTCCTGCGCGACAACTTCTACGCGGAGCTGATGCCGGAGCTGGTGGAGGCCGACGACGTACTGCGCGGCCCGGCCGGGGACGGTCGTGTCGCCGTGGTGTCCCTGGAGGACGTGGCCGACGCCGCCGCGGCGGTGCTCACCACACCCGACGAACACCTCGGCAGCACCTACGATCTGACCGGCCCCCGGGCGCTCACTCTCTCCGAGGTCGCGGAGGTGCTGTCGGAGGCAGCCGGTCGCGTGATCACCTACCGTCCCGAAAGCGTGGCGGAGGCCTACCGCTCCCGTGCTTCCCACGGAGTTCCGGAATGGCAGCTCGACGCCTGGGTGTCCACCTACACCGCCATCGCCAACGGTGAGCTCGCGGAGACCAGCCCGGCGGTCCCCCGGCTGACCGGTCATCCGGCCACCCCGCTCGCCACGGTCGTCGCGGGACGGATCTGAAACCGGCGGGGACCACCCTCCGAGGCGGAAACGGTCGGCACATCCGATGTGGGCCGCCCGGAGCGGCACCCTCACCCCGACGTCGGGGTCCGGGCCCGCGCCACGAGTGCGCGGAAGTCCTCCTCACCGAGGATGTCGAGCGACTGCCCCGCCTCACGACGCCGGAGCGCCTTGGTCACCTTGCCGCTGGTGACGCTCTCCGGGGACAGCCCGGTGAAACCGTCCCCCACCACCAGGTGGGTGGTGCGTTTGGTGACGTCCTTGTTCGGCGTCCCACCGCAGGCGGCGACGAGGTTCCAGATCTCCTGGCGGGAGACGCCGAAGGAACCGGTGACCACGACCACCGCTCCGTACAGCGGATGGTCGGGGTCCGCCTCGGGGTTGGGGTCGGGAGTGACCAACTCACCACGGGAACCACCCCAGCCCCTGCCGCCGGAGGCGGCTCGGCAGCCGGTCCAGGTGTCGGTGCCCACGTATCCGAGGCGGGTACCGGTGGCCACGGCGAACTCGTCCAGAGTGGTGCTGCCCTTCCGGGAGACCAGCTCCACGAGGATGCCGGCGCACACTTCGGCGTCCTCCCCCGCCTCGTGGTGTCGCCGCTGGGCGACGTCGAGCTCGGCCGCCACCGTGGGGAGTCGGTGGTTGGGCAGGTGGCGCAGTTCGCGACGCGCCCACACCAGGGTGCAGCCGTAACGCAGGGTGGGCCACAACGCGCCTTCCGCGTCACAGGCCCGCCGCAACGCTCCCGTGTCGAAGGCCGCGTTGTGTGCCACCACGGGCAGCTTCCCGACCACGGAGAGCGCGTCCTCCAGCCGGCTGCGGAAGGAGGGCTGCCCGGCGACGTGGTCGGGAGTGATGCCGTGGATGGCGATGTTGTGGGGGTCGAAGTGGTCGAGCGTCTCCGGGGGCCGGCACAACCAGGAGTGCGTGTCCACCACCCGACCGCCCCGCACCACGGACAGCCCGAACGCGCACACCGAGCCCCGGTCCGCGTTGGCGGTCTCCACGTCGAGCGCGACGAAATCCAGCCCCCGCATGTGCTGTCCCTTCCCTGCCTGCCGACGGCGTCGAGGCGCGCGCTCCCCACCGTGTGCTCGACCGCCCCGGCCACGGGCGTCCGGCACGACAGCCAGGACAAGGTGCCTCGACCTCCGTGAGGAGGATATCGCCTCATTCGACGAGCAGGCCCTCCCTCCGTCGGTTTCCCCGGTACCGGCCCGCGTTCCGGGAGGAGCCCTCGGGCGTCGCACCACGACGACCGGACCGGGCCCCTCCCACCAGGTCCTCCTCCGGTCCGGGTCAGCCGCTCACCGTCATGCCGGAACTCCCGCTGCTCCGGTATCCCTCCGTCGCGAGAATCATGTAGTGGTCGAAGCTGCCCAGCCACATGTCGCTGCGGGCCCAGGCGTCGAAGTGGTTGCCGGTGGTGATCGTCCCGCTCGTTCGCTGCTGACGCCGGACGCTCCAGAACTGGGGAAAGGTCGCGGTGCCTTCGACGGAGGGGGCGTCGTACCTCATCGTCCGATAGATGTCGTACGTTCCTCCGTCACTGAAGACCGTCCCCCTGTGGTCGTCGCCACCGGGGCGATAGGTTCCGTAGCTCTCCACGACGTAGTACTCCACGAGCGGATTCGAGGTCCATCCGTAGAGAGTCAGATATCCGTTTCCGGAGGGGCTGAAATAGCCCGAGTAGTTCACGGTTCTGCGTCCTCCGTTGCTCCACCCCTTTCCGCACACGAAATTGCCGCAGTCGGTCCACGTGGTACTGTAGCTTCCTCCGGAGGACAGGGTCATGGAGACCGAACCACCCCCGTCGGTCCAGAAGGAATAGTAGAATCCGTGGTGTGTTCCCGTCTGGTTCTCCGTGATGGTGGTGTCAGCACGGGCTGTTCCGGGCAGTAGCAGCGCGGAAGCCCCCAGTGCCACTGTGGCGGCACCTCCCATGAAGCTTCTGCGTCCGAACGAGCGCGCGGGAAAATCGTCCGTGTACATATTCTCTCCTCGCCTCTCACGACGGGGACCGGACAACGGCACGGGTCCGGTCATTCGTCCGACGTCCCGGATCAGGCGAACAATCCGTGTGGCCAGCTACCGGAATCCGTCGACGTCGAATGATGCTCGCCACGATCCGGCGAGTTGTCAACGCCTCGGACGAATTTTTCCCCAACCGCTCGCGGCACGAACGGATCCGTCCACCGAGGGAAATACAAAATTGTTCCTGCTCGGTCCGTGCCCACCGCTGAACGGTTTCCGAATCATGTCGCCCACCGGAGAGAAGGGGTATCTCCCCGCCGGGGGAAGCCGTCGCGCGGCACGGGGGCAGGCTGTGGGAGCTCCCTGTTCGGTCGTCCGTCCCCAGTGACGTCGAGACGCGGAGGCACCCACCGCAGCCCCCTCACGGCTGGACAGGAGAACATCCTCCCTCCGAGGAAGAATACTCCGTTCGAGTCTTTCACCAGGACGAACAACACAGACGTACAACACAGACGTAGTCCGGCCATCTCCGCCAACGGACTTCCGTTCCAGCTACCAAGGAGCACGTACTTGTACACAGAGTAATCAATCCCGGAGAAACACCTCACCCTACAAAGGACTCCTCATCCAGGAGGGGAGCGGAGAACCACGCGGCGTATCCGATCAAGAACGAACCCGCCCGCCCGGCTCTCGCCGTCGGCAAGACCGGGCAACAAAAACAGCACCGAAGGAAAACTTCTTCCCCCTCGGGACCATGCCCAGTCCCGACGGAAACGACACCTGGCGGCGTGAAGGACGAGCGGAACAGATTCTCCGCACCGCCTCCTGCCCGAGAAAACACCAAAGGGTCTCACGAACAACGCCGTACGAAGGGAACTGCGGTGACGAGCGACGGGAAGTCGATCATGAGTGGTAACCACCACTTCCCGGCGGTACCGCAAGACGACATCGAAGGATCACGGTTCGCGTTCCGCGAGACGGAACGCGGTTTTGCCACGTCCTGATGCGGACAGCAGACTGCTGAGCAACACAGGGGTGGCGCGAGAAAACAACATTCGTCCACGCACCGTCGACGCGAACGGTCGAGGATGACAAGCACGGAGATCATATGCCGGACAGAACTCTGCTTGAACACACCAACGCTGGAGGGGACTCCACAGGTTCCTCGGCACCGTCCGGAGCGCAGTTCCACCCCTACGGTATCGCCTCAGCCGTCCACCAGATCCGTAGCCCTCTGTCGGCGCTCTGTGACCGATCAGGTCGGCGGGTCGGTGTCCTGACTTCGGCAAGAGAGTCGGACAACGATGCTCACGTCCCCTCCGGTACCCACCTGCTGGGGACCTTGCCCCCGCTCTACCCGGAATGGTTGGGAGATCGCTCCTTTTGTGAAGCACACGGCGTACGCTTCCCCTACATCGCCGGAGAAATGGCCAATGGCATCGCCACCACTCGCCTCGTGATCGAGATGGTCCGGGCGGGGATGCTGGCCTTCTTCGGAGCCGCCGGACTCGGGCCGGCTACCGTGGAACGAGCGATCAAAACTCTGCACGAGGAGCTGGGCCCTCGAGGCCCCTGGGGGGTCAATCTCATCCATTCGCCCTACGAACCAGCTCTGGAGGACGGTGTCGCCGAGATCCTGTTGAAATGGAACGTTCCACGAATCTCCGCATCGGCGTTCACCGCACTCACACCGGCCGTCGTGCGCTGCGCCGCTTCCGGACTGCGCACGGATCGTCAAGGCGAAATCCAACGCCCCAGGAAGGTATTCGCCAAAGTCTCGCATCCTACCGTAGCCGAACGCTTCCTCTCTCCTCCTCCCCGTGACGTACTGCGAACATTGGTCGACCGAGAACAACTCACCCCCACCGAGGCGGAACTGGCCGGAAAGATCCCCGTTGCCGAGGACATCACGGTCGAAGCGGACAGCGGTGGACACACCGACAACCGCCCGATGAGTGCTCTGCTGCCGAGCATACTCGCGATGCGCGACTCCATGACGAGCAGTTTCGGTTACACCGATCCGATTCGTATCGGAGTCGCCGGAGGACTGGGAACTCCCCGTGGAGTGGCCTCGGCGTTCGCTATGGGAGCGGCGTACGTGCTGACCGGAACGATCAATCAGGCTTCCGTGGAATCGGGGCTGTCCGAGGACGGGAAATCCATGTTGGCCGAGGCCGACCTGACCGACGTGACCATGGCCCCTGCTGCGGACATGTTCGAGGCCGGTGTCCAGGTTCAGTTGTTGCGTCGTGGCACACTGTTCGCGGCCCGCGCCAAACAGCTCTACGACACGTACCGCGCCTACAACGGTCTGAACGAAATACCGCAGGCGGAACGGACCGACTTGGAACGGCGGGTTCTGCGCTCCTCTCTCGAGGAAGTGTGGAACGAGGTGGTCCGCTTCTGGCACGAACGCGACCCCGCAGAGTTGCGGCGAGCCGAGAACGATCCCAAACATGCTATGGCACTGACTTTCCGCTGGTACCTCGGGAACTCGAGTCGTTGGGCGATCAAGGGAGACCAGCGGCGACGCAGCGATTACCAAATCTGGTGCGGCCCGGCAATGGGGGCATTCAACCGATGGGTCAGTGGTAGCTGGCTGGACCCACTCCGCAACCGTTCGGTGGTCCAGATCGCCCGCAATCTCCTGGAAGGTGCGGCCGTGGCGACCCGGGCACACCAAATACGCACCTTCGGCGCACCGTTACCCGACTCGGCAGGGAACTACGTTCCCCGTCGACTGGTCGCAGGAAGGAACCATACATGACGGAGCCACGGCAGGTCCCGATCGCTGTTGTTGGGCTCGGCGCGATGCTCCCGGGATCGAAGACACCAGACGGATTCTGGCGAGATGTTGTGAACGGACGTGACCTGATCACCGACGTCCCCTCCACTCACTGGCTGGCCGAGGACTACTTCGACCCCGACCCCGCGGCACCGGAGAAGGTGTACACGCAGCGCGGCGCCTTCTTGGATCCCGTTCCGTTCGATTCACTGCTTCACGGAATACCCCCCGCAGCGCTTCGTGCCACGGATACCAGCCAGTTGCTGGCGATGATGGTCGCCGACCAGACGTTGACCGACGCGTTCAGAGGCCGTCCCCGTCCCGACGGGGAACGAACCAGCGTGGTTCTCGGTACTGCTGCCATGGAACTGCTCTCCACCATGAGCAATCGGTTGCAACGGCCGGTCTGGTACAGGGCGTTACGTGAGAGCGGTCTCGACGAGGCGACCACACAACGGATCTGCGACCGGATCGCCGAACACTATGTCCCCTGGCAGGGTGAAACCTTTCCCGGAGTGCTCAGCAATGTCGTCTCCGGCCGCGTCGCCAACCGATTCGATCTGCACGGGACCAACCACACGGCGGATGCTGCCTGCGCCAGCTCGTTCGCCGCCATGACGAGCGCGATGAACGAACTCGCTCTGGGCCAGTCGGACCTGGCCCTGAGCGGCGGAGTGGACACGCTCAACGACATCGTCATGTACATGTGCTTTGCCGAGACCCGGGCGCTCTCTCGTTCCGGAGACGCACGTCCGTTCGCGGCCCGGGCCGATGGCACGATCCTCGGTGAAGGACTGGTCATGTTCGCGCTCAAAAGACTGGCCGACGCCGAACGGGACGGTGACGAGGTCTACGGCGTACTCAGGGGATTCGGGGCCTCCTCTGACGGAAGCGGCGTGGCCATCTACGAACCACGTTCCTCCGGGCAAACCCTGGCGCTGCGGCGCGCTTACCAGGCCGCCGCCTACTCCCCGGACACGGTGGAGCTGGTCGAGGCCCACGGTACCGGCACCGTCGCCGGGGACGCGGCGGAGGTCAAGGCCCTGCGTGAGGTGTTCGGCGAGTCGACCCGACGAGACCGCCCTTGGTGTGCGTTGGGCTCGGTGAAATCACAGCTTGGTCACACCAAATCAGCAGCGGGAGCCGTGGGCCTGCTCAAGGCACTGCTTGCCGCCCATCACGGCGTTCTCCCTCCCACGATCAAGGTCGACCACCCCAATCCCGCTTTGGAACTGGACGAGAGCCCGCTGTACGTCAACACGCGAGCCCGTCCATGGGTCCGGGGGCAAGATCACCCTCGACGCGCCTCCGTGTCGAGTTTCGGTTTCGGCGGCAGTAATTTCCACCTGACTCTGGAGGAGTACCGGTCCACGGAGCACTCCGCGGCACGTCCCGGAAGGCGCCTACGTGTCATGCCGGCAGAACTGATCCTGCTCAGCGCGGAATCTCCGACGGATCTGATCCGGGACGCGGAGCACGTGGCCTCTCAGGAGCACTCGCTGGCCACGATCGCCCATCGGACGCAGCGTTCTTTTCGCGCCACTGACTCAGCACGGGCCTCAGTGATCGCCACCGATCCGGACGATCTGCGTGCCAAGTTGGGGAGAATCGTGGAGCAGCTCCGGAGATCCCCCTACGAAGCGTTCTCCCATCCCGGTGGTGTGCATTGCGACCCCACTCCCGCCTCCCCCGGGGAGCTCGGCCTGTTGTTCTCCGGTCAGGGCAGTCAATACGTCCACATGGGGGCCGACATCGCGATGACGTTCCCCGAGGCGCTGTCGGTGTGGGACCGTCTGGCATCCGAGCGGGTCGGAGACCAGAGGCTACACGAGGTGGTGTTCCCTCCTGCCGCCTTCACCGAACACGAACGCGAGGCACAGCGAACGCTCCTCACCAGCACCGAATGGGCACAACCGGCGGTAGCCGTCCAAAGCCTCGCGTTGTTGTCCGTGTTGGAGCACCTCGGCCTGAAACCCGCCTGCGTGGGCGGGCACAGTTTCGGGGAGTTGAGCGCGTTGTGCGCGGCCGGAGCGATGAGCGCAGAAACGCTTGTCAACCTGGCCCGGATCCGCGGCGAGTTGATGCGTGACGCGCCGGAACGCTCCGGCGGGATGTGCGCCCTGAAAACTTCGACCGAAACAACTCAGGAAATGATTTCCGGAGAAAATGAGTTGTGGATAGCCAACCACAATTCTCCCGGACAAGTCGTCGTCTCCGGCACGGAGGAAGGACTCGTCGATCTGGAACGCCGTGCTTCCGAACGAAACATCACCACACGCAGACTGGACACGGCGACCGGTTTTCACAGTCCGCTGGTCTCCTCGGCACGAACTCCCTTCCGTCAGGTTCTGGACGAAACGGAACTCACCACCCCGGAAATTCCGGTTCTCAGCAATATCGACGCGGAGCCCTATACCTCCGAGATGGACATGCGCCGGCGTCTCGCGGAACACCTGGTACGGCCCGTACGCTTCGTGGACCAGATCGAAGCGATGTATCGACGCGGGATACGTACCTTCGTCGAGGTGGGAGCGGGGGCGGCGCAGACCGGTCTGATCAAGGAGATCCTCTCCGAACGATCCCACTTGGCCGTCTCTTTGGACCAGCACGGCGGCAACGGAGTGTGGAGCCTGTACGAGGCTCTGGGGAAACTGTCCGTACACGGATTCACCCTGGACTTCGATGTGCTTTGGAAGCACTACGTAATTGACGAGGAACCGATGACACACGACCCGAGACGGACCGCCGAAATCACAGGAACCAACTACGGCAAACCCTATCCCCCCTCGGCGTCTGATCCCGCGAACGGGGAAGGGGCGAACGAATCACCGGCCGGAACAAACCCGGTTGCGGAGCCGGAAACAGCTTCCACAGGGTCGATCACCCCGTCGTCTTCCTGGAACTCGACGGAGCAGGATCCTCCCCTTCCGACCAGACCTCCGTCGCTCGAGGACGCTCCTCCGGCCGACGAGAAGTGGTCGTACGCCCTGCAGGAGATGCAACGCTACACCGCTGAGGTCCATGCCGCGTACCAGCGCTCCGTCGCCGAAAGTCACACCGCGTTCCTACGTTTCGCCGAGAACTCCATAGCACACTTGGCCTCGGCCGCCGGAGCAGGCCCGATCGCGCCCGGCGAGAACCAGGCGCCTCCTTCCGCCCCGGACCCCCTTCCACCCGCCCCTTCGTTCGCGGCACCCGCCCCTCGAACAGGGTCTCCCACGTCCGGGACGGGGACACCGCCCTCTCCGCCGCCCCCTCCGGAGACTCGGGATCCGGTCCGGACAGAGCCGGAACCGGGTCCTCCTGTCCAACAATCCCCGGATCCCGCAGAATCATCCTCCCAAGGGCTGGAAGCGACGTTGATGTCCATCGTGGCTGACAAAACCGGCTATCCAGCCGAGATGTTGGAACCAGAAATGGAACTCACCTCGGATCTCGGGCTGGATTCCATCAAGCGCGTCGAGATCCTTTCCGCCTTGCGTGAGCAGGTCCCCGATCTCCCCGAGGTCGACGCAGCAGAACTCGGCAAGATGCGCTCACTGAGCGATGTCCTGACCACATTGTCCCCGGATGGGGATACGGACAACAACGAACGGATATCATCGTTATCGGCACAGGCCGACATCCGTCCACCACCAAGCTCCGAAAAGACCACGGCCACGAGCACGCTCCAAAAGTACGAATCGACTGAAAAGCCTCTGACACGGTTGGCGCGCCGTGTCACCCCCCGAGAGGCACCGGAACTGTGCCTTCCCGGCCTGCCGCACGGCCCGGTGACGATCCTGCGGGAGGGAGGGGGAATCGCCGAGGCGCTGGCGAGCAGACTCCGGGAGCACGGTGTTCCGGCCACCGTTTCCGATACGGTGCCCACGGACGGTGCCCGTGTGGTCTTCCTCGGAGGATTGACCGAAATCACTTCTGAGGAACAGGCGCTCGCCGTCAACCGCACCGCGTTCCGGATCGCACGTCAGGTCGGAAGCGTCTCGGACGAACCCTCTCCTCTGCTGGTCACCGTGCAGGACACGGGGGGCGATTTCGGAATCGGCGGCGGTGATGCTCTACGCGTCTGGTCCGGGGGCATGGCCGCTCTGACCCGCACCTGCGGTCACGAATGGCCCGGGGCGACCACCAAGGCCATAGACTGCGAACGAGGTCGACGCTCCTCCGAACAGATCGCCGAATCCCTTTGCCGGGAACTGTTGGAGGGAGGATCCGTACACGACGTGGGTCTTCGCTCCGATGACCAACGTTTCGTCCTGGAGGTCGCACCGGTTCCGGGCCCCGGCGAACACGCACGGAATCCGATCACCTCGGACTCGGTCCTCGTGGTCAGCGGCGGTGGGCGCGGAATCACGGCGAAGGCGGCCCGCGCGCTCGCCAGGGCACGAGGACCACGGCTGGCGCTGCTCGGGCACACTCCCTTGGAGGAGGAGCCGGAACGGCTGCGGGAATGCAGCACCGAAACGGAACTCAAACGCGTTCTGCTCGAGGAGAGTGAGCGTTCTCCCACACCAGCCGAGATTCGTGAACGGAGTCGACGGATCATGGCAATGCGGGAGATCCGAACGACCGTAGACGCTCTGCGCGAAGAAGGTATCGAAGTAGATTACTGGGATGTCGACGTCACCGACCACGAGGCCGTCGACGTCGTACTGCGGGACGTACGCCGGCGTTGGGGGCGGATCACAGGCGTCGTACACGGGGCGGGGCGTCTTGCTGACGCCCTGGTCACCGACAAGACGGATGATGTCTTCAACCGGGTTTTCGACACCAAGGTGTCCGGACTGCGCTCTTTGCTCGCCGCCACCGAGCAGGATCCTCTCGAACTGCTGTGCGCTTTCTCCTCAGTAGCCGCCGTGTTCGGCAACAGCGGTCAGAGTGACTACGCGATGGCCAACGAGGTTCTCGGGCATGTTCTGCGTGCCCAGCGACACAGGCGTCCGGAGTGCCGGACCGCCAGCATCGCGTGGGGCCCCTGGGAAGGCGGCATGGTCACCGCTGAACTCTCCGCGCACTTCCACGGACGTGGCATCGAGACGATACCGCCCGAACTCGGTGCTCAGGCGTTCGTCACCGAATGCGAAAGAAGTTCGGAACCAGAACCGATCGTGCTCGCCGACTCCGACAGCGAAGCGTGGTCGGGCGATATGCACCGCGCCTCCGAAGGGGAGGTGCGGATCGATACCGCGGCACACCCGCAGTTGTGGGACCATGCCATCGCGAATCAGCCCGTGCTGCCTCTGGCGTTGGCGGCGGAATGGCTGATGTCCATCGCACACCTCCACAGAAGAGCGGGAGGAACCCAGCTCCGTGAAGTAGCCGTCCTCCAGACTGTTCATTTGGACTCCTCCCCCGAGCAACCACGGTGGATGCGGGTCGGCGCGGAACCAACGGAGCAATCCGGGATCGTCCGAGTCCACCTGACGTCACCGGAAGGAACGCACTGTTACCGAGCCACGGCCGAACCCCTGGAGGGAGAGGAGGAAACCCGACCCCTCCCAACCGATCTGGAAGTTCTCGAAGGAGAAATCTACGACGGCACCGTGCTGTTCCACGGTCCGCGTTTTCGGGTGATTGAGGAGGTTGTCGGAATCGGCCCTACCGGGGCCGTGGGTACGGTGACGAGCGTCAGGAACAGTTCCTGGTCATCTCGCCGGTACCGGACCGAGCCAGCGGGGGTGGACGGCGGCCTACAACTGGCACTCCTGTGGGCCGACCACGTACTCGACCGACCGACCTTGCCCATGTCGGTACGCGTATTCCGGGTACACGGGGAGGACATCCGCGCGGACGGGTACCGCTGCGTGGTCCGACACGTCAGGACCGACACCGACTCGGTGGAATGTGACATTACTCTGTCAGCGAACGGAGACATCTATGCCGAGCTCCTCGGTGTACGTCTCGTGAACAGGCCGGACGTCACGAACGGCAGCTCGTCAACAGGAGAACGTCATGTCCTTTGAACCCGTCGCCATCGTGGGCCAGGGATGTGTGCTGCCCGACGCCACCGATCCCACCGCCCTGTGGGAGAACGTGCGGGAGGGACGGATCAGCCTGTCCCCGGTGCCGGACGATCGGTGGCGCGTACCGAAATCCTCGGTTCTCGCCCCTCCCGACTCACCGGAGGCGATCGACCGGGTCCGGACCGACATCGGTGGGTACGTACACGGTGTCGACGGACTCACCGATCCCACGGGGCTCACGCTCTCCCCCGAGGAGCTGTCCCCCCTCGACCCCGTGGTGCACTGGGTCGTGCACAGCGCACGTCAGGCGTTGCGCGGAATCAACACTCCCGAGTTGCTGGCACGAGGGGGGTTGATCAGCGGAAATCTTTCCTTCCCGACCTCCGGGCTGACTCGCTTTGCCGAGGGAGTCTGGCTCCACCAACAGGACCGACCTTTTCCCGGAACACTGTCCACGGGCTTCGACAACTCCACTGACCCGCGCAACCGTTTCTCATCGGGGATGCCCGTTTCCGTGGCCGCCGAAGTTCTCGGTCTCCGAGCAGGAGGCTTCGCGCTGGACGCTGCCTGCGCCTCTTCGCTGTACGCCATCAAGCTCGCCTGTGACCGACTGCACGACCGCTCGTTGGACCTCGTCGTCGCCGGAGGTGTCAGCTGCGCGGACTCCCTGTGTATCCACCTGGGCTTCACCGCGTTGTCGGCGCTCAGTCCCACGGGGGAGTCCCGCCCGTTCCACCGCAACGCGAACGGTCTGGTCCCGGCGGAGGGCGCGGCTTTCGTCGCTCTGCTCCGCCTGTCCGATGCCCTGAGGATGGATCTACCCGTTCTGGGGATCGTACGCGGAATCGGCCTGTCCAACAACGGACGGAACACCGGACTGTTGGAACCGGGCGAAAAAGGCCAGGAACACGCCATGCACCAGGCCTATCGTCAGGCCGAAATCCCGCCCGAAAGCGTGACGCTGCTGGAATGCCATGCCACTGGAACCCCTACCGGCGATTCCGCCGAAATCCGGAGTGCCAGTCGTGTGTTCGCCGACAGCACGGATCTCCCCGTCGGATCATTGAAAGCGAACATCGGACATTCTCTCACGACGGCGGGAGCGGCGGGTTTGATCAAAGTTCTCGGAGCCTTCACCGAAAGAATCCTGCCCCTCTCCCCCTCCGCCGAGGATCCGGTCGAGCCCCCGCGGGGAAGTCCGGTGCGGGTTCTGCAACGCAACGAAGAATGGTCCAAACATCGACGGGCGGGAATCAGCGCCTTCGGTTTCGGTGGCTGCAACGCACATCTCATCCTCGACGCTTGTCCGACCAGTACCGACACCACCGTCGCTCCTTCGTCCCCCGCCCCGAACGCAACGGTGGCCATCGTCGGCGTGAGCGTCCACACCGGATCCCATTCCAACACACGGGATTTCCGGCAAGCCCTGTTCACCGGAACGGCGAGTGCACAAGCGGCTGAGTACTACCCCGTCGGGCTGACGGGACTGCGGTTCCCGCCCCATGACCTGGAACAGGCGCACGCTCAACAAACATTCCTGCTGGAAGCAGCACGCGAAGCGGCCGAGCAGAGCCGACTGCCCTCCGCGAGTACCGCCGTGGTGGCCGGGATGGGCTGTGATCCCGAGTCCGCCCGCTACGCCACCCGAGTACGGGCAGGAGCCCTGGTCGACGGAGCCGATACCGGTGATCCGACTGACCAGGGCGCAGCCGTCCGCGAAGCCTTCTCCCCACCGCTGCGGCCCGCCGGCGTTCTCGGCACCATGCCGAACGTCGTCGCCAATCGGCTCAACGTGCAACTCGATCTGCACGGACCGAGCCTGACCATCTCCGCGGAGGAGGCCTCCGGACTGGTCGCTCTGGAGA
This sequence comes from Actinopolyspora mortivallis, assembly GCF_003001495.1. Taxonomy (GTDB): domain Bacteria; phylum Actinomycetota; class Actinomycetes; order Mycobacteriales; family Pseudonocardiaceae; genus Actinopolyspora; species Actinopolyspora mortivallis_A. The sequence continues at coordinate 24,038 of NZ_PVSR01000013.1, forward strand.
GCGCAGCTCGGTCCTTGGGCGCGCGTGAGATCGACGCGGCTCTGGTCGCCGCGGTCGACCTCTCCCACGAACCCGTGCACACCACGGCCATCACGGCGCTGGCTCCGGGAACGGTCCCCGGAGACGCAGCCGTTGTGCTGATCCTCAAACGATTCGAAGACGCGCGGAACGAGGGAGACCGCGTCTACGCCATACTGGACCAGGAAAGCGGGAGCACCGAAAATGCGAGCCTGCTGGTGGGGGACCGGCCCGGTGACGTCGAAGGAACTACCGCGCACTTCGATCCCGGCAGTTGCTTCGGCAGGGCCCACGCTGCCAGCGGCCTGCTCTCCGCAGCGATCGCGACATTGGCCCTACGACACAGGGCGATCCCACGGCACGGCGCCGCCGCGGATCCGTGGCTCGGTGAACACGTGGCCACGGTCAACAGCTCAACGGTGACGGGGCAGCACAACCGCCTTCGGTTGCGAGGCCCGGATCGCAGTCGGGACACAGCCGCCTTCACCGCCCACCCCTCACCGCTAATCAGTGTGTTCTCCGGAAACGATCGCGACTCCGCCCAGCGAGCACTGGAATCCGGGCAGGAGTCCTCCGAAGGACCGGCGAGACTGGTCATCATCTCACAAGCCGGTGAGGATCGCACTGACCAGGCACGACGCTGGTTGGCAGAGGGTGGTCCGCGCCCTTGGGGGATCGCGTTCCGGGAACGCCCCGTCCAGGGGGAGGTCGCGTTCGTGTTCACCAACGGCGCGGCAAGTTACTCCGGCATGGGACGGGAGCTCCTCCTCGCCTTTCCTGATCTGCTCCAGCACACCGAGCAACAAGTGGGGGCACTCACCGAACTGACGGGATGGGCGTACGGGCAGTCTGAAAGCAGCGTCGCCGGATCACTCGAAGCTCTCTGGTCCGCAGCCGTGCTGGCCCACGTCCACAGCGGCATCACTCGGAAACTGCTCGGTCTGCGCCCGAATGCCGTGCTCGGTTACTCGTCCGGCGAGTCGGCAGCGTGTATCGCCCTGGGCCTGTGGACGAATCCCCGGGCGGTGTCCGAACACATACGGTCTTCGCAGCTGTTCCGCAACGAGATCCTCGGCGAGTACCGCGCCGTTCGACAGGTGTGGAACCGTTCCGGGATAACCGGATCCGCCTGGAAAAACTATGCCGTGTGGTGCTCACCACAGATCCTGGAGGAAGCGGTCACTTCCGAACCCGCAGCACATCTGATCGCGATCAACTCACCCACCATGTGCGTCCTGGGAGGTGAAGCGGAGGCCTGTCGTCGAGTTCTGCGGAACTTGGACCAGTACGCGGCCGTACCGCTCGACTACGACATGGCCGCCCACGCCCCGGAACTGTCCGAGGTGCGGGACCAGTGGTGGAGAGCCCACCACTGGGACACCGTCGCCGCCCCTGGACTGCGCTGCTATTCCTGCGGTTCGACCGAACCGTACACCCCCACTTCCGACGCGATCGCCCAGGCGTTGACCACCCAGGGGACAGGTCCCATAGACTTTCCGGCCACCGTGGAACGTGCCTGGTCGGACGGTGTTCGTGTATTCATCGAACACGGTCCCAAATCGACGTGTACGGGATGGATCCGACAAACGCTGGGGGAACGCGACTTCCTTGCCGTCGCACTCGACCGGGAGGACCGTGACGGAACCCGGCAACTCGCCGACAGCACGGCGGAGCTGGTCGCAGCTGGACTCGAGGTCGATTCACACCAGCTGTTCGAACGACTCGGTGACACGGAGCAAGCTCCCGAAAAGGGGAAGGTGATCTCGCTTCGAGCACATCCGGCGCCGGTACTGCTACCCGAGCCGTTTCCACCAGCGGTGGTGATGCCAACAGCTCCCCGTTTGGAACCGACCACCGACGCTTATTCGTTACCACACGGAATCTCGGGAGGAAACGGATCCGCAACCACCCTCACCCGATTGATCCAGGATCAATACCAACGAGCAGCAGCCGTACACAGAGCCTTTCTGAACGAACAGGCCACCGTACACCAGCGATTCCTGGACGGGGCGGCACATGCGTCAGCACTGCACAATCAGTTCGACTCCCCCCACAAAACCACGTCCTCAGCCTCGACGCGGTTCCCCGACAACTCCCGAGCACGTCCGGCGAGCTCCTCCAGACGGAAACCCTCGGATCCTGCCGAGCACCGAGTGCGGGAGGCTCCGCATCCACAGCGGGAACCACTGTTCGACAGGGAACAACTCGAATATCTCTCCTGGGGCCGCGTCTCCGCCCTGTTCGGTCCGCAGTTCCTGCCCCAGGACGAGTACCCGTACCAGACACGTATGCCCCAACCTCCGATGCTGCTCGCCGACCGAGTACTGGACATCGATGCCGAACCAGCTTCCCTGGGCACGGGTTCTGTCAGTACCGAGACGGATGTCCGAACGGACAGTTGGTATCTCGACCACACCGGTCACATGCCGGCGGGATTGTTGGTCGAGGCCGGCCAGGCCGATCTGTTGCTGATCAGCTGGCTTGGTATCGACCTCCGCACCCGAGGTGAACGTGTCTACCGACTGCTCGGATGTGAACTGACGTTCCACCGCCGCCTGCCTGTACCTGGCGAAACCCTTCGGTTCGACATTCACATCGACGGACACGGCGAACACGACGGGATAAGGTTGTTCTTCTTCCGCTCGGACTGCTGGAGCGGTCAGGAACGCCAGTTGTCCGTACGCGAAGGTCAGGCGGGGTTCTTCACCCACGAAGAGTTGGAGCAGGCCCCCGGTCTGATGTGGGATGCTGTCGACGAAGCTCCCGCCCCCGGCTCGATCGCCCCTCCCCTCGTTCGCTGTCGGGACAGCCACTTCGATTTCGAGGCCGTCCGAGCCTTCGCCGAGGGCAGACCCGCCGACTGCTTCGGTCACGGATGGGAAAGGACCCGAGCCCACGTACGCACACCCCGCGTCGGGGACGGGAAAATGCTGCTACTCGAACGGGTCGCCGAGTTCGACCCGGGGGGAGGCCCGTGGCGAGGGGGCTACCTGCGCGCCGAGACAACCATCGAACCAGACGAGTGGTTCTTCGCGGGGCACTTCAAGAACGATCCGTGTATGCCGGGCACTCTGATGTTCGAAGGATGTCTGCAAGCTCTGTCCTTCTACTTGAGCGCCTGCGGATTCACTGTTTCCCGGGACGGATGGCGGTTCGAACCCGTACCCGAGCAACCTTATCGTTTGCGTTGTCGGGGTCAGGTCAGCCCGAACAATCGGAAACTCAGTTACGAGGTCTTCGTTGCCGAGCTGTCCGACGGCCCCTATCCGACGGTGTTCGCCGATGTTCTGTGCTCAGTGGACGGAACCAAAGCCTTCCACGGCCGGAGACTGGGCCTCCGGCTCGTACCGGACTGGCCGCTCTCCCACTGGCGTCACCTCGAACAACCACGCGTTCAGGAAACCGGACAACTGGTCCCCCTGGCGGAACTCGGTGGTCTACGAGGGCACGACGAAACCCGTGCGGCCACCGTCGACGGATTCCGGTTCGGCTACGCGGCCATGCTCGCAGCCGCCTGGGGAGCTCCCAGCGAGGCTTTCGGACCACTGTACTCGGGGTACGACGACGGCAGGACGATTCCACGACTCCCCGGCCCCCCATACCACTTCATCAGCAGGGTCTCGGAGATCAATGCCTCGATGGGGGAGCTCCGTGAAGGAAGTTCGATCGACGCGGAATACGACGTTCCCGATCAGGCTTGGTACTTCGAACAGAACGACACCCCGACGATGCCGATCGCGGTTCTCATGGAGGTAGCACTACAACCGTGTGGATGGCTGGCCTCCTACCTCGGCAGCGTCCGGTGCACGGTCACCGAACCCGTCTTCCGCAACCTCGACGGCACAGCGACACTCCACGACGAGGTCCTGCCCACGGCAGAAACGATACGAACCCACGTGGAATTCCTCAAACTCACCGGATTCGGCGACACACTGATCGAAACATTCGCGATCCACTGCTACGCGGATGAACGACTCGTCCTGGAGGGAAGAACAGTTTTCGGTTTCTTCCCTCCCGAGAGTTTCGAGAACCAGGTAGGTATTCCCGACACCGAAAAACCCCCCGGCCTTGACGATCCGAACAACCGAGATATTGACCTCACCGTGCACAGGAACCAGCGAGGTGAAGGGCCTCGTCTTCCAGGACCCATGCTCGGCATGCTGCACCGAGTCACAGGCTTCTGGTCCGCTTCCGAAGAAGGCGACTCGGATCGAATCCGCGCCGAACAAAGACTGAGAGGGGACGAATGGTACTTCCGTGCTCACTTCTTCCAGGACCCCGTCCAGCCGGGCAGTCTCGGTGTCCAGGCTATGACGGAACTCCTCCAGTACTACGTGATCCTTCAGGGGGTCGGAACCGATCTACCGGATCCCCGGTTCGAGCCGATCGCGCTCGGAAGCGAGTTCACCTGGACCTATCGGGGTCAGGTCGTTCCCACCAACCGGTCGGTGGTCATCGAGGCGGAGATCCGGAACAGCGGTCGAGACGAACGCGGGCACCACGTACGGGGCAGGGCCTGGTTGTGGGCGGACGGGACATGTCTGTATCGAGCGGATCTTGGAATCCGCGTCGTCCCCGGTACTTCGCCGACACGGAGGTACCGGCGTTTCTCCTCCGAGGACCGTTCCGCGAGGATCACCACGCGCGACGGGACACCCGGAGACGAACACCGGCCTCCCAAAGAGTAGGTCTCCGCAACGACAAAACCTTCCACTACCAGGAGGAACACCTTGTCAGCCAACCGAAACACTAAAACCGACAAGAATATTCGACGAATCTCACCGAAAGAAAACAGCAAGAAATGGTGTGAATACCATTCCGGACGTCCCGGATAACATCCAGGAACAAAAGCATCCATTCGCGAACCTGAAAACAACTCACCAAGGATCCATTATGTGGCTTCCCGTCCTGGAATCACGACAGCTCGGCGACGCTCCGAAGCGCGTCCTGTACTGGGGAGTTCCCGTTGTCTTATACCGCACAGACACGGGCAAGGTCGCCGCACTCGAGGACATGTGCGGTCATCGCGGAATACCTCTTTCCCAGGGAAGCGTGCGCGACGGAAAAATTAGATGCAATTTTCACCATTTTCGCTTCGACGAAAATGGGTTTTGCGTAAAAATTCCCGAAGTGTACGATGTCGATCACGAATTCCGCAGACGGTGCTCCGTTCGCAGCTTCCACGTCCGCGAAGAGGTCGGTTTGGTTTGGATTTCCGTCGAGGACGAGCCTTCCGCTCCCTTCCCCGTGGAACGGGACAATCTCCCGAATGATCCGGTGGTCGTCACCAGAACCTTCGACGTTGGTGGAGATATCCGGGTCTGGATGGATCATTTTCTCGACGTACCCCATTGCATCTGGACCCACGCGGAATCCACTTATTCCGGTTCTCCCGAACGGCCGGCAAGGCTCGCTCACTCCTCCATCGGTATCAATCACGACTGCGACTATCCTGTCCGCCGCGCGATCGAGATGACGTTTGAGATCGACGATGACTCTCCTACCGCTACCTATGCCCTACCGATGCGTATGTTGACCATCGTCTCACGCCTGCGTCGTTCACTCAGACGAATTCGGGGAAAACCGAACAAATCTCCCCGATTGAAAGTACGTGCCGACCTGGTCACCCCACTGTGCCAAGAGACCCGGTCCCGTATCGGACGAACAAACATCGCGATGTGGACCTCGATCAACCCATTAGAACGAGGAAAAAACCAGTTCGTCTGCAGCATCGTCGCCGACGGACATGGTAAGAATTTTCTGGAGCGGAAAATACTACGCAACCTCATGAGCGATTTCATCTACCAACACCTCGGGATCGAGGACGCCAACATGCTCGCCCAGGCCAACTACGTCGAGGGGGAACGTTTCCGCGCCACAGACTTCGACAGAACCATCCAATCCATGCGCACCATGTTCACACGCTACGTGGAAGAAAAATCCCATCTTTACCCGAAAGGATCATTGATACACGATCTACACTATCTTCCTGAGTCCACCTCGTAACAAAGAAGCCCACGAAAAAGCGGAGGACAAAGGATGAGCCGAATCCCCGGACCAAACATTTTTTCAGGAATGTTTGCCCTACGTGATATCAGCAAAAACCCCTTGAAGGGAATGACGGACCTGGTCCGAAACCACGGAGACCTCGTTCGCGTCAGAACAGGAAAGAAACCTATCCTGGTGGTCAACGATCCCACGAATGCCAAAAACGTACTTTCAGACGACAGCATCTACGTCCGGACAAACCCTCCGCCGTTGCGTAAATTCCTCAGCGGAAGCCTGCTGCTCTCGCGGGGCGAAGACTGGGAGCAGCGTAAACGGTCGGATGGAGAAGCATTCACGGAGATCATCTCGGAGAAAGCACTCAAGGACCTGGTAGAGAGTGCCGATTACGCTATCGAACGCTTCGGAAGTACCGAGAACGACGGAGGACGTCCGGAAATTCTGGAGGAGTTTCGCAAAATCATGTTCCGGATGACGTCGGAAGCTTTTCTCCGCACACGTTTCACGGAGAGCGAGACAGAAACGATCATCAATGACATCGGGAGAATCGAGGACATCACCGAACGTTGGTCGACCCGACTGGTGAAGCCTTCGAAACGAACCCTCCGACAGGAAAGAAAAGAAACGCACGAGATAAAAAAACGTCACGACTCCATCATTCTTCCGAAGGTAGCAAGCAGGATTCACGAGGTGAACAAGGAAGACAACTTGATAAGTATTCTGCAAAAGAAGAACAAAAAGGACGGAAATCCCCTACCACCACAAGACATCTGCGGTGTACTAGGAAATCTGATCGCCGGCGAACGCGCTTCCTCCATCGTGATGACATGGATACTCCACTGTCTCTCCCTGAATCCGCGAGTACAGCTGGAGGCACGGAAAGAAATCAACCGGACGACAAGCGGGAAACCTATCGAGGAAAAACACTTGAAAGACTTGGAATTTCTCGATCATGTGGTCGAGGAAACGCTGCGCCTCTACCCCCCGACCTGGAAAATATTTCGCGCAACCAACCAGGAAACTCGACTGCAGAACCATCTTGTTCCTCCCGGAACGCTCATCATGATCAGTCCTTACCTCCTGCACAGGAATCCTCGATACTGGTCACACCCGGACGATTTCTATCCGGAGAGGTTCTCCTCGCAGGACGCACGCGATACAGACAGTGGTGCATACATGCCCTTCGGTTTCGGTCCGCGTGCCTGCCTGGGGAAAAACATGGCGTTCCAACAACTGAAAATAATCACCTCCCTCGTCGTCCAAAAATACGACATAAAAGAAGAATCAGAAGAAGAAATCAAACCCTCTCCCGGTTTCTACCTCAATCCGGACTCAAATCCTTGCATCTCGCTGGAACCGGTGCGAACCGAAAAAGGTGATCACATCGAGCATGACGGTTCGGTTCAGTAGCTGCGCAGAACCGTGTAGTACGGTTCACGAAAGAGCGGGTTCAACGGCGGGTCCAGGAAATATGCCGTTTTCTTGGAACCCGACGTCCGTGATTCATCAAACTCGAACATATTTCACTTTGCGAGTGTCAGCGCGAGGTCAGCGTCGGGTCAGCGTTCCATAACAGCATGGTGTTCCCACGCGGGAAACGTTCCGCGCGAAAACTCCTCCCGGGATCCACGGGAGACCGCAACGGGACGAAGCCGTTCTCCGCGCACGGCGACGGAGCCGTGAACGTCGCGCTCCGGAGGAAGGCACAACCGAGCAGCAGAGGAGAACACGTGACCGCTCGCATCGAGACCGCAACGGGAACACCACCCGCCGAGTGGAACGAGACCGCCACCGACTATCCGAAGAACACTCCGATCCACCGCCTGTTCGAGCAGCAGGTCCGGGCCCGCCCGGAAGCGCCGGCCGTGGGCGGCGGAGCCGAGGCCCTGACCTACCGGGAGCTCGACGGCGTGGCGAACGCACTGGCGCACGAGCTGGTCTGCCAGGGGGTCGGCGCGGGCGAGCTGGTGGGAGTCCTGATCAAGTCCTCGGCCGAGGCCGTCGCGGCGATCCTGGCCACCCTGAAAACGGGGGCCGGTTACGTCCCACTGGATCCGGACCACCCGGACCACAGGCTGCGCGGCATGTGCGAGCAGGCCGGTGTCCGCGTGGTGCTGACCACCGAGCCCCTGCGCTGCCGGGTGAGTGACGACCGCACCGTCGTGACGGCACGCCTGGACGCCTCCTCCCCCACACTCCCCGAGAGGGAGGAGGTCTCCGGCTCCGATCCGGCCTACGTGATGTTCACCTCCGGGTCCTCGGGAACACCCAAGGCCGTGACCGTTCCCCACCGGGGGGTCGTACGGCTGGTGCGGGGGACCGACCACCTGGTTCTCGGTCCCGAGGACACGGTGCTGTCCACGATCAACCTGTGCTTCGACATCTCCTGCTGGGAGATCTTCGGCGCGCTGCTCAACGGATCCCGGCTGGTGTTCGTGGACACCGAGACCCTGCTCGCGCCCGACGCCCTGGCCGAACTGATCGCCTCCGAGCGGGCGAGCGTATTGCTCCTGAGCACGGGGGTCTTCCACGAAGTGGCCCCGCGGCGTCCGGACATGTTCGGATCGCTGCGGTGCCTGATGGTCGGCGGTGAGGCGATGAATCCCAACGTCGCCCGGAGCGTGCTCGCCCACGGCCCGCCCGGTCAGTTCCTCAACGGCTACGGGCCCACCGAGAACTCGGTCATCTCCACCGCCTACGACGTCGCGGAACTGGACGCGGAGGCCGAGACCGTGCCGATCGGACGTCCGGTCAGCAACTCCACCGCCCACGTGCTGCGGCCGAACCTGGAACCGGCCGACGTCGGGGAGGAGGGCGAGCTGTGCGTCGGCGGTGACGGGGTGGCCCTCGGCTACCACGGAGCCCCCGAGCTCACCCGGCAACGGTTCGTCCCGGACCCCTTCGCGGAAGAAGTCGGAGCACGGCTGTACCGCACGGGGGACCGGGCACGGTGGCGCCCCGACGGGGTGCTCGAGTACCTCGGGCGCCAGGACCGACAGGTGAAGGTCCGCGGGTTCCGCGTGGAACTGGGCGAGATCGAGTCCGTGCTGGGAGCCCATCCCGAGGTGGACCGGACCGTGGTGGAAACCCGCGCCTCCGACTCCGGGGAGCGACGTGTGGTCGCGTGGGTCTCCTCGGAACGCAGTGGCGCGAACCCGGACCTCAGCGAGAGGGTGCGGGAGTACGCCCGCGACCGCCTTCCCGAGTTCATGGTCCCCGAGGCGATCCGAGCGGTGGAGACCTTCCCGCTCAACCACAGCGGCAAGGTGGACAGGTCCCGACTGCCCGAGATCGAGCGGCAACCGAGGGAGGTGCGCGACCGGCCCGCGACGGAGGCGGAACAGGGCGTGGCCGCGATCTGGTGCGAGCTGCTCGGGCTGCCCGCCGTCGACCGCGAGGACGACTTCTTCGCCCTGGGCGGGCGTTCCCTGCACGCCACCCGCATGGTGGCACTCCTGGCGGAGAGGTGGGACATCCCAGCCTCGCGCGGACGGTTCCTGATCCGCTGCCTGTTGGCCTCGCCCACGCTGCGTGAGTTCGCCGAGCGGGTCGAACAGTCGATCTCCACGGCGGGTTCCCCGGCCAACGAGACCGTGGACTTCTGGGCGGAGACGCGGCTGGACCCGGAACTGCGGTTCGACGCCCCCGCCGTGGAGAACCCGAACGATCCCGGGTCGGTACTGCTCACCGGAGCCACCGGCTTCCTGGGGGCGTACCTGCTCGACCGGCTCGTGCGCCGCACGCGCGCCACGGTGCTGTGCCTGGTCCGGGCCGAGAACGACCAACAGGCGCTGACCAGGATCGCGGCCAACATGCGGCGCTACGGACTGTCCTTCGACGAGGTGGGCCACCGGGTCGTTCCCGTACCCGGGGATCTCGCCCGGCCCGCTCTGGGACTCGGGGACCGTTTCGACGAGCTCGCCGAACGGGTCGACCTCGTGGTGCACAACGGCTCGCACGTCAACTTCGTGTTCCCGTACTCGAGTATGCGCGCGACCAACGTCGGAGGCAGTCACGAAGTCCTGCGGCTGGCCACCACCGCCAGGCTCAAACCCGTCCACTACGTCTCGTCGATCACCACCATCGTCGGTAACGGGGTCGCCGGCGTCCGTCACGTTCCCGAGGACGCTCCACCCGCCCACCCGGACAAGCTGTCCATGGGCTACCAGGAGACGAAGTGGGTGTCCGAGTGGCTCTTCCGCAGGGCCTCCGAACACGGGCTGCCGGTGAGCATCCACCGTCCCTACGAGATCACGGGAACCACCGGGAAGGGGATCTGGAACACCGACACGATGATGTGCGCGCTGTTCCGCACCATCGCCGAGAGCGGTCTCGCCCCGGACGTGGCGCTGCCGCTGGACTTCGTGCCCGTGGACGTCGCGGCCGAGGCACTGGTACACCTGATCACTCACGAACCCCCTCGCGGACACGCCTACCATCTGACCAATCCGCACGACGCCCGTCTCGGTCTGCTGGTGGAGCGACTGCGGGCACGGGGTTACCCGGTGCGGAAACTGGACTACGGGCAGTGGGTGTCCGAAATGGCCCGGTTGGTTTCCAAGGAGCCCGACTGTCCTCTGGCCCCCTATATCCCGGTCTTCGCCGATGCCGCCAACACCGGCGACATGACGGTCAAGGAGATGTACTTCGCCGGGACCTTCCCCACCTTCGGGCGGGAGAACCTCGTCCGCGGGCTGGCCGACTCCGGGCTGGTCATCCCGCCCGTCGACGAACGGCTGCTCGACCTGTACCTCGACTACTTCGAACGCTGCGGCTTCCTCGACCCCACCTCGAAGGACCTCTGAAAGGAGTCGGACCATGCGCGTGGGCATCATCGGCGGAGGAATCAGCGGACTCACGGCCGCGTGGCTGCTCGACGACTCCATCGGCACCGATCTGGAGGGCGTCACCCTCTTCGAACAGCGGCACCGACTCGGCGGCCACGCCGAGTCGGTGCCCGTGGGGGACGGGTTCGCCGACCTCGGAGCACAGCACCTGGCACCGGAGGCGTTTCCCACCCACACCCGCCTGCTGCGGCGGTTGGGGCTGGAGGAGGAACCGGTCGCGGCACCACTGAGCGTCACGGTGCTGTCGGGCGGGAGACCGTTGCTGGTCACTCCGCACCCGGGGCTACGTCCCCAACCGGAAGGGGACGAGGGCGGCGCGTCACTGAACCACCTGGGCACCTTCCTGGCGCGGGCGGCCGACCTCGAAAACGATCCGAACGCCTGGCAGCTACCGGCCGAGGACGTGGTCGAACCCCTCGACGTTCCCGACTCGTTCAAGCGGGAGGTCCTCTATCCCCTGATGGCCTCCTTCGTCGGGTGTTCGCTGGAGCAGGCCCGCGGCCTGTCGTTCCGGGCCGCCGTGGCCTTCCTCGTCCGCAACGCACCCGCCGAGCCGACACAGCCCCCTCCCTGGGTGAACCTGCGGAGCGGTGTGGAAGGGCTCGCCACGACACTGGCCGAACAGCTGCGCAACACCCGTCTGCGCCCCGGAACCGAGGTGGTCCGCGTGCGGCCGCGGGACCATGGTCACGAGATCGTGGAAAGATCCGGGGTCACCCACCGGGTGGAGCACGTGGTCTTCGCGACCCCGCCCTGGGCGATACCGGACATGCTGGACGAACGAGCCGGTTCGGAGACCGCACGGACGCTGCGTCGGTTCCGGTCCGTCCGCGCGGTGGTGGGAATCCACCGCGACCCGACCTACCTGCCCTCGGCAACGGAGTACCGGTCCACGAACACCGTCACCGTCTCCGAACCGCACGAGGGCACAGGATGGGCCGAGACGTCCACCTGGTACCGGCCGATCACCGGCGAGGAGATGTTCAAGAGCTGGATCACCCACCGGCAACGGCAGCCGACGGAGCTCGTCGCCGCGCGTGAGTACCACCACCCGGTTCCCACCGTCGACACCGTCGCGGCCCAGTCCGAGCTGGACCGGATGCAGGGGCGGAACGGAACGCACTTCGCGGGCAGCTGGACCGTGGACGTGGACAGCCAGGAGAGCGCGGTGCGTTCGGCCTGCTCCGCCGTCCGGCGGATCCTGCCCTCCGCACCCCGACTGGCCCTGTTGACCGAGCAGTCCGGGCGGTGAACTCCCGGGCCGTCATGCGAAACCCGCCGATGGCGGCCCGGTCGGACAGCACGGACCCCGTTCAACCGGTCAGCACGATCTTCCCGCGGTGGGACCGACCGGCGAGGGCCACCGCCCGACGGACCTCGGACAGATCGAACCGCTGCCCCACCACCGGACGGCACCGTGGATCACTCAGCAGTGCGAGGGCGCGTTCCGTCAGCCGGGAGCGCTCGGCGCTCGTCAACCGGGCCAGGTGCACCGGCAGCCAGAACCCCTCCACGCGGATGTCGTCGAAGACCAGGCTGTCGGGGGTGATGCGCAGCGGCTCACCCGAGAGCATCCCGTAGGAGACGAACCTGCCTCCGCTTCGCACACACCGCAGCACACTGCTGCCCAGCTCACCGCCGACCGCGTCCAACGCGGCGTCGGCTCCCCCGCCCGTGTGCTCACGCAGGGCGTCCTCCACGGCCTCGCTCCCGCCGTCGACCACGGCACGGGCCCCGAGACGGATGAGCTCCTCCGTGCGCTCCTCACCCCGGACCACGCAGACACAGCGGATTCCGGCCCGCTCGGCCAGCGGCAGGAGCATCCTTCCCACCGTCGAGGCCGCCGCGGTGTGCACCAGTGCCGCTCCGCGTTCCAGGTTCAGCACGTCCAGCAACGACAACGCCGTGACGGGATTGATCGTGGCCTGGCAGGCCACCTCGTGCGGCAGCTCGTCGGGAAGCAACACCAGGTCGTCGTTTCCGGCCAGCACGTACTCTCCCCAGGTTCCCCGAGCGGCGACGGCCACTCTCGCCCCCACGGGGGCGGACGTCCCCCCGCCGACGGCCTCCACCGTGCCGGAGCCCTCGAAACCGACAGCCGTGGGGAAACGGTCGGCGCGTCGGCCGTACCGCCCCTCGACGTAGAGCAGGTCGGCGGGGTTGACCGGACGGGCGTGCAGGCGAACCAGCACCTGCCCGTCCCCCGGCCGGGGGACGGGCAGGTCGGAGAGCACGTCCAGCACCTCCTCCGGAACACCGTGTCGGTGGGCGAGCACGGCACGCATCACGTTCACCCCCGCGTCTCCTCCGGAACTCCCCACCGCCGTCGCAGCTCGGACCTCGGCAACCTCCCGGCGTGCAACGCCTTGTTGGCCAGCACGTAGTCGGCAGTGCCCGACTCGAGCGCCTCGACGAGATGGGCGACCGAACCGCACCCTCCGGAGGCGATCACCGGCGCTGCCGAGGACACGGCCACCTTCCTGGTGAGCCTGTGGTCGTAGCCCGCTCCCGTGCCCTCGCGTTCGGCGCTGTTGGCCAGGACCAACCCCGCGCCCAGCTCTCCGAGTCGGCGGGCGAACTCCGCCGCGTCCATCCCGCTGGGGACACGACCGCCGTGGACGTGGGCCGTCCACGCGCCGAGCGGACCGGTTCCGGCGTTCACCGCCCCCATGAGCCGTCCCGTTCTCCGGGAGAAGTCCTCCACCACACGCGGGGACTCCACGAGGGCGGTGCTCACCGACAGTGCCGCCGCCCCAGCCCGCAGGAGACGTTCGGCCTCGGCGACGGAGCGCAGCACGCCGTGCCCCACCGACACCAGCACCGAGACACCGGTCTCCCGCACCGCGGAGACGACGGGAGTGACCGTGTGCAGCTCGTCCCAGTCGTCGAGCACGTCGAGGAAGACCCGTCGCACGCCCCACGCCGCGTAGCACCGGGCGATGTCGACGGGATCGTGGGGATCCCCGACGCCGGGCAGCCGCACGGGATCGGTCGCCCTGCCCCTCGCGAGGTCCACACACGGGATCAACACGTCCACGACCCTGGTGTCATCGGTCGTCATGGGAGCCCTCCTCGGTGCCGAGCAGTCGCGCCACCCGCGGACTGGAGGGGGCGAGTCTCCGAGCGACCAGCGCGGCCGACTCCACCGTGGTCTCCTGGGAGTCGATGCCGAAGGCGTAGTGCCCGGCGAAGTACAGGTTGTCGGTGCCCTGGTGGGCGGCGAGCCGTCGCTGCGCCCGGACCACCTCGGGGGTGGGAAGCAGCTGCCGGAAACTCTCCCGGGCCAGGACCTTGCTCGGCTGTCGGGAGCGTCTGCTCACCTGGCTGCGGAACACGTCGACACCGTGCACGGGTCCGTACCACACGGTCGTTTCGCTGTGGTTCTCACCGAGAGTGAGGTTGTTCGTCGACCAGTGCTCGAGCCTGTCGGGCATGCCCACCGGGTCCCGGTGCAGGGCGTAGTCGACCCGCCGGTACGGGAAGGCGGTCAACGTCGCCCCGAGATCCCGGAGCCCGTCGAGCGAACCGGCGAGCTCCGCCGTCACCGGCGGGGGCACGGCGAACACGACGGCCTCGACCCGGGTGACCTCCCCGGTCGTGTCGACCAGCTCGTAGCCGGACCCGCTCTGCCGCACCCGCACCACTCCGGTGTCCGGACGGATCCGCGCCACGTGGAGGTCGGTGGCCAGTGACCACGCCAGACTCTCCAGGCCACCGCGCACGTTCTCCGTGACCGGGGCGTGGTCACTGCGCTGCCCACCGAGGAAGGCCGCCGTGGCGGCACGGGCGGACAGGGTTCCCGCCTCACGCGGCTCACAGCCGAACAGTGCGGCGGGCAACGCGTACAGCAGGGGACGGTTCCGCCGGTCCGTGCCGAGCGAGTCCAGCATCTCGTCCAGCCGGACCTCCCAGTCCAGCCCCGTGTTGTCCCACTCCTGCGCCCGCGTCAGGAACTCGGCCAGCCGGTCCCAGTGTCGACCGAGCACCTTCGTCCGGGGCCATCCGGGATCGGGCTCGTGCGGTCCGACGAGCAGCGGGCTCTCCTCTCCTTCCCGGAGGACGGTGCGCGAGGCCGGGACCTCCACGAAGTCCTCGTCCCCGAAGCCGTGCAGCCGCATCAACCGCGTGTTGAGCGGATAGTCTTCAGTGGACATCTCCTGGGTGCCGAGGTCGAACCAGACCGGTCGTCCTCCGAGTCGGACCGCGACGGAACGCGCGTTGCCACCGATGCGTCGTCCGCGTTCGAAAACCACCGCCTCATGGGTTCCGTCGATCAACCAGGCCACGGTGAGGCCGGCCATGCCCGCCCCGACGATTCCTACTCGCAACGTGGGTTCCTCCGAAGTGCTCGGTGACGTGACGACGCACCGTTCGTGGTGCCGCGCCCCGGACGGTCATTCGAGACGCAGGTCCGCCGCCGCCTTCCAGAACCGCCCGATGCTCTCCTCGAGCAGACGAGCGCGGAACACGGCCTCGTCCGGGTCGTCGCCCCGGTCCAGACCGTCCTGGACGGTTTCGAGGGCCTGCCGCATGAGTTCCTCGGGATGGCCACCGTCGTAGTAGGTGAAGAACTCCTCGGGAACGGGCAGCTGTTTCTCGCGCACCCCGGCGGCGATCTCGGCGCAGCCGGAGAAGTAGATGGTCATGTCGGTGTGCAGCGCGAGCGCACCGCTGGCCTGACTTCCCGTCAGCGCGATCCACGACAGGGTGCTGTTGAAGGCGTAGGCCTCCCACTCGGCGGGCCAGCGGACGAGGTCGCGCTCGGCCATGCCCAGAGCCCGGGCGCATTCGAGCAGCTTCGGCAGCGCTCCGGTGATCAGCTCGCTCAACCGCGCGTAGAAGTCCACCACCGGACTGTGCGGAAAACGGGTCATGAACAGCCCGTAGACGGCGAGTTCGGCATGGTGGGCCTTCTCCTCCACGGCCACGAAGCGTTTGAGGTGTTCGACGGTGAGCGTGTTCTGGTTGAGTCGTTCGAGCAGCGCGTTGCCCACCGGACGTTCGGTGCGCATCTGGCGCACCCGTTCGACGAGTTTTTCGGCCTCGGCGGTCCTTCCGTCGCTCATGGCATCCTCCCGACCAACGCGTGGTGCGTCCTCGTCCTTCGCGTTCACGAGGAATTCCGCGAAAACCGGAGCCACACCGATTCCGATCCACGGGAATTCCCTGCCCACCTTTGTCCCCGTCCGAACTGACACGACGCTGACGCGGCGCTGACATCTCCGTTCTCGGTGGGAACGCCCCGAAAACGCGGAGATCACGAGAGGAGACAACACTGTCTCGACCTGTGGTGCGTCGCCTTCCGACGGAGTTATGGTGTGGCCGTCGCACCCGGAAACGAGCCGTGTGGGAACCACGGTCCCCGGACATCGGAATCGGAAGAGCGCGAAATTCCCCTCTTTCCGCACCGGCACAGGTGCCTCGTCCGCGCCGGAGGCCTCAGGGAGCACGGCCCATCGAGTTCCCCTCGTCACGGAGGCAACCATGTCCGAACGGACAGCGGCGATCGAACCCGTCGTGATCCGAACGCGGAACACGGATCCGCAGCAGGAACGACTCGTCAACGCCTACGAGTACGACGTCGACACCTGGCGCAGAGTACTCGGGCACAACCTTCTCTTCGAATGGGGTGTGTACGACCACCCGGCCTCCCCGCGTCCGGTGTCACTGGACGAGGCGGGAATCCGCTTCTTCGATCGTCAGCTCGAACTGGCCGAGCGGAACGCCTCGAAACCCCTGGACCCGCGCAGGATCCTCGACCTCGGGTGCGGCTGGGGGTACTGCCTGCTGCGCCTGGCCCAGTGGTTCCCGAGATGCCCGCGCCTGGAAGGGGTGAACATCAGTCGCAGCCAGCTGGAGCACTGTGGATCCCTGCTGGCCGGACACGGCCTGGAGCAGCGCACGAACCTGTACCTGTGCAACGCCCGTGACCTCCGCTCGTTGCCGGACGCCGACCTCGGCCACGACCTGGTGGTGATGCGCGGAGTGGCCACGCACTTCCCTCCCGAGCTCTACGAGAGTGCGGTGGCAGCGTTGGCCGACCGGGTCACCGCAGGAGGAATGCTGGTCATATCCGACACGCTCTACGACAACGCCGCCGACTCGACGGCGGCGATCACCGAGGACGAGAACGATCCCTTCGAGCTGCGGCACCGGAAGAGCCCCGAGTACTTCGTCCGCGTGTTGCGGGAAAACGGTTTCGCGATCCGCGACATGCGGGTGCTGCCGTCCAACACCGACGTCGCACACTGGCTGCTGGAACTGCGTTCCAACATCGAGACCCATTTTCCCGAGGGAGTCACGGGTGCCCTGGAAGAGATCCGGGTGGCGGCCGTCCACCTGTCGGTGATGATGTTGTGCGGGCAGGCGGGTGCCTACAACATCATCGCGGAGCGAGCGGAGTGAGCTCTCCCAACGCCTCGTCGAAAGACGGGTTCCGCGTGCCGTCCGTCGCGTCGGACACCACGCGGAACCCGCCCCACCTCAGACCGGCATGTCGAGAACCATCACCGGTTCCGTGGTGGGTCGTGCCGAACCGCCCTCGGGTTCGACGGTGACCGCCATGCGTTCGGCTCCCTCCGGAGCCCGGCTGACGACGCTGGACTCCGCCATTCCCGCCGCCGGTTCGAACACTCCCGCCGACACCGGCCTGCCCTCCTCCAGGAACCACAGTTGGTACACCCGGTTCGGCGGCGGCTCGGCCATGTCCGAACCGAGGAAGGCCACGCCTCCCCTCCGTTCCGAGATCACGACCGCGGCCCGGTTCTTCCCCTCGGAGCTGCGGACCACGCGCGCGTCGGGAGCCCGCAACAGCCGCATCACCCGCGTGGCGGTGTCGACCCGGTCGACCCCTTCGTCCTGGCGGGTGACTTCGGCGAGCTGCCGCTGGGTGTGCCAGGCGACTCCCCCGAAAACACCCGCCAGCACGACGCCGAGCGCGGCGGCGGCCACGGCCAGACGGGTCGTCCACGGATGCGGGGGTAGGAAGGCCGGAGCGCCCCGTCCGCCCCGGCCGCCTGTGCGGGGAGGACGTTGTCGCGTGCGGGCTACCTCCTCCAGCACCCGTTCCTTGAGCCCCTCCGGTGGGGAGGCGGCGGCGTCCGTCCCCAACCGGGCTGCCGTCTCACGCAGCTCCCGTACTTCCCGGGCACAGTCCTCGCACACGGCCATATGGCGCTCGAACCGTGCGCGCTCCGTCCCCGTGAGGGCGTCCAGCGCGTAGGCTCCGGTCAACGTCGACATCTCGGTGGTGCTCACCGGCTCACCCCCAGGCAGTCCCGGAGACGGATCAGTCCGTCCCGTAGCCGGGTCTTGATCGTCGCGGTCGGTGTTTCGAGCAGCCCCGCCGCTTCACGATAGGTGTAGCCGCGGTAGTAGGTGAGCATGACCGACTCGCGTTGCAGGTCGGTCAGGGTGGAGACACACCGGCGCAGCTGTCGTTGTTCGAACTGGGACAGCACCGCCTCGCTCACCTCGTCGAAGGGCCTTCCGAGCTGCTGCCGTCCGGTTCTGGTCTCCCGGTCGGCCGTGGCCTGGGAGGACCGCACCCGGTCCACCGCCTGCCGGTGGGCCAGGGTCATGATCCAGGACAGGGCACTGCCCCGTTCCGGTCGGAAGCGAGTGGCGTTGCGCCACACCTCGACCAACACCTCCTGGGTGACCTCCTCCGACTGGGCCTCGTCCCGCACGATACGCCGGACCAGACCGAACACCGGCCCCACGACCACGTCGTAGAGTCCGGAGAAGGCCTGCTCGTCGCCTCTGGCCACGGCCAACAGCAGTTCCTGTGGATCCGAGCTCGCCGTTCCCTCCTGCCCGGAAGTCGGGGAGGTCCTCGACGTCCCGTCCGTCTCTCGTTCGGTTCCGTGCTCCACGACGCCTCGTCACTTCCCTCCTGGTTCGAGGAACCCGAACTGCCCGACGTCCAGGTATCCGGCGCGGAACCCCGCCTCGCTGTAGGCGAGGTAGAATTCCCACATACGGCGGAAACGTTCGTCGAACCCGAGCCGTGCCAGTTCCTCCCAACCTCGCAGGAAACGCTCGCGCCACTGCCGCAGCGTCTCCGCGTAGCCGTCACCGAAGAAACGTCGTCCGGTGGGAACCAGACCGGTACAGCGGGTCACGGCCGTGTCGATGGCCCGCACCGAGGGAATCAACCCGCCGGGAAAAATGTACTTGTGGATCCAGGTGTAGCTGTTCCTGGTGGCACGCATCCGGGAGTGCGGCATGGTGATCGCCTGCAGACCGACCCGTCCTCCGGGCACCAACAGGCGGTCCAGGGCGGAGAAGTAGGTGGGCCAGAACTCGTGTCCGACCGCCTCGATCATCTCGACGCTGACCACCGCGTCGTAGCGGCCGGTGACGTCACGGTAGTCGCACAGCAACACGTCCACCCTGTCGGACACTCCCGCGGCGGCGACACGTTCCCGCGCCAGCCGCTGCTGTTCCGCGGACAGGGTCACGGTGGTCACCACGGCACCGCGTTCGGCGGCCCTGATCGCCAACGATCCCCAGCCCGTCCCGATCTCGAGCAGGTTCGTCCCGGAACCGACGTGGGCGAGGTCGAGAACTCCGTCGATCTTGCGTCGTTGGGCGGCGGCCAGGTCGTCCCCGGGAAAGAACCACCCGCCGGAATAGGTCATGGTCTCGTCGAGGAAGGCCGCGAAAACGTCGTTGGACAGGTCGTAGTGTCGTGCGATGTTGCTGCGGGCTCCCGGTCGGGTCCCGCGTTCGGCGGCGGGCTGCCGTCGTTCCACCCAGTGCCGGGCGTGCTGCAACGGTGCGGGGACCAGTGTCGACATCCGCTCGGCGAAGGGGGTCAGCAGCGCCGCCGGGTCCGGGCTGGACCAGTCTCCGGCCATGTAGGCCTCTCCGAAACCGATCTTGGCGTCCGCACCGAGCCGGTGGAAGAAGGCGTCGGGACGTTCGACACGCATCAGCGGTGTTCCGGTTCCGCCCGCCCCGAGTCGTTCTCCTCCGGCGAGCACGATGCGTACGGGAAGATCCCGTACCGCGCGTCGGAACAGCCGCTCGGCCGCGAAGGCCCGCACCGGGGCGTGGGGGGCCGGTCCCAGCCTCCTCCACGGAGGTGTCGGTTCCGTGTTCTCGGGACACCGAGAAACGACACTGGTGGTCATCGAACTCCTTTCCGCCGGACCGCGGGGCACCCGGATCCACGTGGTGCTCCCGCCGACCAGAGCGCGATTCCGTGCAGCCGGATCAGTGCGGCGACCCGGTGCGGGGTGAACGGACGGAACAGTTCGGTGCGCAGCATTCCCGCAGGGGTGCTGGGACGGCCGCGTCCGACCATGGTGGCTGTGAGCAGGGGGCTCCCGTCGCGCACGAGTTCCACCCGGATCGACAGACTCCGTCCCGGCGGTGTCAACGTCATCCGGTAGTTGGCCCGGTTCGGCAGGAACGGGGAGACGAAGAACGCCTTCTCCGTGTGGCAGTTCCCGTTCTCGTCCGGGTCGAGCAGGTAACGATGACGCCCTCCGTAGGTGTTGTGCACCTCGGCGACGACGCACGCGAGTTCCCCGCTGTGCCGGTAACACCAGTAGAGGCTGATCGGGTTGAACACGTAGCCGAACGTGCGGGCGTGGGCGAGCATCCACACGCGGCCACCCCCCAGGTCCACGCCGCGCCACCACAGCCAGCTGTCCAGGTTCTCGCGGATCCCGCGCTCCGGATCGTCGAAGTGATCACGAGAGTCGAAGGAGGCCACCGTGCGCAACGGTCCGGGAAGTCGCGGCAGCTCGTCGAGATCGACCAGCCAGGTGTGCAGCCGGTGTCGGAACGAACGCCGTGGCCGACCGTGCCTGTGGTGTCCCACCACCACGTCATAGCGGTACACGTGACTCACCTCCGACGCCGAGGGCCATGGCGGCGCGCATCCCGGACAGGCATCCGTCCTCGTGGAAACCCCAGCCGTGGTACGCCCCGGCGAAACGCAGGCGAGCATCCCCCAGTTCGGGTAACTGTCGTTGGGCGGCCACGGACTCCGGGGTGTAGACCGGATGGCGGTAGCGCATCCTGCGCACCACCCGATCCGGGTGGATCTGGTCGGCCGCGTTGAGCGTGACCACGTAGTTCTCGGGTTCGGCCAGTCGCATCAGCCGGTTCATGTCGTAACTGATCCGCGCGCCCATGGTCTGCTCCGCACACGTCTCCTTGAGGTAGTTCCAGCTCGCCCGTGCTCCCGACCGACGAGGCAGCGGGGAGGTGTCGGTGTGCAGCACGGCCTCGTTCTCGGAGTAGCGGAAGGCCCCCAGAACCCGGCGCTGCCGTTCGGTGGGGGCGGCCAGCAGGCGCAGGGCCTGGTCGGCGTGCGTGGCCACGACGACCCGGTCCACGCTGTGCGTCCGCCCGGTGTGATCCCGGATGTCCACTCCGTCCGCGTGGGGCTCCACCGCACGAACGGGAGTACGCCGGTTTATCACGGACAGGCGCTCGGCGATCCGACGGACGTACTCGTGCGAGCCACCGACCACGGTTCTCCACTCGGGAGATCCACCGACGCTGAGCATGCCGTGGTTGCGCAGGAACTCGAAGAGGTAACGCGCCGGGTAGTGAGCGCCGAGGGCGGGGTCGACCGACCACACCGCCGAAACCAGGGGAAGGGCGAAGTGCCGGACGAAGTACTCCGTGTACCCTCCCGACTCCAGGAACTGCCCGAACGTGGTGTCCTCCCCGTTCCGGGGGTGGTCGAGCAGCCGGCTGGCCTGTCGGTGGAAACGTCGGACCTGGGTGAGCAGACGCAGATAACGAACGTTGTTCAGATTCGCGCCGCCGGGGAACAGTCCACGTAGTTTCCTCGCTCCGGCGTACTCCAGCCCGCATTCCCGACAACTCACGCTCAGGGACATCTCGGTGTCCCGCGTGGTCACGCCGAGTTGGTCGAACAATCGGCACAGCCTGGGATAGTTACGTGGGTTGTGCACGACGAACCCGCTGTCGACCGCGACATCACGCCCGTCCTCGGCACTCAGGTGGTGGGTGTGGGCGTGCCCGCCCAACCTGTCCTCGGCCTCGAACAGCACCACGGTGTTACGCCCACTCAACAGATAGGCGGCCGTCAGTCCGGAGACGCCCGAGCCGATCACGGCCACCCGCGGCTGGCTCACCACGGCCCCTCCTTCCGCTGCGGGGCCGCGAACACCGACCGTCGGCGTGGCGGATGTCCGTGGGAAACGGGCGCAGCGCACGTCCCCGGACGAGGAAGCGGTGCGCACGGTTCGTTCGGTTCCATGCCCTCCATTCGGAGCGGCCGGAGACGCGGCTTGGTTGTTGTGACCGTGGACACACCCGGCAGTCCGGCGCGTCGAGCGCGCCGAATCACAACTCGGCGAAACCCGTGTCACGGAGGTGTTGGTGTCGCGAACCAGGGAAAACGAAGCCGGGGTGGCCGGGCTCGTGCGGAGCACCGTCGAACGAGCACTAGGAACACCTCTTCCCGTGGGCGTGAGCGCCTGGGACGGCAGCCGGGCGGGACCGACGCAGGGCCCGCGTGTGGTGTTGCGGCGTGCCCGCGCTCTGCGGCATCTGCTGTGGAGTCCGGGAGAGCTCGGTGCCGCGCGAGCGTTCGTCTCCGGCGACCTCGACGTCGAGGGGGACCTCGTGGAGGGGCTACGTCGCTGCTGGGAGGTAGCCCGGCAGTACAGTCCGCGGAGGCACTTCCCGCCGTACCGACACTGGTGGGAGCTGGGCAGGGCCGCCGTGCGGCTGGGAGCGCTCGGCCCCCGCCCCCCGGTTCCCACCTGTGAGGCACGACTGTCCGGAACCCGGCACAGTCGAGCACGGGACCGTTCGGTGATCAGTCATCACTACGACCTCGGCAACGAGTTCTACGAACTGCTGCTGGACCCGACACTGACCTACTCCTGTGGATACTTCACCGACGAGCGGGACGATCTGGAAACGGCCCAGTACAACAAGCTCGACCTGGTGTGCCGTGAACTGGGACTGCGCCCGGGGCAACGGCTGCTGGACGTGGGGTGCGGCTGGGGTTCTCTGGTCGTTCACGCCGCACGGAACCACGGTGTGCGCGCCAACGGAATCACCCTCTCCCGCCAGCAGTACGAGTACGCCAACAACAGGATCGAACGACTCGGGCTCGGTGATCTGGCCTCCGTCAGACTGCTGGACTACCGGGATCTCACCGACAGGCCCTACGACGCGGTGGCGAGTCTGGAGATGGGCGAGCACGTCGGTGCCGACAACTACCCCACCTATCTGGCGAGTCTGTTCCGGATGCTTCGTCCCCACGGGCACCTGCTGCTGCAACAGATGTCGCGCGGTTCGAAAGCGCCGGGCGGTGGAGCGTTCATCGAGTCCTACATCGCTCCGGACATGACCATGACCCCCGTGGGGCACACCCTCGACCGCCTCGAAACGGCCGGGTTCGAGATCCGCGGAGTGCGAGCTCTCCGGGAACACTATGCCCGCACCGTGCGATTGTGGGAACGGCGTCTGCACGAGCACGAGTCCGAAGCTCTCCGGATCCTCGGTGCGCAGCGGTATCGGGTGTGGCGGCTGTACCTGGCCGGGGGCGGGTTGGCCTTCGCGGAGAACCGGATGGGTGTCGACCAGATCCTGGCGACCCGTCCTGAGCAGGACGGTGGGCACACCCTCTTCCCGGGGGAAGGGAAATGACCGCCACGGAACTCCTCACACTCGCTGTCACGCTGGGAACTGCCCTCGTTCTGGTGTCGGTCACCTTCCTCGTGGCCCGTGCCCGGGGCAAGTACGACACGGTGGACACCGTGTGGGGGCTCGGATTCGCCCTGATCGCGGTACTGTCGTTCCTGATCACCGGAACCGGCCTCGTCGCCGGAGTCATGACGGTGCTCTGGGGGCTGCGGCTGGCCGTGCACCTGCACCGACGCAATCGGAACAAACCCGAGGACCCGCGCTACGCCGCGATGTCGCAGCGGTACGGATCCCGTCCGGCGGCCCGCATGTACACCAGGGTCTACCTGACCCAGGCGCTGCTCATGTGGTTCGTTTCGCTGCCGGTTCAGCTGACCGGTTCCGAGGTCGGGGTGTTCACCGCGCTGGGTGCCGTGGTGTGGGCGGTGGGACTGTTCTTCGAGACCGTGGGGGACGCCCAACTGCGACGTTTCCGGAACGATCCCGCCTCGCGAGGTGGAGTGCTCACCACGGGACTGTGGCGCTACACGCGACATCCGAACTACTTCGGCGACGCCTGCGTGTGGTGGGGGTTGTACCTGGTCTCCTGCCAACAGTGGCCCGGTCCGCTCACCGTGCTCTCCCCCCTGGTGATGACCTGGCTGCTGGCGCGGGGAACGGGCAAGCCCCTGCTGGAGGAACGTCTGCGACAACGACACCCCGAGTACGCGCGCTACGTGGCCCGCACCAGCGGTTTCCTCCCCTGGCCTCCGAGGAGGTCGTGACGGGGGGCGGGGTCGTCCGGAAGCACGGCTGGACAACTGATCAACTCCTGTTCGCCGCTCGGGGTCGGCCTCCGCCCTCGAGGAGTTCCGAACGTTCCTTCGCCCGTTCACCGTGAACCATGCACGGGCACGGGGTTTCGTCGCAGAACCGCGCTGGCGTGTCTGGCGGTGCTCAACAGCGCTCTCCTGGCCAGTGCCTCCCGGAACACGGAGGAGCCCGCCGTCACCGACAATGCCGCGACGGGAACCCGCGAAGTCCCCCAGACCGGGGTGGCGGCCGACCGCCTCCCCGACGGCGTGTCCACTCCGTCGAAAGTGACCGAGCACTGTCGCGCCTCGTGGAACTCGCGCAACAGGTCGGCCTCGGACGCGGCTGTGGTCGGGTTGGTGGCGTGGAAGTATCCGGTACCGATGTAGCGCTGGGCGGCGTTGCTGTCGTGGGCCAGCAGCACCTTGCCGGCGGCGGTGGTGTGTGCCGGAACCCGGTCGGAGCGTTCGGTGTCCTCATGCTGGGAATCCCGACCTCCCAGGCGGCACACCGCCGTGACCTCCGGTCCGACGAGTACGGACAGCTCGACCGTGTACCCCGTCACCTCGCGCAGCCGGGTCAGATACGGAAGGAGCCTGCTCCGCAGGACGTGGAACCTTCCCGCCTCGTCTCCGAACTCGATCGCGCACCCGCTGATCCGGTAGGTGGCACCCACCCGTTCGACGAGCTCCCGGTTGATCAGGGCGTTGAGCAGACGATGAGTGCTCGACTTGGGGATTCCCGAGTACTCGGACAGTTCCTTGAGGGTCAGGGGGAAACCACGGGTGTTGAGGATCCGCAGGAGAGTGAAAGCCCTGTCGAGCACCCGCAGTTCCGCGTGTTCCACGGCACCGTGGCCGCCGGTCCCGGTCTTCTCGGTCATCTGCCACCCTCTCCGTCGAGCCGGGGAGATCACGTTGTGCGGTGTCGGTTCCGCCCGGTTCGTCGGTTCCACACGCCCAGTCCGGGGAACCCGTCCACACGATCGCCTTCTCCGCTGACATGGCGCTGACACGGAGATGACGCCCGTAGCGCCTTCGCCGAACCGGCGAAACCGTCTCGTCGACGAAGCCACACCGAAGCCAGTGAAAACCCGATGTCAGCGCCGTGTCAGTGCCAAGTCAGCGGAAACCCGCACAGTCGAGGAAACACGAGGTCGAGATCTCGGACACGGAAGGAAGACGGAAAAACCACCGCAACCAGGGGAATTCTGCCTGACCAGCACGAAACGACGCACGTGAATTCGTTCCAGTCCGTAACCAGTTCGAACAACGGGATCCGCATTGAACACAGGAGCATCGATCAGGGACGCCGAAGAGCAGCGCACCGGAGCGGGATCTCGAGCACCGACCGGGGCCGCAGCGGCGGTCGAGGCACTCGAACACCACGGCGTCAGCACGGTGTTCGGCATTCCGGGTGGGGCCATTCTTCCGCTGTACGACGAGTTGACACGGTCCTTCGACATCCGTCATGTCCTGGCCCGCCACGAGCAGGGGGCGGGACACGCGGCGGAAGGGTACGCGCGTGCCACGGGCAAAGTCGGAGTCTGCCTGGCCACCTCCGGCCCCGGAGCGACGAACCTGATCACGCCGCTCGCCAACGCCTCGATGGATTCCACGCCCCTCGTGGCGATCACCGGACAGGTACCGAGCTGGTTGCGCGGCACCGCCGCGTTCCAGGAGACGGACATCTGCTCGGTGGCTCAGCCGCTCGTGAAACGAAGCTTCCGAGTCACGCGACCCGATGAGGTCCACGAAGCCATGCGGGAAGCGTTCCGCACCGCCCTGCACGGGCGACCCGGTCCGGTGTTGGTCGATATCACCAAGGACGCGCTACAAGGCCGAGCGGAACCAACGAATGTCTCCCTCCGCGAGGACGAGCTCCCGCCGCGATCTGAACGGAGGCTGCCGTCAGCGGATCGTCTCCATGCCGCTGCCGAGCACCTACGACGGGCTCGGCGTCCCGTGCTGTACGTGGGAGGCGGAGCGGTGGCCTCGGGAGCCCGCGAGGAAGTGTTGGACCTGCTGGCAATCACCCGAGCCCCCGTGGTCACCACGTTGATGGCGAAGGGAATCGTGCCGGAGAACCACCCCCAACATCTGGGGATGCCCGGTATGCACGGCACGGTGTCCGCCGTGGTGGGCCTGCAACACAGTGATCTGATCGTCGCGGTCGGTGCTCGCTTCGACGATCGGGTTACCGGGCGAATCGACACCTTCGCTCGGGATGCCCGGATCGTGCACATCGACGTCGACCCCTCCGAGATCAACAAACTCCGGCGCGCTGATGTCGCTCTTCAGGGTGACGCGTGTGCCGTGCTCACCGCCCTGAACGAACACCTGCGCGAGCAACCACCGACCTCTCGGAACGACTCGTGGTGGCAACGGCTCTCCCGCTGGCAGAAGAGGTACGACGTCGGCACTCCCTCGTCTTCCCGGAACGGAGTCTTGCACACCCGGGACGTCCTCACCACCATGCGGGAAAGGTGCCCGGACGGGACCGTGTTCACCACGGGAGTCGGTCAGCACCAGATGTGGGCGGCCCAGCTATTGTCGTTGACGGATCCACGCTCATGGATCACCTCCGGTGGAGCCGGAACCATGGGCTACGCCGTCCCCGCCGCCATGGGAGCCAAACTCGCCAGGCCGTGTGATTCGGTGTGGGCGATCGAGGGCGACGGCGGGTTCCAGATGACCTGCCAGGAGCTGGCCAGCTGCGCAGCCGAGGGAATCGCGATCAAAGTTGCCGTGCTCAACAATGGAACGCTCGGCATGGTCCGACAGTGGCAGGACGTGTTCCTCGAACAACAGTATTCGGCCACGACACTGGACCGTGACGTCCCGGACAACGCGGCACTGGCGCGCGCCATGGGATGCGTCGGTTTGCACTGTGCCCGACCCGAGGAGGTGGGGACCGTTCTCGCCGAAGCGGAGGCAACGAGCGACGCGCCCATGGTGATCGATTTCCGTGTCGACGCCACGGATCTGGTGTGGCCCATGGTTCCGGCCGGGGCGTCCAATGACGACATTCTGGTTTCCCGGAACGAGTATCCGAATTTCGATCATGTCGAGGGGTGACACCACTTTCTTCGCACCACCCTGTTTCCTTCCCGCACGATCAACCGGAGAAGCGCCATGATTCACCAGTCGGTTCCTCCACTGCGTGAATTCGCTGAACGGATACTTCCAGCCCCCGGGGGGGACACGACCCTGGGTGAGGGTGCCGTGACCACAGACTGCTCGTGCTGTACGTCCTGCCGAAGGACACGACCACGATTAGTATCCCGGCGGAACCATCCGAGTCACAGAGTTCCACCCGGAACGGATGAGGACATCACCGCCAGCTCCGTATCAGCTTCGTCAAGAAAGTCGACCGAACAACATATTTCCCGAAAACAGTTTCGAAACGTGCCGGATTTCACTGGTTCGAACGAACAGAAAGCTCCGGCGACCATCAGGAAACACACAGTGACAACCTCGGTGTCAGGAGAAGAAGGATGAAAGCACTGGTTTTTCACGGAACAGCACGTTTTTCCTGGGAGAGCATCGATGATCCTTCCCTTCTGTCCCCCACCGACATGATCGTCCGAGTGACAACGACGACCATCTGCGGAACGGACCTGCACATCATCCACGGCGATGTCCCCGATGTCGCAGCCGGTACCGTACTGGGCCACGAGGCCGTCGGCGAGGTCGTCGAGGTCGGAAGCGACGTTCGAACGGCGAAGCCGGGCGACCGTGTCCTGGTTTCGTGCATCACCTCGTGCGGACGCTGCGGCTACTGCCTGAAGGAACATACAGTCAGTGCCTCGGTGGGGGAGGCTGGAAGCTCGGGAACGCGGTTCACGGCACACAGGCCGAGTACGTCCGCGTCCCCTTCGCCGACACCTCCACCCATGTTCTCCCCGACGAGGCAGCCAACAACGAGGCGATCCTGGTCTCCGACGTCTACCCGACCGCCTACGAGACAGGGGTACTCAACGGCGGAGTCTCTCCCGGGGACACCGTGGTCATCGTCGGACCGGGCCCCATCGGGCTCGCCGCCCTCGGAGCGGCCAGACTCTACTCCGCCGGTCGGATCATCGTGGTCGGAAGGTCCGCACCCCGTCTGGAGGTGGCGCGACGTCTCGGAGCCGACGCCGCGGTCAGCCACACGGAGAACCCCGAGCAGCTGGTACGTGAGATAACACGGTCACGGGGCGCGGACGTGGTGATCGAAGCGGTCGGTTCCGCTGAGACCTTCGAACTGTGCACCCGTCTCGTCAGACCGGCGGGACGGATCGCCAGCATCGGTGTGTACGGAGAACCGGCGACACTGCATCTCGAGGAACTCTGGAACAGAAACATCACGATCACGACGGGGCTCGTCAACACCCACAGCACTCCCAGACTGCTGTCCCTACTCACAGCGGGACTGCTCCCCGTTTCGGAACTGGCCACCCACACGTTCGCGCTCCCGGACATCATGGAGGCCTACGACACGTTCGACAAGGCCTCGGAGAATCGTGCCATGAAGGTACTGCTGAACAACCCCGAGTGACCCCTCCGAGTTCTGGCACGGGGGCACGGCTTCGAACTCAGCCGAGGACGCACCGAGCACCAACCGGCTGTCCCGCGACGGGAAGGCACGTCAGTTCCCGCTCTCGTCCACGTTCGGCGGCTCGCCCCAGGAAGCCTCCAGGGCCGTACGCAGCTGCTCCACCGTGTCGCTTCCGATGCGCCGGGCCAGCTCCCGTTCCAGCTCGTCGAGGACGGCCTCGGCCTCGCCGTGCAGCTGCCGCCCCAGTCGGGTGCGCCGGATCAGCCTCCTGCTGGCCGACTCCGGGTGGGGGGACTGCTCCAGCAGTCCCGCGTCCATCAGACCGTGCACGGCCTGATGGGTGGTCTGCCGGGTGACTCCCATCCACTGGGCCAGTTCGGAGATCGTGGCCCCTCGCTCGTCGAGCACGGAGAACAGCTGGAGCTGGGTCGGCGATACCGGAGTCTGTCCTCTCTTCCGCAGCGTCTCCAGCAGCGCCTCCTCGAACCAACGACGGGCCTGACCGAGCAGCTGGGGGAGGTTGTGACCGGTGGTGTGCATTCGTCCCTTTCGCAGAGTTCCCGGAGGGGGTTTGTCGGACCACGAACACGTATGTCAGGCTACCTGACAGACAGAGTTCGCCGGCTCAGGAAGCAGACATGACGATCGAGTACGCCACCCGCTATCGGACAACCTCCCACATCCCGGCGGAACCGGGCAGGCCCTACTTCATCCGGAAGGGGGAGGGAGACCGCGCCCACCTCTTCGGAGACCTGGTCACCGTCTACGCGGGCGGGGAGCAGACCGAGAACACCTTCAACTTCTTCACCTGTGAGGGCCCCAAGGGCGACATCATCCCGGCCCACGTGCATCCGGACACCTACGAGGTCTTCTACGTGACGGCGGGAGCCGTGCGCCTGTTCGTGGAGGACACCGAGGGCGAACAGCAGGAAAGGCTGCTCGGCGAGGGCGACTTCGGTTTCGTCCCCAAGAACTGCCCCCACGCCTACCGCATGGAACGCCACCACAGCCGTGTCGTGGGGGTGGCCGCCGGTCCCGGCGGCACGTTCGAGCGTTTCTTCGAAAATCTCGGAGCCCCCACCGAACGACTCGGCCTGCCCACAGAACCCGTCGTCCCCCCGGCGGAACGGTTCGAACGGGTCGGTCACCAGTACGACGTGCGTTTCCTGCCCGAGCACCGGTGGCACACGGAATG
Source organism: Actinopolyspora mortivallis (assembly GCF_003001495.1). Classification (GTDB taxonomy): domain Bacteria; phylum Actinomycetota; class Actinomycetes; order Mycobacteriales; family Pseudonocardiaceae; genus Actinopolyspora; species Actinopolyspora mortivallis_A. The sequence goes on from NZ_PVSR01000013.1 coordinate 54,083, forward strand.
AACGAGGCGAACGAAGCACGGCCAACTCTGCGGAGTCTCGTTGTCGCCCCGCATCCGGACGAGGCCGCCCTGCCTGCCGCCGCCGTGCGGGATGCGGGAGTGCGGACGCTGCGCGGCGTCCCCTACGCGGAGGTGAACGGCAGCAGGCCCCTCGAACTGGACCTGTGGCTACCCGCGCGGACGAACACCCCTGCTCCGCTGGTGCTGTTCGTCCACGGCGGAGCCTGGATGCGGGGACGCCGGGACGACATGGGACCGCGTACCCGTGACTGGAATCCCGGCCCGTTCGCGCGTCTGGCGGCGGAAGGACTCGCGGTCGCCTGCCTGGACTACCGTCTCAGCGGCGAGGCGGTCTTCCCGGCGCAGGTGGACGATCTCCACTCCGCACTGCGGTGGTTGACCCTGCGTCGCGACGAACTCGGGATCGACACCACACGAACGGTGGCCTGGGGCGAGTCCGCTGGCGGGCACCTGGCGGCGCTGCTGGCACTCACCCGTCCCACGCCCCCGCTGCGCGGGGCCGTGATCTGGTACGGCCCCGGTGGGGACCTGACCGCCGAACGGGAGAACTACTCACCGTGGGATCCGGACACCCCGGAAGCCCGCATGCTCGGTGCCGCCCCGGCCTCCGACCCCCCGTGGGCGCACACGGCCAGCCCCTCGGCACGGGCACATCCCCAGGCCCCGCCGTTCCTGCTGGTACACGGCGAGCGGGACACGATGGTGCCCTGCTCGCACAGTCGCGAACTCGCCGCCGCCCTGCGGCACCAGGGAGTCTCGGCCGAACTGCGGACGCTTCCCGGGTGCGAGCACGGCTGGTACGGGGCCTCCGAGGAGGAGGTCGAGGACGTCTTCGCCCGTTCACTGGCCTTCGCCGCACGGGTCCTCGGATGAGCCTCCGACAGTGACAACCGGGTGTCCGAAAGGGGTGGAAAAACCCTCCTCAACCGTGGTGGCTGCACCGGACGGACCACCGGAGGAGCGGAGAACAGCGGAGTGCTTGATCGGTCAGGTCACCAGCAGACTGGTCTGGACCCCAACGGGCCGAACCGGCACCTCGGCCCTCGAGGAGGAATCGTGTTCACCAGAAGGTCCTTCCTGACCGGACTGTCAACCACGGCCCTGGCGATTCCGACGCTGGCCGCCACTTCCGTGGCCTCCCCCGGAGCCCGCGAAGCACGTCCGGCCGTCCCCGCGCTGCCGCTGACCGTGGTCAACGACACCGGCGAGTTCGCCAACACGTCGATCACGCTCTACATCGTCGGAGTGGACCCCGGCGGCCGCCAGTGCCACGTCACCGCCGACGGACGGGCGGTTCCCGTCTCGTTCTCCGACAACGGCTCGGACGGATACGCCCACTACGGAATCCCGCTCAACAGCAACGGAAACACCACCCTCTCGCTGCCGCCCATGTCCGGGCGGATCTACTTCGCCCTGGGAGATGAACTGAAGTTCAGGGTCGTCGAAAGCGGTACGGGCGAACCCGCGTTGCAGTACCCGGCCGGATGGGTGCCGAGCGACCCGAGCAACACCGTGCCGCACGACACCTTCGAGTTCACACTCAACGAGCGGGGGATGCACTGCAACACGACCATGGTGGACATGTTCAGCGTCCCCTCGTCCATCCACCTTCTCGGCGCCGGCAACCGGACCACCGGTCGTATCGAGCCCGGAGGGCGGCAGCGAATACTATCCCAGGTCGCGGCCCATCCAGGGTTCGAGAACCTACGTCAGGGGGATTATCGGGTCATCGCACCCGGACACGCTCTGGACCTGGGGAAGTTCTCCCCCACCTACTTCGACCCCTACATCGACCGGGTCTGGGAGAAGTACCGCTCGACGAACATGACCGTCGACATCGGAACGGGCGTGTACACCGGAAGAGTTTCCGGGGACGAGTTCGTCTTCGACGGCGAGGTGGGCAGTTTCCCCCGCCCCACCACCCGCGACGTGCTGTTCTGTGACGGGGCGCTGCACGCCGGTGCCGCGCCCCGAGGGCCGGTGGCCGCGATCCTCGGGGCCGGACTCAACCGCTCCACACTGCACACCGTCACGAACCAGCCCTCGACCGACCCCGCGCGGTTCTACCGAGCGGAGATCTCCAACCACTACGCGCGGGTGATGCACGCCAACACCGTCGACGGCCGGGCCTACGGATTCGCGTTCGACGACGTGGCCGGTTTCGCCTCCTACGTCGAGGACGGCGCGCCCACCTCGGTGACGCTCACGCTCACCCCGTGGTGACCGTGACGAGCCACCCGGCCCAGGCGGACTCCTCCCCGGGCCGGGTGGTCACTCGAGAAGGTCGGCCAGTTCGGGGGCCTCTCGTCCCTCCGCCCTCGCGGCGGGGCGTCTGCCGAGCAGGAACTCGCCGACACGACGGTTCACCGCGGAAAACCGGGTCATCCCCAGTACCGTGCGCCGCAACCACAGTGCCCAGGACGACTCCGGCAGGAACCAGTCCGCCCCCGCACGGCCGGCCCGCTGCTTCTCCTCCACCACCGGTCGCCACAGTCTCTCGTACTCGACCAGGGCCCGTTCCGGTTCGGACTCCTTCGCCAGCCGCTCGGCCAACAGGTACGCTCCGCCGGACGCCAGGGAGGCACCCTGCCCGGCGAGCAGGGAGACCGCGTAACAGGCGTCGCCGAGCAGTACCACACGGCCGTTGCTCCAGCTCGGCACGAGACTCTGTGCGACCTGGTCGTAGTAGATCTCCTCGCTCGGAGGGCACTGCCGCAACACCTCGGGAACCACCCAGCCCAGTCCCGCGTACACCCGCCGCACCGCGGTACGGGGATCCTCGGGCAGGCCGGAGTTCCGCGCCCGGTGCACCCCGAAAACGGCCACCCGACCGTCCCGGAGAGCGTAGAGTCCCAGCTGCCTTCCGAGGGTGTCGGTGAGACAGAACCTCTCGCCGAGACGGTCCCGCACCTCGGGGGAGTCGAGGAGGAACGCCGTCGTGTGCAGCCCCAGGTGACGCAGGAACCGGGACTCCGCACCGAAGACCAGCCGCCGCACCGTGGAATGGATCCCGTCCGCTCCCACGAGCAGGTCGGCCCCGATCTCGGTGCCGTCCTCGACGGCGACGCGAACCCCGCCGTCCTCCTCCCGCACGGCGACGGGACTCGTCCCGAAACGCGTCTCGACCGTCGCGGGAAGACTCTCCCACAACACGCTCTCCAGGTCCGGGCGCATCACGTTCAGGAAGTCTCCCGAGGTGAACTGTTTGGGATGGGCCCCCGCGCGACGCCGCCCGTGCCGGTCGAGCAGGCTGGCCTCCTCGAACTCGTAGGAGATCCGCTCGACGGCGGGTAACAGTCCCATCGCCTCGACGGCCCGATAGCCGGGACCGAAGAAGTCGATCATGTATCCCTGTTCCCGTGGACGGGGGCTGCGTTCCAGCAGCACGACGTCCCCACCGAACGCGGCGATCCGGTTCGCCAGGGTGAGACCGGCTATTCCGGCCCCGCAGACCACCACTCTCATGGTCACTCCCTCGTCGTGGAGTTCTGACTGAGCATCCCGCGCAGCACGACCGACACGGAGCCGGGATCCGGAACGGAACCCAGCCCACGCTGCAACAACAACCCGTCGAACGAGGCCAGCAACACGGCGGCCGTCTCCTCCGGGGCGGCGATCCCGTGGCCACGCAGCCACTGCCCGACCCTTTCCCGGAAACCGGTCACCAGCTGGCCGAACTCGCAGCGCAGGGACTCGTCCCTGGTGGAGGCCAGATAGGTTTCGACCAGCAGCAGTGACTCCCGGTCGAAGCCGGTGTAACGCTGCACCGCCGCACACATCGTGTCCACGGCCTCGTCCGGAGTGCGTGCGGACTCCACGCTCTCGGCGAGCTCCTCCAACATCCGCCGCGCGAAAGCGGTGACGGCCGTCCGCAACAGCACCGACAGGGACGGGAAGTGGTAGTGCACCACGCTCGGGTTCACCCCGGCCCGATCGGCCAGCACTCTGGTGCTCACGGCGGCCCACCCCCGTTCGGGGATGAGTTCGACGGCGGCCTCCAACAGCCGCTGACGCACCTGCCGTCCGTGTTCCGCCGCCGGTGATGCCATCGTCCCCATCCTCTCGGGCAATCGTTCAGGTCGATCGTCCTGTACGTTCGACCTGAACGTACCGCTCCGAGCACGGAGAAAACAACCCCTCCCGGCCCGCACACCTGTCCGTGCGGGCCGAGGACGGATCCGTATACCGAGGAGAGCACCGCGTTTCCCGCGGCACCCCGTACACGGCGACAAGTCCGGAGCGGGACCGTTTCAGCGGCAACGAGCCGGTTAGGCACCCCACCCGCCGTTACCGGACACATGGCCTCGGCAAAGACTCACGCCTCCGGACCGTTTCGCCGGGCCGGCACCTACCGAATGTAGAGCCCGTAGGAGGCCCCGTTGCCCTGGATGTCGTAGGAATGCTTTCCTGACCGGACAGTCACCCTGCCGATCAGGTCGTCGAGACCGCCCGGACCGTCATCGTCCCAGATTCCGATGGTGGTTCCGTCGTGTACTCGCACATTGGGATTTTTGGAGTCGTTCTCCGACATACTCGTCGGACCCCAAAGATTGGCTCCACCTGTCACCCGGATGAACGTCTCGTCCGCCCCGGGCCAGTCCTGGGTGTTGAAGCAGGTGATCTTGGTGATGGTGCGCGCGGCGGGAGTCTCCGCCTCCGTGGCAGCCATTGCCGCCCCGGGAACCAGACAGCCGAGGGCCATGCCCGCGGCGAGACCGACACGAGTCGTGGTACGCACGATACTACCTCCATACGGTGCTTGATCGACTGATCACGAAAGAAGCTCTCGAAAAAGACCCCCATTTCGTCGCTCGGCCCCCAAAAAACCGAGCGGCCCCGAATATATTGACCATCGACGCGGAGGTCATCAAAGAATCCGCGAGGTTCGCCCTATCGAGTGAGCTCCGGGCTGCATGGTCCACCGAAAAAGTTCATAAACACGACGGAAGGGACGGCACCCCGACGACGGGACACGTTCGACGTGACATTTTCCGGATTACCGGTCTCGTGTTCCCGACAACGACGAATTCTCCCCCGGAGCGGACCGGGTTCCACGAACCTTTCCCGAAGCCCCGCAGCGGGTTCCTTCCGGCGATGCGGCAATGGGACGGCAGCCACCCGCCAGAACCGGCCGGAACGAGTTCACACGGGCATCACCGTCACGGATCCTCGCCCCGCGACACTTCGGGCTCCCCGCCGGAAGGATCCCGCACCGGGCTCGTCGTGGAGCGGGACCGCTCCCGATCCAACTCAGCGAGGGTCTCGTCGATCCACTCCAGCCAGAAACTCTCCAGCTTGATCCCGGCGCGCAGCACGAGGTGGCGCAGTCGGTCCCCGGAGGCGGCACCCTCCTCGCCCCCGTCGGGGAAGTCGGACTGCTCGATGTCGAGGTACTCGGACAGACGCTGCCGATGCAGCAGGCGATGTCGCCGCAGTTGTTCGTCCACACCGTTCAGTCCGACCACGGCGGCGGCCCGCAGTCGCAGCACCAACGCGTCCCTGATCGGTTTCGGATCGGCCTCCGTGCCCACCCACTCGGCCAGCGCAGCACGCCCCTCGGGCAGGACCTCGTACTCCTTCCTGCCCCCACGCCCGGGCTCCCCGGGAAGCGTGCGGATCCATCCGGCCCGTTCGAGCCTGGCCAGCTCCCGGTAGATCTGTTGGTGCGTGGCCGGCCAGAAGTATCCGATCGACCGGTCGAACCTGCGCGTCAGCTCCAGTCCCGAGGAGGGCTTCTCCAGCAGAGCGGTGATGATCGCGTGCTGCAGCGACATGCGGAAACCACAGCCTCTCCGACGTTCCGGGGTTCGCGAACGCCATTCTAGGTTCGTCACGCCCGCCGCCCGCAGAACCGTTCACGTCCGGCGGTGAGCGGGGTCACCATCGAGTCGAGCGGTCTTCTTCCGGGGAACAACACGAACATCCGGTGTGTTCGCTCCAGCGAACCCGATCCCCGAGGAAGGTGCGAGATGCAGTTCGGCGTCTTCAGCGTCGGTGACGTCACCCCGGATCCCACCACGGGGCGTGTGCCGAGCGAGCACGAACGACTCACCGCGATGGCCACCATCGCCCAGAAAGCGGAGGAGGTGGGGCTGGACGTGTTCGCCACCGGTGAGCACCACAATCCCCCCTTCGTGCCCTCCTCCCCGACCACCATGTTGGGCTACGTGGCAGCCCGGACCGAACGACTGGTCCTGTCCACCGCGACCACCCTGATCACCACGAACGACCCCGTCAAGATCGCCGAGGACTTCGCCGTCCTGCAGCACCTCGCCGGCGGCCGGGTGGACCTCATGCTGGGACGGGGCAACCAGGCGGCGGTGTATCCCTGGTTCGGCCAGGACATCCGCCAGGGCATCCCGCTGGCCCTGGAGAACTACCATCTGTTGTACCGCCTGTGGCGTGAGGAGGAGGTGGACTGGGAGGGCCGGTTCCGCACCCCCCTGCGGGGGTTCACCTCCACACCTCGTCCGCTGGACGGGATCCCGCCGTTCGTGTGGCACGGATCCATCCGCAGTCCCGAGATCGCCGAACAGGCCGCCCGTTACGGCGACGGCTTCTTCCACAACCACATCTTCTGGCCTGTCGAACACACCCGGCGCATGGTGGAGCTGTACCGGCAGCGTTTCGAGGACCACGGGCACGGCTCGGCCGAGCAGGCGATCGTCGGGCTCGGAGGTCAGGTGTTCATGCGTCCCCGCTCGCAGGACGCGGTGGCCGAGTTCCGTCCGTACTTCGACAACGCCCCCGTCTACGGGGGAGGACCGTCGTTGGAGCGGTTCATGGCCGAGACCCCGCTCACCGTGGGCAGTCCCCAACAGGTCATCGAGCGCACGCTGTCCTTCCGCGAGTACGTCGGCGACTACCAGCGTCAGCTCTTCCTGGTGGACCACGCCGGATTGCCGCTCAGGACCGTGCTGGAACAGCTCGACATCCTCGGCGAGGAGGTGGTTCCGGTGCTGCGCAGGGAGTTCGCCGCCCGCAAACCCGCCCACGTACCGGAGGCGCCCACGCACGAGCGCCGTGTGGCGAGCTCGGGCGACGGCGGCACGTGAGCCACGGGGACCCCGGGGTTCCCCGCCGCTGCTGGCGCGACGTCCGCGCCTGGGCAACGATGGGGGTGTAGACACGTCCCTTCCCGTGGGGGTGGTGGTGTGCCCGTGGAACACACGCTGGGAGTGGAGGAGGAATTCCACCTCGTCGACCCCACCACGGGGGAACTGTCCCGCTCGTCTCCCCCGCTGACCGGCGGGGAGGACACCCCCTCGGGACACCTCGGTCCCGAACTGCTGTGCTCCCAGGTCGAGCTGTCCACTCCCGTGTGTTCGGACCTGGCGGAACTGCGCGGGACACTGAGTCGACTCCGTGAGGACCTCGCCCACCGGGCCGAGCGACGCGGGGAACGGCTGGTGGCCAGCGGAACGCACCCGGGGGACCACACTCCGACGATCACCCCCTCCCGCCGGTACGAGGAGATGGCCACCCGCTTCGGTGTGGTCGCCCGCAGGCAGGTGGTGTGCGGATGTCACATCCACGTGGGGGTGGCCGACCCCGAGCTGGCCGTGGCCGTGATGAACCGGTCCAGACCGTGGCTGTCCGTCTTCCTGGCGCTGTCGGCGAACTCGCCGTTCTGGCGCGGTGAGGACACCGAGTACGACAGCTACCGGGCGCAGGTGTGGTGGCAGTGGCCCAGCGCGGGGATGCCCGGGGTGTTCGACTGCTATTCCGACTACGTGGAGCTGACCCAGCGGCTCGTCGACTCCGGGGTGTTGCAGGACCGGGGGATGCTCTACTGGGACGTGCGCCCCTCCGAGCACCTCGCCACGGTGGAGTTCCGGATCTGCGACGTGGTGCCCAGGGTGGAACAGACCGTGATGCTGGCGGGCCTGGCCCGGGCCCTGGCCGCGCACTGCGTGGCCGAGGAACGCGGCGGAGTTCCGCTGCCGCGCTCCGTTCCGGAGCTGGAGCGGGCGGCCCGCTGGCGCGCCGCCCGCTCCGGACTGTCCGGCGAGCTGATCGATCCGGTCACGGCGCGGGCCCACCCCGCCGAGAAACGCGTACGGACGCTGTTGGCGTATCTCGAACCGGCCCTGCGTGCCCACGGGGACCACGACACGGTGCACGAGCAGGTGAACCGGCTGTTGCGGGAGGGTACGAACGCGAACCTGCAACGGGAGGCGTTCCGCGTCAGGAACGAGCTGCACGACGTGCTGCGGGCCACGACCGTGCCCTCCGTCGAGGAGTGAGTCCGGCGCGGGGTCCTCCGCGTCGCCCGGAACAGTCCGAGTTCCCGGGAACCCTCACAGCGCCGCCGCCAGCCGGGTGCCCTCGTCGATCGCACGTTTGGCGTCCAGTTCCGCCGCTTCGGAGGCACCTCCGATCAGGTGGGGCCGCTGTCCCCCTGCCCGCAGCTGTTCGTACAGCTCCCTGCGGGGTTCCTGACCGGTGCACACCACGATGTTGTCCACGGGAAGCACCCGCCGTTGCCCCTCGTGGTCGAGGTGCAGTCCCTCGTCGTCGATCCGGTCGTAGGTGACCCCGGCCAGCGTGGTGACCCCGCGGTCGCGGAGCTCGGCCCGATGGATCCAGCCGGTGGTGGTGCCGAGACCCGCTCCGACCTTGCCGGTGCTGCGCTGCACCAGGTACACCTCGCGTGGTATCCGCTCGGGAAGAGGCCGGGTCAGCCCGCCGGGCGCGGTGCGCTCCACGTCGACGCCCCACCGGGCGAAAAAGACCTCCGGCCGGTGCGCGGCCTCCTCGTCCGAGGCGGTGAGGTACTCGGTGACGTCCACCCCGATCCCCCCGGCCCCGATGACGGCGACGCGCTGGCCGACAGCGGCCCGACCGTGGAGCACGTCGAGGTAACCCAGCACGCTGGGGTGGTCGATTCCGGGGATGTCGGGAATCCGGGGAACCACACCGGTGGCGAGCACGATCTCGTCGTGTCCCGCCGCGGACAGCTGCTCCGCGTCGAGCTCGGTGCCGAGTCGCAGCCGCACCCCGTACGCGTCGAGGTGGTGCCGGTAGTACCGCAGGGTCTCCTCGAACTCCTCCTTGCCCGGCACACGCCGGGCGATGTCGAGTTGGCCTCCCACGGACTCGGCGGCGTCGTAGAGGGTGACCCGGTGCCCGCGTTCGGCCGCGGCCACGGCGCAGGACATCCCGGCGGGACCGGCCCCCACGATCCCCACGTCCCGAACACGGCGCGTGGGGGACAGCACCAGCTCCGTCTCGTGGCAGGCGCGGGGGTTGACCAGGCAGGACGTGGTTTTCCCCGCGAACACGTGATCGAGACAGGCCTGGTTGCACCCGATGCAGGTGTTGATCGCCTGGGGGGTTCCCGCGGCCGCCTTGGCGACGAAGGCGGGGTCGGCCAGCAGCGGGCGGGCCATGGACACCAGGTCGGCGTGACCGTCGGCCAGTACCCGTTCGGCGACCTCGGGGGTGTTGATGCGGTTACTGGTGACCAGCGGAACGGAGACCTCGCCCATCATCCGCTCGGTGATCCGGGTGAAGGCCGCCCGGGGGACGGAGGTGGCGATCGTGGGGATCCGGGCCTCGTGCCACCCGATGCCCGTGTTGATGACGTCGGCCCCGGCCTTCTCGACCTCCCGGGCCAGTCGGAGCACCTCGTCCTGGGTGGCTCCCTCCGGCACCAGGTCGATCATGGAGAGTCGGTAGATCACCGCGAACCGTTCACCCACTCGCTCGCGGACACGGCGGAGGATCTCCAGCGGGAAGCGCATCCGGTTCTCGAGGGAACCTCCCCACCGGTCCTGCCGTTTGTTGGTGGCGCTGACGAGGAACTCGTTGATCAGGTAGCCTTCCGAGCCCATGACCTCGACGCCGTCGTAGCCGGCCGCGGCGGCCAGCTCCGCACAGCGGGCGAAGTCCTCGACGGTCCGTTCGACCTCCTGCTCACTCAGTTCCCGCGGCACGTGCGGGCTGATCGGAGCTCGTAACGCGCTGGGGGCCACGGGGTTCTCGTGGTAGGCGTATCGTCCGGTGTGCAGGATCTGCATGGCGATGCGTCCCCCTTCGCGGTGGACCGCGTCGGTCACCACCCGGTGCCGGTCCGCCTCCTCGGGCGTGGTGAGTGCCGCGCCTCCCCGGTAGGCCCTTCCTTCCTCGTTGGGGGAGATGCCACCGGTGACGATCAGTCCGACTCCGCCGCGCACCCGTTCCGCGTAGAAGGCGGCCATGCGTTCGAACCCGTCGGGAGCCTCCTCGAGTCCGACGTGCATGGAACCCATGATCACCCTGTTGGGCAGGGTGAACGGTCCCAGGTCCAACGGGCTGAGCAGGTGGGGGTAGGCGGTCATCGGCTTCCTCCTGGGGTTCTCACGGAGCACGGTCAACCACGCCCCAGCCTATTGCAACTAGTTGCATAAAAGCGGAGGTGGGCCTCCACCCGCACGGACAGGAACGCGTCCGGGCACCGGACAGTGCCGGACTCCCGCGTACTCCGGTCAGGACGAGAACGCCGCCGTCACCGGATGTGTGCCGCCCAGCGACCCACGCGGGCGTCGTCGAGCCACCGGGGATGCATGGGCAGCAGGCCGGTGGGCAACGCGTCCGGGGAGAAGAACGCCGCTTCGAGTGTCTCCGCTCCGTGCGCGCCCGGCGTGCCCTCCACGACCCGACAGCGGAAACAGGAGGTGACGAAATGGCTGACCCTGCCGGAGGGATACACGAAGCTCTGCGACTCGGGCTCGGAGTAGACGCCGATCAAGCCGGTGACCCGGACCCGCAGTCCGGTCTCCTCGAACACCTCGCGTGTGACCGCCTCCTCGACGGTCTCTGCCGGCTCCACATGGCCGGAGGGCAGTCCCCACATCCCGTTGTCGGCCCTGCGTTGCAGCAGCACGTCGCCGGCCTCGTCGAACACCACGGCCGCCACCCCGGCCCGGACGGTGTCCGGCCACGAGAACTCGGGGTGCTGCCACCTCCGGATCACGACCTCGGGATCGAGAAGGCCGGAGAGATCGGCGATCCGCGCGTCCGGGATCCGGAAGTCCCGCCGGGAGGGGAAGTCCACGGGCTCGGTGGAGACCAGGATCGCCCGCAGCCCCTGCTGGTGGGCCCCGAGAACGTCCGAGTGCGGGCTGTCGCCCACCACGACCGCTTGGCTCCCCTCGGAAAGCCCCTCCACGGCTGCGCGGAACATCGGCGGGTGCGGTTTGCCCACGACGTGTGGACCGCGGTCCGCGGCGGCCTCGACGGCCGCGAGAACCGCACCGGTGGCGGGGCGAGGCCCCGTCGGACCGGGAAACGAGGTGTCCGCGTTGGTGGCCACGAACCACGCCCCACGGCGGATGCGCCCGACCGCTTCGTCGAGATCGGAGTAGGTCAAGTTCTCGTCGCAGCCGACGACCACGGCCTCCGCCGGTTCCGAGGGGGAGGTGACGACCGCGATCCCCATGTGGCGCAGTTCGGTGGTCAACCCGGCGCTGCCGAGCACGAAGACCGACTCGCAGCCCGCCGCGCGCAGACGGGCCGCGGTGGCCCACCCGCAGGTGACGATCTCGTCGAGGACGAACTCCACTCCCAGCTCGGCGAGCCGCCGCAGCAGCTCGTGCCGCGTGGGACGGGGGTCGTTGGTGAGCAGGCGCAGTTCCTTGCCCGCTGCCCTCAGCCGCGCCAGGGTCTCCACGGCCCCGGGCAGGGGCGCGTCACCGAGACGGACGACCCCGTCGAGGTCCACGAGGAACGCGTCGAAGTGCTCCGCCGGCGACCCCGGCGGGACCCACCCCTCTCCGAGCGCACTCAACGCTCGGTCCCCGAGCGCGGAGTGTCCCGTTCCCGGGCACCGGCCCGCTGGTCAGCGCGGTTCTCGAACTCGGTGAGCGCGGAGACCAAGGGGGCGAACGCTATGCGGTCGGCGGGCACGGACACGTAGGTGACGTCGGCGACGGCGTCCAGCCCCCTCACGAGGAAGGCGTAGGTGTGCCCCTCCTCGAGCAGCAGCACCATCGGGGTGCCGAGAGCGGCCGCCCACCCGATCTCGACATGCGTGCCGGGTGATGCGGGATCTCCGGGGAAGGCCACGAACAGGTCGCAGTCACGGATCTGTTCGTAGTCCAGTCGGGTGCATTCGCGGGGCTGTAGGAACTCCCTGCCCCACCCCTCGCGTTTGTGGGCGTTGTGGACGACGTAACCGCGCTGTTCCAGCAACCGGATGAGCGCCTCGTAGCGGTTCCGTTCGAACGGGCGCATCCGCCCCTCGGAGTCCACCAGGGATTTGAACGGCCCGGCGAGAAACACCGATCTCGGCCCGGAGCTTCCGGTCGTGCTCGGACTGCCCGTGTGGGACTGACTGTTCACTTCTCCCCCGTCACGATCAGGAAGGGTGGGTTCCTGCGTTCGTTCCCCTCGGCGAGCTCGTCCTCCGGACCGTGGCCCCCCTCCCACAGGGGCTGGTGCGTGGTGATCCCACCGAAACCGGCCTCGGCGAGCACGTGGTGATAGGTGGAGGGAGGCCAGTGGTGGTCGATCAGCTCCAGGGTGTGCCCGTCAGGGCGGTACAGCAGGACACGGCGCCGCTGGCCGGGGGCGTAGCGACGTCCGGGGTCGCCGCTGCGGAACGTGGAGAACCGCACCCCGGTGGTGTTGGGGTTGGTGTCGAGCACGGCGTAGCGACCTCCGGGACGCAGCACCCGATGGATCTCGGCGGCGATGCGTCCGATGCGGTCCAGGGAGCCGATGTTGATGAACACGTAGCAGCACATGGCGGCGTCCACGCTGTCGTCGGGCAGGAAAGCGAGCCGTTCGTCGTGGACCAGCCGGTAGTCGATCCGGGGATGCGGCCGCTGCCGCCGCGCGATCCCGAGCATCGCCGGTGAGGAGTCGACCGCCACCACGGTGGACGTGCAGGCACCGACCACGCGCTCGGCGACCTTGCCGGGCCCGCAGCCGTAGTCGAGGACACGGGTGACCGCGGGATCGCCGATCCCCAGCGTCTCGAACACGAACGGGTATCCGATCCTGCGCTCGGGCAGGTCGTCGTAGGCCTCGAACCCGGCGGCGACCTCCTCGGCCTGCCAGCTGGTGCTCATCGGAACACCTCCCCGGCGGGCACCCTGTCCCCCCAGCGCCAGCCCAGCAGGCGCACATAGCTCGGATCGAGCGCGTGCAACAGCTCGACGGTGACAGGCTCACCGTGGACGAGCCTGCGGTAGACCTCGAACAGTCCCAGTACCTGGGCCCAGTACTCCGGCAGTCCGGAGTTCGTGAGTCCGCTGTCGAGACGGTGACGGTTGGTGCGCAACGCCTCCTCGATCTCGAGCACCTCGCCCAGCACCTCCCAGTTGTTCCGGTCGGGCATGGCCGGCAGGACGAACGGGGGATCGACCTCCCCCGCCGGATCGGCGAGCACCGCCCGTACGTTGTCCTCGTCCGAGGCGTACACGTGCAGGGATCCCACCGTGTGGGTGTAACTTCCCGGTCGCACCCCGAGCTCGGTGGCCATGAACTCCTGCAGGAAGGTGAAGGAGAACAGGTCACTGACCAGCCCGCGGTAGGCGTCGTTGGCCCGCATGTAGGAGACGGCGTGCAGGGCACCGTCGCGCAGCAGGAACTGGAGCCCCAACGTGCAGGCGACGTCGATGTTGTCGGCGACCCACAGCTCCTCGGCCCCGAAGATCTGCAGCACCGCCCGCTTGGTGTCCGGATCCCCGCGCAGCTGCTCGGTGACCGTGCTCCACTGGCTGGTGCCCGGGCCGGCACCGAGGATCCGCGCGCCGTAGGCGGTGCCGGTCAGCGAACGGCCGTCCATGGAGTAGCGGCGTATCCCCGGGGCGTAGTAGCCGATGAACTCCAGGTCGTTCCGTCCGGACAGGTACCACAGCGCCTCGGCGAAGTTGAACACGATGTTGGTGCGCCGTGCCGGCACGAACGGAACCCGCTGTCGCGGATCACGCAGAACGAACTGTTCGGCCAGCCGTTCCCGACTGGCGAACCCCCGCGGGGCGTTGCGGAAGGTGGGCTCCAGAAACACCCGGCGCAGTCGGTCCACATAGGCACTGTGGAAATCGGCGTAGTAGCCGGACTCGCTGGCTCGGGTGAACTCGGGGTCGGTGGTGGTCACCCTGCTGCTCCCTTCGCCGGTGTTACCCGGGACAGGTTCGGCGGTCGACGACCTCAGCCGTCCTCTCAGCCCGCTTCGGCGCGAGCTCCCGCGTGGCGCACGGCCGACGGTACCCGACGGTGATCACCATCACGCAAGTCCACAGCGGACCGAAACGGCGCTGACGCCGCCACGCACCACCGGCACGGGGCGCCCGGGTCACACGGAAGGAGCCCGGTTCTGCCTCCTTCCGACCAGCACCGGCCTGTCGTCGGTGTCCTGACCGCGCAGGGACACGCTGTTGGCGAACTCCACCTCCACCGTCCCGCCCCGGAAGCGGAGGGTCAGGGTGTCCGCGTGCGGCGTCCCGAGGAAACGCCAGATCATCCGCAGCGTGTCCGGCTCGGGCCAGGCCGCCGAACCCGCGACCCGGTTCCACCGGGGAGGGCGGTAGACGCCGCGGTCGGTGGAATAGGACAACAGCACCGGAAGCGCCGACAGGCTGCTGCGCGACTCCACCCAGTGCCCCACGCCGCAGAGTACGGAGTGACGTCCCCGTTCGTTGTCCACCACCACCGAGCACCGACGTCGGTCGATGTCGAGGGTGATCGCCTCGACACCGAGCTCGTTGTCCGCGAACACGTAGCGACCGGACCGCTCGGTGCGACCGACCGGGGCTCCCTCTGCCACGGGATGCCGCAGCCCGGCCAGTTCCTCGTCCCACCGCCGCCCCGGCGTCGACGGCGCGGAGTCCATGGCGGGCAACAACCGCCCCCAGGCCAGGTCGAGCACCGTCCCGTGGCGCTGGGCCGTGGTGGCGAGCACGGCGTCCTGGTCGGGCATGACCACCGAGCACTGGTCCAACGCCCCGTGCGCACGGTAGGTGTTGTGCCTGCCGCGCCAGAACAGGTACCCGTAGCCCACCGACTCGTCCGGTGAGCGCCCCAGGGTGTCGACCTGCTTGGCCGTGGCCCGCTCGGCCCAGCAACGGGGCAACACCCGACGTCCGTTCCAGACCCCCCGGCGCAGGTGGAGCTGTCCCAGTTTGGCGATGTCGGCGGTGGTCAGCGCGAGACCACTGCTGACCACGTTGGCTCCGTCGGTGAACTCCTCCCAGAAACCGACCCGGATGCCGAGCGGTTCGAACAGCCGTGGGCGCAGGTACTGCCGCAGGTTCAACCCGGTCACCCGATGCAGCATCGTCCCCAGTGGAAACAGGGCTCCGCTGCTGTAGGCGAAACGTGTTCCGGGGGCGTGGTCGATCGGCACCTCCAGCACGGCCCGGGTCCACTCGGTGCTCGGTGCCGAGCGGGGCAGCCGCAGACTCCGCAGCGGGTCCCGGCGGTGTCCGGCGGTCATCGTCAGCAGGTGCCTGGTCCGCAACTGTCTCAGGTGCGCGGAGGGGGTGCCGCCCACCAGATCACCCACCACGTCGATCACCCGGTCGTCGAGGCGGAGCAGGCCCTCCGCGAGGGCGAAACCGACGGCGGTGGCCACCACGCTCTTGGTCAACGAGTAGGTCAACTGCGCCGCGTCGGGGACGTAGGGGTGCCACCACCCCTCGGCGACCACCCTTCCCCCGCGCAACAGCATGAAACTGTTCCCGGCGAACCCCGCCTCCTCCAGTCCCCGGGCAAAGTCCAGCACCCCCGCCGGGTCGACTCCGGCCCGCTCCGGGTCCACCCGGGACAGACCGTCCCGCGAACACGGCTGTCCCTCCGCCGTTCCCTCCGCCCTGGGACCCCAACCCGCCGTGACAGCGGTGATCCCCGTTCCGAGCCGTACCAGGAAGCCACGACGTGTGAACGCGCTCATCCCCCCATTCGACACCCTGCAACCGGTCCACACCCCACCGGCCACGCCCGGCGTCCCCCACCAGGGGAGAAACACAGCCCCCTTTCGGGGGGCGTTCCCCTGGTGAAGTGCCACCGGCGCGCTCTCCCGGACGCGGGCAGCGCGCGGACGCGAGAGGTCTCACCGCACCCGGGTCCGCTCCCCGGCGATGGCGGCACTGAGCGGGGTGTCGGGGAACGACCGCACACCGCGTTTAAGTTCGGCGAAGCCGGGCCGGTAGGCCAGGGTCGTCACCGCGTCCCAGAGCCGCAGTGCCTCCTGTCCCTCCGGTGGCGTGTCGATGACCGGCCCGAAGAAGGCGGGCCCGTCCGGTGGGGCGAACGACAGGATCGGGGTTCCCACCCCGCCACCCGCGCGGTCCACCGCCGCGTGCGTCTCCTGCCGGATCACCTCGTCGTACTCGCTGTCGCTGGCCGCCTCCGCCAGGGCGGTGTCCAGTCCGAGCCGGGACAGCACCGCCCCCAGGTCCCGCCGCCGGGCTGTCTCGGCCAGTACCGCCTCGAACGTGGCCCGGGAGGGAGCCGGCGCGTCCCAGACCGCCTGTCCCAGTTCCCGGTAGAGCTCCCCGACGATCTCCGGGCCGTAGAGCCGCTCGGCGGCCACCACGAGCCGCAGCATCTCCAACCCGCGCTGGTGCGCCTGTGGGTAGTCGGCGGGTTTGTCCGCGTAGCCGATCCCCTCGTTGAGCACGCGCAGCGACAGCGGACGCCAGCTGACCTCGACGGAACGCAGCGAGACCACCTCCCGCACCCACTGGGAGGTCACCCAGCAGAACGGGCAGACCGGATCGAAGTGGAACTCCACCTGTTCGACAGCCATACGACGTTCTTCCCCCGCCCCTCCGTGTTCGACCCACTCGCCCCGTTTCCGGAGGCACGGGTTCCATGGCAACACCGCGGCGGAACGCCCGCCAGCCGTGGCCGGCCCGTCCTCCGGCGTGCGCCTCCGCCGGGACAGTGGTGTGCTGGTCCCACGGTTTGCCCCCACCGTCCCAGGAGGTCCGATGCCGGACGAAACGGTCGACGCCGTCGTGGTGGGTATGGGTCCCGGCGGCGAACAGGTGGCCGGGCAGCTGGCGGCGGCGGGCCTGGACGTGCTCGGGGTGGACCACCGCCTGCTCGGCGGGGAGTGCCCCTACTTCGCCTGCATTCCCACCAAGATGATGCTGCGGGGATCCGGGGCCCTCGCCGAGGCCCGACGTGTCCCCGGGCTCGCGGGCACGAGCCGGGTGTGGCCGGACTGGACGCCGGTGGCGGACCGCATCAGTGAGGAGGCCACCAGCGGGTGGGACGACCGGGACGCCGTGCTGCGGTTCGAGGGCACCGGTGGTCGGTTCCTCCGTGGTTCCGGCCGCATCACCGCACCGGGTGAGGTCACCGTGACCACCTCCGAGGGTGAGCACGTCGTCCGCGCACGCCGGGCGATCGTGCTCAACCCCGGCACCGAACCGAGAGTCCCTCCGGTGGAGGGGTTGGCGGAGACCCCGTTCTGGACCAATCGGGAGGCCGTGCGCGCCCGCCGGCTTCCCTCCTCGATCGCGGTGCTCGGCGGCGGGCCGGTGGGGGTGGAGTTCGCCCAGGTGCTGGCACGGTTCGGCACGGAGACCACCGTGATCGAGTCCGGCCCCCGGCTGCTCTCCCGCTACGAGCCCGAAGCGGCCTCACTGCTCACCGGACTGTTCACCGACGAGGGGATCACGGTGCGCACCGAGGACCCGGCCGGCCGGGTCCGTCACGACGGAAGTCGGTTCACCGTGGAGCTGTCCTCGGGCGAGACGCTGTCCGTGGAACGGCTGCTGGTGGCCACCGGACGGCGCACGGACCTGACAACTCTGGGTGTGGGAACACTGGGCATCGACGAGAACGCGGGCACCGTGGAGGTCGACGGGCTCATGCGTGCCGCCGACGGGGTCTGGGCCGTCGGCGACGTCACCGGCCACGGGGCGTTCACCCACGTCTCGGTGTACCAGGCACGTATCGCGGCGGACGACATCCTGGGGCGGGACCCGGTCCCGGCCGACTACCGGGCCTCCCCCGCCGTCGTCTTCACCGACCCCGAGGTCGCCGCCGTGGGACTGACCGAAGCCGAGGCGCGGGAGCGGGGGGTGCCCGTGCGCACCGGCACGACGGAGATCCCCTCCTCGACGCGGGGATGGATCCACGGGCCGGGAAACGCCGGTCTGATCAAGGTGGTGGTCGACACCGAACGCGACATCCCGGTGGGAGCCACCGTGGTGGCCCCGTCGGGTGGAGAGGTCCTGGGGGCACTGGCCGTGGCGGTGCAGACGCAGGTGCACGTGGCCCAGCTGCGTCGGATGATCCTGGCCTTCCCCACCTTCCATCGGGCCCTCGAGTCCGCGCTGGACGATGTGGACGGATAGTTCCCCGCCACCCCGGGTTCCGTCGGCCCGGGGGACGAACGCGGTTGCTTCCTCACCGGGAACGGCGCAGCAGCCGCTCACGCACCAGGGTGACGTGTTCGCGCTGGGCAGCACCGGTGCGGTGGGCCAGAAAGCCCGTGTTCACCGGGGGGTCGACGGGCTCCAGCAACGGAACCAGCTCGCCGGACCCGAGTTCGGCGGCGCACAGGTACCGGGGCAACACGGTGACCCCGGCCCCGGCGACCACGGCCGCGCGCACACCGCGCAGATCCGGAACCACCACCGCCGCCCGCGTGGTCAACCGCCGGTGGAACACGTGCCGCCAGTACCGGCGGAGGATGGGCAGGTCCTCGGCATAGGTGACCAGTGGTGCCTCCTCCACGGCCCCCGGCTCCTCCGGGGTGAGCGGTCCCAACCGCTCCGCCCAGCTCGGGGAGGCCACCAGCACGAACTCCTCGTCCATGAGCGGGACGGCGGTGACGGTGCGACCGCGTGGCCGCACGGACGAGACCACCAGGTCGAAGCGCCCGTCCCGCAGCCCGTCGAGCAGTTCGTCGGCCAGGCCGGTGGTGATCCGCAGCCGCACTCCCCGCTCGACGAGGTCACCCAGCGCCGGCAGCGCGCTCACGCACAGGAACTCGGCCGGGCCCGCCAGGTGCACCGGCTCGGCGGGCACCCGCCCGCGTTCCCTGCCGCGCTCGGCCACGGCGGTCAACGTGTCCAGCGGGCCCGCCACCTCGGCGGCCAGCTCGTCGGCCACCGTGGTGGGGACCACCCCTTTGGGCACCCGCTCGAACAGCCGACGCCCCAGACGTCGCTCCAGGGTGCGCACCTGGGCGGTCACGGTGGGCTGGGACAGCCCCAGCAGCCGGGCGGCGGCGGTGAACGCCCCGGAGCGGTACACGACGAGAAAGGTACGCAGCAAACCCAGCTCCGGGGGAGCGCCGGTGCTCCCCGGGCCGAGGTCCCCGGCAGAGCCATCATCGTTCCTATGGGCCATAGCGGAAACCCTATTGGCCGAATAATGGAAATGCGGCCTACGGTCGAGACCGTGCCCCCGAACGGCCCAGGCCACCGAGTCAGGGCCCGGAAAAGAGCTTCGAGGACGAGGAGAGTGGGAACATGGCCAGGATCCTGTTCGTGATGACCGGCGCCGACCACTGGACGCTGGCCGACGGGACACAGCACCCCACCGGCTACTGGGCCGAGGAGTTCGCCGCCCCGTACCGCGTGTTCACCGAGGCGGGACACCGGGTGGTCGTGGCCACTCCCGGCGGTGTTCTTCCCCCAGTCGACCGTTCCAGTCTGGCCCCGGAGGCCAACGGCGGCCAGGAGAAAGCCGACCGGGTCGCCGCCACCCTGGACTCCGCCGCCGAACTGCGCCAGCCGGTACGGCTGGAGGACGTGCGGCTGGAGGACTACGACGCGGTGTTCTACCCGGGCGGTCACGGCCCCATGGAGGACCTGTCCGTCAACGGGGACTCCGCCCGGCTGCTGACCGACGCCCTGGAGTCGGGCAAGCCGTTGGGGGTGGTCTGCCACGCCCCGGCGGCCCTGCTGGCCACCGAGAGCGGAAACGGCACCAGCCCGTTCGCCGGCTACCGCCTCACCGGGTTCACCAACGTGGAGGAGAAGCAGGCCGGGCTGGCCGACAAGGCCGCGTGGCTGCTCCAGGACAGGCTGGTGGCTCTCGGAGCCGAGTTCTCCGAGGGACAACCGTGGGAACCCAACGTGGTCGTCGACCGCACCCTGCACACCGGCCAGAACCCGGCCTCCTCCGAGCCGCTGGCCGAACGGATGCTCGCCACTCTGGCGTGAGTCAGGGGCGGACCCCGGCGGCCGAGGCCGGGGTCCGCCCGGCACACCGGCGCGGAGAACGCCTCCGGTCACGCCCAGTCGGAAAGGACCGAGATGCGCATCACCATCGCGGGTGGACACGGGAAGATCGCGTTGCGGCTGACCGCTCTGCTCCACGAACGGGGAGCGGAGGTGTTCGGGCTGGTCAGGAAACCCGAGCACGCCCCCGACGTGGAGGCCGCCGGGGCTCACCCGCTCGAACTCGATCTGGAACACGCCGGCCGGGACGAGGTCACCCGGCTGCTGCGGGGCACCGACGCGCTCGTGTTCGCGGCGGGCTCGGGGCCCGGAAGCGGCGTCGAACGCAAGTACACCGTGGACCGGGACGGATCGGTACTGCTGGCCTCGGCCGCGGAGGAGGCCGGAGTGCCGCGTTTCGTGCAGGTCTCCACAATGGGTGCCGGACGGACCCCGGACCCGGACGCCGGAGAGGTCTGGCAGGCCTACATCGACGCCAAGACGAGCGCCGAACAGGACCTGCGCTCCCGGAACCTGGACTGGACCGTCCTGCGTCCCGGCGCGCTCACCGAGGATCCGGGACGCGGTCTGGTCACACTGTCCTCCCCACCGGTGGCTCCCGGCCGGGTTCCGCGTCAGGACGTGGCCGCCGTGCTGGCCGAGTTGCTCACCACACGGCGGGCGGGCGGACGGACGCTCGAACTGACCGAAGGGGACACCCCTGTCGCGGAGGCGGTCGCCGCCCTGGGAGGTCCCACCGGCCACGGGTAGCCGTCCGGCCGGACCCCGCCCCCACCGCCGGAGGGTGGACTCCGTGGCGCACCTTCCTCCGAGCACCTCCTTTCCCAGGAACAACCAGCACGTGTCAGGGACACGTCAGCGTCGCGTCAGCATTGCCGGCCACCATGCACGCCACGCAGGACGACCCGGCAACGACGCACCCACGCGGCAGGTGCGTGTTCACGTGAGGGAAGGAACTTCGGTGGCGGACCACGGCAGGACGCACGAGGCACCCCGCGAGGGGAGCCGCACTCCCCCGCCGGGCGAAACGCTGGCGATGGGAACCGTACCGGCCGAACACGGTGTACCGGGGATACACGGGCGCGACTTCGTGTTGCGTCGACTCCGTTTCCCGGCGGGAACGAGCACGGGATGGCACTACCACCCCGGTTGCCTGTACGTGATCGTCGAACACGGCGAACTACTCCACTGCGAACCGGACGGAACCACACGGTGCTACCGTGCTGGGGACGCCTTCGTGGAACCGGAAGGACCCGACTACGTCCATTGCGGTACCGCCGTCGGTCCCGAGACGGTGCACCTGGCGGCCCTCTACCTCAATCCCCGGGGCGGCGAACTCGTCGTACCGGCTCCCCCTCCCCCCGCCTGGGCAAGCGACCGGGACTGACCCGGGCCCCGCATGCTCCCGTTCGACGTCGCCGGTCCCTGGCACGGACGGTGCGTGCCGGCCCGTAGGATCCGGCCCGACGCCGACGTGGAGGGGACAGTGATGCGGGCCGTTGTGTTCGACGAGTTCGGGGCCACCCCCGAAGTACGCACCGTCCCCGACCCGGATGTTTCCCCCGACGGGGCGGTCGTGGAGGTCGAGTCCACCGGACTGTGCCGCAGCGACTGGCACACCTGGCAGGGCCACGAGTCCGAGGTCGCCCTGCCGCACGTGGCCGGGCACGAACTGGCCGGACGCCTCGTCGAGGTGGGCTCGCTGGTGCGTGGCTGGCATCCCGGGCAGCGAGTCACCGTCCCGTTCGTGTGCGCCTGCGGCACGTGCCACCAGTGCGCCACGGGGAATCAACAGGTCTGTGCGCACCAGTTCCAGCCCGGAGTCACCCACTGGGGATCCTTCGCCGAGCGGGTAGCCGTGCGGCGGGCCGAAACGAACCTGGTGGCCCTGCCCGACGAGCTCACCTCCACCCCGGCCGCCGCTCTCGGCTGCCGGTTCGCCACCGCCTTCCGGGCGGTCCTGCGGCAGGGGGAGGTCCGGGCGGGCCAGTGGGTCGCGGTGCACGGCTGCGGCGG
>NZ_PVSR01000014.1:0-75109 GCF_003001495.1 Actinopolyspora mortivallis
ACCCCCACCCCACCACAAAACACCAGGACAACGCGGAAACTTCCGCCCGCCGACGGCGAATCCGGCCTCACCCCGTCCCCTGAGGACGAAAGCTCGCGTTCACCGACTCGCCACCTTGCGATAGCGCGCCACCGCCAGCGGGAGGAACACCAGGACGATCGCCACCGAGGAACCGACCGAGTACACCAGGGCGTGTTCGGCGGGCCAGCTCGTCGGCGGCGGCATCCCCACCCGCACCGGGTTGCCGAACAAGGCGCGGAGCACGTCGGCGTTGACCGTGATCGGGTTCCACTGTGCGAAGACCCGCAGTGGGGTCGGCATCGCCTCGGCGGACACGAAGGCCGAGGAGATGAAGGTGACCGGGAACAGCCAGAGCAGCCCCGCGCTCTGTGCCACCTCGACACTGCGGGAGATCAGTCCCACGAACGCGCCCACCCAGGACATGGCGAAGGCGAACAGCAGCAGAACCAGATAGGCCAGCACCACCTCGGACAGTTCGCCCCGCAGCCGCCATCCGACCAGCAACCCGCACAGCGACATGATGATCACCGACAACACGCTGACGGCGAGGTCGGAGACGGTCCTTCCCAGCAGTACGGCCACTCTGGACATGGGAAGGGCACGGAACCGTTCGACGACGCCCCGCTGGAGGTCGTTGGCCAGACCGACCACGGTGAACGAGGAGTTGAAAGCCACCGTCTGTGTGAAGATCCCGGCTATCAGGAACTCCCTGTAGCGCTCCCCGCCCAACGATCCGCCGAACACGAAGGCGAACAGCAGCACGAACATGATCGGCTGCACCGTTCCTTCGAGCAACCAGTCCGGGTTGCGCTTTATGTTGAGCAGGTTGCGCCGGGCGATCACTCCGCTGTCCCGCAGGCTCCTCGGAACCCTCGACATGGTCACCGCCCTCCCGCGGCACGGCTGGGGGTCCCCGCCGTCCCGTCGTCGTCCGCGCTCTCCTCGGCTCGCCCGGAGTCCTCGGTGACCCGACCGGTCAGGGTGAGGAACACGTCGTCCAGCGTGGGACGGTGCAGTCCGACGTCCTGGACCTCCACCTCCAGGGCGTCCAGACGGCGGACGGCGGCGATCAGCGCTCTCGATCCGGTCTCGACCGCGACCCGTGCGCGCAGACTCCGCTCGTCCACCGCGACCTCCCCCGATCCGACCCCTTCGAGCGCGGAGACGAGGGCGGGGAGGTCCCGGGCCCGGGCGGCCACCACGTCGAGCCGTTCCCCTCCGAGCAGGGACTTGAGTTCCTCCGAGCTTCCCTCGGCGATGACCCTGCCGTGGTCGATGACGACGATGTCGTCGGCGAGCGCGTCGGCCTCCTCCAGGTACTGGGTGGTCAGCAGCACCGTGGTGCCGTCCCCGACGAGTTCGGAGACCACCTGCCAGGTCTCCATGCGTCCTCGGGGGTCCAGGCCGGTGGTGGGTTCGTCGAGGATCACCACGGAGGGTCGGGAGACGAGTGCCGCCGCCAGATCCAGTCTCCGCCGCATTCCCCCCGAGTAGCCCTTCGCCGGCCGGTCGGCGGCCTCGCGCAGCCGAAAGTGTTCCAGCAGATCGCGTGCGCGCTCGCGCGCACGCGCGTGGGACATGTCGTGCAGCCTGGCGACCATGTGGAGGTTCTCGTAACCGGTGAGGTTGTGGTCCACCGCCGAGTACTGTCCGGACAGTCCGATCGAGCGGCGGACCGCGTGGGGCTCGGAGCGCACGTCGTGTCCGGCCACCCGGGCTTCGCCCGCGTCGGCGCGCAGCAGGGTGGCCAGGATGCGCACGGCCGTGGTCTTGCCCGCCCCGTTGGGTCCGAGCACTCCGAGCACCTGGCCTCGTTCGGCCCGCAGGTCCAACCCGTCCAGGGCACGATGGGGCCCGAAGTTCTTGACGAGTCCTTCGGTGCTGATCGCTGGGGGTGACGCCGCCGTCATCGCGCCTCCGCCGGTGTCTCGTCGTGGGGAACCGTGTTCGGAGTCACCGACACTACTCCGCTCGATGACAGCTCGATGCGCTGCGTGGTTTCCGCTCGGCAACACTGTTTTCTTGGCACAAGTTACCGATAGGTAATATACTTGGGTTACCGATGAGTAAGGGCGTGGTGCTTGGCCCGCCCGCACGATTCAGCACGAGGGAGCCACGCCATGGGCCACTACAAGAGCAACATCCGCGACCTCGAATTCAACCTCTTCGAGCTGTTCGAAGTGCAGAAGTACCTGGGCACGGGAGCTTTCGAACAAGCCGACGAGGACTCAGCTCGCGGCGTGCTCACCGAACTGAACACCCTCGCCACCGGGCCGCTGGCCGAATCCTTCGAGGAGGGGGACCGGAACCCGGCCCACTTCGACCCGAAGACGCATTCGGTCACCCTGCCCGAAGGGTTCAAACAGTCCTACCAGCAGGTCATGGAAGGCGAGTGGTGGCGCCTCGGCCTGCCGGACGAGCTGGGTGGCTACGGCATCCCGCCCTCCGTCCAGTGGGCCGCCGCCGAACTGATGCTCGGCTCCAACCCGGCCATCTTCATGTACATGGCCGGCCCGAGCTTCGCCACCATCCTCTGGAACAACGGCACCGAGCAGCAGCGCCGCTGGGCCGAGCTCATGATCGACCGCGGCTGGGGCGCGACCATGGTGCTGACCGAACCCGACGCGGGCTCCGACGTCGGCGCGGGCCGCACCAAGGCCGTCAAGCAGGAGGACGGAAGCTGGCACCTCGACGGGGTCAAGCGCTTCATCACCTCGGCCGACCAGGACATGACCGAGAACATCATGCACCTGGTGCTCGCCCGCCCCGAAGGACCGGGAATCGAGCCCAAGCCGGGCACCAAGGGGCTGAGCCTGTTCCTCGTGCCGAAGTACCACTTCGACGACGAGACCGGCGAGCCCGGCGAGCGCAACGGCGCCTTCGTGACCAACGTCGAGCACAAGATGGGGCTCAACGTCTCGGCCACCTGCGAACTGACCTTCGGCCAGCACGGCACCCCCGCCAAGGGCTGGCTGCTCGGTGAGGTGCACGACGGCATCGCGCAGATGTTCCAGGTGATCGAGTACGCGCGGATGATGGTGGGCACCAAGGCCATCGGCACCCTGTCCACCGGCTACCTGAACGCCCTGGAGTACGCCAAGGAGCGCGTGCAGAGCGCCGACATGACCCGGGCCGCGGACAAGACCGCCCCGCGCGTGACCATCACCCACCACCCGGACGTGCGCCGCATCCTGATGCTGCAGAAGGCCTACGCGGAAGGACTCCGCGCGGTCTACTGCTACACCTCCACCTACCAGGACCGCATCGCCCAGGCCAAGGCCTCCGGCGAGGACGCCACCCTCTACGACCAGGTGAACGACCTGCTGCTGCCCATCGTCAAGGGCGTGGGCTCGGAGCGGGCCTACGAGATGCTCACGCTGTCGCTGCAGACCCTCGGCGGTTCCGGGTACCTGCAGGACTACCCGATCGAGCAGTACATCCGCGACGCCAAGATCGACAGCCTCTACGAGGGCACCACGGCGATCCAGGCCCAGGACTTCTTCTTCCGCAAGATCGTGAAGAACAACGGGCAGGCGATCGGTCACGTCGCCAACGAGATCCAGCAGACCCTGGGCGCCTCCGACGCCGACGACCGGCTGAAGGAGGAGCGGGAGCTGCTCAGCCAGGCCCTGGACGACGCCCAGGCCATGCTCGGCACGATGATCGGGTTCGCCACCTCCGCCCAGGAGGACCTCACCGAGATCTACAAGGTCGGTCAGCAGGCGGTGACGCTGCTGATGAGCATGGGCGACCTGATGATCGGGTGGCTGCTGCTGCGTCAGGCCGAGCAGGCGCTGCGTTCCCTCGACAAGGGCGTCTCCGGCAAGGACGAGGCGTTCTACAACGGCAAGGTGGCCGTGGCCCGCTTCTTCGCCAAGAACGTGCTTCCGGAGCTCTCCGCCAAGCGCAGGATCGTCGAGTCCACGGACAACTCCCTGATGGAGGTCGACGAGTCCGCGTTCTGAGCGGTTCCACCCGACGACTCCTGCCGGACGTCGACGCCGCCCCTTCCCGGAGCACCGGGGAGGGGCGGCGTTCTGTTTCCGCTCGGGAACAACCCCGGCCGGGACCGGGAGCAACGGGCCGTTCGGGGCACGGGCCACCGGCACCGGGCCGCTCTCCGCGACGGTGGCCCCCGAACCTCGGAGGAACGGGGGCGCGCAAGGCCCCGACGGCGGTTTCCGGGTGGGCCCTCGCTACTGCTCGGCGTCCTCCGCGCACTTCACGATCGGCTGGGCCTCGTACACCGTCTTCTGTTTGGTTCGGGTGACCTCACCGGTCTTCAGGTTCTTGCGAATCCTGGTGTCGTGCACCGTGAAGCCCTTCTTCCCCTCGGTGGGGATGCACTCCTCCCCGGCGGGGATCACTTTCTCCTCGGGCTCGACCACATCGGTCTTGTCGCTGGTCTTGGACTTGACCTCGTACTGTTTGGTCCCCCAGAAGGTGACCGTGATCGAATCCGGGGTCCAGTCGGTGGTGATCAGGATTCCGCTGTCGGAGACGTTCTTGAACTTGACGTCGATGACGCTGGTGCCGTCCGGCCGCTGGAAGACCGTGGCCTCCCGCCCCATCGGGTAGCGACTGATGTAGTAGCTGTGCGCGGAGTGCTCGACGTCCTTCATCCCCGCGAAGTAGGAGGCGTTGTACAGCGTCGTCGCGAACTGGGAGATACCGCCGCCCACCGCCTCGGAGGGTCGGCCGTTCTTGATGATGCCCGAGGCGATGTAGCCCTGCTCCTTCTGACGGGTCCCGGTGTGGCCGTTGAGGCTGAACGTCTCCCCCGGTTTGACGAGCGCCCCGTCGACCTCCTCGGCGACCCTGCGGATGTTCACCCCGGAGTCCTTGCTGAACCCCCCCGTGGTGAAGGTGCTCACCTTCTCCTTGATCCCCAGGGACTCGGCCTGCTCGGTGGTCAACTCCGCCGGGACGTCCTTGTAGACCGCCTCGACCGTGTCCGAGCCGGACTCGGTCAGCTTCTCGTCCAACGGCGCGAGGGTCTTCTTCCAGTCGACCGCCCGTCCCTTCTTCGAGGGCTGGACCACGGGCTTGCCGTCCTCGAACTCGAAGGAGGCGCTCTCGGCCTCCTTCAGGGTCGACTTCAGCTGCGGGCGGGCCACCTCCTCGACACTGGGGATGTCCAGGTGCCACTTCAACCCGCCCGAGTCGTTCGGCTCGAAGCGGAGCGCGGCGGCGATGTCGGTCGGGGAGAGCGTGGCCTGCACCCCGTCACCGTTGATGGTCACCGGTCCGGAGACGGCGGGCTTGGCCACGTTCTCCATGGCCCGGCGCACACCGTCCCGGGTGGTGCTGACCTCCCGGGTGGTGAAGGGCAGCTCCACCGGATCCGTGCTCGCCCACTCGCGGACGACCACGTCCATCGCCCTGTCGATGTTCACGTCCCGCCCGGTCACGGGATAGACCGCGACGGGTTCGGCGCCGTCGAACCGCACGGTTCCCTCCACGGGGTCACGGTGCAGGTCGGAACGCGCCCCCTCCAGCTCCGCGCGGAGCTTCTCGCGGTCCACGTTGCTCACCGGAGGAACCTCACGGGACACGAAGAAGGAGGTCAGCCGGGTTATCGGGTTGAGCGGCTGTGAACCGGCCCGGTCCAGGGTCGCCTCCCAGTCCATCGACAGCCCGGCCGCCTTCGGGTCGATGCTGCTGCTGGCCTTGCCGACCCGCAGCTCGACGGGTTCGCTCAGCCCGGAGTCCAGTTCCGAACGCAGCTTGCGCTCGGCGGCGGCCCGGTCGAGCCCGCCGACGTCGACCCCGGCCACCGTGGTCCCCCGAGGCACCGCGCCGCTGCTGAAGGCCAGGTCCCCGAGGTAGAGCAGCACGAGCACTCCGAGGGTGAACCCGGCGGTCACCAGGGTGCGTAACAGCACCTTCCGGTTCCCCAGGCCCCCTGCCGAGGAAGCAGCTCCGTCGCCGCCGTTCCGGGGAGCCCAGGCCATGCCGAAGGGAGGTTCCCCGGCGCGGTCACCGGCGGAGCCGTCGTGCGGACCACCCGGCCACTCGGTGGGCGTGTGCTCGGGCAGGGACTGGGTGGCCATCGACACCGGCGCGCCGGGGAGTGGTTCGTTCACCACCGGGATGGACTCGGTGCGTTCGCCGTCCTGCTCCTCGACGACGGCGGGGATGACGTCGGTACGCTCACCGTCGGCCTCGGAGGTGGAGCCGGTCGGCACGTCGAGGGACCGCGTGGAGTCGGACTCCCCCTCGGTCGGGGCGGACCCGTCGAGCCGCGGCGGTTCCATGCGGGGGTCGGTGGACCGTTCCGAGAGTTCGGTGTGCTCCGGGGCACCCCGGTCGTCCCTCCCGGACTCGGCGGAGACCGTCGTCCCCTCGTCCTCGGCGGGCCCGGAAGCCACGCCGTCACTGAGATCACCGGAAAGGAAACGGATACGTTCGGTGGGTTCTTCCGCTCGCCGATCCCGATCAGCTTCGGGACGTTCGTGGTCTTCCGGCACCGCGTCCTCTTCTCCTCGGTCGTGCGGTGGGGTCGGCGACGAGCAGCAGCCAGCCGACCACCATCACCGGTACAGCCCGGCTGCTGGGGCATTCCACTGCTTTCCGAGCCGATCCTACGTGCGGCGGGCCGCACGCCGGCCGCATCGAACCGGGCGCACCTCGCTCAAAGGTACAGGCCCGTGCCCTGCTCGGTTCTCTCGGAGGCCACGGCGTGCAGGTCACGCTCGCGAAGGACGACGTAGATCTCTCCCTGGACCTCGACCTCGTACTGCTCCTCGGGATTGAACAGCACCTGGTCGCCGGCCTGGACACTCCGCACGTGACTGCCCACGCCGAAGACCTCTCCCCACAGCAGCCTCTTGGCCACCTGGGCGGTCGCCGGGATGACGATGCCGCCGCTACTGCGACGTTCACCGGACTCTTCGGAGACCCGGACCATGACCCGGTCATGCAGCATCTGGATCTCAAGCTTGGCATCGGTCACCCGGAAAGTTTACGCGTTCCGTCGAGTCCGTCCGGAACGCAGGGCTGAACCGTGCCCGGCGCGTGGGACCCCGGCCTCCCGGAGGAAGCCGGGGTCGACGGGTTCACCACGGTGCGTATCCGCACGGTCACCCCGCGTCCATGCCACCCATCACCAGTGGGAGCCTGGCGGCCCCGTCCGGGGTGAGGCGGATCGGAACACCCCAGTCCTGCCTGGTCAACCGGCAGGCCGGGTGCTCGACCCCGGAGTCGTCGTCGCAGCTGGCCGCCTGGGCCACCACGTGCAGCACGCCGTGCTCGAACCCCTCGGCCAGCACCAGCCTCCTGGTGAGCTCGGTGCCGTCGCCCTCCCCGGACACCAGCAGCCCCTCGGGGGAGGAACTGACCTCCAGGCGGGTGGAGGGGCCGTAGCGCTCGTCCAGTTTCTGCCCCGGCGGGGGTTGGAACACCACGGTCAGCTCCACCTCTCCCGGAGCGATCTCGGTGGCCGGGCGGCTCACGCGATGGGCGGCTCCCTCGACCAGTTGGGCGGTCACCCCGGGAGGAACCGGACGCTCCAGGCGGTGCGCGGTACTGGCCACCACCACGAGTTCCCCCTCCACCGTGATCGCCCCGGAGGGTTCGGCGACCTCTCTCGCCAGGGTGGACATCACCCCGGCCTCCGGGTCGTAGCGCCGCACGGCCCCGTTGTAGGTGTCACAGACCGCCACGGTGCCGTCGGGCAGCATCGCCACTCCGAGGGGGTGCTGCAACAGCGCCTCCGCCGCCGGCCCGTCGGCGTGCCCGAAGTCGAACAGCCCCCTGCCCACGGCGGTGTGCACCTCGAAACCCCGTTCCCCGGGGCGTATCCAGCGCAGCGCCGAGGTCTCCGCGTCGACGAGCCAGAGGCGGGGCTCACCCCGCTCCTCGGCGGCCTCGTCCACGGCGAGCCCGGAGGTCTGGGCGAAGAAGGCCTCCTCGACCGGCCCGTCGCGCAGTCCCTCCACCGTGGTTCCGGCGAATCCGGCGACGGTCCCCGCGACGGGGTCGAACAGGCCGAGGGTGTGGTTACCGGCCATCGCGATCACCACCCCACCGGCCGGTTCCCACCAGGCCACGTCCCAGGGGCTGGTCAGGGCGGTCTCCGCGGCGGGGCCGCCCCGGGCCTCGTCACGCCACTGCGCTCCGGTTCCCGCCACGGTGGTGACCGCGCCGTCGGCCAACCGCACTCCGCGCAGCAGGTGGTTGACCGTGTCCGCCACGACCACGTCGTAACCCACCCGCTCGGCGACGTGCCGGGGCAGCAGGGTCATCCCGCCGGGCTCGCGGAAGGAGGCCGTGTCCGGGTCCCCGTCGGCGGCTCCGCGGGTCCCGCTGCCGATGCGACGCAGCAGTGTCTCCCCGTCGGGGGCGAACTCCACCAGGGAGTGGTGCGCCGAGTCGGCCACCAGCACGGTGCCGCCTTCGAGGCCGAGCGCCTTGCTCGGGTAGCGCAGGGTGGTGTCCGCCTGTCTGGGGGGCACGCGGGGGCCACCGCCCCGGTGCAACGTGCCGCGGCCCTCGTGCTCGGTCACCAGTTCGGAGATGATCCTGCGCAGTGCCTCGACGTGCCCTTCACCGGCGGCTTCGTGCACCACGTAGCCCTCGGGGTCGATCACCACCAGCGTCGGCCACGCCTTCACCGCGTAGTCGCGCCAGGTGGCCAGTTCCGGGTCGTCCAGCACCGGGTGGTCGACCTCGTAGCGTTCGACGGCGGCGGCGAGCGCCTCGGGGTCGGCCTCGTGCTCGAACTTGGGGGAGTGCACCCCGATGGTGACCAGCTCCTCGGCGAACTCGCGTTCCAGCGGCCGCAGTTCGTCGAGCACGTGCAGGCAGTTGACGCAGCAGAACGCCCAGAAGTCCAGCAGCACCACCTTGCCGCGCAACTCGGACAGTCGCAGCGGCTGGCCGCCGGTGTTCAACCATCCGCGTCCGGTCGGTTCCGGTGCGCGCACCCGGGCGCGCTTGGGCTTGTGCTCGCTACTCACACTCCGAGTCAACAACACCTCCGCCGGAGGGTGTTCCCGGCACCCGGGCGAGGAGGGTCACCTCTTCCCCGACACGGAACCTCTCGCGGGTCCCGGCGTCCGGTGTGCCCCTCGGCCCCACCCCGAGGAAGCGCCGTTTCCGGGAGTGGACGTGAGGCCACGGAAGGGTTTCCGCGACGCGTTCACCCGTGTTTCGGGAAACGGGAATTCGAAAACGTTCTGAGAACGTTTTCGGCGATTTCTCAGCAAGGAGGGTGTGCACCGACGTGGCGTGCTCCAGCACCGTGGAGCACGGCACGTCACCGTTCGGTGAAGGAACCCCGCCCGACCGCACACCACCTCGGCAGGGCTCTGTTCAGCGGCCTTCGGAGCGGGTCGAGTCCCCGTCGGCGCCCGCCGCCGTCTCCACGAGCTCCCCGGCGGAACGGGAGTTCTCGTGTCCGGCCGTCTCCGGAGGAACACGGGTTCCCTCGGGAGAAACCCGGCGATCACTCATGTAGAACATGCTCGCCGCGAGAACGGGCAGTAGCGCCCCCATCATCACGATCGCGGTGTTCATGGTGCCTCTCCTTAGAGCTGTCCGAGACCGACAGTGACTTCTTGATCACTTTCGGTGACAACGCTGGGGCTGCGACACCACCCCGCCGCACGGGGGATGCCGGTTATCGGACTCGTCGCTGTCGCGACGAAGAGACACCTCGTCCTATGGCGTGGAAACCACCCGTCGGGCGAGGGAGTTTCGAGGAGGTCCACCCGCCGAACGGCGAGCGGACGAAGGGTTTGGTGAACTCCGCGATGCTGCCAGGTCGGGGGTCCGACAGCATCGCGGAGTCACCCCGTTCATCGTGCCTGTACATCAAAGCGTTACACCGTCGACATGATGTGATCCGCCCCACATCTGGTTGTCGATGTGCAACGCCGGTCACGCCGCTTCCGAACATACGCCACCGCGCGCACCGAGGCACGTCCGGAGAGTAATCCGAAGTGGTGAGAACCGGAGCGTCACGTCGGCGGCGGGAGCGAAACGACCCGGGAGGAACAGCACCGTCCGGAACGGAAACCTCCCAGCGGGACCGGGACGCCGCGGACGGAAACACCACCCGCGGCACACGCGTCCTCCCGCGCCCGCTCACCTGCCGACGATCGCGGTGATCCCCTGCCCTCCGGCGGCGCAGATCGACACCAGTCCGCGCCCGGAACCGCGTTCGGACAGCAGCTTGGCCAGTGTGGCCACGATCCGGCCGCCCGTGGCCGCGAAGGGGTGCCCGGCAGCCAGCGAGGAACCCACCACGTTCAGCCGCTCGGGGTCCAGCTCCCCCAACGGCTCGGACCTGCCGAGCCTGCGGGAACAGAACTCGGGGTCCTTCCACGCCTCGATCGTGCACAGCACCTGGGCCGCGAAGGCCTCGTGGACCTCGTAGAAGTCGAAGTGGTCGAGTGTGAGCCCGGCACGGTCCAGCAGCTTCGGCACCGCGTAGACCGGAGCCATCAGCAGCCCCTCGTCACCGCTGACGTAGTCCACGGCCTCGGTGGCGAAGTCCTCCAGGTAGGCGAGCACGGGCAGCCTGTGGTGGGCGGCCCACTCCTCACTGGCCAGCAGCACCGTGGCGGCACCGTCCGACAACGGGGTCGAGTTGCCCGCGGTCATGGTGGCCTGCTCACCACTGCCGAAAACGGGCTTGAGCTTGGCCAACTTCTCCGGAGTGGAGTCGGGACGCAGGTTCTGGTCCCGGGACAGCCCCTGGAACGGGGTGAGCAGATCGTCGAAGAAACCCCGTTCGTAGGCCGCGGCGAGCCGCTGGTGACTGCGGGCGGCCAACTCGTCCTGGGCGGCCCGGCTCACCTGCCATGAGGCGGCGGTCTTCGCCGCGTGCTCGCCCATGGACAGCCCGGTGCGCGGCTCGGCGTTGCGCGGTATTCCCGGTATCACGTGCCTCGGACGCACCCCGGCCAGCGCCCGCAGCCGACCGCCGAGGGTTCTGGCGTGGTTGGCGCGCAGCAGCACGCGGCGCAGCTCGTCGTTGAGCTCTATCGGCGCGTCGCTGGCCGAGTCCACCCCACCGGCGATACCGGACTCGATCTGCCCGAGCGCGATCTTGTTGGCGATCGAGACCACCGTCTCCAGGCCGGTCGCGCAGGCCATCTGCACGTCGTGGGCCGGGGTGCGCGAATCGAGCCCGGAGCCCAGCACCACCTCCCGGGCGAGGTTGAAGTCGCGGCTGTGCTTGAGCACCGCGCCCGCCGCGAACTCACCGACCCTGCTTCCGGAAAGCCCGTACCTGGCCACCAGGCCGTCGAGCGCCGCGGTGAGCATGTCCTGGTTGGACGCGTGCGCGTACGGCCCTCCCGAGCGGGCGAACGGGATCCGGTTCCCTCCGACGATGGCGACCCGGCGAGTTGTGGACATACCCGACTCCTTGGCACGGCTGGTCGACGGACTGCGGCACCCAACGGGTGCTGGCTAGCAACTTAACCTACCGACGGGTAGCTTATGCGTCGAGTACTGGACCACGCGCGTTGAGGAGTTCGTGATGGCGGATCCGTACAGCAAGCTCGTCACCTCCCGATTCGGACGGCAACTGACCGCCCGGCTCGGGCTGCCCACCCCCACCCCGTTGCGCAGGTACCGGCCGGGGGAGCCCGTGGTGTCCGGCCCCGTGCTCACCGGGGCGGCCGAGGGATCCCGCCTCGGGGACAGCATCGCCGAAACCCTCCGCGGGCTGCACGCCGAGGTGCGTCACACCCCTGGGGAGGACACCCGCTACGCCGCGCTGGTCTTCGACGCCACCGGCATCACGAGCAGCCCCGAACTCGGACAGCTGCACGACTTCTTCTCCCCCGTCATCCGGCGAACCGAGCGCTGCGCCCGGCTGATCGTGCTCGGCACCCCGCCCGAGGAGATCACCGACCCCGCCGAGCGGACCGCGCAACGCGCGCTGGAGGGCTTCGTGCGCACGGCGGGCAAGGAACTCCGCGGCGGAGCCACCGCACAGCTGGTCCACGTCTCCCGTGGCGGAGAACAGGCGGTGGACTCCACGCTGCGGTTCCTGCTGTCCGCCAAGTCGGCGTTCGTCTCCGGCCAGGTCATCCGTGTGGGAGCCACCCGGGCCCGCAAGCCCGAGGACGAACAGCACCCGCTGCGCGGCAGAACAGCCCTGGTCACCGGAGCCTCCCGGGGGATAGGGGCCTCGATCGCCGAGACACTCGCCCGCGACGGGGCCCACGTGGTGTGCCTGGACGTCCCCGCCCAGGGCGAGGACCTGGCGAAGGTGGCCAACCGGATCGGCGGCTCGGCACTACAGCTCGACATCACCGGGGAGAACGCGCCGCGACAGTTGATCGACCACGTCACCGAACGGCACGACGGCCTCGACGTCGTGGTGCACAACGCGGGCATCACCCGGGACAAGACCATCGCCCGGATGAGCCGGGACAAGTGGGACGCGGTGCTGTCGGTCAACCTCACCGCCCAGGAACGGATCAACAACGCGCTGCTGGAGGACTCCTCCCCGCTGCGCGCGGGCGGCAGGCTCGTCGGCGTGGCCTCGATCAGCGGCATCGCCGGCAACGTGGGGCAGGCCAACTACGCCACCTCCAAGGCCGGCGTCATCGGTCACGTGCAGGCGATGGCCGAACGGGCCGCCGAACGGGGCGTGACGATCAACGCGGTCGCCCCCGGGTTCATCGAAACCGCCATGACCGCCGCCGTCCCGCTGGCGATCCGGGAGGCCGGACGCAGGATGAACAGCCTCTCCCAGGGCGGGCTGCCCGTGGACGTGGCCGAGACCATCGCCTTCTACGCCGACCCCGGCTCCGACGGGGTGAACGGCAACGTCATCCGCGTGTGCGGACAGAGCCTGCTCGGGGCGTGAAAGCCCCGCCGAACCGAGGTCCCTCCCACCCCCGAGGAAAGGCAGAACAGCTGTGCCCACCACGGAACTCGACCGCCTGCCGGGACTCGGCCCGCTGTATCTCAGGGCCGCGGCCACGACGCCGTTGCGGCGC
Source organism: Actinopolyspora mortivallis (assembly GCF_003001495.1). GTDB lineage: Bacteria > Actinomycetota > Actinomycetes > Mycobacteriales > Pseudonocardiaceae > Actinopolyspora > Actinopolyspora mortivallis_A. The sequence continues at coordinate 12,987 of NZ_PVSR01000014.1, forward strand.
ACCGACCCCTCGCGGGCGAGGCTGCCGGACACCGAGTACGTCCGTTCCGAGATCACGGTCGACCGGCAGCACCTCGCCGAGTACAACCGGATCTGCGGGTTCGACAACCGGGACGAACTGCCGCTCACCTATCCGCACATCACCGCGTTCCCCCTCGCCGTCACACTGATGACCGACCCGGGGTTCCCCTTCCCGCTCGTGGGGCTGGTGCACGTGGCCAACAGCATCACCCGGCACGAACCTCTGTCGGTGACCGACTCGTTGACCCAGCGGGTACGCCTGTCCGGGCTGCGTGCCCACCCCAAGGGCACCCAGTTCGACGTGGTCACCGAGACCCTCGTCGACGAACGAACGGTGTGGACCGAGACCAGCACCTACCTGCGCCGCGGGACGGGCGATCCGCAGGCCCCCGGAACCTCCGAACTCGCCGAACCCGAGACCACGGAACCGACCGCCCGCTGGAAACTGCCCCGTGACCTGGGGCGGCGCTACGCGACCGTCTCCGGCGACCGCAACCCCATCCACCTGAGCGCGGTCACCGCCAAGGCCTTCGGGTTCCCCCGGGCCATCGCGCACGGCATGTGGTCGGCCGCGCGCTGCCTGGCCGCCTTCGCGGGCCGGCTTCCGCGGTCCTGCACGGTGGACGTGGAGTTCGCCAAGCCGGTGCTGCTGCCCTCCCGGGTGGAGTTCACCGAGGAGGCGGGCGAACAACCGGGACGGCGGCTGTTCGCGCTGCGCTCCTCCTCCGGCAAAGCGCACCTGAGGGGCTCGCTGCGAACCCTGTGACCCGGGCACGGCGTCCCCCTCCCGACACCGCCGGGGAGGTCCCGGCGTGGCCCGAGGTGAGCCACGCCCCAGCACCTCCCCGGCCGTCGGGAAGGAACTCGCAGCTCAGTTACGCTTTGCCCGTAACGCCGACCATCCGCGCCGCGAAACGCGGAGCGGATCCGCACAGTTCCGGGAGCGACGCCCGTGGCCCGAGTCGTTGTCGACGTCATGCCGAAAGAGGAGATTCTCGACCCGCAGGGCCAGGCAGTGGCCAACGCGCTGCCTCGCCAGGGGTTCGAAGGAGTCTCACACGTCCGTCAGGGGAAGCACTTCGAGCTGGAGGTCGCCGACGATGTCGACGACGACACGCTCGAACGGATCGCGGAGAACTTCCTCGCCAACCCCGTGATCGAGGACTGGTCCGTGCGCCGGGTGGAATCATGAGCGCCGCCGGGGCCAGCATCGGGGTGATCACCTTCCCCGGGTCACTGGACGACGGCGACGCCAGGCGCGCGGTGCGCCGCGCCGGAGCCACCCCCGTGGCGCTGTGGCACGCCGACGCGGACCTGCACGGGGTGGACGCCGTGATCGTGCCCGGCGGGTTCAGCTACGGCGACTACCTGCGCTGCGGCGCGATCGCCAAGTTCGCCCCGGTGATGACCGAGGTGCTGCGCGCGGCCGAACACGGCATGCCGGTGCTCGGGGTGTGCAACGGGTTCCAGGTGCTGTGCGAGGCGGGGCTGCTGCCCGGGGCGCTGACCCGCAACGCGGGGCTGCACTACGTCTGCCGCGACCAGTGGCTGCGTGCCGAGAACACCACGAGCGTCTGGACCACGCGCTACGAACCCGGTGCCGAACTGCTGATCCCCGTCAAACACGGGGAGGGCCGCTACGTGGCCGAGGAGTCCACCCTCGACGAGCTGGAGGGGGAGGGCCGCGTGCTGTTCCGCTACGTGGAGGACAACCCGAACGGTTCGAGCCGGGACATCGCGGGCGTCACCGACGCCCGGGGCAGGGTCGCCGGGCTGATGCCCCACCCCGAGCACGCGATCGACCCGCTCACCGGCCCCACCGACGACGGCCTCGGCATGTTCCTGTCCGCCCTCGACACCCTGGTGCCAGCATGACCGAAACCACGCACGACACCGTCACGAGCCCCGAGCGAGTGGACAGCACCGAGTACGCGGCGCGGACGCCGGAACTCGCGCAGCCCTACCGCGAACTCGGGCTGGCCGAGGACGAGTACCAGCGGATCCGGCAGATACTGGGCCGCCGCCCCACCGAGGCCGAGCTGGCGATGTACTCGGTCATGTGGAGCGAGCACTGCTCCTACAAGTCCTCCAAGGTGCACCTGAGGTACTTCGGGGAGACGACCACCGAGGAGATGCGCGCCAAGATGCTGGCGGGCATCGGCGAGAACGCCGGTGTGATCGACATCGGGGACGGCTGGGCGGTCACCTTCAAGGTGGAGAGCCACAACCACCCCTCCTACGTCGAACCGCACCAGGGAGCGGCCACCGGGGTCGGGGGCATCGTCCGCGACATCATGGCCATGGGGGCGCGGCCGGTCGCGGTGGCCGACCCGCTGCGTTTCGGTCCCGCCGAGGCCGCCGACACCGCCCGGGTGCTTCCCGGGGTGGTCGAGGGGATCGGCGGCTACGGCAACTGCCTCGGGCTGCCCAACATCGGCGGCGAGGTCGTCTTCGACGAGTCCTACGCGCGCAACCCCCTGGTCAACGCCATGTGCGTGGGGGTGCTCAAATCCGACGAGTTGCAGCTCGCCCACGCCAGCGGGACGGGCAACAAGATCGTGCTCTTCGGTGCCCGCACCGGCCTGGACGGCATCGGAGGGGTCTCCGTACTGGCCTCGGAGAGCTTCAGCGGAGACGAGACCGGCAGCGGGCGCAAGAAGCTGCCCAGCGTGCAGGTCGGCGACCCCTTCACCGAGAAGGTGCTCATCGAGTGCTGCCTGGAGCTGTACCGCTCCGGTCTGGTGGTCGGTGTACAGGACCTCGGAGGGGCTGGGCTGTCCTGCGCCACCTCCGAGCTGGCCTCCGCCGGTGACGGCGGAATGTGGATCGACCTGGACGCGGTGCCGCTGCGCGCCGAGGGGATGACCCCCGCCGAGATCCTGTCCAGCGAGTCCCAGGAACGGATGTGCGCGGTCGTGCGCCCCTCCGACGTGGAGGCCTTCATGGAGGTCTGCCGCAAGTGGGACGTCACCGCCACCGTCATCGGCGAGGTCACCGACGGCGAGAACCTGCGGGTGGACTGGAGGGGCGAACGGGTCGTCGACGTCCCGCCGAGGACGGTGGCCGACGAGGGCCCGGTGTACCAGCGCCCGGTGCGCCGCCCCGCCGAACAGGACCGGCTCGTGGCCGACGATCCGGGCGCGCTCCCGCGCCCCGGCAGCGCCGGGGAACTGCGCGAGACGCTGCTGCGGATGGCGGCCTCCCCCAACCTGTGCTCCCGCGAGTGGGTGACCAGTCAGTACGACCACTACGTGCGCGGCAACACGGTGCTGGCCCAGCCCTCGGACGGCGGGGTGCTGCGCATCGACGAGGAGAGCGGACGCGGGATCGCCGTCGCCACCGACTGCAACGCCCGCTACACCCGCCTCGACCCCTACCAGGGGGCGCGGTTGGCGCTGGCCGAGGCCTACCGCAACGTCTCGGTGACCGGGTCGAAGCCGGTGGCGGTGACCAACTGCCTCAACTTCGGTTCCGCCGAGGACCCCGGGGTGATGTGGCAGTTCCAGCAGGCTGTGCGCGGACTGGCCGACGGCGCCGCCGAACTGGGCATCCCGGTGACCGGCGGCAACGTGAGCTTCTACAACCAGACCGGCGGCGACCCGATCCTGCCCACCCCGGTGGTCGGGGTGCTCGGTGTGATCGACGACGTCACCCGCAGGATCCCCACGGGGATCGGTGCCGCTCCGGGGGAGGCGCTGCTGCTGCTCGGCGAGACCCACGACGAGTTCGGCGGATCCGAGTGGAGCAGGGTGGTCCACGGCCACCTGGGCGGTACTCCGCCGCGCGTGGACCTCTCCCGGGAGAAGCTGCTCGGCGAGATCCTCGCCCTGGGCGCCCGCGACGGCCTGGTCTCGGCGGCACACGACCTCTCCGAGGGCGGTCTGGCCCAGGGGCTGGTGGAGATGGCGCTGATCGGGGAGACGGGAGCCCGGGTCGTGCTGCCCGAGGAGGCCGACCCGTTCGTGTGGCTGTTCTCCGAGTCCGCGGGACGTGCGGTGGTGTCGGTCCCGCGCGGGGAGGAACTGCGGTTCACCGAGCTCTGCTCCGCCCGGGGACTGCCGTGCACCAAGATCGGAGTGGTCGACACCGAGTCGCGGAGCCTGGACATCCAGGGAGTCGGTGAGCTGCCGCTGACCGAACTGCGGCAAGCCTGGGAGGGCACTCTGCCGGCGCTGTTCGGCTGAGCACCACCCCGGCACGCGGAGTTTCGCCGCGACGGTGGCCGTGTTCTCCACGAAGAGGACCGCCGGGAACACGGCCGCCGTCCGGTGTGTCGCGGCCCCGGGCGTCATCCGTGGGTTCCTCCACGGGTCAACGCCCCAACGCCAGTCTTTCGAGCTGCTCGTACGTGCCGTTGAACAGGTTCTTGTCCAGCGGTTTCGAGGTGTACTGCCAGAACGTGTGGTACCCCCAGTCGTGGGGCAGCTCTCCGATGAAGTCGTTGTACCTGGCGATCCACAACGGGTTCGTCGAGCTGAAGTCCCCGTCGACGCAGTCGTTCCACCAGCGCGTGCTGGTGTAGATGGTGGGGTACCTGCCGGTCAGTCTGTGGTAGGTGTCGCTGAAGTCCCGGATCCAGGCCGTCATCCGCCCCGGGGTCTTCCCGTAGCACTTCGGCCCGTACGGGTTGTACTCGATGTCCAGGGCACCGGGCAGTGTCCTGCCGTCGGCGGACCATCCGCCCCCGTTGCGGACGAAGTAGCGCGCCTGGGCCGCTCCGCTGGAGCGGTCGGGCAGGGCGAAGTGGTAGGCACCGCGGATCATGCCCACCCGGTAGGAGCCGGTGTACTGGTGGTTGAAGTCGGGGCTGGTGTAGCCGGTCCCCTCGGTGGCCTTCACGTAGGCGAACCGCATCCCCTGGTTCCACCAGTAATTCCAGTCGACCCTGTTCTGGTGTCCACTGACGTCCATGCCGTGGACCGAGGGTCTGTTCGACAGGTGCGGAGCCCGCCGCCCGGGCGTCGTCTCGTTCTCCCGGATCTGTGAGCCCATCGCGTGGTCGGAATCCGGCGCACGCCCCTGTGGGGCCTCGGCCGCGTACGCGGAGGGGCCGAACACCAGAACCACGCCGAAGATCAGTGATAATCCGTAGGTCAACAGGCCGGAGGTACCGAATCTACCCGAACGATGCATGCGCTTCCCCTTGGTACGTGCGTCGGAGCTTGCCGTGTGGTGCCTGAGCGCTCAGGCGGTTCCGCGGGTGGCTGCCGTTGTCGAACACCGATCGTGTGATCAAGGAAACGATCGTTTCACCGCTTCCGGTAGGTATCGTGTTACCTTCTGCCCACAATGAGGCAAAACGGACACCGCTCAAACGACAAAACTCGACCCGGTCGGGTGACATGAACATCGCTTTCGATCTTGGTCCGCGTCTCCTGCCAATCCACTTCCGGTAGCTACCCTGGGTGACAGCAGGTTCCGCGTTCGACCGAAGGGCGGCATCGACCGTATGCTCCCCGAGTACCTTGCGCGGGCGACTACGACGAGCGGAGGGCGCCGCAGGCATGACCGGCTGGACAGCGCCTGTATCGAGCGCTCATGACGTGACGGATGTGGACAGACGACACAAGCGGGAGTTCGCCGCGGCCTGGACCCGGGCACTGGTCGGCACCAGCTATGTGCCGATGACCGGGGCCGAGGTCGAGGAGCAGTTGGAAGGTTACACCGACCGCCTGGCCGAGGCGCTGCTCAGCTCTCCCCAGGACACCGAAGGCGCCCGCGCCGTCGGTGCCGATCTGGTGGCCATCCACTTCACCGGGGCCGAGTCCCTGGCCAAGACGATCGAGAGCGTCGGCGAGCACATGCTCCCGCTGTTCGGGCTCACCGAGACCCCGGAACTGCGCACCCGGGTCTCGGCCGTGCAGGCGGCGATCTGCGGCGGCTTCATGCAGGCCGCGCGCAAACGCACCCTGGACGAGCAGGAGGCGATCCGCCAGGCCGTCCTGGACGCCAGGGACTCCGTCGAGCAGGCCCTGCGCACCAGCGAGGCCCGCTTCCGCGCCATCTTCTCCGAAGCGGCCATCGGCATCGGCATCGCCGACACCGAGGGACTCATCCTGGAAGCCAACGCCTCGCTGCGCCGCATCCTCGGACGCAGCGCCGAGGAGATGCACGGCCTGCGGGTCTACGACCTCATGGACCCGCAGGACACCGACACCGTCTGGCAGGTCTACGAGGAACTCGTCCGCGGCGAGCGCGAGCAGTACCGCATGGAGAAACGGTTCACCCGCCCCGACGGGACCAAGTCCTGGACGGAACTGATCGTCTCCCTGGTACGCGACGAGAACGGTCTGCCCCTCTACCAGGTCGCCCTGATGGAGGACGTGACCGACCGCAAGATGTTGCAGGACCGGCTGCGCCACCAGGCCCTGCACGACCCGCTCACCGGACTGCCGAACCGCGCCCTGTTCCTCGAACGGATCACCGAGGCGCTGAACGAGGACGCCGGCTCGGAACAACCCAGGCGGGTGGCGCTGTGCTACATGGACCTGGACGGTTTCAAGGTCATCAACGACAGCCTCGGCCACCACGTCGGGGACGACCTGCTGGTCACCGTGGCCCAACGCCTGGCGGAGACCGTCCGGGGAGAGGACCGCCTCGTCGCCCGCATGGGCGGGGACGAGTTCGTGATCCTGATCGAGGGCTCCCGGGGAACCCAACAGGCCGTCGACATCGCCGAACAGGTGCTCGACACGCTGAGTTCCCCCATCAGGGTGGGTAACCAGGAGCTGTTCGTCTCGGCGAGCATCGGGATCCTGGAACGCCCCGTGACGGGTCAGACCCCGGCCGAGCTGATGCGCGACGCCGACGTCACGCTCTACTGGGCCAAGGCCGAGGGCAAGAACCAGTGGGCCCTGTTCGACACCGAGCGCAACGCCAGCGAGGTGGCCCAGTTCCGGCTGTCGGCCACCATGCCGGCGGCGTTGGAGCACAACGAGTTCTACGTCGACTACCAGCCGCTCGTGGGACTGGACCACTACCGGGTCTCCGGGGTGGAGGCGCTGGTGCGCTGGTGGCATCCCGAGCTGGGACGCCTGGGGCCCGACCGGTTCATCGGGCTGGCCGAGGAAACCGGCATGATCGTGTCCCTGGGACGCTGGGTGCTGCGCCAAGCGTGCAAGCAGGCCCGGCTCTGGCAGGACGAGTTCGGTTCCGCGGCCCCGTTCATGAGTGTCAACCTGGCGGTACGCCAGTCCCGGGACCCCAACCTCGTCTCCGACGTGGCCGAGATCCTGGACGAGACCGGGCTGGAACCGGGGATGCTCCAGCTGGAGCTGACCGAAAGCGCGATCATGAGCACGGCGGACGAGCCGCTGGAGGCCCTGCGCACACTCGCGCGGATGGGGGTGCGGATCGCGATCGACGACTTCGGCACCGGTTACTCCAACCTCGCCTACCTCCGGCACCTGCCGGTACACGAGCTCAAGATCGCCGGCTCCTTCATGGAGGGGGTGGGCGAGGACCAGAACCTCGACCCGGTCGACGCCAGGATCATCGGGACGGTGGTGGACCTGTCCCACGCCCTCGGACTGACGGTCACCGCGGAAGGGGTGGAGACGCGGGCCCAGGCGACACGTATGAGGGAGATCGGCTGCGAGACCGGCCAGGGATGGTTCTTCGCCAAACCCGGACCGCCGGAGGACGTCCGCACGCTGCTGGAGGCGCCGCAGGACGCCGAGTGGTGGAGGAAGTAACCCGTCGGGCCACAGTGGGACACGACACCGGATTCGCCGGATTCGTCGCGGGAACCCGCCTCGACGCGGACGGGGGAGCCGCCGGAACGGCGGTCACGCCTCGTCCGCTCCTCGGGGGCTCACCCCCGGCGAAACACCCTCACTCCTTGGCCCGTAGTTGCTGCTCGGCACGGTGGACCACCGAGTGCACCGAAGCCTTTCCGTCGCTGGTCACCCAGGAAACCCGCACACTCGGCCGCACCTGCCTGCCTTCCAGCCGCATCGGTCGGACCACCGCCCTGCGGGCTCCCTCCGCGATCTCGGCCCCGTTCCCACTGGGGTGTTCCACCACGAGGGCGAACTCGTCCCCGCCGAAACGGGCCACCGTGTGCTCGTCGCTGAGACTCTGGCGCAGCCGTCCCGCGATCACGGTCAGCAGTTCGTCCCCCTGGGCGAAACCGTGCTCCACGTTGAACTGTTCGAGCCTGCGCACGTCGACCAGCACCAGCGTGCTCACGGTGCCCCGGCACCGTGCCCGCGCCAGCGCCTGGTCCAGCCTGTCGAGCAGCAGCACGCGTCCGGGAAGGCCGGTCAGCGGATCCACCATCCCCCGGGAATGGGGGACGTCGGTGTCCACCGGTTGCAGGAACATCAGCACACGTTGTTGCGCGTACATGCGGACGGGCTGGTAATCCATCCACAGGTGTCCGCTCGGCTTGCCGTGCTGGGTGATGACCACGGGGGTGGACATGCGAGTACCGGTACGCAGCACCTGGCTGGTCAGATCCGACCAGTCCGGCAGGTGCGCACCCGTGCTGTCCTGCATCGCCCAACCACTGGGACGCGAGCCGGTGAGCAGATCGGTGCGGTCGAGTCGCATCAGATCCGCGGCGGCGTCGTTGGTGGCCAGCACCTGGCCACGCTCGTCGGTGAGCATGAATCCGGCGGTCAGTCCCATGATGAGTTCATCCCACACTCCGGTGAGCTGGGATGCGCCAGTGGCATAGACAACACTCATTCGGAGCTACCCTCCCCACCAGATGGAGCAGTGGTTGTGAGCCTCCCCTTGTGGCGGGATCAAATTCAAGAGTGCGACTACCACACGTCATGGTGTTTTTTCAGTGTGTCACTTACGTAGCGTCAACACATATGGCGAAAAGGACTCCGATTGATCGACTCACCCGCCCCGGACAACAGTTCGACAACGAGTCGATGAATACGGTGGGGAGCCTGGAGAAGGAGCTGACCTCCTAATCTGGTGTCGTTCCCGACAACCGACAACCAGGTCGTAGCCGACAGGACGGTTCAAGAGTGCAGCCCACCGCCCCTCCCCCGAACAGGGGATCCCTCATCGGAGTTCTCCGGCAACACCGCAAACTGATCATCGTGTTCGCCCTGTGCGAGTTCTGCGCGCTCGTCATGGTTTCGGCGATCAATCCGCACGGGCACATAGACGGGGAGGTGTACCAGCTCGGAGCCCGCGCCTGGCTCCAGGGAATGCCGATCTACCAGGACCTCCCACCGACCGAGTCCGGACTGCGACTTCCCTTCATCTACCCGCCGTTCGCGGCGTTCGTCTTCGCCCCACTGGCCGTGGTGTCCAAGACCAAAGCCGTCGCCGCGATCATGCTGGTCAGCCACCTGGCCCTGCTGAGCACGCTCTACGTGGTGCTCCGCGCCTGCCCCCTGGGGGAGCGCACCCGCCGACGCGCCCTGCTGTTCACCGCAGTGCTCCTGCCCCTGGCCACGGTCACCGAGCCGGTGCTCGAAACGCTCACCTACGCCCAGATCAACCTGGTGCTCATGGCGCTGGTCGCCGTCGACTCCCTGTGGCGCGTCGACGGCACCCGGAAACCGCCCTACCCGCGCGGCCTGCTGATCGGCATAGCCGCGGGGATCAAACTCACCCCCGCGGTCTTCCTGTTGCTTCCCCTGCTGCGCCGCGACGTGCGCACGATCCTCACCGCCGTGACCACCCTGCTCGGCACCGTCGCCCTCGGATTCCTGCTCGCCTTCGAGGACGCCGTCCACTTCTGGACCCGGCAGGTCTTCAGCAGCGGCAACGTGTCCTTCGGCCCCCAGTTCGAAGGGGACGCCTCCATCTACGCCGGCAACGTCTCCCTGCGCTCCCTGTTGGCCAAACTGGCCGTCCCCGAACCGTGGCAGACCCTGGGGCTGGGGGTGCTGGTGCTGCTGGCGGCGGCGCTGACCGTGTTCGGAATGTGGACCGCCCTGTACCCGCGCTCCGGCAGGCGCGACCTGCCCACCGCGCTCGTGCTCAACGCCGTGTTCGGCCTGCTGATCTCACCGATCTCCTGGTCCCACCACTGGGTGTGGATCGTTGCCGGCCTGATCCTGCTCTTCGAGAGGGGATACCGACACCGGAACCTGCCCCTGCTGCTGGCGACCACCCTCGCCGCGGAGCTCTACCTGATCGGACCGCACTGGTACGCCCCCCAAGGGGACGGCAAGGAACTGACCTGGAACTTCTTCGAACACCTGATCGGAAACGCCTATGTGTACCTCGGTGTGGGATTCCTGGTGTACCACGCCTATCTCGGCGTGATCGACCGCCGCAGCGGCCGCACCCCGGATCCCGACCCCACGGTCTCCGAGGTGGGACCGGCCCGCTGAGCTCTCACTCCCGTGGCCGCCCACGAAGGGTCCCCTCCTCGGAGGGCGATACCCCCGAACACGAAGAACGGGGCCGGCAAGCTCGTGGCTCGCCGGCCCCGTCCGTCCCGGGGTCCCGGTGACCGACAATCGCCGAAACGGTCACCCGCTCCCGGGAGGGGGACGTACCACCGGGGTGGTCGGACCCGGTCGTACGCGCCCCGCGGCTACGCCGCCGCGCTGGCGGCCCCGGCCCTGGGGGTCCCGTCGGCCCCGACCGCGGGCAGCGGCACCGTCATGCCCTCGAGGGCATCCACCTGCGGCGCCCGGTCCAGGATCGGAAGGGCCACACCGCCTTCCGGGGCACCCCGGCGCGCGGTCGTGGTCTCCCGGAACGGGTTGGACGTCACGACCTGACGCTCCGGCACGGCCGCGGCCAGTTCGTCGACCACCCGCGTGCTCACCTCGGAGAGTTCCGGCACCGGGGTGAACAGGACCTCCTCCGAGGTCCGGGTCATCTCGGCCCCACCCGAGTCCCGCACGGGAGCGAGGGCGACGGACCCGGCCCCGTCGGTGTTTCCGCCCAGGGTGTTCGCCTCGTCCTCGCCGGACAAGGAGATCCCGGTATCCGGGAGCCCCTCGGCACCGTCAGCCTCCTCGCCGGGGAACAGCAGCGCCGGGTCGGGCAGGGTGGGAAGCTCGTCGACCCGCTGGTGCACCTCACCGGGAAGATCGAGCGGAGCCTTCTCCTCGGAGACCGCACGCCGCTGCCCGGCACCGGTCGACACGGCCGAGCGAAGCACCCGTTCCGGAACGGCGCGCAGGTCCGGACCGGTTTCGAATCCCACCGTGGTGAGGTCCACCGCGGCGGTGTCCAGCATGCCTCCGGAACCCCGCCACATCGAGATGATGCCCTCGGCGGGTGAGGAGGCGAGAGCGCTCGCCCCTTCGTCGGGGAGAACCAGCGCGTGCCTGGCGGTCTCGGCGGACTCCGCCCCACTGTGCTCGGCAACGGGGCCGGCCTCGTGGGTCAGGGCGCCCGACCAGCTCACCGAACGGTGCGGACCGTCCGCCGGTCTCGCCTCCTCGGCGGCAGCCGCGTGCCTGGCCCGAGGGCGCTCGGCCGGAGCCGTCCAGGCGGAGACCCTGTCCTGGGGGACCGTGGAGGACACGGTCGAGCTCTCCGGGGCCGATCCCCACGCTTCCCCGCGCCCGGCGGAGAAGACGGAGTGTCCGGTCGGATCCGGAAGTTCCTGGGGTGGGATCCACTGTTCCTCACGGGGGAGGTCCGGGGCGAGTTCGTCCGTGATGCGTGGAATCCGCAGGGTGCGTTCGTTGTCCGCCTCCGCCGGAGCCTCCCGGATCGGGGCGATGCTGCCGACCAGGGTGTCGGCCTCGGACAGCCTGGAGACCCGTTCCCCGTCGCCGTCCAGCGCGGGCAGCACCAGGGTCTCCTCCGTGTCCGGGAAGAGCTCCCCGGCGAAGCACACGCCGCTTCGACTGGGGGTGCCGTCCCCCGCCGCCTCGGCCGGGGTCAGTGGCCCGCCGAAGGGGGAGGTCGGACGTTCCGGGCAGTTCTCGGAGGCCGACGCGACACCGGTGCCTGCCGCGAGCATTCCTCCGGTGACCAGCGCCGCCTGCACGCCTCGCCTGGCCCAACTCTGCATGAAACTCTCCTTTGGATTTCTCTTCCCACGTCACAGGGACACGCCCTGTGCGCAAGCCTTCCGGTGAATCAGGAAAAAGGTCCGGTGCGCCGATCGACGGATCGGCGGCTCCCGCTCAGTCGGGAGGGGACGTCGCCGCGTGTCGCTTCCCGTCACCTCGGTCCGTGTCCGGCACACACGAGGGGGAAGAAAGCGGCGGTGCGAGAATCAGTCGGGGGTGGTGCCCGGTTGGGGGCCCTCGGTGTCCACGGGGGGAGTGGTTCCGGAACCGGTCGCGGAGAGCGGCTTCGCGGTGACGGCGGGAGTGGCGGGTACCCAGCCGGTCAGTCCGATCCCGGAAGCCGAACCACCACTCGGGTTGGTGGTGTCGGTGCCGCAGGCGCAACCGCCGCCGCTGAAGGGGGGAAGATCGAGGGAGCGCTGCCTGTTGGCGGGTTCCTTCCGCACGGCAGGCTCGGGCAGGAGGTGTTCGGCTCCCGCAGTGGCGACGGAGGGGGAGCGGCTCGTCAGTGTCCGCGAGCGTGTCGAGTCCCTGTCGGCCTCGGGAGTCCGCTCGGTCGTCGGTTCCGTGTGGACGTCCGGTGTCCGTCGCGGCCGGGACGGTGCGGGGTGGGTGACCGTGTTTTGCGAGGAACGCTGGACCTCGTGGGAGTCAGTGGTCACCAGCGTGTCACGCACCCGTTCGAGTTCCCCTCCGACCGCTCCGGTCAGGGAGTCCTGCCCGCTCGTGCCGGAAACCACCGTGTCGGCGGCCCGGCGCACCGGATCGAGGACGGGCTCGGCGCCCCGCCGCACCGTCTCCACCCCGGAGGTGACGGAGTCGGTGACGGGATCGAGCACAGTGCTCACCCCGGAGTCGCCTTTCCCGGAACTCTCGGCGGAGGACGTGGCGCTTTGCCGACCGTCCGCGCTCGGGGACCCGGTTGCGTCGGAGTGCCGCGCGTCCTCCTCGGAGGTCGTCCCCGCGGCCTCCGCGCCGTCGTGGCGTTCCGTGGCTCCCGTCAGGGAGCGGACCAGCCCGGCCAGCGGACCGCTGTCGGCACGGCCTTCCTGTTGGGGGGAGGCCTGCCGCTGCGCCCGCGACGGTGTCCGGTCCGCGGTGTCCGACTCGGCCAATGAGGAGGCGTGGGCGGTCCCGAGCAGGCACGCCGCCGAGATCCCGGCCACCGTGCCACCCACCACGATCAGCGCGCGGTACAGCCACCGCCGTTGGCGGTCGGCCGCCGACGAGCACTGATCGTCAACGGACATGGGACTCAGCGGCCTCCTTCGGACAACGTCAACGCCGGAGCACCTCCGAAGGGACGGACGAGCGGCCCTGCCGGGCCGGTCCCACGGGGACCGGCCACCGGGCTCGGGCTCTTCCGCGTCGTCGCGATCTCCACGCCGAAGGCACTCCCAGCGAATCGCCGAGGATCACTCTTCCAAAGCGCCCCCGGACAACGCATCCGTTCCGCACTGACTTACTCACATCGTGTGATGTTGCCCGTGCCGGCAGGGCAGGGCGCCCCGCGGAAGCGAACGGGAGCACCGACCCGCCCACACGTTGGGACGCCGGTGGGTACCGAGCCTCCCCGGAGCCCGACCGACCGGGACGGATCCCACCGTGTGTCGGGACGGCGGCCCACTCGGCGAGATCGGCCCCACCATTCTCCGGCCGCGCACCGCTAGTGTGGCCCTGTGAGCGTCAGCAAGGTCACGAACTCCGACGAGATCGCCCGGATCCCCCCCGCGATACGTGTCACGGCGGCCCTCGGCTGGCGGCTGCTGGTCATCTTCGGAATGCTCTACGCCCTCGGCTGGGTCGTGGGCAAACTGTCGGTGGTGGTGATCCCCGTCGCGATCGCCCTGCTGTTCTCCGCGCTGCTGGCCCCCGCCGTCTCGGCGCTGGCCAGGATGCGGGTGCCACGGGGACTGGCCACGGCCGTCGTGCTCGTCGGTGGGTTGGCGGCCGTCGGCGGAATCCTGACCTTCGTCATCAACGCCTTCGTGGCCGGCCTGCCCGACCTGCAACGGCAACTGGTCGCGAGCCTGAACACCATCCGCGAGTGGCTGGCCAGCGGACCGCTGCACCTGGGCCAGGAACAGATCAACAACTACATCGACCAGGTAGGCACCTGGTTGGAGGACAACCAGCAACAGCTGACCAGCGGGGCGCTGTCCACGGCCACCACCGTGGGCAACTTCCTCACCGGCATGTTGCTGATGCTGTTCACCCTGATCTTCTTCCTGCACGACGGCAGGAGGATCTGGCTGTTCCTGCTGGGGCCGCTGCCCGAGGTGGCTCGTTCCCGTATCGACCTGGCCGGCACCCGGGGATTCGAGTCGCTGGTCGGCTACATCCGGGCCACCGGCCTGGTGGCGGTGGGGGACGCCCTCGGCATCGGGGTGGGGTTGGCGATCATCGGTGTGCCGCTGGTGGTGCCGCTGGCGGCCCTGGTGTTCCTCGCCTCGTTCGTCCCGATCGTCGGTGCGGTCGCCTCCGGTGCGGTGGCCGTCCTGGTGGCGCTGGTGGCCAAGGGACCGATAGCGGCCCTGCTGGTGCTCGCCGTGGTGCTCGGGGTGCAGCAGTTGGAGGGCAACGTGCTCCAGCCCCTGCTGATCGGCCGCGCCGTGCGGTTGCATCCGCTGGCGGTGGTGCTGTCGATCAGCGTCGGCGTGATCGTCGCCGGCATCATCGGGGCGCTGCTGGCCGTGCCGGTGCTGGCCATGGTCAACTCCGCCGTGCGCGCTCTCGCCGCCGGGGAGGTGGCGGCGAAGCCGCCGGAGGAGGAGTCCTCCTCCGGCACCGACACGAGCTCCGCCGACACCGGGGACGAGTCGCACCCGCAGACCTGACCGAGCCCGGGACCACGCCCCGAAGTCCCGGCGCCGGGGCGTGCCGATCAGGCCATGCTGACCGCGTTGCGTCCCCCTGCCTTGGCCGCGAGCAGCGCCGCGTCGGCGGCCACGAGCAGGTCCCCGAGCTCGTAGCCGAGCGTGCCGGTGCAGGCCACACCGATGCTGATGGTCAGGTTGTCGAGTTCGTGGGTCACCCCGGCGGTGTCCCGGGCCGGTACGGACAGGGCCGCGGTGGAGCGTCTGATCCGATGGGCGACCTCCCAGGCGGCCGCGGTGTCGGTCTCCGGAAGCAGCACGACGAACTCCTCCCCGCCGAACCGGCCCACCAGGTCCCCCTTGCGCACGCTGCCGCGCAGCATCAACGCGACCGAGGCCAGCGCGGCGTCACCCGCGAGATGCCCCAGTTCGTCGTTGACCCGTTTGAAGTGGTCCAGATCCAGCAACAGCACCGACACCGGGGCTTTCCGGGAGCGGGCCCGGACCAGTTCGGTCCGGGCGAACTTCTCCCAGTGCACGGCGTTCATCAGGCCGGTCTTGGCGTCGCGCTGGGCCGAGCGGCGCCACTGCGGAAGCTGCCCGGCCAGGTCCAGCAGCGCCATGGGCGGAGCCGCCAGCAGCGCGCTGACGGGGTCGTACTGCACGGCCACGGCCAGCAGCGCGCCGAGACTGACCGCGACCACCCCCAGCAGCACGTCTATGGGATCACCGAGGATCTCGGACCGGGATGCCTGCGGGCTGCGCAGCCACAACCCGACCGAAACGAGCACGGCACGCAGCAGGAGCAGGACGGTGCAGGAGGCCAGCAGGGCGAGCAGGGTCCACCGCGGGGTGTGCCATCCCAGCACCAGCCGCGCGGCAAAGGTGGCCAGCACGGTGGCCGCGTTGATGAACATCCACCGGTGCGGTTCCTCCCGCACGTCGAGCACTCCGTGCAGGGCCGGGCCGAGCAGCAACAGCACGAGCAGGTTCGGAGGCAGCAGCAACAGGCCCGCGACGAGGTAGCAGATGTGGATCGTCCAGGGATTGCGGCGCACCCCCTCACGCAGCTGGATGGACAGGGAGGTTCCGATGATCACCGCTCCTCCGGTGAGAGCGAGCATCCCGAACCTGTACAACTCCCATCCGGTGGGCGGATCGGTGGTGACGACCACCACGTAGATCGTCAACGCCGCCGCGAACTGCACGAGGAGCACGTAGCACAGGGCCGCGGGCCGCAGTTTCCACAGTGGCCATTCCCCCACTGGTTCCTCCCCTGGTTCTGCCGCGGGACTCGACACGGTCCCGGAGGAACGATTCCGTCCCCGGGAAAAACGCGCTCGTCCGGGCAAACAGTGTGCACAATCACCACAACCCTGCCAGCAAGATCCGTCACGTGGTGCTTTTCACCGACGCTCGCGGAGGTTGATCGCCGATGCGGGCTAATTCCGTCGAACGTTCGGGCGGCGGATTCCTCCGGTGTGCCGGATCCGTTCCCCCTCTCGACGGGGAAGCGGCTGTGTGCTCGGCCACGGTTCCGGCACGGAGGACGCTCACGGGTCGTGCCCGCGCCCCGTGCCGGGAGAGGATGTCCACACGGGAACCCTCGGGCGGCCGGGAGGTGGAACGGAAACCCCACCGCATCCGTCCACACGAGTGGCTCCTTGGCACATCACCGGAAAGGACTTCCGAAGTTGGTCAGCACGGGCGAGCGGAAAGCCGAGACGAGCGGGCGCGCGGAGGAGTCCCGGCGGCGGGTGGCTCCACGCCGGGTCGCCGGGCTGGTGACGAGCACACTCGTTCCGGAAGCCGCCGGCGACACCTCCTCCGGAGGCGAGGCCGTACCGGACGGCCGGATCCCCCTCTGGCGCGCGCACAACGGACTCAGGATCCTCACCCTGCTGTACGCCCTGGTGTGGTTCGTGGTGCTGGTGCCCGACTACCGCAGACCCGTGCTGGGGACGGCGATCCTGGTGGCGATGGTGCTGTGGACCGCCTTCACCTGCTGGCGCTACGGCAAGCCCTCCGGGCGGACCAACGCCATGGTGGCTCTCGACCAGGTCGTGACCATGGGTTTGTTCGCGCTGTGCTACTTCGTGCTCACCGACCGGCAAATGGACACGGGGCTACCCACCGTGGTCACCGTCTGGCACGCCTCGATGGTGACGGCGGCCGCGGTGCGGTGGGGAATGCCCGGCGGGGCCGTCAGCGGCGTCGCCGCCGCGGCCGCCAACTTCGCCATGCGCGGTTACATCGACCCCAACATGTGGATGGACACCGTGCTGCACATCGCGATCGGTCTGCTGCTGGGACTGGCCGCGGACACGGCCCGGCACTCCACGGAGCGGTTGGCGCGGGCGCTGCGGGCCGAGGCGGCCACGGCCGAGCGGGAACGGCTGGCCCGCGACATCCACGACAGCGTTCTCCAGGTGTTGGCCCGGGTGCGCAGCCGGGGCAGCCAACTGGGCGGGGAGGCCGCCGAGCTGGCGACCCTGGCCGGGGAACAGGAGACGGCACTACGCGCGCTGGTCTCCACCGGTCCCGCCGAGTCCGTGGGCGGCAGCACCGACCTGGCGGCACAGTTGCGCACCTTGGACAGTGAGCGGGTCAGCGTGTCGGTGCCGGCCACCCGGGTCGAACTGCCCGCGGCGAGCGTGTCCGCGCTGTTCTCGGTGACCCGGGAGGCGTTGCAGAACGTGGACAAACACGCCGGACCACGGGCGCACGCCTGGGTGCTGCTGGAGGACCTGGGCACGGAGGTGGTGCTCAGCATCCGCGACGACGGTCCGGGAATCCCCGAGGGACGGTTGGAGCAGGCCGCCGCCGACGGCCGAATGGGTGTCGCCCGGTCGATCCGTGGTCGCGTGGAGAGCCTGGGTGGGAGGATCACTCTGGACACGGCCGAGGGGGAGGGCACCGAGTGGGAGATCCATCTTCCCCGTGGCGAGCCGGAACACGGCCGGTCCGCGGGAGGGACACGTGGGCAGCATGGAGGAACGACGGCATGACTGGCTCGGACGTTTCGGTGATGGTGGTCGACGACCATCCGATATGGAGAGACGGTGTGGCGCGGGACCTCACCGAACGCGGGTTCCGGATCGGCGCCACCACGGGAGACGCGGTTTCCGCGCTGCGCATCGCGCGCACGGTGCGGCCGGACGTGGTGCTGATGGACCTCAACCTGGGGGACACCTCCGGGGTGGAGGCCACCAGGCAGATCACCCAGGAGATCTCCGGAACCCGGGTGCTGGTGCTCTCGGCCAGCGGGGAGCACGGTGACGTGCTGGAGGCGGTCAAGGCCGGTGCTTCCGGCTACCTGGTCAAGTCCGCCTCCGTGGAGGAACTGGTGGACGCGATCCGGCGCACCGCCGTGGGGGACGCGGTGTTCACCGCCGGTCTGGCCGGTCTGGTGCTGGGGGAGTACCGGCGCATGGCGGTCAACCCCGACGACTCCGAGCAGCAGCCTCCCCGGCTGACCGACCGGGAGACCGACGTGCTGCGCCAGGTGGCCAAGGGGCTGACCGCGCGGCAGATCGCGAACAAGCTGGTGATCTCCCACCGCACGGTGGAGAATCACGTGCAGTCCACCCTGCGCAAGCTCCAGCTGCACAACAGGGTGGAGCTGGCGCGGTACGCGATCGAGCACGGACTCGACCGGGACGGCACACCGGAGGAGTAGGTCCCCCGACGATCCCGGCCGGGATCGTCGGGCTCCGGGTCACTCCAGGGCTTCGCGGGTGGCGGCACGGGCCCGCCCGGGGTTCGGAGCCGCCAGGGCCGCTTCGGCGGCCCGTGCGCACTGCTGGTGCGTGCTCGCGGCCAGCGCCCCGCCCACGGCGGGTACGGCGGTGGCCACCATGGACAGGCTGCTGACTCCCAGTCCGACCAGGACACGCGCCAGCAGGGGGTCGGCGGCGGCCTCCCCGCACACACCGACGGGCCTGCCGGTGTCCGTTCCGGCCCGGCCGATCAGTTCGATCAGCCGCAGCAGGGCGGGCTGCCAGGGATCGTTCAGCTCGGCCAGCGCACCCAACTGACGGTCGGCGGCGAAGACGTACTGGGCCAGGTCGTTGGTACCGATGCTGACGAAGTCCACCGCCTCGACCAGCTCCCGGGCCGCCAGCGCCGCGGCGGGAACCTCGACCATCACCCCGGCCCGCCCGATGCCCACCGCCCTGGCGCGTTCGGTGAACCAGCCCGCCTCCTCGGCGGTGGCGACCATGGGAGCCATGACCGAGACCTCGGCACCCGAGTCGTCGGCGGCAGCCGCGATCGCCTCCAGCTGACGGTCCAACACCCCGGGGTTGTCGAAGGCGATCCGCAGTCCCCGCACACCCAGGGCCGGGTTCGGTTCCTCGGCGGTGTTCAGGAACCCGAGGGGTTTGTCGGCCCCGGCGTCGAGGGTCCGCACGACCACGGGCCTGCCCGCGAAGGGACGCAGAACCTCCGCGTAGGCGGCGCGCTGGGTGGCGACGTCCGGTTCGTCCGAGGCGGCCAGGTAGCAGAACTCGGTGCGGAAGAGTCCGACGCCCTCCGCACCCCGGGAGACCGCCGTGGTGGCATCGGCGGCGGCCCCGACGTTGGCGAGGATCTTGACGCGGTGTCCGTCCGAGGTCCCGCCGGTGCCGGTCCAGTCCGCTCCGGAGGCGCGCTCGGGGGACCGCACCTCGATCGGCTCGGTGGACAGGGCGACGTCCCCGGAGTCGCCGTCGACCTCGGCCGCCACGGCGGTGGTCTCGGCGAGCAGGCCCCGCACGGCGACCACGGCGGGGATGCCGAGCGAGCGGGCGAGGATGGCGGTGTGGCTGGTGGGGCCGCCCTCCTCGGTGACCAGGGCCAGCACCAGGTCGGGATCGAGGTCGGCCGTGTCGGCGGGGGCGAGGTCGCGGGCCAGCAGCACGCTCGGTTCGGTCAGGGTGGGCACGCCGGGGGGCAGCACCCCGAGCAGTTCGGCGATGATCCGGTCCCGCACGTCGTGGATGTCGCGCACCCGCTCGGCCAGGTACCCGCCGGTGGCCCGCAGGGACTCGGCGAACTCCTCGGCGGCTTCGAGTACGGCTCGGGGGGCGGGCAGGGAGCGCTGCCGTACGAGCTGTTCGGCGCGCGAGCTCAGCGAGGGGTCCATGGCCATGGCGGCCGTGGTTTCCAGGACGGCCTTCGCGTCCCCCTCGACCCCCGAGGCGCGGGTGAACAGGCCGGTGGCCACGGCTTCGGCTGCCGGTCCGATCCGCGCTGCCTCAGCGTCGTGGTCCTGGACGGCCGGGGTGGACGGGGGTTCGGGCAGGGGCTCGGCCACCCGCACGACGGGCCCGGCGGCCTGCCCGCCGCTGACACCGACACCACTCAATCGCAACATGGTCTAGACCATACCTTTCGCTCCGGGAACACCGCGATGCCCAGCGTTCCGCCCCGTGGGAGCCGGCGGGAACGACACGGGGATCACGGTGTGATTCGACCAGTGGACACTCCGCGCACGGAAGCCGGGAGAATTCCTACTTCACTCTTTCGGAGCAGAACAGTTCCGACAATAGGTAACTCCTGAGTAACAGCACGGATCCGCTTCCCCCTTCCTGACTAGCAGGCTGGGGGTATGACACAACGAAACGTGACACGAACACCGGACATCCGAGCACAGTTGCCGAGCGGTGAGGCCGCCGGAGGCGGACTCCCCCACCGGGCGGTGTGCGGCGGCGAACCCGTGGACACCAGCCTGGCCCCTCCGGAACGGCTCCCGGTCGGCCTGGGCAGGCTCTCCGCCGGCAGGCGGCGGAACCCGCGAACGCGTCGTGGAGGAACACGGGGACGCGCCCTGTTATCCCGCCACGACCCCACGAGCGGCCCCGGGAGGAGACACCCCTCCCAGCTGTTCGCGGAAGGGTGACCCACACCACTCCACGAGGCGGCCTGGGTCGCGATCTCGGGCTCATTACACCCCCATTCGGGGGTCATTCGGCCCGAAACCGCATCGTTTTCGGCCACCCAGGCGTCAGACTGGAGTGGTTGCTGTTCGTCGGTATCGCGCCACCGACGAGCACAACCGCTGGGGTCGGCCGTAAAGCCCCCCGTGCGGTCGGCCCCGGCCCAACCACGCAACGCGCGAACCCCGCTGAGCGGCACCGTGCCGCTCAGCGGACCTCACCGCTTCCTGTCCCGCAACCCGAGCGCTTTCAACGTCCCGTCCACCAGCCCCGGCTCGGACTCGGGCAACGCCTCGGGAGCGTGTTCGGCCGCGGCAGCGCGCACCTCGGCCGCGGACGGATTGACCCCCGACCAGGGACCGACGACCACGGTGGGAACCGTCTCGTTGCCGTCAGCCAGGGAACGCACGGTCGCGGCAGCCCGCTCGTCCCGCCAGATGTCTATCTCGGTGTACTCGACCCCGTACCTGCGCAGCCCGGAACGCAACCTGGTGCAGAACGGGCACCCCGGGCGGGCGTAGACGACCACACCCGCCCCGTCCGCCGTTCCCGAGCCCTCGGAGCGCTCGTCGTGCTCGGCCATGAACCACCTCCGTGGACGGATCCCCTCACGATGACGCACCCGGTCGCGGCGACGCCCTCCGGGGCCCCTCCGGCCGGGGAGGGTCTCCCGCACTCAGCGTGTGGACTCCGGCTCCGACCGTCGGGGGCCATCCGCCCCCCGCTCGACGGAGGCACCCCGCAGCGCCCGCCGTCTCCCGCCCGGAGACCACCACGAGACGTCGCCGAGCAGCCGCAGCAGCGCGGGCACCAGCACCATCCGCACCACGGTGGCGTCCAGCACCAGCGCCACGATCATGCCCACGCCGATGAACCGCATCATCGTCACCCCGGAGAAGGCGAACGCCCCGGTCACCACGATGAGCAGCAGCGCGGCCGCGGTGATCATCCTGCCGGTGCGGGCCAGGCCGGTGCGCACCGCCTCCGGGGTGCTCCGCCCCTCGGCACGAGCCTCGACCATCCGGGACAGCAGGAACACCTCGTAGTCGGTGGACAGTCCGAACACCACCGAGGCCATCAGCACGACGACGCCCACCGACATCGGTGCCGGGGTCACGTTGAGCAGTCCGGCCCCGTGTCCGTCGACGAAGATCCAGGTGAGTACCCCGAACGTGGCGGACAGGCTCAGTGCGCTGAGCACCACGGCCTTGATCGGCAGCACCACCGAACCGAACGCGAGGAACATCAGCACCAGGGTGGACCCGACCAGCAGAGCGGCCACCCACGGCAGGGTCTCGACCGTGTCCCGCAGGCTGTCCAGGTTCAGCGCCGTGGTCCCTCCCACCAGCACCTCGCTGTCCGGCGGCGGGGCGAGGGAGCGGATCTCGTCGACCGCCTCGTTGGCACGCTCCCCGAAGGGGTCGCCCTCCAGGGTGGCCTCCAGCACCACGACCCCCTCGGCGCTGCCCGCGGGACGCACCTGGCCGATCCCCCGGATCTCGGCCACCTCCCTCGAGTAGTTCCGCAGCTCCGGCGGACGCGGCGGCGTGTCCCCGCCGTCCACGACGACGCGGACGTTGTCACCGCTCATGGCGGGGAACTCGGAACGGAGTTTCTCGATGCCCTGCCTGGCCGGGTCGTCCTTGGGCAGCACCCGCTCGTCCGGGGTGCCGAAGGTGCTGCCGAGGAAGGGGGCGCCGAGCAACAGCAGCACGGCGATGATCGGGACCGCCGTGAGCAGCGGCCGTTTCATCACCGCCGAGGCGAAGCGGGACCAGCCACGCCCGGGAACGTGCGCGGCGTCGTGTCCCCCGCGGCGCCACGGCACGGCGAGCCCGTCCACCCGCCCGCCGAGCATCCCCAGGATCGCCGGCAGCACGGTCAGGGAGACCACGGCGGCCAGCGACACCGAGGACATCCCGCCGTAGGCGAGGGAACGCAGGAAGCTCTGCGGGAACAGCAGCAGGGTGCCCAGCGCCAGCACCAGCAGGGTGGCGGAGAAGGCCACGGTGCGTCCGGCGGTGCCGACGGTGTGGCGCACCGCCGTGCCCGTGTCCGCTCCGGTGGCCAGTTCCTCGCGGAAACGTCCGACGATGAACAGCCCGTAGTCGATGGCCAGGCCGAGGCCGAGCAGGCTGGCCACGTTGACGGCGAAGGTGTTGACGTCGGTGAGCAGCGAGATCAGGTGCAGCAGCCCGAACGAGCCGAACACGGCCATGCCTCCGACCAGCACGGGTAGGGCGGCGGCCACCACCCCGCCGAAGATGACCACCAGCAGCACCAGCACCACGGGCATGGACACCGCCTCGGCCATGGCCAGGTCGTGCTGGGACTGTCGGCTCATGGAGACCTGGATGGGCACGCTGCCGGCCACGTCCGTGTCGGCCCCGGCCACGTCGAGCTCGTCCCGGATCCGTTCGTAGGCCTCGATCCTGTCGTCCTCGTCCCCGGCGAGCTCGATGGTGGCCAGCCCGATGGTTCCGTCCTCGTTGACCAGGGCGGGGTTCGGGGTCCGCCAGTAGGAGGTGACCTGCTCGACGGCGGAGTCGGGCAGCGCGGAGAGCCGCTCGCGGACGCGTTCGCCGAAGGCGGGGTCGTCCACGTTCCCGCCGGGTCCGACGTCGTAGAGCACCACCACGTCGCCGCCGGAGTCCAGGGCTCCGTCCGCCAGCTCCTGGGCCCGGGCGGCCTCGCTGTTCGGGGATTCGTACCCGCCCTGACCGAAACGGTCGAACACCCCGAGTCCCCAGATCCCGCCCGCCACGACGGCGAGCAGGACGGTCACCAGCACGGGCAGTCGATGTCGGTGCGCGAAGCTTCCCCAGGAACCGAACACACGGACCTCCGAGGACGTCGTGGGACCGTACAGTGGCCACGGCCACCGAACCTTGAGTTAACGGCGTTTACCTCGCCCACTGTAGCGATGATCGCCGTTGAGAGCACTCGATGGAGTGACACATGGACGGAGTCGCTCGACGGGAGTCGTCCCGGTCCACCACGGAACCGGACATCCGCAGACGGGCACGCAACCTGCTGGTCCGCGAGGGGCAGGAGGCGGTCACGCTGCGCGCCATCGCACGCGAGATGGGCATCACCGCCCCGGCGCTGTACCGCTACTACTCCTCCCGGGAGGAACTGCTGTTCCGGCTGAGCGAGGACGTCTGCGCGGACCTGTCGGCGGAGCTGACCGCGAGTATGCGCAACGGCGGCAGCCACCTGGACAAGGTCTTCGCCGTGTGCCGGGGTTTCCGGCGCTGGGCACTGGAACACCCGCGCGAGTTCGCCCTGGTGTTCGCCACCCCCACCGGGGCGAACGCGGGGGAGAAGACGGCACCGGGCGAACGGGACGCCCGCGGGCACCCGGAACGGCACGACGAGCTGGGTCGGGTCTTCCTGAGGGTGGCGGGCCCGCTGATGGCCGAGGGCGTGGCGGACTCCCCTCCCGCGAGCCTGCCGGACGAGCTGCGGGCCGGTCTGGCGGACAGCCAGCGCGACCTGGCGGAGTCCTTCGCGGCCGAGGGCATCGAGATCCCCCGGGAGGCGCTCAGCGCCGAGGCGGTGTACCTGCTGCTGCGCTGGTGGGCACGGCTCTACGGCCAGGTGGCGCTGGAGGTCTTCGGGCAGTTCCCCTTCGACGTCAGCGAGGCCGGGCGGCTGTTCGAGTCGATGCTGGTGGAACTGGCCACGGAGTCGGGACTGCACTGAGGCCGAAACGGGCGCACCGCCCGCCGCAGGAGGGAATCCGTCACCGCTGGAGCGAGGCGCGGAGCTGGTTGGTCATCTCGTCGAGCTTGGCGGTGATCTTGCGCCCGTCGGCCGGGGCCAGAGTGAACCACTCGCGTCCGTCCCCACCGGTCCGGCGTTGGGTGAAGTAGGCACCCTCGTCGGTGGTGAAGACCTGCAACCCGAACGGCAGGGTGTGGACACGACGCACCCGGTTGTCGTAGAGGCGCAGGGTGATGAGCGCCTCCAGGTGACGCGTGCTGTTGAGCGCCCTGGCCAGCGCACGGGCGTCCTCACCCCGCACGCCGGCGGAGTTCAGGGCGGTGAGCGTGCTGCCGCCGGGTTCGGCGGCCATGTGCTTGCCCGCCCGGTCCAGCAGCTCGGTGGGCAGGCTCGCCGAACCGCCGGGGGCGGCCCGCGGGTCGCCGAGCAGCTGGACGGTGTTGCCGGCCGGACCTCCGTACTCGTGGCTGCTGAGCACGATGTCCTCCAGCGTCTCGTGGTCCCGCCCGTCGGCCTGGTAGGCCCGCAGGGTGCTGCGGCCGTGTTCGACGAGCACCGCGTTGAAGTTCTCGCCGTCGTTGTCGCGCACGGCCAGACCGAACGCCAGCGGGGGGTGGGACAGCAGGGTCCAGGCGTCCTCCAGGAAGGGGTGCACCTCGTCGGTGTCGATCAGTCCCTGCTGCTGGAGTTCCCGCCTTCCCGCGTCGTGGGCCGCGCGGCGCTGCTGTTCGTCGGTCACCTCCCGCGGTGCTCCCACACGCAGCATGGGGTGGGGGTGGGTGTCGTAGCGCTCGCACAGGTAGGCCGCCGCGAGCGGGCTGATCGAGATCCGGTTGCGCGTCATCGTTGTCCGCCGTGTCCGAGTTCGTGTCACGTCACCGAGCAGCGACCGCGCCGTTCGCGGGACGCGCGGTCGCCGGTGGGTACCGGGGTCAGGTGTCCTGTTCGTAGGGGGTGGCTCCGATCACGGGCGGGGCGACGCGTTGCATGTCGTTGGTGAACACGTCCTCGGTCTCCGTCAGCCAGCTGGGGCGTTCGTGCTCCTCGTCCTCACCGCCCTGCTGCTGGCCTCCCGCGACGGGGGCGCCGCGCATCATGCCGCCACCACGGCCCGCCGCGGCTCCGGCACCACCGGAGGCGGAGGTGTTGCCGCCGCCCTGGGGTCCGAACGAGCCGACACCGGCACGCCCACCGGGGGCGAGTTCCCCGCCGCGCGGGCCGAAACCCCCGGCACGTCCGCCCGCACCGACGCCCGTTCCGGCTCCCACGCCGGAGCCCGCACCGCCGCGCGGTACGGCGGCCCCGCCGCGTGCCCCTCCGCCGGAGGCGCCGGACGCACCGGGAGGGCCGTGGGGCGCGGGGGCCCAGCGCCCGTTGTACGGGTTCTGCCGCTGCCAGGTGCCGTCGGGGCCCTGGCGGTAGAGCGTGCCGTCCGGGCCGCGCACCGTGTCCGGAGGATGGGACCAGGCCGACCCGGTCCCGGCCGGGGGTGGGGTGCTGCCCGAACCGGAGCCGGAGGGGACGTAACCGCCGCCGCCCACGGTGCCCGCTCCGCCTGCCGCGCCGCTGCCGACGGAACCGCCGACCGCCGTGCCGCTCGGCGAGGGCGCCCACGCCGAGGCCGTACCGGCCGGAGCCGCGCTCCCGCCGAAGGAGGAGCCGCCCATGACCTCGCCCGCGCTGGTCCCGTAGGACGCCCGGGCGGTACCGGTCTCACCGGAGTCCCCGGGACGGTCGAACTGGGGGGCTCCCTGGGTGTTGCTCGCGGTCTGCGCGCTGTAGCGGGTGATCACCCGCTGGGCCTCGTCGTTGGTGGCCTGGAAGCGCTCCTGCTTCTCCTCGTAGTCGCTGGTCCAGCCGAAACCGGGGATGTCGGAGAGGCCGTGTTCCTCAGCCCAGTTCTTGGTCGGAGGGGTCATCTGCGTCGGACGTCCGTCCGGCAGCTTGCCGCCCTCCTGCGGCAGGGCGTAGAAGGTGTCGTGCTGGTGCTGGTTCTGGTCGGTCAGTGCCTTTTTGACTCTCCGAGACGTCTCC
The DNA here is from genome assembly GCF_003001495.1 of Actinopolyspora mortivallis. Classification (GTDB taxonomy): domain Bacteria; phylum Actinomycetota; class Actinomycetes; order Mycobacteriales; family Pseudonocardiaceae; genus Actinopolyspora; species Actinopolyspora mortivallis_A. The sequence continues at coordinate 39,455 of NZ_PVSR01000014.1, forward strand.
GCCGCGTTCTCCGCGATCGGCTTGATCTCGGAGATCGAGGCCCGGGCAGCTTCGGCGGCGCGTCCCTGGTGTGCTTCTCCCGCCTTCTTCAACGCGTTTTCGACCTGCTTCGCCAGACCGTCGAACCTCTCGGCGGCCTTCTCGAAGGCAAGGGCTCCGTGACTTTCAGCAGGAGGCAGGCTCGTGGCGTCGGGATCACCCGCCATGTCCGCGCGAAGTTGTAGCGCCTTGCTTATGTAGCACATCTTCGGAGTGGAAGACATCGTTTCCCCCGTTTCCTCTCACTCGGCATCAGGCCAGGAGGACACCGACAGTTCCAATGCTCGTTTCGCCCTGTCACAGGGATTTACCGCGCCCGTCTCTTCATTATTGAGACGAACCCTGGTCATAACTACTTGTTTTTGATTAACACCCAAGAAAATGTTGCAAGATCCAAGATTTTCTGAACTTATTTTGTTGGCCCGAACAGCGGGATACCCTTCGACATTAATTTTTTCAAAATCTTGATAGGTCGATCGATTGTCATAGTAAACTTGAATCGAGCGACCATCTATCGCAGTCAGAGATATCTTGCTTCCGCCATCATCTGGATCTTCCCAGACACACGCGTCAGGAAGACTCTCCTTGAGCCCGTTTGATTTCCTCTCCCCCTCAGGCTTCATTCCCAGCGAAGAAGCAGCACTGTCCGGCAACAAATCACACACATCAATGGCAGTGACATCCTTCGGATTGGCGATCTCCACTGTCGAAGAGTCCTGCGAGGTCGATGAACCAGCCATGGAAGGATCACCTGGCTCGGGCGACGGCTGGGCACCCGAACCACCACAAGCCGCCAGTACAGCGGACAATACTGTACCACCTATGGCAATAAAACTACGCCTGGATCCACTCTCCATACTCATAACTAATTAGCTTCGCCTTTCGATATTCCGACTACCAACGTCAGCGTTGTAATCCGATTCTCCATATTCTCCCAGAACAGCTTCGTATGCATCAATCTTCTCTTGAATCTTTTCATAAATATCCTTGGCAGATCTCCACAAGGATCCATCCGAATCAACCATCCGCTTTTGGAAAAATTCTCGCGCTTGATCAGTAGTCTGATCTTTGGCCGTAAGCTCACCCGGAACAATCGTCAATGATTCACGAGCAAGAGACTCGGCCTCGTCGCGGGCTCCTTTGAGCTCGTTGAGAGCTTCCCACAGCTTGGCCTTGTCAACCTCGAAGCCGTCCTGGGCCATGTCCTACCTCCCCCACACGCGGGTCATGGTCCGAAACCGAACCACATCCTGCCCGATCAGCACACCCCACGTCAGCGAGATCCCCCGATCACCACTGTGACGAGCACCACCCCACAGTGACCCGTCGACCACCCACCGAACACGCCGTCAGCACGACACTCAACACCACACCAGAAACCACGACGCCACCACGCCGAAGCCCGTTTCCCATGCTCGTCCCCACTCAGCTCCGCCTCTCCACGTTCCGGTCGCCCGCCTCCGCGGTGTCCTCGCTCGTCTCCTGCCGCTTCCACGCCGGTCAGGGGAGCGGAACCGAACACATGAGCCGCCCGGCGGCTCCGAAGACCGGCGGCTGCTCGCCTCGTTACTCGAGCTCGGGGGATCTCACCCGATAACGACCGGTGTCATCGACGATGACGACGGGAACCCGACGTTGTTCTCCCACTTTCATGGTCGCCGTGCAGTCGAATCGACTTCGAGGCTCCACCGGTTGACCACTCGGGCAGGAGACGCTTCTTACCCGGAAGGAGTACTCCTCGGTGAGGATGCGCTGCACCCCCTCTTCCACTGCCTGGTTGTCCAGCACGCGTGAGGGCTCCAGGGTGCTGGCGTACAGCACCGCCGCCGTTCCGAACACCAGGGTGGCCACCCCAGCCAGCACAGCGAGAATGACGGAGGGACGGGCTCCTCGTCGTCGCGGTGGCCCCGCCTGACCTGGCGCGTAGCCCGGATACCCGGGGTACTGCGGGAACTGGTAACCGCCGTTCGGCGGAGGATGGGGATATCCGTACCCCGCAGGGGGCGGCCCTTGCTGTGGGTGGTTCATGATCGGTCCTCTCAGGAAGAAGACTCGACGACACGGTCCATGACGGCACGGGCGACATCACACGGAGCGACATCGGGAAAGGCCGGGTTCAGCACGGAAACAGCCGCCTCTCCCTCGGAGAGCTCCGCTTCGGCCGCGCACTTGGGTGCGGTGGCCGTGGGGTTTCCCTCGCTGTCCCTCCGGAACACGGCCCGGCTCCTTTTGATCGCTCCCGGAGTTCCCGACCCGAACGTGGTCCGCTCGGGGGATTCGAGAGGTCGCAGAGTTCTCCCCCAGGAGACGTAGACACGTAACACACCGTCAGTGCCTTCGGCACTTGTCTGGTGGTTGGCGAACTTGCAGGTGAGTCCTTGTGGGGTACCTTCGTTGTCCTGGGGAGAAAGCACCACTGGCTCGTCCTCACCCGGTTCGGGAGGACGAACCCGTTCCGGCACGGCCTGCCACAGTCCCGAATCGCACGGATCGAAGGGCGCTCCGAGCTCCCGCGCGTCGCGCGGCGGATCGAGATCCCCCAGGACGACCGGTTGCGTCTGCTCGTTCGTCCCCTCGGCGCCCCCGGCGGAGTCCTCGGCGGTCTCCGTCGACCGCGTCGGGTCGGGGCCGGGACGGTCGCTGTCGCCGCACCCCCCACCCAGGAAAGCCACCGCGAGCAGACCGGCGACGACGCGCACAAACCTTGTTCCCATCGAACATCTCCCCGGAAGACGTCATTCGAGAATCGCGGACACACAGGTTTCGGCTATCGAGGAGTGCATGTTCTCCATGTGCGTGTAGTCGGGTTGCGAGTCGGTCTGGACACCACGCGGGTTCGCGGTCTCGAGTCGCACGAACAGCACACCTCCGGTGTCCGGAGAGGTACCCGTGGCGATCGTGTACCTCACGGAACGACTCGTCCCCCTGTCGAAGTCACGGACCCAGGCCGGATGACCGGAGACGTCGGTGCGCTCGTTTCCGTCCACCCTCCCGTAGCCGCGCATGGGCTGTGCCCACATGCTGAGCGTGACCGAGAACTTCTGGTCATTCTGCGGGCCGGACTGCTGGGTGACTATGTTGCAGGCCCTCGAACCGTCGTTCGAGATGTAACGGTAGTACTCGTTGCCCTCCCCCATGATCCGGCTCAACTCCTTCTCGGAAAAAGCCGAACACAGCATGTTCCCGGCGGTGCGCCTGTCCTCCATCCACACCTGCATGACGTACTTGTCCCCGGGCGGATTCGGCTCGTAGTCCAAGCACGCGGAGACCCGGTGCTCGGCACAGACGGACGGCAGAGCCTCACCGGTCACCTCGGTGCTACACCCGGAACCGAACAGAAGCAGCACCAACGCCCCCGCGACTCCGGTCATTCCCTTCCAGCGCTTCATGACTGAAGTTTCTCCAGCAGGGCCTCGGCGAACCGTTTGCTGTTCTCACACGTAGAAGTGGTCACCTTGATGCTCTGGGCGAGCACCTCCGAATCGGGATACCGCACGTTCACGTCGATACCGTACGGATCCTTCCTGAAGGGGAAAGTGATTTCGCACTCGTCCCGAGGACGTACGGAGAATCCGGGACGTCCCATGACGTCCACCGGCTCGTACTCGTCCCGGCCGCGAAGGTTCTCGGGAAGGTCCGTGACGACGAAATCCACCGACACGCGGCTCTCTACGGCTCCTCCCGTTCCCCCCTTGTCCTCCAGGGTACAGTTGGAGGGATCGAAGCGGTGCACTCGTGTCGAGGAAACCCTCCCCCCGACCGGGGGAACATTGTCCATCGCCCACTTCATGGCAACGCAGGGGGAGCGCATCCCCAGCAGGAGAGCCGGCTCGGTCATGTTCTCGTCGCGCCGCGGGGGGTCGATCCAGCGCCGCGCCGTCCTCCTCAGGTACTTCTTGCCGATTTCGCAGGTGTGCGACCGTATCTCCCGTTCCCGCTCCTCGTCCTCGACGTAACCGGAGAACCTCACGTCCAGCGCGATCGCACGCCCCCGGACAAGATCGCGGTAGTAGGAGCACGTGGTGACCATTCCGTCACTCTTCGAGATGGTTCTGTAGAACCTCGTGTCCTCCATGAGAACCAGCTGCGTGTCCTCCCGCAGCCCTCCCGCGAAGTCCCTCCCCACGTCGATCCCGAACACCCAGCTGGATCGACCGTTCTCGTAGTCCGACACACGAAGGGCGCACTCGTTCAACTTCGGTCCCGGTTCAAGGGAGTCCTCGGTGAAGCCGCTCAGTTCCGCGGCCGCTCGCGGATCGTGCAAAGCGCACGGGGACACCGGAAGAACCTCGGTGTCCAAACTGACCGACTCGTCCAGATCCCGTTCTTCCTCGAAAGGCAGACCACGCAGGTACTCGGGAACGTCCTCCCCTCCCGTCCCGGTCCGGTCCGACTCCGCGGGAAGAGCACAGGAGGAGAGCACGAGACCGGCCAGAAGAATCACTGCCGAACAACCACGGAGCCGTGATCCGTGCATGACTGTTTCCCTCGATTCCTCTCCGGAACAAGCGCATCGCTCGGCGGCACTTCCACGACCGGACGTGCCGCGTCGACGTCATCTCAGCCCACCGTCTCGGCCCGGCAGACCGCACACCCCTGGGCGAGGCCTCCTCGCGGAGCTCGCCGTGGACACACGCACCCTCGTGCACGGTTCGCGGTCCAAAGCCGGGGCATATCCTGCCCCGGACGCGCACTCGGTGTCAGCGGAATCGGGCCATCACTGTTATGACGATCAACACTCCTGCTGTGCTGGAGTTCCCGTTCGGACGAGCCGGGACGGGGCGGGCACGGTCCTCCCGAGGGGCAAGTGCGGAACCTCGAATCTCCCCACCCGCCCGGGACAGGGCGGCGGCTTCTCGACGAAGTCCACCCCTACTGGGTTCCGGAGGCCTTCGGTGTTGGCCGTCCCCGCCCGCGAACACCGCACCGTGCCGGGCGGCTCGTCCCGGGAGCGAGCGGCACGTCTATCCATATTGGCCAGTCTGTCCGTCATCGGAGGGCGCACCGCTCCGGATCCGGCGGCGACCGGAAAACGGCCGGTGCCCGCACCGGGACACCGGCCGTCGCCCCTCGGCGAACCCGTGTTCAGCCCAACCCGGGCTGCTCACCCGTGGCGATCGGCGCGGTCAACCACTGGCGGGGCGTGCCGAAGGCCTCCACCAGCCGCACCGCATGCGGACGCAGCCGCGCGCACAACGCGTTGACCGCCTGGACCACCGACTTGGCCCGCCCGGGGCTGAGTCGTTCGTGCTCCAGGAACCAGGCCCGGTCGTTCTCGATGTTGGACAGTGCGTACAGGTCGCACAGCCGCTCCAACATCCCGGCCGCCTCCGGGTCCGTACACCGGTCGATCCCGGCGACGAAGGCCTCCAGCACCACGCGGTCGATGTGTGCCCGCGCCGCCCGCAGCACGTGGTCCTGGGCCTCGTTGAACACCTCGAAGGGATCGGCCTCCCCGGAGCCGGCGCGGCGCAGCCTGCGCGCCACCCCGTCCAGCACGTGCCGCTCCCGCTCCTCGAACATCCGCAGCTGCCAACCCCGGTCGAACAGCACGTCCTCCTCGTCACGGTTGGGTGCGGCGTCCACCAGCCGCTGGACCAGCGACCGGGCCGCCGTCCGCTCGATCACCGTGCCCACGAACTGGTCGGCCACGTACCGCGCCATCCCCAGCGTGCCCAGCTCCTCGAAGCGGCCCCGGTAGTTCGTCAACAGCCCCTTGGCCACCAGTTGCAGCAGCACCGTGTTGTCCCCCTCGAAGGTGGTGAACACGTCGGTGTCCGCCTTCAACGTGGCCAGTTGGTTCTCCGTCAGGTACCCGGCCCCGCCGCAGGCCTCGCGGCACTCCTGGATGGTGCGGGTGGCGTGCCAGGTGGCCACCGCCTTGATCCCCGCCGCGCGGGACTCCAGCTCGCGCTGGGCCCGCCCGTCCGGGTCCCGCCCGGGGTCGGTGTGCAGGTCGTGCAGCGTGGAGACCAGCTCCTCCTGGGCGAAGTGCAGGGCGTAGGAGGTGGCCAGGGCCGGAAGCAGCCTGCGCTGCTGCGCCAGGTAGTCCAGCACCGGAGTCTCCTGCCCGGTGCCGGGGTTCTCGAACTGGCGCCGCGCGTCGGAGTAACGCAGCGCGATCTCCAGCGCCAGTTTGGTGGCCGAGCCGGCGGTGCCCGCCACCGACACCCGCCCGGTGATCAACGTGCCGAGCATGGTGAAGAACCGCTTGTTCACCCCGTCGATCGGGCTGCTGTAGGTACCGTCGGGGGAGACGTCCCCGTAGCGGTTCAGCAGCGCCTCGCGCGGCACCCGCACGTGGTCGAAGACGATCCGTCCGTTGTCCACCCCGTTCAGCCCGGCCTTGCGACCACAGTCCGACAGGGTCACCCCGGGAGCCGGATTACCCGCCTCGTCCCGGATCGGCACCAGCAGCGCGTGCACCCCGTGTCCCTCGGGCGAGCCGTCCGCACCCGGAGTGCGCAGCTGGGCGAACACCACCGCCAGCCGCCCGTGGCGGGCCGCGTTGCCGATGTAGTCCTTGCGGGCGGCCTCGTCGGGGGTGTGCACCACGAACTCGTCAGTCTCCGGGTCGAAGTCGGCCGTGGTGGCCAGCCGCTGCACGTCCGAGCCGTGCCCCGTCTCGGTCATGGCGAAACAGCCCGGCAGTGACACGTCCATGACGGAGCTCAGGTGGCGCCGGTGGTGCCGCTCGGTGCCCAGCGCCGTCAGCGCCCCGCCGAACAGGCCCCACTGCACACCGGCCTTGACCATCAGCGAGAGGTTGCCCGCCAGCATCTCCATGGCCACCACGGAGCCGCCGCGATCGCCGTGGCCCCCGTACTCGGTGGGGAATCCCAGGGCGGGAACCTCGCTGCCGCCCAGCCACCGCAGCTGCTCGAAGACCCGTTCCCGGTGCTGCTCGGTGTCCAGCCCGTCGCCCGGTGGCAGCCGCTCGGACTCCAGCAACTCCCGAACCCTCCGCCGCACCCCGGCCCAACGACCGTCCAGCACCCCCCGCAGCTCGGTGGGGTCGACACCGGCGGGAACCCTCGGAATCCGCATTACGTCCTCCAGCGCACTCGACCGGTGCCCGGAACGGACCTCCGGGCACCTCCGTGCGGACCAGTGTGCCGCCGACAGGGGAGTTGTTCCGGGCGGCGGACGGCCGGTTGTCGGTGAAACCCGCCACTCGCGGAGGACGAGCCCGAACGGTTATTCGGGGGCGCGTTCACCCCGGTGTCCGCGCCCGGACGGACGCACCGGCGGATGCCGGCGCACCAGCAGCATCCCGCACCCGAACACCAGCTGCGCCGCGAACACCACCGCTATCAGGTCCCCCTCGAGCTCCTCGAAGCCGCCCGTGCCGTAGCCCCGCAGTACCGCCGTGGTCACGGTCATCAGCATCCCAGCGAGAGAGAAGAGCGCCACCGCGCCGAGCAGGCAGCTCCCCACCCAGCGGAGCACGGCGGCCCACCGGGAACGCGGCCTCTCGTACGGAGGGACACGCGACCACAACGAGCGCACGAGCCGGAGCCCGTATCCCCCCAGCAGCAGGCAGAGAACACCGAGCGCCGGTTCGCTGTCGTACTCGCCACCCCCCAGCAGCGCGAAACCGGCCGCCCCGAACCACCCGACCCCCAGTCCCAGGAAGAGCGCGCTCAGCGGGAACACCACGCACAGCACCGACAGCCACAGCGCGGAGCGCTCCCGCTGCCCGGTGGCCGCCAAAAGCCGACTCCGCGCGAAGGACGGCCATCCACTCTCCCCGCGTTCCCGGGCCCGGTGTCGGCGCCGCAACACCACCACCACGGCGACGGCGACCGCACCCCAGAAGAACGCGACGGAGAACTCGTCACCGGGTGCGCCCCGGTCGGCGGCCAGCATGGTGGACCCTCCGACGAGTCCGCCGAGCATCCCGGCGAGCCCGACCACGAGGGAGCCCCAGAGCAACAGCGGGGACCGCTGCCGCACCAGCCGAAGCAGCACGCGGAAGATCCTGGCGGCCAGTCTTCCCGCGAACGCCCCGGCCCGCACACGGGGGTCCACCGCTCCGGACCCGCCCACGGCGGAGGAACCGTCCCGCCGTCCCCCCTCGGGGCTCGCGGTGGTGTGGATGTGCACGTCGCCGTGGATGTTTCCGGCCTGGACGACGTTGCCGACGTTGCTCGCGGAGATGCTGTTCGTCGTCGCGGAGGAGGACCGGTCCTCGGACGGCGCGGAGGGCCGGGCGCACTCCCGCCCCTCCTCCTCGTGCCGGAGAGATTCGCGCTCCTCGTGTTCCACGGCTGCCTTCCCGTCCGGTCGCCCGGGGAAACAGTGTCGACACGCAGTGTATCCCCTCAGGACGGTCGGCAGCGGGGTTTCCGGCGAGAACGTTCGGGGCTCCGGTGCGAGTGAGAGCACCGGAGCCCCGAAGGCGACGACCGAGCGGTGGGCGGGCTCAGCCGACCACGTTGACCAGTCGGTTGGGAACCACGATCACCTTGCGCGGCTCCGCGCCGCCCAGCAGCTCCTTGATCCTGCCGTCGGCCAGTGCCGCCGCGCGCAGCTCGTCCTGCTCGGCGGAGGCCGAGACGGTCATCTTCGAGCGCACCTTGCCGTTGAACTGGATGGGGTACTCGATCGTGTCCTCGACCAGGTAGTTCTCGTCGGCCACAGGGAACGGCCCGTGCACCAGGCTCTGCTCGTGGCCCAACCGGGACCACAGCTCCTCGGCCAGGTGCGGGGTCAGCGGCGCCACCAGCAGCACCATCGGTTCCATCACCGCACGCGGCGGTCCCACCGTACCGGAGTACGCCTTGGTCACCCGGTTGTTCAGCTCGATGAGCTTGGCCACCGCGGTGTTGAACTGGAGACCGTCGTAGTCCTCACGCACCCCGGCGATGGTCTTGTGCAGCGCGCGCAGCAGCTCCTCGTCCGGTTCCTCCTCGGTCACCCGGGCCTCGCCGGTGTTCTCGTCGACGACGTTGCGCCACAGTCGTTGCAGGAACCGGTGTGAGCCGATCACGTCCTTGGTGGACCACGGACGGGAGGCGTCCAGCGGCCCCATGGACATCTCGTACAGCCGCAGGGTGTCCACCCCGTAGGCGTCGGCCATCTCCTCCGGGGACACGGAGTTCTTCAGGCTCTTGCCCATCTTGCCGTACTCGCGGTTGACCTCCTCACCGGCGTAGAAGTACCTGCCGTCGCGTTCCTCCACCTCCTCGGCGGGAACGTAGACGCCGCGCGAGTCGGTGAAGGCGTAGGCCTGGATGTAGCCCTGGTTGTACAGCCGCCGGTAGGGCTCCTCGGCGGAGACGTGCCCCAGGTCGTAGAGCACCTTCTGCCAGAACCGCGCGTACAGCAGGTGCAGCACCGCGTGCTCCACCCCGCCGACGTAGAGGTCCAGCCCGCCCGGGTCGTCCGCGCCGTGGGTGTCGGGGCGCGGCCCCATCCAGTACCGCTCGTTGTCCGGGTCCACGAACCGCTCGTGGTTGTCCGGGTCGATGTAGCGCAGCTGGTACCAGCACGACCCGGCCCACTGGGGCATCACGTTGGTGTCGCGGTGGTAGTGCTTGAGCCCGTCGCCGAGGTCCAGCTCCACCTCGGCCCACTGCTCGGCCTTGGACAGCGGGGGTTCGGGCCTGCTGTCCGCGTCGTTCGGGTCGTAGGTGCGCGGCGAGTACTCGGCCACCTCGGGCAGCTCCACCGGAAGCTGGTCCTCCGGAAGCCCCAGCGGGGTGCCGTCCTCGTCGTAGACGATAGGGAAGGGCTCCCCCCAGTAGCGCTGCCGTGCGAACAGCCAGTCCCGGAGCTTGTACTGCACGCTGCCCCTGCCGTGGCCGTTCTCCTCCAGCCAGGAGACGATCTTCTTCTTGGCCTCGTCCACGGTCAGCCCGTCCAGGCTCAGTCCCGTGTCCTCGGAGGAGGAGTTGATCGTGGTCCCGTCGCCGGTGTAGGCCCCGCCCTGGAAGTCCTCCGGCGGGCGCACCGTGCGCACGATCGGCAGGCCGAACTCCTCGGCGAACTCCCAGTCGCGCTCGTCCTGACCGGGAACCGCCATGATCGCCCCGGTTCCGTAGCTCAGCAGCACGTAGTCGGCCACGAAGACGGGCACCGGCTGCCCGTTGACCGGGTTGACCGCGTACAGCCCGGTGAACACACCGGTCTTGTCCTTGTTCTCCTGCCGTTCCAGCTCGGACTTCGTCGAGGCGGTGTGCCGGTAGCCGGACACGGCCTCGGCGGGCCCGGCGTAGCCGCCGGTCCAACGCGGGTCCGTGCCCTCCGGCCAGGCGGCGAAGCCGTCCGGGTCGGCGACGATCCCGTCGGCCAGCGGGTGCTCGGGGGCCAGCACCATGTAGGTGGCGCCGAACAGGGTGTCCGGGCGGGTGGTGAACACCTCGATCGTCTCGTCCCGACCGACCACGGGGAAGCGGACCTCGGCACCCTGGGAACGTCCGATCCAGTTGCGCTGCATCGTCTTGACCTTCTCCGGCCACTCCAGCCGGTCCAGGTCGTCGACGAGGCGGTCGGCGTAGGCGGTGATCCGCATCATCCACTGCTTGAGGTTGCGCCGGAACACCGGGAAGTTGCCGCGCTCGCTCAGCCCCTCCGAGGTGACCTCCTCGTTGGCGACGACCGTCCCCAGCCCGGGGCACCAGTTCACCGGGGCCTCCGAGAGGTAGGCCAGGCGGTAGGAGTCGAGGACGCGACGCTGCTCCCGTCGGCTCAGCTCGTTCCACGGGGTGCCGTCCGGGGTGGCGCGGGTGCCGGAGGCGAACTCCTCCTCCAGCTCACTGATCGGGCGGGCCCGACCGCGTCCCCCGTCGGCCTCGGTGTCGTACCAGGCGTGGAAGATCTGCAGGAAGATCCACTGCGTCCACGTGTAGAAGTCGACGTCGGTGGTGGCCACCCGGCGCCGCTCGTCGTGGCCCAGCCCGAGACGCCGGATCTGGGTCAGGTAGCGCTCGATGTTGTTCTCGGTGGTGGTGCGCGGATGCGTGCCGGTCTGCATCGCGTACTGCTCGGCGGGCAGCCCGAAGGCGTCGAAGCCCATCGTGTGCAGCACGTTGCGCCCCAACATGCGGTGGTAGCGCGCGTAGACGTCGGTGCCGATGAACCCGAGCGGGTGGCCGACGTGCAGCCCGGACCCCGAGGGATAGGGGAACATGTCCTGCACGAACAGTTTCTCGGCGGCGGCGTGCTCCCCGCTCAGCGGCCCCACCGGATTCGCGGCGTGGTAGCTGCCGAGTTCCTCCCAGCGTCGCTGCCAGTCCCGCTCGATCTCGCCCGCCAGCCGTGCGGTGTAGCGGAAGGGAGGGGTGTCGTCGGTGCCCGTGCCTTCCGTGCTCTGAGAGTTCCGTTCCGCGCCACTCATCGTGTGCGTTTCCTTCCCTAGTTCGTCGCCCGGACTCGCCTCCGCACTCTCCGACGACCGTCCGGTGTTCCGCCCCGAAAGCCAAAAACCCCCCATCCCGGTCCGGGCATGAGGGGTCGCCGCGCCGAGGAACCTGTCGCCTCAGCGCGGCATGGCAAGAAGTCGGGTGTCGGCCACGTCACCAGGATAACCGGTGGGTAGCACGCCCGGTGGGGCCGGGATACCTCCCCCTGCGGGGTCAACCGCTCCGCATATGACAGCGCGCCCGGCGGAGCCGGGAGAGTCGCCACGCTGATCGAGCTACGCACGCGAGAAGGTTCGGGAACCCGGAACGGACTCTCGACGGACGACCCACCGGATCACGAGAAACCTCCACGGGCACCGGCTCCACTCGATGTGCTCCGGGGCACCCGTGTGTCGCGCCGCGGGCAGCGACGGAGGACGGGGTCGTAGTCTGGCGGGGTGGAGCTCGCATTCCTGATCACCCTGTGCGCGGTCCTGGTTCTGCTCGGAGCGGCCGCGGCGACCCTGGGCCTGCGGGGGCTGCGCGGCACGCTGCCGCGCAACCGTTACGTCGGGGTGCGCACCCCGGCCGCGTTGCGCAGTGAGGACGGTTTCCGCCTCGCCAACCGTGTGGCCGCTCCCCCCGTGCTCGCCGGGGCGGCGGCGGCCGTGGTCGCCGGTCCGCTCGCCGCGGCCCTGGGACCGGGCACGACGGGCTGGCTGGTCCTCGGCGTCGGAGCGTTCGGCGCGGTGGCGCTGATCCTGGCCGGGGGAGTTCTCGGGGCCCGGGCGGCCGAACTCCTGCCCGAGGACTCGGGGTGCTCGGTGTGCGCCGCCGGGGCGGGGGCGTCCGCGGAGGGGTCCGCCACCGCGGGTGGCGGCTGCGCCGCGGCCGGGATCTGCTCGGCGGCGGGAGGTTGCGCGGCCGCGCTCGGCACGCGGGACTCCGGCTCCCCGACCGAAAGCACCTCCCTCTCGGGGCGGTGATCCTTCCCCGGGCCGGACGGCTCAGCGGGGGTCCTCAGTTCAGCTGGACGTCACCGGGGTGGGTGGCCAGGAAGGCCAGCGGCGGCCCCTGCCGGCGCAGCACCCGTCCCCACAGGTCGGTGGCGGAGGCGGCGATCACGTCCTCGGGAAGAGCGGGGATCACGTGCCAGTCACCCCGGTCGATCTCGCTCTCCAGCTGCTGCTTCCCCCACCCGGCGTAGCCGGCGAAGAACCGGAGCCCCCGGGTGCGCGCGGCCAGCTCCCCCGGGTCGCCGTCGAGGTCGATCAGTCCCACCGGTCCGTCCACACCGACGATTCCCTCCGTACTCTCGGGGTCCACGCCGGTGCGCAGCGTGGCGAGACAGATGGCGGTGCGCTGGTCCACCGGCCCGCCCACGAACAGGGAACGTGGTTCGCTGGAGAACTCCCCCCACTTGGGCAGCACGTCCGCCACCGGTATCTCGCTCGGCCGGTTGAGCACCACCCCGAGCGTGCCCTCCTCGTGGTGGTGGATGACGAACACCACGGTGCGGCGGAAGTTCTCGTCGTACAGGGTCGGCGCCGCCACGAGCAGCGTTCCCGGTTTCACGTCCGCGTCGGATCCCACACCGGCATGATCTCACCCGTTCCCGGCTTTCGGGACCGCCGTAACGTGACCGGGTGTCGTACCGGGGGACGCACGCCCCACGGTCGTGTTCCCCCGGACGGGCTCACCCCAGCTCCTCAGGAGGTTCGACTCCCTGCTCGCGGGCCCAGCGGTACAGCTCGGCCACCGCCTGTTCGCGTCCCAGCGGCCCCTGGTCCAGTCGGAGCTCCTTGAGGTGCCGCCAGGCCTTGCCGACCAGCGGCCCCGGTTCGATGCCCAGCAACCGGATGATCTCGTTGCCGTCCAGGTCCGGCCGCACCCTGGCCAGGTCCTCCTCCTCGGCGATGCGCCGGATGCGCGCTTCGAGATCGTCGTAGGAGCGTTGCAGCGCGCGCGCCTTGCGCCGGTTCCTGGTGGTGCAGTCGGCCCGCACGAGCTTGTGCAGCCGCTGCAACAGGTGACCCGCGTCGTTGACGTAGCGCCGCACGGCCGAGTCGGTCCAGTTCCCCTCGCCGTAACCGTGGAAGCGCAGGTGCAGGTAGACGAGGTCGGAGACGTCGGAGACGATCTCCTTGGAGTAACGCAGTGCCCGCAGCCGTTTGCGGGCCATCTTGGCGCCGACCACCTCGTGGTGGTGGAAACTGACTCCGCCGCCCGGTTCGAAGCGACGCGTCGCGGGCTTGCCGATGTCGTGCAGCAGGGCCGCCAGCCGCAGCGTCAGGTCAGGCTCCCCGTCGGGGTCGGCGGCCCGTTCCAGCTCCACGGCCTGGTCCAGCACCACCAGCGAGTGCAGGTACACGTCCTTGTGCTGGTGGTGCTCGTCGATCTCCAGCCTCATGGCGGGAAGCTCGGGCAGCACGTGGTCGGCCAGCCCCGTGTCCACCAGCAGCTCCACCCCCTTGCGGGGGTACTGGCCGCACAGGAGCTTGGACAGCTCGGTCTGCACGCGTTCGGGGGTGATGCGTGCGATCTCGGCCGCCATCTCGCGCATCGCGGTGAGCACGCGCTGCGTGGGGTCGAAACCGAGTTGGGCGGCGAACCGCGCGGCGCGCATCATCCGCAGCGGGTCGTCGGCGAAGGACTCCTCGGGCGGGGCGGGGGTGTCCAGCCACTGCCGGATCACGTCCCGCAGGCCGCCGTGGGGGTCGACGAACTCGCGCCGGGAGAGCTCCACGGCCATCGCGTTGACGGTGAAGTCCCTGCGGAGCAGGTCCCCGTCGATCGAGTCGCCGAAGACCACCTCGGGGTTGCGGCTGGAGCGGTCGTAGGTGTCGGCGCGGAAGGTGGTGATCTCGACCGTGGTGCCCTTGCGGTAGGCGCCGACGGTTCCGAACTCGATCCCGGTGTCCCAGACGGTCTCGGCCCAGCCGTCGAGCAGCTCCAGCACCCGTTCGGGTCGTGCCTCGGTGGTGAAGTCCAGGTCCGCGCCGACCTGGCCCAGCAGCGCGTCCCGGACGCTGCCGCCCACGATGTAGAGCGAGAATCCCGCGGCGGCGAACAGCCGTGCCAGCTCCTCCACCACCGGTGCCCGGCGCAGCAGTTCCTCGATCGCGTTGCGCTGCACCGTGCGCGCGGCCTCGGCGTCGGAGACCGTCGCCCGCGCGGGGGGCTCGGAGGGGCCGTAGTCGGACTCGGCGGGGTCGAACACGGATGGGGCCACGGTGAACCAGGGTATCGACCGCCTCTCCCGCCCCGGTGACCGTCACCGTTCCGTCGCCGCCCGGTCGAGCGCGACCACCCGTGAACACGTTCCGCGACGATGCCAGGATCGGCGGTGTCCGGTCCGCTCCACGACCCGGGCGGGGGACGGGGTGGTCGTGCGACACGGCGGACGACGGTGCGTCGTCGACAACGACGGTTGACCGCCGAATCGCATTACCATCGGTCGTATGCCTCCCTCGCCCGGTGGTTCCGGCGGATCCAGACCGAAGCGTCGGAGCCCGCGCCGGCGACGCAGGTTGCGGACGGTGGACGAGACGTCGGCGGGCGGGCTGGTGGTCGACGCGTCGCAACGACACGCCGCCGTGATCGGGAGGTTGGACCGTCAACGACGACTGCTGTGGTCGCTGCCGAAGGGACACATCGAACCGGGGGAGACCCCCGAGGAGACCGCCGTCCGCGAGGTGGCCGAGGAGACCGGCATCATCGGACGGGTCATTCGCCCGATCGGGACAATCGACTACTGGTTCGTGGCCGACAACAGGAAGGTGCACAAGACCGTGCACCACTTCCTGCTCGTGGCCGTGGGCGGCGAGCTTTCCGACGAGGACGTGGAGGTCACCGAGGTGGCATGGGTGCCGCTGGGTGAGCTGGACGGGGTTCTGGCCTATGCCGACGAGCGCAGGCTCGTGCGGCACGCGATCGCGTTGTTCGGGCGCGGTCCGGACGACCTGGAGTTCGGCAGCTGGACGGAGCACGGATGAGCCCACGGCCGGGCAACGCGTTCCCCCGGGTCCCCGCGCGCGTGCGCACACCGCTGAGAACCGCGCTGGTTCTCGTGGTGGGGGCGCTGCTGACGGTGCTCACCCCCGTGGTGCCCCCGGCAGGCGCGCAGTCGGACGGACGGATCAGCATCGACGTGTCCTCGGTCACGCCCGAGGTGGTGCGCGAGGGTTCCGGGAAGACGCTCAGAATCAGCGGGGCGCTGTACAACACCGGCGGTCGGCCGGTCAGCGACCTGCAGATGCGGCTGGAGCGGGGCGAGCCGAGAGCCACACGCGCCAGCCTGGTCACGGCGCTGCGCGCGAACGCGACGACCTCCACCCGCACCCACTTCACCACGGTGGCCGAGCGCATCGGCCCCGGACAGCGCTCCCGGTTCGAGCTGCGCGTCGAGCTGACCGGCAACGGCCCGGACGGGCTGGGCGTCGACCGCCCCGGGGTGTACCCGCTGCTGCTGAACGTCAACGGGGACCTGGCCCCACGGCGCAGGGCCCGCGTGGCCACCGAGCGCTTCATGCTGCCCGTGCTCTCCCTGCCGGGGCGCTCGGCCACGCCGCCGGAGCAGAGCACGCGGATCACCACGCTGATCCCGCTGGTGGACCGCCCCCACCTGGCCCAGGAACAGCTGCCCGGGCGGCCGACGATCCTCACCGACGACCGGCTGGCCACCACGCTGGCCCCCGGGGGACGCCTGTTCGAACTGGTCCGCTCCGTCTCCGAGAAGGCTCCCGCCGACTCGAAGCTGGGCGAGGGGATCTGCCTGGTCATCGACCCCGACCTGATCGTCACGGCCCGGGCCATGGCCGGGGGGTACCAGGTGCGCGGCGAGGACGACGAGCTCGTCGCCGGAAGCGGCGCGGAAGCGGCGAAACGCTGGCTGGACGAGCTGCGGGACACCGTGCGGGGACGCTGTGTGATCGCCCTCCCCTACAGCGACGCGGACGTGGTCGCCCTCACCCGTGCTGGGCTGCCCGACCTGTTGCGGGGCTCGCTGGACGGCGGCGCGCTGGTGGAGCGTGAACTCGGTGTCCGGGTGCGCGAGGACGTGCTCTGGCCCGCCGACGGCGCGCTCGACGGTGCCACGGCCTCCCGGTTGGCCGACACGCCGGTGCGCACCGTGCTGATGCACCCCGAGTCGCTGGCGGCCCCCGCCGGCTCGTTGGAACCGGTGCGGGTGCGTACCGATGGCCGGGACTACACCCCCACGGCCCGGTTGGTCGACCCGCTGGTGGCCGACGCCCTGAACCCCGCCCGGGGACAGCAGGCGGGGGGCTCGACCGGAACCGCTCCCGTGGGGGACGGGACACCGTCGGTGCTCAACGGTCTCTCCGCGTTGGCCTTCCGCAGCACCGTGGCCACCGTGGACAGCACCACGCTCGTCGCCCCGCCCCGGCGGTGGGACCTGGACGGCGACGAGGTGGACGGTTTCCTGGACGGACTGAAGGCGCTGGACGAGGCGGGCTTCGTGCGCCCCGTGCCGCTTCCCGAGGAGTCCGCTGCGAAGCGGGACGAGGGCGGTTCCCCCTCGGGAACCTCCGCCTCGGCGGCGGGCGACTCCGCGTCCCCGGTCGCGCTGACCTACCCGGGGAGCAGCGCGCGGCGGGAGATTCCCCGCTCCGTGCTGGACGACCTGGCGGCGCAGAACTACAGGGTGGGCCAGTTGTTCGGTGCCTCCGAGCGGGAGCCCGCGCTGAACGTCGACCCGGCCAGCGTGACCACACCGCTGCGCAACGGACTGCTGCACGGTGCCTCCAGCGCCTGGCGCGGCAACGAGCGGGCCGCGGCCCGGTGGGTGGAGATCGCGGCCCGCACGGTGGAGGGGGTGCTGAACGGGGTCCACATCGCCGACTTCGACTGGCAGATCACCCTGACCTCCTCGAACAGCAAGATCCCGGTCACGGTGCGCAACGACCTCCCGGTCAACGTGCGGTTCAGGCTGCACGTGGACACCCCGCCGGGTGTGCGGGTGGACGACCTCGGGGTGCTCAGGGTGCCCGCGAACGGGAGCAGACCCTTCCTGCCGGAGACCACGGTCGAACGGTCGGGCAAGTTCACCGTCGACGTGACGCTGCGCACCGAGGGCGGCACCAAGCTCGGCCAGACCAGGCGGATGCGGGTGGACTCGAACGCCTACGGCACCGTTCCCGTGATCCTCACGGTCACGGGTGCCGCGCTGCTGGTGCTGCTGTCGGCGCGCCGCATCGTGCGCCGGTTCCGCTCCCGCGGCGACGGCGGAACCGACCCCTCGACGCCGGGGGAGAGCGAGGCCACAGCGGAGGAGGCCAACCCGGCCGGTCCCGAGGCGTCCTCCGGGCGGGAGATCCCCGACGGGGACGGCCCCCGGGCCGCCGACGAGGAGGCTCCCCCCGCCGAGGAACCGACCGCCGACGGTGATCCGCGGCGGGACTGAGAAGGTGACACGGCGGAACGTCCACGCACGGGCCCGCCTCTCCCGCACACGGCGGGCCCGGTGAGTCACCCCCTCGGCGACCTGCCTCCGGACGCGAGCGACTCCACGGGTGCCGCTCGGCTAACCTGGCCGGGTCGCACACGCACGGGGGCGCACACCGAACGAAGGATCTGAGTTGGTGAACGGAGACGAGCGCGCCGAGGCGCTCCGGCCCGGGGAGGCCGGCGCGGAAACGGCTCATCCCACCGAGCCGATTCCGCGGGTGGCCGGACCGGCGCCCACGCCACCGTTCGGCGGGGACGGCTCCTCCGGCGATCCGACCGAAACGACCCAACCGATCCCCGTGTTCGGCCGAGTGGTGGACGAGGCGCGCCCCGAACAACACACCGAGGTGATCCCCCAGGTGGCCGAGTCGCACGGAGACGGGACCGCCGAGTCCCCGGAGACGACGCGGGACGACGGCGGTTCGGGCAAGCAGTCCCTGCTGCGGGCCAGCGGTTCGATGGCCGTGGCCACGCTGGTCAGTCGGATCACCGGTTTCGGCTGGAAACTGGTGCTGGCCTACACCGTGGGCTTCGGGGTGGTCAACGACTCCTTCACCGTGGCGAACACCCTGCCCACCAGCATCTTCGAGCTGCTCATCGGCGGGGTGCTCACCAGTGTGATCGTGCCCGTGCTCGTGCGGGCGCAGAAGTCCGACGCGGACGGCGGACGGGCCTACGTCCAGAAGCTGCTCGGCGCGGCGGGGCTGGTGCTGGCCGTGGGGACGCTGCTGTCCATGCTGCTGGCGCCGGCGCTGGTGTGGCTGTACATGGGCGACGGGGACAAGGCCAGTCCCGAGCTGGCCACCGCCCTGGCCTACCTGCTGCTTCCCCAGATCGCGTGCTACGGGGCCAGCGCCCTGTTCGGCGCCCTGCTGCAGTCCAAACGCGTCTTCGGACCACCGGCGTGGGCACCGGTGGTCAACAACGTGGTCATCCTGGTCACCCTGGTGATCTACCGGGCGCTGCCCGGGGAACTGACCCTGAACCCGGTTCGCATGAGCGACGCCCACCTGCTGACCCTGGGGATCGGGGTCACCTGCGGTGTGCTCGCCCAGGCCTGCGTGCAGCTGCCCGCCCTGCGGCGGACCGGGCTGAGTTTCCGCCCGCGGCTCGGGTGGGACTCGCGGCTGTCCGAGTTCGGCGGGATGACGCTGTGGATGCTCGGCTACGTCGGGGTTAGCCAGATCGGGCTGCTGTCGCTGTCCAGGGTGGCCACCGCCTCCGACCCGGGTGCCTGGTCCATCTACAACTACACGTGGATGCTGCTGCAACTGCCCTACGGCGTGATCGGCTTCTCGGTGATGACGGCGATCCTGCCGCGTATGAGCGCGGCGGCCGCCGACCGGGACCACGCACGGATGATCGACGACCTGTCCCTGGGCAACAGGATGTCCACGGTCTCGCTGCTGCCGATCAGCGCGATGATGACCGCGCTGGGGGTGCCCACGGCGGTGGCGCTGTTCTCGGTGCGGGACGGCAGCGGCTCCACCGAACAGCTGGGGATCGCGCTGGCCGCCTCGGCCTTCGGGGTGCTGCCGTTCGCGATCACCATGATGCAGATGCGGGCCTTCTACGCCCTCAAGGACGCCCGCACCCCCACATTGATCATGGTCGTGATGACCGTGGTCAAGGTGCTGATGGCCGTCGCGGTCGGGGAGCTGGTCCCCTCCGGGGACGTGGTCGTCGCCCTGGCCTTCACGAACTCGTTCACCTTCGTGGTCGGCTCCCTGGTCGGGGAGTTGTGGCTGCGCCACCGGCTGGGTCCGCTCGGAAGCGGGCGGTTCCTGGACACCCTCGGTCGGACCCTGGTCGCCTCGGTGGCGGGGGGCGTGCTGGCCTGGCTGGTCAGTCGCGCCCTGCACGGCGTGCTCCCCGCCGGACCGGTGACCGGGTGGGCGCAGCTGGTACTCGGCGGTGTCACCGGACTCGTCGCCGTGTTCGGTGTGATGTGGCTGCTGCGGGTGTCCGAACTGCGCCCCGCGTTCGACCGAATCACCGGTCTGCTGCGTCGCCGCTGACGGCGGCGTCACGTACTCTCGGACGGGGAGTCTCTAGGGCGGGGCCTACGAGCACGGCAGCTGTCTCGGGCTGCGGACGCCCCTGGCACGAGCGGGGAGCGCGTTCGGCGGGTTGTCGCCGACGGGAAGAATCGGGAGACGGCAGGTGAGCGGAGAACCGACCGGGCAGGCGGGTGCCGGACAGCAGTACACCAACCAGCACGACGAGGGTGCGCACCGGGAGACCACCACGAGTCCGGCGCACTCGGATCCGCAGCTCGCACCGGGAGCGGTGCTCGACCACGGACGCTATCGGCTGCTCGCCAAGATCGGCTGGGACAGCCGCTGCAACGCCCAGCTCTGGCGCGCCAAGGACGGTGTGCTCGGCCGCGACGTGGCACTGACCGTGGTGGTGGGGGACCGGGCCGACGCGGAACAGGCGGGCAACGCCCGGCGCACCCTCGAACGGGCGATGCACGCGAGCACCTTCAACCACGTCGGCGTGGCCCGGGTGCTCGACGTGGTGCACACCTCGCCCAACGACCCGGAGAGCGTGCTCGGGATCGTGGTGGCCGAGTGGACCCACGGCAGCGACCTGGGCGAGCTGATCTCGGACGGTCCGCTGAGCCCGGGGGCGGCGGCGCGTCTGCTGCAACCGTTGGCCGGGGCCGTGGAGGCCGCCCACCACGCGGGGCTGGTGCTGGGGATCGACCATCCCCAGCGGGTGCGGGTCACCGCTTCCGGGGAGATCAGGTTGGCCTTTCCCGGCCCGATGCCCCGCGCCAGTTCCGGGGACGACGTCCGGGGGCTCGGCGCGGTGCTGTACCTGCTGCTGACCGCCCGCTGGCCCCTGGCCGGGACTCCCGAGGGGATCTCCTCGGCCCCGGCCGACTCGGACGGCAACGCGGTGGCTCCCCGCACGCTGCGTCCCGCCGTCCCCATGGAACTGTCCACGGTGGCGACCAGGGCGCTCGGCAGTCCCGAGTACCACGGCACCACCGGCGGGGTGCGCACGGGCGCCGCGGTGCTGCGGGTGCTGGAGCAGTACGCCCAGCAGGAGGCCGAGTCCACCGCCGCCCACGCGGCCACCGGCGGCGGGGATCCCGCCGCACGCGGCGAGGTGTGGAGCAGGGAGGACCCCAAGCCGGACCCGGGCCGCAGACGCAAGCTGGCACTCAGCGTGAGCGTGCTGGCGGTGCTCACGGTGGTGGTGCTCGGGTGGATCGCGGTCCGGGTGCTCGGAATGTTCCTCGGTCCCACGGAGAGTTCCGGTCCTCCCGTGGTGCTGAATCCCGACGAACGCGGCTCCACCAGCCGCGAGACCTCCGAGGCCGCCCCCGAGCCACGGCCGGTCTCGGTGTCCGACGCGGACGTGTTCGTCACCGAGCGGGACCGCGACCACCGGGACGAGGTGGACCGGGTCCACGACGGGGACCCGGCCACGCACTGGCAGACCGACCGGTACAACGACCAGCTGGGCACCGGGTTCAAGAACGGGATCGGGATCATCCTCACCCTGGACGACCCCGCCGAACTCACCAAGGTGGACATCACCTCCCCCAGCCCGGGGACGGAGGTCGAGATCCGCGCCGCCTCGGACACCTCGCCGAGTCTCTCCGAGGCGGAGGTCATCGGCAGCGGTGAACTCGACGAGGGGACCACCTCGATCCCCGTCGAGGCGGACGAGAGCACCTCGCACGTGCTCGTGTGGATCACGAAGCTCTCCACCGAGGACGGTTACAGCTCCCAGATCGACGAGATCGAACCGTTCGGAACGCCCCCACCGGCCTGAGCCGCTCGGCTTGACCCGGTGGGGTGAGTTCGTCCCGGGATATCGCCGATCTGGTGGATGTGTGCTGTCACGTGATCAGTAGGGTGCGTGACGTGTCTGAAACCGCCAGTTCGGATGCCGACCTCCTGAAGGCCCATCTCCGTGGGGACCGGCAGGCCTTCTCCGAGCTATTCCGGCGGCATCGCGACCGGCTGTGGTCCGTGGCACTGCGCACGATGCGGGACCCGGACGAAGCCGCCGACGCGCTGCAGGAAGCGATGATCTCCGCGTTCCGCAACGCGGGCTCCTTCCGTTCCGAGTCCAGGGTCACCACCTGGCTGCACCGGATAGTCGTGAACGCCTGCCTCGATCGCATGCGCAGGCAGCGGGTACGGGCCACCGTTCCGCTCGCGGACAGCGGCCCGGCCGAACCGGCCCATCCGCACGACACGATCGCCGAACACGACACCCGGATGGTCGTGGACCAGGCCCTCTCCCGGATCCCCGAGGAGCAGCGGGCCGCCGTGGTGCTCGTCGACGTCGAGGGCTATCCGGTCTCGGAGGCGGCGCGGATGCTCGGAGCGGCCGAGGGAACCGTCAAAAGCCGCTGTGCACGCGGTCGGTTGAAACTCGCGCAACTTCTCGGTCACCTGAGGAACCCGACCACGGACGAGATCGTCCCAGAGGCGGACATGGCCACACGTCGACAGGAGGGACGATGAGTGGCGAGGAACTGAGTGCCGGGACACCTCGGGACCCGGACTGGTCCCCGGACGTGTTGGCCGAGTTGCACGCGGGAGCCCTCGACGAGGAGACGGCCGGAGAAGTCCGGCCCGTGACGGAGGAGGACCCGCGGGCACGGGCGGTGTTGACGGCCCTGGAACGGACCAGGCAGGACCTGGCCTCCTGCCCCGACGTCGAGATCCCCGGGGACGTGGCCACACGCGTCGAGGACGCCCTGGCCGCCGAGCCCCTGCCCACCGGGGAAGGGGAACCTCCCGCCGGGGAGGAGGCGGCGTCCTCCGGCGGCGTCACCCCCCTCGCACGGGCCCGGGGACGCCGACGCGGGCGCGGGCTCGTGCTCGGGGCCGGACTGGCCGCGGCAGCGGCGGCCGTGCTCGGAGTGCTGCTGGTCACCCAGTACCCGGGGCAGGAGCGGGAGAGCCACCGGGCGGAACAGTCGCCGGGTGAGAACGGGAGCGGCACGTCCTCGGCCTCCGAAGGGCCGCTGGCACTGACCGGCGAACGCCTCGAGCTCGACGGCAAGCAGTTCGGCGAGGTGCTCTCCTCCGAGGAGTACGTGGACAACCTGCTCGCCCCGGAGAGCCTGATGGCGTGTTTACGGGCGAACGGAGTCACCACGGGCACGCCGCTGGGGGCCGAGGAGATCGTCTTCAACGGGCGTCGCGCCCAGTTGCTGGTTCTGCCCACCGGTGAGGTCGGCACGTTCCGGCTGCTGGCCGTGGGGCCGGAGTGCGGCCCGGGGAACCCGGCCACGCTCTCGGACACGATCGTGGGTGACTGACCCCGTCCACCATGTGGGTGGGGGCACGCGTGAGGACGGCTCGGGAACAACCGGGACCTAGTATCGCGTTGACGAACAAGCGCGGGCACACCGAACCCGCGCGGACGCTACCGAGGGAAGGGGCGCGGTGACGGGCGACGTCCGGAATCTGATCATTGTCGGCTCGGGACCGGCCGGCTACACCGCCGCGGTGTACGCGGCACGGGCCGAGTTGCAGCCGCTGGTCTTCGAGGGAGTCCAGTACGGCGGGGAACTGATGAACACCACCGAGGTGGAGAACTACCCCGGCTTCTCCGACGGAATCATGGGCCCCGAGCTCATGGAACAGTTCCGCTCCCAGGCACACCGTTTCGGGGCCGAACTGCGCACCACCGACGTCAGCCGGATCGACCTGAGCGGACCGGTCAAGACCGTCGTCGCCGACGGGGTCGAGCACCGGGCACGGGCGGTCATCCTGGCCATGGGCGCGGCTCCCCGCTACGTCGGCGTGCCCGGGGAGGAGCAGCTGCTCGGCCGGGGAGTGTCCTCCTGCGCCACCTGCGACGGGTTCTTCTTCCGGGACCAGGACATCGCCGTGGTCGGCGGCGGGGACTCGGCCATGGAGGAGGCCACCTTCCTCACCCGGTTCGCCCGGTCGGTGACGATCATCCACCGTCGTGAGGAGTTCCGCGCCTCCCGCATCATGCTCGACCGCGCCCGGGCCAACGAGAAGATCCACTGGCGCACCAACACCGTGGTCACCGCGGTCAACGGCCAGGGCACCGTATCGGGGCTGACGGTGCGCGACACCGTCACCGGTGCCGAGTCCGAGCTGGCCGTGACGGGCATGTTCGTGGCCATCGGCCACGACCCGCGCAGCACGCTGGTCTCCGACCAGGTCGAGGTCGACGAGGAGGGCTACGTGCGGGTGCACCAACCCACCACAGCCACCTCCCTGCCCGGCGTGTTCGCCGCCGGAGACCTGGTGGACAAGACCTACCGGCAGGCGGTCACCGCCGCCGGCTCGGGCTGTGCGGCGGCCATCGACGCCGAGCGGTGGCTGGCCACCCAGCACGCCTCCTCCGAGGCCGAGGTCAGCAGCGACCTCGTCGGAGGCGGCTACGGACCCACCGTGGGAACGGACACGGCCGCGGCCCGCTGATGACGATGGCGGCGCCTCCCCGGGCCGTCCGCCGGGAGACCCCGGTGGACCCCGGCGGGGTTGCCGGGCCATCACCCGTACCGAGCCGAACACCGAAAAGGAGAGCACATGTCGGCCAAGCCGGTTACCGTCGATTCCGACTCGTTCAAGAGTGAGGTACTCAACAGCGACAAACCCGTCCTCGTCGACTTCTGGGCCACCTGGTGCGGCCCCTGCAAGATGGTCGCCCCCGTGCTCGAGGAGATCGCCTCCGAGCACGAGGACAAGATCACCGTGGCCAAGCTGGACATCGACCAGAACCCCGGTGTCGCGCGGGACTACCAGGTGATGTCGGTGCCGACCCTGCTGCTGTTCTCCCAGGGAGAGCCGGTCAAGCAGATCGTCGGTGCCAAGCCGAAGGCGCAGCTGCTGGAGGAACTCGCCGACTACCTGTGACGACCCCCGAGGTCGGCACGAAACTCCGCCCCGGATCCGTTTTTCCGGGGCGGAGTTTTTCGGTACGGGCACGCAACCCGGTGCGGCGCGCGCTCCGTCCCCACGAACGAAGACGCCCGTGAAGGGTGATGCCGCCGTGACCACGACGATCCCGCCCTCCGGCAGGGGAGAACCCGTGCCCTGGTGGAACTCCGAAATCCCGGCCCGTGGCGCCGAGCGGCGGGCGGCAGGGCACAATACTTCGGAGCGGAGTGCATCCACATACACTGAATACTTGGGGGTAACGACACGTCCTTAGCGCCGGTTATCCGGCGCCTGAATCGAGCGAGGAGTGCATGCAGCTGCTCCACCGCGGTGACGCAGGCCCGGCAGTGTCCGAGATCAGGAGCATTCTGGTCACCCTGGGTCTCTTACCGCCGAACGGTCATGCGGGATCGACCACGTACGACGCGTCGGTGGAACACGCGGTACGGGCCTTCCAACAACAACGGGGCCTGATCACCGACGGAGTCGTGGGGCCTGCCACCTACCGAGCGCTCACGGACGCCAAGTGGCGGCTCGGGGACCGTTCGCTCGCCTACTTCGTGTCGCGTCCCGTCAGTGGGGACGACGTGTTCGCCCTCCAGGAGCGTCTGCTCGAACTCGGTTACGACGCGGGTCGTCCCGACGGCATCTTCGGCAAGCAGACCGAGCACGCCCTGCGCAGCTTCCAGCGTGAGTACGCGCTCAACGCGGACGGCATCTGCGGTCCGGCCACGCTGCGTTCGCTGAAACAGCTGACCCCGAAGGTCCGCGGGGGTCGCCCCGTGTACCTGCGCGAGCAGGAGAAGGTCCGTCGCGCCGGGCCGAGGCTGCGCGGGAAGCGTATCGTGATCGACCCGGGTCACGGCGGCAACGACCGGGGAGCCGTGGTCAACGGAGTGGCCGAGGCCGATCTGGCCTGGGACTTCGCCAGACGCCTCGAAGGACGCATGGTGGCCACCGGCATGGAGGCGCTGATCTCGCGCGGCCCCGGGTCGTGCCCCCCCGACGCCGACCGGGCGACCTTCGCGAACGAGGCGGGTGCCGACCTGTTCCTGTCGCTGCACGTGGACTCCAACCGTTCGCCGGAGGCCCAGGGGGTGGCCACCTTCCACTTCGGTACCGGAAACGGGACCACGTCGAACGTGGGCGAGGCGCTGGCGGGTTTCCTGCAGCGCGAGATCGTGGCGCGTACG
Organism: Actinopolyspora mortivallis; assembly: GCF_003001495.1. Classification (GTDB taxonomy): domain Bacteria; phylum Actinomycetota; class Actinomycetes; order Mycobacteriales; family Pseudonocardiaceae; genus Actinopolyspora; species Actinopolyspora mortivallis_A. Next base: position 65,393 of record NZ_PVSR01000014.1, read on the forward strand.
GGCATGTTGGACTGCCGCACCCACCCGAAGAGCTGGGAAGTGCTGCGCTGGACGAAGATGCCCGCCGTGCGGCTGGAGGTCGGGTACCTGAGCAATCCGCGCGACCACGCCCGGCTGCTCGACCCGGCCTTCCGGGACACCGTGGCCGAGGCCGTGCTGGTGGCGGTGAAGCGGCTGTACCTGCTGGGCAAGGACGACCAGCCCACCGGGACCTTCACCTTCGACGACCTGCTGCGTTACGAACTCACCAGAGCCGAGGGGGCCTGAGCCGCCTCGGTGCGGGAAGCACCTCCGGCCCGCCGTGTGGCGGGCTCCGCCCCCCGTTCCACGTGACGGAAACGCACTTTTCCGATTAGTGATGTTGCGCACTATTCTCCAGGATGTGGAGAGGCACACGTTACACGGCCGGGAGCCCCGCACGATGGGACGGTTAGAATCGCCGGTTAATCCGTCCCCGGCCGTCGTGCCGTGGCCGGAGCCGACCACGCGGCGCACCACCGACCCTGGAGCGCGGACATGTCCGATCAGCCGAACCAGTCCCAGGAGCCTCCGAAGCCGGAGTCGAACGAGCAGCACGTGCCCGCCGAGCGCGCGGCCGACATGGGGAGTCTCGACGCGCACTCCGAGCTGTACGCCGAGCGTACGTCGGGGATGACGGCCTCCGAGATCCGCGCCTTGTTCGCGGTGGCCAGCAGGCCGGAGGTGGTGTCCCTGGCGGGTGGGATGCCGAATCTGGCCGCGCTGCCGTTGGACTCCCTGTCCCAGGAGGTCGCCCGGCTGATCGTGGAACAGGGACAGTCCGCCCTCCAGTACGGTTCCGCACACGGGGTTCCCGAGCTGCGGGAGCAGATCTGCGAGGTCATGGCGTTGGAGGGCATCTCGGCCCATCCGGACGACGTGATGGTCACCGTGGGCTCGCAGATGGCGTTGGACCTGGTCACCAGGATTTTCTGTGACCCGGGCGACGTCGTGCTCGCCGAGGGGCCGTCCTATGTGGGGGCCATGGGCGCCTTCGCCACCTACCAGGCCGATGTGGTGCACGTGGCCATGGACGAGCACGGCCTGCGACCGGACGCGCTGCGTCAGGCGATCGACGAGACGCACCGTCGGGGCAAGCAGATCAAGCTGCTCTACACGATTCCCAACTTCCACAATCCCGCCGGGGTGACCCTGGCCGCGGAACGCCGCCCGGAGATCCTGGAGATCTGCTCCCGGCACGGCATCCTCGTGCTGGAGGACAATCCCTACGGGCTGCTCGGTTTCGACGGGCAGACCCATCCGTCGCTGCGGGCCCAGGACCCGGAGAACGTGGTCTACCTGGGTTCGTTCTCCAAGACGTTCGCCTCCGGGATGCGGGTCGGCTGGGTGCTGGCGCCCCACGCGGTGCGGGAGAAACTGGTGCTGGCCGCCGAGTCGGCCACGTTGTGCCCCCCGACGCTGAACCAGATGATCGTGTCCCGGTACCTGAGCACGCACGACTGGATGGGCCAGATCAAGACCTTCCAGGAGCAGTACCGCGAACGTCGGGACGCGATGCTGGAGGCCCTGGAACAGTACATGCCGCCCGACTGCCACTGGACCCACCCCGAGGGCGGGTTCTTCGTGTGGTTCACCGCTCCCGAGGGGGTGGACACCAAGGCGATGCTGCCCAGGGCCGTCACCAACCGGGTGGCCTACGCCTCGGGGACCGGTTTCTACCGGGACGGGCTCGGCAGCAGGCAGATGCGACTGTCCTTCTGCTATCCCACCCCGGAACGCATTCGGGAGGGTGTGCGCAGGCTGGCCAACACGTTGAACGAGGAGCTGGAGCTGCTGAGCACCTTCGGTTCCAACGGGCAGCGCGAGATCTCGGGGCCGCAGGCGCCCTCGCCCGACACGGCCTGAGTGCCGCGTTCCGGCCCCGCCGTGCTGTCATGGAAGTCGTCACTGTCCGACGAATCCGCTGTGTCCCGTACTCCCTCGGAGTCCGTTCCCGTTCGGGGATCGGACTTCTCCGCGGCCGGTAGCCGCCGGGCTGGAGTCCTCCCGCCCGGGGAAACGACGTCCCTCCGTGCCCACCGGGCCGAGTGATGACGGCGGTTCCCCTGTGTGCTCCGAGGAGGACGGTTGGCACGCGGTGGTGGCTGCCCGACACGCCGGCCCGGCGGAAGATTCACCCGACGGAGCGAAAGCTTCGGATGTCCGAGCAGTGGTTCGGGCACAGCGGGCTCGCACCATCTAGGAGTCATCATTGCCCGAACGTTGGGTTGCCGTGCTCTCCGGCGGACTCTCACACGAGCGCGACGTGTCGCTGCGCTCCGGTCGGAGGCTGTCCGCCGCGCTCCGGTCGGCGGGATGCACCGTGACCGAACAGGATGCCGACCACGAGCTGTTGGGGCGGCTCCGCGACGAACGCCCGGAGGCCGTGCTCATCGCCCTGCACGGTGGGGAAGGGGAGAACGGCGCGATCCAGTCGGTGCTGGAACTGCTGGACATCCCCTATGTGGGAACCCCCGCACGAGCCTGCCGCCGCGCCTGGGACAAGCCCACGGCCAAGGCCGAACTCGCCAGGGCCGGTTTGGACACCCCGGAGTGGGCGGTCCTGCCCCAGTCCACCTTCCGTGAACTCGGTGCCCAACCCGTCCTGGACGCCCTCGTCAGCAAGCTGGGGCTGCCGTTGATGCTCAAACCGGTACAGGGCGGCTCCGCCCTGGGGGCGCGGGTGGTACGGGACAGCTCCGAGCTGCCCTCGGCGATGATGGGAGCCTTCGCCTACGGCGAGACGGTGCTGGTGGAAAAGCTCGTCGAGGGCACCGAGATCGCCGTCGGGGTAGTGGAGGACGCCGCGGGCCCGCACGCGCTCCCGCCGGTGCGGATCGAACCCTCCAACGGGATCTTCGACTACACCGCCCGTTACACGGCGGGACTGACCAGCTACCAGGCCCCGGCCGAGCTTCCGGAGGAGACCGTGGCGGCTGCCTCCGAGCTGGCGGTCTCCGCGCACCGCCTGCTCGGCCTGCGGGACGTCTCCCGGACGGACGCGATCGTGGACACCGCCGGGAGAGTGCACTTCCTCGAAGTGAACGTCTCACCAGGACTGACGAACACCTCGCTGCTGCCGATGGCCGTGGAGGCGGCCGGGCGCACCCTCGGAGACGTCTTCAGCGGCCTGGTCGAACGGGCGATCGTCAGGAACTCGTGAGCCGGTGCCCGGTGTCGACTGTCACCGTGACGGAACGTCCGAAGGGTTCTTCTTCGGCAAGATCAGGGCTCGTTACGCCCTTCGGAGCGAAGGGAGCGGACTTCGGGATCCGGACGGATCCGTCCTACTGTTCCTCCACCCGATCCGCTCCGTCGAGCAACAGACCAGCCAACCGGTGCAGATCCTCCGGGGAACCGAACTCGACGACGATACGCCCCTTGCGCTGTCCCGCCTCGATCTTGACCCTGGTGTCCAAACGGTCGCCGAGACGTTCCTGCAACTCCTCGGCCCCCGGGATCTCCATGCGGGAACGCTGTTTGGGTTTCGGTTTCTCCGCCACCTCACCCTTCTTCAGGGTCACCTGCTCCTCGGCCGCGCGCACCGAGAGCCCCTCGGCGACGATCCGGGAGGCCATCTCCTCCTGCGCCCCCGGATCCTCCAGGCTCATCAACGCACGCGCGTGGCCGGCGGACAGCACCCCCGCGGCCACCCGCCGTTGCACGGGCAACGGAAGACGCAGCAACCGGATCGTGTTGGTGACCACCGGCCTGCTCCGGCCGAGCCGGTCCGCGAGCTCGTCGTGCGTGACCCCGAACTCCTCCAGCAACTGCTGGTAGGCCGAGGCCTCCTCCAACGGGTTGAGCTGTACACGGTGGATGTTCTCCAACAACGCGTCCCGCAGCAGGGCGTCATCGGTGGTCTGCCGCACGATCGCGGGGAGGGTCGCCAACTCCGCCCGCTGTGCCGCCCGCCAACGTCGCTCACCCATGACGAGTTCGTAGCGCCCGTCCTCCAGCGCCCGAACCACGATCGGCTGCATGAGCCCGAACTCCTTGATGGAGTGCTCCAGCTCGGCGAGCGACTCCTCGTCGAACACCTGACGTGGCTGACGGGGGTTCGGGACTATGGCGGCCGTCTCGACCTCTCGGTACACCGCTCCGGCCGTGCCACCCTCCGTTTCACGTGAAACCTCGTCCCGCACGGGGGAGGAGTCCGCGGGTTCGGTCCGTTCCTCCACCGGGAGGTCGACACCGGGAGCGTCCCCGTCCTGCTCCTCCTCGGCGGGACCACTGGGGATGAGTGCGGCCAGGCCACGTCCCAGACCGCCACGACGTTCGGTCATGCCGTCTCCCTCTCCGTCCCTCGCTCGGCGATCTCACGCGCCGCGTCCAGATAACTCATCGAACCACGGGAACCGGGGTCGTAGCTGAGAATGGTCTGTCCGTACCCCGGCGCCTCGGAAATCTTCACGCTGCGGGGGATGACCGTGCGCAACGCCCGGTCCCCGAAGTATCCCCGCACCTCCTCGGTGACCTGCTCGGCCAGTTTCGTCCGGCCGTCGTACATGGTCAGCAACACCGTGGAGATCCCCAGATTCGGATTCAGGTGCGCCTGAACCAGTTCGATGTTCTTCAGCAGCTGTCCGAGCCCTTCCAGGGCGTAGTACTCACACTGGATCGGGATCACCACCTCGTGGGCGGCGACGAGCGCGTTCACCGTGAGCAGGCCGAGGGAGGGCGGGCAGTCGATGAGCACGTAGTCGTAGTCGAGCTCGTCCAGTACCTCCGGGTTGAGCGCCTGGCGCAGCCGTGCCTCACGAGCCACCATCGTGACCAGCTCGACCTCGGCCCCCGCGAGATCGATGGTGGCGGGAACGCAGGCCAGTCGCTCGGACTGGGTGCTCGTGGCCGCCACCTCGGCCACACCGACCCGGCCGAGCAGCAGCTCGTACACCGAGGGCACTCCGGAGTTGTGGTTCACCCCCAGCGCGGTACTCGCGTTCCCCTGCGGATCGAGATCGACCACCAGCACCTTCAGTCCCTGGACCGCCAGGGCGGCGGCCAGGTTCACCGTGCTCGTCGTCTTCCCCACACCGCCCTTCTGGTTGGCCACGGTCATGATCCGCCGCCGATCGGGCCGGGGGAGAGGATGGGTTTCCGGATTCCGGGCCTTCACCGCCCGCCTGGCCTCCGCCACGAGCGGGTTCCAGCCGAACTCCTCCACCTCCGTGTCCTCGGCCCGGGCACCCTCACCCGCCGCGTCCGGGAAACGCATACCTCCCACGGAACTCCGCCATGTTTCACGTGAAACCCCGGGCTGGTTCGATTCCGGATTCACCGTCACCGTTCCTTTCTCTTCCGCCGTTTGTGGGGCCGGCGCGCCGAACCACGACCATGCCCGCGCACCCCGGAAGCACCACCCTGGTCGACGGATTCGGTACGTCGTATCGCGACGACTCTGGCCGGGGAGGACAACACCGACTCCCCGCAGGTCCGCACCACGGCCCGCTCACCGCCCTGGCGTGTGATCGCGGCACGATCGCGGTCCAACTCCTGCTCCGCGCTCGCCCCTTTCTGGGCGAGCAGCCACCCTCCGGGGCGCACCAGGGGAAGACACCATGCGGTGAGTCGCTCCAGGGAGCCCACCGCACGCGCCACCACACAGTCGACGTCGTGCAGCCGGGAACGGACCTCGGACTCCTCGGCTCGCCCCCGGAGCACCGTCACGTGCAGGTCCAGGTCGTCCCTGATCTCCTCCAGCCACGTGATCCGGCGTGCCATCGGCTCCAGCAGAGTGATCCTCAGATCCGGACGAGCGATGGCGAGCGGAACTCCCGGCAACCCGGCACCGGATCCGACATCCACAACAGTGGCCCCTTCCGGTAACAGCTCCGACAACACCGCCGAGTTGTACAGATGGCGCTCCCAGAGCCGATCTCCCTCCCGAGGACCGATCAAACCACGCTGAATGCCGTCTGTCAGGAGGCGTTCCGCGAACTTTTCGGCCAGTGGAGCCCGTGCACCGAACAACTCCTCCCGGACGGCGCCGTCCGGGAGTCCCTGTCCGGCTTCCTGCCGTGCCGTCTCGTCCGAGAACCGCTCGGCGGCCTCCTCCTCGTATCCGTCCACCATCCCGAGACCTGCCTTCCGATCGCGTTCGTGCTGTGCACTGTTCGGGGGCGTGCTTCGCGAGAGGGAACTCCGGGCGGCTTCCCCCGGGAACACTCGGCGGGAGCGGACGCCCGGAATACCGCCGGCCCTGCCGGATCCGCCGCGGGCAGCGCCGCGCGAGCGGCGGGAATCCCGCCGGTTTCACGTGAAACACGGCCACACGAACAAGGCTGCCCCCGTGATGTCCGGATCACGAGGGCAGCCTCTCATCATCAAAGCCGTTCTTGCGTTGTACGCGCCGAGTGATCACTCGACCCGGTAAACAACGACCCGCCTGTTCGGCGGTTCGCCCTCTCCCTCACTGGTGACACCCGAGACGGTCGCGACCGCGTCGTGCACGACCTTGCGCTCGAACGGAGTCATCGGACGCAGGCGCTGCGTCCGCCCGGTGGCTGCCACCTTCTCGGCCGTACGGCGTCCGAGGTCGCTGAGCTCGTCCCTGCGGTTCGCCCGCCACCCGGCGATGTCCAGCATCAGCCGGCTGCGGACACCGGTTTCCTGCTGCACGGCCAGACGGGTCAGTTCCTGGAGGGCTTCGAGCACCTCGCCCTCCGAACCGACGAGTTTCGCGAGGTCCTTGCCGCCCTCCACGCTCACCACGGCACGCCCGGACTCGACGTCCAGGTCGATGTCCCCGTCGTAGTCGAGCAGGTCCAGCAGCCGTTCCAGGTAGTCACCGGCTATGTCGCCTTCCCGGACCAGATCGGCCTCGCTCCTGCTCGTCGATGCGGCATCGGCGTGCTGCTCTGACCCGCCACCCGAGACGGACTGCTGCTCGTCCTGGCCGGCTTCCTGCACGGTCTCGGACACTGCCTGTCTCCTCTCTGGAGGTGCGTACGGATTCACCGGTTGTCCTCCGGCCGTTCCGTCGCACTGGAACGATCCTCCGGCATTCCGGGCAATTCGGTCTGCGCGTCCTCGGGGGAGCGCCGCGCGGACTCCTCGACCTCGGTGGCGACGGCGGTCCCCTCCACGACCGCGGTGCCCTCCTGGTCCTCGCGCTGAGCTTCCTCCCGGTCGATACGGCGGTACACGACGTACTGCTGCCCCAGGGTCCAGAAGTTGTTCGCCAGCCAGTACAGCAGGATGGCCAGCGGAAGGAACGGACCACCGATGATCGCGAACATCGGGAAGACCCACAGCACCATCCGGTTCATCATCGCCTGCTGGGCCGGATTACCGGGAGCCGACGAGCGCTGATCCGTACGCTGTCGCTCGACCGAGTGACGTGAGGTGAAGTGGGTGGCGACCGCCGCCGCGATCATCAACGGCACGCCCACCAGCAGCATCGAGCCACGGTCGGTCCCGAACCTGGCGAGAGTCTCGGCGGGAGCCGACATCACGGTGGACAGGCTCGCCCCGAACAGATGTGCGTCCACGAACGACTGCACACCCTCGGGACCGAAGAAGTAGTTGCTGTTCTTCCCGGGCTGGAACCCCCGCAGCACCTGGAACAACCCGATGAACACCGGAATCTGCACCAGGATCGGAAGGCAGCCGCTCACGGGATTGAACCCCTGCTCGGACTGCAGGCGCTGCATCTCCTGGGCCAGGCGCTGCCGGTCGTGGGCGTAGTCCCGCTGCAACTGCTGTATCCGGGGAGCCACCTGCTGCATCTTGCGCATCGAACGCACCTGGTGCACGAAGGGCTTGAACAGCAGCGCCCGCAACGTGAAAACCAGGAAGATCACGGAAAGGGCCCAGGCGAAACCGCTGTCCGGATCCAGCAACGCCCCGAAGATCGAGTGCCAGCACCACAGAATGACCGACACCGGATAGTTTATGAAGTCCAGCACCTTGGGCTACTCCTCGCAGGGGGATCGGTCCGCTTCACGTTCGTGCCGCTTCGGAGGTGGCACCGGATCGAGCCCCCCCGGATGCCAGGGACCGCAACGCAGCAGTCTCCACACGGTCAACCAACCGCCCCGCAACGCCCCGTGGGTGCGCAACGCCTCCACCGCGTAAACGCTACAGCTCGGATAGAACCGGCACATGGGCGGAAGCAGCGGTGAAACGACCCTGCGATACAGGTGGATGGGCAGCGACAACAACCATGCCACCGGACCGGGACGGGCCCCGGGTTCTCCCGGTGCCGCGGATGCTCCGGAACCTTGCTCTGTCATCACACGGGATCCGTCGACGGGCTACCACCGGGTGAGTCGCCACCGCCCCACGCGGCATCGCGCGGATTCGGCAGTCGCAGCCTGCGCAGCGCCTTGTCCAGATCGCGTGCGAGTTCGTCACTGGTGGCGGCCGCGGCGGGCGGCAGTGCTCTCACCACCACCAGTGTGCCAGCGGGTAGCGCAGCGAGGCGCTGCCGCATCAGATGCCGCAGCTGCCGGGCGACCCGGTGACGACGCACCGCGTTGCCGACGGCCTTGCTGACGACGAAACCCACCCTGGGATGCTCCGCTGCTCCCAGGGTGGGCGAGCTGTCGGATCTCTCGCGCGCGCTCTCGACGCCGGTCTCGTTGCCGGAGGACTGCCCGTCCGGAACGCGCGGGGATTCGTACGACCCGCTCGCGGACGGGTCACGACGCAGGGCATGCACCACGAGACGTGGCCTGCCGGCTCGACGTCCCCGGCGCATGACCAGAGTGAAGTCCTGGCTGCGCCTGAGCCGCGCTGTCGCAGGTAGCACGGCCCCGCCCGGTCAGACGGTCAGACGCTTACGACCCCTGCGGCGCCGGGCGGCCACGATGGCGCGGCCCGCCCTGGTGTGCATCCGCTTCCGGAAGCCGTGGATCCTGGCCCGCTTGCGGTTGTTCGGCTGGTAGGTGCGCTTGCCCTTGCTCACGGTCGGCTCTCCCGGTTACTACAGGCCAACCATGCGCCTTAACAAGGCACAAGATGGCCGCTGTGGCTCGGTCAAGTGTCCCCGCGCACTCGCGGTCGGCTGCGAGCACATCCGCGACAGGGTCGGACACGTACTCGAACGCATACGATCCCGCACGGACGAACCAGGCTCGTGCCGCGAGAATCGTCGCCGACACGCACCAGAGGGACGCCCACTTTACGGCGGGGGACCTTACGAGGGTACTCACCCCCACCCGATCTCCCGCACCCGGGGTATCACCCCGTCGAGGGGCGGCTTCGCCGTGTCCACCTCCCCCACACACGGTAACCCCGACCGCCGGGGGCCGGGCACTCTGTCGTACCGTCGGCAGCGTTGTGGACAAACATGTGGATACTTGCCCGATCCACGTTGTGCACAGCCGAATCGACCTGTTCCGTGGGACAACCGGCCGGCGGGGAAAGCCGGTCCCGCATCGACGAGGGGAGGGGGCTCAGCGGTGTCCGACCACCAAGCCGATCTCAGCAGAGTCTGGGACGAGGTGGTGCACGAGCTGTCTTCTGGAACGCTCTCACCTCAGCAGCGCGCATGGATGCGGGTGACCCGTCCCATCGGGCTGTTGGACGGGACGGCGCTGCTGGCCGCCCCCAGCGACTTCGCCAAGGAGGCGATCGAACGCGCCCTGCGCGACCCGATCACCGAGGCCCTGTCCCGCCGTCTCGGCCGGGAGGTGTCCCTGGCCGTGAAGGTGGACACCGCCGTTCCCGCGCCCACCCGCCCGGTCTCGCCCC
>NZ_PVSR01000015.1:0-74256 GCF_003001495.1 Actinopolyspora mortivallis
GGGGTGCGCAGCCTGCTCCTGACGTCCTCGTGACGGCCGGTCGTCTCCGTGGTGGGATGCTGCTCGTTCATGGTCCGGCTCGCTCCTGCTCGTGCGCGGTTGCTTTCGACTGATCGACCGGCACGTTCGACCTCCGCGACGAGGGGCCGGTCTAACTGACCCCGTCGCGGCGTCGAAGCAGGAGGCGGAAAGTCACGGCGCCAGCCTAACCGCACCCCGTGTCCGACACGCAACCGGCTGTTCCGAATGCTGGAACCTGCCTGTGGGGATTCGGTGGGTGGAGTGATCGTCCTCGCCCCGGTTCTGCGGCAGGCTGGAGGGCATGGCGTCGAACAAGACCAACTCCGGATCGGCCGTGGCCACCCTCTTCCAGGGGGTGGGGTTCCTGCTGGCCGTGCTGCTGGTGGCCCACACGGTGTTCGTGCTCTTCGACTTCCAGCCGGAGGGGCGGTTGGCGCAGTCGGTGCGGCAGGCGGCGGAACCGTTGGCGTTGTTCTTCCCCGGTCTGGTCGACGCGCCCACACCGGAGTTGCAGATCCTGCTGGACTACGGGCTGGCCGCGCTGTTCTGGATGCTGCTCGGGGGGTTGTTGGCCCGTATCTTCGGGTGAGCCCCCGCAAGGACCCGCTCGGCCGCTCGTGCGCCGGGTTCGGGTTCCGTGTGAGCCCCATCGTCCACGCTGCCGACCCGGCGTTCCGGGAGTGCGTTCGAACCCGGCTACCTGCTGGTAATCGTGGGGTGTGTCGTGGCACACTTCCGGCATGTCCGACGAGGTGGCGGGTTCGGCGCGTACGGGACGGGCCGGACGTTCCGGGGGACACCGCCTGCGTGGCGGGTTCGAGTTCGCCGTGTTCCGCGCGCGGCTGTTCGGGACACTGGCCACGATCGTGCGGTGGGTGTGCACAGTGGCCGCCGCGTTGCTGGCCGTGCACGTGCTGTTGACGGTGGCCGGAGCCAACCCGGCCAACGCCCTGGTCCGGTTCGTCGCCGACTGGGCCGAGACCCTGGCGTTCGGTTTCCGGGATCTCTTCGTCAAACCACGGGCGCCGAAGTTGCAGGTGTTGCTCAACCACGGCTCGGCCGCCGTGTGCTGGCTGCTGGTCTCCGCGGTGGCCGGTCGCCTGCTGCGCCTGTTCGGGGGTCGCGCCGGATGAGCGCTCCCCGCCGCGCCCGGCGTGCTCGGCGGGAAGTCGTCCGAGCGGAGGTCCGCCCCCGCTGACCCGGCGGGGCCACGGGGACGGTTCCTTCGGTCCTCGTCGGACTCAGAAGGCGGAGCTGTTCCAGCCCTCGCCGAACACGAGTTCCTCCAGGGCCACGCGTTGCCGCGGGGCGTTCTCCTTCTCCCGCAGACGCTCGGGCAGCTCGTCGCCGTCCCCCTGGGCTCCGACGGCGATCACCACCAGCGGTTCGTAGTCTGCGGGGATGCCGAAGGCCTGTCGGGCCGCGTCCCGGTCGAAACCGGCCATCTGGTGGGCGACCAGCCCTTCGGCCACTGCCTGCAGGACGAGGTTCTCCACGGCCAGCCCCAGGCCGTACTCCCCGTAGGGGAAGGGCTCGCCCTCCTCGTCGAGTTTCCGGGCCACGCCGAGCACGAGGGCTCCGGCGTTGCCCGCCCAACCGTGGTTGCCCCGGGAGAGCGTGGCGTGCAGCTTGTCGAAGGTGGTCTCGCCGCGGCGGCCCGCCACGAAACGCGCGGGTTGGGTGTTGCCCCAGGAGGGGGCCCAGCGCGCGGCTTCGAACAGTGCCGTGAACTGCTTGTCGGTCACCGCCGGGTCGGGGCTCAGTGCTCGCGGGCTCCAGCGTTCGGCGAGCAGGGGGTGCAGCGGTACGGAGGAGTCAGCCGGTTTCACAGTTCCTCCAGGGTCGTCGCATCGTGGGGACTTCGGTCGTCCTCGCTGTCCGACTGAACCTTCCGGCGTGGGTGGTCGTCGGCAGTGCGCCTCAGATCGCGTACGGCCACACGGCCAGCGCGTAGGCGCTGAACCACGAGCCGAAACAGACGAACAGCGTGGTCGAGACTATCGCCGTGAGCCCGCCCCGTCGGGCGAGACCGAGCGCGGGCGGAAGCAGCAGCGGGAAGGCGGGCAGCATCAGGCGCACCTTGGAGAACATCAGTCCGTCCGAACCGAGGGCGAGGGCCAGCACCAGGGCCGCGAACATCACGAGCGGCCACGGCAGCCTCCCGTGCAGACACAGCACCAACAGCACCACGGCGCACAGCACCAGCCAGGCCGTCAGGGTCACGAAGGTGTCCTTGTCGGTGGTCAGCGTTTCGAGCACGAACCGCGCCGTGCTGACTCCCCCGTCGAAGGAGGAGGACCAGCCGCGCTGCTGGATCTCGAAGTAACCGTCCGGTTGGCCGGTGCGGACGGCCACCCACCCGAGGTAGGCGAGGGTGCCGAGGGGGGCGAGCAGGCAGGCCGCCCAGGGGCCTCGTCCGGATCGTCCCCGCGCGAGCGCCACCACGGCGGCCGTGACCACCACGGCGATCAGCACCACCCCGGTGGGGCGGATCAGCCCGGCGGCCAGGCAGCACAGCCCCGCCCGCGACCAGCGGTTCTCCAGCACACCGACCAGTGCCCACACGGACAGGGCGCAGAACAGCGCCTCGGTGTAGGGCATGACCAGCACGACCGACATCGGCGCCGCCGAGAACAGCACCACCAGCACCAGACCGACGCGTCGTGATCCGGTGACCAGTCGGGCCAGCCGGACCAACCCGTAGGCGCAGACCAGACCGGCGGCCAGGTTCACCAGCAGGGCTGCCCGCGGCGGGTCCAGCCCCGGCAGTAGCGCCACCGCACGGATCGCCAGCGGGAGGCCGGGGAAGAAGGCCATCGCCGTCCCCTGGTGGTGGTGGCCGTGTCCGTCCAACATCGTGGGAGAGACGCCGTCGTAGCCGTTGGCGGCGATCTGGAGGTACCAGTCGGAGTCCCACGAGAACAGGACGGGCGGAAACTGCTTGCCCTGGCTCGCGCAGAGGGCCGCCAACACCAGAATTCCCAGCATGTGGACGGTGAGATACAGCACCGCGGGAACCGGGTCGAGTCCGCGACGCCGGACGGTCGCCGTCGCCTCCCGCCGTCGGGGAAGGTGGGGTCCCACCAGGGCTGTCCGCTGGTCACCGGGGGTTTCTCCGGAAGTGGACGGCGTGGGGCCGAGCGTTTCTCCCGTCGCGGACAACCGTGGACCCTTCCCTCGTCGGTGGTGAACGGCCGTGCCTGACACGCGGAAACCAGGCTAGCCACGGCAAACGGGTGTCCCCTCCGGTGGTGTTCGTTCGGTAGGCTGGGCTGACAGCGGAGCGGCCCGGCGGAAGTGCTCGGTCGCCCGGCCGCGGAGTTCGTCGGCGCGTTCGTCGTTCGCGGGGTGTGTCGGGCCGGCGGCTTCCGTCATCCCGGTGTCAGTGTGGGGCGTCCCGCACGCGGGAGATCCGCGCGGCGCGAGGAGGTTTGTTCCAGGTGGCGCTCGTCGTCCAGAAATACGGTGGTTCCTCGCTCGAGAGTGCCGATCGAATCAAACGGGTCGCCGAGCGCATCGTCGAGACCCGGAAGGCGGGCAACGACGTCGTGGTGGTGTGCTCGGCCATGGGCGACACCACCGACGAGCTGCTGGACATGGCCAGGCAGGTCAATCCGGACCCGCCCGAGCGCGAACTCGACATGCTGCTGACGGCGGGCGAGCGGATATCCAACGCGCTCGTGGCGATGGCGATCGAGTCCCTCGGCGAGCAGGCCAGGTCGTTCTCCGGTTCCCAGGCCGGGGTGATCACCACCTCGGCGCACCAGAACGCGCGGATCATGGACGTGACTCCGGGCAGGGTCCGCGAGGCCCTGGACGAGGGGTGCGTGGTGATGGTCGCCGGGTTCCAGGGGGTCAGCCAGGACAGCAAGGACGTCACGACCCTCGGGCGCGGCGGTTCGGACACCACGGCCGTGGCGGTGGCAGCCGCGATGAACGCGGACGTCTGCGAGATCTACACCGACGTCGACGGGGTGTACACGGCGGACCCGCGCATCGCCACCGACGCCCGGCACCTCGACCGCATCACCTACGAGGAGATGCTCGAACTGGCCGCCACCGGGGCCAAGGTGCTGCACCTGCGCGCCGTGGAGTACGCGCGTCGGTACGCGGTGCCCCTGCACGTCCGTTCTTCGTACTCATCCAACCCTGGCACGATCGTGTCCGGCTCAGTGGAGGACCTTTCCGTGGAACAGGCCATGATTACCGGCGTGGCGCACGACCGGTCGGAAGCCAAGGTCACCGTGCGCGGCGTTCCGGACAGCAGAGGGGTGGCCGGCAGGATCTTCCGTGCCGTCGCCGATGCCGAGATCGACATCGACATGGTGCTGCAGAACGTCTCCGGGGTCGCCTCCGGGCGCACCGACCTGACGTTCACCGTGGCCAAGAGCAACGGCGCCAAGGCGGTGGCCGAGCTGGAGAAGGTCCGGGGCGAGGTCGGCTTCGAGGAGGTCGTCTACGACGACGACGTGGGCAAGGTGTCCCTGGTGGGCGCGGGAATGCGGTCGCACCCGGGAGTGACCGCCGTGTTCTGCGAGGCCCTGTCCGAGGCCGGGGTGAACATCGAGATCATCAACACCTCCGAGATCCGGATCTCGGTTCTGGTGCGGGAGGCCCAGCTGGAGGACGCGGTCGCGGCGCTGCATTCCGCGTTCGAACTCGGCGGGGAGGAAGAGGCCGTGGTCTACGCGGGGAGTGGTCGCTGACATGGGTGCGGGACAGTCGGACGGTCGGCCCACCGTCGCCGTCGTCGGAGCCACCGGCGCGGTGGGGTCGGTCATGATCGAGATCATGAACGCGCGGGAGTCCGTGCCGTGGGGCGAGATCAGGCTCATCGCCTCCCCACGCTCGGCGGGCCGCACGATCACGGTGCGCGGGGTCGAGCACACGGTTCGGGCGCTGTCGCCGGAGGCCTTCGACGACGTCGACATCGCCATGTTCGACGTGCCGGACGAGCTCTCCGCCGAGTGGGCCCCGGTGGCGGTCGAACGGGGCGCCACGGTGGTGGACAACTCCGGGGCGTTCCGGATGGACCCACAGGTTCCGCTGGTGGTGCCCGAGGTCAACGGCAGCCGGGTCACCCGGCGTCCGAAGGGGATCATCGCCAATCCCAACTGCACCACGTTGTCCATGATGGCCGCGCTCGGCCGGCTCCACGAGGAGTTCGGCCTGCGCGAGCTGGTGGTCTCCTCCTACCAGGCCGCCTCGGGCTCCGGCCAGGAGGGCGTCGACAGGCTGCGCGCCGAGATCGAGGCTGTCGCGGGCAAGCAGGTCGGGGACCGGGCCGGGGACGTGGCCGAGGCGCTGGCCGCCGCCGGACTGCCCGAGCAGTCCCCGTTCAGGGCCCCGCTGGCGTTGAACGCCGTGCCGTGGTGCGGCTCCCGCAAGGAGGACGGCTGGACCTCCGAGGAGCTGAAGGTGCGCAACGAGTCGCGCAAGATCCTGGATCTGCCGGAGCTGAAGGTCTCGGCCACCTGCGTGCGCGTTCCCGTGGTGACCACACACGCCCTGGCGGTGCACGCGACGTTCGGGCGCGAGGTCAGCGTGGAGCAGGCGCGCCGTTCCTTCGAGCAGGCCCCGTCGATCGTGCTGCGGGACGACCCGGACGCCCCGGAGGGACCGGACTTCCCGACCCCGGCCGACGTGGTCGGTGCCGAGCCCACCTATGTGGGGAGACTCCGACAGGCGATGGACTTCCCCAACACCCTGGACTTCTTCGTCTGCGGGGACAACCTGCGCAAGGGCGCCGCGCTGAACACCTACGAGATCGCCGAGACCCTGGTCAGCCACTCCTCCGTGGGTGAGTAGTCCCCTCCGCGCACCGCCCGTTCCTCCTCCGAGGGGTGGCGTGCGTCTCGTCCACCGGGAGGAGTTCCCGTGGGCTGGATAGGTTGGGGACATGAGCGTATCCGCAACCCAGGAGGTCCTGCTCGGGCTCGATATCGGATCGACGGCCACCAAGGTGGTGGCCGCCGACCGGCACGGGACGGTGCTGCACCTGGTCGAACGCGAGAACGGGATGCGCACCACGGAGCCGGGGGAGGCCGTCCAGGACGCCGAGGCGGTACGTGAGGCCGCGCTGGCCGCGCTGGCCGAGTGCGCGGACCGCGTGCGGCGGTCCGGTTGTTCCGTGCGGGCGTTGTCGTTCAGCACCGCCATGCACTCGCTGGTCGGACTGGACGAGCGGGGCGTTCCGGTCACGCCAGCCTTCCACCTCTCCGACAGCCGCTGCGCCGAGGTGGCGCGGAAACTGCGCGGGGACCGCCAGGGCGCGGCGGCCTTGCACCGGGCGACCGGAACGCCGGTGCATCCGCAGTCGGTGATGGTCAAGCTCGCCTGGCTGGGCGAGCAGCGTCCCGAGCTCGCCTCCGGGGTGGTCCGATGGTGTGCCCTGAAGGACGTGGTGTTCACGGCGTTGACCGGCGAGTTCGTCACGGACCAGTCGTTGGCCTCGGGCAGCGGTCTGCAACGCATGTCCACCTTGGACTGGGATGAGGAGGCCCTGGCGGTCGCCGGGGTGAGCCGGGATCGGCTGCCCACGGTCAGGGCGCCCACCGACACGCTGCCGTTGACGCCGGAGGCCGCCCGGAGGACGGGGCTGCCGGCGGGACTGCCGGTGGTGCTCGGTGCCGGGGACGGCCCGCTGGGCAACCTCGGGGTCGGCGCGGTGAGCACCGGGGTGGCCGGACTCTCCCTCGGCACCAGCGGTGCGTTGCGTGTGATGCGGGAGCAGCCCGGGGTGGACGAGCGTTGCCGCACCTTCTGCTACTACCTGGCCGAAGGACTGTGGGTCTCCGGCGGAGCGGTGAGCAACGGCGCCGTCGTCGGGCAGTGGGCGGCCGAGACCTTCGGCGTGGAGCTGGGGGAGCTGATGGACGAGGCGCTGCGGGTGCCCACGGGGGCTCGGGGACTGGTCGCGTTGCCCTACCTGATGGGGGAACGCGCTCCCTGGTGGGAGCCCGGGCTGACCGGTTCGCTGGTCGGGTTGCGTCGGGTGCACGGCCGGGCCGAGATAACCCGGGCGCTGGTGGAGGGGGTGGCCCAGCAGCTCGCTCTGGTGCGGGACGCCGTGGTCGACACCGGCGCGGAGGTGCGCGCGGTGCGGGCCACGGGTGGTGGTTTCCGCAGCCGGGTGTGGGCCGAGGTCATCGCCGCCGCCCTCGGGAAGGAACTGGAACTGGCGGAGAACAGCGGAGGTTCGGCCCTGGGAGCGGTGTTCCTCGGTTGGCGGGCCCTGGGGGAGCTGGAGTCCCTGGAGGAGACGGTCGATCTGGTGCACCCGAGCCGCACGGTGCCCGCCGATCCGGAGGCGGTCCGGTTGTTGCGGGAGCAGCGCGGTGGGATCGAGCGGTTGCACGAGGCGGTGCGGGACCTGGTTCCCGGTGCCGAGTGAGCCCGCTCGTGCGCCGTGGTCCTCGGTTCGTCCCGGGCCCGTGACCACGGACCGCTACCAACTGGTGGAGCGCCGTGTCAACGGAGTGAACGGCGTCGAAAAAAAGTATGACTGAAGCGATCCAGAGCCCTGGCGAGGTGTAGGCACGCCTTGTGAGGATCTGCCCTGTTCGGCATCCGTTCGGGTGATGCCCGGTGGTGACAAAGGGGCAGATTCGTGCAAGGAGCGCTCGCCGCGGCCGAGCAGGCCGCCAACGACTCCGCGTGGGGGGCGACGGGCACCCTGGCAGTGGCCGCGGGGTCCGTCGCGGTGCTGCTGGTGCTGGTGGTCTTCGTCAAGCTCCAGCCGATGATCGCGCTGTTGGCGGTCAGCCTGGCGACGGCCCTGGTGCTGGGCATCCCGCTCGACCGGGTGATGGACACCCTCAACGAGGGGCTCGGTGGGACCCTCGCCGAAGTCGCACTGATCGTCGGTTTCGGTGCCATGTTGGGCAGGATGCTGGAGATCTCCGGCGGCGCCGCCGTGCTGGCCGACTCGTTGGTGCGTCGTTTCGGGGAACGCCGTGCGCCGCTCGCCCTCGGAGTGGCGGGGCTGTTGTTCGGCTTCCCGATCTTCCTGGACGCGGGAGTGATCATCTTCCTGCCGATCGTGTTCACGGTGGCCCGCAGACTCGGCGGTTCGGTCCTGCGTTACGCGCTGCCCGTGGCCGGAGCCTTCGCCGTCATGCACGCCTTCGTCCCCCCGCACCCGGGGCCGGTGTCCGCGGCCGGGCTCATCGGGGCGAACACGGGGTTGTTGCTGCTGGTCGGCCTGGTGGTGGGAATCCCGACCTGGTTCGTGGCGGCCTACGGCTTCGGTCTGTGGAGCGGTGCGCGCAACTTCCTGGAGGTTCCCGACAACTCCACCGCCACCGGAGAGGGGACCGCTCCGGAGGGGCGTGCGCCGGGCACGGGTTCGGTGCTCGGGCTGCTGTTGCTGCCGTTGCTGCTGATCTTCATGAACACCGGGCTGAGCGCGTTGGCCGAGGAGGGTGTGGTCGACTCCGAGGCGCGGGCGGTGCAGGTGGCCATGCTCGTCGGACAGAGTCCGATCGCCTTGGCCGTGGCCGTGCTGGTCTCCTCGGTGGCCCTGGGGCTGCGGCGCGGGATGACGGGTGAGCAGATCGAGCGGGAGCTCACCTCCAGCCTGAGCACCATCGCCGCGGTCATCCTGATCACCGGCGCCGGTGGCATGTTCGGGGCGGTGCTCGCCGAGGCCGGGGTCGGCAGGGCGCTGGCCGCCGCGCTCAACGGTGCGGGAATCCCGATCATCGTGGCGGCCTTCCTGATCGCCGTCGTGATGCGCGTGGCGCAGGGCTCGGCGACCGTGGCGCTGACCACGGCTGCCGGTTTCATCGCCCCCGCGGTGTCGGCGGCCTCCGGGCTGTCGGCGGTCGACCTCTGCCTGATCGTCATCGCGATCGCCTCGGGGTCGACGGTGCTCTCGCACGTCAACGACTCGGGATTCTGGTTGATCGGCCGGTTGCTGGGCATGGACGTGCCCACCACCCTCCGGACCTGGACGGTGATGGAGACGTTGATCGGCGTGGTCGGTTTCCTCATCTCGTGGGGGCTCTACCTCGTGCTGTGAGCCCGCCGACGGTCCGCCGCGAGGTCCGTCGGGGGATTCCTCGTCACACGTGTCGGGGAAGACCGGCGTGTTTTCTTGACTTATTCCAATCTGTGCGTGGCATACTGTCCGTGTTATGGCATCCAGGACGACATCCGGCGGTCAGGTCGCGGAAGGCGGCACGCGGGAACGGCTGCGCGCGGTGGGGCTCCGGGCCACCGCCCCCCGCGTGGCCGTGCTCGACTGGCTGTCGAGCAATCCGCACTCGACCGCCGAGCAGGTGGCTGGTGCCGTACGGAGGGACATCGGCTCGGTGTCCACCCAAGCCGTCTACGACGTGCTGCACGCGTGCACCGCGGCCGGGTTGTTACGCAGGATCGAACCCGCCGGTCATCCGGCCCGGTTCGAGTCCCGTACGGCGGACAACCACCACCACCTGGTGTGTCGCGACTGCGGACGGACCGAGGACGTGGACTGTGTCCACGGTTCGGCACCGTGCCTGACTCCTTCGACCACGGCAGGATACTCCGTGGACGAAGCCGAGATCGTTTTTTGGGGATACTGCCCCGACTGTAGGTCCGCCGAACAGTGATCGACGGACATCTCAACCACCACGAGGAGGGACGATCGTGAGTTCGCCACGGCCCACGACGACCAACGCCGGCATCCCGGTGGCCAGCGACGACCACTCGCTGACCGCGGGAAGCAACGGTCCGATCCTGCTGCAGGACCACTACCTGATCGAGAAGAACGCACAGTTCAACCGCGAGCGGGTGCCCGAACGCGTGGTGCACGCCAAGGGCGGTGGCGCTTTCGGCTTCTTCGAGACCACCGAGGACGTCAGCCAGTACACCAAGGCCGCGCTGTTCCAGCCCGGCGCCAAGACCGAGGCGCTGATCCGCTTCTCCTCGGTCGCCGGTGAGCTGGGTTCCCCCGACACCTGGCGCGACCCGCGCGGCACGGCCATCAAGTTCTACACCTCCGAGGGCAACTACGACCTCGTCGGTAACAACACCCCGGTGTTCTTCATCCGGGACGCGATCAAGTTCCCCGACTTCATCCGTTCCCAGAAGCGCCGGGCGGACAACCACCTGCGGGACCACGACATGCAGTGGGACTTCTGGACCCACTGCCCCGAGTCGGCCCACCAGGTGACCTGGCTGATGGGTGACCGGGGTATCCCGAAGACCTGGCGGAACATGAACCTCTACGGTTCGCACACCTTCATGTGGGAAAACGCCAAGGGCGAGAAGTTCTGGGTGAAGTACCACTTCAAGACCGACCAGGGCCACGACTTCCTCACCCAGGAGGAGGCCGACCGGCTGGCCGGTGAGGACAGCGACGCCCACATCCGTGACCTGTGGACGAGCATCAAGTCCGGCAACAACCCGAGCTGGACGCTGTACGTGCAGGTCATGCCGATCGAGGAGGCCCCGGACTACCGGTTCAACCCGTTCGACCTGACCAAGGTGTGGCCGCACGGCGACTACCCGCTGATCAAGGTCGGCCGGTTCGTGCTGAACCGCAACCCGGAGAACTACTTCGCCCAGATCGAGCAGGCCGCCTTCGAGCCGTCCAACATGGTTCCCGGCATCGGCCCGTCGCCGGACAAGATGCTGCAGGGCAGGCTGTTCTCCTACCCGGACGCCCACCGCTACCGCATCGGTCCGAACTACATGGACCTGCCGGTCAACCGGCCCACCGCCCAGGTGAACTCCTACGCCAAGGACGGCCCGATGCGCTACAGCTACGGGCAGGACCCGGTGTACGCGCCGAACTCCTACGGCGGCCCGCACGCCGACACCACCCAGGGCACCGAGCACTCCCCGCAGGGCATCGAGGAGGAGGTCGTCCGCTCGGCCTACCAGCTGCACGCCGAGGACGACGACTTCGGACAGGCCGGAACCCTGGTCCGCGAGGTCTTCAGCGACGAGGAGCGGCAGCGCTTCGTGAACAACGTCGCCGGGCACCTCTCCAAGGGCGTCAGCCAGCCCATCCTGGAGCGTGCGCTGCAGTACTGGCGCAACGTGGACAAGGACACCGGCGACAAGATCGCCGAGAAGGTTCAGAACTGAGCCTTGCCCGGTGCGGCCACTTGGTGGCCGCGGGCTGACTGTGGTTCCCACCACTGACCGGGTCCGACGGTGCCCCACCGTCGGACCCGGTTTTTTCGTCCCGAAGATCGTGTCGAATTCGTGATGTTGTCGTAGTCTTTCGTTATCTTCGGTAGAGTAGCGCCGGATGAGGGAAGAGCTCGCTGATCCCGGCAGTCCCACGGTGTCCCGGACCACCGGCGGGATCGGCGCGAGATCCCCGCTCATCCGAACTCGGGGTGTCCGCCCCCTCCTGTGGCTGCTCGTACTGCTGATCTCCCTCGCGCTGGTACGGCAGCTGTGGACGGCGGTCGCGACCCAGGAGGTCTGGTCGGACCACGAGGTCTACCGCAGGGCGGTCTCCGCCTGGTTGAACGGGGACAGCGTGCTGCCCGCCGAAGGGCCCCTGACGAACCGGGAAGAGCTGCCGTGGGTGTACCCACCCTTCGCGTTGCTCCCGCTCGCCCCCCTGGCCGTGCTGCCGCTCACGGTGGACATCACCGTGCTGTACCTGCTGAACGTGGTGGCCCTGACCGGAACCTGTTGGTTGCTGCTGCGGCGTAGCCTGCCCCTCGACCGGCTGACCTGCCTGGTGCTCGCACTCCTCGCCGTGCAGGCGAGCGTGGTGCTCGTCCCCGTCTCCGGCTGTTTCGCCCAGGGGCAGATCAACATTCTGCTCATGGGGGCCGTGGTCGCCGACTGCCTGACGCGTTCCCCACGGTGGCCCCGGGGAACGCTGATCGGTCTGGCCGCGGCGGTCAAGATCGTTCCCGCCCTGTTCGCCCTGCTGTTCCTGGTGCGCCGCGATCTCCGCTCCTTCGGGGTGGCCGCGGGTACCGCCGTGGCCGCCACCCTCGTGGGTTTCCTGGTCGCCTTCCCCGACTCGGTGGCGTACTGGTTCACCGAGGGACCGGCGGCCTCCGCCTTCGGCTCCCCGTTGCGGGGAAACCAGAGCGTGCTGGCGGTGCTGAACCGCACCGACCTCCCCCAGGTGGCGCAGACGGGGCTCTGGCTGGTGGCGTGCGCGGTGCTCGGGGCGATGGCCCTGTACTGCGTGCACCACTCCACCGACGCCGCGGCGGTGGTCGTGCTCGGACTGACCATGCTGCTGCTCTCGCCGACCTCCTGGAGCAACCACTGGGTGTGGATCCTCCCGGCGATCGTGCTCACGGGTAGCTACTTCCTCGGGGGCCACGGACTCCGGTGGCTGCTGCCGGCCGGGTGCGCGGCGCTGGTCACGCATTCGGTGACGTTGCTGGACCTGCCGTTGGACCACGCGGCCATGACGAACCTGACGCCGGCCGACCAGCTGCGCGCGGCCTCCTACGTGCTGCTCGGCGTGGGGCTGTTGCTGGTGTTCGCGCTGGACGCGACACGACGTTCCCGGAGCCGGGACACGACACCCACCTCCGGGGGCGGAGGGGAGGCGGAACTTCCCGGCACCGCCGTCCCGGCAGGACGGTGAGGACCCGCACGGCCGGCGACGCTCATCCGCCGCCGGTCAGGGTGAGCAGCAGCCGTTCACACCTGCGCTGGACGGTCCGCGCGGCCTGCCGGTGCGCACGGTCGAAGAGCGGGTCGGCCGCCAACGCGCGCCAGCGCCGGGCGAGGGCACCGGCACGTTCGACCAGCTCCCGGGGCTGGGCCTGGGGCGGTGCTCCCAGCCGGACACCAGGGTGGGGACCGCGCGCGCCCAGCACCTGTTCGGCCTCCTGGCGCAGCGGGTGCGGCAGCCGTAGCTGCCCCGACCACAGCCCGGACAGCACCCGCAGCTCGTCCCACTCGTGGGCGTTGGCCAGCAGCCGGTCCAACTCCCCCCGCAGCTGCCTGCTGCCCGGACGGGGATGGGCCCGCAACACCATGTCCACGGCCATCAGCACCGAGCGGGCCCGCAACGCCTCCTGCCGTTCCACGAACTGCAGGTGCACCGCCTCCTGCAGCACGCCGATGCGACTCTCCTCCAGCAGCGCGTCCCGCAGCCTGGTGGGTTCGCCGACCCCCTGGGCGAGCAGGTCCAGGGCGCGCCGCAGCCCGAACAGACCGAGCTCGTTCAGCAGGGTCTGTCTGGTGCCGGCGTCCACGCCCTCCGGTTCGGTGGCCTTGGTGAACCTCTCGGCCGAGAGCAGCTGGTCCTCGATCCGTGTTCCGTCGAGCGCGGCCAGCGCGCGCAGCGCCTCGAAACGCTGTCGGTCCAGGGTGCTCGCCCCCTGCGCGCACAGCCCCGCGACGGGGATGACGTGTTGGGTGAAGGAGCGGATCTTGGGGTCCTCCAGGTGGCGCGCCGCCCTCCGCTCGGCGGTCTCCAGGGCGTCCTCGTCCCCGGCGGCCACCTCGTCAGCCCGGGACAGCGCGAGCACCGTGTTGATCGGGGCCCGTCGCGCGACGCGCAGCTCGTGCACCGAGTGCAGGAACTGCACGTCCGTCTGCTGGGGCTGGCGCGTCAGGTAGAGCACCGCGTCGGCCTCGGACAGAATCTGCGCCAGCGCCGACCTGCCGGTCTCCTGCACCGCCGTGGACGCCACCCCCGGCGTCTCGATGAGCGTGATCGCCTGGAGACCGGGCGAGGGGGTCTCGATCACCAGCCGGGCGACCTCGTCCGGTCGCCAGCGTTGCAGGTCGCGGATGGTAGCCGGGTCCAGCTTGCCCCGCGAGACGTGCTGCTGGGTCCCGTGCGGGGTGTGCACCGTGATCCGGGGTTCGTCCCCGTAGCGGAACACGGTGTTGACCTGGGTGCGCTCCTCGGTGTCGCTGGGGGCGATCTCGGTGCCGACCAGCGCGTTGACCAGGGTGGACTTGCCCGACTTCACCCTTCCGGTCACGGCCATGCGTAGCGGTTCGGAGAGCCGTTCCAGGCGGGTGCGCAACCAGCCGGCGGTACGGGGGTCGTCGCGGTAGAAGGTCATCGTACGGAGCAGCAGCGCCCTGGCCTGCCCCAGCAGGCCCGCAGGCGGTGGCTCGGCGTCACTCGGTGCGTTCATGCGGCTGTGATGCGGTTGGAGGTCAACGTGGCGGCCTTCTTGCGCAGCGCGTTGAGTTCCTCGAGCTTCTTCTTGATCTCCCTGGCGCGGGCGTCCCGGTCCACGGCGCTCTGCTCGGCCGAGCGCTTGGTGTCCTGGATGGACCGGCTGATGCTGATCTGGGCCTGTTCGGTGATGCGGTTGCAGTGGTCGTGCAGCGTCTGGTGCATGTGGCGGATGGCGTCCCTGGCCTCCTTGTTGACCTGGAAGACCACGTGTTCGACATAGCGCTGCACGGAGGTGCGGGCCTCGGCCTGCCTGCGTTTCAGCCGGGCGTCCTTCTCCTCGTTCAGGCTCTTGCTGCCCAGCAGCAGCCCCGCCGAGATGGAGACCACGTTCATCAACGGCAGCCCCGCCATGCTCGTCATCAGCCCGAACATCAGCACGCCGCCGTAGGAGCCGCGCAGCCCGGTCAGGAACTGGTCCTTGCGCGGGTAGTCGGCGTTCTTCGGGGGTTTGGGGTCGGGAACCCGGGGCAGCGGGTCGGGCACGGGGATGGGGTCGCTGGCGGGCAGGGTGCGCACGTGCTCGCGCAGCAGTTCGTCGCAGACCTGCTCGGTGATCCGTTCCCGGCGCCGGTCGAGCCACTCGAAGGTCTCCGCGATCGCCCGGGAGAGGTTCTGCCGCAGCCAGTCCTCGAAGTCCTCCCAGGTGGTGCCGGGGTCCACCTCGTCCAGCGTCTCGTTGGCCCGGTGCAGCACGGCCCAGCTGCGTTCCCGGAAGTCGTACTCGATGTCGGAGTACAACTCCTGGACGGCGTCGGAGAGCGTCTTCTGCCAGCGCCCGGAGAGTCGTTTCAGGTCCTCGGCGCGGCGTTGGGCCGCCTCCAGTTCGAGCAGGGTCTCGGTGGCCGTGCGCGGGCTCTGGTTGTTCAGCTCCTCGCGCAGGGAGGTGGTGATCCGGTCGATGGCCTCGGTGACGTTGTGGGCCACCAGCCTGCGGGTGAGTTGTTCGTGCGCGCTGGCCATCTCCTTGCGGAGGTAGTCCAGCAGTGGGGGAAAGCCCGACTCGGTGTTGAGCTCCTGGCTCTTCTCCCGCATGGCCCGGGCCCGGATCCGGGAGGAGACGGGGAAGATCTTGCCCGCCACACCCGCGTTGGCCATGTGTTTGCGGTTGATCTCGACGATGCGTCGCCAGTCCGGGACGAAGTCGATCTTGGGTTGGACCAGCGCGACGTTCGGGCACATCGAGGTGACCCGGCGCAGGAAGTTCAGCTCGTTGGTGGTCAGTTCCTGGGTGGCGTCGGAGACCATGAGCAGGGCGTCGGCCTCGGCCACGGCTTCCTCGGTGACGGCACCCAGGGAGCTGACCACGCCGCCGACGGCGGGGGTGTCCATGAGGGCCAGTCCGTTCTCCAGCAGCGCACGAGGCAGTCCCACCTCGGCGCGGCTGAGGGGCCGCCCCTGCCGCAGCGCGTCGTCCAGCTCCTCGTGCAGGCGCTCGATCGGCACGGGCCAGCGGTCCCCGCCCACGGCACTCTGGGGGGTCTCCTGGCCGACGAGCTGTGCCGAGGGCTCGGAGGAGTGTCGTACGACAGTGGGAACCGTGGTGCTCACGTGCTCGCCCGTGGCGCAGACCGGCGCGTTGACGAGCGAGTTGACGAGCTCGCTCTTGCCCTGTTCGGGCTCGCCGACGACGAGGACGAGCTGGGCCGGATCGAGTACTCTGCTGCGGATCTGGCGCAACCGGTTGCTCAGGTCCGTCCGTTGTGCCTCGACGCACTCGGCCTCCGCGCGGTCGATGAGTTCCACGAGTGCCGTTTCGATCACGGTGGGATTGTGCACGGCTACACGATCGGAGGAAAAATCGGACAGGGTCGGACACGGAGAGTCCGAAATCCGTCCGTGCGCACCGTACCGACATCGGACGCGTGGGGGAAGTGACTGCTCCGGGTGGAGGAGGCCGGGGAAAAGAGTTCGACGCCGCGAGGCTGCCTCTCGCGGCGTCGAACCGATCGCCGGGTTCCGCGGAGAGAGGGGCACACGGAACCCGGCGATCCGAACCGGCTCAGGTCAGAGCGCATGGGGAAGTGCCGAACTCCCCGGAAACCGTTCCGAGCGGGTCAGGCGGTTCCGGGAGTCAGAGCAGGTCCAGCGGCAGGTCGCCGGTCACGTCGCCGACCAGACCGCTGTCGGCCGAGCCCTCGGCGGAGCTCTCGCCGCTCAGACCGGCGTGCAGGTCGCCGGTCACGTCGCCGGCGACCGGGACGTCGGCGGTGACGTTGCTGACCGCGCCGGTCACGTCGCCGACCGTGTCGTCGAGGCCGCCGGTCACGTCACCCGCGGCGTTCAGCGTGGTGCCCACGCTGCCGACGGCCACGTCCACACCGGTGTCCACGGTGCCGTTGACGGTGCCCAGCGCGCCGTCCACCGTGTTGTTGACGGTGTCGCCCACGGTGTCCACGGAGTTGTCGACCGTGTTGCCGGCGACGTCGACGGAGTTGCCCACCACGCCGACGGCGTTGTTGGCGGCGTTCACCTCGTTGCCGCTGAGCACGTCGTGCACGTTGAGCAGGTTGTGCGAGTCGGTGTGCTCGACGCTGCCGTCCACGTCGACGTTGGTCTCCTGGCTCTGCTGCTGGTTCTGCTCCAGCTGGTTGTCGACGTCGCCCTCGGAGGAGTACTCGGCGGAGGGGGAGTTGTCCACGCTCATGGTTTCCGTCGCTTCCTGTTGCTCGTTGTTCTGTCCGGGATCGAGCTGGCTGATCGCGACGTGTTGGGTGCTCGCCGTGAACGTGTCGATGCTGGGCTGGGCCGTTCGTGCGTGCTCCGTCACGAACTCGGCCGGGGCGTAGTCCAGCATGAACGAGGAGGCGTAGAGCATCTGCGCCGCGTTCAGTCCCCCCAGTCCGGCGCCTTCCAGCGTGCCCTGCGGGTCGGCGTCGAACGCCGACCGCGTCTCCGGGTTGCCGACGAGTCGGGTCAGGAACTCCTGAAGCGTCGGCTGGCCCGGGGCCGCTGTCTGCTGAACGACCGGTTCCGGGGTCGGGAACTCGGAGTCACCCCGCCCGTGACCCTGATCCGGCTGTGTGTTCGGCATCACTGACGTTCTCCTGAACTCAAGCCGTGGGTGGTCCTTCTCCCGGGCGAGGTGATCGATCCCCGCGTTCCTTGTTCATCAAGGTACGGCGGGGGAGGCGCTTGCCCATCGGGAGCCACTCCTAGTTATTGCTGAACCTATTAGGGGACTCTGATTTGTCACCCTTTAGGGGATCAATGGGACGGGTCACATCTTTGCGTAATTGAGTTCACGCTAGGTTGGAACGGCGGGCTTTCCGGACGAACCCCGCTAGGCCGCTTGGCGGTATGACAAGTGTGGACGGCTGATCCGGAAGGGATGGCATGCCTTACGTTCTCGGGGTTCATCTGGGTACCACCACGACCTCGGCCGCTGTGATGGGCAGGAACGGTGGTCGATGGACCACCCCGGTGCCGTTCCCGCTCGGGACGACGCGTCCCGAGGTGCCGAGTCTCGTCCGCCGATTACCGGATGGTGGGTACCTGGTGGGCGAGGCCGCCGCCCAGCGGGCGGAGGCCCCGGAATGGACGTGCTCCCACTTCGTCACCAGCCTGGGTGAGGACGCTCCGTTGCTGCTGGGAGGCGAGTTCGTCCCCGCCCAGCGCCTGGTGGCCACGGTGGTCGAATGGGTGGCCGACCAGGTGACCCACCGCCACGGGTATCCCCCCGAACACATCGCCGTCGCGCACAACTGCTGGTGGGGGCCGCACCGTACCCACCTGGTGCACCGGGCACTGGCCGAACTGGGGATCACCGACGTCACCCTGCTGCCGGAGACCCTGGCGGTGGCCGTGGACTACGTGTCGAAGCAGACGGTCGCCGACGGCGGCACCATCGTGGTCGGCAACACGGGGGGAAGCGGTTCCGGCGTCGCCGTGCTGCGCAAACACGAACAGTCGAGCTCGGCGGACCTGTCGGCGCGCGGCCCGGGATCCGGGCTCGAACCGCTGGGGCCCACCGTGGAGTCGGAGACTCCCGCCGGCGCGGAACTGGACGAGCTGGTCCTCGAACGGGTGCGTACCGAGTTCGCCGACTCCTTCGCCCGCCTGGACCCGGCCGACCCCGGACACCGCGCCGCGGCCTCGCGCCTGCGGGCCGAGTGCACCAGGGCGCGGGAGGAGCTCTCCCACCGTGAACTCGCCCGGTTCAGTGTCCCTCTTCCGGATGAGCCGGGTGAGTTCGAACTGAGCCGGGGCGGCTACGAGCGGATGGCGCGGGCCCGACTGGAATGGCTGCCGGAGATGCTGGTCCAGACGGTACAGTCCGTCTCGTTGGCCCCGGAGGACCTGGAGGCGGTGGTCCTGGCCGGCGGACCCGCGCGTACGCCGCTGCTGCGCGAACTGGTCCGGCAACGCCTCCACGAACGGGTGCCGGCTCCGGACGCCTCCGGCCCACCGGTCAGAGTGGACGGATCTCCCGAACTGGTGGCCGCGCGGGGGGCGGCCTTCCGGGCCGCCGAGGTGCTGTCCGCGGCCACCGACAGGGCCGCTGCCGGGGCGGAGACGAGTGTGCTGATGCGGGTGCGGGACCCGGGCGAGGACAACCCGGTCACGGAAAATGAGTACGGTGTGGACAGTACGGAGGCGGTGATCGAGAATGCCTCGGCCGATCCCACCGTGCCCCCACCACGTCCCCCGGTGGAGGTCGAACCCATGTCCGTCGAACCGACGCCGACCAAGAAGTCCTTCAAGATCCTGAAACTCACGCTCGCGGCGTTACTGATCGCTTTCGGACTCGTCATGACGTTCGTGCAGGGTTTCGGTGGCCAGTCCGCGGGCCCCGGAATCGTGCAGCAGGCCAAGTGATCCTTTCGCCCGAGCCGCCGGTACCGGCACCGTCCACCGAACACCGCACACCGATTGGGACCGCTCGTGAACCACCCCAGCGCCACACGGCCCGCACCGGAGGCGGGGTCCGCACCACAACCCTGGCAGGTCGTCCAACCGCGCGCGGCGACGGGAATACGGGAGGAGATCGCGGCCAGCCCGTCCAAACCGGTGGTCGCCGTGATACGTGGCCCGGGCGGCTACGGCAAGACCGCGCTGCTGGCCGAACTCGCCCGGATCTACCGCGAGGCCGGCCTGACGGTGCACCACGAGGTCGACGCCCTCCGGCACTCCGGGGAAGGACAGCCGAGCGCGCTGCTGGTCGACGACGCCCACCTGTTGGACGAGGCGAGCCTGCGCGAACTCGCGGAGCTGGTCGACGGCGGTGCGCCCCGCGTGGTGCTGGCCTGCCGTCCCTGGCCGTGCCCCGAACCACTGGCCGAGCTGGTCGCGCTGGTGGGGCGGCGGCGCCCGGTGGTCTCACTGGAGGAACTGAACCTCGACGAGGTCGCCGCGCGGCTGCGCGAGGTCTCCGGAACACCCCACGATCCCGACACCGCCGAACGGGTACGGGCGTTCACCGGGGGGGTTCCCGCACTCGTGAGTCGGCTGCTGGAGTCCGTCTCCCCCGAGGAACTCCTCCGCCCGGAGGGGATCCGGCTGCCGCAGCGGGCGCTGGACCGTTTCGAGGAGGAACTGCGGGGACTGGGGGAGCTGGCCCGGCGGTGTCTGACCGTGCTGGCGCTCGGCGGCCCCACCCATCCGGTACTGCTGGGAACCGTCCTCGACGTGGAGTCCACGGTGGTCTCCCGCGCCACGGAGGAACTGCGTGCCGCCGGTCTGGTGGACACCGGCGACGCGGCGCATCCGTTCGTCCGGGAGGCGGTGCTGGCGCTCACCTCCTGGCAGCGACGACTGGAGGTGCTGCGTGTGCTGGTGCGTATCCAACTCGACAGGGGGGCGGAGGTGGCCGGGCTGCTGCGTCCGCTGCTCGAAGCCGGCTCGGCCCTGCCCACCGATCCCGTGCTCGCCTCCGGGTTCGAGGCCGCGGGGGAGGAGTCGCTTCCGGAGTCCCCGGAGCTGGCCGTGCGGATGTTCGACGCGGCCGTGGGGGCCGGTTCCCCGGCGCTGTCGGTGGCCGCGCGGCGAGCCCGGGCCGCGGCGATGACCGGAAGGCTGGACGAGGCGGTGCGCACCGCGGACCGGGTCATCGTGGACGAGTCGGCCCCGGACCGGGACACGGCGATCCGGGTCTCGGCCACCGTGCTCGCCCACCGGGGGCTGCCGGAACGTTCCGCGGAACTGTGCCGGTGGTCGGCGCGGCATCTCCCGTGGGCCGGGGACGCGGCCCACGCCGTGGTGGGACTGGTGGACACCGGCAGGATCTCCGAGGCCGAACAGCTGCTGGCCTCGGCCGCGGAGGGACCACCCACCTCGGTCTCGGGTGCGGGCGAGCAGCTGGCCCGGGGGATCCACGAGTCGGTGACGGGCTCCGCCCCGGAGGCCCTCTCCACACTGGTCCGTGCCGCCTCGCTGGCCGAACCGGTGGGCGCGGAGCTGCTGGTGCCGGACACCCCGGCGGCGGTGGCGGCCACGGTGGCCCTGCACTGCGGCGAGTTCGACGTGGCCGAGTCCGTGTTGGAGCGGGCGGTGCGTGCCGACGTGGGCGGGCCGCTGGCCCGCACCCGGCACCGGCTGTTGGCGGTCTGGGTGCCGCTGCTCAGGGGGGACACGATCGCGGCGAGGAACACGCTGGGCGGGGCCGTGGAGGATCCGGCTGAGCTGCCCGCCCGGGACAGGCTGACGGCCACCGCGCTGGACGCGGGTATCGCCAGCAGGGACAACGACATGGAAGCACTGCGCCGGGCCGTGGCCGGGGCACGCCGGGCCGTGGCCGAGCACCCCGCCGACCTGTTCGCCCTGCTCCCGCTGAGCGAACTGGTGGTGGCCGGGGCGCGGTTGGGAGACCGGGAGTGGCTGGGACCGCCGCTGCGGGAGGCACGTGAGCTGCTGGCCGCCCTGGGAGAGCCCGCCCTCTGGGCCGCCCCGCTGTCCTGGCGCCGCCTCCAGGCCGCCGTGGTGGTGGGGGACCGGGAGAACGCGGCGGAGCACGCCACGGCCCTGCGCGCTCTGGCCGGGAGCGAGCAGCTGGCCGCCGTGTTGTCCACGGCCGCCGAGGTGTGGCTGCGGCTGCTCGACGGCGAGGTCGACGAGCGGTCCGTCCGACAGGCGGCCCACGCGCTGCACGGAGCCGGCCTGGTCTGGGACGGGGCGGGGCTGGCCGGGCAGGCCGCGATCCGCACCAAGGATCGCGGCACCATGCTGGCGCTGCTGGAGTGCGCCCGCTCGTTACAGGGCAAGACCCCGCGTCCTTACCGGCACCCGGCGGACACCGGTGGGGTGGGGCCCTCGGGTCAGGAGCGGGAGCTGCTCAGTGAGCGGGAGCGCGAGGTGGCCGAACTGGTGCTCGGCGGGATGACCTACAAACAGGTGGGACAGCGGCTGTTCATCTCGGCCAAGACCGTGGAGCACCATATCGGCAGGATCAAGCAGCGGCTGGACTGTTCCACCCGGGAGGAACTGCTCGCCCGGCTGCGTTCGCTGCTGGTCGACTGACCGGCCCGCCGGAGCCGGGAACGCGCGGATGCCCCGCCGCCGACGGGCCGTGTTCCTCAGGAGGAGTGCAGTGCCAGTCCCGCGCGCAGGTGACCCACGGTCTCGAACATGGCCTCCCGCAACCGGGGGCTCGCCCCGAACAGGTTGGCAAACCCGTGGATCAGGTCCGGGAAACGCCGGGACACCACCGGCACCCCGGCCTCGGCCAGCCGCCGGCCGTACTCCTCACCCTCGTCCCGCAGCGGGTCGAACCCGGCGGTGACCAGCACGGTCGGGGCCAGCCCCTCCAGTTCCCCGTTCAACAGCACCGACAGCCGCGGGTCGGTGCGGGCGTCCCGGTCCGGCTGGTACATGTCCATGAACCAGTCCATGTCCTCGTCGGTGAGCAGGAGCCCGTTGCCGAACAGGTCGCGGGAGCGCCTGCGGGTGCTGGCGTCCACGGCCGGGTAGAGCAGGAACTGCAACACCGGACTCTTGAGCCCGTTGGCGAGCGCGTGCTGGGCGACCACGGCGGCCAGGTTGCCGCCCGCGCTGTCCCCGCCGACCGCGACGGAGTCGGGACTGGATCCCAGGTCCTCGGCGTTGTCCAGCACGTACTCGTAGGCGTCCACGGCGTCCTCGACCGCCGCGGGGAAGGGGTGTTCCGGCGCCAGCCGGTAGTCCACCGACAGCACCCTGATGTCGGCGTGCTTGGCCAGGAAGCGGCACAGCTCGTCGTGGGTGTCGAGATCACCGACCACCCAACCGCCCCCGTGGTAGAACACCAGCAGCGTGCTGGGGTCGGTGAGGTTCGTGGGACGGTACAGCCGGGCGTCACGCTCGCCGGAGCGTGCCCGGACGCAGCGCCTGCTCACCTGGACACCGGGAAGGGGAGCGCCGCGCACCACCTCCAGCCCGCCGGACATGGCGGTGCGTGCCTTCTCGGGGGTGTCGGCGGACATGCGTTCCTGGCCGGCGAGCGCCTGCAGCCGCAGCAGCGCCTGGACCTCCACGGCGAGTTCCTGGCCGTCCACCCGGACGGGTTCCCCCGCCACCAGCCGCAGCAGGGGGCGGGGCAGGCGCATCGAGCCGTGCAGCACGGCGGACTGGACACGTGTCTGCACCGAGTGTGGGATGGCGTCGAGAAGTGGGGACACGGATGAACCTTTCCACGGTCGAGGGTGGGCGGTGCGGAGTCCCACGCTCCCGCCGCGCGTTCCGGGGCTCACGGACCGTGGCGACCGGGGGTGCCCGGCCGGGCGAACCGGCCCCGCGCAGGGGTTCCCCGGAGAAGGTCCGCCCCGGGCGGGTGGAGGGGCTGTGATCCGCACTACTCGGAGGCTACCGCTTGGTAGTGCGTGGTGCGAGACACGTGGTGGGCAATTGACCTCGAGTGCGGTCCAACCCATACCGTGTCCCGGTCGGTCGCTCGGGAACCCGGACGGGCGGCGGCGCCAGCGGGGGTCGGTCGCTCACCGTGACCGGGTCGCGGTTCGCCGACGGGTTCACGGGCAACACCTGTGACGAGGAAGGACAGTGTCGATGGCGGTGACCGTAGTGGGCATCGGGGGGTCGGTGCGGGCCGACTCGCAGTCCGAACGCGCCCTGCACGCGGTACTGGCCGGCGCGCGGGACAGCGGGGCCAAGGTCCGCGTGATAGCCGGAAGCGGACTGGTCATGCCGTTCTACGATCCGGCGGTCACCGAACGCGTGTCGAACGCGCGGGAGCTCGTGGAGGCGCTGCGCGAGGCCGACGGTGTGGTGCTGGCCTCGCCCGGCTATCACGGCACGATCTCCGGTCTGGTGAAGAACGCGCTGGACTACGCCGAGGACCTGCGGGAGGACTCCCGCCCCTATCTGCACGGCAGGGCCGTGGGGTGCGTGGGCATCGCCTACGGCTGGCAGGCGACCGTGACCACCCTGCAGGCGCTGCGCTCGGTGACCCACGCCCTGCGCGGCTGGCCGACCCCACTGGGAGCGGCGGTCAACTCGGCCGACACCCGCCTGGGACCGGGAGGGGAGTGCTCCGACGAGAAGGTCGCCGCGACCCTGCACACCATCGGCAGCCAGGTGGTCGAGTTCGCCTCCGAACGCTGAGGGGCTCCTCCCCGCCGGGCGTTTCGACCCCGCGACCGTGCGTGTCGGCGGGTTTCGGGGTGTGATCGGTCGGGTACTTCCCCCACGCCCCCGGTTTTCGGTGCCGTCGCGGGGGCGGCGAGGAGGTACGAGGAAATGGCCGAGAAGAGTCCGATCACCAGCCCGCTGGGTGACGCCGAACGGGATATCACGGCCAAGTCGCTACAGAGCACCCTGGTCGATCTCGTCGACCTGCACCTGGTCGCCAAGCAGGCCCACTGGAACGTGGTGGGCGGCGACTTCCGCAGTGTCCACCTGCAGTTGGACGAACTGGTCAACAGCGCACGCCAGTTCGCCGACAGCGTCGCCGAGCGCGCGGCCGCCCTCGGAGTGCCTCCGGACGCGCGGGCGAGCACGGTCGCCGAGAGCTCCGGCGTGCCCGACTTCGACTCCGGTTGGCGGCAGGACACCGAGGTCATCCGGGCGATCGTGGAGACGCTGAGCAGACTGATCCGCCGCCTGCGGGCACGCATCGACGAGACGGACAAGACCGACCTGGTCACCCAGGACCTGCTCATCTCCATCGCGGCCAAGCTGGAGGAGGCGCACTGGATGTGGCAGGCCAAGCTCGCCGGAAGCTGACGGCTCCGAGTTCTCCGAGGACGCGGGCGCGGGGAAGCGTCCCCACCCCCTGAGGGGCAGCGGCCGTGCGTCCGGAGAGGGCGGTGCGTCAACCGGCCCTTCCGGACGCGGTCACGGTCAGCGCGCGGCGGCTCGTTCGTACTGACGGGGCCACAGCGAGTCGGCCCGCAGCCGGTCGGCCGCGTGCAGCGGCCAATGCGGCTCGCGCAGCAGCTGGCGGGCCAGCAGAACCGCGTCGGCCGAGCCGGAGGCGACGATCTCCTCGGCCTGCTCCGGGGAGGTGATCATCCCGACCGCCCCGGCGGGAACCCCCGCCTCCTGCCTGATCTGTCGGGCGTAGGGCACCTGGTAGCCCGGCCCGACGGGTACGGAGACCCCGGCCACCGCTCCGCCCGTGGAGGCGTCCACGAGGTCCACCCCGCGTTCGGCCAACAGCGCGGCCAGGCGTACCGAGTCCGCTCCGGTCCAACCCCGCTCACTCCAGTCTGTGGCCGAGATCCGGGCGAACAGCGGTTTGCCGGCCGGCCACACCCCGCGCACGGCTTCGGTGATCTCCAGCAGCAGCCGTACCCGGCCCGCGAAGTCACCCCCGTACTTGTCGGTGCGGTCGTTGACCAGCGGGGAGTAGAACTGGTGGGCCAGGTACCCGTGGGCGAAGTGCAGTTCCACCACGTCGAAGCCGGCCTCCTCGGCGCGCCGGGCCGCCTCGGCGAAACGGTCGGGCAGGGCAGCCACCTCGGCGGTGTCCAGCGCGCGCGGAGCGTTCAACTGCCCGAAGGGCTGGTCGGTGGAACTCACCGTCGGCCACCCTCCCGACTCCTCGGGGAGGCTGTGCCCTCCTTCCCACGGGGCCGAGGTGGAGGCCTTGCGACCGGCGTGGGCGAGTTGCACACCGGCGGCGGCCCCCTGTGCGCGGACGAAGTCGGTGATCCGACGCCAGGCCGCCACCTGCTCCTCGTCGTACAGGCCGGTGTCGCCGGGGCTGATCCGTCCCTCGGGGGCCACCGCCGTGGCCTCGCTGATCACCAGTCCGGCTCCCCCGGTGGCGAACTGACCCAGGTGCACCAAGTGCCAGTCGTCGGGGACTCCGTCGACGGCCGAGTACTGGCACATGGGCGCGACCCAGGCGCGGTTGCGGATCTCGACGTCCCGGAACTTCACGGGTTCGAAAAGTCGACTCATACCGGGGGAGACCATCGAACGGAGCGGAGTATTCCGCTACGTCCGATGTCTCACACGGCGGAACGAGACCGGCGTGCGGGCGCGGGCTGCGCCGCGGGACCACCGTCACCACGTCTGTCGAGGTCCGCCGCGGAGCACCACCGCAGGCCGTTCACCAGCGGTTCCGTCCGAGTGGTCCCTAGGCCGAGGGGGCTGCGGGCATCGTCCGGGCCACCCGTTCGAAGGCGTCGGTGACCAGGTCCCAGAAGCCCCGTTGGTCCAGTGCCGTGGCCACCACGGCGTTGTTCGTCTCCTCCGAGGCGAAGTCGGTCACGGTCATGCCCGAGGTGAACCGCCCGGAGGTCTCCACGTCGATCCTGGCCTCCTGCAGGGTGAACAGCTCGGGCGAGATCACGTAGGCCACCGCGCAGGCGTCGTGGATGGCCGGTCCCAACTCGCGGTACTGCCTGTTGCTGCCGTAGAAGTCCAGGCAGGGGGCGAGCAGCTCGTGCTGCAACCGGCCCAGCCCGGTGAAGCGTTCCCGCACCTCGGCACTGGCCCTGGCCTGGTGGGTCAGGTCCAGGCCGAACACGACGGTGCGCCAGGGCGCCTCGAAGACCACGCTGGCGGCCTCCGGGTCGGCGCCGATGTTGAACTCCGCCGCGGGGGTGACGTTCCCCCGGGTGTAGGAGCCGCCCATGATCACGAACTCGCGGACCCACTCGGTGATGCGCGGTTCCTTGCGCAACGCCAGGGCGATGTTGGTCAGCGGCCCCACCGCGACCAGGCTGATCTCGCCGGGGGAGGCGGAGACGGTGTCCACGATGTAGTCCACCGCGTGCTCGGGGTGCGGTTGCCGCTTCGCCTCGGGCAGGACGACGTCGCCGAGGCCGGTGCTGCCGTGCACGGTGGAGGCGGTGTGTCGCGGGCGCACCAGCGGACGCTGCGCCCCGGCCGCCACCGGCACGTCCATGCCGTAGAACTCGGCCAACCTCAGCGCGTTGGGGGTGGTGTGTTCGAGGCCGACGTTGCCCGCGACGGTGGTGAGGCCGACCACCTCCAGCTCCGGGGAGCCGTGGGCCAGTGCGATCGCGAGCGCGTCGTCGATTCCCGGGTCGCAGTCGAGCAGGATTCGTTTCACGGTGTCGCCTTACGTCTCGTCCTGATTCTTCTCGTGGCGGAGCCGAGGGGCGCCGTCAGCTCCGCACGGAGTCCGCGATCGACCTCGCCTCGCGGGCTCCGGCCTCCAGGGAACGGCAGCAGTAGGTGATCCACGCGGCCACCCCCTCCGTGGAGCCGGAGGAGAACCTCCGCGCGGTGGAGGCGTACTCGTCCTGGCGGCGGAAGTGGGCCACTTCGGGGACGACGAGTCCCTTGGGATCCAGTCCGCTGGCGATCACCGTCAGCCGTGCGGCCGCCCGGGCGATGATCCCGTCGACCTCGCCGAAGGGGGCCAGCGCGAGCAGTTCCCCGTGCACCACGGCGGCCTGCACTGGCCCCGGGATCGCCGCCTGGGCCTGTCCACCGAGTTCGGTGACCGTCCGGGCCAGCAGCTCCAGCCGGGAGGACACCTCCTCGTCGGCTCGGGGGCGTCCCAGCCGTTCCTGCTCGTCCGCTCCGACGAGGTCGGCGGCGGCCAGCACGTGCAGTCGGGCCAGGGCCTGTAGCGGGGCGCGTTGCCAGGTGGGCAGCAGTGGCCCGAGGGCCTCGGCGACCCGCAGGGATCCGGCCAGCAGCGGGTCGGTCACCGTGCCCTCCTCGGGGATCTCGACGGCGCCTCCCGCGACCGCCGCCGAGGCACGGGCCGCCCGGACCGAGGCCTCGGCCGCGGTGGTGGCCCACCCCCGTCGGTTCGCCGGGTGCTCGTGCACCTCGTCGATCGCCTTGCGCGCGGTCTCAACCGCCTCGGGCACGCCCGGAAGGTGGACCAGCGGGCGTAGCGACTCCTGCGCGTTCACATCGCAGACGCTACCCGGTGCCTAGCACAGCATGCTGGCCTGTCCTCCGAAGGAGGCAAACAGGATCCTTCGGGTGGGCAGTTTCGGGTGAGAAGTCTTACACTCACTGTGACTTGTCGGTCATAAGCAGCACCGATCAGGGGAATTGGTCTCAACCTTTTCAGGTTTCACCTCTATCGAAGTGAGTCGTATCGCACTACGGTTCGTCACGGACAGAGCTGTGCCAGCAGCGACGGAGGTTCGACAGCGATGAGTCAGCCCGACGGGCAGAGCAACACCTTGGACAATCTCCTCGAGGAGAACAGGACGTTCCCGCCCACGGCGGAATTCGCGGCCGAGGCGAACGCGACCGCCGAGCTGTACGACAGCGCCGCCGAGGACCGCCTGGGCTTCTGGTCCCAGCAGGCGCGCCGCTTAACCTGGCGGACCGAGTGGAACCAGGTTCTCGACTGGTCGAACCCCCCGTTCGCGAAGTGGTTCGTCGGCGGGGAACTCAACGTCGCCCACAACTGCGTGGACCGGCACGTCGAGGCCGGCAACGGCGACCGGGTGGCCATCTACTGGGAGGGCGAGCCCGGAGACTCCCGTCGGATCACCTACTCCGACCTCCAACGCGAGGTGTCCAAGACCGCCAACGCGCTGAGCGAACTCGGTGTCGGATCCGGCGACCGGGTGGCCATCTACCTGCCGATGCTGCCCGAGGCGGTCTTCGCGATGCTGGCCTGCGCGCGGCTGGGAGCCCTGCACAGCGTCGTCTTCGGCGGATTCTCCTCCGAGGCCCTGCGCAACCGGATCAACGACGCCGAGGCCACGGTGGTCATCACCTGCGACGGCCAGTTCCGTCGCGGCCAGGCCATGCCGCTGAAGGCGAACGTGGACGAGGCCGTCGCGGGCACCCCCAGCGTCGAACACGTGGTGGTGGTGCGCCGCACCGGCACCGAGGTCGCCTGGAACCCGGACCGCGACACGTGGTGGCACGAGCTCGTCGACCGTCAGTCCGAACAGCACACCCCCGAGGCGTTCGACTCCGAACACCCGCTGTTCATCCTCTACACCTCCGGCACCACCGGCAAACCCAAGGGAATCCTGCACACCTCGGGCGGCTACCTCACCCAGGCCGCCTACACGCACAGCACGGTGTTCGACCTCAAACCCGAGTCCGACGTGTACTGGTGCACGGCCGACATCGGCTGGGTGACCGGGCACACCTACATCGTCTACGGCCCGCTGGCCAACGGTGCGAGCCAGGTCATCTACGAGGGCACCCCGAACACCCCGCACCAGGGGCGGCACTGGGAGATCGTGCAGAAGTACGGGGTCACCCTGTACTACACGGCCCCCACCACGATCCGCACCTTCATGAAGTGGGGCTCGGAGATCCCGGCCCGGTACGACCTGTCCACGCTGCGGGTGCTCGGAACCGTGGGGGAACCCATCAACCCCGAGGCCTGGATGTGGTACCGCGAGCACATCGGCGGCGGAACCGCCCCCATCGTGGACACCTGGTGGCAGACCGAGACCGGCGCCATCATGATCTCCCCGCTGCCCGGCGTCACGGCCACCAAACCCGGTTCGGCCCAGCGGCCGGTACCCGGGGTGTCGGTGGGCGTCGTCGACGAGAACGGCAACCGGGTCGGCAACGGCGAGGGCGGCCTGCTGGTGCTCGACAAGCCGTGGCCGTCCATGCTGCGCGGCATCTGGGGCGACCAGCAGCGTTTCGTGGACACCTACTGGTCCCGCTTCGCCGAGCAGGGCTACTACTTCGCCGGTGACGGGGCCAAGTACGACAACGACGGCGACATCTGGCTGCTCGGCCGCGTGGACGACGTCATGAACGTCTCCGGGCACCGGATCTCCACCACCGAGGTCGAGTCGGCGCTGGTCTCACACCCCAGTGTGGCCGAGGCCGCCGTGGTGGGAGCCTCCGACCCCACGACGGGGCAGGGCATCGTCGCCTTCGTCATCCCGCGCGGGGACTCGGCGGGGGAGACGACGATGGCCACCCTGCGCGAGCACGTCTCCCACGAGATCGGTCCCATCGCCAAACCACGGCAGATCATGGTGGTCTCCGAGCTGCCCAAGACCCGCAGCGGCAAGATCATGCGCAGGCTGCTCCGCGACGTCGCGGAGAACCGCGAGGTCGGTGACGTGTCCACGCTGGCCGACTCCAGCGTGATGGAGCAGATCACCGCGGGCATGAAATCCGGAAGCGGGGACGACTGAACGTGTTCGCGTGACCGCTGAACGGTGGGGTGCGACCGGGTCGTGCCCCACCGTCGATTTTTCTCACACCCGGCTGCGTCGGTCCGCCCGTACCGTGGGTGCGTGTTTTCGCCACACCGGCCGTTTCGAGCTGTTTTCGCAGTTCACCGCGTTCGGTCGATGCTTTTAGCAATTCCTGATCGCGTTGACAAGTCCCGTCGGTGCGTGCGGGCGGCGACGTGCCCGACGCGGCTCGCGAAGCAGGGTGCGGTGGGTTTCCTCGTGTTAGGCTCGCCTCCGGGGCGATCCGGACACCGGTCATTGTGGAGTACGTGGCGTCATCAATCTCGGGAGCAACTCCGTGGCGAAGTCGCAGCGCAACCGAAGGAAACGGTCCGCCGCCCCGGAGGAGGCCCGCACCTTCGACTTCGGTTCGTACCTGCGCAACGAGACCGTCGGCGGAATGCTCATGCTCGCCGCCACCGTGGTGGCGCTGCTGGCGGCCAATTCCCCCGCCTCCGGTGTCTACGAGACCGTCCGGGACTTCACCCTCGGTCCGCACGCGCTGCACCTGGACCTGACCGTCGGTGAGTGGGCCAAGGACGGGCTGCTGGCCATCTTCTTCTTCGTCGCCGGCTTGGAGCTCAAACGGGAGCTGACCCTCGGGGACCTCTCCGACCGCAAGACCGCGACCCTGCCCGTGCTGGCCGCGCTCGGCGGCATGGTCGTGCCCGCCGTGCTGGCCGTGGCCATCAGCTTCGGCGCTCCCGGTTCCGCGCAGGCCTGGGCGATCCCCGTGGCCACCGACATCGCCTTCGCGCTGGGCGTGCTCTCGCTGACGGCCTCGGCGATGCCCACCACGGCCAGAGTGTTCCTGCTCAGCCTGGCCGTGGTCGACGACCTCGGCGCGATCATCGTCATCGCGGTGCTGTTCACCTCGGGAATGAACCTGGTCGCACTGCTCGTCGCGGTGCTGCTGTGCGTCGGCTACTGGTACGCCCAGCGCAAGCGGATCCGCACCTCGTGGCTGTACGTCCCCCTGGCCGTGGCCACGTGGGTGGCGGTGCACAGCAGCGGGGTCCACGCCACCATCGCCGGTGTCGCGCTCGGACTGCTGACCAGGGTGCGCCCGGACCCCTACGAACGGGCCTCGCCGTCCATGAGGCTGGAGCACCGGCTGCAACCCTGGTCGGCCGGACTGGTGGTCCCGGTGTTCGCCCTGTTCGCCGCCGGGGTTCCCGTGGGAGCCGAGGCCCTGGGCGCGGTCTTCCACGACCGGATCGCCATCGCGGTGATGGTCGGTCTGGTGTTCGGCAAGATGCTGGGGATCTTCGGCACCTCCTTCGTGGCGATCAAGCTCGGCTTCGGAACACCCCCCAAGGGGGTGGCCTGGCGTGACCTGTTCGCCCTGGCGATGCTCGGTGGGGTCGGGTTCACGGTCAGCCTGTTGATCGCCGACCTGTCGCTTTCCGGAGCCGCGGCCGACCAGGCCAAGGCCGCCGTGCTCATCGCCTCCGCCGTGGCCTCCGTCGGCGCCACCCTGCTGTTGATGCTGCGCAGGAAGCACGACCGTTCCCGCACGGAGGTCCAGGCACAGGGCGAGCCGGGGTGACCCGTCCGGCCGGGTCCAGCGGACTGGTCGATGCGCTCGTGCTGTGGCGGAGGTGTTTCGCACCGACCCACAGGGGGATGATCACCGGGGGTGGCCTCCGACGGTTGAGCTGATCCGAGCGAGGCGGGAGGGAAGTGACGAAATCGCCTCTGGCGCGTCACTGAGTCACGGCCGGGGGTTCGTGGCACGATGACGATCGTGAACAGTGCCCAGAACGAACAACACGGAACCTCCGACAGCGCCGCCACGGCCACCTCCGTCCCCCTGTCCGAGGAAGGCACCGGTGCGGGCGCGGAGCAGTCGATCGGAACGCTCGCCCGGGACGTGGCCACTCACCTGTCCGCGCTGGTGCGGGGGGAGCTGGAACTCGCCAAGGCGGAAGTCGCCGGAGAGGCGCGCAAGGCACTGAAGGGCAGTGTCTTCTTCGTGCTGGCGCTGACCGTGCTCGCCTTCAGCAGCTTCTTCCTGTTCTTCACCCTCGCCGAGGGACTGGCGGCGGTCGGACTGTGGCGGTGGGCCGCGTTCGGGATCGTGTTCCTGCTGATGCTGGTGGTGGCGGTCCTGCTGGCCCTGGTCGGCTATCTGCGCGTCCGTCGGGTCCGAGCTCCCCGGAGGACGATCGACTCCCTGAAGGAGACGGCCCAGCTCCGGCACCGCCACACCGAGGACGGTCACCAGCCGACGCGGGAGTGAGCCGGCGAGCTCACTCGGTGCAGGCCCCGGTGGGAACCTCCTCGGACAGTCCCGGTGCGGCGGCCACCTCGTCGGCCATCTCCTCGGCCGTGAGCGCGAACCCGGTGTTGCGGTTGTCCACGGCGGCCCCGAAGACCAGCCCGACCACCCGGCCGTTCTCGTCGACCAGCGGACCGCCCGAGTTCCCGCTGCGTACCTGGGCCCGCACCGTGTACACGTCGCGGACCACGGTCGAGTCACCGTAGATGTCCGGTCCCCGCAGGTCGATCCGTTCCCGGACCCTGCCGGCGGAAGCCGTGTAGGGCCCGTCCAGCGGGTAGCCGAGCACGATCACGTCGGTGCCGGAGTTCACGGGCTCCGGGGACACGTCCAGGGGCTGGGCCCGCAGGGAGGGCACGGACAGCACCGCCACGTCCTCGTCCGGGTCGAAGGAGACCACCTTCGCCGCGAACTGACCACGTCCCACTTCGACGAAGACCCGGTCGGTTCCCGCCACCACGTGCGCGTTGGTGATCACCCTGTTGTCGGCCACGACGAAGCCGGTCCCCTCCAGGGCACGACCGCAGTCCGGGGCCCTGCCCCGCACCTTGACCACGCTGGGGCGCAGCTGTCGGACGACCTCGCTGCGGGCCAGCTCCGGGTCGGGGGGCTCGATGCTGGCCACCGGGGTCCGGGAGAACGGCTCCAGCGCCTCGGGGAAGCCGCTGACGCCCAGCATCCGTCGCAGTTCGGACGGCAGGGAGCGCGCCGACTCGGGCATGATCGAGTCGACGGTGCGCAGCACGCGGGAGTCACTGACGGCCGAAGCCAGCCCCGGCAGCGCCGAGGCCGAGGTGAACGGAAGCGCCACCAGCCACGCCACCACGAAGACCGCCGTGCCCTGCACCACCGCGCCGAGTGCGTTGTCCATCCCGACCAGTCGGCGGTGTCCGGTGAACCGGTCACGCAGCTCGCGCCCGGCCCACATCCCGAGGGTTTCGCCGAGCGCGACGAGCAGCACGACGATCCCCACGCCGAAACCGATGCGCGCGCCGGCGCTGTCCACCCGTTCGAGCAGCAGCGGGGCCAGCCGCACTCCCACGATCGCCCCGGCGACCACCCCCACGAAGGAGAGCAGCGCGGTGACCAGCCCGTGGCGTCCCCCGGACAGGGCAGCCAGCAGCGCCAGCAGCACCACCAGCACGTCGACCCAGTTCACCGGTCACCTCGGCTTCTGCTGAGAACATGAGGGCATCGCCCGTTCCGTCGGGTGCCGCTCGCGGCGGGCCGGTGGTCCTGCCGGCCCGGGGCGGTGGCGGGTGTACAGCGCCCGAAGGTGATCACCTCCCGTGTTGATCCTCTACGGGTTATTTCACCCGACCGGCCCTTCAGCGTTCGGAACCGGGATCCTCTGTGGCCACCGCGGCCCGCCACGCCTCGTCCAGTTCCCGTACGTCCCCACGGTTCCACGGACGTGACCACCCCGCGAGGTCCAGCAGCCCGGAGAGCAGCCCTCCGGTGAAGCCCCAGACCAGCATCCCGGGAACGAGGAAGGCAGGGGAGGTCCGTCCCGCGAACCGCACCATGAACCTGTTGTCCGGATCGGCCAGTCGTACCACGGGCACCCGGGCCACGGCAGCGGTCTCCCCGGGGTCCACCGGTCGCACCGGGGCGGGTTCGTGCCAG
The DNA here is from genome assembly GCF_003001495.1 of Actinopolyspora mortivallis. Taxonomy (GTDB): domain Bacteria; phylum Actinomycetota; class Actinomycetes; order Mycobacteriales; family Pseudonocardiaceae; genus Actinopolyspora; species Actinopolyspora mortivallis_A. The sequence goes on from NZ_PVSR01000015.1 coordinate 33,581, forward strand.
TGTGCGATCACCGGGGTGACCCGGAAGGCGCTGTGGGCGAGGTGCAGCTCCGGCAGCGTGGCCACCGGGGTGATCCCGGTCGAACGCACCCCCACCTCCTCGGCGGCCTCCCGCAGCGCCGCTCCCACGGGCCCCGTGTCGTCGGCGTCGACGGCTCCGCCGGGGAAGGCGACCTGGCCGGGGTGGGAGTTCAGGCCGTCGGCACGACGCAACAGCAGCACGTCGGGACCGGAGCGGGTGTCCTCGGCGCCGAGCAGGATCAGCACGGCGGCGGGGCGCACGTCGCTCTCGCAGGGTGCCCGGGGCAGACCGAGGTCGCGCGGGGAGATCTCGGCGGACCGCCGCGCCAGTGGGCGCAGCCAGTCGGGGAGCGTGCGCGGGTCGACCAGCGGGCCGTGTTCCTCGTTCACCGGGCCTCCAACTCACTGTGCACCGCCTGGCGGACCTGGGTGGCCGAGTCGAACACCTCGGGAGGCATCCGCCGCACCTCTCCCTCGGGGGTGACGAGGTAGCTCACGGGAAGCGTCGTGGGCACCCGCAGCCGTTCGGCCACGCGTCCGCCGGAGTCGTGCACCACGGGCAGCCGCACGTCCAGGCTGTCCAGCAGTTCGAGGCCCCCGGCCGCGTCGCTGCGGACCTGCACCCCGATCACCCGCACCGAGTCCGGTTGTTCGGAGTAGCTCTGCAGGGCGGGCAGTTCCCTGCGGCAGGGTGGGCACCAGGATGCCCACACGTTGATCAGCGTGCCCCTCTCGCCGAGCATGTCCGCCAGCTCGACGGGGGAGCCGTCGCCCAGGCAGGTTCCGCTCGCCCCCTCCAGCTCGGCCACGGAGGGGCCGGAGCGGGGGGCGGGGGAGCACTCCGCCAGCGCGGCCCGGGCACGCAGCTCGCCGAGGTCGGCCCCGGCCCGTCCGGAGTTCGCCGGGGTTTCCGGTGTGGACGGCGTGTCGTCCTCCCTCGGCCACAGGGCCACGACGCCGAGCACGGCGACCACCAGCACCGTCAGGGTCCAGCGGATCTCGCGGCCGAAACCGCGCCACCGGGGGGTTTTCGAGCTCATCCCGCCGAGGCCTCCGGGGTGACGGAGGGGGCGGCCTCGCCGTCCGTTCCGCGCAGCCCGGCGAGTTCGAGCAGTCTCTCGGCCTCGGGGCCGCGCACCAGCTCGGCGGCCGTGGCCGGGTCGGTGGGGCCGTGTCCGTAGGAGGGGCAGTCCCTGGCCAGGGGACAGGCACCGCAGGCGGGTCTGCGGGCGTGACAGACCCTGCGTCCGTGGAAGATCACGCGGTGCGAGAGCATCGTCCACTCCTTGCGCGGGATGAGCTCACCGACGGCCTTCTCGATCTTCACGGGATCCTCGGCCTCGGTCCAGCCCCACCGGCGGACCAGGCGCCCGAAATGGGTGTCCACGGTCAGGCCGGGAACGTCGAAGGCGTTGCCCAGGATCACGTTCGCGGTCTTGCGGCCGATCCCCGGCAGCCGGACCAGCTCCTCCAGGGTCGAGGGCACCTGCCCGCCGTGCCGTTCCACGAGGGCGGCTCCCAGCCCCATCAGCGAGTTCGCCTTGTTCCGGTAGAACCCTGTGGGGCGGATCAGCTCCTCCAGCTCGGCGCGGTCGGCCCCCGCGTAGTCGGCCGCCGTGGGGTAGCGGGCGAACAGCTTCGGGGTCACCTCGTTGACGCGTTTGTCGGTGCACTGGGCGGACAGGATCGTCGCCACCGTCAGTTGCAGCGGGTCGTCGAAATTCAGCTCGCAGTGCGCGTCGGGGTAGGCCGCGGCCAGTGTGCGCATGATCCGACGCGCGCGCCGCACCAGAGCGAGTCTGCTCTCGGAGTTCGGTGTGCGGTTGCCCGTGGTGGCGCGGTTCGGGGTGCTCGGAACTGGGTCGGACACCCCACTAGCCTACGGATTCGGGTCGAGGGACGGGCGACCGTGTATGAGACCGACCACTCCTGTGCGGGGCGGTGGGAGGCGTTCGTCCGAGCCGATCCGAGTGATTTTCGCCATTTTTGCCGGTCACGGGGGTTCGGTCCGACTGTGGAAGCGCTCCCAAATACCCCGGTTGCGAGTCCCACCGGGGTATGAGCGAGGATGGAGTAACAATGACTGCCTGGTTCGTTATCGTCGTACCGCTCGTGATCATGTTTTTCACGCTCTTCATGGAGCGTGTGGAGGCGCGGCTCCGACACGTGGCGGTACAGGAGAACGAGGTGGAGGAGCTGCTGGAGAACGCCCGTCCGGACGAGGTCCGGGCGCTGTTCCGGCAGGGAATTGGACGTGCGCTGGAGCTGTTCCAGCTTCGCAGGGTGGGACGCGCCGGCAGACTACGTACCCGCCGTTCACGTGACCGGTCGTAGACTGGGTTGTGGTGATAGGCGGCACACGCCGGTCGCCGCCCACGGGCGGTGGCCGGTGTCGAGAGCAGCCGCCGCGTCTCAACATGGAGGGACGAGGTGGACGAGACCCTGTCGCGGGCCGGTATCTTCCAGGGAGTGGAGCCGGCTGCCGCGGAGGCACTGACGCAATCGCTGGAACCGGTCGAGTTCCCGCGTGGCCACGTGATTTTCGCCGAGGGTGAGCCGGGGGATCGCCTCTACATCATCCAGTCCGGCAAGGTCAAGCTCGGGCGGAAGTCTCCCGACGGCAGGGAGAACCTGCTGGCGATCATGGGCCCTTCGGACATGTTCGGCGAACTGTCGATCTTCGATCCGGGGCCGCGTACGTCGACCGCCACCACGGTGACGGACGTGCGTGCGCTGACCATGGACCGGAGCGCGCTACGGCAGTGGATCGGCACGCGCCCGGAGATCGCCGAACAGCTGCTCCGGGTGGTTGCCCGCAGGCTGCGCAGGACGAACGGGATGCTGGCCGACCTGATCTTCACGGATGTCCCGGGTCGGGTGGCCAAGGCGCTGTTGCAGCTCGCGCAGCGTTTCGGCAGCCAGGAGTCGGGTCTGTTGCGTGTGACGCACGACCTGACCCAGGAGGAGATCGCACAGTACGTGGGTGCTTCACGGGAGACCGTGAACAAGGCCCTCGCCGACTTCGCACACCGTGGTTGGCTCCGACTCGAGGGCAAGAGCGTGCTGATTCTCGATCCCGAGCGGCTGGCTCGCCGGGCTCGCTGATCCGCGTTCTGCACGGCACGCCACTTCCGAGCTTTCCCGAGCGTGGTCGCAGCGCGCCGACCGCTCATTCGGATCGGGATCCGGTGAGGGGGACGGTGCGGTTTTTCGTGTCCGCGTGCGGTTCGCCGGGTTAGGTTCGCCTTCCGGAGATCTCGCGGGCGTCCCCGGGTTCGCATCCGGCCGGAAGGGGTGATCCCCTTCCGCCGGGCGGGCACCCCGTGTTGCGGAGGAGCGCGTGTCGGAGGCGCTCGCCGGTGCGCGGGTGTTCCCGCCGACGGGGCCGGGCCGTGGAGCGGCTCGGGAGTCCGGGGGCGGACGCCGGTCGTGGGCTCGCCCGGAGCGGTTGACGACGAAACGAGAAAGGACCGGGCGCCACCCCCGACGCGGCGCTCCGGTCCTTTCTCGTCGCGTGGCTCGTCCCCCGACCAACCACGCTTCCCCGATCCCTCGATGCGTCGGCCCCGAACCACCACATCGAAGGCTGTCTCCGGTTCTCCGCCGCCGAACCCCCGTACGGCGACGGGAAAGGTCCTGGCGTCGGTCCAGCTCCCTGGAAAACCGGTGGCCACGCGGGTGGTCCTGGGACCGTTCCCGCGTTGCTCACCTTCAGCGTGCGCCTCGGGGAGCCACCTTGCCAAGCCTTTTCACCCGTGAAGACGTACCGGAGCGCGTGTGGGTTGCGTGCTCCGGCAGATTTTTTCCGCCCGGTTTCGGCGGGCGGGGCAGTCCCGGGTGCGCTGCGGTTTCCGTGTTCCCAGGGGGAGGGTGGTGAGGCGGATAACCCGAAAACCGATGGTACTGCCGTACTGTTTTCGTAATAATGGTACGCGTGTCCCATTCCGTGAGTCTCGCCGACTACCGACAGGCCCTGAGCACGCGTGGTGCCGGGGCGCCGGTGCTGACCTCGATCCTGGCGCGGCTGCCCGTGGCCATGATCGGGCTGTCCCTGCTGCTGTACGTGCAACGGGCCACCGGATCCTTCGGCGTCGCCGGTCTCGTCTCGGCCGGCAACCTCGTGGGAGTGGCCTGCGGCTCCGTGGTGCAGGGACGGATCATGGACCGCCTCGGCCCCACCCGCCCGCTGCTGGTGGTCTCCACCCTGTTCGCCGGTTTCGTGGTGGCCGAGATCGGGATGATCGAGGCGGACGGCCCCGGAGTCGCCATGGTGCTGCTGGCGGTGGCCGTGGGAACGAGCGAACCCATGACGGGTCCCGCCTCCCGCGCGCTGTGGACCCTGCTGTTGCCGGCGGGCAGAGTCCGGGACGCCGCCTACTCCTACGAGGCCATCAGCATGGAGGTCTTCTTCATCCTGGGACCGGGCATCGCGGGCCTGCTCGTGACCACGCCCTGGCCGGGAACCGCCCTGGTCGTGGGAGCGAGCTGCATGATCCTCGGAAGCGTCGGCTTCGCCGTCACCCCGGCCGCCCGTAGGCAGCGCCCGGTGGACGACCCGCCGTCCGGCTCGCTGCTCGGAGCGCTGGCCACCTCGGGGATGCGGACACTCGCCCTGGCCGCCTTCGGTTTCGGCCTGCTGCTGGGCATGGTCGAGGTGGCGGTTCCCGCCGCTGCCGAACGCGCCGGACACGCCGCCGTGGGCGGGCTGCTGCTCAGCGCGTTGTCGGTGAGCTCGGTGGTGTTCGGCGTGCTGTACGGCACCCGTCCCTGGCCCAGGCCGATGTACCTGCGGCTGCCCACCCTGCTCACCGTGTTCGCCGTGCTGGTGGCGCTGCTCGCCCTGCCGGGAACACTCGCGGGGCTCACGGTGGCGCTGCTGGTGGCGGGCAGCCTGGTCACGCCCCAGTCCACCGCCCACTCGGTGGCCCTGGAGGCGGTGGCCCCGGAGGGGACCGCCACGGAGGCCTTCGCCTGGGTGATCACCGCCGTGACCCTCGGAGCCGCGGCGGGCCAGTCCCTGAGCGGACAGCTCGTGGAGTGGAGGACCTCCGCGACGGCCTTCCTCGTCGCCGGCGGACTCGGACTCGTGCTCGGTGGGCTGCTCTGGCTGCGGCGTCGCACCCTCCTGCCCACGCCGCGGAACCCGGAGGACCGGTGGGCGACGGTGGGCACGACCACGGGCTGATCCCGGGGCCACCGGCGTGGCCCGTCGCGGGCGGGGACACGTCCCGCACGCGGCGGGGACCCCGCAGGAGGCGTGCCCTCCGTGGCGCTCGGCACCGTCAATGGATCTCCACGCGCCGGGGCTTGGTCTCCTCGCTCTTCCGCACCCGGATGCTCAGCACCCCGTTCTCCAGCTTCGCCTCCACGTTCTGGCTGTCCACCTCGGAGGGAAGCGTGGTGCGGTAGGAGAAGCTTCCGGTGCGTCGGGTCTTCCGGTGCAGCGTCCCCGTGCGTTCCCGTTCCTCGGTGCGTCCGCTGACCCACAGCTCGTGGTCGCGGACCTCCACGGTGAGGTCGTCCCTGTTGACCCCGGGTACCTCCAGCTCGAACAGGTAGGCGTCCTCGGTCTCCTCCACGTCGACCATCGGCTGCCACGCCTCGGTGGGGCGGGTGGTCCGCCACCCGGGGTCGAGCATCCGCTCCATGCGGTCCCAGATGTCCTCCAGCTCCCGGAACGGCTCCTGCCAGAACGCGGGAACCGGACGGCTGCCCAACGAACCGTGTTCTCCACGGTGCACCGGCACGGGTTGGCTCATGGTCCTCGCCTCCTTTCCCCTCTCGTCACTCACCAGGGCGATACCCGCCGGGCACGGGGAGACAAACGGAAACGGGCCGCTTCAGAGCTCGCCCAGCTCCCTGAGGTGCTCCAGCTGTGCCAGCACGGTGCTCTCGGCGGCGGGACGCACGGCGGGATCGATGTCGGTGTAGACCACGTCGACCACCCTCGCGGCGTCGATCTCGCCCACCATCCCGCGTACCGCGGTCCGCACCTGGTCGAGCCGCTGCCTCCGGTGCGCGAGGTAGTGTTCCGCCACGGCGGGGGCACCGGGGAGTTCGGGACCGTGGCCGGGCAGCAGCCAGGTGCCCTCGGGAAGTTCCGTCAGACGACGCAGCGACTCCAGGTACGAACCGAGATGGCCGTCCTCGGCCATGACCACCGTGGTCCCGCGTCCGAGCAGGCTGTCCCCCGCGAAGACCGCCGGGACGCCCCCGTGCTCGGTGTGCAGACACACCGAGTCGGCGGTGTGCCCGGGGGTGGCCAGCACACGCAGCCGCAGCCCGGCCGCCGTGACGACCTCGCCGTCCCGCAGCTGTCCCGTCCCGAATCCCGAGTCCCGTCCGGCCGGGGAGTCCGTGCACCACTCCGGGTCGGCGGCGCGCACCGGTGCGCCGGTGCGCCGGGCGAGTTCCGTGACCGCCTCGGTGTGGTCCGGGTGGTGGTGGGTGAGCAGGATCCCGGCCACCGGCCGTGTCCCGCCCACGGCACGCAGGTGCTCCTCCTCGGCCGGACCCGGGTCGATCACCACGCACTCCTCGGCCTCGGGAGCGCCCACGATCCAGGTGTTGGTTCCGTCCAGTGTCATCGGCCCGGGGTTGGAGGCCAGGCGCACGGTGGCGTAGTCGAGCACCGGCCGGGAGACCGCGTAGGCGGGGTGCTGCCGGGTGTGTGAGCTCACTGGTTCTTCGTTCCCTTCCGGACGTGGTTTCGCTCGCGGTGGGGAGCACCCCGGTCAGGGCCGGTCGTGGTCGTCGGCGAGCACCACCCGCCACGCGCCGTCCCGGTGGACGATCCGGGGAATCGTCTTGTCGATCTCCCGGTCCGAGTTCAGGACCTCCGTGACGTCGGAGCAGGCCGCGAGTTCGGTCAGTGTCACCCAGGTGGGTGGGAGAAGTCCGCATTCGCCGGAACGCCAGGTCTCCAGGACCGTGGTCGGGCGGCTCCAGTAGGCCTCGGCGGCCTCCCCGGTGAACCCGTCCGCCCGTTGTCCCTCCGGCACGGCCGTCACGAAGAAACGCGTGTCGTACCTGCGGGGTTCGAGGGCCGGAGTCACCCAGTTCGACCAGGGGCGCAGCAGGTCCGCGCGCAGGACGAGCTCGTGCTCGTCGAGCATCTCCGCCAGGGAGATCTCCTTGGCGACCAGGGCCTGTCGCTCCGCCGCGTACCGGTCCGTCTCCGTGACCACGGCGTCCGGGGCCGTACCGGCGAGCAGCACCCCGGCCTCCTCGAAGGTCTCCCGCACGGCGGCGCACACCAACGCGCGGGCCACCTCCTCGCCGCACCCGAAGCGGGTGGCCCACCACGACGGGGGAGGGCCCGCCCAGGCGATCCGGGCCTCCTCGTCGCGTTCGTCCACACCCCCGCCGGGGAAGGCGGTCATCCCCCCGGCGAAGGGCATTCCCCGCACGCGTCGCTGGAGGAAGACCTCCGGGCCGTGCGGACCGTTGCGCAGCAGCACGACGGTGGCCGCGTCCCGGGGGGTGGCGGGAGGATCCGGCGGTTCGGCGGGAACCATGCTGTCCGGCAGGGTCAGCTCCGGAGGAAGGCGCATGAGCTCAGCCTAGGACTCCGTGCCGGGTGCGGGGTACGACATGGCCGGTTGTCGCCTCGCTCACGGGGAGTGCGGTCCGACCGAGCCGATGGGGGGAAAGTTCCCCGTTCCCGGGACGGTGGTGGTTCGCGGGTCCTGGGAGGACTCGGAACCACGGGTCACGGACTCCCCGGCTTCGGGGGAGTGGTCCGGTTCCCGGTCCTGTTCACGCTGGGCCAGCTCCTCGTGGAGCTTGCGCAGCAGGTTGCGCTCCCGGTTGGTGAGCTTCGCGTCCACGGCGGCGGGCACGTTCGGGTTGGAGGTGGTGTCGCCGGCCCCGGACTCCTCTCCGGCGGGTGAGGCTTCGGGACCGGTCTGCTCGGCGGGATCGAGCGGTTCCTCCGTGAACGCCCACGAGCTCTCCGAGCGGGGGAACTCCGCCACCGAGCCCTGCTCGCCGGGAGCGGGGAACTCCTGCTCCGGTGCCGTCCGGGCCGGCCCCGGGGACGAGGGGCCGTCGGCGAGGAGAGCGGTCTCCTCACCGGTGGTGTCCTCCTGCCGGTGCCGCACCGGGGAGGGGAAGTCCTCGATCGGCGGAAGCCCCCCGGAGGGGGACTCCTGGCGCGGGGGCTCGCCGAGTTCCGCGGCCGGCCATTCGGCGGTGGGATGTTCCTCGTCCGGTACCGGCGTGTCCTCCTCCGGGCCCGGAGGGCCGAGCGGGGCGGGGAATCCCTGGGTGGCGGGTTCGGCGGGCTCCGCGTTCGGACCGTGGCCCGCCGCGCGTGCGGAGGCGCGGCGGGCCCGGCGTGCGGTGTGGCGTGCTCCGGCGGGCGGCTCGGAGGGGGCCTGCCGGAGGGGGACCTCGTGGGCGACCGCGAGCGCGTTCCGGTGGTACTCGGGCAGCTCGCCGTCGGAGGGAAAGCTCTCCACCGAACAGGCGAGACCGGCCCGCCGCAGGGCCTGGGTGAGCTGGTAACCGGTCGGTCCCACGGCGGTGTGTCCGTCCACTTCGGCCAGCAGCACTCTCCGGGGAACCGTTCCCGCGGCGACCCCGGCGGGCGTGATGCGTGTCGCGCACCACACGGAGCGCAGCTCCGGCAGGCGAGCGGTCGCGGAGCGCAGCGCTGTGGCCAGGTCGTCCACCCGTTCCGGGGCGGTGAACCTGTGTGGTTCGGAGGTCTCCGGCGTGCCGGTGGCCAGCCGGTCGGCCAGCTCGGCCCGCGAGGCACTCCGGTCGAGCACGGCCGCGAGCTCGCGCTGTTCCCGGTCGGTCACCACGATGCCTCCGGCCACGAGTGAGCCGGTGACGAGTTCCGCGGCGAGGTCGCTGCGTCCCGCCCCGGCGAACTCGCGTGCCGTGTTGAGCGCGTCGTCGTCCAGCCTGCCGGTGAGGGCCAGCAAAAGCTCGTGCAGCCGCTCGGCGGGCGATCCGTTGTCCGCCAGGTCCACCACGGGTTCTCCTTGGTTCTGCTCGCTCCGGTCCTGGGCCGCGCGGTCAGTTCCGCACCGGGGACGCGCCGTTGCCCGTGCAGATCAGGTTCGACGCGGTACGCGCGCGGCCGTGGTAGTCGGTGGGTTCGACCTCCTCGGGCAGCACCTCGACGAGGGGGGTGTGGTTGCCGAGGGCACGCAGGACGCGCTGGATCTCGCCCGTGAGCTCCACGGGGTCGCCGGAGGTGTCGACCAGCACCACCCTGGTGGGCACGGTGGTCGCGGAGTCGTGCCGCCAGCTGCCGCGTACCTCGTGGACACCGGCACGACCGCGCAGTGCCGCCCCGAGCACCAGCGCCTCGGAGTCCGCCGTGTCGTCGGTGGGCCCCGAGGCGGTGAAGGAGTATCCGTCCGATCCGGACTCCGGGGGCAGCACCGCACTCACGGCGGCCGGGTCGGCCCCGAGCGGCAGCAGGGCCTCGGAGAGCAGGCGGTGTTCGGTGTCGGTCAGCCCGATGCGTTCGCGCAGCAACTGCTTGGGCAGGGAAACGGCGAGGACCTCCTCGGCTCCGCTGGCCAACCAGTCGCGGTAGCGCCAGAGCGACTCGGCCGGGATCCGGTCGGCGAGCCGCAGCAGCAGCTCGTGACACAACAGTCCGGTCTCGCGGTCGGTCACCTCTCGCCGTCCCTTCCTGGGATCCTTCCCAACACGCTGCGTCGAAGCATTCTCGTCGAATACGTCCGTACGGGTGATTTTCCTCCGCGAAACCGTACGATCAACCCGCCGGGGGCGCGGACTTCGTCACTCGTGGTTCCCGTAGGCAGCGCTCGTGGAGAGGGGCGTCCTCCGGAAGACGGGCCCGTGTTGCCGCACCACGCCTCCTCAGGAGTGCGTGGAGACCTCGGCGACCAGCTCCACCTCCACCGGCGCCCCCAGCGGGAGCTCGGCCACCCCGACGGCGGAACGCGCGTGGGTACCCGCCGAACCGAAGACCTCCCCCAGCAGCTCCGAGGCACCGTTGAGCACGGTGGGCTGGGCGGTGAACCCCGGCGCGGAGGCCACGAAACCCACCACCTTCACCACACCGGACACCGCGTCGAGACCGACCACACCGTCCACGGCCGCCAGCGCGTTCAACACGCAGACCCTGGCCAACCGCTGGCCCTCCTCCACCGTCACCTCGGCCCCGAGCTTGCCCGTCGCCGCCAGCGCTCCCTCCACGAAGGGCAGCTGACCAGCGGTGTGCACGTGGTCACCGCTGCGCACGGCGGGGGCGTAGGAGGCGACGGGGCGCGCCACCTCGGGCAGTCGCAGACCGAGCTCGGCGAGCCGCTGTGTCCAGGTGGTCATCGGGTATCTCCCGTTCGTCGGTTCCGGGGGGATCACCGTCGTTTCCCGCCGGGAAACACGGGTGGGGACGCGTCACTCCTCCGGGACGGACGCGTCACAGCGGGTCGTTCGCCGGAGCACACGGCGAGCGGACCCGCCGTGTGCGGCCTCATTCCTTCGGACGCTTCATGTAGGCGACCATCTGTTCGCCGGTCGGCCCCGGCAGGACGGCGACGAGCTCCCAGCCGTCCTCGCCCCACTGGTCGAGGATCTGCTTCGTGGCGTGGCTGAGCAGCGGCACTGTCGAGTACTCCCATTTGGTCATGCCGCCACCCTACTAAGACCTCCGCCCCCGACGGCCCGGTCGGGTGGTCGCCGGAACCGGTGATTCACGGGTTCCGGAGCCGGGGGCGGGCGACACGACGACCGTTCCCCGCTCGCGGGCGGACACGACCCCCACAGTCCACCTACGCTGATCGTGTGAGTTCTGGATGGGACCGTCAGCTGGACCGGGCCAGGCTGCACTTCGTCAGCGGCAAGGGAGGGGCGGGCAAGACGACCGCGGCCGCCTCCCTGGCACTGGCCCTGGCCACCGGGGGACGTCGGGTGCTGCTGGTCGAGGTGGAGGGCAGACAGGGACTGGCCCAGCTGTTCGACACCCCGCCGCTGGAGTACGCCGAACGCAGACTGGCCGCGGCCCCCGGAGGGGGCGAGGTACGGGCGCTCGCGGTGGAGGCGGAGGCGGCGCTGCTCGAATACCTCGCCATGTACTACAACCTCGGTTTCGCGGGACGCACCCTGCGCAGGATGGGAGCCATCGAGTTCGCGACCACCCTGGCCCCCGGCCTGCGGGACGTCCTGTTCACCGGCAAGATCAAGGAGTGCGTGCGCCGCACCGACCCCAACGGCCGCCACAGCTACGACGCCGTGGTGGTCGACGCCCCTCCCACCGGGAGGATAGTCCGGTTCCTCGACGTCACCCGGGCCATGGCCGACCTGGCCCGCACGGGACCGATCCACGGACAGAGCGAGGACGTGGTCGGCCTGCTGCACTCCGCCGACACCGTGGTGCACCTGGTGACGCTGCCGGAGCAGCTGCCGGTGCGGGAGACCCTGGAAACCGTGGAGGAACTGGACGCGGCCGCACTGCGCCCGGGGGCCGTGCTGCTCAACAGGGTGCGCCCCCCGCGCCTGGCCACCCGCTCGGTGACGGCCGCCGCCGACGGCAGGGTGGACGCGAACCGGATCAGGAGCGGACTGGAGTCGGCGGGGTTGGACTGGAACGACGAGGTGCTCGACGGGCTGGTCGCCGAGACCGTCGAGCACGCCACCAGGGCCAGCGCCGAACTGGCCGCGCGCGAACGACTGCACGGCACCGACCTCGCCGCGCTCGACCTGCCCGAGTACGTGGACGGGATCGACGTGGCCGCACTGTACGAGATGGCCGAGAAACTCGTCGCCCACGGCGTCGGAGGACAAGGATGAACGAGCGCTCCCGTCCGGAACGGCTCGACGTGGACGCACTGCTGCGGGACCCCGCCAACCGGATCGTGGTGTGCTGCGGCTCCGGGGGCGTCGGCAAGACCACCACCGCGGCCGCGCTGGGACTGCGGGCGGCGCACCAGGGCCGCAGGACGGTGGTGCTCACGATCGACCCGGCCCGCAGACTCGCCCAGGCCCTCGGACTGGCCGAACTGGACAACAAACCGGGGCGGGTGGAGCTGGACCCCTCGGTTCCGGGGGAACTGTACGCCATGATGCTCGACATGCGCCGGACCTTCGACGACATGGTCCTGGCGCACGCCGGCCGTGAGCGGGCGCGGCAGATCCTGGACAACCCCTTCTACCGCACCGTGTCCACGTCCTTCTCCGGGACCCAGGAGTACATGGCGATGGAGAAGCTCGGGCAACTGGCCGCGGAGGGGAGCTGGGACCTCATCGTCGTGGACACCCCGCCCAGCAGGTCGGCCCTGGACTTCCTGGACGCCCCGCAGCGACTGTCCACGATCCTGGACGGCAGGCTGATCCGGATGCTGGCCAGCCCGGCACGCGCCGGGGGGAAGGGACTCCGCAAGCTGGTCGGGGCGGGCTTCGGCGTGTTCGCCCGGACCGTCTCCACGATCGTCGGTCACCAGCTGCTGTCGGACGCCGCCGCCTTCGTCCAGGCCTTCGACTCGACGTTCGGGGGGTTCCGGGAACGCGCCGAGCACACCTACCGGATGCTGCGTTCGGAGGGAACCCGGTTCCTCGTGGTGGCCACTCCCGAGGCGGACGCGCTGCGCGAGGCCTCCTACTTCGTCGAGCGGCTCTCCTCCGAGGGGATGCCGTTGTCCGGGCTGGTCGTCAACCGCACCCACCCGGTGCTGGCGGACCTGCCCGCCGCCCGGGCCGTCGCTGCCGCCGAGGAACTGGAGGAGGCCGGGGGCTCCCCCCTGGCGGCCTCGGTGCTCCGGCTGCACGCGGACCGCGTGGCGGTGGCCGAGCGGGAGAAGAGACTGCTGGCCCGGTTCACCCGGGCGCATCCGGAGGTGGGGCTGGTCGGGGTTCCGGCCCTGCCCGGCGACGTGCACGACCTGGACGGACTCGACGAGGTCGGAACACGGCTGGCGGGCTGAGGACTCCTTCCGGGACGGCCGCCGCGCTGCTCACGCACCCGAACCCCCCACGGCCGGGGAGTCGGCCGCGCCGCGGGCCGGCGACCGTGCCACCAGGATCACGGGGACCGGACGGGCGAAAGGCGCCGTCCGGCCGTACGCGCGGGGCCGGGGGGCCGTTGTCGACGTTGGTTGTTCCTCCCGCCCGCCGAGCCGTCGGCGTCCGGGCGTGCCGGTGTTCGTGCCCCGGCGATCCGCTTGTTCGGCCTCGGTTCAGCTCGTCGTCGTCATCCCACCTGGTAGGCGTCGGGACTGCTGTACTCCGCGCGGGCCGTTTCGAGCAGTTCCCGCCAGTTGCGGACGTCCGGACGCCTGCGCAGCAGGGCCCGTCGTTCGCGTTCCGTCATGCCACCCCAGACTCCGAACTCGATCTTCTTGTCCAGTGCCTCGGCGAGGCACTCGGTGCGTACGGGGCACCCGAAGCAGATCGTGCGCGCTTTGCGCTGTTCGGCTCCCCGTACGAAAAGCTGGTCCGGGTTCGTGTCGCGGCACGCCGCGTGAACCCGCCAGTCCCCCTGTTCGAGCATCAAGGCCCCCAGCTCCTCACTGGATCGTCGGCGACCTGCAATCTCCGGGCCCCCCGGCACCGGCTGTCGTGACGCACCGAGGACGCGTCACGAACTCCCGTCGCTGGACGTGGACGCACCATAGAAGATCTCGGTTCCACGGCCAACCGACTTTCGTGGGATTTTTCTTTTGCGGTCATCACATCGGGGGGTATTGACGACGACAGCGAGTGATCTCACGCGAGGCGACTTACCGTGAGCGGTGTGCGGCTTCGTAACGGCGTGATCAAGCTGTTCGGTCTGTGTGTGCTGGCAGGCGTCCTGGTGGCGGGCATGCTGTTCCCCGCCGTGGGATCACTCGGCGTGGTCTCGAACCGGGCCAGCGACGCGGTGAACAGGATCTCCTCGGAGATGCTCGCCGAACAACCACCCTTGGTGACGACCGTCACCGACCGGGCGGACAATCCGATCGCCTACCTGTACGAGCAGTACCGCACCCCGGCGAGTTCCGACCAGATCGCCGACACCATGAAGGCCGCCATGGTCGCCATCGAGGACCAGCGCTTCTACGAACACCAGGGAGTGGACTGGCCGGGCACGGTGCGCGCCTTCGTGAGCAACCAGGTCGCCGGGGAGATCACCCAGGGCGCCTCGACCATCACGCAGCAGTACGTGAAGAACTACCTGATGCACGTGGCGGCCCGGGGAGATCCGGTCAAGCAGGCCGAGGCCTCCGAGCAGACCGTGGCGCGCAAGCTCAGGGAGATCCGCATCGCCCTGCAACTGGAGAAGCGCCTGAGCAAGGAGGAGATCCTCACCCGCTATCTGAACGTGGTCCCCTACGGCAACCGGATCTACGGGGTGGCCGCGGCGGCCCAGGCCTACTTCGGCACCACACCGGACCAGCTCACGGTTCCCCAGGCGGCGCTGCTCGCGGGAGTGGTCAACCGGCCGGGATCGTTGAACCCGGTCACCCAGCCCAAGGAGGCCCTGTTCCGCCGTGGACTGGTGATCGACGCGATGGCCCGGCAGAACCGGATCACCGAGGAGGTCGCCCGCGAGGCCAAGCAGGCACCGCTGGGAGTCCGGAAACCACTGGGCAAACTTCCCAACGGCTGCGTCGGTGCCGGTGGGGAGAACGGTTTCTTCTGCAAGTACGTGGAGAACTACCTGCAACGGGCCGGACTCTCGGCGGAGGAGTTGCGATCCGGGGGATACACCATACGCACCACCCTGGACCAGCGGGTGACGGCGGCGGCCAAGAAGTCCGCCGAGGAGGGGGTTCCCCAGGACAGCCCCAGGGTGGCCAACGTGCTGTCCGTGGTGGAGCCCGGCACGGACAAGCACCGGGTGCGGGCGTTGGCGGCGAACCGGAACTTCGGGTTCGACAAGGAGAAGGGTGAGAGCGCCTACGCCCTGCCCACCACGATGGTGCAGAAGGGGGCCGGCTCGGTGTACAAGGTGTTCACCGCCGCGGCCGCCCTGGAGGAGGGGATGGGGATCGACAACGTGGTCCCGGGACCCTCCTCCTACACCTCGGTGAAGTTCAGCAACGGCACCAACCCGTACACGGTGGGCAACGCCGAGGGGGTCGGTGCGGGGGCCCGTTCCATCCGCAAGGCACTGGCCACCTCCCCGAACACCTCCTTCGTGATCCTGGAGGAACGCGCCGGGCTGGACGACACGGTGGACATGGCCGCGCGGCTGGGGATGCGCCGCACGCTCAACCACCACGACCTCGCCGGCATCCCCATGGCCTCCGAACGGGCCCGCGAGCGAACCCAGGCCGAGGAGATCAAACAGCGCAGGATCGGTGCCTTCACCCTCGGGTTCAGCCCCACCAGTCCGCTGGAGCTGTCCAACGTGGCCGCGACGCTGATGAGCGGCGGGGTGTGGTGCCCGCCCACTCCGATCAAGGAGATCCGGGACCGGCACGGCAACCGTGTGTCCATCACCGAGCCGCCCTGTGAGCAGGCTGTCGACCGGGAGCTCGCCGACGCGATGGTGGTCGGCATGTCGGACGACACCACCTCCGGCACGGCGGCCCGGGCGGCCAGCGCGACGGGATGGGACCGCCCCACCGCGGCCAAGACCGGAACCACCGAGACCTTCGCCTCCGCCGCGTTCATCGGGGCCACACCACAGTTCGCCGGGGCCGCGCTCACCTTCATCGACCGCCCGCCCTCCTGGCGCGGAGCCGGTATCTGCCTCGGCGGAACCCCGTCGGTGTGCGGCAGCGGGAACATATACGGCGGCACCGTGCCGGCCAAGACCTGGATGCGGGCCATGAAGCAGGCCCACGAGGGAATGCCCGTGGAACAGCTGCCCACCACCACCGAGCGCTACCACAGCGGCGGTTCGGGCAAGCAGATTCCCGAGGTCGTGAGCATGAGGGCCGAGCAGGCGAAGCGGAAGCTGCGGGAGGCGGGCTACGAGGTCGACAGCCGCACCGTGAACAGCAAGGAGCCGCACGGGACGGTGATCGGCCAGTCCCCCCGTGGCGTCGCCCCGGAGGGCACCAGCATCCGGATCTCGGTCAGCACCGGCTACATCCCCCCGCCTCAGACGCACACGCGAGAGCCCGAACCCGCCGAGAACGATCGGGGCAACGGGCAGCGGGGATCCGGTTCCGGGGACTCGGGCGGCTGACCGGCGGCCTGCGGCCGGGCAGCGGGGCGGCGCGGTCCTACACTGGTCGGCCGTGGGAAGTACACATCCAGGCAAAGCACCGGTGCGGTCCCGCTACAGACAGCTGGAGGTCGCCAGGGTCGAGCGCATCACACCCCTGATGAAACGCGTGGTGCTGACCGGGGAGGAGCTCGCCGACTTCGTCAGCAGCGGCACCGACCAGCGCATCAAACTGTGCCTGCCGCGCCCCGGTCTTCCCACTCCCCTCGGCAACAGCAGGGCCGAGGTGTTCGCCGCTCCACGGCACCAGCAGCCCAGGCAGCGCACCTACACGGTCCGCTGGTTCGACCCGCGCAGCCGCGAGCTGGCCGTCGACCTGGTGCTGCACGCCCACGAGGCCCCCGGAGCCACCTGGGCGGCGAACGTGCGTGCCGGTGACCGGGTGGTCACGGTGGGGCCCAGCCCCTCCTACACCCCGTCCCCGGAGGCCGACCCGTTGGTACTCGTCGGTGACGAGACGGCCCTGCCCGCCGTGTGCGCGATCCTGGAGGAACTGCCCACCGGCGTTCCGGCCAGGGTCTTCGTGGAGGCGGACACGGCCGCCGAGCGGGACTACGTGCCGAGCACGCTCCCGGGGGAGTGGACCTGGTTGTTCCGGGAGGGAGAGCCCCCCGGAAGGTCCGAGGCGCTGCCGGAGGCGGTCCGCTCGGCGGAACTGGGCGAACACCCGCACCTGTGGGTGGGGGCCGAGGCGAGCGTGGTGGAACGCATCAGGGAGTTCGGCGAGAAAACCCTCGGGTTGGGACGGTCCCGGATGTACGCGCTGGCCTACTGGAGGGTAGGCAGGGGCGAACGCTGAAACGCGGGCGCGTCCACCCCGCCGGGTCGTCCCACGGCTGCGGGACCGGTCAGATCCCCAGTTCGGCCTTCACCGCCGCGGCCACCCGGCCTCCCTCGGCCCGGCCGTCGACCTTGGCGTTCGCGAGTTTCATGACCCGGCCCATCTGTTTCGGTCCCGGGGTTTCGCCGAGTTCGGCGGCGACCTCGGAGACGGCCTGCCTGGCCAGCTCGGCGAGTTCCGCGTCGTCGAGCTGCGCGGGCAGGTACTCCCGCAGGATCTCGCCCTCGGCGCGTTCGGAGGCGGCCTGTTCGGTCCTGCCCGCGGAGTCGAAGGCGGCGGCGGACTCGTCGCGTTTCTTGACCTCCTTGGCCAGGACGGAACGGACCTCCTCGTCGGACAGCTGTCGGGCCTGCTTGCCCGACACCTCCTCCGCCCCGATGGCGGACAGGGCCATGCGCAGCACCCCGGTGCGCGTGGTTTCCCGCTGTTTGATCGCCGCGGTCAGGTCGTTCCGCAGCCGTTCTTTCAACTCGGACATGGCCTCGATTATCCCGGCCACCGCCGAACGCCGGCACGGCACGCCGGGTGAAGGATCGTTCGGGCCGTCGTACGAGACGGGCGTGTGCCCCGTAGGCTGGTGGTGTGAACACGTTCGGTCGGATTCTGCTCACCGCCGGGGCGTTCGGCGGCTCGGTGCTCGGCTACGCGGCGGGAATCGAACGCAGGAGCTGGACGCTGCGCACGGCCACCCTGCCGGTGCTGGCCGAGGGCAGCCCGCGGGTTCGGGTGCTGCACGTGTCCGACCTGCACATGACCCCCCGGCAGTTCTCCAAGCAGCGCTGGGTGGCCGCGCTGGACGAGCTGGAGCCGGACCTGGTGGTCAACACCGGGGACAACCTGGCCCACCCTCAGGCGGTGCCCGCCGTGCTGCGTGCCCTGGGGCCGTTGTTGGACCGACCCGGGGTGTTCGTCTTCGGCAGCAACGACTACTACGCGCCGAAACCGAAGAACCCGGCGCGCTACCTGATCCCGGCGGCCAGGCAGAAGCGCATTCGCGGCAGGCCGCTTCCGTGGCGGGACCTGCGGGCGGCGATGACCGAACGCGGTTGGATGGACCTGACACACCGGAGGGGTGAGCTGACCGTCGGCGGGGTGCGGATCCACGTCGCGGGGCTGGACGACCCGCATCTCAAGCGGGACCGCTACGCGGAGATCGCGGGAGCTCCGGTGGAGGGCAGCCAGTTGGGGCTGGGGGTCACGCACTCCCCGGAGCCGAGGGTGCTGGACTCCTTCGCCGCCGACGGCTACGACCTGGTGCTCGCCGGGCACACCCACGGCGGCCAGCTGCGCCTTCCCGGCTACGGGGCGATCGTCACCAACTGCCAGCTCGACCGGGGGCGGGCCCGGGGGAGTTCCACCTGGGGTGAGCACACGTGGCTGCACGTCTCGGCGGGACTGGGGACCTCTCCCTACGCGCCGGTGCGGTTCGCCTGCCCGCCCGAGGCCTCCCTGTTGACGCTGGTCCCGCGTTCGGAGGGCGGTTCCGTCGGTGCGGCGCGTGACGAGTCGGGGGCCCCTGTCGAGTCCCGGATCGGTGTCCGATAGACTCTGGGGCGTCGTTCGGTGGCGATCAGCTTCCGGCGACGATCCCGCCGGGAGATCCGGGGTGTAGCGCAGTTTGGGAGCGCGCCTCGTTCGGGTCGAGGAGGTCGTGGGTTCAAATCCCGCCACCCCGACGTGGAATCCGGTTGTCGGACCGCAGGGTCCGGCAACCGGATTTTTTCGTGTTCTCCCCGGTGGGATCACTCGGAGCCGCGGCTCTGGCCGTCCTCCTCCCGCACCGCGTGGTGCGGACGGGCCGAGGTGGTGAGCCGTGCGGTGACCGCGTCGACCACCTCCTCGCGCTTCGGGTCGTCGGCCTCCAACACGGTGTCCACGGCCTCGGCGACCACGCTGCGCAGGGCCCGTTCCCGCCCGCCTTCCGCCGTCACCTCGGCGGCGAAACGCTTGTGCAGGTCGAAGGTGTGCTTGTCGATCCAGCGGGTGAAGTCCACGAGGGTGAACGTCTTCGATCCGTCCACATAGGATGGCCATCCGGGGAACTGCCCCGGGGAGCGGCTGCCGGTGAGCTGTTGGAGGATGTCGAACAGGGCCTGTCGTTCGTCGGCGCGCATGTCCTCTCCCTGGGGGGTGAGCAGGTTGTCCAGGTCCCGGCGGGTGCCGAGATGGGCGTTGGCGTCCACGGGAGTGTTTCCGGCGACGGTGGCCTGGCTGGTGAACTGCAACACGGCCACGTGGTTGCCGCCGTAGCCGTTCCAGAAGTGCTCGGGAACCCGTTGGTAGATCTCGCTGGCGTAGCCGCCCCGGTTGTCCGGGTACCGGGACTTCCACAGCGGGGGGAACCCGGACAGGTCGGGTTCGCCGATCCGTCGCCAGTACCACTCCGGCAGGTAGATCAGTGGTGTGTGGAAACCCCGCCGGTGCAGCTGCGCGGTCAACGCGTGGGCCAGTTCGGCGTGACCACCTCCCTCCTCCACGTCGAGGATCACGGGAACGTCGGTGGGCACGATGCGGGCGATGTGCTCGGCCTGGGCGGCGGCGGAGGCCCCTGCCCGCTGGTAGTGGTAGGCGGCCACCAGCAGGCCCGCCGAGCGGGCGTTGGCGAGGTTCTCGGCGAAGCGGTGGTCGACGAAACCGTCGCCCTCGGTGGCCTTGAGGAACGCGAACTCGAAGTCCTCCGCCCGGGCGCGGTGCATGTCGAACGGTCCCTGGTGATGTGAGACGTCGATCCCGTAGATCATGGTTACCCCACCCGTGCTCGCGGCGCGGACTCGTGACGTCCTCCCCGGCCCGGGTGCCGGAGAGGGTGGGCACCCGGGGTTCCGGGGCGCCCGCGCGAACCCGGGATCCGCCCCCGGCCCGTGACTCGGGTGCGTCTCCCGTGGTGGGTCCGCGCGAACGGAAGTCGTTCGATCGTCTCCCGATCCGGGCATTCGGGACAATCAACCGACAGGCTTGTACTCCTTCGTCTGGTCGAGCGACACCGCCTACCCAGTGCTCACACCGTTGCTCCGATCGGGCAGGATCGGTGACGTGAGCACGTATCCAGGCGCCAAGATCCCGGAAACCCTGTTCGACGACCCGGACAAGGAGGCGCGCTGGCGCGCCCGCTTCAGCGCTCCCCGTGTGTCACTGCCGGACTGGGCGCGGGACGCTCCCCACCGGAGTCTGTACGTCTCGAACGTGAGCGGCACCTGGGAGCTCTACGCCTGGGACCGCGCCACGGACACCCACCGTCAGGTCACCGCGCGCCCGAACGGCACCTTCCACGGGACGCTCTCCGCGGACGGGAACCGGATCTGGTGGTTCGACGACACCGACGGCGACGAGTTCGGAAGCTGGGTGAGCGAACCGTTCGACCCCACCGGGGAGTCCCCCGGGAATCCGCTGCCCACCACCCACGCGGGCTATCCCGCCGGGTTGGAACTGGGGCAACGGGTGATCGCCCTCGGGATGTCCACCGACGAGGGGGTCACCGTGTGGGTCTCCGAGGACGGGGACACCCGAGTGATCTACCAGCACGAGCAGGACGGCGGGCTGGCCGCCGCGTCCAGGGACGAGACGCTGCTGGTGCTGTCGCACTCCGAGCACGGCGACAGCAGGCACCCCGCGCTGCGGGTGCTGCGCACGGACGGCTCGACGCTCGCCGAGAAGTGGGACGGCCCCGGACTCGGGCTGGGCGCGCTGGACTTCGCCCCGGTGCCCGGCGACACCCGGCTGCTGGTCTCGCACGAGCGGCGCGGACGCGAGGAACTGCTTCTCTGGGACGTGGCCACCGACACCGAGACCGAGCTCGACCTGGACCTGCCCGGCGAGCTCTCCGCCGACTGGTATCCGGACGGTTCGGCACTGCTGATCGCGCACACGCACCGGGCGCGCACCACCCTGCACCGCTACGACATCGCGGCGGGAACCCTCACCCCGTTGCCCACCTCCCGGGGGACCGTCGGAGCGGCCTCGGTGCGCCCGGACCACTCGGTGGAGTACACGTGGTCCTCGGCCGCCGTGCCGGGGCGGGTACGGGTGCTCTCCCCGGAGGGGGAGGACAGCGTGCTGCTGACCCCCGGAGGGGACCGCGCCCCGGAGTCCAGGCCCGTCGAGGACGTCTTCGTGGAGGTTCCCTACGGTCCCAACGACACGGTGCACGCCCTGCTCGCCCGCCCGGACGACACGAGCGACGGGCCGCTGCCCACGGTGTTCAACCTGCACGGCGGTCCGCACGCCGCCGACGAGGACCGCTTCTCCTCCTACCGCGCGGCCTGGCTGGAGGCCGGGTTCGCGGTCGTCGAGGTCAACTACCGCGGATCGACCGGCTACGGCTCGGCGTGGCGGGACGCGATCGAGGGACGACCGGGCCTGACCGAGCTGGAGGACGTCGCCCGGGTGCAGGACTGGGCGATCAAGGAGGGGCTGACCACCCCCGAGCTCAGCGTCGTCGCGGGAGCCTCCTGGGGCGGGTACCTGACCCTGCTCGCCCTGGGCACCCAACCCGACAGGTGGGCCGGCGGGGTCGCCGGTGTCCCGGTCGCCGACTACGTCTCCGCGTTCGCCGACGAGATGGAACCGCTGCGCGCCTACGACCGGGCGCTGTTCGGGGGATCCCCGGATGAGCTGCCGGAGCTGTACCACGAGTGCTCCCCGCTCACCTACGTGGACGAGGTGCGTGCCCCGGTGCTGGTGCTGGCCGGGGACAACGATCCGCGGTGCCCCATCCGGCAGGTGCTCAACTACCTGGACCGGCTGCTCCAGCGGGAGGTGCCCTTCGAGTTCTACCGCTACGACGCCGGGCACGGCTCCCTGGTGATCGCCGAGACGTTGCGCCAGGTCGCCACCGAGATCCACTTCGCCCGCCGGGCGGTGGGAACGGCCTGAGCCGAGGCGACGAGCCCGGCCGCCACGAGGCCGAGGTTTCCGCACCGGCGGGTACCCACCCGCCGGTGCGGTTCGTATGCTGCGGGAATGGTCGATCCCCGCTACATCGGCGTGTTCCACACCGTGGTGCGCACCGGCTCCTACACGGCGGCCGCGCGCAGCCTCGGCTACAGCCAGCCCGCCGTCAGCCAGCAGATGCGGGCGTTGGAACGGAGCCTGGGCACCGCGCTGTTCCTCCGTGTCGGCGGGGGGCTGGAGCTCACCGAGGCGGGAAGAATACTGGCCACGCACGCCGAGTCGGTCGTCGACGACCTGACCGCCGCGGAGAACAAGATCTCGGCGGTGCGGGAACTGCGCAGCGGCAGCATCCGGGTCTGCGCCTTCCCCAGTGCGAGCGCGACCCTGGTTCCCCGGGCGGTGGCCCGTGCCACCGAGGAGCACCCCGAGCTGCGGGTCCGGCTCAGCGAGGCCGAACCACCGGACTCGCTGGAGGCGCTCCGCCGGGGTGAGTGCGACATCGCCCTGGCGTTCAGCTACCCGGACACCGAGGAACTGCCCGGCGAGGAGGTGACGGGGACCGACGTGCTGGACGACCCGCTGGTGGCGGTGCTTCCCGGCGAGCACGAGCTCGCCGGGCGGGACTCGGTCGGGCTGGGCGAACTGGCCGGGCAACGCTGGATAGCGGGGTGCCCCCGGTGCAGGGAGTACTTCACCAGGGCCTGTTCCGAGGCCGGTTTCGAACCGGAGATCGCCTTCACCACCGACGACAACCTGGCGGTGCAGGGGCTGGTCGCCGCCGGGGTGGGGATCGCGCTGATGCCCGCCCTGGTGCTGTCGTTCCTGCGGCACCCGAACGTGGTGGGAGTGCGGGTGGCCGGTCTCGAACAGCGCCGCGTGACCGCCTACGCGCTGCGGGAGCAGCGCCGGATTCCCGCCACCGCGCTGATGCTGGACACCTTCGGTCGGGTGGGTGCGCAGATGCGGGCCGAGGACTGAGTTCGACGGGACCTCCGGGGCACGTACCCGAGTCGCACGGCCCGTGTCAGGCGGGTTCCCCGGCGATCTACGACACTTCCGGAAGAACCCCGGGCAGGAGCGGACACCGGGCTCGCGGGCACACGGTGCGTTCATAAGCCGGAGTTGGCCCTCCCCCAACAATCCGGTGGTCGACCGGACGTCCGTGACCGGGCATGGTTCGGGTATGACCACGATGCGGACCGAACACCAGAATCCGCGACTGACCGAGCTCACCGACGCGATCCGCGAGTGCGTGCGCGCCGGACGCTCCCAGGCGCACACCGCCGATCTGGTCAGGGACGCGTTGCGTCCGTTCCTCGACGTCCCGGGCCTGCTCCGGGAGGACCAGCGGGTCGGGGACCCGGAGCACTACCTCCAGCACGTGTTGCACGTGGAACCGGACGCGAGTTTCTCCGTGGTGGCGCTGGTGTGGCTGCCCGGGCAGCAGACACCGATCCACGACCACGTCGCCTGGTGCGTGACGGGGGTCTACCAGGGCACCGAGAGCGAGCAGCACTACCAGCTGCGGCAGTCCCCGGCGGGGGACTACCTCGTTCCCGCCGGACTCGTGACCAACCAGCGCGGACAGAGCTGCGGATTCGCCCCTCCCGGGGACATCCACCTGGTGCGCAACTGCGGAACCGAGACGGCGATCTCCCTGCACGTCTACGGCGCCGACATCGGCCGGTTGGGTACCAGTGTGCGCAGGGTCTACGAGCTTCCGGTGCACTCGGAGCCGGGTTCGGCGTGACCTTCGGCCGGTGCCTCGCCGAGGCCGGTCAGGACTCCAGGGCGCGCAGCGCGTCGCGGACGTGGCCGTGGGTCCGGGCCAGCGCCTCGGCCGCGCGGGCGGCGTCCACGCCGCCGAGCAGGTGCACCAGCGCGGTCTTGAGCTGGCCCCGCGTCGTGCGCAGCGCGGCGAGGCACTCGGACTCCGAGGCACCGGTGGCCTCCCGCAGGATGCGCACGGTACGTTCGCGCAGCTTCGTGTTGGTGGCCACCATGTCGACCATGAGGTTGGAGTAGGTGCGTCCCAACCGGACCATCACCGCCGTGGAGAAGGAGTTCAGCACCAGCTTCTGCGCCGTGCCCGCTTTCATCCTGGTCGAGCCCGTGATCGGTTCCGGTCCGGTCTCCACGACCACCTCCACGTCGACCGGGGGCCCCTCGGCGCGGTGCGGATTGGCCGAGACCAGCACCGTGCCGGCCCCCAGTTCGCGGGCGGCGCGCAGCGCCCCCAGCACGTAGGGGGTCCGGCCCGAGGCGGCCAGACCGAGCACGAGGTCCGAGCCCTCGGCCGCCTCCCTGACGGCGGCCGCCCCGGCGGAGTCGTCGTCCTCGGCGTTCTCCACCGCACCGGAGGCCGCCGGTTGCCCACCGGCCAGGTGCACCACGAACCACTCCGGCGGGACGTTGTAGGTGGGAGGGAGCTCGGCGGCGTCCAGTGCGGCGATCCTGCCCGAGGTGCCCGCCCCGACGTAGTGCACCCGCCCCCCGTTCTCCAGCGAGCGCACGGCCAGTTCGACCGCCCGCGCGATTTCGGGAAGCACCCGTTCGACGGCGGTGGGAACGGAGGCGTCCTCGGCGTTGAGCCGGTGGAGCAGTTCCAGGGTGCCCAGCTGGTCGATGTCGGTGGTGCGGGGGTTGCTGAGTTCGGTGGGGGACTGTGTGGCGGACCTGTTCGAGGGGGGCGGCAGGGGGTCCCCCTGCGCCGGGCCGCGCGTGTCGCGGTCACTCACCTGTGTTCCTCCCGCTGTCTGCGCCTGTCGGGACGTACCCGCAGCCGGTGCCCACCGACCGCGCGGAAGGTGGTCTGCAGGGCGTGCCTGGCCTCGGTGAGGTGACGTTGCGCCACCCCGACGAACAGGCAGTCGATCACGGTGAGCTGGGCGATCCTGCTGGCCATCGCCCCGGAGCGGTAGGTCGTTTCCCTGGCCGCCGTGGTGAGCACCAGATCGGCGATCTCGGTGATGGGGGAGCGTTCGAAGTTGGTGACGGCCGCCGTGGTGGCACCGCGCTCCCGGGCCTCGCGCAGGATCTCCACGGTCTCCGCGGTCGCCCCGGTGTGCGAGATGCCGACAGCGACGTCGCCCGGTCGCAGCAGGGCCGCGGAGGTCAACGCGTTGTGGGTGTCCGACCAGGCGAAGCAGGTCAGGCCGATGCGGTGCAGCTTCTGTTGTAGGTCCAGGGCCACGAAGCCGCTGGCGCCGACCCCGTAGACCTCGACGCGGCGTGCCGTGGACACGGCCTCCACGAGCGAGTCCAGCGCGTGCACGTCCAGTTGTCCGGTGGTCTCCTCCACGGCCCGCGCGTCGGAGTAGCCGATCTTGTCGACGATCTGGGGGAGGTCGTCGGACTCGGAGATGTCGCCGCCGAGGTCGCGGTCCCGCTCGGTGGTGCGGGCCGTCTCGGCGGCCAGTGCTATGCGCAGTTCGGGATAGCCGGTGACCCCCACGGCCTTGCAGAAGCGGGTCACGGTGGTTTCGCTGGTTTCCGCCGCCTCGGCGACCTCGGTGATGCTGCGGTGGGCGATCGAGGAGGGGTCGGCGAGTACGATCCGGGCCACGCGCTGCTCGGCGCGGGCCAGACCGGGCAGCAGCGAACGTATCCGTACCAGTGGGCTGTGCTCACCGGATTCGGGACTCGGATCGTCGGGCGTGGCCATGTGGGAAAGTTACTAACATCACTGTTGGGCGGTCAAACGGGGCGTGGACCGCCACGGCCCCGGCGGGACCGTGGCGGCCACCCGGGCCTCGCCGCGCGGGATCAGCCACGGTCACGTGGGGGCGGCGAGGAGATCACCTCCCACAGCCGCGCCCATTGTGTCGCGTTCAGTTCCTTGGGCAGCGCCTCGGGGGGAATCCCTCGGCGGCGCAGCTCCCGTGCGATCCCGGTACGGGGTGCGTACCCGGTGCGGGACAGGATCCGGGCCAACCCGCGGCCGGGGCCGGTGAACACCCGTTTGACGAAGCGTTGGTACTCCGTGCGTCCCTCGACCAGGGGGTGCGGTCTGCGGTGGATCGTGAGCAGCCCGGCATCCACGGAGGGAACGGGCCGGAAGGAACCGGCGGGAACCCGGCGGTGGAGTTCGAACTCGTACCACGGCCACCAGCTCGCGGTG
The DNA here is from genome assembly GCF_003001495.1 of Actinopolyspora mortivallis. Classification (GTDB taxonomy): domain Bacteria; phylum Actinomycetota; class Actinomycetes; order Mycobacteriales; family Pseudonocardiaceae; genus Actinopolyspora; species Actinopolyspora mortivallis_A. The sequence continues at coordinate 59,593 of NZ_PVSR01000015.1, forward strand.
AGCATGCTGGCACCGCCCACTCCGGCGCGTCGGCGCGCGACCTCCCACTGGACGATCAGCACGGCGGTGTTCCAGTGCCCGGCGGCCAGGATCCGCCGCAGCACGGCGGTGGTCAGGTGGAACGGCAGGTTCCCCACCAGCGTGTACGCGTGGCGCGGGAGCGGGAAACGCAGCACGTCGTCCCGCACCACCCGCACCTCGTCCCCGACACGTTTCCGCAGTCGTGCGGCGTGACGCGGGTCCAGTTCCACGGCGGTGATCCGCCTGCCCGACTCGCTCAGCGGCAGTGTCACCGCGCCACGTCCGGGGCAGAACTCCACCACGGGACCGGAGGTCCTCCCGACGAGCCGGACGATGTTCTCGATCGTGGAGCGGTCCACGAGGAAGTTCTGCCCCAACTCGTGGGCCCCGCCGGGATGAGAGGAACGGTCTCCACCTGAGGACGGATGTCCGTTGGACATGAAAAACTCCGCACAAGACGTTTCGGATCCGGGCGGCCTACACGGCCTGACCGGCTTGGCGCTTCCGAAAAACGGCGGAGCCGAAGAGCGCTCAGCCCGCCGCCGTCAGCGGCGGGGCCTGATGTGGAAGGAGTTCCTCAGCCAGCACACGCCCCGTATGCTAGCAGCACGGACCGCCGGTTCGCGGCGGAATGTTCATCGGGGAGTTCCCTGGTGGTGGCGCAACAGCCCGCGCACCGCCTCCGGGTCGAGCAGTGCGCGCTCGGGGGCGAGCACCCTGTCGAGATCATGGTCCACGGGAGCACACCACCGAGTGCGCCCCGGGGCGGTTCCCACCGCGAGCAGCCGGGTGCCCAGGCGGGAGCTCGGGGCTCACATCCGCGTGGTGTGCTCCGGCTCGACGTAGACGACCACCCGGTGGTCCCCCGGCTGGTGGTAGGGGTACTCGTCGACGTCCATGTACTTCTTCGCCATCCGGTTGATGAACGCGTTGTTCGGATCGTCCTCCACCCGCGCCACCCGGCCGCGCACTTCCAGGTACCGGTAGGGCTGCTCGGGGTCGAGCGCCGACAGGGCCAACCTGGGTTCCCGCCGCAGGTTGCGGTACTTCTGCCGTGTGGTGGTCTGGCTGAACTTCACGTACTGCCCGTCCCAGTCGATCCACACCGGACTCGACTGGGGCTCGCCCTGCGGGCCGACGGTCGCGATGTGGGCGAACGAGCGTTTGGTCAGGATGTCCTCGAGATCCTGCGGAATCACCGACACGGCCATACCCCTTGTCCCTGCGAACCTGCGTCACGGACGGTGCCGGACCCAACGTACCCCGTGACGGACGGATTCGCGACGGAAACGTCACCGGTGTGTCCGCGCTGGGAGCGATCAGCGCTGGGCGATCAGGAACCCGGTGCCGTGCAACGCACCGGAGTCGTCCTCCCCGTCGAGCAGCGTCCCCGAGGAGGAGGTCATCCTGATCCCGTCCAGATAGACCCCGCGTCCGAGATAGCGTTCGTCGGGGGAGAACCGCCAGCGCACCAGCAGCCGGCCGCGTTCGTCCCCCGGAATCGTGGCCCGCACCCGCCACCAGCTGCGGTGACCCGAACCGGCCAGTTCCTCCACCGGCCCGCGCGGGGAACCCCGGCCCCGGACGTGCATTCGCGCCGGGTTCCAGCTCGCACCACCGTCGCGGCTGTACTCCAGCCGCACCGGATCCACCCCGTCCGGGTCCCGCTGGGTGTCCACGAAGGCGTCGAAGGTGACCCGCACCCGGCCGGTGGCCCACACCGGATCGGAGGTCAGGGTGGCCTCGGTGTCGGTGGTCCCGCCGCCGGTGAACCACGCCGTGGGGCCGTGTCGCGGTTCGACTGCCATCGCCCGGGCCAACCCCTCGGCCAGGCGCACCCGGGCCGGGTTGTTCGACCCCCACTCGCGGGAGGGGTGCACCCGGTTGGTGAGCAGGATCGCCATCGAACGCGAGGCGGGGTCCAACACCATCGAGGTGCCGGTGTAACCGGTGTGTCCCGCCGTGCGGGGGCCGGTGAGTCCGGCCATGTACCAACGCTGTTCCAGTTCGAAACCCAGCCCGTGGGAGTGCTCGGGGAACTCGGTGTTGTAGTCCTCCAGCATCGCCGCGACGCTGGCCCGTCGCAGGATCCGCTCACCCCCGTAGCTGCCCCCGTTCAGCACCGCCTGCCCCAGCACGGCCAGGTCCCGGGCCGTGGAGAAGATCCCCGCGTGGCCGGCCACCCCGCCCAGTGCCCAGGCGTTCTCGTCGTGCACCCTGCCGCGCAGCATCCCCCGCTCCGGGGCCCGCTGGTACTCCGTGGCCGCGATCCGGTGCCGTTCGGACTCCGGGGGCAGGTATCCGGTGTCCGTCATGCCCAGTGGTTCGGTGATGCCCTCCCGCACCACGCGGTCCAGGGGTTTGCCGGCGAGACGTTCCACGAGCTCGCCGAGCACGATCATGTTCGGGTCCGAGTAGGTGTAGGTGCTGCCCGGTTCGGTGACCGGTTCCAGAGTCATCAGGTGGGGCAGGCGTTCCTCCGGCGGCAGTTCCCACAGCCGCACCGTGGCGGGCAGGCCCGAGGTGTGGGTCAGCAGCTGGCGCACGGTGATCCGCGACTTGCCGTGGTTGCCGAACTCGGGCAGGTAGCGGGCCACCGGTTCGTCGAGCTCCACGCGTCCGCGTTCGACCTGTTGCAGTACGGCGATCGAGGTGAACAGCTTCGTCATCGAGGCGATGTCGAAGATCGTCGACCTCCGTGCCCGCTCACGTCGTTCCGGTGGGAGTTCGGTGCCCGACCCGTCGGAGTAACGCAGCTCGTAGCCCGCGGCCTCGTGGCTGACGACCCGACCGTGATGGGCCAGCAGGCTCACCGCCCCCGCGTACATCGGGTGTTCCCTTCCCGGAACCCGTTCGGTCCACGCGGCGATGTCCCTGGTGGCGCGCAGGATCGGCCACACCGACAGTCCCACCCGTTCGGGGGAGGAGGGGCGCAGTCGGGTCTCCGCCGGGGAGAAACCGGGGCGTGGCTGATCGAACCGTCCGGCTCCCTCCGGAGCAGGGACCGGGGCGGCGGCACAGGTGGTCAGCGCCAGCATCGAAACCAGCACCGTCGTCAGCAGCGGTGTGCGCATCTCCACCTCGCAGGGATCGGGGTCGGACGGACAGGCGGGCACCGCGCCGTCCCGGGGCCGGTGCCCCCGGTGGGCTCATCCCGTGTCCGCCCGGGGGTACAGCAGGTAGGGGGCGCGCCGCTCACGGAAACGGGCGAGTGGTTCGCGCCAGGAGTCCACGATCTCGGAGGTGCCCGCGCCGCGGTCGACCATCCGCCGCAGCCGGTCCGAGCCGGTGAGCAGGTCGATCCAGTTGTCGGGGCGCCAGCCGAACACCTCCGGGTACGAGGCGCGGGCGCGCACGATCATGGCCACCGCCGTGCGGATCGCGTCGAACCCCTCCCCATCGGTGCGGTGCAGCATCACCCCGCCGCAGGTCTCGCCCTCGTGCTTGGAGAACGTCGGGACGAAGTGGGTCTCGCCGAAGAACACCCCGGGGTGTTCTTCGGCGTTGAGTTGTTCGGCCCAGCGCCAGTCGACTCCGGGTGCCCCCACCGTCTCGAAGGGACGTGTGGTCCCTCTCCCCTCCGAGAACACCGTCCCCTCGAACATCCCCGTTCCCGGGTAGACGGCGGCCGTCTCCGGGGTGGGCATGTTGGGACTCGGGGGAACCCAGGTGAGCCCGGTCGCGGGAAACGGTTGGTCCGGTGACCACCCCCGAGTGCGGACCACGTCCAGGTCGGGCAGCCGGTTTCCCTCGTCGGCGGGCAGGAACTCGGCGTCGAACATGCCCGCGAGCTCGCCGACGGTCATCCCGTGCTGCTGGGCTATCGGAAGTTCCCCCACGCCCGAGCCGAACTCCGGGTCCAGCACCGGTCCGGCGGGACTTCCTCCCAGAGGGTTGGGGCGGTCGAGCACGGTGAAGGCGACGCCGGTGCGGACCGCGGCCCGCATCGCCGTGTACATCGTCCAGACGTAGGTGTAGAAGCGCGTTCCCACGTCCGCGATGTCGAAGACCAGGCGCCGCACCCCGGAGTCGCGCAGCATGGTGGCCAGTTCCCCCACCCCGGCCCCGTAGGTGTCGTAGACCGGGATGCCCGTCCGCGGATCGGTGTGGTCCCCCTCCGCCCCACCGGCCTGGGCGGTACCCCGGAAACCGTGTTCGGGGCCGAAGACGGCCACCACGCGTACTCCCCCGGTGGCGTGCATGTCGTCGACGACGTGCGGCAGTCCCCGCGCGGGGCGGGAGAGCACCGAGGTCGGGTTGGCGATCACTCCGATCCGCTCCCCGCCCAGTCCGCGCCAGTCCTCGGAGGCCAGCACGTCGGCCCCGGTGCGCACGGTCGTCCCCCCGGGAGGGTGGGACTCGTCCGTGGCGCTCGAGGCCCCGCCGAGCCCGAGCACCGGAGCGGTGACCGCCGAGGAGAACAGGAACCGTCTGCGGTTCAGCCCACTCATCCGCTCACCTCACCAGCTGAGGCCGTGTCCGAACGGGTAGCGATCGGTGTCCGGGCGTTGCGGGTCCGGAACGGGCACCGGGAGCCTGCCCTGGGGGGAGATCTCCCCGAACAGCACGCGCACCAGCGACTCCATCGCCACCGGGCGGTGGGAGTAGGTGGTCAGCCAGGTGCCGATCCGTTCGACGTGGGCCGCGTCGTAGGGGTCCCGCACCGCCACGGCCATCGTGGGCACGCCGGCTTCCGCCGGGGCCCGCGCGAGTGCGCGTTGACCCGCCCGGTCCTCCTTCCACGCGGCGTTGGTCAGCACGAGCACGAGGTCGTGCCCGGCGGCCTCGCGCGCGACCCGGGCCGCGTCCTGCTCGGTGGGGTTCGCTCCCGTGGGCAGCGTGCGCACCCGGGACCCCCGTCTCCGCAGCCGGTCGGCCAGCTCCGCACAGGTCTCCGTCCCCCAACCGGTGACCAACACCCTCCCCGGTGGGCGGCGCAGCGGAAGCAGCCCGGGGTCGTCCCGCAGGAGGGTGACCGTGGGGTCGGTGACCCGCCGGGCCTCCCGCAGGTTCCGTGGGCTGCCGACCACGCGTTCCACGGCGGACAGTCGCACCAGCGGATCGGTGATCACCCCCCGCCGTGCCTTGGCCCGCAGTATCCGGGCGACACTGCGGTCGACGGCGTCCACGGACAGCCTTCCGTCGCGCACCGCCGCGACGACCTCCTCCACGGCCTCGGAAAGGTTCGGAGGCATCAGCAGCTGGTCCGCCCCGGCACGCAGCGCCAGCACCGCCACGGACTCGTCCGGGTGCAGCTCGCGCACTCCGCGCATCCGCAGCGAGTCGGTGACGATCACCCCGTCGAAGCCGAGTTCCTCCCGCAGCAGACCGGTGAGAAGGGTGCGGGAGAGCGTGGCCGGTTCCCCCGAGTCGTCCAGGCCGGGGAACCGGATGTGTGCCGTCATCACCGCGTCCACCCCCGCCGAGATCGCGGCTCGGAACGGTGGGGCGTCCAGTCGTCGCCACTGGCTGTCGGTGTGTTCGATGACGGGCAGCGCCGTGTGACTGTCCACGGTGGTGTCCCCATGGCCCGGGAAGTGCTTCACGGCCGCCGAGACGGTCTCCGAGGGGGCTCCCGTGTCCTGGTAACCCCGTACCTGGGCGCGGGTCATCCGGGCTACCAGCTCCGGGTCCGAGCCGAAGGATCGTACCCCGATCACCGGGTTCTCGGGGTTGACGTTGACGTCGCCGACGGGGGCGAAGTTCTGGGTGATCCCCATGGCGCGCAGTTCGTGTCCGGTGACGAAGGCGGCTCTGCGGGCCAGGTGCGGGTCGCGTGCCGCCCCGTGGGCCATGTTGCCGGCGAACACCGTCGCGGGCGGGCCGATACGGGTGACCAGCCCCTGCTCCTGGTCCGTCGCGATCGTCAGGGGAAGGCCCGCCCCGGAGTCCAGGGCCGCGCGTTGCAGGTCGTTCGACAGCTCGGCGATCTGACGGGGGTGGTGCAGGCTGTCGGTCCAGGAGAAGTGGATGACACCGCCGGGGTGGAAGGCGCGCACCACCTCCTCCGGGGTGTCGAGCCCGTGTTCCTCGCGGTTGCCGGGGTGGGAGGAGTCGGCCCGGGGCCCGTAGACGACGGTGACGAACAGCTGTCCCACCTTCCGGGGCAGGGACATTCCGGCGACGACACGGTCCGCCCAGTCCGGGACCTCGCCCGCGCGGGGCGGTGCCGGGACAGGGGAGGGCGTTGCCCCGGAGGGGCGGCCGGCACCGGGATCGCTCGCCGATCCCGCGGCTCCCAGCGTCGTCGCGGCGAGCGTCGCGGTCATCAGATGACGACGGCCGACTGTCCAGGGCACGTTGACCTCCGGTTCTCCCGGGCGGTTTCGGGTGGGCCCGGTCGCGCCCCGCCACCGGCGGTCGCGGGTGTTTCACCGATGACCCGACCGGATTCGTAAGCTACCCACCTCGGAGACCGTGGTCAACGGTACGCGCCGGCGTCGGTACCGTGCGTGATCATCGCGGGTCTCCCGGGACGAAAGGGCGGGGACGTCGCGCCGCCGACATGCGACGGCGCCCGCCGGGCGTCCTGGCGAGCGCCGTCTCCTGCGCGAACGTGCGGGGTACCAAGCGTGCTCTCTCGTCGTATCCTGCGGGCTCGGCGTCCGGCGTCCCGGTACGCAACCCTGAGAACGACCTTGCCTTTTATTCAGTGGCTGCGCGTGGGTTCCCGCCATCGCGCACGGAGCCCTGACCGGGGGACGTTGTTTCTCCTCCACAACGTCCCTGCGCTGTGCAGGGGTCCGTACTTCCTTTGTAGTCCGTGACGCGGGTCACCGCAAGCCCCTCGCGTGAGTGGGCGTCTCCCGTCCGCGTCCCACGCCAGCGTCCTCCGGTTCCCGGTCAGCGGTAGCGGCGCCTGCGTTGCCGGTACCACAGCCCGTACCAGGCGGCCCCGGCCGCGGCTGCTCCCACGCCCACGGCCGCCGCGGTGACGGTGGTCGCCGAGGGGGTCGGAAAACGTGCGTGCATCGACACGGGGTGTTCGAAGGCCAGGGAGGGCCATCCGCGCTGGACGGCCTCCTTGCGGAGCTCCCGGTCCGGGTTGATCACCGCCGGGTGTCCCACCAGCTCCAGCAGCGGCAGGTCCTCGGTCGAGTCCGAGTACGCGTGGCACCGACGCAGGTCGTGGCCGCGTCGTTCGGCGATCCGTTCGGCGGCCACGGCCTTGTTGCCGCCGGCGCAGTGGAACTCCAGCTCGCCGGTGTAGCGTCCCTGCTCCACCCGCATCCTGCTGCCGGCCCAGTCGGTGGCGCCCAACAGCCTGGCCAGCGGGGCGACGAGCTCCTCCCCCGAGGGGGAGAGCATGATCACCTCGTCGCCCCGCTCCTTGTGCTCGGCGATGAGCTGGAGCGCCTCCCGGTAGACGAGGGGGTCGACGATGTCGTGCAGGGTCTCCGCCACGAGCGCCTCGACCTGCTCGACCTCCCATCCGGCGCACAGCGAGACCAGGTGCGCGCGCATCCGGTCCATCTGGTCGGCGTCGGCTCCGGCCAGCATGAACACGAACTGGGCGTAGGTGCTTTTGAGGACGGCACGGCGGTTGATGAGACCTTCCTGGAAGAACGGTCTGCTGAAGGAGAGCGTGTTGGATCTGGCCACGACCGTTCTGTCCAGTTCGAAGTAGGCCGCTGTGCCGGAGGGGGCGGTCTCGGTGTGGGAGGGCTCGGGCTCGGTCACGCGTCCAGCATAGGAGCCTCGGGCTCGCGGTGGGGGTGTTCGTCCACCGGTGGCGGGTGGTCCGGAGTGTCCCGACTCGGCGCTCTGTGTGACCGAGCATCGCCCACAAGGGTGTACGACGTCTTCGTTTTGACCGAGGAATATTCCTCTCAACGGACGCAACGCACACACTGGAAGCGAGAAGATACAGTGGAGTCGTCCGGTGCACCGGATAGTTCAGCCCGACCCCCCGGGGCTGAACCTCGGGTGGCCCCCGTCCCTCCCCCCTGGCGGGGGCCACTCTCGAAAATCCCCGTGGTTGTCCACGGGTCTCTTCGCTCCTCCACATCCCGGCGTATCCGTGCTTGGCACGTTCGTCGCCGGCCTCCACCGTGGCTTCCGAGAGCCGCAGCGGCGTCGCGGGAGGACGTCGGTCCCTCCCGTGGGAGCGGTGCGGTGGGTGACGAGGTACTCCGGGGGGTGTGTGGTGGCGGTACCGGAACCGCTGGTGGTCACCGCGGACGCGGAACTGGCCGGGGAACTGTCCCGTATCGCGGCAGCGGCGGGGTGTGCGCCACGGCGCTTCTCGCCCGGCGAGGACGCCAAACCGTGGGCCACGGCGCCGGTGGTGTTGCTCGACACCTCCGCCGCCGAGCGGTGCGCCGCCGTCGGCCTGCCGCGTCGGAAGGGGCTGGTCCTCGTCGAGCGGAGTCCGGATCCCTCCTTCTGGAGGGAGGCCTTTCACCGTGGCGCCGAGCAGGCCTTCGACCTGTCCTCCGAGGAGCCACGGCTGCTGGAGATGCTGGCCGGTCTGACCGAGGGCGGGGCGCTCCGTTCCGGGGAGGTGCTGGCGGTGCTCGGCGGATGCGGAGGCGCCGGAGCCTCGGTGCTGTCCGCGCTGACCGGAGTGCTCGCGGCCCGGTCGGGACGGCGTTGTCTGCTGCTCGACTGCGACCCTCTGGGTGGGGGGCTGGATTTCGCGCTCGGGCAGGAACGCACCGCCGGCATCCGGTGGGCCGACCTCTCCGTGGGCACGAGCAGGCCGACGGCGGCGTCCCTGCGGGAGGCGGCACCGACCCGATGGTTCGGTTCCGGAGCGCTCTCCGTGCTCTGCCCCACCGGGCGGAACGGACAGGGTGAGCTGTCGACACCTGCGGTGGAGGCCGTGGTCGAGGCGGGCAGCAGGGCGGGGGACCTCGTCGTCTGCGATCTGCCCCGCCCACCCGACGAACCGGCGCGCGCGTTGCTCGACAGGGCCGATCTGGTCGTTCTCGTGGTCCCCGCCGAGGTCCGCGCCTGCACGGCGGCCAGGCGACTGTTGCGAACCCTGGAGGGCAGGGATACCCCGGTTCGTGCGGTCGTGCGGGGTCCGGCACCGGGTGGACTGCGGGTCGCGGACGTGCGGGACGTCCTCGGGGTCGAGGTACTGGCCGCCGTGCGCGCGGATCCGCGCCTGGCGCGACTCGTGGACCGGTTCGGGTTGCACGGCGGCGGAACGCGGGGACCTTCCGTCCGAGCGGCGCGGAAAGTCCTGGACGCTTTGTGCGGGACGAGCCGGGTGGTGTGATGTGACCGCGCCTGATCGAATTCCGATGACACTCGGATTGCGATTCGGGAACTCGATTGTCGTCTCGTTCTCGGACGAGGATTCGACGTGATACCAAGGATGTCGACGGTTGTCCCGTCTGGTGGCAGGGTGGTTGACGTTGCCCGGGCGACGTTTTCCTTGATCGTGTTCGCGGTGCTGGAGTCCGGAACGAGGGAAAGTCGTTTCCGCGACGGAGTGGCCGATCCGGTTCCGGGATCCGCCGAAAGTGGATAATTCGGTTCGTCCGACCGGATGTCCGGAGGAGATTTTCCCGAAAACCGGATCTCGGTTCCGGTTTTTTCGCGAGTGTAGCGAAGGGGTGTTTCGTTCGCACGGTGCGCAGGACGGGCGCTCGTGTTTTTCCGGGTGAATGAGGAGCAGCAGAGATCCTTTCGGGACTTTTCCGGCCGGTCCCCTGTTCGATCCGGCGAGGCTGCTGCGACGGCGTTAAACTCGTCCGCAGCGTTCTCCGGGGTGCCACGCCTTCCTCGTGGGCCGTCTGTTTTCGTGGTGACCCCGAACGGGTCCGGTTCGGACCGGCGGTTGTTCGCACTGTGCTGTGAGGAGGTTCGCGGTGTCCGAGTCTTCCCGTGTCATCCCCCGACCGATGGATATCACGATTGCCGAGAGTGTGGTTCGCACCGCTCTCGGCTCCGTCGATTCCGGGTTGGTCGACGAGATAGCTCTCGTGCTGTGCAGGCATTCCGCGGTCAGCTCCGAACTGGCCGACAGCGCCGCACGGGGGTTGCTTTCCGCCGCGGAGACGGCGGAGGCCAGCGCACGAGCTCACGCCGCCACCGAGCGTGAGATCAGACGGGTGTTGAACGACGCGGGGGGCGGTGAGTCCGGACGAGAGATTCCGCCGAGCCAACGCAGGCAGCCCGCGGTCGAGACCTACGACCACGATACGGGTTCCTCCGCACACACGGCCGCGGAGATGCTGGGCGTGCACATCTGAGGGTGTTTCGCACCAGGGTGGGACGGGTCTGCCGGTTCCGGGGGCGGCCGGGGTTTTTTCCGGGGAGGCCGGACTCGTGTGCTCCGGTGTCGGATCCGGCGCACGAGCAGCGGCTTCGACGTTCGGAAACCCATGAATCCTGAAAGAAATTCATTTACTGTTCTCGTTCTCCCCTCCGGACGAACGGGGCGGGCTGTGCGTGTCCGAGAGGACTTCGACGCGGAACGGTCACGGCTCGAGTCGGTGGGTACTCGAATTGAGATGGTCGAGCATCGTGTCCAGCTCGGCGAGGGAGGCCCGCAGCCGCTCGGCCCGCTCGGCGGAGGTGGTCTCCTCCAGCTCGACCGCGAGCTCGCCGTAACGGGTCAACAGCGCGGGGAGGTCCGTGGTGGACGACTCGTCCGTCCGTTCGTACACGTCGTGGCTCCGATCCTTCGTGTGCCGAGGGCTCTTCCGGCGGCTACGTCGGCATGACAACACGTCTTCCTGCGCGGTCGCTCCACGCCGCTCCGTCCGATGTTTAACACGATAGGGTTATTTTTCGCGTTTTTGGTTTACAAGAGCGGAGATTCTGACGGTCCGCCTTCCGGGCGACTTCTTTGCGTGGTCAGCGGTTGTTCGTTCGTCTCCCGGTGTCGACTCCCGGTCACTGTCCGCAATGTTCTCGGTGATGTTTGTCCACAGGGTTGGAATTCCTCCACAGGCCGGGAAAGACGGGGTGGGAACGGCCTTCCGTTCGGCGCAGGGTGGAGTTCGGGCACGCCCTCGGGCGTGCGGAAGGACTCCGACGCCGAAAGCGGGTGCTGGTGATGTTCCTGGATCCTCGTGACGGCCCGGACGCGTCCGCCTCCTCTCCGGAGCACGGACACGCGGACGAGGGACTCGTCTCGCGGGTGCGGACGCGTCTGATCGCCGAAGGAGGTGAGGTGACCGCGCGGGCCGTGGCCGCGGCAGTGCGGGAGGAGACCGAGACCCCGCTCGGAGAGCGGGACGTGCTCGCCGCCGTACGACGTCTGCACAGGGAGTTCTTCGGAGCCGGTCCCCTGGAGGAGCTGTTGGCGACCCCCGGGGTGACGGACGTGCTGGTCACCGGCCCCGAGGAGGTGTGGGTGGATCACGGGGACGGGGTGCGGCGCGCCGATCTCCGCTTCGGTGGTGAACAGGAGGTGCGCAGACTCGCCCAACGGCTGGCCACGGCGACCGGACGCAGGCTCGACGACGCGTGCCCGTGGGTCGACGGATGGCTCCCCGGAACCCGGGAGGGGGTGGCGGTGCGTCTGCACGCCGTGCTGGCACCGGTGGCCGCCCGGGGAACCTGCATCTCGCTGCGGGTTCTCCGCCCGGCCAACCACGGACTGGACACCCTGCGGGAACTGGGAACCTTCGACGCGGCCACCACCGAACTGCTGCGTTCGGTCGTGTCCGCCCGGCTGGCCTTCCTGGTCTCCGGCAGCACCGGCGCGGGCAAGACCACGTTGCTGTCGGCGCTGCTCGGCGAGGTGGACCGGAGCGAACGCATCGTGTGCGTGGAAGAGGCCGGGGAGCTGCAACCGGTGCATCCGCACGTGGTCCGGCTCGTCACCAGACCACCGAACATCGAGGGCAACGGGGAGATCCGGCTTCGCGACCTGGTTCGTCAGGCACTGCGGATGCGACCGGACCGCCTGGTGGTGGGAGAGACGAGAGGCGCGGAGGTGTGTGACCTGCTGTCCGCGTTGAACACCGGACACGAGGGCGGAGCCGGGACGGTGCACGCCAACTCCCCCGGGGAGGTGCCGGCCAGGATGGAGGCACTGGGGGCGCAGGGCGGGCTGGGAAGGGCCGCCCTGCACGGCCAACTCGCCGCCGCCGTCCGGGTGGTGTTGCACATGCGCCGGGACTCCCGCCGGGGAAGACATCTCGCCGGGATCGGTCTGCTGCGTCGTCGCGGAACCCACACCCGGGTGGTTCCCGCCTGGGACGTGGACGAGGGTTGGGGCGCCGCGCGTACTCCCCTGTTGGAGGCCGTGGCCGAGCACCGCCCGGAAACGGGGTGAGAGGAGTGCGAGGACTGTCACCCGTGGCCGTCGTGCTACCACTCCTGCTGGTCACCGCCCTGCTGTGCTGGCCCATGCCCACTCCGGCTCGCAGACTGGCTCCCCAGGAGGCACGTCCCCGGCCGGTGGGCTCTCTGTCCTTCCGTCCACTCGCCCCCTGGGCGGCGGCCCTGTCGGGATGGGCGCTGCTGGGGCCGGCGGGAGCCGTCTCCGTGTCACTGCTGGTCACGGTGATGCTGCGGACCGGGGAAAGGAGCGCCCGGTTCGCGGGGACGGCACGCGAGCTGAGCGAGTTGGCCTCCGGGCTGCGCATGATGATCGGTGATCTGCGCAGCGGCGCCGTCCCGGAGTCGGCCGCTGCCGGGGTGGCCGCCGAGACGAGGGGAACCGTCTCCACCGTCTTCGAGGGACTGGCCGTGGCCACTCGGCTGGGTGGCCCGGCCGGGCCGGGGGGACACGAGCGCTGTCCGGACGGGCTGCGTCCCGTGGTGGAGCGACTCGGGCGGTGCTGGAGACTGTCCGAGCACTACGGCGTGGCCCCGGTCGGGCTGTTGGAGGCCGTTCGGGTGGACGCGGAACAGCGGGCGCGTCTGGCCAGGGAGGTCGAGGCGAAACTGGCCGGGCCCCGGGCGACCGCGACAGTGCTGACCGGCCTGCCGGTGCTCGGCCTGCTGTTGGGGCAGGTCAGCGGAGCCGATCCGCTCGACGTGCTCGCCACGGACCCGGTGGGACAGCTCCTGCTGCTGGTGGGAACCGTCCTGCTGTGCGCCGGTGTGCTGTGGATCCGGCGGCTGACCGAAGCGGCGGTGCGGTCGTGAATCCCCAGACGGGTTCGACGCTCCCGTTCGTGTTGCTCGCCCTGGGCGTCGCGGTGGTGCTGCTGGGTGGGGGAACGGCCTCGCGAAGCCGCCTGCGTGTTCGCGCGGAACCGAGGCTTCCGCCCCACTTCGGAGGAGCCCGGCAGCTCCGAGAGCGGGTGGCCACCTTCGTCCGGCGTCGTGGGGGAGCGGCCTCGCTCGCTGCGGGTGCCGGCCTGCTCGCCGGTCTCGCGGCAGCGGTGCTGTTCGGGCCGGTGGCAGCAGGTCTGTCGGGCGCTGTGACGGCCTGGGGCCTCCACGCGTGGCTTGCTCGAAGCCCCCGGAAGAAGTCCTCGCCGCTGCGCTCGGCGGCGGGATGGAACCTGTTCGCGGCGGGAGTACGGGCGGGGCTGTCGACCCCGGTGCTGCTGCGGGAGGTGGCCGGGGAGTTCGAGGGCCGGGCAGCGGAGGTGCTGAACGAAGTCGCCCGCGCGCTCGAACTGGGCTCGGACCCGGTGGCCGCGTGGGAGCCCGCCTCGCGGGTGCCCGAGACAGCCGAACTGGCCGGTGCCGCGCGGCGCAGCGCGCGCAGCGGTAGCGGTCTGGCCCTGGCCGCCGAGGAGCTGTCCGCGCGGGCCTGGGAAGAGGTGCGCGAGGAGGCCGAAGCCCGGGTACGGAGGACCGAGGTGTGGGTGACCGCCCCGCTCGGGCTGTGTTTTCTGCCCGCCTTCTTCTGTCTGGGGGTGCTGCCCGTCGTGCTGGGGATGGTGCACGGCCTGGAGCTGACCCGGTGACGGGAGGCCCTCTGGGCTGTTGGGACGGGCGAGCCGCGTCCGGAAGGCGCGGAAGGTGTGTTGTCGGCAATCCGACGAGGAAGGGAAACAGCATCATGGTCGTGTCCGGAACGTTGCCGCACCGAGGTGCGAGGAAACTCCTCCGCCGTCTCGGACGGGGAGTACGTCGTCCTCTCAGCGGGGAGGAGGGCATGAGCACAGCCGAGTACGCGATCGGCACCCTGGCGGCCGCCGCGTTCGCCGCGCTGCTCTACACCGTGGTCACCAGTGACGCGGTGACCGAGGCGCTGAGTTCGTTGGTGCGGCGGGCCCTGTCGGAACCTTCGTTCGGCGGGGGATCGTGAGATGACCGGGGACCTCGACGGCTCCCCCGATGCGGAGCCGGTCCCGGCCCGGTGTCCCCCCGGGAGCGAGGGTTCGGAGGCCGGCGCGGTCACCGTGGAGGCCGCGCTGGGAATCGGCTCGCTGATGGCCGCATTCACGCTGGTGCTGGTCGGTGTCTCCGCGGTGTTCGTCCAGCTTCGCTGCACCGACGCCGCGACGGAGGCGGCGAGGCTGGTGGCCAGGGGGGACTCCGAGCGAGCGCGGCAGGCGGTGCGGGCGCTGTCCCCGTGGGAAGCCGAACTCACCGTGCGGCGGCACGAGGACCACGTCTCGGTCGTGGTCGCGGCCGCCCCGGCCGGAGGACTGGTTCCCGAGCTGCGGGCGGAGGCCCGTGCGGTACCGGAACCGGGGGTGGACGTCCCGGGAGGCTCCGGGTGAACGCGGAACGAGGATCGATTGGTTTCGGGGGGTGGGAGACCGGTGGGGG
>NZ_PVSR01000016.1:0-72770 GCF_003001495.1 Actinopolyspora mortivallis
TGTCGCGGATCGGAGGCTGGTGGGTGGACGGGTGGGGAATGCTGGGCGGGGGCTGGTCGTTGTTCAGGCCGAGGGTGGTGAGGTAGTTCACCAGGTGCTGGTGGGTGGTGGCGGACAGGGCGAGGACCTCGTCGATGAGCTCGCGGGTGTGCTGAAGCAGGGCCACCGCCTCGGCCAGGTCGGGAGAGCTGCTGCCCTGGCCGATTTCGGCCAGGGTGGGCAGGGCGTACTCCTCGACCCAGGCGCGTACCTGGTGCAGCTGCTCGGGCGGTATCTGCCCCAGGAGGGCGGCGATGCCGTTGGCCAGCTCTTCCACGTGGGACATGCCAGGCCCCCTTCACAGCACGGTGGAGAACGAACGCACGTGCTCGGTGGCCAGCATGACCGCCTGCACCGCCTCACCGACCGTGTCGGGGGCGATACCGAACAACCGCAACGCCTGCTGCACGTCGTCGTTCGCGCTGGTCCCGGCGACCTGGTGCAGCTGCCCACGCAGCTCGTCCAACGTGGTCCGCACCGCCTGGAGCTCACCGGCGGGAGCAGTGTCGATAATCTGCTGCAACCGGGCACGAATGTCCTCAAGCATGGTCGGACTCCTAACACCAAGGGCTGACACATCCCCCGCCCGTGGCAGGGGACGACGTGATCGGAGGCGCCTTCCGGGGACGGGGTCAGCGCTGCTCGGGCTGCTCACCCGAGCCTGTCCTTTCCGGGTGGAACCCCGCCCGGCCGGGGCGAGAGTGGGGAGGAATCTCCGGCCGGGCGGGGTGACGGCCCGGGTGCCGGGTGGAGGTCACGGCACCCGAGCCGGGACTCACAGGGCGCGCAGGCCGCGCAGGACACGCTCAAGCAGGGCCTGATCCGGATCCGGGTACAGCCCCGGGATAGGATCGGGCTGCCGACCAGGTAGGTGATGGTTACCTGGTCGGCGCTTGGCCACGGCCGCCAGCGGCAGGGTGCCCGACCAGGACAGCCGACGAGGCCACCACAGCCCGGCTAGGCCCAGCGCGGCGGGTCCGGGAAGGGGCCTAGTCATCGGTGCCGCCCGGATGCGTCCCGCCGGGGGATTCCTCCGGGAGCGTTCGAGCGTATTCCCGCAGCACCTCGGCCAACCGCTCCAACCGAGCCGCCTGACTCCGACACTGCTCGGCGGTACAACTCTGAACAGCCACCGCCGAGACGAACTCCTGCAACCGAAGCCGCTCCCGCCCCAGCCGCAGCCCCACCGTCACGTTCTCCGGACCGGTCATGCCCGCCCCCCAACCTCCGGACGTGGCGGGGCGCCGACGATCTCCCGCGCCCTGTCGTCACACGTCGGGCAGGTCCACCACAGCCAGGCGAGCTCACCCTCGCAGGCCTCCACCGCCCGTCCACACAGGGTGGACACCCGCTGGCCCTCCGGATACTCCCTGCGCCCCCGCTGGGAGACCGGGTCCGTGCTGGCATGACGCGCCCGCTCGGCGGGCACCCACGCAATCGGATGTGGCATAAGTTACTCTCCACTGTGTAACCAGATCTGAATTGCTGGAAACAGCATGGTTTTCTAGAAACAAAGACGCAATCGCCCGTTCGGGTGTTCTCGTGAACGATGATCGTCTCCTATTGTTGTTTCATGGGCGGAAACAGCGATCAGACTCCCAAAGCTCGCGCTCTTGGTGCTGAACTGCGGGAATGCCGAAACGCGAGCGGTATGACACAGCGTGAACTAGCGCGGTATCTCGATGTCAGTTATGTGACGCTGTCCCGCTACGAGAACGGCACTCGCACACCGAAACCCGAGGATGTGGCGCAGATCCTGACTACCCTGGGAGTCCGTGGATCCACGTATCACGAGCTAGTGGAGATGGCCCGAGATGCCGATCAACCGAACTGGGTGGCCGGAGCTTCCGGTACACGACGCGAACTCACCACTCTGATCGAGTTCGAGACCAGCGCCCAGCACATCACCGACGTGTGCACCGACGTGATGCCGGGCCTGCTCCAAACGTCGGCCTACGCCGCCGCCATCCTGGGAGCACATGCCGAGCCCGACACCGCAGCCCGTGTCACCATGCGGGTCGGCCGTCAGAACATTCTCTACGCCGAGAACGCTCCCACACTCGATGTGATCATCACCGAACACACGCTTCGGGAACCTCTTGGCGGCACCAACGTGCTGATCGAACAGCTCCGCCATCTGCTGAAGATGAGCGACCTCGACAACGTCACCATTCAGGTCATCCCCAACGGCATGACCACATGGACACCCGCGCACGCCGGATCGTTCCTACTGTTCGAGTTTCCCAAAGCGGCACCGATCGTCCATCTCGAACACGTGGCCTCATCTACCTCCGTGTACAGCGCCAGGGAGACCGAGGCATATCGCGAAGCGAGTATTAAGCTTCGCCAGGTGGCGATGAGTCCCACCCAGTCCACGGAACTCATCGCCAAAATCGCTGACGATCTGGAAAGGCAGCAATGACAGTACACCACCCAACCGGCTGGACGAAGTCCAGCCGGTCCAAACAACACACCCACTGCGTCGAGGTCGGTCGCGTCGGTGACGGCGCCGCCGTGCGGGACACCAAGAACCGCGATCTCGGCTACGTCACCGCCACCCGCCAGCAGTGGACCGCCTTCCTCGACGCGGTGAAGAACAACCGCTTCGAGTGAACCCCTAGCGACAGCACGGCGCCCCCGGAACCCTTCCGGGGGCGCCGTTTTCATGCCTTGCCCCGCGCCTGCGGACGTGTGCCGATTTTGCCTAAAACTGGCCCACTGCGGCCCAGCCCCGCGCATGTGAGGAATACACGTAGTGCCCTGCGACTTCACGGTCGCGTTGTTCACTTGTGATCTCCGGTGGGAAGTACGCGCATCCCGGCCGGCCCGTCTCGACCACCACAACGACCTTCCCGGTCACCTCGACCTACCGGAAGACGTCCCGCAAGACCTCGTGGGAACTCGGGTGACCAACCCGAGCAGCTGTGCCAACCCCGTGCTTCCGGCCGCACACGTGTCCCCCGGAAATCTGTTCGGATTCTCGTGATCTTCGCTGCCCGCGCTCCTAGGCTGGAGCGGATGGTCACCACGCGCCCCGAGCTGCTCGGTACACACGGGATGGTCGCCTCGACCCACTGGCTGGCCTCCACGGCGGGGATGGCGGTGTTGGAGGAGGGTGGCAACGCCTTCGACGCGGCCGTGGCGGCCGGTTTCGTGTTGCAGGTGGTCGAGCCGCACCTCAACGGCCCGGCCGGGGAGCTGCCCGCGCTGTTCGCCGTGCGGGGAGGGCCTCCCCGGGCCCTGTGCGGGCAGGGACCCGCCCCCGCCGGTGCCACGATCGACCGTTTCGCCGGGGAGTTCGGGCTGGAGCTGATCCCCGGCATCGGGCTGCTGCCCGCCACCGTGCCGGGTGCCTGGGACGGCTGGCTGACGCTGCTGCGTGACCACGGCACGATGGAACTGGAACGGGTGCTGCGTTTCGCGGTCGGCTACGCCGCGGACGGCTTCCCCGTGGTGGAGCGGCTGGCGAGCACCATCGCCACCGTCGGCGGGCTGTTCGCCACCCACTGGCCCTCCTCGGCGCGGCTGTGGATGCCCTCCGGGAACCCTCCGCGAACGGGCGCGGTGCTGCGCAACCCGGATTTGGCGCGTACCTGGCGGCGGCTGGTGCGCGAGGGCAAATCGGCCGGGGGCGGTCGTGAGGCACGGATCGACGCGGCCCGCCGGGCTTGGTCGCAGGGCTTCGTCGCCGAGGCGGTGGACCGCTTCGTGCGCACCCCGGTCTGGGACGGCTCCGGTTCCGCGCACCCCGGGGTGCTCACCGGCGAGGACATGGCGCGGTTCTCGGCGCACTACGAGGATCCGGTGACGCTGGAGCTGCCCGGCGGGTGGAGCCTGGCGAAGTTCGGGCCGTGGTGCCAGGGGCCGGTGCTGCTGCAACAGCTCCGGCTGTTGGAGGGGTTCACCCCCGAGTACCGGGAGGGTGTTGCCGAGGCGGAGACGGTGCACACCGCCGTGGAGGCGGCCAAGCTGGCCTTCGCCGACCGCGAGGCCCACTACGGCGACTCCGCCCCCGCCGGTGTCGCCGAGGCGCTGCTGTCCCCGGAGTACGCGGCCCGCAGGCGCGGGCTGATCGGCGAGACCGCCTCGGCGGAGCTGCGTCCGGGCTCCCCGGGCGGGACGGCTCCCGTGCTGCCGGAGTACGTGGCCCTGGGCAGGGGTGCCGAGTCGCCGCCCGATCCCAGCGGGGTCGGGCTGGGGGAGCCGACCGTCCCGTGGACCGGGCAGGGGCGGGGGGACACGGTGCACGTGGACGTGGTGGACCGCTGGGGCAACATGGTCTCGGCCACGCCGTCCGGGGGCTGGTTGCAGTCCTCCCCGACGATTCCCGAACTGGGATTCTGCCTGAACAGCCGGGCGCAGATGTTCTGGTTGCAGGAGGGGCTGCCGAACTCGTTGGTTCCGGGCAGGCGCCCGCGGAGCACGTTGAGTCCCTCGTTGGCCTCGCGGGACGGGGCCGCGGTGCTGGCGTTCGGTACTCCGGGCGGGGACCAGCAGGACCAGTGGCAGCTGTGTTTCTGGCTGGCCCACGTGCACGCGGGGTTGGATCTGCAGGCGGCGATCGACGCGCCGGCCTGGCACACCACGGCCTTTCCCGCTTCCTTCTACCCGCGTGGCTGGCAGTCGCGGCGGTTGGTGGTGGAGTCCCGGTTGGGGCGGGAACGGTTGGACGAGCTGTCCCGGCGCGGGCACCGCGTGGTCGACGCGGGCGCGTGGGCCTTGGGCAGGCTCTCGGCGGTGGCCCGGGATCCGGACGGCGGGCTGCTGCGTGCGGCGGCCAACGCGCGGGGAGCCCAGGGGTACGCGGTGGGCAGGTAGTCGGGGCGGGTTCCCCGTTCTCCGTTCGGCGCCGGGGACACCGAATAAATGTGAAAATAGTTCGACGGTCTGGGTGTCCGAAACTACGCTTATCCTGGAATTGCCGGAAGTCCTCGTCGGCCTCCGGCGGTTCGGGACGTTCCTGCGCAGGGGGTTCGACAGGTCGGTGAACGATTCCCTCCCACCCGGAGTCGTCCACCGGGGTCTTTCCGAAACGAGTTCCAGGAGTCGATCGTGACGAACTATCCGGTCGCCCTGTCCGGGGCGGCGGCACCCACCCTCATGTGGGCACCCGAACACGAGATCGAGCCCGCCGCCCTGGACCAGCTGCGCAACATCTCCGCCCTGCCCTGGGTGCACGGGGTGCGGGTCATGCCCGACGTGCACCTGGGCAAGGGAGCCACCGTCGGCTCCGTCATCGCCATGCCCGACGCCGTGTCCCCCGCCGCCGTGGGCGTGGACATCGGCTGCGGCATGGCCGGGGTGAAGACCAGCCTGCGCGCCGAGGACCTGCCCGCCGACCTGCGCGGCGTCCGCTCCCGCATCGAACGGGCCGTGCCGGTGGGGTTCGCCGCGCACAAGGAACCCGTGGATCCCGCGCGGGTCGAGGTGCCGACCGAGCGGTGGCGCCGACTGTGGCGGAGTTTCGGTGACCTGGACCGGGGGGTGCAGGACCGCGAGAGCAAGGCCGGCTGCCAGCTCGGCACCCTCGGCGGGGGCAACCACTTCATCGAGGTGTGCCTGGACGAGACGGACGCCGTGTGGATCATGCTCCACAGCGGTTCCCGCAACATCGGCAAGGAACTGGCCGAGCGCCACATCGCCCGGGCCCGCGAACTCCCGCACAACCGGGACCTGCCGGACCGGGACCTGGCCGTGTTCGTGTCCGGAACCCCGGAGATGGAGGCCTACCGGCACGACCTGTTCTGGGCCCAGGAGTACGCGCGGCTGAACCGCCAGGTCATGCTGGCGCTGGTCAAGCAGGCGCTGCGGGAGTCCTTCGGCGACCGCGAGGTGGGCTTCGAGGAGCCGATCTCCTGCCACCACAACTACGTCGCCGAGGAGACCATCGACGGCAGGACCATGCTGGTCACCCGCAAGGGCGCCATCCGCGCGGGAAGTGGGGACCCCGGCCTGATCCCCGGTTCGATGGGCACCGGTTCCTACGTGGTGCGGGGTCTCGGTTCCGAACGGTCCTTCTACTCGGCGGCTCATGGCGCCGGGCGGCGGATGAGCCGCAACAGGGCCAAGAAGACCTTCGACTCGGACGACCTGCGCGCCCAGACCTCCGGTGTGGAGTGCCGCAAGGACACCGGGGTGCTCGACGAGATCCCCGGTGCCTACAAGGACATCGACTCGGTCATCGGGGCGCAGTCCGCGCTCGTGGAGGTGGTGGCGCGCCTGCGCCAGGTGGTCTGCGTCAAGGGCTGAGAGGCGGTCCGTTCTCCCGAACGCTGCCGTGTTCGCCCGTCGGTGCGGCAGAATCCCCCGAGGGGGTCGGTGTTCGGCGGGTGGAGTCCACGACGTCCGCCCCGCTCACCGCACACGAGAGAGGACCGTGCGCCGCCCCGCGAGAGGGCGGGACCAGGAGGTCGGGATGAACGACTCCGCGACGACAACGACGGTTTCGACGGGCACCGCCGGTGCGTCCCCATGGAAGGCCGGGTTCTTCACCACGCCCCGGGCGGGGGCGCGGCGGCACGCCGTCGGCGCCGTCTCGGGGCTGCTGGCCGCGCTGTTCCTCCTGCTGTCGGGCCTGTTGGTCCGCGAGGGATTCCTCTTCTGGTGGAACGTCTGCGGTTCCGCGGCGATAGCGCTCTCGGTGGTCGCGGAGCACGTGCTCTGGCGCCGGAGAAGGCGGGTGGAGTCCCGGAACTCGGCCCCGGAGGACTGAGATCGCGCCACGCGCCGTCGCTCGCCGGGGTACCCCGCGTCCCCGGCGGGCGTCCTTCCCGGGAACAGCCCCCTGGTCGGGAAGAACTTTCGCCATTTTGGGCAGAATTGACGGTACGGGCACCCGTGCGGCCGTCGCGGTGGAGCAGAATCGTCGGTGCTCGGTGACGACAAGGGGGCACGATGGGCGAGGACGGCGACCGGGACGCGCGGCGTCCGGACAGGCTGATCGAGTGGACCGGCGAGCGGTGTGTGCCGTGGGCCGACGACGCGCAGGTGATCTACGAGCACTACCACCGCTACGCGCTCGCCACGCGTCTGGTCGGGGGCAGGCGCGTGCTCGACCTGGCCAGCGGTGAGGGGTTCGGGGCGGCCATGCTCGCCGAACGGGCCGCCGAGGTGGTCGGGGTGGACATCGACGAGGACGCGGTGCGCCACGCCACCGAGAACCACGCCGGGCGCAACCTCCGCTTCCGCACCGGCTCCATGACCGACCCGGAGGCGGTCAGCGACGAGGCGCCGTTCGACGTGGTGGTGTGCTTCGAGGCGATCGAACACGTCGCCGATCACGACGCGGTGCTGCGGCTGATCCGCTCCGCCCTGGCCCCGGGCGGGCTCCTGCTGATGAGCACCCCGGACACGGCCGTCTACCACGACCAGCACGGCAACGAGAACCCCTTCCACGTCAAGGAACTGGCGGCGCCGCAGTTCGAGGCGCTGCTCAAGGACTCCTTCCGGCACGCCGCGCTGCTCAAGCAGAACGTCGCGGTCGGTTCGCTGGTCACGCCCTGCGAGCCGGGTGAGCCGGACATCGCCGCGGACGGGGTGCGGTTGCAGACGCTGCGGCAGCAGGACTCCGGGCACTGGCGGGTGGAACAGGGGGTGGGGCACACCTACCTGCTGGGCATGGCCTCGGACCGCCAGCTCCCCCAGGTTCCGGCTGCGGCGGTGCTGCTGGACGCCGACGCCAAACTGGCCGCCGGGGCGGCGGGGGCCGAGCTCGACGAGGTGGTGCGGCAGCGCGACGAGGCGGTGGCCGACGTGGCCCGGTTGAACGAGCTCTGCCGCAGGAACCGCGCCGAGGCCGCCGAGTTCAAGAACCGGATCAGCGAGCTGGAGTCGGCGCGGCTGTCCGCCGAGAGCCGGGCGGACGAGGCCGAGCGGGAACGCGACCGGCTGCACCAGCGGCTGCACGAACTGGGGCTGGAGCAGCAGCGGGAGGCGGCCCGCATCGAGTGGCTGCGTGAGACCGTCTCCGGCCTGGAGTCCGAACTGGACACGGCACGGCGTCGGGCGGCCGAGCTGGAGGAGCAGAACTCGGCGCTGGTGCAGCGCGCCGTCACCAGGTACCGGCGCGTGGTGGAACGGGTGGCCCCGCGCGGCACCGCGCGCCGGGACGTCTACGAGTTCGCCATGGGCCGTGGTCCGGCGGGAGCGCGCCAGGCCGAACCGGGCGCTCCGGTGGACGTTCCCCACAGCACCGAGCCGGACGTCAGCGTCGTGATCCCCGTGCACGGCGAGTGGGAGTACACCCGCAGGTGCCTGCTCAGCCTCTCCGGGCACCGGTCCTCGGTGCCGTTCGAGGTGATCGTCGTCGACGACGCCTCCCCCGACGACAGCGCGTGGTACCTGGAGCGGTGCGGCGGGGTCCGGCTGGTGCGCGCCGAGAGCAACCTCGGTTTCGTGGGGGCCTGCAACCTGGGTGCCGAACACGCGCGGGGCAGACTGCTGTTCTTCCTGAACAACGACGCCGAGGTCACCGAGTCCTGGTTGGACGAGCTGGTCGCGGCCATGGACTCCGACGAGCGGATCGGGCTGGTCGGGGCCAAGCTGGTCTACCCGGACGGCCGGTTGCAGGAGTGCGGCGGGATCGTCTGGTCGGACGGCAGCGGGTGGAACCTGGGACGTGGCGGCGATCCCGGGGCGGCCGAGCACAACGTGCTGCGCGACGTGGATTACTGCTCCGGGGCGGCGCTGCTCGTGCGCGCCGGGGTGTTCTCCGAGCTGGGAGGTTTCGACACCCGCTACAGCCCGGCCTACTACGAGGACACCGACCTGGCGTTCGCAGTGCGGCGGGCCGGCTACCGCACCGTGGTGCAGCCCGCGGCCTCCGTGGTGCACCACGAGGGGGTCTCCAACGGCACGGACGTGGGATCCGGGCTGAAGCGCTACCAGGAGTCCAACCGCCGGGTCTTCGTGGAGAAGTGGTCGCAGACCCTGCGTTCCCAGCATCTTCCCGAGGCCGGCCCCCGCAACCTGTGGCTGGCGCGCCAGCGCGGCACCTACGGACACTTCGGGCCGCTGGTGCTGGTGAAGGACCACCAGGTTCCGCGTCCCGACTTCGACTCCGGCTCGGTGCGGATGTGGCGGCTGTTGGAACAGCTCGTCTCCCTGGGCGCGCGGGTGGTGTTCTTCCCGAACAACCACGCCGAGTTGCAGCCCTACACCGCCCGGCTGCGGCGGCTGGGGGTGACGGTGCTGGGCGAGTCGCGCCTGCAACAGGCCTTCCTGGACGAGGCGGGCTCGGAGATCAGCACGGTGCTGCTGTCCCGCCCGCAGGTGGCGTGGAGTCTGCTGGAGCAGCTCCGGTTGAACGCGCCGCAGGCCCTGGTGGTCTACGACACGGTGGACCTGCACTTCGTGCGTCTGCAACGTCAGGCCGAGGTGGCCGAGTCCGAGTCCGACTTCGAGCTGGGGCGGGCGCTGCGCCGGAAGGCCCACGCCTCGCGGGAGCTGGAGCTGGGGCTGGTGCGCAGCTGTGACGTCACGTTGGTGGTCTCGGAGACCGAGCGCAGGCTGTTGAACGAGCTGGTCGACGACGCCGACGTGCGCGTGCTGTCCAATGTGCACGAGGTGCGGCAGGACGCGGACGGCCCGGAGAACCGCCGGGACGTGCTGTTCGTCGGTGGTTTCGACCATCCGCCCAACGTGGACGCGGCCCGGTGGGCGGTCGAGGAGATCATGCCGCTGGTGCGGCGCGGCTGCCCGGAGGCGCGGCTGCACATCGTGGGCAGCAACCCGCCGGAGGAGGTCCGCGCCCTGCGGGGCGAGGGGGTCGAGGTCCACGGCTGGGTGGACGACCTGGCCGCCTTCTACGACCGCACGCGGGTGAGCCTGGCGCCGTTGCGTTTCGGCGCGGGAGTCAAGGGCAAGGTCGGCGAGAGCCTGGCCTGCGGGGTTCCGGTGGTGGCCACGGAAGTGGCGATGGAGGGCATCCGCCTCACCCCGGAACGCGACGTGCTGGTCGCCGACGAGCCCGCCGGACTGGCCGAGCACGTGGTGCGGCTGCTCACCGACGACGCGGAGTGGAACCGCCTCTCCGAGGCGGGACGTGCCGGGGTGGCCGCCCAGTTCGGCCCCGACGTCTCCCTGGCCGAGCTGAAACGTCTGGTGAGCGGCTGAATCCGGCGGTGCGGACACGGCTTCCGCACCGCCGGTGCTTCGGGGGCGACCGTGCGGGTCACTCCCGCACGGTCGGCGGGTTCTTCGCGAGCTGCTTCTTCAGCAGGCCCGTGAACAGGTTCTGGGCCTCGCCCTGCGGGGCCTGCTGGGTCCGGACCTCGATGATCACCATCCAGCTGTGGGTGGTGTAGGCGGTGCGCAGGGTCTCCCCGGAGGAGTAGACGGGAACGCCCTGGTAGGACAGGTCGTCGAGCTGGACCAGTTTCCGCTGCTGCTCCCGGTACTTCGCGGTGAGCTGCTCGGCCGTGGCCTCGTCGGGCATCTTCACCGCGATCAGGCTCGTGCCGATCGGGTTCTTCGTCGGGTCGGTTCCCCGGAACCAGCCGTTGCGCACGCCGTTGGCCAGGGCGAAGTCCCGCACCGGAGGGGGCAGCACCTCGGAACGCGTTCCCTCCAGGGAGGCCGGTTCCATCACCCCGTTGTAGGGGTGTTGCTCGCCCTCGGGGGACTGGATCAGCACCTGGTCGGGGCTCGGCGGAGGACCCTTGGCCTCCGGGGGCTCCGGCAACGGGGGTTCGGTGGAGGTGGGTGTGGACGAGGTGGTGGTCTGCTGCTGTCCCTCGGCCACCGGCGGTGTCTCGGACTCCCGCCCGGAGAGCACGAAGAACACCGCCGCGACGATGACACCGGCCAGCAGCACGCCACCGACGACGAGACCGACGACCTTGCCCGTGCCGGACTTGCCCGCCGTCTCGAAGACCTCGGGACCCTGGCGCATCCAGCTGGTGTCCCCGTGCTCCGGGGGCAGGTCCGCGTTGCCCCACGGTGTCCCCGGTGCCTCGCCGCCCCACGGCTGCTGACCCCACGCGCCCTGCTCGGCGCCCGCGGCCGGGAACTGCCCGGAGCTCGGCCAGCCCCGGGGAGGACTCGCCGGACCCTGCGGCGGCATGCTCTGCTGCGGAGGCTGGTTGACGTTGACGACCTGGGTGCTGTCCCCGGTGGGAGGTTGGGGCGGCGGCTGTGTCCCGGGTTGTGGCTGCTCGCCGTACTGTTGCCAGCTGAAGGCCGGTGGGAACGGGCTCTGGTGCGGCCCGCTTTCGCCCGCCCCCTGGCCGGGGAAACCGGTCTGTTGGGGCCAGGCGGGCTGTTGCGCCGGGAACCCGCCCGAGGAGCTCTCCGGCTGTTCCGACTGCTCGGCGTGGGCGCGTCCGAGCACGGTGTCGCGCCGCTGCCGGTATTCGTCGGCGGATATCCGTCCCGCCGCGAGTTCCGCGTCCAGTTGTTGCAGCTCGTCTTGCCAGGTCACCGCTTGAGCCCTTTCCGGATTCACGGCCGCGTCCCCCCGCGACCGCCAGTCATTTTCGCACCTTTCCCGTCCGCACGGGGGCAGTGGCCGGATAACGATCCGTCGAACCGCGCACGCTGAGCCCAGCGAAGCCGTCGTCGACGTTAGGCTACTCCGAGCTGTTACCACGTGTTCGGAGGTCACCGGGGATGGGCGAGCGCGTTCCACGCGTCGATCACGCGCATCCCGAGTATTTCGCGGAACCGAACCACGGTTTCGCCTGGATTCGCATGATCGGCGCGCTGATCGTGATCTACGGGCACAGTTATCCACTGGTCAGCGGTAACGACATGTTCCCGCCGGAATGGCCGGTGCAGCCCGACCACGGGGTGCTCATGGGTTTCTTCGCCATGAGCGGTTTCCAGATCACCGAGAGCTGGATGCGCGATCCGCATCCGCTGCGGTTCGCCGTCAAACGGGTGCTGCGGCTGTGGCCGCCCATGCTGACCGTCTCGCTGGCCTGCGCGCTGGTGATCGGTCCGCTGGTCACCACCCTCGCGGTGGGGGAGTACTTCACCGCGCACGGAACCTGGGCGTACGTGGTGAACAACGCCGGGATGCTCACCCTGGAGCACCACCTTCCCGGGGTGTTCACCGCCAACCCCTGGCACGGCACGATCAATGGGTCACTGTGGACACTGCCGATGGAGCTGCTCGCCTACGCCGGGCTGTTCGTGCTGCTGCTGATGGGCGCGGGACGGGTGCGCACCCGCTGGTTGGCCGTGGCCGCGCTGGTGGTGCTCGCGGTCGTCGACCGCTGGCTGGAGCACGACCCCGGAGCAAACAGCGCCGGTTCGCTGCTGAGTGTGCCGCTGGAGCCGCTGATCGCCTTCCTGGTGGCCTTCGCGATCGGGGTGGTGCTGAACCTCTACCGGATCCCACTGTCCCCGCTGGCCGCCGGGGCCGCGCTGGTGGCGCTGTTCGCGATGCCCATGAGCACGGCCACCTCGTTCTGGATGACCCTCTCGGTCAGCTACGCGGTCGTGGTGACCGGCCACTTCTGGCCCGCGCGGCTGCGGGTGCCCGCCGTGTGGGTCAACGGCAGCTACGGCGTCTACGTGTGGGGGTTTCCCATCCAACAGCTGCTGGTGATGGCCGGGGTGCGCAACCAGTGGCTGATGCTGGCCTGCGCGGCTCCGCTGGCCTATGTGGTGGGCACACTGTCGTGGAAGTTCGTCGAGGAACCCACCATGGGACTGCGGCACTACGTCCCCGGCGGGCGTTCGACACGGGAGCGCGGAGCCGAGCGGGTTCCCGGGGCGGGGGCCGCGCGGCCGGAAGCCCCCACCGGGGCGGTTTCCGACGGTCGGGAGGGGGCCGCCCCCGAGGTCGTCGAGCCGGAGCCGTCGGGGCGAGGGAAGGAGCCGGTGTCGTCCGCTCGGGCGGGGGACTCGGAGCCCGCCCTGGACGACCGGCCGACCGAGCCGCTGGGCACCACCCCCATCGTCCCGGTCGAGGTGGCCCCGGACGAGACCGCTCCGGTGCTGCCCCGGGTGCCGCCGCGCCGGCAGGAGGAGTGAGTTCCCGTGCTCGTTCCTTCCGCTCGGGGGAGGGGGTCGGCGTAGGCTGGAGGCATGGCGTTGTTCGGTGACAGGACCCGCATGATCGAGCCCTCCGAGGCCCTGCCGGGGCGTTCCACTCCCCTGGAGGTCCCCCGGTGGCACGCCGTGTACCCGGACCGCAGCATCCTCGGTCCCTTCCCGGAGGGCACCGAGTCCGCCGTGCTGGGGATGGGGTGCTTCTGGGGTGCCGAGCGGACGTTCTGGCGCACCGAGGGGGTGTGGGTCACCGCTGTCGGCTACGCGGGCGGTTACACGCCGAACCCCACCTACGAGGAGGTGTGCAGCGGGCTGACCGGGCACGCCGAGGTGGTGCTGGTGGTCTTCGACCCCCGGGTCGTCGACTACGCGGGGGTGCTGCGGGTGTTCTGGGAGAACCACGACCCCACCCAGGGGATGCGCCAGGGCAACGACGTGGGCTCGCAGTACCGTTCGGTGATCCTGACCGGGGACCAGCGGCAGCGCGAGGTGGCCGAGGCGAGCCGGGAGCACTACCAGCGGGCGCTGACCTCGGCCGGGCACGGCACGATCACCACCGAGATCGCCGAGCTCGGGCGGTTCTACTACGCCGAGGGCTACCACCAGCAGTATCTTTCCGAGGGTAAGAATCCGAACGGTTACTGTGGCATCGCCGGCACCGGGGTGTCCTGCCCGGTGGGGCTGGACCTGCAACACGGCTGATCACCCGAGGGCGTTTCCTGGGCGGCGGTGACGGGCCGGTGATCTCCCCGGCGGGCCAATTTTAGGCAAAATCGGGCCCACATACGGGAGGGGACGACCTCGCCCCGTACGAGCGGCGCTTACTTGGTTCGTCCCGGAACTCCCGTTTCGTGGACCTCCGAGGCGGCGCACCGAACCCGCTGCCGTGTCCGGCCGGTTTCTCGAACGGGCCGGATTCGTGCCGCTGCGTTCGACGACGAACAGTCCACAGTATCCTTTGATCGCGTGGTGGCGGCGGTGGCCACGGCGGCGGAGACCTGCCGTGGGGTGAGCGTGTCGGAGGAGATCGACGTTCCCGCGATATCGTTGTTCACCGCGCTGATCGCTGCCCGGAGCCGACTCGTGCGCGCCTCCGAGAACGGACGGATTACTTGGCGGCGGGTGCACCTCGTCCCCGGTTCGTGGGTACGTGCCGAGCCGGACGAGCGGTGCCTGCGCCGCTCGGCCGGACCGGGCACGCCGATTTTCGGCAAAATCGGCACCACCTCAGTGGCGGACGCAGGTGTCGTAGACGAGCTCCTCGGGAGCGGGTGAGCTCTCCGACTCGGGGACGGCGCAGCCGGTGCGCACGAACTCGCCTTCGAACTCCAGGTAGGTCTCCCAGTACTGGGGTGCCTCGGCGTAGTTCGGATCGTAGGTGCTCTGGCGCAGTGCCAGGTCGGCCCGCCCGTTGCCGTCGTAGTGGCGCAGCTCCACACCCGGGGTCGCCGCGCGCACCTCGTCGGTGCGGACGATCCCCCGGTCGGCGAGCAGCGTCACGGACAGCGCCCCCGCACCGTGCACCCCGGTGTCGTAGGTGACCGCACAGCGCTGGGCGTCGCCCTCCCAGCCGCAGTCCGCGTCCAGCACACGCCTGCCGGGCAGGTCGAGGGTGTCGTGTTCCTTTCCGCCGAGACGGTAGGTGAGCACACTGTCCCCGCCGGGGACCGTGCCGTCCCGCCAGCCGACGAGACGCGCGTCGTAGGGCAGTTCCAGGTCGAAGACCCGTTCACAGTCGGCGGAGCACTCCGGCGGTGGGGACGTGGTCTTCTCGGCCGCCCCGGCGACGGGTGTGGCCGTTCCGGAGAGCGCGGCGGCCAGGGCCGTGGCGCCCAGCCCCGCGAGCGCGGAGTGCAGCCGTGGAAAGCGCATCTTCATATCCTTCGTTTCCGTGTTCGGGATTCCCCTCAGGGACGCACTCGTGGAGCCACGGGGTTGGCCGACACCGACGGGTTTCATTCGTTCGTGTTGGAGATCACCTCGGAGGGGGGTGGGCCGTGCGGGTACCGGCGCGTGAGGTGGTGTCCGGGAAGTGGCACGGTCGTCACCACCTCGCAGGAGGGCGGCTTCGGGTCAGCCGAAGTTCACGTCCGAGCAGGTGTAGAAGGCGTTGCTCGTGTCCGCGATCTCCCAGACGCCGAAGATCAGGTGCTTGCCGCTCTTGTCGCTGGGCAGCTGCCCGGTGTGCGTGACGGTGAAGCCCGGCTGCTCACCGTGGTAGTCCACGGTGTGGAACGGTTGCAGGTCGAGCTGGTCCCTGGTCAGCGGCTGGCTCGGGTCGTAGCTGTCCTTCGTGATGAAGTAACGGAACGACTCGGTGGAGTGGGCCGCGGTGAGCTTCCAGCGGAACTGCAGGTCCTGCCCCGGGGAGACGTCCTTGGCGGGCCAGTTGCCGCCGCGCGGGTCGTCGAGCTCGGAGAAGCGACTGTTTCCGCCGCTGCAGAGCGTCCCGTCGGCCGGCCCTCCGGAGGGGAAGTTGCCGGGGCCTTCGACGCTCTGCGGTTCCCACTGGATGGAGCCGCAGTTGCTGACCGTGCCGTCGGCGCACAGGGCCTGCCTGCTCGGTGGGTTCTGGGTGTAGCCGTGTCCGGAGGCGGCGCCCGCGGTGAGCATGGGCAGTGCCAGCGGGACGACGCCGAACGCGGCTATTCCCATGGCCCGTTTGATGCGTTGGGTAAGCATCGGTTCTCCTTCCGGTCGCTTCGTGGTAACCGGAGAAGCTACGGACGTTCTCCCGGGTGCGGACAGCTCCGTTTCGCGTAACTCTGTGCCGTTGATCACCATCACTTTGGTCCAGACCTTATGAGAAGTTCTGGTCTAGACCTATGCTCCTTCTGGAGCAGTGCGGCGCCGCTGACGGAGGGTTGTCCGGTACGTCTCCTGCCGGCCATCACGGCTACGCCGATCATGCGGAGACGATTGGTTCCGCGTAGCGGCTCACGGAACCGGTCGGTAGCGCCACGAACGGTGTGGAAAGACTTCCGGGGCGTGAACACGAGAACGCCCCGCCGATGCCGCACATCGACGGGGCGTGAACGAGCGGATGACGGGATTCGAACCCGCGACCCTCAGCTTGGCAAGCTGATGCGCTACCGCTGCGCTACATCCGCACTCTCGAAGTCGGCCCGACCGCCGCTTCGGCTCATACTCTACCGCAGGCGGAAGAATCCCCTCACAGGGGGGTGGGCGATCGGATCGCGCTCGGTCTCAGGACGGCCCGGCACGGGTGAGCTCGATGCGCAGCAGCACCCTGTTCTCGGCGCGCATGGCGGCGCGGTACTGCTCCCAGTCCGGGTGTTCGCCCGCCACGGAACGGTAGTACTCCTCCAGCAGCGGCATGGCCTCGGGCAGCGGGACGATCTCGGTGGTGCCCTCCACCTGGATCCACCGTCCGAAGAACTCGTCCGGCAGCACGCACAGCCAGGACCGGGGATCACGCCGGAGATTGGCGACCTTGGCCGTGTTCGCCGTGGTGCTCACCACGGCCCGTCCCGTGGCATCCACTGTGGCCAGCACGGGACTCATCTGGGGCGCACCGTCACCGCGCAGGGTGGCGAGTACCGCGTGGTGCTGTTCCCGCAGGATCGAACGGGCCCGCTCCAGTTCCATATCCGCTCTCCTCGCGCGGACGTGTGGCGACCGGGGCCGCCTGCTTCCTCCGGAAGAGTAATCCGTGTGAGAAAGGGGCGCATTCGCGTCCGGTGCGCGGTACGGTGTGCGCGAGGACTGATCGACCGAGGTGGGACCCGTGACGTGTCCCGGTGCGGGGAGGCGGCTATGAACCGCGCGGTGCGTGGATCCGACGGTCGGCGGTGGACCCTGCGGACCAGCATCGAATGGAGCAACCCACTGGAGATCGACGACTGGGAGCACGACGTCAGCGGCGGTCGTTCGCAGGGGATCGTCATGGGGGCGATCGTGTTGGTCATGGTCGTGGCGTTTCTGGTGTGGACTCCCGCCACGGTGGTGGTTCCCGGCTGGCTGATCCTGGCGCTGCTGTTGCTGGCGCTGTTCTTCCCGGTGCGTTGGTTGGTGCGCAGACCCTGGTCGATCATCGCCGAGACCCCGGGGGACACCGACGAGCATCCCCCGGAGCGCTGGGTCGGTGTGGTGCGGGGAGCGCTGACCGCCCACCAGGAGGGGGCACGGGTGGCCCGCAACATCGAGCTCTACGCCGAGCCGGACATGAACGGCCCGCTGCAACCGGTGGAGTGAGCACGCAACGCTGTCGGAGTCCCCTCGGACCCCGGTGGCGCGGAAGGAGGAATGCGGCTTCGTCCGATCCGGACCGAGTGTTCCGGCACGGGCGGCCACTGTTCGTCGCCGAGGCGTGCCTGTTCCCCCGATCGTGGTTACGAATTCCGCACGGCGGAAGTTCCCGGAACCGCTCACCGACTCCCAGCGTGCACTGGTCGTGGTCTCCTTGATTCCACGGGTGATGTCCGGCGAACATGTGGAGCGTGCTCGAACTGTTGACGGAGCGGACAGTGCTGACACTGGTCGCGGCGCTGGCCGTGCTCGCCATGTTCGTGATGTTGTGTCGTTCGCGCCGGGTCAGCACCTCCCGGGAGGACGCGACACTGGAGGCGTTGCACCGGGTCACGAGCGCCGCCCCGTACCTGCGTCGTGGTCTCGACCAGGAGGCCGCCGACCGGACGGCCCCGCACCTGCGGGCACTGCTGTCCTGTGTGGCCGTCGGCATCGTCGACGCGGAGGGGACGCTGCTGAGCTGGGACGGTGGTGTCAACGAGCACTACCGCGACCTCACGGACACGATCGACCGTGCCCTGCGGACCGGTAAGAGCGAGTACGTCGACCACGCCGATCTCCCCTGCGACGAACGTCCCTGCCTCATGCGGCACGCCGTGGTCGTCCCCCTGGAGGTGGACAACAGCAACCGTGGCGCGCTGGTGCTGATCACCGCCGGGGACCGCAGGCGGCTGATCCGGGCGGCCAAGGAGGTCGCCGACCACGTCTCGGCCCAGCTGGAGCTGGCCGAGTTGCAGGTGTCCCGGGAGAAACTGGCCGAGGCCGAGGTGCGCGCGCTGCGCGCCCAGATCTCGCCGCACTTCGTCTACAACGCGTTGAACACGATCTCGACGTTGATCCGCACGGACCCGGACCAGGCCACGGAGCTGATCACCGAGTTCGCGGACTTCACCAGGTACTCGTTCCGGTCCAACGAGATGTACACGACCCTGGCCGAGGAGATCCGCAACATCGACCGCTACCTGATGCTGGAAAGCGCCCGTTTCGGTCCCGAGCGACTGAAGGTGCAGCTCAAGATCGCCCCCGAGGTGCTGCCGGTGGTGCTGCCGTTCCTGGCGCTGCAACCCCTGGTGGAGAACGCGGTGCGTCACGGCCTGGCGAAGAAACCCGGAGGCGGCACGGTCTCGGTGGTCGCCGAGGACAACGGCAGCGAGGCCCTGATCAGTGTGGACGACGACGGTGTCGGCATGGACCCGCGCCAGCTGGAGGAGGAACTGGAGGGCACCCACACCGAGGGCTCGCACGTGGGACTGGGCAACGTCAACGACAGGATGCGCGCCACCTTCGGCAACGACTACGGCCTCGTGGTGGAGACCGAACAGGGGGCGGGCATGAAGGTGAGCATGCGGGTGCCCAAGTTCGCGCCGGGAGTGCGGCCGGTGACGGGGGAGTACTCCGAGTGGGGCGAGTGCCCCGATCCGCCCGCGCCGGAACCGTCGGAGGCGGACACCGCCGAGCGGGCTCCGGAGACACCGGAGCCCGCCGAACAACTGTCGGAGGACGTCGAAGCGTCGGAGGACGTCGAGGAGAACGCCCGGGACGTGCCGGTCCGCGCCTCCGGTCGGTGACGCCGGAAGGGGTGGGCTCCGCCCGGTCGGCCCGATCGTGTCACCGACAGTCCCCCCGTTGCCAGTAACGTGGGGGCATGAGTGACAAACCAGCCCAGAAACTGGCCGGGACGCTGTCGGACAAGGTCTCCAGGAAGCTGCCGGGCAAGCTCGCCGAACGCGCCGAGCGCGGCCCGGTGGTCCCCGTGATCAAGCTGCACGGCCCGATCACACCGATGCCGTCCCCGGTCAACCGCCCCTCGATCTCGTTGCAGACGGTCGAGTCGGCGCTGAACCGGGCGTTCTCCTTCGACAGGCTTTCCGCCGTGGCCCTGTCCGTCAACTCGCCGGGCGGTGCGGCCACCCAGTCGGCGCTGGTGGCCGAACGCGTCCGTGAGCTCGCCGAGGACAAGGACGTGCCGGTGCTGGCCTTCTGCGAGGACGTGGCCGCCTCAGGCGGGTACTGGCTCGCCTGCGCCGGGGACGAGATCTACGCGCACGCCAGCTCCATGGTGGGTTCCGTGGGGGTGCTCAGCGCCGGTTTCGGGCTGGACGAGCTGCTGCGGCGCGCCGGGATCGAACGGCGGGTGCACACCGCCGGAGAGCACAAGTCCAGACTGGACCCGTTCCGCCCGGAGGATCCCGAGGACGTGCAGTGGTTGCAGGGGATGCAGCGGGAGCTGCACGCGCAGTTCGCCGACTGGGTGCGCGGGCGGCGCGGTGAGGCCGTCTCCGGGGCGGACGAGGACCTCTTCTCCGGTGAGGTCTGGACCGGGCGTCGGGCCGCGGAACTGGGCCTGGTGGACGGCCTGGGAACGCTGCGCGGGGTGGTCTCCCGGCGTTTTCCCGAGGCGCACGTGGTCTCGGTGGAACCGCGCAAGCCGCTGTTGGCCCGGCTGGGGGTGGCCGGTCCGACCGGTGGGGCGAGCGGGCTGTTCGCCGGAGCGGTGGACGCCGTGCTCGACCGCGTGGAACACCGCGCCATGTGGTCCCGTTTCGGGCTGTGAGCCGGATCCGTGCGAGAGGCCGCTCACCGACACCGCGCTTTCCCGTGTGGACTCGACGTCGTCCTCCGCGTAGTGCGGCCCGATTGCGCCGATCGTGCGAATGCATGTGCACCCACCGCGCGAAACATGAATGCGGGGGCTTAGGTTGAATGTGGTGAGTCACACGACTCGCTCGTGGCCGGGTTCGTCCGGCGGCGCCGCACGGCGTCGTGGCGGTCCGCTCGCCCGGCCGTGGACGTGAGTTCGGTGAGCGCGGGAGGATTGGGCGTTGCCGTGAATACACCACAGCGCACCGGCGGCCCGTACGGGGGACGTGACGGTAACGGCGGCTCCGGTCGGGACGGTCTCGTCGTCCTGATCGTCGACGACGAGATGCCCGGGGTCGAGTCGACGCGGGAGATGCTGGACAGGAACCCTCGGGTCGGGAAGGTGCTCACGGCGTTCGACGCCGCCGAGGCACTGCGGATGCTGCGCAGGGACAACCCCGAACTGCGTGGTCGCCCCGAGAACGCGCCGCTGGTGGACGCGGTGTTCATCGACGTGGCCATGCCGGGACTGACCGGTATGGACCTGGCCCGGGTGCTGTACTCCTTCGAGAACGCTCCCGCCCTGGTGTTCATCACCGCCCACGGGGAGAACGCGTTGGAGGCCTTCGACCTGGGGGCGCTCGACTACGTGATGAAACCGTTCGGTCCGGAACGGATGGAACGCGCGCTGCGCAAGGTGCAGCGCATCTCCGCGCCACAGCTGGAACGGGGCGGGGACGGCGCGCGTGCGTTGGCCTCGGGACAGGACGAGACCGACCGCGACGACCACTCGGTGATCCCGGTGGAACTGGGCGGCACCACCCGCCTGGTGCAGCGTTCGCAGGTGCGCTGGGTGGAGGCCCAGGGTGACTACGCGCGGCTGCACACCGACGAGGGCTCGCACCTGGTGCGCATCCCGCTGGCCCAGTTGGAGGAGAAGTGGGCGGACGCCGGGTTCGTGCGCATCCACCGGTCCTATCTGGTCGCGTTGAACCTCATCAACGAGCTGCGTATGTCCTCCTCGGGGTATTCGGTGCTCATCGCGGGCGGCTCACAGCGGGAGACGCGGGAGCTTCCGGTCAGTCGCAGGCACACCCGCGAACTCAAGGACCGACTGGTGCGTTCTCCCCGTCCACCCCGATGAGCACCGCCGGGCGGGCGAACGTCGAGACCACTGTGGAACTCCGGAGAGGGGGTGGCGGTTGTGACCACGAACAGCACACCGGAGCGGCCTCATCCACGCGCCCCGCGCCGTAAACGGGTGGTGCTGGCCAACAGGAGCGGCGCCCGCGAGGTGCAGCGCACGGTCATCGACCTCGAGGACCAGAACAGCATGAGCGAGGCCCTGGTGCACTCCCTGGTCCGTGCCCAGTTACGTGCGGCGCTGGTGCTGGCCGCGGTGGCGGGGCTGGTACTGGGAGCGCTGCCGGTGCTGTTGCGCTTCGTGCCCGCGCTGTCCGAGGTGCGCCCGTTCGGGGTGCCGTTGCCCTGGCTGGTGCTGGGGGTGTTTCCGTTTCCGTTCATCCTGATGATCGGATATCTCGGAACCCGGTGGGCCGAACGCAACGAGCGTGAGTTCACGGAGCTGGTGCAGCGGTGAACCCGTGGGCGCTCGGCGGTGTGGCGCTGACGGCGGTGATGACCTTCACCCTCGCCGTGTGGGGCTCGCGCGGCGCGCACACCACATCGGACTTCCTGCTCGCCCGCCGCATGGTCGGGGTGGAGCGCAACGCGGCGGCCATCGCGGGGGAGTACCTGTCGGCTGCCTCCTTCCTCGGGGTGGCGGGGCTGATGCTCAAGGACGGCATCGAGGCCCTGTGGTACCCCATCGGTTACACGGCGGGCTATCTGGCGCTGATTCTGTTCGTGGCGGCGCCGCTGCGCCGTTCCGGGGCGTACACGCTGCCCGACTTCGCCCAGGTGCGGTTGGACTCGGCCCGGCTGCGGGCGGTGTCGACCGTGCTGGTGGTGCTGATCGGATGGCTGTACCTGGTTCCCCAGTTGCAGGCGGCCGGGGTGACGCTGTCCACCATCACCGGCATCCCCTACTCGACGGGGATCCTGCTGGTGGCGCTGGTGGTGCTCACCGGCGTGCTCAGCGGGGGAATGCGCGCGGTCACCCTGGTGCAGGCCGTGCAGTACGGGGTGAAGCTGTTCGCCATCAGCGTCCCGGTGTTCGTGCTCTTCTTCGTCTTCCTGGGCGATGACGACCGGCACCGTCGGAGTCTGGACGAACCGCTGCCGCCGGTCTTCGAACGCGCCACCACGGTGCGGATCGAGACCGACGTGCGGTTGCGGGTCACCGAGCCCGTCTGGGTGGACGTGCTGGCCGGTCCCGGCCCGGAGGAGCTGCACGACACCGTGGGCCGGGGGGAGGACTCCCGGGAGAGCGTGTACCTGACCACCGGCATCCACCGGGTCGCCTCCGGCTCCGAACTGCGTTTTCCCGAGGGCAGCGCCGTTCCCGTGGTCGCCGACGCCGAGCCCAGCAACCGTTCCTGGCTGCTGCCGCAGGACGGCGACTCCTACGAGCTGTTCGAGACCTACTCCCTGATGCTGTCCACCTTCCTGGGCACCATGGGGCTGCCGCACGTGCTGATGCGGTTCTACACCAATCCCACGGGACAGGGGGCGCGGCGCACCACGCTCGTGGTGCTGGGGCTGCTCGGCGTGTTCTACCTGTTCCCGACGATCTTCGGGGTGCTGTCCCGGTTCTACGTGCCGCAGCTGCTGGTCACGGGCAACACCGACGCCGCGGTGCTGTTGCTTCCCACGGCCGTGCTCCAGGGGTGGCCGGGGGAGCTGATCGGTGCGATCACCGCGGCGGGGGCGTTCGCGGCGTTCCTGTCCACCTCCTCCGGGCTGGTGATGAGCGTGTCCAGTGTGCTGTTCACCGACCTGCTTCCCGGCAAGCTCGGTAACTTCCGGTGGATCGCTCTCGGTTCGTGCATCCTTCCGGTGGCGTTGGCGCTGATCGCCATCGGACGGGACATCTCGCAGAGCGTCGGTCTGGCCTTCGCGATGGCCGCATCCACGTTCTTCCCGCTGCTGGTGCTCGGGATCTGGTGGCGCCGGTTGACTGCGGCCGGGGCCATGGGCGGGCTGATCGTGGGCGGAGGACTGGTGCTGCTCGCCGTGCTCACCGGGGCCTTCCTCGGGGACGGCTACGGCTGGTGGTCGGCGGTGCTGTTGCAGCCGGCCGCGTTCACCGTCCCGGCTGCGTTCGTGGTGACGGTGGTGGTCAGCAAGATCACCAGCGGTCGTGTCCCCGCTGACACGGGTCGGGTGATGATGCGGATGCACACCCCCGACCGGCTGGGTTTCCTGCGCGACCGCTCTCTGGAGGAGTCCGCCGGGCAGGACGGGGACTCCGCCGAGCGCGGCCGTCGCGGCAGGCACCGGCTGGTGCGCAGCAGACGCGCCCGCTGAACGGACCCGGCCCGCGCGGCGGCCCGTGGGGAGCTGTCGGGACGCGGCGACTGCGATGGGCGGTCGCGCCGCCCGGCATGGCAGCATCGGGGTGTGACTACACCGATGCATGGTCGAGTTCCGGCGGTCTCCCCCGAGGAGCTGCCGGAGCAGCTTCCCGAGGGCAGCCTGCTCGACGTTCGCGAGCAGGAGGAGTGGGACGCGGGACACGCTCCCGGTGCGGTCCACATCCCGATGAGCGAGATCCCGCAGCGACTGGACGAGATCCCCGAGGTGGACCAGCTCTACGTGATCTGCCGTTCCGGCGGACGCTCCTCCAAGGTCACCGCGTACCTCAACGCCAG
The DNA here is from genome assembly GCF_003001495.1 of Actinopolyspora mortivallis. Classification (GTDB taxonomy): domain Bacteria; phylum Actinomycetota; class Actinomycetes; order Mycobacteriales; family Pseudonocardiaceae; genus Actinopolyspora; species Actinopolyspora mortivallis_A. Next base: position 23,658 of record NZ_PVSR01000016.1, read on the forward strand.
CGGTTGGGACGCGGTCAACGTGGAGCGCGGGATGAACGGCTGGTCGTCCATCGGTCGTCCCGTGGTGGCGGACGATCCCGAGGCGGAGCCCTACGTGCTGTGAACACTGCCCATCCGAGGTCCGGCCCCCGGACGGAGTGGACGGCCACTCCGCCGGGCGGGCCGGAACGTCCCCGGCCCCCTGCGGCGCCGCGGGCCCCCTACCAGGGCCCTCCGGCCTATGTCGCCCCGCCGCGCTGGGGTTTCCCCCCGCTGGGCTGGCGGTGGCCGCTGGCGTTGCCGACCGCGAGGCGTTCCGATCCGGCTGAGCGGTTGGCGGCGCTGTCCGGGACGGTCGTTTCCACGCTGTGGATCACCGCCGTGCTCGGGGTGCTGGCGGCCGGGGCCGAGACGTGGCGCTACGTGCTGCTGCTGTGGAGCCGTTCGGGCGCCCTCGGCGGTGTCACGGTGGCGGTCTCGGACGCGCTGGTGTCCACTCTCGGCATCGTGACCTGGTTGTTCGGCCTGCTGGCCGTGGTGCTGGGGGTGCTGTGGGTGCTGCGGGCGCGGACCTGCGCCCACGAGCGCGCCGACCTGCTGCCCGCACGGGAGGACTGGCAGGTGGTGCTGGGCACGGCTGTTCCGGGGGTGAACCTGTTCGTGCCGGGCTCGGTGCTGGCCGAGCTGGAGGACGTCACCCTGCGCGGGGCGGGGGAGCGTTCCGGCGCGGGCAGGCCCGCGCCCTCCCGGCTGGTGCGGCTGTGGTGGCTGTGCTGGGCGGGGTGTCTGCTGCTGGGCTGGACGACGATGCTGTGGGGCCTGCGGGACGGCGTTCAGGCGATGGCCGACGGCGTGGTGCTGCACGCCTGCTCCGATCTGGCGTTGAGCGTGACCGCGCTGGTCTCGGTGCGGGTGGTCGGTTGGACCGTCCGGATGCTCGTCCCGCCCGACCCCACCTCCTGGGGGAGGGGGCGGGTGCTGCGGGTGCGGGGTGCTCCGCCTCCGCCCCGTGCGGGCCGCCCGCCGCACGCGGTCCGCTGAGCCCCCGGTGGGTGGTCGGTCCCGTGGGGACCGGCACGATCGGGATCCCCCGCACACCTGTGCTCGGCGGGTGGTTTTCTCGGGGGACGGAGTCGAGCGGCACGGGGCTCCCCCGAGGTGCCGAGGTCTTTCGACGCAGCAGACACACCAAGGAGAACGAGCGTGAGCAAGGGAACAGCGCAGCAGAACCAGTCCGGCGGGGAGATTCCCGTGGTGGGGCGCAGACAGCCGTGCCCCTGCGGTTCGGGCAAGCGGTACAAGGCCTGCCACGGGGCCGAGGGCGGTGCGGCCAAGGTGCGGGTGAATCGCCCGTTCGAGGGGCTGGCGGCCGAGTGCGAGCTGGTGGCCATGCGGGAGTTCGTCCCCTCGGCCACGGCGCGCCTGCCGTTGGCCTCCGGGGACGAGGAGATCGAACTGGCCACGGTGCTGCCGATGGCGGCGGCCGCGTTGGTGCGCACCGACGGCACGTCCTTCGTGGGGTTGCAGGTGCAGACCAAGTCCGGGGACGTGAGCCGGGACCTGGCCCGCGCCGTGGAGTGGGTGCGCCAGGCCGAGCCGGGACAGTCCCTGCCGGTGGTCGGCCCCGAGGACGCCCCGGCGGGCACGGTTCCCACGCGGTTGCAGGACCTGGTGGACCCGGAGGCCGCCCTGGACGTGCGGGTGCACGAGGACTTCTCCTGGTGGATGCCGGAGGGCGTCGAGCCCACCGGTGAGGTCGCCATGTCGCTGGAGCGGGCGAACGCGGCGATCATGCCCACGCAGCGGTTGGAGGCCGAGGGGCTGCACGCGGCCTACTGGGTGGATGCCACCGACCGCGCGCACCTGCGGTGGGTGCGTCCCGAGCCGGAGGAGAAGCTGGTTTCCGCCCTGGCGCGGCTGTCGGCGCGCGGGGAGCTGGCGTTGGACTCCGACAGCCGTTACGCGGGTTCCTTCCGGGCGCACGGGCTGCTGGTTCCGGTGTGGGACCTGGACCGGGAGAAGCACCCGACCGAGTGGGTCGAGCCGGCCGTGGCCCTGGGCCGGAGGTTGGACGAGGCGTTGGCCTCGCTGGACGAGCAGCCGCTCGACGCCGCCGAGCGCCGGGCCCGGGACGGGCTGCGGGGCAGGCAGGTCACCGTCCGGTGAGACCCGGCTAGGCAGCCTCCCGGAGTTCCGGGAGCGGTTCGTCGCCCGGGCGCCTCGGGGTGCCCGGGCTCGTTCGGGGCGCGGCCCCTCGGTTGTCACCCGAGTGGTGGAACGGGGAAGCGGCTGTTCGGACGCTTGGGTTTGGGAGCGCTCACAGTCATGCTGCTGACGTGTCGTCAGTCATACTCCGCAAGCTGTGAGGAGCTCACATGTCTGCTGGATCGAAACAGCGCCGATTACGCGGGACCGTGCCCGCCCTGGTGGGACTCGCGGTGGTCTCCCTGCTGGCCGGCGGCCTGACCCCTGCCTCGGCCGAGAACTCGCGGGCCCTCTACCGGGACGCCTCGGCGCCCGTGCCGCAGCGGGTGGACGACCTGATGTCGCGCATGTCGGTGGAGGACAAGCTCGGCCAGATGGTCCAGATCGAACGGGACGCCGCCGGGCCGGCCGACGTGGCCGACCACCGCATCGGCTCGGTGCTCAGCGGCGGCGGTTCCACCCCCACGCCGAACACACCGGAGGCGTGGGCCGACATGTACGACCGCTACCAGCGGGCCGCGCTGGACACCCCGCTGGGAATCCCCGTCCTGTACGGCGTGGACGCGGTGCACGGGCACAACAACGTGCGGACGGCCACGATCTTCCCGCACAACATCGGGCTCGGCGCCACGCGCAACCCCTGGCTGGTGCGGCGCGTCGGTGCCGCCACGGCCGAGGAGGTGGCGGCCACCGGCATCGACTGGACGTTCTCCCCGTGCCTGTGCGTGGCCCGCAACGACCGGTGGGGCCGGACCTACGAGTCCTTCGGTGAGGCCCCGTGGCTGGCCTCCACGATGAGCGAGGAGATTACCGGCTACCAGGGCCACCGGCTCGGCGACGACCCGACCTCGATCATGGCCACGGCCAAGCACTACGTCGGTGACGGCGGCACCACCGGCGGGGTGGACCAAGGGGACACGCGACTCAGCGAGCGCGAGCTGCGCAGGATCCACCTCGAGCCGTTCCGCGCGGCGATCGAGCGCGACGTCGCCTCGGTGATGGTCTCCTACAGCAGCTGGAACGGCACCCCGTTGCACGCCCACCGGTACCTGATCCGGGACGTGCTCAAACGGGAGCTGGGTTTCGACGGTGTGGTGCTGTCCGACTACGACGCCATCCACCAGCTGGACGGGGACGACTCGACGCTGACCGCCTCCGAGGTACGCAGGTCGATCAACTCGGGGCTGGACATGATCATGCTCTCGACCGACCACGAGAGGTTCCTGCACCTGCTGCGCCAGGAGGTCTCGGCCGGCACCATCCCGATGAGCCGCATCGACGACGCCGTGCGTCGCGTGCTGACCAAGAAGTTCGAGATGGGCCTGTTCGAACGCCCCTTCGCCCAGCGCGACCTGCTGTCCACCGTGGGCAGTGACGAGCACCGCGCGTTGGCACGGCAGGCGGTGCGGGAGTCGCAGACGCTGCTGGAGAACGACGGCGTGCTCCCGCTGTCCCCGGAGGAGGACAAGGTGTTCGTGGCTGGCTCGAACGCCGACGACATCGGGAACCAGAGCGGTGGCTGGACGATCTCCTGGCAGGGCTCCAGCGGCGCTATCACCGAGGGAACGACGATCCTGGAAGGGATCCGTCAGGTCTCGGACGCGCCGGTGACCTACGACCGCGAGGGTGACGGTATCGACAGCAGCTACGACGCGGCGATCGCGGTTGTCGGGGAGAAGCCCTACGCCGAGTACCGGGGTGACAGCCCCGAGGGGGTGCGGCTGAGCCGGCAGGACCTGGACACGATCGCCAAGCTGCGCGAGTCCGGGGTGCCGGTGGCCGTGGTGCTGGTCTCCGGACGCCCGGTGGAGGTCACCGAGCACGTGGACGACTGGAACGCGCTGCTGGCCTCCTGGCTGCCCGGTACCCAGGGCGGCGGGGTGGCCGACGTGCTGTTCGGCGAGTACGACCCCACGGGCAAGCTGCCGGTGACCTGGATGCGCTCCTACGAGCAGCAGCCGATCAACGTGGGTGACCGCAAGGATCCGCTCTACCCGTTCGGTTACGGGCTGAGCTATCGGAACTGATCACCGCCGTCGGGTTCCGGCCGCGCCGGAGCCCGCGGGGAGGGGTGGAGCCGGTCCGCCTCTCCCCGCCCCTCCGGCGCGGGGCTCGGTACGCGGTTCGCGGCGGGTGGTCAGAGCGCACCACCGGCCGCCGGAGGAGCGGAGGGATCGTTGCCCTCGTCGCCGACCTGTTCGCGGGCCAGGAAGTTCTCCACCTCGAACAGGTTGCCACCGGCGCGGTCCACCACGTTCAGCAGGGTGGACATCTGGGCGACCTCCTCGACCTGCTCCTTGAGGAACCACTGCATGAACTGCTCGCCGATGTAGTCGTCCTCGGCGCGGGCGGTCTTGGCCAGGTTCTCGATCTCGGCGGTGACCTCGCGTTCCTGGGCCAACGCCAGCGCCACGAGTTCACGGGCCTCGTCGAACTCGTTGCGCACCTCGTCGGTCGACGGAATGCTCACGGGAATGTCGTTGTCCATCAGGAACTGGACGATCATCATCCCGTGGTTGCGTTCCTCGATCGCCTGCCGGTAGAAATGCGCGGCCAGTCGTGGAAGGTCGTGGCTGTCGAACCACACGGCCAGTGCGATGTACTGCTGTGACGCGTTGAACTCGCTGCGCACCTGCTGTTGCAGCAGCATGTGGAACTTGGATTCCTGTTTCTCCGTGGTGGTCATGCCACGAATATACCCTCCTTTTCGGAGGGGTTTTCAAATCAGGTTCGCCTCAAGAAGTTTTGGCTGACCTCAAAAAGGTGAGGCTCGTTTAAGGAAGGCAAGCTTTACTTTTCCCGGATTCGGGGGAGAAATTGCGTTCCACGGCCACGATCGTGACACGGGTTACTTTTCTCCGCCGAACGGTGCGGAAGTCCCGTTCCGGTTCCGGACGCCTCCGCTCACCCGTTCCGGTTCCGGACCAGGAGGTTGCCGGTTGCCAGACCCACGGGAAGGTGGCGGCGCAGGTGGCGGATGGCGGCGTAGTGCCCGTGCTGGTCGTGGACCCGCTCGGTCTCGGCGACGAGTTCCGGGCGTCGGGAGCGGAGCAGCTCCCAGGACTCGGAGTGGTCGGCGGGCGGAACGACACCCTCCGCCATGCTCGCGGCCATGGTGCGTGCCTGGGACAGGGAGACACCGGTGGCGCGCCTGAGCTCGGACACCGCCCGCGCGTGTTCGCCCCGCCGGAGCCGTTCGGTGACGGTCTCGCGGGTTGTGGGCTCCACGGGGACCAGCCGCACCGCCAGCTCGTGCTCCGCGGAACTCCACGAGTCGCGTGGGACCGTTGCCGCCGCCGCCCACAGGACAACACCGAGCAACATCAGCGCGGTCGCCACGGACGAGAGGATCTCCATTCCGAACCTTCCGAACTCCCGACGTCGGTTTCCGGGGCGCTCCTCCGTCGTTCGTGGACGGGGACACCCCCGCACAGCCTCTCATCGCTCCGGCCGGGCGTGGGGCGGTTCGGCGGAGTCCGCTCACCGCTCGGCCAGCCACCCGCGCCGGACCAGCTCGGCGCGGAAACCGTGGTAGTTCGCGGCCAGCGCCTCCCGCTCGGCGGGGACCGGCTCCACCGGCTCGCCGGAAGGAACCATCGCCGCGACCGCGTCCTGCAGATCGGGGTGAACCGTTCCGCAGGCGGCCAGCAGTGCCGCGCCCACCGAGGTCTCCGCGCCCTCGACCCGCAGCACCGGTTCGCCCAGAACCGAGGCGCGCACGCGGCACCACACCGCACTGCGCGCTCCTCCTCCCACGGTGCGCACCGGCCCGGACACCGGCACCCCCAGTTCGGACAGCCGCTCCAGCGCGAGCCGCTCGCAGAAGGCCACTCCTTCGAGCCGCGCCCGGTGCAGCTCCCCCTCGTCGACCGGCTCTCCCGTCAGGAAACCCCGCGCCTGCTCGGAACGGAACGGGAACCGCTCCCCTTCCCGGCGCAGGGGGTAGCAGACCACCCCGGCGGGACCGCGTGCGCGGGCCAGCCCGTCCAGCTCGCCCAGTCGACGGGAGGGCACCTCGGACAGCGCCTCGCCGCCGGTGTTGGAGGCGCCTCCCGGCAGCCAGCCGCCCTCCGGGTGCCGGTGGCTGTAGACCACCCCGGTGGGGTCGTGCACCAGCTCCTCCGAGACGGCCTTGAGTACCAGCGTGGTACCGAGCACCGTGACCACCTGTCCCGCACGCACCGCGCCGGCGGCCAGCTGACCCGCACAGCCGTCGGTCATGCCGGAACGCACCTCGCAGGAGGTCGGCAGCCCGGTCTCCCGCGCGGCCTCCGGGGACACCCACCCCAGGGAGCGCGCGGGTTCCACCACCTCGGCCAGCCGCTCCGGTTCGATCCGCAGCGCCTCCAACGCCTCGTGCGCCCACTCCGCACGCAGCGGGTCGTAGCCGCTCTTCAACGCGTGACTGGCGTCGGTGGCCACCGGCCGCCCCGTGAGCCGTTCGCCGACCAGCTCCGGGGTGTGCAGCAGCCGCGCGGTGGAGCGGCCCGTTCGTTCGGCGAGCACGCCCAGGTGGGCCAGGCCGGAGGTGGCCGAGGGGACGATCCCGGTGCTCGCCCAGCGCGCGGCCCCGGCCCGCCGCGCCGTCTCGGCCTGCCGCGCTCCGCGCCGGTCGTCGTACATCACCGCCGTGGTGACCGGCTCGGCGTGCTCGTCGACGGCCACCACGGTGCCCGAGGTGGCACTGACCGCCAACGCCCGGATCTCGCGGGCGGCGGCACCGAGCTCGACGGTGCACCGGGCCAGGCAGTCCCGCACCGCCGGCCACCAGGCACGCGCGTCCTGTTCGGAGCCTCCCGCCCCGTCTCGGCGGGGTGGGGGCAACGGTTCCACGGCACCGGCCCACCGCCGTCCGTGGGCGTCCAGCACCCGCACCCGCACCTCGGCCGTGGCCACGTCCACCCCGACGACCAGGGGATCGACGGGCCGGGAACCCCGGTGTGACTCCGGCGCGTTCACGAGGACGGCCCCTGGAGTCTCCGCAGCGCGGCGGGAAGTTCCGCCAACGTGGCGATCACCGCGTCCGGTTCGGCGAGCTGCTCGGCGGTGGGCTCCGGAGGGGCCTCACCCCGGGTGATCCACACGCTGCGGATCCCCACGGCGGCCGCTCCGCGCACGTCGGTGTCCAGGCGGTTGCCCACGTGCACCGCGTGGTCGGCCGTCACGGCGGCCTCGCGCAGGGCGTGCCGGAATATCTCCGGGTCCGGTTTCTCCACGCCCACCACCTCCGAGAGCGCCCAGACGTCCACGTGCTCCCCGATCCCGTCGCGGTCCAGCGCCTCGGTGACCAGCGACCGCTGGTTGGCCACGATCGCGATCCGGTAGTGCGCGGAGAGCTCCCGCAGCGCGGGCAGCACGTCCGGATACAGCGCGCTCGGGGGGTACTCCCAGTAGTGTGCGGCCAGGTCGGACAGTCGTTCCCGGTCCTCGACGGTGAGGAAGCGCTCGGCCACGGCGGTGCGCAGCGAACCGCGCTGGAGTCGTCGCTGTTCGTCGTAGACGCGCAGGAACTCGGACTCGTCCACACGGGAGGGACACAGTTCGCGGGTGGCCCGCAACAGCGCGTCCCGGTAGACCGCGTCGTCGTAGATCGGCCCGCCCACGTCGAGCAGGACCAGTTCGACGGGGGCGGGTGGGGTGTCGGTGTCGGCGTTCATGGCTCTCGTTCGTCATCTCGGACGGGAGCACGCCGGCGGCGGGGGAACCCGTCGCGCGCGCGTGCCGGTCGCGGGCGGAAGCGGTGGACCGCGGGAGTCTCACCAGGCGGTGAACCCCCCGTCGATGACCACGTTGCTGCCGGTCATGAAGCTGCTGGCGTTCGAGGCGAGATACACCGCCAGCGGCCCCAGCTCGGCAGGGTCGGCGACCCTGCCCATGGGCGTCTGCTCCAGCCACGCCGAGTACCACTCCGGTCGGGTCTCGCGCACTCCCCTCAGCAGGTCCGTTCCGACGTAGCCGGGCGAGATCGCGTTGACCCGCACCCCCCGGTCGGCCCACTCCCCGGCCAGCGACCTGGTCATGGTGATGACTCCGGCCTTGGAGGTGTTGTAGGCGACCTGGGCCTGTGGGTGGTTGGAGACCATCCCGGACATGGAGGCGATGTTGATGATCGAGCCCCTTCCCCGTTCGAGCATGGCCCGCCCGACCTCGCGGCAGCAGTAGAACACCCCGTCGAGGTTGAGCCGCAGCACCTCCCGCCAGGACTCGTCGCTGGTGTCCTCGGCGTTCTCGTTGCGCACCATGCCCGCGTTGTGCACCGAGACGTCCAGTGAGCCGTGGGTGGCGACGATCTCGCCCACCACCTCGGCCACCCGCGCGGAGTCGGTCACGTCGAGCGGGACGAACTCGCCGCCGACCCGTTCGGCGGCGGACTCGCCGGTGTCGCGGTCGATCTCGCCGATCACCACGTGGGCGCCGTGCTCGGACAGGGCGCGTGCCAGGCTCAGCCCGATTCCCCGTCCACCGCCGGTGACCAGGGCGGTGTTGCCGTGCAGTGCGAAGTCCTCGTTGCTCATCGCGTTCTCCCGTGGAAACCCCGCCGTGTGGCGGACGTGTGGATTCTCCTCGGACGTCGGCTCAGGCACCCGCCGTTTCCGCCGGTGCGTCGGCGCTCGCGGTCCGACTCGCCCCGGCCTCGCCCGGGTCGCTGGGGTCCCGGACGTAAGTGGACAGCACCGCCACCACCACGTACATCAGCGCGAAGGTGACGGCGACCCCGCCGCCTCCGAGCACGGGGTGCACGAGGTAGACCGTGACGGGGCCGAGGAAGGCGGCACCGCCGGCTCCGAAGTTGAGCACGGCCAGGGAGGCTCCCTTGTCCTTGGTGGACACCATCGAGGGCATCAGCGCCGAGAGTGGGACGAACCCGGCGAGCAGCACACCGTAGACGGCGCCGAGCGTGGCGGCCACGGCGAAGCTCTGCGAGGCCACCGAGGCGAAGTACCACAACGGGGTGGCCACGGCACAGCCGACGCAGCCGAACCAGGTGACGGTGCGCCGCCAGCCGAGGTGGTCACCGAGCACCCCGAACCCGAGGTTCGCCGCGATGTTGGCGGCGTAGGCGATGCTGCTGAGCGCGGCGACCTCGGAGGTGCTGAGGAAACCGCCGCCGGGGGTGGCCGGTCCGAAGACGAAGGGGAACATCGCGAAGAAGCCGAACTCGGGGGCGGTGTTGACGATCCTGGTCAGCCCACCGGCGAGGGTGCGTTTGTCCCTCCAGAGGATGTCCACGCCCTCCAGCAGCCGTCTGGGGCTGCGCGGGTTGGGCACGCTCTCGTCGGCGATCGGCGCGGTGCCGTGTGGCTCGTTGACGCCGAAGCAGCCGATGACGCTGCCGAGCGCGACCAGCACCAGCGACAGCACCAGCGTGGCGTGCAGGCTCATGCCCAGTGGTCCGATGGCGAGCGCCGCCACGGCCGCGCCGAGAGTGGGCAGTCCGCCGGTGAACACGAACCAGAACCATCCCGCCACGGAGCCGCGCATGGGGACGGGGCTGGCGACCTGGGCCCACACCAGGAAGGCGTAGGAGAACAGCGGGTAGGCGAATCCGCGGATGCCGTAGACGGTCACGATCAGCGCGTAGCTCTGGCTGGGGACCGCCACGAACAGGAAGAGGACCTCGAACACGATCCACCAGGCCGCGCCGAGCCACATCACGTAGCGGGGTCCCCAGATGGAGGAGAGCGTGCCGGAGAACCACGAGGCGATCATCACGGCGAGGCCGTAGACGGTGACCGTGGCGAAGGTGGCCTGGGACCCCTCCAGTCCGCCTCCCTCGGGTTGTTGCAGGTAGTCGGTCAGGTAGGTGATCTCGACACCGTCGCCGATCATGAAGACCAGCACGCCGACGAATCCCCAGAACAGTGGTCTGGGGATGCCGATTCTCTCCAACCAGGTCCGGTCGGGCGCGGCCGTGTCCGCCGCGCCTGGTGGCTGCTGTGCCAATGTTCCCGCCTCCGAAGCGACTGGGGGTGCCACTGAGGGTGCCGGGGTTCCCGGAGGGGATCCCGTGGACGCGGCGGACGGGGGTTCGGCTCGTGACCTCCGGCACCGCCGGTGTTAAGCGAGCATCATGCATCCAGTTACTTTCACATGCAATATGTTAATCCAAACTCGTCGACGTGCGGGGGTTTTCGGGCTGTTCGAGCACGGTTCGCCGATCCTGTGAAGGATGGGCGCGGTGGCGTTCTGGGCGACGGGGGCTGGACATATAAAGTTCTTGTCGTTAATTTAACCTCAATCTTGTGAAAGGACGGCGCATGACGGGCAGTCAGGTAACCGAGCCGCGCTCGACGAACCGGCCGCGCGCGGTCGTGTTCGACATGGACGGCGTGCTGGTGGAGAGCGAACACCTCTGGGAACGCATGTGGACCCGCTACGCGGCCCGCCACGGACACGAGTGGAGCGCCCGGGACACCGCCACGGTGCAGGGCATGAGTTCCCCCGAATGGTCGGCCTACCTCGGCCGGGTGTGCGGCTCTTCCGAACCCGCCTCCGAGATCGAACGCGCGGTCGTCGACGACATGATCGCCGCGCTCGACGACGGCGAGATCCGACTGCTCGACGGGGCGCGCGAGATGGTCACCGAGGTCAGTGCCACGGCACCCATCGCGCTGGCCTCCTCCGCGGCACGACGGCTGATCGACGCGGTGCTGGACCGCAACGGACTCACCGGGCACTTCTCGGCCACCGTCTCCAGCGCCGAGGTCCCCCGCGGCAAACCCAGCCCCGACGTCTACACCGAGGCCGCCCACCGGCTCGGGCTCACCGGACCGGACTGCGCGGCCGTGGAGGACTCCGGTAACGGGATCCGGGCGGCCCACGCGGCCGGGATGAGCGTGGTGGCCGTGCCCAACGCCGCGTATCCACCCAAACCGGAGGCCCTCGAAGCGGCCACCGTCGTGGCCGAGTCGCCGCACCAGGTCCGTCGCGTCCTGCTGTCCCTGCTGTCCCCGGTGGTCGAAGGCGAGGGTGCGTGATGACCGCGCTGACGGAGGCCGAGTCCTTCAAGGAAAACTGGCTGAACGGGTTCGTCACCGCCTACGGGCGCTCCGTGGCCCGCGTGCCCGGTGCCTACGGCGTCGTGGGCCGACACGCGCCCCGCCCGGGTAGGGTCTCGGTGGTCATCGGCGGAGGCTGCGGGCACTACCCCGCCTTCGCCGGACTGGTCGGGCCAGGCCTGGCCGACGCGGCCGTGGTGGGCGACGTGTTCACCAGCCCCAGCGCCGAACAGGTCTACCGCACCGCCCGCGCGGTCGACGGCGGGGCGGGAGTGCTGTTCTCCTACGGCAACTACTCCGGGGACGTGATGCACTTCGGACTGGCCGCGCGGCGGCTGGCTGCCGAGGGGATCGACACCAGGACGGTGCTGGTCACCGACGACGTCGCCAGCGGCGACGCCGCCCACCCCGAGCGAAGGCGCGGAGTGGCCGGCGACCTCTTCGTGTTCAAGGCCGCCGGGGCGGCCGCCGCGCGGGGCGAGGACCTGGACACGGTGGCCGAGCTGGCCCGCAGGACCAACGAACGCACCCGCACCTACGGGGCGGCCTTCGGCGGGTGCACCCTGCCCGGCGGGTCCGAACCGCTGTTCACCGTCGCCCCGGGAAGAACGGAACTGGGCCTGGGCATCCACGGGGAGCCGGGCGCGCGCAGCGCCGAGGGCCTGGACGCCGAGGCACTGGCCGCCGAACTGGTGCGGGCCCTGCTGGCCGAGCTGCCCCCGGACACCGACCGGGTGGCGGTGCTGCTCAACGGCCTGGGCCGCACCAAGTACGAGGAGATGTTCGCCTGCTACCCGGCGATCGACCGGCGGCTGCGGGCGGTCGGGCTGCGTCCGCACCGGCCCGAGGTGGGAGAGTTCGTCACCTCCCTGGACATGGCCGGTCTCTCGCTGTCCCTGCTGGCCCTGGACGACGAACTGGCCGAGCTCTACGACGCCGACTGCGACACTCCCGGCTTCCGGTCGCTGACCCCGCTGGTCACCGAGGAGCCCGCCGTCGCGGAACGGGGCGTTGAGCCCCCGGAGAGCGGCGGCGGTCGGGGCGGACTCGTGCACGAGCTGCTCGACCGCGCCCTGGGTGAGGTGGCCGGGGCCGAGGAGGAACTGGGACGCCTCGACGCGGTGGCCGGTGACGGCGACCACGGCCGGGGCATCGTGCGCGGACTCCGGGCCGCCGTGCGGGCGGCCGACGAGACCGGCAGCGACCCGGACGATCCCGCCTCGGTGGGAGACGCCCTGCTGGCGGCGGGAACCGCGTTGGCCGACGCGGCGGGCGGAGCCTCGGGAGCGCTCTACGGCACGCTGCTCAGCCAGACCGGCGCGGGACTGCGGCACCGCCGATCCCTGGACACCCCCGCGCTGGCCGAGGCGGTCGGCGAGGCCGGCCGGGCGGTCGCCGAACTCGGCGGCGCCGCACCGGGGGACAAGACCCTGCTCGACGCACTGGAACCGTTCTCCGCCGAACTCACCGAACAGGCCAGAGCCGGGTCCCGACCGGCGACCGCGCTCTCCCGCGCGGCCGAGGTGGCCACCGAGGCCGCCCGGGACACCGCCCTGCTGGTCTCCGCACGCGGTCGCGCCTCCCGCCTGGGCGGCGACGACCGGGGCACCGCCGACCCTGGTGCCACCTCACTGGCCCTGTTGCTCGGCGCCGTGGCGGCCGGAGTCTCCGACGGCGCCCCCGACCGGAACCGTCGAAAGGGGAACCCGGAATCATGAGCCCGATCACCGTGGCCGTGGCGGCCGACAACGCCGGTGTGGACCTCAAGAACCTGCTCGCCCGGCAGCTGGACGGCGACCCTCGGGTCGGCGAGGTGCTGGACCACGGGGTGCACGACGCCTCCGACGACCGCGCCTACCCGCGCCTCGGACTGGCCGCCGCCGAGACCGTGGCCCGGGGTGAGGCCGACCGTGCTGTGCTGGTCTGCGGGACCGGCATCGGCATGTGCGTGGCGGCCAACAAGGTCGAGGGCGTGCGCGCCACCGTCGCGCACGACTCCTACTCGGTGGAACGCTCCGTGCTCTCGAACAACTGCCAGGTGCTGACCATGGGAGCCAGGGTCATCGGGCCGGAGCTGGCCAAACGCCTGGTCGACGAGTGGCTGGGCCACTCCTTCGACCCGTCCTCGGCGAGTGCGGGCAAGGTCGCCCACATCACCGACTACGAACGCCGACACTGAGCGGACCCCGGGCGTGTCGCCCTCGGCGTCCGCGCCGAAACGCCGCCCGGTACGGACGACCGGGCGAACAACCTGACCGAAGCATCATCAGAGACGGGGAATCGATCGTGCGCGTTGTGGCCGCGGGGGACAACTTCGTCCGCCCTGACCTGCTCGAATCGGCACTGCGGTCCGAACTGGCCGCACCGGAGATCAGCACCCTCACCCTGCCCTGGCCGGTCGAGCCGTTCGGCCCCGTCGGCGGGGTCGAGGAGGCCAGCGGGACCGAAGACCAGGTCATCGAGGCCGTGGCGGGGGCGGAGGTGTGCGTGACGCAGATGGCGCCGTTCACCGAGCGCGTGTTCGCCGCCGCCCCCTCGCTGCGGCTGGTGGCGGTAGCGCGGGGCGGACCGGTCAACGTGGACCTGGCGGCGGCCACCGAGGCCGGGGTGACCGTCACCTACGCGCCGGGGCGCAACGCCGCCGCTGCCGCCGAGTACGCGGTGGGCATGATCCTGGCGGCGATGCGGCGCATCCCCGACTCCGACGCCGAGCTCAAACGGGGTCGCTGGCGCGGCGACTTCTACGCCTACTCCGAGGCGGGCGTCGAGCTGGAGGGCACCACGGTCGGCCTGGTCGGCTACGGCGCGATCGGCAGCAGGGTCGCCAGGGTGCTGCGGGCCTTCGGCGCGCGGGTGCTGGCGTCCGACCCCCACACCGACGAGGAGAAGCTGCGCGCCGACGGGGTGGAGCCGCTGCCGCTGGAGGAGATGCTGCCGCGCTGCTCGGTGGTCAGCCTGCACGCCAGGCTGACCCCGGAGACCAGACATCTGCTCGACGCCGACCGGCTGGCGCTGCTGCCCGAGGGGGCGGTGCTGGTCAACACCGCCCGGGGCGGGCTGCTGGACCACCGGCCGCTTCCCGAGCTGCTGCGCAGCGGAAGGCTGGGTGCGCTCGCGCTGGACGTCTACGATGAGGAACCTCCCCCGCCCGGGTGGTCGCTGCACGGTGCGCCCAACCTCGTCACCACGCCGCACCTGGCGGGAGCCACCCGGCAGACCGCGCACCGGGCCGCCGAGATCGTCGCCGCCGAGGTTGGCCGTTACGCCCGGGGCGAGCGGGTCGCCCATCCGGCCAACCCCGAGGTACTGGAGAGCACGGCATGATCACCGCTGTCGACATCGGAACCTCGCTCACCAAGGCAGCGGCCTTCGACGACGAGGGCAGGGTGCTCGCCGAGGCGAGCAGGCAGTCGCATCTGGAGCACTATCCCGACGGCCGGGTCGAACAGGACCTCGACGACGTGGTCTCCACGGTGGCCGCCGTGGTGCGCGAGGTGGGGGAGCGCACCGGGCGGCGACCCCGCGCGGTGGCACTCACCGGCCAGGGGGACGGGCTGTGGCTGCGGGACGCGCGGGGCGGGCAGGTGCGCCCGCCGATCTCGTGGATGGACGGTCGTGCGGCCCCGTTGGTGCGGCGGTGGCAGCGCGACGGGGTCAGCCGGCGGGTGTACGAGCGCACCGGCAACGGCCTCTTCCCCGGATCGCAGGGGCCGCTGCTGGCCCACCTGCGCGAGCACGAACCGGAGTCCCTGCGGGCCGCCGAGGTCGCGGGCTACTGCGTGGACGCCGTGCTCCAGGTGCTCACCGGCGAGATCAGTGTGGACGCCTCGGACGCCTCGGTGCCCTTCCTGGACGCCGGGACACGCTGCTACGACGACGAGGCGCTGCGTGCCTGCGGACTGGAGGAGTACCGGCACCTGCTGCCGAAACCGGCCCGTCCCCGGCAGCTCTTCCGGCTCGACGCGCACGGGGCCGAGCTGCTCGGCCTGCCCGAGGGGCTGCCGGTGACCGCGGGGCCGTTCGACCTGCCCGCCTGCGCGGTGGGTGGGGGGTTGAACCGGTTCGGCGACGGGCTGCTGATCGTCGGGACGACCCTGGCCTGCCAGGTGCTGACCGAGACGGGGACCCGGAGATGGCAGGACGAGCCCTCGGGCATGTGGCTGTGCACCCCGGAGGAGAACGAGCTGCTGCACGGGATGCCCGCCATGGTCGGTACGGCCGGTCTGGACTGGGCACTGGACCTGCTGGGGCTGGGTATCGCGGACCTCGGGGCGCAGCTGGAGGCGAGCCCTCCCGGGGCCAACGGTGTCTCCGCGTTGCCGTTCCTGGCTCCCGGCGGGGAACGCTCCCCGTTCGTGGATCCGGGGGCCAGCGGGCAGTTGAGCGGAGTGCGGCTGGGCACCACCCGGGCCGACGTGGTGCGGGCGGTCTGCGAGAGCGTGGCCTACGCGGCGCGGCACTGCTTCGAGGCGGCCGGGCTGGACGGCCGGGTGGTGGCCTGTGGGGGCGGGACCCGCTCGCAGCCGTGGGCACAGGTGTTCGCCGACGTGCTCGGCCGTTCGCTGCACCTGCCGGACGACCCGGGGATGGGGGCGCGTGGGGCCGCGGTCACCGCCGCCCGCGCGCTGGGCGACACGGTGGACTCGGGGGAGTGGACGCTGCCCACCCGGGAGGTCACTCCGAACCCCGAGGTGCGGCAGCGCTACGAGGACGGCTACCGGCGCTACCTCCGGACCCTGGCGAGCATGCGCGAGTTGTGGCGGGAGCGAGCCGACTGACCAGCTCGTGTCCCGTTCCCATGGGTGGGGCGGGTCGTGCGTGACGAACCCGCCCGGTCGGGCTCGCGGCCGGAACTGTCGGCATCCCTCGTCCGGGCAGGCCGCGAGCCCGACCTCCCGTGTGGACACCGACTGCTCCGGGCCTCGGCTCTCGAACCGGCGTCCCCACCGGAGACCGTCAGGTGTCGGCCGTCGTCGTGGACCGTGTCGGGCTCAGCAGTCGGTCGAGCGAGTAGGTTCCGCCGTTGAAACCGAGGGCCAGGGCCACCGCGGCGAGCACCAGCACGTACTCGTAGCCGCCGCCGGAGTTGAAGAATCCCTGTTCCAGGTGGACGATGAACAGCGCGCCGAGCATGTTCAGCGCCAGCAGTACTCCGGCCACCGGCAGGGCGAGGCCGAGCAGCAGCGCGGCTCCGCCGAGGGTTTCCACGAGCGCGGCGAACCAGGCCGACAGGCCGGGAGCCGGCACGCCCATCTGGTCGAAGGACTCGGCCGTGCCGCCGATGCCCCACTGGAGGAACTTCTGCAGGCCGTGGGCGAGGAACACGATTCCGACGACCACTCTGGCGAGCAGCAGGACCAGGTCGCGTACCTGTGCGGGTGGTTGAGGCACGGTGTTCTCCTTTCGGTTGTGCGGGGAGTCGGGGCCCGCTCGGTGGTGGGCTGGGCGCTCCGGCCTTCCCGGTGGGACGGCAGGAGCGTCGAGGAGTCCGGTTGGTCCGAATTCGGACGGGGTCCACGTTACCTTACTTGTTTAAATTTGAACAAACTACTAGAATGATTGCATGGCACAACCACGATGGCTGGATTCCGGGGAGATGGCGGCGTGGAACGCGTTCCTGGAGGCCAGCCATCGGGTCGGTCGACGGGTGGAACGCCAGCTCCGGGACCAACAGGGGCTGTCCCACCCCCAGTACGAGATCCTGGTGCGCCTGGCCGAGGCCCCGGACCGTGAGATCCGGATGACCGAGCTGGCCGAGCTGCTGGTGACCTCCAAGAGCGGGATCACCTACCAGGTCGGCAAACTGGAGAGCGCCGGTCTGGTGCGGCGCAGAAGCTGTTCCGGCGACGAGCGCGGAGTCTTCGCCGTGCTCACCGACGAGGGGATGGACAAGCTGCGCAGCGCCGCGCCGGGGCACGTGGAGATCGTGCGTTCCTCGTTGATCGACCTGCTCACTCCCGACCAGCTCGACGCGCTCGGCGACGCCCTCGGCACGGTCGCCCGACGGCTGGATCCGCGGGACTGAGCCCGCCCGGGCCGCTCCCGCCAACCGTTGACCCTCCCCCGTGCCGGTGGTAGACACCACATGATCGCATTGCGCACTCTCCGTTGCAGAAAGCGCAATACCACTGAGCGGGTGGAGAGGTGCCCGGAATGGACATCGCGTTACGCGCCGCCCGGGTCGTGGACGGCACCGGAGCCGCCGAGTACCGTGCCGACGTCGGCGTCGCCGAGGGCCGCGTCGTGGCCGTGACCGATCCGGCGACGCTGTCCGCGCGCCGCACCGTCGACGCCGCCGACCTGGTGCTGGCCCCCGGCTTCGTCGACATGCACGCCCACTCCGACCTGCGGCTGCTCACCGAACCCGACCACCTGGCCAAGGTCTCGCAGGGCGTGACTTTGGAGGTGCTGGGCCAGGACGGGCTGTCCTACGCGCCGGTGGACGAGCGCACCCTCGCCGAGTTGCGCACCAGGATCGCGGGCTGGAACGACGACCCGCCCGACTTCGACTGGACCTGGCGCGACGTGGCCGGCTACCTGGACCGGCTCGACGAGGGCGTCGCGGTCAACGCGGCCTACCTGGTGCCGCACGGCACCCTGCGCATGTTGTGCATGGGCGACGAGAACCGGCCGCCGAGCCGGGACGAGCTGGACGGGATGCGTCGGACCCTGGACCGCTGCCTGCGCGAGGGCGCCTTCGGCATGTCCTCGGGACTGACCTACACCCCCGGCATGTTCGCCGACCGGGACGAGCTCGCCGCGCTGTGCACGGTGGTCGCCGCCCACGGCGGCTTCCACAGCCCGCACCACCGCAGCTACGGGGCGGGGGCGCTGGAGGCCTACGCCGAGATGGTCGAGATCTCCCGCCGGACGGGCTGCCCGCTGCACCTGGCGCACGCGACGATGAACTTCGGGGTCAACGCGGGACGGGCGGGCGAGCTGCTGTCCCTGTTGGACGAAGCATTGGACTCCGGGGTCGACGTCACCCTGGACTCCTACCCCTACCTGCCCGGCTGCACCGCTCTGCACGCGCTGCTGCCGAGCTGGGCCGGGGAAGGTGGGGTGGAGGCCACACTGGAGCGGCTGCGCGACCCGGAGCAGCGTGCCCGGATCCGCCGGGTCATGGAGGTGGAGGGTTCCGACGGGTGCCACGGGGTGCCGGTGGACTGGGACCTCATCGAGATCAACGGGGTGCGCGACGGCGAGCGCAACGGTCACCTGCTGGGCCGCACCGTGGCCGAGGCGGCCCGACGGACCGGGCGGCAGCCCACCGAACTGTACTTCGACGTGCTGCTGTCCGAACGCCTCGGCAGTTCCTGCCTGATGCACGTGGGTCACGAGGACAACGTCCGGACGATCATGCGACACCGCGCACACACCGCGGGCAGCGACGGGCTGCTGGTCGGCGACCGGCCGCATCCCCGGGCGTGGGGGACGTTCCCGCGTTACCTGGCGCGCTACGTCCGTGAGCTCGGCGTGCTCGGTCTGGAGGAGTGCGTGCACCACATGACCGCCCGCGCCGCCGACCGGCTCGGACTGGACGACCGGGGCAGGATCCGCGAGGGAGCCGTGGCCGATCTGGTGCTGTTCGACCCGGAGGAGGTCGCGGACACGGCCACCTTCGACGAGCCGCGACGACAGGCGGCGGGGATCCCGTACGTGCTGGTCAACGGGGTTCCCGTGATCGACGAGGGGGAGCGCACCGACGCGCTTCCCGGCCACGCGCTGCGCCACCGGGCACGCTGAGGAGTCGGTTCGCGGCCGTGGCCGTTCGGCTCCGGTCGTGGTGGCCGGTGGAGTTCGTGCGCGCCCACGCCCGGCTCGGTCAGCCTCCCGCGTCAGTGGGATCCGGGCAGTTACCCGAACCGCTGAACGGCTTTCCGCAGCTGGTGGGTGATCCGTTCCGCGACGTCCGCGCGGTTGTCGGGTTGGTCCTCGTACTCGACGCGCAGGGTGCGCATCGTGTCGAGCAGTTCCCGTTCCTCGGCCGGTTCGTGGTAGCCCAGACCGGTGATGAGGAGGCAGGAGCGATAGGGGGACAAGACACCGTCCAGGCAGGAACCGGCGGCGTTGAAGCAGGCCATGGGAAAGTGGGCGTCGGGGGTGTCCCGGCCCGTCAGCGCCCTCGGCGGGATCCGCAGCAGAACCGGTTCGGCGATGTCGTCGTCCCGGCCCGCTTTACGATGTGGATCGGCGGCGACGGCGGTGAAGGTGTCGCAGTTCCCCAGTTGTTCGATGCAGTCCAGGCTCGCCCGTTCCAGCGTGCTGTGCGTGCGCTGTTGACCAGGAGCGTCCAGCAGCGCGCACACTTCTCGATAGGTCTCCACCAGGGCGGTGCCGGGAGTGTCCCAGTAGGCCAGTGCCGCGCACCCGTGGATGAACCGGGTCAGGCCACGGCGCAACGCCAGATGTGGATGGGCCCGGTCCTGTTGCTCGGCGTGCTCACGCAGCCGCTGAATCCGCTGCCGTACTCCCCGCGGTCTCACACGGGGCAGGATAGGGCGTTCGCCGCGGCGTCGTCGGGACGTCCTTCTCCGCCGAGGCGCGGCGGAAACCGCCGAGGTGTCACTGTTCGGAGAGGTTCTCCCACACCATCGGGGCGGCCTTCTTCGCCAGTTCGCAGGATGATTTGATGCTGCGCATGTTGCCGTCGATGTTAACAGTAGAAGAATCAGTGTAAGGTAGTGAGATAGTGCAGATTTTTCCTGTATTTCCGCGAACTATCTTTCCTGTGGATTTCTGTATTGAGTAAAGTTTCTGTTCTCCTTCTGAAAAATTAATTTCTTCAATTCCTTTGTCGGGGTGAAACCCTACTGTAAGTTGTCCTGGATCAATCTTCCAGCTACAAGTTTTGGCTCCGAGTATGTCTTCGAATTTTCCTGTTGAATCTGTGTTGAGCTTTTCCTTGTCCGTTGTGGTGAGTTGGTTGCAGGGGTTGATCTGGGCGAGTGGTGGTTTGGTGTCGGTGTTCGTTGTGGTGTTGCTTGGTTGGTTGTCGTCGGTGTTGTTTCCGCCGCAGGCGGAGAGCAGTAGGAGGCTGGCGGTGGCGAGTGCTGCCGGCAGGGGAGTGCGGGTGGTGGGATGCGCGGGCATGGTGGTCAGGCCTGCTTTCCGAGGTTGGTGGCGTTGCCGTCGTCGGTTTCCTGGTACAGCCGGATGCCTTCGCGGATGGCTTGGACGACCTGCGGGGTGTTCTCCCGGATGCGGAGGATCATGTCCTCGAAGGACTCCTGGTCCCCGGCGGCGACTTCCTGGTTGAACCTCGCGATGGCCTCACCGGCGGGACTGGGGCCCAGCGGAGTGCGCTGTTTCATGTAGTCGATCTTTCTCAGTACGTCTTGAGTCCAGTCCTCGATCTCCTGGAAGATCTGGATGAGTTCGTCGCCCGCGTCGGGGGTGATGGTGAACTCACCCTTGTGGGCGGCGGTGATGATGCCGCGCATCGCGTCGTTGGTGTCGGCGAGGCTCTTGGTGACCTGCTGTGGGTCGTTCATCGGCGCGGGCTCCCCAGTACACGCTGTCGTGTGACCTCTGACGACGTTACTGATCACGCGTTGACGCGGTCAACGATGCTGCGTGGGTGCCCGCGTGTGACCGAGACGTCGTTCCGGACCGGGGCAGCCGTGGAGCTCGTGCGGGGTCGGTGCCCCGGTCACGGTGTGGCCGTGTTCGACCGACGTCAACCCTGGTCGTAGTGGCCGTGTTTGAGTCGGTGCACGAACCCGGCCCAGGCCGCGGGAGTGACGGTGAGGGTGCCGCCCTGCCGGTCCTTGGTGTCGCGGACGCCGACTGCTTCGCCGGTTAAGGCGACCTCGACGCAGTGGGCGTTGTTGGCACTGCGACTGGACTTGCGCCATGCGGGCGGTGCGAGGTTTCCGGCCATGTGTGGGACTGTAGTTAACCTCGCAAGCTCCGGGAAGCCGAAGCGATCTTGTCCAACGAGTCCTTGCGGTTCAGGGCGGCCTTGCTGGCTTCGGTGTGCGCGAGACTGTGTTCGCGGATGGTCAGCGAATCGGTGATCAACTGGGTGGATGTCACTGTTTCGTGCCACAGCAGTGTCGGTAGTTTCCCGGTGGGAAACGTCATGAGCAGGAACGGAGATCCTCCGATCGCGTCGTGCCCGGTTGATTCGAAGGGGACGACGCGAATGTCGAGGGTGTCCGGATGAGCGTTGACGAGGGCGACGAGATGTTCGAGCTGTTCGGCCAGTACGTCAGTTCCCCCGATCCGTTGGTGCAGAACCGCCTCGCTCATCACCGAGCTGAGGTGGAGTGGTTCGGATCCGGTGACGCGGTGTTGTCTCCGCATACGGCATTCGAGTCTGCGTTCCACCTCGGCCAGTCGAATGTTGGGCGCACCCGCCTCGATGACGGCCCGTGCGTAGTTCTCGGTTTGTAGCAGTCCGTTGACGATGGCGCTGTCGTAGGAGCGCACGCTCTCAGCGCCGTGTTCGTAGCCGAAAAAGCGCAGCAGCTCGTCACTGAACAGCGCCGAGTACTCGCTCCACCAGCCACGGTTCCCCGCTTCGTTCCGAAGCCTGAACAGTTCGGCGGCTTCCTGCTCGTCGAGCTCGTACGCCTCGACCAGCGTCGCGAGGCGTTCTTCCCCGACGTTCTTCTTGCCGTTCTCGAACTCAGACAGGTAGGCAGCGGTAATCCCGAACTTCCTGGCAGCCGCTGTGGCACTCAGACCTGCTTCGTCGCGCTTCTCACGAAGACGACGTCCCAGCTCCCATGCGGCTACGGTCGGCGAACTCGGGGCCATCGCACCCTCCTCTGACTCGCCACTCTTTCAGGTGAGTTAGCTATCTAATTAGATAGAAGTCGTCTACTCTCGATAGCGCAAGTGATCATACGCACACGATCAGTGTTGGAGTGACTCTCATGCTTGAGGTTCCGTTGCTGGGATGGGGTTGGTCCGGCCCGGTGGTGTGGTGGAATCCGGTGGCGGGGTTCCGGCACGCGTTCTCGCGGGAGCTGCGCCTTCTGCCGGGGCAGGAACGCGAGACCCTGTGCGGGCAGCACGTCACCCTGATCGATCCGTCCGAGCTGGACTGGCTGTTGCCGAGCTGCGACATCTGCATGAGCGTGGCCGTCGAGCACGGTCGGGACCACGAGCGGCGGGAACGCGAGATCCGCCGTCGACTGCGGGAACGCTTCGGCCACGAGGGGCGGGGACACTGATGCCTCCGCTCGCCCTGCTGAACCAGCCTTTCGGCCTCCCGGGGATCCTCGGCACCGTGCTGGCTCTGGCCCTGGCCGGTGCCCTGACCCCGCTGCGCGGCGGACACGGCGAACACGCCGACGCCGGTCCCGGCGCGCTCACGGTCGCCGCCCTGCTCGCCCGTTCCGGGGACGCCGCGCGCGAGGAGGAAGACCCCGCCGGGGGACACCTTCCGTCAGGCCTTCCCCGGCTCCCGGAGGCGTTGTCGGGCGCGGCCACGGTCGTTCTCCACGGTCCCGACCGCTCACCGGACTCGGACTGGTGGGACGCCCTGGGCTACTGGCCCAGCCCCAACCCCACTCCGGCGCAACGGTGTGCCGTGCTCGAACATCCCGAGTACCGGCCCCCGAACGCCGCCCGGCAGCGTCCACGACACCCCGTCAGCCTCGCCGAAGAGGACCTCGCCGCCCTGCTGGGGCTGCCCGAACGACCCCACGGCCACCCACCCGAACCCGGCTATGTGGGCAGACACCGGCTCGTGACGAACCGCCCCAGCCCGACAGCGCGGGATCCGGAGTGGTCCGCCGCGCAGGAGGACGGAACCGGCCTGCTGGACCACACCGATCCGAGACCGCACCGACAACCGGCCACAGCGGTCTGATCCCGGCCTCCGACCAGGGAAGACCCCATGGGCCCGTCCCGTTCGGACAACCACGGTGAGGAAGGCGAACGACGCGGAAACCACCCGGGCGGCGTCTGCTCACCGGCCCGGTCAGGTACGCCGAGCCGGACCGTTCCCGTGGACGGGCGGCTCCAGCAGCTCCGTCACGTCCGGCCCGTCCGGATCCCCCACCAGCGTCAGCGCGTTCTCCGCCCGCGCGGCCAGCTCCAACGGGCCCGTGCCGTTGCCCAACCAGGCGTGCACGATCCGATCCAGTCCCGCACCCACCAACGGCGGGGAGCTCCGTAGTGTGGCGGACAGCGCTATCGCGGTGGTGTCCCCGCCGTGCAACACGATGTTGCGCTGCCGATACAACCTGCGAAACACTCCGCTCAACAGCTCCCACACTCCGGACAATCGTTTGAACGGATCCTCCAGCAACTCGCGCATCCGCTGCTCAGCCGCCTGATCGGCCGGACTGTGCAGATTCAGCCGCCCACCACGACGCAGCTCCTCGGCCACCACCCTGCTGCGTTCCAGGTTGCTCCCGCACTCGGCCAACCGCGCCGTCACCGCGCCTGCGTCGCCACGATGCCGAACAGCCAACGCGGTCAACTCGGCCCGGGGCCAGGAACACGCCACGATCCGGGCCAACCGGTCCGCTGCCACCACCCTGCCTTCCTCGTCGCCGGTGTCGCCGGGCTGGAACAGCAACGACTCCAAAGCAGCCCACGCACCCGACACCGCCGTCGTGGGACGTCCGTCGTCCAACGGGGCGGCCAACTCCAAGGCGTCGTCCAACTTCCCGCTGCCGTCCACCGCGTACATCGTCCGTTCCCGCTCCAGCGACGGGATGCTCACGCCCCGGGCGGGGGGACTCAACGGCAGGGGCTCCGCGAAACCGCGCACCCAGACCCGTCCCACCGGCTCCAGCGACCTCTTCGCCCCACGTGCGTAGCTGCGCCTGCCCTGCAACCTGCGTACCTTGTCCCCGGCGGCGCGGGCCGCGGCCACCGGGTCCTTCGCCCGGATCGTGTACCGGAAAGCCCCGTTGTGTCGGGGAGGGGACTTGACCCCGTTGTCCGTGAGCCACTGTGCGGCGTACCGCGGGGGCAGCCACTCGTCGAGCTGACCGGCCAGTTTCTGGTGCTGGGGAACCGAACGGAACGGCACCAGCACCTCGAAGTCCCGGTCGTCCTGTTCGGAGAGCGTGCAGGCCTCCTCCAGTAGTTCCGCCGTCGTGGCGCCCTCCCGCGCATCCAGTCGCCGAACCCAACGGTGCAGTGCCCCCGAGCTGTGTCCGGTGTCCAGCAGATGCCCGGCCACCGCGCGAGCCAGCACCTCGGGGTCGGGCGGTGAGTCCGAGAACACCGCCTCCTTCCATCGCCGCAGATAGCCCTCGGTGACCCTCGGAAGCAGTTCCGCCAACCTGCGACGCGTGTTACTGGCCGCCGCCAGATCCGACTTGAGCAGTCCGGTCAGCTCCCGACGCAGCTTGCCGCCACCCAAACCGCGATCCGGCCCCAGCCTGCTCAGCAGGGAATGCCGGAACCAGGAGACCGCGCCCTGACTGAGTACCTTGTCGTGCTGCCAGTCCCCGCACTCCCACGCCTCGCGCAGCGCGAGCACGCTGCCCACCTCCCACAACCGCCGGGGCCAGGGGGTGGTGTCGGCGAAGAACTCCAACAACCTCGCCGTCACCCGCCGCAGGTAGACATCCTCGTGCGAACGAACCGTGGAATCGGGAGCACACTCGGTCACGGTGTGCTATAGTGCCAGTAGCGCCCCTGCGGGCGCGATCGCTCAAGGCTGGGAGCCGCTGCGGCCGCTCCCAGCCTTTCTTCGTCGAACGGGAACTCAGCGCGAAACAGAAGCCGCCGACCGGATCAAGGGGAGCGGCACGAGCCCTTCCCATGACATGACGGGAACATTCCGTACCGAGCGGTACTGCCGTCACGCCCCGGAGATCGCTCCTCACGAGCAGGATTGCCGCAGTACACACCACGGAAACGCCCGGGAGGCCACCGCCGTTCCACCGGCGCGTGAGCGTTGGTCGACCACGATCAGCCCCAGGGGCGTCACAGGCAGTCACGGTTGGCACGAGGAGGAAAAGGCGTGGACGCCGATTCGCAGCGCTGGCACCCGATCACCCCCTCGGAGTACGCCCACGAACGGGCCGCGTTGGAACACGTCCGCGAGCTGTTGCTGGACACCCCCGCCGTGCTGCACATGATCGAGATCAAGAGTCTCCGGGGCAGGATGTACAACCGCAACGGCACCTGAATCCGACACAAACCCGACGGCAAGAGTCAGCGCACCATGGATCGCCCGGTGTATCTGACCAACGCCAAAGCCAAGGAACTCCGGGAACTGCTGGAACGCGAAGTCTCGGGTAAGAACAAACAACAACTTCGCATTCCCTGGATATGCGCCGAGGTCTTCCCTCCGACAGCTCGCTGCGGTGCGAGCTGGACGAGACACAACGCCACCACGTCTACGGCAACGGGATCACCGGGCTGCCCGAGATCAGTGAACTGATCAACGCCCCCGCGCGGAACAACGTCGATACGTGGGTCCTGTTGGCGATGCACAGATTGGACGAAGTTCGCTACGGCACCAGGGAAACCCCCCTCCGTACGCTGATCCTGCTCTCTCCCGGACACGAACCCACCGCTGTTCCGAAAGGAGTAACCCTGCTCAGCGCCGACGAGCAGATCGTTGTACCCCGGGACTGGAAACCTCTCACTGCGGGGAGGCGGAGTGTCGACACAACCTCCGAAGCCGTCTCCCGACCACGCTCTCCGTTCCCGGAGGAACCGTCGCAGAAACTGGGCGGAGCGGAACAGGACCGGCACACTTGATCGCGGAGGTGGACGACGCGACGGGAAGCCGTGATGACCCGTGTATTCACTCCGGGCAGCGGGCACTCGAACTCGTGTGCTCATGCTCGTGATCCTGCCGCTGGTCTCGACAGCGCTCTTGACGGGAAACTTCCTGCTGCCCGCGCCGGCCGCTTGAGGCCGCGTGGTACTCGCCCTCGGCCCGTTCACGGTCGGTGCGTTCGGGCCGATGCGGCGTGGTTTCCGGCGTC
This sequence comes from Actinopolyspora mortivallis, assembly GCF_003001495.1. Classification (GTDB taxonomy): domain Bacteria; phylum Actinomycetota; class Actinomycetes; order Mycobacteriales; family Pseudonocardiaceae; genus Actinopolyspora; species Actinopolyspora mortivallis_A. The sequence continues at coordinate 49,756 of NZ_PVSR01000016.1, forward strand.
CGTGCCCGCGGCGGCGGTCGGTGAGACAGCCTGCCGCCCAGGGGGGAGCTCCGCGAGGGGGCTCCGGTTGAGCCGGACGGTCCACTGCGGACGCACCTCGTCGCCCGGCACTCCTGGAAAGGGAAATCTCGGAGAGAATCTCACTCTTTCGAGGGTTTCGAGAGCGGGGTTCCGTGTTCCGTGCGTGATTCGGAGTGGTTCTCGGGATTCAGCCGAAAGATATGTTGATTTTGTCCTGCGGGGTACTGATGATCCTTTCGGAAGTGTCCAGTGACGGAAGGACCGTATTCCGGTGACATTGCGCAAGCGGATCGCCCTGATGCTCGCGGCCACGCTCTCCCTGGCGGCGGCCTTCGGAACCGGGGCCGGCGCCACCGAACAGCACACCCGGCACCAGGAGGAGAGCCGGGCGCAGAGCTCGGTCATCCTGCGCGAGCCCTACCACCTCTACAACAGGAGCGCCAACCTGTTCATGCTCGCCAAGGGGTGGAACTCCGTGGAGAACGGCCTCGTGGACCTGTGGTACCAGCACAACACCGGTGAACCGGCACTGCGGGAACAGTGGAAGTTCCTGCCCACAGGGGTGAGCGGTGTGGCCCGCATCAAGAACGTCGGATCGGGGCTGTGCCTGCAACCCAATCCCGACAGGCTCGACCCCTTCCGGCACGTGGTGCAGAAGCGCTGCGACAAGGGAGAACGCGAGCAGTGGTGGAACCTGCAGGAGGACAACGGCCTGCGCATCTCCAGCTTCACCAATGACAACCGGGTGCTGACCCCCTACAACGGGGCCCAGGCCTCGCACGACATCGTGCTGGACCAGGACACCGGCAGCTCCGCCCAGCGGTGGCGCCCCGTGCTCGTGGACTGAGCCCGCACACCGGCGGCCCGGTCCCTTCGGAACGAGCGGGCCGGGCCGCCGGAGGCGATTCTTCGGATCTTCCCGCGGAATCGTTCGTGAAACACCCGGAGGAATTCCTCGGCAGCCGGTCGAAAAACGTCAGAACCGAGCGTGTTCGTAACAGTCCTTTCCGCGTGTTCGTGTTCGGGGTGAGTGGCACCACCCGTCGAATCGGCAGTAGGCTGCGCCCGACCGTTTTGGTCGGGAAAGCGCGCCGTGCCGAAAACGACTCCCTAGTTGCGCGCGTCGTTTTCGACACCCCGCTCCCACATTCGATCAGCGGAACCGGAGTGAATCATGAACCGTTTCGAACAACGCAGGGCACTGGTGACCGGCGCGGCCTCGGGAATCGGGCGGGCAACCGCGCTGCGGCTGCTCGACGAGGGAGCCCGGCTGGTGGCCGCCGACATCTCCGAGGACGGCCTGGCCGAGACCGCGAGACTGGCCGAGCGGGCCGGCACCGCCGAACGGTTGAGCACGCTGCGGCTGGACACCGGGGACGAGGACTCGGTCGTCTCCGTGGTGGACGAGACCGTGAACCGGCTCGGCGGGCTCGACGTGCTGGTCAACTCGGCGGGCATCCTGCGCGCCGCCCACACCCACGAAGCCTCGCTGGAGATGTGGAACCGGATCATCACGGTCAACCTGACCGGCACGTTCCTGGTGACCCGGCAGGCGCTTCCCGCCCTGCTGGACAGCCCGAACGGGGTGGTGGTCAACTTCAGCTCCACCTCGGCCTCGTTCGCCCACCCCTACATGGCCGCCTACGCTGCCAGCAAGGGCGGGATCCAGTCGTTCACCCACACCCTGGCCAGCGAGTACTCCGAACAGGGACTGCGGGCGGTCTGCGTGGCCCCGGGCAGCATCAAGAGCGGCATCACCGACGCCACCCCCGGCTACCTGCCCTCCGACGCGGACATGTCCCTGTTCGCCAAGCTCTCCCCGATGCTGGCCACCGAGCAGCGGGCCGGAGGGGCCACGATGGCCGGTCCGGAAACCGTGGCCGGGGTGGTGGCCATGCTCGCCTCCGAGGACGGGGCCTTCGTCACCGGCACCGAGATCCGCATCGACGGCGGCACCCACGCTTAGGACGTCCGGCAGCACGGCTTGCTCGGATGCCCCGATCGAGCAAGCCGGGCAGGCCGTTCTGAAAGCCCCCTGAGCGACTGGTTCCTCTCGACATCGCCGTAAGGGGGCGGTTTCACGACGTGTTCTTCGCAAACGGAGACCCGGCTTCATCGTTCATCCCCGTTCCGGGGCAAGGCCGGAACCCGGTGCGGTCCCGGCCTTGCTGTGACGTTCCTTCGGTGGAAGAAGGTGGTCAGCGCTCGATGTTGAGATACTCACGTACTGACGCCGTCTCCTCCTCGGAGAGCGTGATCAGGAATCGCTCACGAAGTTGTTCGAGTACCTGTTCCGTGGTGAGCAACTCCTCTTCCTTCCTTCCGTCGGGGTGCAGGGTTCGCAGTGTGTGGTCACGGAGCACGTGTCGAACATTGTCCTCACCGCGCTGGGCCGTGATATGACCGGTGAACACTGATCGCGGGTTAGTGGCGGTGTAATAGAAAGATACTTCCATGTCCACGGGTGCCACTGTCTCCGTTCCGAAGGCGTACACATCGAACCATCCGTCAGGGTGCAGCGACTGGAGTAGCCAGACGTCTCTGTCCTCGTCCTCATGCACGAGCCGCCAGGTCCACTCTCCGACAGTGATCCTGCCGTCGTGGGCGAAGGGTACGGGAAACAGCGGTCCTTCGTCGCCGAAGCCGACATCGGCCAGGAAATGTCGTCCTTCGGCTTCGACCACCAGCGTGGCGTGTGAACGAAAACGGACAGTGGTGCTGTCGCCGCGGCGAACACGACCCAGGTAACGTCGGACGTTGAATCCTAGCGCCTCGAGAACAGCCGCGAACAACAGATTATGCTCGACACAGCACCCACCGCGACCGCGTTTCACGAATTTTTCCTGCAGGAAACTCACCGTGATCGGTGTGTATATCTCCAGGCCGATGTCAACGGTCTCGAAGCTGATAGCTGCGAGATGTAACCTGTGCAAACGTCTGAGGGTGTCCACACTGGTATCCCTTGGTCCCTCGTAGCCGATTCGGGCGAAGTAAGCGTCCACATCGACGTCCTCGATTCCCCAGGGCGAGCGCTGTGATATATTCTGTGTCTCACCATTTTCGGTGATTGACATCGTTGAACTCTCCTTATTTCGGTACCTTCAGGTTTGCCCGGAAGGAAGGGGGTGAGATGCTCGTCGTTCAGTGGGCGCCTTCGAGGCTCGCGGAACTCTTGAGAGTGGACAGCATCAACGTCAGCAGTGCGTCGCGGATCTCGGCGTCCTCGACGGGGGGACACTGGGCGAAACGGATCATGGATCTGCCTACCGCGAGACCTACCTCGTCGCTGACCACGGCCCCGGCGACACCCAGAGCTTTGCGGACCTCTTCCTGCGCCCAGATACCCCCGTGCTCACCGAAGGTGGCGCTGACGACCGCGGCCGGTTTTCCGCTCAGCGCGCTCGCCCCGAACGGGCGGGACAACCAGTCGATGGCGTTTTTCAGCGTTGCCGGCATGGTGCCGTTGTATTCCGGTGTGAAGAACATGATCGCGTCGGATCTGGTGGCCGCTGCTCTGAGCGCGTGGGCATTCTCAGGAATGAGATCTTGTTCGTCGATCGCTTCGTTGTAGTAGGGGATGTCGGCGAGATTTTCGTATGATTCAGTCAGGATGTCTTCGGGAGCCAGTTCGGTGGCGGCTTCTGCGAGCTGTTGGTTGTACGAACCGGGTCGGAGGCTGCCTGTTAGAGTGAGAAGGCGTACGGACATGGGACAACGACTCCCCTCCGGTGCAGGACGGTGAGAGGTTTCGACCGGGCCCCTTCGAGGTGGGGCCCGGATCGGTGAGTTTTCAGTGATCAGCGAGAAGTGAACCGAGTCCGTGCACGCGGTCCTCGACTCCGCTCCGTCGCAGGGCGTGCCAGTACAGTGCCGCGTTGTTGGAAATCACGGGTTTGTCGATCCACTGTTCGGCGACGGCAGCCAAGCGGGTCATCGCCGCGTTGGTGCCGATTTGGACTATCGCGTCCACGTCCCGGACGTCGATCTCCTTGATGGTGTCGCGGAGCTGTGCCTCGGACACGTGGGCGATCAACGCGGGATTGCTGCATCCGAGCCCCCTAACCGTGGCCACGTCATAGCCGGTGTCGATGAAAAACCGACTCGCCGTGTCGTCGCCGACCGGAACGTAGGGGGTGATGAGGGCGATGCGACGCGCGCCGTAGGCGTCCAGGGCCGCACTGATGGCATCGGGGCTCATGATCGCGGGAATACCTCCCGTCGCCGATTGCATCGAGGCGATCACCTGTGCGTGATGCTCGGCTCCGTCCCAGTAGATCTCGGGAGAGAATCCGAGGACGACGCAGTCCGGATAGCACGGCGTGAGGCTCTCGATAGCCTGGTAGGTGGCCTCTCGGTAGCTGTTGACCAGCGATCCGATTTCGTCGGATATGGAGAGGTCCGCGGTGAGCATACGGCCGGTGTGGTTCGTTACTCCCCTGGGCCGCATCGCTTCCATCTCCGGTTGCACAGAGGTGTTGGTCGCCGGGACGACCACACCGACCTTCAGTCTTGGTCCGAGCGAATCGGTCACTCTTTCCTCCTCGGCGAAAAATTTCCCTCTTCGGGGTGGGTGGTTAGCACGAGGGATTCGGATCGAAATTATTCTAGGATTTCCGGTAGTTCGGTTCCTTGATGGTCAGGTGTTGACGTTCCGACAATTCTGGTTCCACTACCAGGTCTTCCCAGTCCTGTTGGTCGATCGGTTCCAGTGCGATCGATACCACTCCGTCGGGAACGTCGAAGTGTTCCACGATCGTGTGTGTGAGGGAGCGGACCAAAGACTCTTTTTGTTCCGGTGTCATCGTTTTCGGGAAGTGTTTGATATTGACGTGTGGCACGTTTCTGACTCCGATCTCGGGTTCGGTTCGGGTTGGAACGGGGTGAGACTGTTACCGTTGTTTCACTCGTGCGGGCGTTCCGGTGCCTGATCCTGGTCGGAGAGTCGGTCACGGATCGCCGCGCCCAGCTCGGCGACGCCGTGTTCCTTCAGCACGCTGTAGTGATCGCCGTCGAGCTTGACCACTGTGGGCTCCGTGGCGAACTCTCCCGAGTGGTTCTCGATGAACGAGTAGTCGTCCCCGGAAGCCTTGAAGATGGTCACCCGGGAGTTGATCCTCCTTTCGACGAGCTCCCGGAGGCTGTACTCGAACTCGTAGGTTTCACCCACGATCCGTATGATCCTGCGGATCAGTCGTTCGTCCATGTCCGGGAATAATCCGTGCACGAACTCGACGAAATCCTCCTCGTCCCGAACCTTTTCGAGGCATTCTTCCAAGTCCGGTCCCTCGACGGTTCCCGCGAAAACGGAGAACAAAATGGAGACATAGGTCGGGTTGTCGTAGGAGGCGCTGCGTCCGTACCTTTCGGCGTATCCTTCACGGAGCTTCGGGTTGCCGGGGCAGATCAGCAGCAGGTTCTCCACCTCTTCGCCCAGCTGCTCCAGTTGCCAACACGTTTCGAACGCCACTCTGGCTCCGAAGGAGTACCCACACAGGATGTACGGCCCCTCGGGCTGGACACGGCGGATCTCGGCGACGTCGGCGGCGGCCATCTCGTGAATGGTCCGGTAAGGCACCTCACCGGTGTTGATGCCGTGGGCCTGCACACCGTAGAACGTCCCGTCCGTGGTGATCTCCCGTGCCAGCGGTCGGAGGTTCATCGGGTAGCCACCCAGTCCGGGCCAGCAGAACACATTGCCGGACCCTCCTCCGTCGGCCAGCGGAACCAGCCGTGATGACTCAACGGGGGAATCGTTGTCGATCCGAGCCGCCAGATCGGCCATTTTCGGGTGTTCGAAAACGGTCTGCATCGGTAATTGGACACCGAATTCCTCGTTGATCCTGTTGATGAGCTTCACGGCGATCAGTGAATTCCCGCCCGAATCGAAGAAATCGTCCTCGACCGAGACGTTCTCGTATTTCAGGGCGGTCCCCCATGCCTCGGCCAGCCAACGTTCGGAGCGGGTGGCGGGAGCCACATACGGAGTGGCGGTACCCACCGCGTTGACCTCCTCGGAAGCCGCTAGGGCCTGCCGATCGATCTTGCCGTTCGCGGTCAACGGCAGTTCGTCGAGCACCAGAATCCGGTTCGGGAGCATGTACTCGGGCAGCAGCTGGGACAGATCGTCCTCGACGATCTCGGCAGGACCTCGCATGTGGACGGTGTCCTCGTACATGTCCTCGCCGCGGATCTGTTCCTGACTGATCGGTCCGCCGAGGAAGAAGTAAGAGGCCCCGGTGGGAATCCCCAGTGATGACAGAATGTCGTCGATACGGCGGGCAGCGGGAAGCGGATGACCGGATTTCGAACTGTACCCGGAGGACATGAATCCGAGATTCAGCCCGTTCCGTTGCAGATGATGAAGTTTCGCCCCGAGACTGATGTATTCCAGCCAGTCCACGCTCTCCCGGCTGATGGCGGTGATGCCGAAACTCGCCCGTTCGTAGACCGGCTGGTTGATGGCGATCACGTGTTTGGCGAGCACGATCTCCTCGGAGAGGTACTCCAACTCGCCGTGGGAGTAACGGTACTGCCCAGCCGGCAAGTCCACCACACCGCCGGGATGTACCTGTACGTAGATCTCGGTGGGATCTCGCCGAGGTGCTCCGTCGTTCGCTCCGATCTCGAACGTCCCCAGGAAGTGATCATGATCGGAGACGTCCAGAAGGTTCTTGACGGCCTCCCGCTGATCCGAAGGCCTTATGTTCATCCCGTACCGGGGGAGTATCTCCTCGAAGGAGCCCAGGATGTGTCCGGCCTCGAACTCGAGTACCTCCTGGAGGTTGTTCTTGTAGACAGGCTCGATAGCCCGTTCCTTACCGAGGAGGTGAATCTTCGGCACAGAACCGTCGGTCCGCTCCCCAGGGCCGATACGTACCAGCCGGTGTTCCGCCGGATCGTAGTAGTGGATGCCCGGTTCCAGTCCCGCCAGCTCGTTCGTGATTTCCAGATACAGTTGTGTGGCGTACAGGGCTCCCGGCGACGCATAGAAATATTTGGGGAGGAGCCTTTCGGTGCTGTGGAACTGTCCGAACCAGCGAAATATTTCACCCAGCTCGTTCAGATCCAGTTCGTTCGGGTTCCGGGAAAAGTTGTTCACAGATCTTGGACGAAGCAGTTCGAGGAGGTCTTCCCGTCGAACGGGAGCCCCTTCGTAGAAACGATACGTCTTGCGGGAGAAAACCTCCCGTCGCTGGTACGGGGTCTCCTGTTTACCGGGGAGATCCACCACCGGACGCCCGGTCAGCTTCTCGGGTTCCCGGATTCCCGGGCTGGACAGTTGTGTCTTGACCTGTAACTTGTCGGATTTGGTCTGATGATGTGCCCCGTGATTTCCCTGATCCATCAGGGCCGCTTCCACCGGATTCAGCTCGATGCAGGCCACCAGCTTGTGAAAGCCCGTTCTCGCGTCGTCGGTGACGACGGCCGCGGCCCGCTTTACCCAGGTGTGCTCCTCGATAGCCGCGCCGATCTCGTCCAGCTCCACGCGTTGACCACGCAACTTGACCTGGTTGTCGATCCGGCCGGCGAACTGGATAGTGCCGTCGGGGTGCCAGTAGGCGAGGTCACCCGTTCTGTACAGCCGTTCGGTTGGGACGAAGGGGGAGGGGATGAACCGCTGCTCGGTGGTCTCAGGACGATTCAGGTAGCCACGCGCCAGCTGTGTTCCGCCGATGTATAGTTCACCGATTTCCCCTATGTCGGCGGGAGCCAGATCCTCGTCAAGGATGTAGCACTGGGTGTTGTCGACCGGCAGACCGATCGGGAGCATGCCCGTCTCCTCGCCGAGCGTCTCCGGATCCACCAGGTAAGCGGTGGCGTTGATGGTGCATTCCGTAGGTCCGTACAAGTTCACCAACGAAACCCAAGGAAGCTTCTCGAGGAGCTCTCTTGCCAGCGGTTTCGGGAGGGCTTCTCCACCGGAGAATATTCTGCGCAGCGAAGTCCGGTACTGGAACGAGTCCATGTCGAGCATCGCTCGCAACAGCGTGGGAACGCACTGCAGAGTGTTCACACCGTGCTCACCGATCAACCGGATTAGCTGTTCGGGGTCCCGATAGGCCCCTGGCGTTCCCATGACCACCCTGCTCCCGAACGCTGGCGCCAGGATTTCCCACTGCGCAGCGTCGAAGCTCATCGGTGTCTTCTGCAGCACCACGGTGTCGGTGCCCAGGTGCCCACAGGCGTGCATCCAGCGAAGCTGGGACACGACACTGTGGTGTTCGATCATGACACCCTTTGGCCTGCCGGTGCTGCCGGAGGTGTATATGACATAGGCCAGTTCGTCCGGTCTGATCGAATCCGTCGGTTCGGAGTCGAAGCTATCCGCGTCGCGGAGGGTGACGATGTTCGTCTCCGGTGGCGCGATGTCGGCCAGCCGGCCGGCGAGGTGTTCCTGGGTGAAAATGGTGTGGGCGCTGCTGTCCTCGATCATGTATCGTAATCGTTCTGCGGGGTATTCCGGCGACAACGGCAGGTAGGCGCCCCCGGAAAGCAGAATCCCCCACACTCCGCTCATCAACTCCAGGGAGGGTTCGACATACAGTCCCACGCGGGAGTCGGCGGTCACACCGATATGCCTGAGATAGGCAGCCAGTCGACCGCTGGTTCGTACGAGATCATGGTAGGTCATGCGCTCGTCACCGGCAGTGGCCGCTATGGCACCCGGACGCATGTGTTCCTGCTGTTTGAGCAGGTCGGTCAGACAGGTCGCCAGCAGACTATCGGTTTTTTGCGTCCTGGTCCGTGTCGTTTCCATGGTTCTCCTCGGTTTGTCCGAATACTGTCCGGCGCCTTGTCTTCATCCGGAAGTCCTGTACAAAGAAAGCAGGAGAAGTTCGTGATTCCTGCGACGCGCGCTCCAGCCTTCTTCGCGTGTTCCGATTCGACAGGGGCCGTGCTCCGGTGGGACCGCTGAAAATAAGGAAGCCTTTGCGATCACATTTGCTCGTCCGAGTGGATGTTCGCAAAACCTTTCCGGAAGGGTCCCGAGAAGGGGGGCATTCGTGTTCCTCTGTGGTCCTCTGGATCAGCTGTCACGCGGTCGACCGTCTGTGATCCGAACATCGAGACCGTCGAAGGACAAGAGGTCGACCTCGGATTGTCATGATGCTGCCTTTTTCATGATTCGTGTCACTTGTGCGTGTGATCCTCGCAGTGGGGCCCGTGTGGGGGTGTTTCATTGATCGTGGTGTGAGTACCGTCAGACGGTGTTGGATCCCCTCGGAGGAACTGTGGGAGATCGTCGAGACGTTGCCGCGGAAGGCTCCGACGGGAGCGCGAAAAAAGGGATGAACGCACAGCTCCGAGCCCCGTGGATCGGGACAAATCGGCTTCCGCGCTGTACGTTCCTGCCCGACACGGAAGGATTGTCCTCGTGTCAGCGGCCCAGCCAGCGATACCCATGACAACCACGGCTCCGGCCCCGATGATCTCCCCGGTCTCCTGCCGAGACGCGACCCGGATCGAGGTCGCTTCGCCAAGTCTCGCGGGGACTGTGCCGACAAGTCCTACGATCGCCTCGACCTGAGCAGATGGCTACGCGGAAAGCACACCACCCCGCATATTGCCCGCATCGGCATCGATCCCAGCCAACGCCTCGGAGGCTACCGATGGGCGATCGAACGCACCTTCTCCCTGTCATCGGGCGAACGGAGACCGTCCCCACGATACGAGTGTCCCCGCTCCTGCCTGGATCTTTTCTGTTTCAAAGCGTTCATTATCTGCCGCAAACATTTCCCCCAAGAAGGCCGCATAAGACAGTATCTTAAGCGCCGCTTCTCGACGTGGGCAATGAATTCACGCGAATTTGTCAGCATGCTGCCAAATCCTCGCGAGGGAGAAACGTTTTTGTTCGATTAGTCCGTTTTGCCGTTTATTTGATCGCGTTCTTTTCGGTTGTTCGGAGGGGTGATAAAGCACTCTTTTTGGGTTTTTTTGGTCGATTTCACTTCTTTTTTTGATTCTTTTGGCGGTTTTGGCTACTCTTTATGGAGTAGTGAATGCTATTTCGTTAGACGAATATCGGAAGGGTTTAAACGGCTTCCTTCGTGGGGGGTGGATAGGCGTGTAGATCTTCTGATATAAATCTATTCGGATATTTGCAGGCGTCCTGGGGTGGTGCGTAAGTGACATCGTGTCTAATGTCTTTGAACTCGTTTGAAGAGCTGTCTTCCAGCATGCTCGATTCCGAGCGTGATGGGACGTGTTCGCATTGTGATTACGATGCTTCTCGTTCCTATGAAAAATGCGACAGGAAATCTTGTCCGGAAGAGTGTCTTCATGTTTCTGGCGGGATGGAAGAGTTGATTCCTGATGAAAGGGATATACTTGCGCTCCTGGTGCGGTGTTCCAATGATGAGCAGATCGCTCGCAATATGTTCATGAGCGTTCGTACGGTTCGACGTCGAATATCTAAGATCATGTCCGTTCTCGGCGCTGAAAATCGGTTCGCCGCCGGCGTGGCCGCTTCCGAGCTCGGGTGGGTGTATTATTCCCGCTCGAAAAAGGGGGGGTCGGACAAAAGTCGTTTTCAAGTAAAATGACATAATACGTCATCGATTTGCCGCGGCTTTTTCGGGCCTCCCGAAAGGTGCGATTTTCGAGGATTATTCGGTGCTGTTTCCTTCCGTCGTCGGGGTCGGAATGTGTCGTGGCCGTGTTCGGGGAATTCGGAGGGAGCTACCGCTCCGAATCCTCGTCGACGTTCTCCTTCTCCGGCCCGACGGCGGCGAGGAACGCGGAGACTGCCGGTGTGGTCTGGCCGGAGGGCCAGACGAGTGACTCGACGCGCGCGGGCGGGCTCTCGAGGTGTATGACGCGGAGACCGGGCAGGGTACGGGCCAGGGGCTCCGGCAGCATCCCCACCCCGAGGCCCGCCGCGGTGAGCTGTGCCAGCAGCTCTGCGGAGGAAACCTCGTAGATCACCTCGCGGTGCAGGCCCTGTGCCGCGAACGCGGTATCGGACTGGTTACGGGCTCCGGTGCCCTTGGTGAAGTCCACACCGGGCTCCTTCGCGATCTCGTCCAGTCCCGCCCGGCTTCCGGGGGAAACCGCGTTGTCGAGTCGGTGGCCGGGCGCGGTGACGGCGACCAGCTCGTCGAAGGCCAGCCGTCGATACCGGACCCCGTGCAGTGGGGCGTCCGGGACGGTGCCCACGAACGCCACGTGCAGCCTGCCCTGCCGGACGTTCGCCAGCAGTTCCTCGCTCATGCCCATGCGCAGATCCACGTGCACGTGTGGGTGAAGCGCGCGGTACTCGCGCAGCACCGCGGGAAGTGACACGGCGGTGAGTGTGGAGATCGAGCCCACGTGCAACGGGCCGCGGATCCGGCCCGCAGCGGCGTTCACTTGTGTGTACAGCTCTTCGGCGTCGGCCAGCAGGGTTCGTGCCCGGGGGAGGAAGACTTCTCCGGCCGCTGTCGGGCGAGTGGGGCGCACGCTGCGATCGAACAGTTTCGCGCCGAACTCATGCTCCAGGTTGCCTATCTGCTGCGAGAGCGCGGGCTGAGCGATCATGCAGCGGGCGGCGGCGCGGGTGAAGCTTCCTTCCTCCGCGACCGCCAGAGCGTAGCGGAGTTGTTGCAGGTCCATGGAATTATCGTGTTTCGTGATGAAGTGGATCGCTGATCAGTATTGGACGCTTATAAAGTAAGTCTCGCAGGCTGGAAGCATGTCGACAACGGAATCCGACACCTCGTCGGAGGAAACTCCAGCACGCACGTCCGCGGCGGGCGGACTCCCCCGCTCGGTCCTTGTCCTCATGGCCGTCGCGTGCGGTCTGTCCGTCGCGGGTAACTATTTCGCCCAGCCTCTGGTGGAGGCCATCCGCAGCGATCTCGGCGTCAGTGCCACTGTCGCCGCGTTGGTGGTCACGGCCGCACAGGCGGGTTACGCTCTCGGCCTCGTGTTTCTCGTCCCGCTGGGGGACCTGCTGGAGCGGCGGAAACTCGCCGTCGCTCTGACCGCACTCACCGCCCTGCTGCTCGCTGTGACCTCCGCCGCGTGGAACGGTCCGATGCTGCTGGTGGGCACGACACTGACCGGCCTGTTCTCCGTCGCGGCCCAGGTGGTCGTTCCCTATGCCGCGACCCTCGCCGCACCGGAGGAGCGGGGCAGAGCGGTGGGGACCGTCATGTCCGGGCTGCTGCTCGGCATTCTGCTTTCGCGCACCGTGGCGGGCTTTTTGGCGGAGGTGGGAACGTGGCGCACCGTCTACTGGGTCAACGCGATCCTGATGGCCCTCATGGCCGTGACACTGTGGAAGGTGCTTCCCGCGCTGCGCGCCCCTTCGGGACTGCGCTATCCCGCGCTGCTCCGGTCCACGGCGACGTTGCTGCGCACTGAACCCGTGCTGCGGTTGCGCTGTGCGATGGGGTTTCTGGCCTTCGCGGCGTTCGGGGTGCTGTGGACGGCTCTGGGTTTCGTGCTCGCTTCGCCGCCCTACGGTTGGAGCGAAGGCGCGATCGGCCTGTTCGGGCTCGTCGGCGCGGCCGGAGCCGCGATGGCGATCTCGGCCGGCAGGCTCGCCGACAGGGGGTACGTGCACCGGGTCTCCGGGGCAGGAGCCGCACTGCTGGCCTTGTCCTGGTTACCCATGGCCGCGGGCAAGAGCAGTCTGGCGGCGCTGCTGATCGGAGTGATCGTGCTGGATCTGGCGGTGCAGGCAGTGCACATCAGCAACCAGAACATCGTCTACGCATTGCGGCCGGAAGCGCGTAACCGCTTGAACTCCGCTTACATGACCTCCTACTTCCTCGGCGGTGCCCTCGGTTCCGCGATCACCTCCACCGTCCGCGTCGACTACGGCTGGTCCGGGGTGTGCCTGCTGGGAGCGATCGTGTCCGTGCTCGGAGTGCTCGTCTGGATCGTGGACCGGGTGCGTGCGCGTTCGTACCCGAGGTGACGTCGTCCCGGCCCGCGCGGCGGTTTCCCGTGGAACCACCGCGCGGGCCGGGGTGGTGGCCATGCTCGCCTCCGAGGACGGGGCCTTCGTCACCGGAACCGAGATCCGCATCGACGGCGGCACCCACGCCTGACCGGCTCCGGGAGCCGCCGGTCCCGCCTCAGTCCAGCTCGTCCCGCCGGATCGGGGAGGACATGCAGCGCGGCCCGCCCCGGCCGGAACCGAGCTCGGAACCGCTGATGCGCAGCACCTCGATGCCCGCCTCCTCCAGCCGGGCGTTGGTCTCCACGTTGCGTTCGTAGGCCACCACCGTGCCCGGGGCCACCGCGAGGGTGTTGTTGCCGTCCTCCCACTGCTCCCGCTCGGCGGTCACCGGATCCAGTCCCGTGTCGATGACCCGCAGCCGTTCCAGCTCCATGGCCTCGGCCGCGGCCCGCAGGAACGGCTCCGGGCCGGTGACCTTGAGCCCGTCCCCGGAGGGGCGCAGCACATAGGCGGTGAGCGTGTCCTGGATCGCCGGGTACATCACCACCGCGTCCCGGTCGACCATCGTGCACACCGTGTCCAGGTGCATCGAGGCCCGCGTCTGGGTGATCGGCACGGCCAGCACCGTGTGCGCCAGCCCGTCGGCGAACATCGAGCGGGCCAGGGACTCCGCACCGGCCGGGGTGGTGCGTTCCCCGACCCCCACGGCCACCACACCCGGGGCCAGCAGCAGCACGTCGCCCCCCTCCACCGGGGCCGAGTGCGCTCCGTAGGCGCGGGCGGACTGCGCGAACCTCGGGTGGTAGGCGTAGACCAGATCGGTCAGCGCCGACTCGCGGTCGCGCGCGGGCAGGGCCAGCGAGGTGACCGCCACGCGGTCGCCGATCCACACCGAGGAGTCCCGGGTGAACAGCAGGTTCGGCAGCGGGTCGATCGCGAAGTCGTGCGGGTGGTGCATCCGCCGCACCAGCGACTGGCCCTCGGCGGCGGGAAGTTCCTCGAAGGTCATCCCGGCCACCAGGGTCCGGGTCAGCGTGCGGTTGTCGACACTGGACAGGTGGGAGCGCAGGGTGTCGGCCACCTCGGCGCCCAGCCGCCGTTCGTCCACTCCGCTGTGCAGCGCCGCCGTCCGGGCACGGGGGTCGCCGAGCGCCTCGGTGATCAGCTCGTCCAGCAGCAGCACCTCGACGCCCCGCCCGCGCAGCACCTCGGCGAAGGCGTCGTGCTCCTGCTCGGCGCGGTCCACCCAGGGGATGGCGTCGAACAGCAGCTGGTCGTTGTTGCGTGGCGTGAGCCGCTTGAGCTCCCCACCGGGGCGGTGCAGCAGCACGGTACGCAGCGGCCCGACTTCGCTCGTCACGTGTGGAGTGGTCACGGTCCCGCAGCCTAGCTGTGTTGAGCGAAAATGACCGCATTCGGCGCGAAATTCGAAGCATCGTTAAACGAAGAAGCGGACGCGGCCGTGATTCGTTGCGTGAAGCTGTGCGCTCAGGGCAGCCAGCCCACCCGGTCGCGCAACAGGGCGTACCCGAGGAAGGCGACCACGTCGATCAGCGCGTGTCCGACGACGAGGGCCCACAGTCGGTTGGTGCGTTGCCACACCCGCCCGTAGACCAGCCCCATGACCACATTGCCCACGAAACCGCCGAACCCCTGGTACAGGTGGTAGGAACCCCGCAGCACCGCCGAGATCCACAGGGCCCGGTTCTCCCCCAGCCCGAGCGCGCGCAACCGGGTGAGCAGATAGCCCACCACCAGCGCCTCCTCGGCGAACGAGTTGCCCAGCGCGGACAGCACCAGCACCGGGGCCCGCCACCACGCGTCGTCCAGCGTGCTCGGCTGCACCGCCAGGTTGAGTCCGGCGGCGTGGGCGGCCAGGTACAGCCCCAGCCCGGGAACGCCGATCAGCGCGGCCAGGCCGGCACCCCTGACGAGGTCGCCGGGGAACCCCTTCCGGCGCAGGCCGATGCGGGCCGGGCGGATCCCGCTCAGCCACAGCAGGTACACCCCCAGGGCCCCCCACGCGAACAGCCGTAGGATCCCGGTCAGCTGCCGCGCCAGGTCGACCAGGCCGACCGTGGCCGCCGGGGCGTTGATCGACACGGCCTGCTGGTCCAGCGAGCTGGTGCGCAGCAGGGCGTCCACCAGGGTGAGCAGGCTCTGCAACCCGGCCACGCCGAGGGTGACCGCGAACACGATCGACAGCTCGACGAGGATCGCGCCGCGCGACTGCCCGGCGGTGCCCGGCTCCGGTTCGGGGCGGCGGGGGGACAGCCAGGACCGCAGGGTCGTCCGCAGTCGCGAGGTCGACCCGGGCTGGTCTCGGTCCGAGGTCGGGATGCTCACCCGGGGCACTCTATCCGGCGCGGTGGGTGGGGCGTGGACGGCCGAGGCGCGGTGACCCGCGCCGACGCCGGCGGGTCACCGCCCGTGTCGCTGCGCCAGGAAGGGGCAGCCCATCAGCCGCCGCAGCTCGGTGCTCAGCTCGTCCGAGTCGTCGACCGGGCGGGAGAAGCCCAGGCGGACGTCGTGGTCGTCGTCGGAGGCCTCCACCCGCAGCCGCACCCCGTAGCGGTCCAGCCCCAGCGGGCGCAGGTGTCCTCCCCGCAGGTGTTCCGGCAGGTAGCGGTTGAGCGGGCCCACCACGTCACGGTGGGACAGTTCCAGGTGGCGCAGCCAGCCGTCCTCGTACAGGCAGAACGGGTCGGGTTCGGCGGCGGCGAAGCTGGCGGGGTCCAGGGAGTCGGCGTGCTCGGTGTCCGCCAGGGCCAGGGAGGCCGTCTCCATCCGCAGCACCGTCGCGCCGTGCCCGGCGTCCAGCAGCCTGGGGTCCGGGCGCTGCTCGGCCACGCGCAGCACCTCCTCGCGGGCCCGTTCCGGCGGCAGCAGGCGCATTCCCCCGGTGAGCCAGAGCAGTCCGCGCACCGGCTCGCGCAGCCGGACGGGGGCGGAGTCGGTCACTTCGAGCACGGCGGCGAACTCGCCGTGCGGGTTCTGCCAGGCGGCGGCCACCAGGGGGTGCTGGTCGGGGTAGAGCACCGTCGCGCTGCCGTCCGGGTGCACGTGGTGCAGCAGGGGGCGGCTGCGGGACTCGTCGCCGGAGGGGAGCACGGCGGCCCGTCCGCCTCGTTTCGCGATGCTGCGGGCCCGTTCGGCGGGGGAGGGGGTGGCGGGCCGGCGGACGGTCTCGTGCATGGCTCACCTCGCAGGGAGTGCGTGGGCCGGTGTCGGGGCGTGCTCCGGCGGCGGTGCCGCCGGAACCAGCTTACTTAGGTAACCCTAACCCGTGAACGGCTCTCGCGAAATGGCCCGTTCGGGTGCGCCCCGCCGGAGGTGGGGACGCCCCGTCTCCCGGAGGGTCCCACCACACCGCCCCGTCCGGCGCGTCGCCGGACGGTCGCTTCAGGACTCCAGTGGGCCCCTGCCCGCCCAGCTGCGGGCGTAGGAGGGGTCCTCGCAGGCCGTCGCCGCCTCGCCCAGACGCAGGGGGCGGAAGGTGTCGATCATCACGGCCGTCTCGTCGAAACGCTCGGCTCCCAGGGCCGCCTCCACGGCCCCGGGCTGGGGTCCGTGGGTGCAGCCGGAGGGGTGCAGCGAGAGGGAACCGATGCCGATCCCGGAGCCCTTGCGGGCCTCGTAGTCGCCCCCCACGTAGAACATGAGCTCGTCCGAGTCCACATTGGCGTGGTTGTAGGGCACGGGGACCGCCTCGGGGTGGTAGTCGACCTTGCGGGGGCAGAACGAGCACACCACGAAGTTGGGGCCCTCGAAGGTCTGGTGCACCGGCGGCGGCTGGTGGATGCGGCCGGTGATGGGTTCGAAGTCGGCGATGTTGAACACCCAGGGGTACAGGCACCCGTCCCAGCCGACCACGTCGAAGGGGTGGTGGGCGTAGGTCATCCTGGTGAGACCGTCGTGGTGGCGGACCAGCACGTCCACGTCGGTCCCCTCCATCAGCAGCGGCTCGGTGGGACCGCGCAGGTCGCGTTCGCAGTACGGCGCGTGCTCCAGGAACTGCCCCCGGGCGCTGAGGTAGCGCTTGGGCGGGCCGATGTGGCCGGTGGCCTCCACCAGGTACAGCCGCGGCGGTTCGTCGCCGTGCGGCACCACCCGGTGGGTCGTGGAGGCGGGCAGCACCACGTAGTCGCCCTCGGAGACCTCCAGGGCGCCGTAGACCGTCTCCACGCGGGCCGAGCCGGTCTGCACGTAGCAGAGCTCGTCACCGGTGGCGTTGCGGTACAGCGGGCTGGTGGTCTCCGGCACCGCGAAGCAGATCGCGACGTCGGCGTTCGAGAACAGCAGCCTGCGCCCGGTGACCGCGTCCGTGGCGCCCTCCCCGCCGAACCCGAGGTCGCCGGTGCGGAAGTGCCGTGGTCGCAGCGGCAGGTTGGGCGAGGTGGAGCGTCCGTGCTCGGGAACCGCCTCGGCGGCGACCACGGCGGTGGGCAGGTTGCGGTGGTAGAGCAGCGCCGACTCCGCGGAGAAGCCCTCGATGCCCATCAGTTCCTCGGCGTACAGGCTGCCGTCCGGTTGACGGAACTGGGTGTGCCTCTTGCGGGGGATATCGCCCACTCGGCGGTAGTACGGCATACCGGCCTCCGGTCGTGCGGTGTCGAGTTGTCCGGTGCCGGGGCTCGTGCGCCCCCCTCGGAGGTGAGCCCTCCGACACGCCGGTCACGGGGCGGGACGTCGCCGCCCGTGGGGCCGCCACGTGCGGGGAGACATCCGGAAAACCTGTGTTCGATTTCCGGACATTTTTGTTCACTACCCGGCACGGCATTAGCGTGGCAGTCGTGTCAAGCGCTGTTGAACTCCACGCTCCCGGCCCGCGGGGCATTCCGCCCCTGTTCGCGCGTCTGGCTGATGACGCGTCGTTGTTCCCACCGGCCAACGCGTCCGTCGCTCAGGCGGTGGAGGACCACCTGCGTGCGCGGGACGGTGAGTACGCGGGGCTGCTGGGGCCTGTGCTGTGCCAGGTTTCCCGACTGCCGGAGCTGATCACCGAGCTCGCCAAGGCCAAACCGGCCGAACCCGTGCCGATGTCGCTGGTCTGCGACACCGGACTCGGCGAGGTTCCCAAAGCGCTCTCGATCATCGAGGGACGGCAGGAACTGCTCTCGTTGCGGATGGTGGAGATGCCCGGACCGTCCGAGGTCGACGACGTCTGGCTGGAACGCGTCTCGGAGTTCGTCCCCGAGGACGTGGTCCGCGTGGTCGAACCGCGCCGCGGCGAGGGCTGGCTCGACGGAGTGCGTCGGGTCGCCGAGTTCGGATGCTGGCCGAAACTGCGTTCCGGCGGGCAGACCGTGGAATCCTTCCCCAGCGTCGACGTGGTGGCCGAGTTCCTCGCCGTGGCCACCACCCTCGACGTCCCCTTCAAGGTGACCGCGGGAATGCCCCGGGCGGTCCGCCGCACCGACTCCGAAACCGGATTCCCCCACCACGGTTTCCTCAACCTGCTGGTGGCGGTCGGGCGTGCGCTCTCGGGGCAGGACGTACGCGCCGCGCTCGCCAGCACCGACGAGCGGGAACTCGCGGCGGAGGCCGCGTCGTTCTCCACCGAGGCCGCCAAGGCGGTACGCGGGGTGTTCGCCTCCTTCGGGGCGAACGCACCCACCGATCCCGTGTCCGATCTTGTCGAGTTGGGACTGTTGTGAGCTGGATCGAAGACCCGGAATTCACCCCCGAGCACCCGTTCGGGCCGCAGACACTGCCCTACGGGGTGCTGGGTACGGCCTCCGGGCCCACGGTGGCGGTGCGGGTGGGCAGGCACGCCGTCCCGCTGCGCGGCATCGCCGACGAGTTCGGACCACGCCTGTCCGAGCTCGTCGGCGCCCCGAACCTGGACCCGCTGCTCGCCGCCGGGCGCCCTGCCTGGGACGAGCTGCGGGAACGGCTGCTCGGCCTCGTGCACGCCGACCGGGCCCCCGCCGGGGCCGAGCTGCTGCGCACCGACTGGCACACCCAGCTGCTGCCGTTCACCGTGTCCGACTTCGTCGACTTCTACTCCTCCCGGCACCACGCCGAGAACGTGGGAAGGATATTCCGCCGGGAGGCCGAGCCGCTGCTGCCCAACTGGACCCACCTGCCGGTCGCCTACCACGGCCGGTCCGGCACCGTGGCCGTCTCCGGCACCGATATCCCCCGCCCCAGCGGGCAGCGGCGGGTCTCCGGGGACCCCACCCCGGTCTTCGGGCCCACCCGCAGGCTGGACTTCGAGGCCGAGGTCGGCTTCGTCTGCGGGGGAGAACCCACCGAGCAGGTGAGCCCGGACGAGTTCACCGAACACGTCTTCGGCGTGGTGCTGGTCAACGACTGGTCCGCCCGGGACGTTCAGGCGTGGGAGTACCAGCCCCTCGGGCCGTTCCTGGCCAAGTCCTTCGCCACCTCGATATCCGGGTGGATCACCCCGGTGGAGGCGCTCGAACACGCCCGGGTCCCCACCACCGGCTACGACCACGAACTCCAGGACTACCTCGTCGAGAAACAGCCGTGGGGCCTGGACCTGCGCATGGAGGTCCGCTGCAACGACACGCTGCTGTCCACACCCCCCTTCCGGGAGATGTACTGGTCACCGGCGCAACAGCTGGCCCACATGACCGTGAACGGCAGCCCGGTGCGGGCCGGGGACCTGTTCGCCTCCGGCACCGTCTCCGGCCCCGAGGTCGGACAGCGGGGTTGCCTGCTCGAACTGACCTGGGGAGGGGCCGACCCCGTCACCCTCGCCGACGGGGAGCAGCGGACCTTCCTGCAGGACGGGGACCGGGTGCTGCTCAGTGCCACCGCCCCCGGGGAGGACGGCTCGGTGGTC
The DNA here is from genome assembly GCF_003001495.1 of Actinopolyspora mortivallis. Taxonomy (GTDB): domain Bacteria; phylum Actinomycetota; class Actinomycetes; order Mycobacteriales; family Pseudonocardiaceae; genus Actinopolyspora; species Actinopolyspora mortivallis_A. The sequence goes on from NZ_PVSR01000016.1 coordinate 69,477, forward strand.
GGTTTCGGCGACGTGGCGGGTACGATCCTGCCGGCCGTGCGGAGGTGATTCCATGAACACCGGATCCGGGCCCCGTGACCCGACCCCCGAGCCGGAACGGGAACCGGCGGGGGCGACGTCCACCAAGGAGAGCTCGCTGACCCTGGAACGGGGGCTGAACCTGCTCCAGGCGGTGGCCGAAGCCGACAACGAGGCCCCCACCATCAGCGACCTCGCCACCGGCATCGGGGTCAGTCGCGCGGCGGTCTACCGGCTGCTCGGCCCGTTGCAGGCGCGGGGGCTGGTGCGCCGCGAGGGATCCAAGGTGCGGCTGGGCCTCGGCGTGCTGTGGCTGGCCGGGAAGGTGGTGCCGCAGCTGCGGTTCGCCGCGCTGCCCGCGCTGCGCGCGCTGGCCGAACGCGTGGGGGCCACCGTGCACCTCACGGTGGCCGACGGCAACGAGGCCCAGGCGATCGCGGTGGTGGAACCCTCCTGGACGAGCTACCACATCTCCTACCGCGTGGGCACCAGGCACTCGGTGCAGCGCGGCGCCGCAGGACGGGCCGTGGACCTGCCCGCCGACGGTCCGAGGTGGGTGGCCAGCACCGGCGAACTGCAACCGGGAGCCTACGGCGTGGCCGCCCCGATCCGGGGGGTTCCCGGGCTGCGGGCCAGCGTCGGCGTGGTGGCCATGGAACCGCTGTCCCCCGAGGAGGTCGGCCCGCTGGTGGTGCAGACCTGCACCGCCGTCGCCGAGGCGCTGGGGTGACCCCACGGGTTCGGCACCGGACCCGGCCGCTCGGCTCCGGTGCCGGACCCGTCTCCGGCCCGTTCCCGGTCGTTACGGGGTGTCGGTCCGTTCGGTCGAGGACTCCTCCCCGCTCACGGGGAAGGGGTTGTAGTTGTCGTCCATGCCGATGGGGAAGTTCATGCGGTCGAAGGCTTCCTTGGACTGCACCTCACCGCGGGCGCGCCGTTCCAAACTCCACTGATCTATCTTTTGCCTTCTAGCACGTTGCTCTGGAGTGAGTTCCTCCTCAGGGATGCTGTGTTTGCGGACCAGTTCGTCGTGGTCGCTGCTCATGAGTCTCCTTTCTCGCTGAGGTGGATTTGCCACTTGTCCAGCACGTCGTCGTAGACTCGTCCTTCGACGAGGAATTTGCTGCCCGGGCCGAACAGGACTTCGTGGAAGTAGTTCGAGGCGCTCAGCTCGGAATGATCACTGTGGTTTGTTCCGCTTCCCGGCGATGATGTCCTTCAGGTGCGGGGTTTTCTCGTTGGTCAGTCCGTACAGGGCGGAGACCGACATGCGCAGCGGGAGTTGGCTTGCCGGGTTGATGTCGACCACCACGTCGGTGTTGGCCATGGCCTGGAAGATCGTGTGTCCTTCCACGGCGCGCGTGTACCGCCACGGGTTGAACTGCTGGGATGTGCACACCGGCAGCAGGGAAACCCGGGGGTTCTCCGGATCGGCGAGGACGAGCATCCTGTCGTCGGTGGGGCTTTCCGCGTAGGCGTACAACTCGGCGTGGTAGAAACTGTCGGCCAGTGTGCCCAGCGGGTTGAACCCGTTCAACACCCGCCACAGTGTCAGTTCGAGGCCGTTGGCGAATCTCATCCCCGCCCGTTGTTCCGTCGGGTGGTAACGCGGATTGATGTGATAACGCCCGGACAGGACGCCGTTGGCGTCGACGTGGTAGCCGCCCTGGACCGCGAACTCCGGAGGATTGGTGACGTCCGGGCGAACCATGGGATCGACGAAGGCGATCCACTCGTCGGACTTGGTGCTGGCCTGGGCCCGCAGTTGGTCGTCGACCGGCGGTAACGGGAAGGGCCCGATCATCGTACTCCGTGTCAGCTGAGACGAGGGCACCCTCACGAGCTACTTCCTTTCATCTCCGGAGGAGCGAGGTGCTGGGGTGTCTTCCTCGGCAGCGCGGTTCCTCCGTGCTTTCGGCACGCTTTCCGTTTCGGGCGCAGCCGGGCAGCGTCCTCTCGGAAACGCTGCCCGGCGGAACCGGTGGTCCGGGCTCGGTGACCGCCTGGGTGTGGGGATGCCGAGCCCGTCCTCGGTCGTTACGGGGTGTCGGTCCGTTCGGTCGAGGATTCCTCCCCGGAGTCGGGGAACGGGTCGTAGTTGTCGTCGAGTCCGATCGCCTGGGTGGGGTCGTAGGGCACGGACTTCAACACCTCGCCCCGTGCGATTTTTTCCTGCTCGATACGTTCGAGTTCGAGACTCCGCTCGCTTGGTGGCTGGACAAAACGATCGATTATTTCGTCGCGGTCCATAGTGTTCATTCTCCCTTCTGCCCCACATCGGTGAGCCTGATCTTCAGGTTTCCGTCAGAGTCTCTGGTCACCTCATCGACGGCGAACCGATGGTCGTTCTTCCAGAGTACTTCGCGTTCGTCCGGGTTGAGTTTTTCGAGGTCGACGGCGTTCTTGGGCTCGTCGATGATCATCCGTACACGTTCGAACCCTGGTTGATCACCGAACATCTCCGGGGGAAGATCCTTGGAGGCGCTGGTGAATCCGGGTTCGGTGACGGTCTCTCCGGGGACGTAGCGGTCGAGGAGCTTCGACAGGTTCTCGGGGGCGACGTGCAGATCCCGGTAGACGACGGGATTCTCCGGCGTGGGCATGTTGTCCAGCGCGTTGCGCAGATGCTCGACCTCGCGGCTCATGTACTCGCGGTCGAAGGCGTCCCCGTTGCGGAGCGTGTCGTTGATCGTGGAGGCGTCCTCACCGACGTAACGACGTAGCGCCATCGCCTGCTCGTCCGGTAGGTGATCGAGCTCGGGATGGTTGGCACGCAGCTCGGACAGTGCTTCCTCCCACGGAGCGCCGTAACGCTGTTCGATGCGGCGCCGGTACTCCTCGTCGCCCGGATTGTCGGGGTCACGGTCACTGCCATCGGGGCGACGATCGGTCTCCGTGGGCGGATGACTCCCCTCAGGGGCCGGACGTGTCGACTCCGGCCCGTGGTGACCGGGGGACGGGGACGGCGACTCCGTCGGAGGGGGCGCGGTCTCCGGACGGGCCTGCGGTTCGAACGGGTTCCGCTCCGGGGACGGAGAGGGAGTCGGATGCGGCTGGGTGGGCGGTGCCTCCGGCTGCGAGCCGGCTCCGAAAGGCTGTTGGGGCTGCGAGCCGGGCCCGAAAGGTTGCTGGGGCTGCGCGCCGGGTCCGAAGGGCTGTTGGGGTTGTGAACCGGGTCCGAAGGGCTGGTTCGGTTCCGGAGCGAAGTGCGGGGGCCTCGGCGCGGGGTTCGGCGGTGCGAGTTCTCCCTCCGCTCTGGCCCAGGGCGGCGGGGTG
>NZ_PVSR01000017.1:0-71129 GCF_003001495.1 Actinopolyspora mortivallis
ACCAACGCCCCCGCCCCTCGACCCCCTCCGTTCCGGTGGTGCGGGAAACCATCGTGTCCACCGGAGTACACGCCCCGGGACACTGGGACACCGGGGAACTCCCACTCCGGAAGGACCCGTCCCTCACACACGGGGAGCTCACCGCCTCCCTGCCACCGCTGGGCGGCCACCTGGAGACGGACCACAGTCGGATCCACCGTGCCGGAGTGGCCGAACACACACCCCGGCGTCCCCGCCGGGGGTGACCCCTCGCTGGCCGCGACGAACCGGGCGCAAGACCCGTGCCCGGCCCGGCTTCCCGAGCCCCCGTGACAGGCCCGTCACGGGGGCTCGTCCCGACACCGCCCCCCGGAGCCCGCCACATGAGGCAGGATGTGGTTGGCGTCCCGTCCCGGACACTCCATCGCCCACGGGAGCGCACGGACGCCGGCACATTCCGCGATCTGGAGGGGACGAGTGCACGACGGCAGCGGCCGCATCCTGGTCCAGGGGCTGCACAAGAGCTTCGGGCCGATCGAGGCGGTCCACAACCTCAACTTCTCGGTGGAACCGGGCTCGGTGACCGGCTTCCTCGGGCCGAACGGCTCGGGCAAGACGACCACCCTGCGCATGATCCTGGGGCTGATCCGACCCACGTCCGGAACTGCCTACGTCAACGGGCAGCCCTTCTCCCGGCTGCCGAACCCAGCCACGGTGGTGGGGGCGGTACTGGACTCGCAGGGATTCCACTCCGGCCAGACCGCACGCACTCATCTGCGTTGCTACGTGGCGGCGCTGAACCTGCCGGACCAACAGGCCGATCGGGTGCTGGAGCTGGTCGGGCTGAGCAGCGCGGCCACCCGCAAGACGGGCGGTTTCTCCCTCGGCATGCGCCAGCGGCTGGCCCTGGCCACCGCGCTGCTCGGCGATCCGGGCATCCTGATCCTGGACGAACCGGCCAACGGGCTGGACCCGGAGGGCATCGCCTGGTTACGCGGTTTTCTGAAGTCCTTCGCCTCCACGGGGCGCACGGTGCTGGTCTCCAGCCACCTGCTCCGCGAGATGGAACACACCGTGGACAACGTCGTGATCGTCAGTCGTGGCCGGTGCGTGTACAACGGCGATCTGGAACAACTGCGCGCCGGTCAGCACTCCCGGGTGTTCACGCGCGTTTCGGACCCGGCCGCCCTGGTCACGTTGCTCAACCAGGAGGGAATGACCGCCGAGTACCTGCCGGACGGCCGACTGGTGATCCCGGGCACGGACTCAGGCAGGGTCGCCGACCTGGCGCTGCGCGCCGGAGTGGCGGTGCAGGAGATGCAGGACGAGAACCTGGATCTCGAACAGATCTTCTTCCAACTCACCAGCGGCCAGTACACCGGCGCAGCACCGACCGGTCCCGCGCACCCGCCGACCGCCGACCCGTGGGCTCCGAGCGGACACCCCGGCCCCGGAGGACACCCTCCGGGCCTGGGCCAGGGGTATCAACGAACGTCCGAGCAGTACCGGTACGGGCAGGACGACAACGGCGGCCACGGGGGTAATGTCTGATGAACGGGCTGGTCAAGGCTGAGTTCCGCAAGATCTTCACCACCCATCTGTGGTGGGCGTTACTGCTCCCGGTGGCCGTGCTGAGTTTCCTCGCCGGCTGGGGCGGAGCCGCGCTCGGCCAGACGGACTTCGTCCTGGAGATAACCGAGGGGCAGAACCTCCCCACCGGGTTGCTGACCATGTCGTTGTCCACGAACAACGTCACCGTGTTCGCCGTGCTGCTCGGGGCGCTGGCCGTGACCGGCGAGTACCGCCAGAAGACGGTGACCACCACGTTCCTCACGGCCAACCCGCGGGGGGCGGTTCTGGGGGCGAAGCTGATCGCCTACACCAACGTGGCACTGCTCTACGGACTCGTGAACGCGCTGTGCTCCTCCCTCGGCGGTCTGGTCGGACTGGGGGCGGACGGTTTCGGCGAACTCCCGCAGTGGCTGATGGTCGGCGGAGCCGGGCTGCTGTCCATGGTGCTGTGGACCCTGGTGGGCATCGGTCTGGGGGCGCTGGTCACCAACTCGGTGGCCGCCGTGCTGATCATCCTCGGCTACCTGCTGGTGTTCGAGGGAATGGCCTCCTCGGCGCTCACCCAGACTCCGGTGAGCTGGCTGACCGACTACCTTCCGGGAGAGGCTGCCAGCGGCATCGTCGGCAACGTCTCGGTGCCCATGTTCATCTCGGACGTGGCCGGGGCCCGGGAACCCTTCGTCTCGAAGACGGCGTTCGAGCTGCTGCACTCGGCCTTCGGCGGCAGCTACGGCTTCCCGTGGTGGGGGAGTCTGCTGGTGTTCGTCGGTTACGCGGCGGTGTTCGTCGCCGGTGGCTGGTTGGCCACCGCCAAACGCGACATCCTCTGACTCACCGGCGGGACATCCCCCTTTTCGGAGGACACCAGACGGGGATGTCCCGCCGTGTTCCGCTCCGTTCGGTGGTTGACGAACGTGCTGCATACCGCCGTTCGGCGGTTTTTCTCTCCCCCCTCCCCTTTCGATCGAACGAAAAAATCTGTTTTCAAACACGAAATGTGATATCTGTTCATGCACCCAGGGCCAACTCCCCGAAAAGGATGAACCCTGGTTCAAAAGTTATTTCTCCACCTCAAGATCTGTTGACTCCCCACACTAACGCCTCTACTATCGGCGCGGTCGAACGATTACACGAACATGGGGGACATGTCACCGTGGCCGATATGCACGAGCTGACCGGGAACCTGTCGTCGACCAACGATGCCATGCGGGGTCTCATCACCGCCGCCAACAAGGGCGAGTTCACCATCACCCCCGACGCCGGAAACGAACTCATCACGATCTTCCAGGAACTGGAGGACTGGCTTAAACAGAGGGTTTACGATATTCAAGAAATCAAGCGTGACACTCCTCTTGGTCACAGTCCTGCGGGAAGAGCGATTTCAGACTTCAACAAGCAGGTGGCCAGCGGCGACAACGAGTCCCTGGAACACTTGATCACCTCGATGCGGAACCAAACTCCCCAAGTGGTCGAAGCGATCAAGAAAGCCATGGCCACCTACCAGCAGCACGACGAGCAGAACAAACAGATCCTGGACGACACGCAAAAATGATCCCCCACACCCCCGCGAGCACGTTACGACGAATCGCCGCCACCGCAGCGACAGCCACCTGCGCGATCCTGGCGACCTCCTGCACCACCGAAACCACACAACCACACGACCAGAACCCTCAGACCACACAGACGAACAGCACACCACTGGCCACGATCGAACCATGCTCCACCCTGACCGACCAACAAAAAACCCAACTCAACATCACAAAACCCGGAAAAATAAGCAAGTTAGACGATCAGACATGCACCTGGATGTCCGACGGAAGCAACTTCGACATATCTGTTTACAAAGACATGTCTTTACACGAGATAAATTTCTCTGAATCCGAAGAGAAAACAAAAACTCAAGTGAACGGACGCGAAGCGCTCCTGGCGAAAAATAATACCGGATCAGCAGCTTGCTCTCTGGCGTTCGCGGTGAGCGAGCACTCGTCCGTCTCGGTGAACAGTATCGCCGACGAACCGGGCGATACCCAGACCGCCTGCGCGCTGGTGAAGAAGGCGGCCCCGATGGTCGAGAGGAACATCCCGAACAACTGAACACGCAGAGGGGGACTCCCGGTGTCCGAGGGGGAACACGACTACCACAGCTACGAGTACGTGGCTGACAAGGAGAAAGAAGCCTACCAGCAGCACTACGACTCCGGGCCGAGCCAGCAGGACGCGGGCGCTTTCGGTTTTCTCACCGAGGCAGCGGACCGAGTACGGGCACACGTCTTCGTGATCGACGAGCGCGCGAGCGACACCTCGGTGGAGTTGTACCACCGCCAACCTGTTATTGCCCTGTTATTGCGGAGTCGTTGTCCGCAACCGATCATGATCAGTATCCTCACGCCTCAGTGGCACTCGTGCGCACGTCAACGTTGGGGGAATCAACTACATCATGTCCGGTCAACAGGACCTCGCCGACAACCTCTCGGCCACCAACGACGCCATGCGGGGTCTCATCGCCGCCGCCAACAAGGGCGAGTTCACCATCACCCCCGACGCCGGGGACGAGCTCATCACGATCTTCCAGGAACTGGAGGACCGTCTTCAGAAAAGATTGGCGCAGATAGATATCGCCAAACGTCGCACACCACTTGGCCCTAGCCCAGCCGGAAGAGCGATTTCAGACTTCAACAAGCAGGTGGCCAGCGGCGACAACGAGTCCCTGGAACACTTGATCACCTCGATGCGGAACCAAACTCCCCAAGTGGTCGAAGCGATCAAGAAAGCCATGGCCACCTACCAGCAGCACGACGAGCAGAACAAACAGATCCTGGACGACACGCAAAAATGATCCCCCACACCCCCGCGAGCACGTTACGACGAATCGCCGCCACCGCAGCGACAGCCACCTGCGCGATCCTGGCGACCTCCTGCACCACCGAAACCACACAACCACACGATCAGGACCCTCAGACCACACAGACGAACAGCACACCACTGGCCACGATCGAACCATGCTCCACCCTGACCGACCAACAAAAAACCCAACTCAACATCACAGAACCCGGAAAAATAAGCAAGTTAGACGATCAGACATGCACCTGGATGTCCGACGGAAGCAACTTCGACATATCTGTTTACAAAGACATGTCTTTACACGAGATAAATTTCTCTGAATCCGAAGAGAAAACAAAAACTCAAGTGAACGGACGCGAAGCGCTCCTGGCGAAAAATAATACCGGATCAGCAGCTTGCTCTCTGGCGTTCGCGGTGAGCGAGCACTCGTCCGTCTCGGTAAACAGTATCGCCGACGAACCGGGCGATACCCAGACCGCCTGCGCGCTGGTGAAGAAGGCGGCCCCGATGGTCGAGAGGAACATCCCGAACAACTGAACACGCAGAGGGGGACTCCCGGTGTCCGAGGGGGAACACGACTACCACAGCTACGAGTACGTGGCTGACAAGGAGAAAGAAGCCTACCAGCAGCACTACGACTCCGGGCCGAGCCAGCAGGACGCGGGCGCTTTCGGTTTTCTCACCGATGCGATGGACAGGCTGCGGGCGCACTCCGAAGCCGACCAGGCGGCACAGCAGTATGTCCGGCAGCAGGCCAGCTCGGTTGCCCCTGAGATGCGGATGAGGCAGCGCCCCGCGGACCTGGGCTGCACCAGGTACGAAGCCTTCCCGCACAAGGAGCTGGTTCGGTTCGTGCGGGAGGACTTCGATCCGTCTTCCGTGCACGACATGGGGCGTTATTACAACCAGGTCGGCAAGGACTTCATCGACTTCGCCGAACGGATCCACCGGGCCGCCGCCAGGACGGAGCAGAGCTGGACCGGCAGCGCCGGGGACGCGATGCGGGCCCGGGTCACCACGCTCTCCGAGCACATGGGACATTCCGGGCAGGCGGCCCAGTTGACGGCCAACCAGATCGGGATGCAGGCCGAGGCCGGGGAGCAGGCCCGTAACTCCATGCCCGAGGATCCGGAGTTCGACCTCAAGTCCGAGCTGCTGGACCTGGCGTCCAACCCCAACCCGTTCACGGCGGTGCAGCGGGCCAACGAAATCCGTGAGAAGGCCGAGCAGGCCCAGCGGGCCCATCAGGAGGCCGCTCAGGTCATGGGCACCATGGAGCGGAGTTTCGGCGAGACCGCCGAGAAAACCCCGCGGTTCACCCCTCCCCCGGAATCCCCCGACGGCGACTCCTCCGGAACGGGCCCCACCGGTGTGGACGGCACCGGAACGGGAACCGGCAGCGGCACGGCAGGCGGCTTCGGTGCCAGCGGCGGCTATTCCGGCCCGGTCGGCGGCGGCCCCCCGGCCGGCACCTCCTCCGCCGGAACCGGGGTGGGCACGGTCACCCCGACGACCTCCGGCCCGAACACGGGTCAGCCTCCCGTCTCCTCCACGAACCAACCGTCCACCACCACGCCGTCGTGGAGCTCTCCGGGCAACACGGGCGGTTCGCAGCCCGGCGTGGTGCGCGGCCCGGACGGCACGCTGTATCGCCAGGACCCCCGCACCGGCCAATGGATGCGGCAGAACCCCTACAACGGCCGCTGGGCTCCCGTGCCTCCGGGAGGCACCGTGCCCGGAACCGGTCGTGTGGGCGGCGGCAGCGGTGGGTACACACCCGGCCGTACGGGCGGCTACGCCCCCGGCCGTGCGGGCGGTTCGGGCGGTTTCGGTCCCGGCGCGGGATCGAACCCGCTCGGTCCCGGCGGACGTGCCGGAGTCGGCCCCACCCCTGCCTCCCCGACGTCCTCGGCATCCGGCGCTGCCGCCCCCTCGGGTTCCAACCGTGGTGCCGGGCGTACGCCCGTGGGCGCCGGGGCCGGCAACAACTCCAACGGTGCCGAGGACGAGGAGCACGAGCGCAAGTACGTGCTCGACAGCGACGAGATCGGCGACGACCTCGGTCTGCCCCGCGTGGCGCCCCCGGTCATCGGAGCACGGCCCGAGGAGGAGGGCGGCGACCGCTGATGCCGAGATCGTTCACGCTCTCGACCCAAGCCGTCGACGTGCTCGCCGAGGACCTGGCGATCAACCTCCGCCGGTTCCCGTTCGAGTTCGACCACCACGGTTCGACCGCCGACGAGCGGAGCGGTGTCCGTTCCGAGGTGTACGCCGAGCTGTCCCGACGGGGGCTGCTCGACCGCGAGGAACCGGACCAGGACCTCGAAGCGGCACTGCGGCTGCTGCACGCACCCCGTGTCGAGATCGCCGTGACCTACGTGGAAACCGCCACCGAGGAGGTCTTCCGCGCCCGCACGGCGGTCTCCGGCCGCACCGGGGTGCAGGCCGTGCAGCATCCCGACACCCTGCGCATCACGTTCATCGACCCACGCGGGATCGCCAGGCTCAGCGCCGACCTGCTGCCCGAGATGGCGGTGGGCAAACTGGAGGCCGCCACCATCCCCGCCTCGGACGGCGGCGGGCGGCACGACGAGGAACCCGAGCAGGACGAGGAAAGCTGGTTGTCCACCGTGGAGACCACCGCCACCAAGCGCCGCGGCGGACGGGACACGCACGCCGCCCAGCACATCCTCACCCGGCCCACGCACCGCATCGGGTACTTCTTCGTCAGCGGGCGGGACGACAGCGGCGAAACCGTCCGCATGTCCCCCGTCGGCTGGCGCGACACGGACAGCGGCCGCTACAGCGTCACCACCCGACGTAACAACGACGGCGCCGAATGGAACACCTTCGCCGGGGCCGACAAACAACGCCTCGCCGGCTACCTCGCCGAACAGCTCGACGCGCTGACCCACGGTTGAAAGGGATCGAGGCCGGTCCGGTTCTCCGGCGGTGCACCTCCGAGAACGCCGCCGAACCGGTCGGGGCCGCCGCGCCCGGGGCACCACCGTCGGGCGTGGTCACTGCTCGGTGAAGCCGAAGACGGTGTCGTTCTCGGTGAGGATCAGGCCGGGAGCGGCGTGGAGCTCCACAGTGAGTGGCCCCCGCGCGGGTCGCCGACGGGCCTGCCACTCCATGAGGACGTGCGCGGGGTGCGGGGGCGCGAAATCGTGGACGACCATCGCCTCCCACTCGGCGGGCCGTTGCGGGCCGCTCCATCTGCCGGGCACGGTGATCGCCTCGGCCAGCCGCAGCAGTACCGCGTTCGCGACCACCCGGACGTGGTACACCGTCGTTGCCGAAACCACCGCTGATGAGCAGCTCACGCTCGAACTGGGCCTTCTCCTGCTCGGTGAGGTTGTGCTCCAGCGCCAGAGTCCCCGGTTCGAGCGGAACCTCGTACGGATACAGCCCCACCCCGGCCCGGATCGTGCCACCCAGGCAACCTGCCGGCCGCCGTCCCGGTCGACCCTCGGTACCGAACTCGACGTGGGCCTCCCCCATCGTCTCCGGATCCAGCCGCACGGAGTCCGTGGGCAGCCCGAGTCGTTCCACGAGCGGCACCAACGCCTCCGGCAACGCACTGCCGAACCTCTCGTCGGTGTTGTACTTCCGGTAGACGGTCAGCTCCAGCTTGTGGAACGGGAAGGGAGTGTCCTCGTCGGGACAGACGCGTACCTCCTTCGCACCGGTGTCCTCGATCAGCCGCATCCCCGCCCGCAACGCCTCGGCGGAGGACTCCGAGCGGATCGACAACGCGATCCGCGCGATCACCACCGGATCGCCCTCGTGGAGTGCCTCGTGCTCGTCCATCGCCCCTCCCCTGACTGCTGACAACGTCCCATTCGGAACAAGCACTGACAGCGGTCGATCATCGTACTGCTCCCGGTACCCCACCTCGCAGTAGCCGCACGTTCGACTGTTCCCCACTGGGAAACAGCATCTGTCATCCCCGTCAGCCGGCTTCGACAAGTTCATCGACCCTTCGAGGCATCTCTCGCGGACGCCGATTTCGTGACTCGTCAAGCGCATTTTCCGTTCCGTTATGAACATTATTGACACGATCAGGGCAAAAACGGTAATGATATACGACACCATTGACCGAAGATCAACAACAAACTAGCTTACTGACGACCGTGCCTTATGTGGTGAGCTTTTTGTGGCAGATGAGGGCGGCGGCTCAGTGGTGTTGTCCGAGTGTGGTCGCGATATCGAGAGCACGGCGGGCGGCGGTGGAAGGCCGACGGAAACAGTGATGCCACTGGGGAGAACCGGAGGAGTATTGAGGAGACATGGAAGCAAACGAACTTTATGTCGGCGTCTACGTTGTCTGGGATCCCCCCGAAGGCGAGGAAGATCGTCGGGCTCCGGGCAAAGGGCTAATTCGTGGCCACCCAGGAATAATAACCAGCCCCTATTGGCAAGACGTGGAAGTGAAGTGGTTCCTTCGCGAGGAGGATACAGTTACAACGAGATCGGTGTACAGATACCAGGATCTGCGCAAGGTGACACCACTCGAATTCCTGGAGGCCTGCCAGAAAGCCAAAGAAAGAAAAGAAGGGAATATTTCTGAGTAACACTCGACCCGAAACCCGGCGAGTCGTGAGACGCGGCGGTTCGGCCGGGTACTGGCCCGGCCAACCGTTGATGAGTATCGGTTCCGGGCTGCTGCTGGGGATCGCGCTGTTCGTCGTGGAACTTCAGCACCGGATCTCGCTGAAGGAAGCCGCGATCGGTTACTTCGCGCACTCGGATCCGATTCCCGTGATCCTCGCGCTGTTCGTCGGAGTGCTGGCCGCCGCGCCGGTGTTCGTGACCGACCAGGAGACCGGACGCAGCCCGTACCTGCGGATCGCGGGAGTCGGCGCACGCGAGCACGTGCTCGGTTCGGTACGCGTGGCGGCGGGTCGGGCGGTGGCGACGACGGTCACGATGGTGGTCGTCGTCGACGTGCTGGCGCTGTTCGTCTACCCGTTGCGCACCGTCGACGAAAGCGTGCTGCTGTGGCCCGGGATGCACGCGATGGGACCGGTGGTGGACCTGGTCATGCTGCTGTGGTGCTGCCTGGTCTCGGTGGGCGTGCTGTCGGTGGCACACCTGCTCGCCGTCTACCGCGCACCCCGGCTGGTCGCGCTGGTCTGCGCGCCGCTGGCGGTGATGCTCGGCGCGTTCGGAGGAGATGAACTGGGAGTACCTTTCGCGAACCTGATGCTCACCCCCGGACACGGGGCCTACCTCTTCCCGCACAACCCGCTGAACTGGACGATCGGCCCCACGCTGTGGCTGCTCGTCGACGCGACGCTGATCACCATCCTCGCCGTACTCGCCCCCCGAGCCGAACGCTAGGTCACACAACCACATGGAAACCCCGAACCGGGCACTGCTGGAAACCGAGAAACTGGGCAAACGCTTCGGCGGCCACTGGGCGGTCCGCGACATCGACCTCACCGTCCGAAGCGGTCACACCGTCGGCATCGTCGGCCCCAACGGAGCGGGCAAGACCACACTGCTGGCCACGCTGCTCGGGCTGATCGAACCGAGCGCGGGCAAGCTGCACCACCACACCGCGGGGAGAGGCACACGGCCCGGCTTCGGCGCGGTGCTCGACCAGGACGGGCTGATCAACAGCGTCTCCGGACGCCGCAACCTCGACCAGTGGGCCGGGATGCTGGGCGGCGTCACGTCGAAGGAGGTGGACGAGTGCCTCGACGCGGTGGGGATGCGCCAGGCGGCGCGCAAGCGGGTCGGCACCTACTCGCTGGGGATGCGACGCCGGTTGTGCCTGGCACGGGCGCTGCTGGGCGATCCCGAGGTGCTGGTGCTCGACGAACCCGGCAACGGGCTCGACCCCGCCGGGATCATCCGGCTCAAGGAGCTGATCGGCGAACGGGCACGAGCCGGAACCGGGGTGATCTTCAGCAGCCATTCGATCGCCGACGTCGACGAGATGAGCGACGAGATCGTCTACATCTCCGGCGGTGAGGTGGTCACCCGTTGGACCGAGGACAGCCCCCAGTGGTGGCGGCTACGCTTCGCGGGCGAGACGGAAGCCCCGGAAGACACCCGGCACGCCGCCGCCACGGTGCTGAAGGAACACGACTGGACACACCGGATCGATCCCTACATCGGGGTGTTGGCCGAGCGGTCCGCGCCGCTGCACGAACTGCTGGCGCTGCTCTCGCGGGCACAGCTGCCGCTGGAGAACGTGGAGGACCTGGGCCGCGACATCGAACAACCCTTCCGTGGATTGGACAGTTGGTGATGTCACGACACCCGAACCCGGCACGCGGTGGCACCGCGCGGCTGGCGGTGATGCTGGCCACGCTGCCCGCGCTGCGCTGGGCCACCCCGGTGATCCTGCTGGCCTGGTTCTTCGTCGGCACCAGCTCCACGCCGGCGGGCCTTCCGCAGGAGGCGACCTACGGGGACTGGATCGTGCTGTCCTCGCTGGAGCCGCGGACCCTGGCGATGGAACTGGTGGTCTGCTACGGACTGCTGACGGCGGTCACGCAGGCGGCTTCCCGCTCGAACGGCCTGCACACCCACGCACAGCTGGTGCTCGGTCACAACCGCTGGATCGCCTCGGTGATCGGTTCCGTGGTGCTCACCGCCACGGCCTTCCTCGCGGCCTGGCTACTGCTGTTGGTCCACATGACCTACCAGTTCGGTTCGGGCCCTCGGAGCCCGCTGCTCACCGCTCGGGCCGTGGAAGGGCTGGATCCGGTGCTCCAGCCGGGGCTCGGATTCGTGCTGCTGGCACTGCTGCTCGACTGGGCCGCGCTGGTGCTGACCGGGCTGCTGACGGCCGCGGTCGTCAACGGCCTGCGGAACCAGCGGACGGCCACCCTGCTGATCGCCGGAGCCCTGCTGGTCCAGGTGCCGCTCACCTCGACCGGTATCGGGCTGCGCTGGGTCGAGCTGGGCGATCCCTTTCTGGTGCTCACGGCCTACCCCGTGCTCTACGCCCCGAGCGGCACCGCGCTGACGGTGAAGCTCGCCGTGAACCTGCTGGTGTGGGGCGGGTTGTGCGGGTGGCTGCTGCGCCGCCCGCGTCGCAACGCCGCGCTGCTGGCCGCACCGAGCTGAAGCGGCAACGACCGACCGTGCTGCACGGCCCGGGAGGTTCCGGAACAGCGCAGCGGACGCACCGGGCCCCGGGCCGAAGCCGCTCCGTCCGCGCCCGGCGGAACTCCTCCCGGGAAACCGGTGCCGTCCGAAGCGACGATCTCGTCGGGGTGAACGGCGGGAAACGCGCGACGGTACTGTGTGTGAACAGATCGCCTCGACGCCGGCGACCGTCACGCACGTGCCGGGTCAGCACCCGAACCGCGCGGAGATCAGCTTCTCCCACCGTGGAACGCTCGCCACTCTCCGAGCGGTTCCGGCGATCCCGCGAAGGACGACTCCTGACGAGGACGGACGGCATGGACGAAACGGGCCCACGGGACGTGTTGACCGCGTTGACGACCAACCAGGCGGTCTCGGGCGTCGAGGGCGTCCCGGACGTCAGTGCCGAGTGGTACCTCGACGTCATCGGGTTCGCGAACTCGACACCGGACTTCGTGCACCTGCTCGCGATGCTGTTCACCGACGGCTCGCTGTTCGTCATGGCCGCCGTTCTCGCCTGGGGCATGTGGCGGGCACGCGGGCTCCCCGCACGCGGAGCGGCGTTCGCGCTGCTGGCGCCGCTCGGTATGATCGCGGCCTACCTCACCAACAACACCCTCAAGGAGCTGTTCGAGGTGGGACGGCCGTGCCGGTTGTTGTCGGACGTCAACACGATCGCGGCTTGTGACCCTCCCGGGGACTGGTCCTTCCCCAGCAACCACTCCGCCGTCGCGGGTGCCACGGCCGTCGGGATCGTGTTCGTCTGGCGCGGGCTCGGTGTTCCGGCACTGCTGGTCGGGATCGCGACCGCGGCCTCCCGCGTGTTCGTGGGAGCGCACTTTCCGCACGACGTGGCGGTCGGCTTCCTGGTCGGGGCGAGCGTGGTGCTGCTCGTGATGCTGCTCGGTGTGCTCCCGGCGACCCGAGCCGTCGAGGCGCTGCGGAAGCACCCGAGGACGCGGAAACTAGTGCTGGCCGGCGACGCCCGCCCCGAAGGCCGCGCCGCCGCGCCGCCCCCGGAGCCACCGACGCAGCCCATCGACCTGCCGACACAGCCCATCGACTTCCGCGGAACCGTCGAGCGACGGCACGGGGCACGTTCGAACACCACGCGCTGACCCGACAGCGCACCACCGTGGGTGCGCCGACACCGACGGGACTCGTTCCACCGCCGACCGAACGAGCCGGGAGGGTCTCGGTTCCCCGAAGGCACGGCTTTCCCACCAAGCGCGTCCCCGGAAGGGGCACGCTCGGCGGAATCGGGTGTCGATCAGCCCTCGCCCTCGTACGCTCGGGCCCGACGTGGCCAGAGCAGCCGCTCGCCCCGCGACCATCGTTCCCACACGAAGAGCACCACGGCCGCCAGCACCGCCGTCCCCGCCATGGCCGCGTAGCGGCCGGGAGCGAGGGCTAGATCTTCCTTGGTTAGCAGAGAGGAGCAGAAATCCATCCATCGACGGATGGCCATCCACAAGAAATAACACCAAAGGACGTATTATTTGCCATTCTTCCCAGGAAAGATATTTTTGCGCACATTTGACGAAAAGGCTTGGCACGGACGGAGCAATCCGCCAAGTGACGCTTGCCACCTGGACGACAAACACGGAAAACCCTCAACCTGAGAACAGAAAACAACTTCCACAAAGCTGGCACAGCCAGACAGGACGGCCAAGAAAATCACGAGAAAATGGGGGACCCAGTACGCACGTGTACGAGTTGTCAACGAACAGTCGTCAGTGACCGCCAACGGCGTCTATACTACTCCGGATGGAAGACCAATCGGAACAATCACGGCGTTCTGCGAACGGGTGGATCCCTGCCCGGACGCAGTCAACCAGTAACCCGGTGTCAGCTGATCCCGGCGGGACGGGCCCGTCGAGCCCGTCCCCCACCACAAGCACGTTGACCGACACCTCGTACCGGCTCCTACTTCTTGGTCTCACGCGAGATATCACGACGATAAGCATTACTGAGTCCGTTGTGGTATGCGGCGTCGTCCGCACCTCGGAAAATCGATGCCTTGTCTGCGTATCCCTCGGAGGTGACATCACCCGTCGATACGCCCTGACCTTTCCGCTGATTTTGGAAGAAGGAAACATATTCGACCATGTCACCGCGCTGAAAGCAATACGCCTTGCAGAATCATGCCGACTTTCCGACTTCGAAAATTTCGAAAAAAACAGAACAGGAATTCATTTTCACGGAGCGGACACCTACTCGGGAAAAGACTTCGCCAAAAAAGCTCACGAGCAGGAACACCTCCTTCAGGACGCTCTTCGCTCCAGCATGACAGAACTTCTCAGCAGTCAATACTTCCGCGAACCAGACACCCCTCCAGAGAGGGATGCCGAAACGGTAGGATTCTCGTGCTTCGCACGAGAAAAGTTTCGCGTCTATCTTACAACAAATCATCCTGACAGAACGATCGGCATCGATCTACCACTAACCTTCTCGGACGAAAAAATCCGCCTGACTCCCAGTGCATCTCTTCATGGAGAACTGAACGCACTCCTGAGAACGGGAAAACTCGACAACATCCAACAATACGAGATCGCAAGCGATCAGTTCTGTTCACGTCTTTACGACCTCAGATCCTGGTTCTGACCCAGAATATTCTGAAATATTTTGGGAAGCCGGTGCCGGCAGGACGACGCCGGTAACAAGGAAGAAGGAATCGCGGCCGGTACTTACCGGTGTACCAGCCAGGACCGCCATCCTCCTGTGCACCTTCCGTGACCTGTTCGTCACAACCGGCACCGCCACCTAAGCCGCTGACATGGATCCAGCGACCAGCACCGTTGCTGTTCACAGCAATGGTGCCCCTACCACGAAGAAACTGCGGAGCTGCTGCCTCGGGAGTGTTCCCACGTACGGGAAGGGGTATGGGCCGACACCGGTCCTCGATCCGAGGTTGTGCGGCACACAACGCCCACCAGCCCCAGGAGAAGCCGAACGATACGGTGTTCAGCCCTCGCCCTCGTACGCTCGGGCCCGACGTGGCCGGAGCAGCCGCTCGCCCCGCGACCATCGTTCCCACACGAAGAGCACCACGGCCGCCAGCACCGCCGTCCCCGCCATGGCCGCGTAGCGGCCGGGCTCGACGGTCACGTCCTCGGGGAACAACAGTTCCGGCACCAACTGCCCCAGCAGGAGCAGTACGCCGAACCACACGTACTTCATCGGACTCTCCCGACAAACGCCGCTACGAAAACACCTCGAACACGAAGAGCCTGCTTCGGTACCTGGGCCGGTGGCTGATCCCACCGCCGCCCGAGCGTGACATCCCGAGCGGGAAAACGGCCACAGTCGAATTCCCGCCACGGAAGGAGAAGCTCTCGGGGACCCGCGCCCCCAGCACGCGCGGCGGGCATCCTAACGCCGCCACCGGTCCCCACCGAACTCCCCCCGCCCGTGCCGCGACGGCGGGGAGCCCGGCCCGTCTCCCCGCGAGGAGCAGGTGTTCCGCCGCTCACACCCCGAGCGCGTCCCGGCCTCGGCACCCCGGTCACCCCTGGACCGACCCCCTAACCTGACGGGGTGTCCGAAACCGGAGAAGCGCACCCGAAACCGGGATGGATCCGACGGCTGGCCGCCGCCTGCTGGCGCCACCCCGTGGCCGTGTTGCTTTCCATGGGCTCCGCCGTCACGGCGGTGGGTATGGAGGCGGCGGTTCCCGTGCTCACCAAGGTGGCCGTGGACGACGCCGTCGCGGGCCGGACCCACCGGCTCGGCTGGATCGTGGTCGCGATGGTGGGGCTGGGACTGTTCCGCTTCGGCGCGGCCTTCGTGCGTCGCTACAGCGCGGGCAGGTTGGCGGTGGACGTGCAGCACGACCTGCGCCGGGCCGTGTTCGGCGCCGTGCAGCGACTGGACGGGGCCAAACAGGACTCACTGCGCACCGGCCAGGTGATCTCCCGATCGATCAGTGACCTGCAACTGGTCAACGGTCTGCTGTCCATGCTGCCGCTGGCGGCGGGCACTCTGATGCTGGCCGTGTTCTCCCTGGCCGCGATGCTGTGGCTGTCCCCACTGCTGACGGTCATCGCCCTCGTGGTCGGCCCACTCATCGCCGTGGTCACCGCACGCAGCAAGAAACGGCTGTTCCCCGCGACCTGGACCGCCCAGCAGCGGGCCGCAGAGGTGGCCGAGCAGGTGGAGGAAACCGTCAGCGGCGTACGGGTGGTGAAGGGGTTCGGCCAGGAAACGCACGAGGTGAACCGGATGGTCACCCGGGCCCGCCGGCTGTTCGCCGACCGGTTGCGCGCCGCACGGGTGACCGCGGTCCCCTCGGCGCACCTGACCGCGCTCCCGCTGGCCGGGCAGGTCGGCGTGCTCGGTCTCGGCGGTTGGCTGGCGCTACAGGGGCAGGTCAGTGTGGGGACCTTCGTCGCCTTCGCCGGGTATCTGACCATGCTCGCCGCCCCGGCGCGCATGTTGTCCAACGTGCTGATCCAGTCCCAGCACGCCCGGGCCGGACTGGAACGACTCCACGACGTGATCGACACGCAGCCGGAGGTCACCGACGCCCCGGACGCGACGGACCTGCCCGAGGGGCCGTTGCGGGTGGAACTGGACCGGGTGTGCTTCGGATACACCGGTGACCAGCCCGTGCTGCGCGGGACCTCGCTGGAGATCCGCCCCGGTGAGACGCTCGCACTCGTGGGACCGGCCGGTTCCGGCAAGTCCACCGTCTCGCTGCTGCTGCCCCGTTTCTACGACGTGCACTCCGGAAGCATCCGGATCGGTGGGGACGGGACGGACTCGCCCGCCCCGGACGTCCGGAAGGTGCGGCTGGACTCGCTGCGTTCGGCCGTGGGAGTGGTGTTCGAGGAGGCCTTCCTGTTCTCGGAGACCATCCGGGACAACATCTCCTACGGGCACCCCGACGCCACTGAGGAGGAGATCGTCGCGGCCGCCCGTGCCGCCGAGGCCCACGAGTTCATCGCCGCGCTGCCACAGGGCTACGACACCGTGGTGGGGGAACGGGGGCTCACCCTCTCCGGTGGGCAGCGACAACGGATCGCGCTGGCCCGGGCCCTGCTGAGCGACCCCCGCGTCCTGGTGCTGGACGACGCCACCTCGGCCGTGGACCCCACCACCGAGGCGGCCATCCACGCCACCCTGGGCTCGGTCACCTCCCGGCGCACCACGCTGCTGATCGCACACCGCAGGTCCACTCTCGACCTGGCCGACCGCATCGCGGTGCTCGACGAGGGCCGGGTGGTGGACAGCGGTACCAGGGAAGAGCTGCAACGGCGTTCGGAACTCTTCCGCTCACTGCTGTGCGGACCCGGCGACTCGGTGGAACAGGCCGGCAATCCGGTGGGACCTCCGACGGGGGAGGAACCCACCCCGGAACTCTGGCCGGAACCGGACGACACCGCTCGTTCCCACCGTGGGCGCCTCCGGAACCCGGCGGCCTCGGCCGCCCCCGGCGGCGGGGCCCGCGCGCTGCGGGGCTCGGCGGCGGCCACCGAGGCGGCGGCCCCCACGCGGGAACTGTTGGAGGCGGTCGAACGGCTTCCCGCGGCCACCGACGAGCCGGAGCTGGACGGGACCGATCCCACGGCACCGGACCCGTGTTTCCGACTCAGGGAGCTGTTCCGCCCCATCCGGGGGACACTGCTGCTCACGGTGCTGCTGTTCGCCCTGAACGCGGCGGTGGGGGTGAGCATGCCCTCGTTGGTCCGCTGGGGCGTGGACGGCGGTGTGGCCGCGCACGAGCCGGGGGCGCTGTTCACCGCCACGGCCGTCGGGGTCGGGGTGGTGCTGCTCGGCTGGCTCGCGATGCGGCTCCAGACGGTGGTGGCGGCCCGCTCGGGGGAGACCCTGCTGTACCTGTTGCGACTGCGCAGCTTCTCCCACCTGCAACGGCTGGGGCTGGACTTCTACGAGCGGGAACGCGCGGGCCGGATCATGACCCGGATGACCACCGACGTGGACGCGCTGTCCTCGTTCCTGCAGACCGGGCTGGCCACGGCCGTGGTCAGCGTCTCCACCATCCTGGGAGTGGCGGTGACCCTGCTGGTCACCGACTTCTCGTTGGCGCTGGTGGCGCTGTCGGTGCTGCCGCTGCTGGTGGTCGCCACGGTGGTGTTCCGGCGGGTGTCCTCGGTCGCCTACGCCGAGGCCAGGGAACGGGTGAGCACCGTCAACGCGGAGATGCAGGAGAACGTCGCCGGGCTGCGTGTCTCCCAGGCCTATCGCAGGGAACGGCTGGCGGCCACCCGTTTCGCGGCCCGCAGCGACGACTACCGGCGCTCCCGGCTGCGGGCCCAGCGCTACATAGCCACCTACTTCCCCTTCGTGACGATGCTGTCCGAGGTGGCCCAGGCCGCCGTGCTCGGCGTCGGCGCCGTCCGGGTGGCCGACGGCGAGCTCACGGCGGGAGTGCTGGCGGCCTTCCTGCTGTACCTGGGGATGTTCTTCAGCCCGGTGCAGCAGCTGTCCGGGGTTTTCGACTCCTACCAGCAGGCCAGGGTCGGACTGCGTCGGATCGGTGAGCTGCTGCGCACTCCCACCTCGGTTCCCGAGGCCACCCATCCCGCCACGGTGCCGAGCGAGCTGGCGGGGGAGATGGAGGTGCGTTCGGTCTCCTTCCACTACCCCGGCACCGACCGCGCGGCGTTGTCCGAGGTCTCCCTGCACGTCTCTCCCGGGGAGACCGTGGCTCTCGTGGGGGCCACCGGGGCGGGCAAGTCGACGTTGGTCAAACTGCTGGCCCGGTTCTACGACCCCTCGGAGGGAGGGATCCTCGCGGACGAGGTGAACATCCGCGACTACCCGCTGCCGCAGTACCACCGGCACCTGGCGGTGGTTCCGCAGGAGGGACACCTGTTCACCGGCGACGTGGCGAGCAACATCGCCTACGGGCGGCCCGAGGCCACCCCCGCCGAGATCGAACGGGCCGCCCGCAGGGTGGGGGCCCTGCCCGGCATAGCCGCGCTGCCGAACGGCTTCCGCCAGCGCACCGGGGAGGGCGGCAGAGCGCTCTCGGCCGGCCAGCGTCAGCTGGTCGCGCTGGCCCGGGCCGAGCTGGTGGACCCGGACGTGCTGCTGCTGGACGAGGCCACGGCGGCGCTGGACCCGACGACCGAGGCCGTGGTCGCGGCGGCCCACGCCAGTCTCGCGGAGAACCGCACCACTTTCGTGGTCGCGCACCGGTTGACGACGGCCGCGCGGGCGGACCGCATCGTGGTGCTGCACGAGGGACGGATCGTCGAGCAGGGCACCCACGGGGAGCTGCTCGCCCACGGCGGCCACTACGCCCGACTGTGGGACAGCGCCACCGAGCAGCCCGCCCCGGACGGATCCGCCGTGGCGGAGAACGCCCTCTCCCCGGCGCGGGGATGACTCCACGCCGGGGGCTCCCGCCCAAGAAACTCCCGTCATACGGCCGTTACCTGCCAGTATCCGGGAAGAACCCGAATTGGGGGGAACCTCACATCAGCCCGGGAACGGGGCGGCACGAGCGTGCGGGGCGAGCCGCCCCGGCTCCGACCAAAGCCCCTCACTCTACCGGAAAGCACGAGTTTCGGCAGGCACCTACTCCTCCGAAAGAACGTGGACAACCGGCACCTGATCGATCCGGATCCCCTGCGTCCACGCTGATCGGCTTCGGGAGCGTGCCAACGGGACAGCCCGGAAGCGTTAGCCTGGTTGCCGAGCGTTGCAAAACCACGAGCAGATGGATCGAGGCGAACTCCAGCCGTGTCCAGCAGCAGTCCAGCCTCACAGTTCGGCCCCAACGAGTGGTTGATCGAGGAAATGTATGAGCAGTACCTCAATGACCCGTCGTCGGTAGACTCCGCGTGGCACGAGTTCTTCGCCGACTACCGTCCCGACCAGTCAACCACCGGAGAGGGCTCGGGCGAGGCGACGAGCGCGACAGCGAGCCGGACCACCTCGACCGCCGTGAGGGCCGAGCAACAGAACGGCCAGTCGCACAACGGCGCGACGGTGGCCACCGCCGCACCCGCCGAGACCCGACCGACGGAGCAGCGGGACACCACCGGGGAGCAGCAGACCGCCCCCCGGACCGGCTCCACGCAGCAGAACGGTTCCTCCCCGGACGGCACCAAGAGCGCGCAGCAGGGTGCCAAACCCTCGCCGCAGGAGGCCGCCAAGGCCGCCCCGGTCAAGGAGGAGTCCGGCGGTGCGGAGACCAAACCGCTGCGCGGGCCCGCCGCGGCGATCGCCAAGAACATGGAGCAGTCGCTGACGGTGCCCACAGCGACCAGTGTGCGCGCGGTCCCGGCCAAGCTGCTCTTCGACAACCGCATCGTGATCAACAATCACCTGAAGCGGAACAAGGGCGGCAAGATCTCCTTCACGCACCTGATCGGCTACGCCATGGTGCGCGCGCTGAAGGACTTCCCCGGGATGAACCGCCACTACGGGGTGGACGAGAAGGGCAAGCCCGCCGTGGTCACCCCCGAGCACGTCAACCTGGGGCTGGCCATCGACCTGCCCGGCAAGGACGGCTCGCGCAACCTCGTGGTGGCCTCCATCAAGGCCTGCGAGAACATGAGCTTCCTCCAGTTCTGGCAGGCCTACGAGGACATCATCCGCAAGGCCCGCAACAACGCGCTGACCGCCGAGGACTTCGCGGGAACCACGATCTCGCTGACCAACCCCGGCCCCAGCGGCACCAACCACTCGGTGCCCCGGCTCACCCAGGGCCAGAGCGCCATCATCGGCGTGGGCGCCATGGAGTACCCGGCCGAGTTCCAGGGCGCCAGTGAGAAGGCCCTGACGGAGATGGGGATCAGCAAGATCGTGACGCTGACCTCCACCTACGACCACAGGGTGATCCAGGGCGCGGAGTCCGGCGAGTTCCTGCGCAAGATACACAACCTGCTGCTCGGCGAGGACAACTTCTTCGACGACATCTTCGCCTCGCTGCGCATCCCCTACGAGCCGGTGCGCTGGTCCACCGACATCCCGGAAGGCGCGGTCGACAAGACGGCCCGGGTGCTGGAGCTGATCGACGCCTACCGCACCCGCGGGCACCTGATGGCCGACATCGACCCGCTGAACTACCGGCAGCGCAGGCACGAGGACCTCGACGTGCTCTCGCACAACCTGACGCTGTGGGACCTCGACCGGGAGTTCCCGGTCGGCGGTTTCGCCGGTCAGGAACACATGACCCTGCGCGACGTGCTCGGGGTGCTGCGCGACTCCTACTGCCGCACCGTCGGCGTGGAGTACATGCACATCCTCGAACCGGACGAGCGCGAATGGCTGCAACGGCGCGTGGAGAAGCCGCACGAGAAGCCGGACCAGTCGGAGCAGAAGTACATCCTGTCCAAGCTCAACGCGGCCGAGGCGTTCGAGACCTTCCTGCAGACCAAGTACGTCGGGCAGAAGCGCTTCTCCCTGGAGGGCGCCGAGACGATCATCCCGCTGCTGGACGCCGTGCTGGACTCCTCGGCACGGGCCGAGCTCGACGAGGTCGTCATCGGCATGCCGCACCGGGGCAGGCTCAACGTGCTGGCCAACATCGTGGGCAAGCCGATCGCGCAGATCTTCCAGGAGTTCGAGGGCAACCTCGACCCGGGACAGGCCCACGGCTCCGGGGACGTGAAGTACCACCTCGGCGCGGAGGGCAAGTACTTCAGGATGTTCGGGGACGGCGAGACCAAGGTCTCGCTGACCTCCAACCCCTCCCACCTGGAGGCCGTGGACCCGGTGCTGGAGGGGCTGGTCCGGGCCAAGCAGGACATCCTGGACAAGGGCCAGGAAGGGTTCACCGTGCTGCCGGTGCTGCTGCACGGCGACGCCGCCTTCGCCGGGCAGGGAGTGGTCGCCGAGACCCTGAACCTGTCGCTGCTGCGCGGCTACCGCACCGGCGGGACCGTGCACGTGATCATCAACAACCAGGTCGGCTACACCACCACCCCCGAGTCCGGCCGCTCCAGCAAGTACTCCACCGACGTGGCCAAGATGACCGGGTCGCCGGTGTTCCACGTCAACGGGGACGACCCCGAGGCCTGCGTGTGGGTCGCCAAGCTCGCGGTGGAGTACCGCAACACCTTCGGCAAGGACGTCGTGATCGACATGGTCTGCTATCGCAGGCGCGGGCACAACGAGGGCGACGACCCCTCGATGACCCAGCCCACCATGTACGACGCGATCGACAAGATGCGCAGCGTCCGCAAGACCTACACCGAGTCCCTGATCGGGCGCGGCGACATCACGATGGAGGAGGCCGAGAGCGCGCTCAAGGACTACGCCAACCAGCTCGAGCACGTGTTCAACGAGGTGCGTGAGCTGGAGAAGCATCCGCCCGAGCCGAGCCCGTCGGTGGAGTCCGAACAGCAGATCCCGGCGAAGCTGGACACCAGCATCTCCGAGGGGGAGCTGCGGCGGATCGCCGAGGCCCAGACCAACCTCCCGGAGGGTTTCACCCCGCACTCGCGGGTCAAGCCCGTGCTGGAACGTCGCGCCAAGATGGGCCGGGAAGGCGGCATCGACTGGGCCTTCGGCGAGCTGCTCGCGCTCGGATCGCTGGTCACCTCGGGATATCCGGTGCGGCTGACCGGGCAGGACACCCGCCGGGGCACCTTCGGCCAGCGCCACGCTGTGGTCATCGACCGCAAGACCGGCGCCGAGTACACCCCGTTGCAGCACCTCTCACCGGACCAGGCGAAGTTCCTCACCTACGACTCCGCGCTGTCGGAGTTCGCCGCCGTCGGTTTCGAGTACGGCTACTCGGTGGGCAACCCGGACGCCATGGTGCTGTGGGAGGCCCAGTTCGGTGACTTCTTCAACGGCGCCCAGCCGATCATCGACGAGTTCATCTCCTCCGGCGAGGCCAAGTGGGGCCAGCGCTCGGACGTGGTCCTGCTGCTGCCGCACGGTCACGAGGGCCAGGGGCCGGACCACAGCTCGGCCCGCATCGAGCGTTGGCTGCAGCTGTGCGCGGAGGGCTCCATGACGGTGGCCATGCCCTCCACTCCGGCGAACTACTTCCACCTGCTGCGCAGGCACGCCCTGGACGGTATCGACCGTCCGCTGGTGGTGTTCACCCCCAAGTCGATGCTGCGCCTGAAGGAGGCGACCAGCCCGATCGAGCACTTCACCTCGGGCAAGTTCACCTCGGTCATCGACGACCCGGCCGAGCCGGACCCTGCCAAGGTGCGCCGGGTGGTGCTGTGCACCGGCAAGCTCTACTACGAGCTGGCGGCGGAGAAGGCCCAGCGGGGGCTGGAGGACACGGCGATCGTGCGGCTGGAGCAGCTCTACCCGCTTCCGCACAGGAAACTGGGCAGGATGCTGGAGCGCTACTCCAACGCCACCGAGATCCGCTGGGTCCAGGAGGAGCCGCGCAACCAGGGCGCCTGGCCGTTCCTCGGACTCGCCCTGCCCCACCAGTTCGGGCCGGAGCTGGCCAGCAGGCTCAACGTGGTCGCCCGCAGGCCGATGGCCGCCCCGGCCACCGGCCTCAAGAAGGTCCACGACGTGGAGCAGGCCGAGGTCATCGACAACGCCTTCGCCGACTGACCGGAGGTTCCCACAGCCGGGTTTCTCAGGTGGGCACCTGGCGGACCCTCTCCCGGGTTCTCGTTCCGGGTGCCCTGCTCGCGCAGCGCCGGCTGGTTGCCGCGGGGAATGTCCACGGGCCGTCGATCCGTACCACGGGTCGGCGGCCCGTTTCCGTTCTCACCGCCCGCTCGGACGCCCCTCACTCGTGCGATGAGGTGAGCTTCCCACCCGGCGGGCTACGCCCGGTCCCCGAGAACCCCGTGGGGTGGGAACACCACTGGTTGCCTAGGCTGCCGGAGTGTCCCCGGAGCGGGAACACGAGACGGTTAGGAGAAGCAACGTGTATTTCACCGATCGTGGTCTCGAGGAGCTGGAAGAACGGCGCGGCGACGAGCTGGTGAACCTGGCCTGGTTGGCCGACCGTATGCGCGCCTTCGTCGACGCGAACCCGGAGTTCGAGGGCGCGGTGGACCGGCTGGCCACCTTCCTCGCCAGAGACGAGGACGACGAGGAGGAGTTCAGCGAGGCGCCGGAGAGCTGAAAGCCGACCGTGCTTCTGTCCGACCGTCCTCCGCTCAGACGAGGCTCCACCCGCCGTGCCCGCGGGCAGGCGGAGCGGACCAGCTCGAAGGAGGTCCCGTCGAAAGGGTGCTGCGAGGGACGGGGCGGGGCACTACCGGGCGGCACGGAAGCGGGAGCGCCCGAACTCGGATGCGATGGTGCGCCCCGACGGGATTCAGGGCGCGGTGGACGGCGGGGGCACGGCGGAGCGCTGGGCTCCGCCGGCCCGAGTTCCGAAGGAGGACGCGCATCCGTGCTCTCCCGAGCACCTTCCGGACGAGAACGGACTCCCTCGTTTTCGCGAACCACACTTCCCCTCAAAAGTGAACACTGCGGAACCCGGGAATATCGGCGCGCTTGCCGGGCCCCAGCACCAGCAGAATCTCACCCTCACAGTTCGGCAGGGCGTACACTTTCGCCGAGGAATTGGTCTCGTTCCACATCTCCCCCGAGGCGCTCGTGTCGTAACAACCCTCGGGGTTGCGAAATATTATCAGATGACCATCCCGGTTCGCGTAGGTGAAGTCCCCGACGGCCGCGTGGGCGACCCCCGGAAACACCAGGAGCACACAAACGAGAAGAACACGAACCGGCAACGAAGAACGCAGCGAAATCACATCATTTCCCGGACCGGACACAGGACGCAAGAAACGCTATTCTCCACCAGCTCCGAAACGGTCGATTCCCCCTCTCCTCCACAGTGACGAAGAAACACTCGACCCGAGAGCGGAACACCATTGCGGTCAGACGCTGATACTCTCGAAATGCACCGGAGGTGGTGGTACCGACTTGCCAGCTTCAATCGTATACACGACGCTTCCCTTGCACCGGGCGTCGGTGTAGAGCAGGACTGTCCGTGTCGTCTTGTTGTTCAACGCCACTCCACCGGGGGTTGACATGCAGCCGTCAGGATTTTTAATGACGTGCCATTTACCGCTGCCGTCGCGCCACTCGATACTACCCCGATCAGCCGCGGCCGAACCACCCATGACAGCCATCCCGGCCGCCATGGCGACAGCACTCAGCACCACACCCAAACGCTTCATCACAAAACCCTCCACCAAAGTCACACAACCGAGACCACGAGCACGGCGAAACCTTCCGACGAAACACGGAATCACCGCACACCCCGATTCAGTTCGTCACGCTTCGAAGCTCTTGAAGTACACGTCGGGCGGCGGCACCAAACCGCCCGGCTTGACTGTGTACACTTCCATTCCGAAGCACTGTTCGTCGGTGTAGAGCACGATCGGTCCTGACGTGTTGTTTTTCAGCTTCCTTCCGCCGGGAGTGTCATAGCAGCCGTCAGGATTTACGATGGTGTGCCAGTCCCTGCCGTCGCTCCACTGGACGATCCCTGGGGCCGCTGCGGCCGAAGCACCCATGACAGCCGCTCCGGCCGCCATGGCGACAGCACTCAGAACCACACCCAAACGCTTCATCACGAAACCCTCCATCAAAGTCACACAACCGAGACCACGAGCACGGTGAAACCTTCCGACGAAACACGGAATCACCGCACACCCTGGTTGAGTTCTGAGTTCATTTCGTCCATATGCTCTCGAAGTTCACATCGGGCGGCGGCACCGACTTGCCCACCCCAACCGTATAAACAATCATCCCGTCACACCCCTTTTTCGAATACAACACGACAGGATCTGTCGTCTTGTTCTTCAACGCCACCCCGTCTGGGGTATCATTACAGTCCTTTGGATTGACTATCTCATGCCAGCGTCCTTCCGAATCCTTCCACTCGATGGTTCCTTGTCCTGCCGCGGCCGAACCACCCATGACAGCCGCCCCGGCCGCCATGGCGACAGCACTCAGAACCACACCCAAACGCTTCATCACGAAACCTTCCACCAAAGTCGCGAAAAAACATCGAAGTCGACGACACCAGGGGCGGTGGAACCTTCCGGCGAAACACGCTCACGGAAAGAACCACCGCACACCCCAAATCAGTTCGTCACGCCCTGATGCTCTCGAAGTTCACATCGGGCGGCGGCACCGACTTGCCCACCCCAACCGTATACACGACGCTTCCCTTGCACCGGGCGTCGGTGTAGAGCACGATCGGTCCTGACGTCTTGTTGTTCAGCTTCTTTCCGCCGGGAGTGTCATAGCAGCCGTCAGGATTTTCGATGGTGTGCCACTTACCTTGACCGTCGGCCCACTCGACGATTCCCGGGGCCGCCGCGGCCGAACCACCCATGACAGCCGCCCCGGCCGCCATGGCGACAGCACTCAGAACCACACCCAAACGCTTCATCACGAAACCTTCCACCAAAGTCGCGAAAAAACATCGAAGTCGACGACACCAGGGGCGGTGGAACCTTCCGGCGAAACACGCTCACGGAAAGAACCACCGCACACCCCAAATCAGTTCGTCACGCCCTGATGCTCTCGAAGTTCACATCGGGCGGCGGCACCGACTTGCCCACCCCAACCGTATACACGACGCTTCCCTTGCACCGGGCGTCGGTGTAGAGCACGATCGGTCCTGACGTCTTGTTGTTCAGCTTCTTTCCGCCGGGAGTGTCATAGCAGCCGTCAGGATTTTGGATGGTGTGCCAGTTACCTTGACCGTCGGCCCACTCGACGATTCCCGGGGCCGCCGCGGCCGAACCACCCATGACAGCCGCCCCGGCCGCCATGGCGACAGCACTCAGAACCACACCCAAACGCTTCATGACATACCTCGATTCATGTCGATTCGACGGGATTTCCGTCACAAAAAAACTAGCAACAGCAACGAAACGGCAACAGTCCCTCAACAGAGTGAGAAACAGGACAAAGAAGCTTGTGACACCATCCCCGAGCTCATTCAACCCCCAGGTGGGGAATTTTTGCCACCCGCAAGAATAACAAAAATAGAAACGAATTCTTTTTGCACCAGAACACACGAAACAGATCCTGAAAGCACCGCCGATCGCGGCGAGATTCACCCTCCTCGGGGGCACGTACGCGACCCGCCGCAGCCGCCCAGCCCCCACGGCCCCCGGCTCTGTTCAGTTCGGCTAATCCCCCTGTGCGGAAAGTCCTGCTGGACCGGGCCACCGCGCGGGGAGACAATCCCGAGCGGCGATCCCGAGGCACCCACCGGTGCCTCGGCGGCAGGAACGCGGCCTCACGACGGGCCAACAGCCCGGGCCGGATCGCCGTCGGAATGGGAGGAACCGTGCGAGCACTGGTGAAACCGGCTGCCGCCCCGGGGCTGGAACTCACCGAGGTCGCCGACCCGCGGCCCGGCCCCAGGGACGTGGTACTCAGGATCCTGCGAACCGGGATCTGCGGCACCGACCTGCACATCGACGCCTGGGACGAGTGGGCCGCCGCGAACATCGCGCCCCCGTTGATCGCCGGTCACGAGTTCGTCGGCGAGGTGGTCGAGGTCGGCGCCGGAGTGCGCCAGGTGGCCGTGGGCGACCTCGTCAGCGGGGAGGGGCATCTGGTCTGCGGGCGGTGCCGCAACTGTCTGGCGGGCAGGCGACACCTCTGCGCCGACACCAAGGGGCTCGGCGTGCACCACGACGGGGCGTTCGCCGAGTACGCCGCCGTCCCCGAGTCGAACTGCTGGGTGCACCAGCAACCCGTCGACCCGGACGTGGCCGCGGTGTTCGACCCCTTCGGCAACGCCGTGCACACCGCCCTGACGTTTCCGGTGGTGGGTGAGGACGTGCTGATCACCGGGGCGGGCCCGATCGGGCTGATGGCGGCGAGCGTGGCCCGCCACGCCGGGGCCAGGCACGTGGTGATCACCGACGCGAGCGAGTACCGCCTGGAGCTGGCCCGCCGCGTCGGGGTGGACTTCGCGATGAACATCGCCGAGCACGACCTCGACGAGGTGCAGGAGCGGCTCGGGATGACCGAGGGCTTCGATGTGGGCATGGAGATGTGCGGGCAGGCCGCCGCGCTGCGCGACATGATCGCCAACATGTCCCACGGCGGGCACATCGCCCTGCTCGGCCTGCCCGCCGAGGGGTTCGCGATCGACTGGAGCTCCGTGGTGCTGAAGATGCTCACCCTCAAGGGCATCTACGGCAGGGAGATGTTCGAGACCTGGTACTCGATGTCGGTGCTGCTGGAATCCGGCCTCGACCTGAGCCCGGTGATCACCCACCGCTTCGGGTACACCGAACACCGCGAGGCCTTCGAGACGGCTCGCCAGGGCCGGTGCGGGA
The DNA here is from genome assembly GCF_003001495.1 of Actinopolyspora mortivallis. Classification (GTDB taxonomy): domain Bacteria; phylum Actinomycetota; class Actinomycetes; order Mycobacteriales; family Pseudonocardiaceae; genus Actinopolyspora; species Actinopolyspora mortivallis_A. The sequence continues at coordinate 27,729 of NZ_PVSR01000017.1, forward strand.
AGATCATTCTGGACTGGACGGTGGAGCGGACCTCCGCGTGAGGAGCCGTTTCACCCATCACGAGTCACCGGCGAAAGGAAACCCATGTTCGGCAGCATCGCCGACGACCTCCGGGGCAGGCTGGACGAGATCCGTTCGGCCGGCCTGTACAAGCACGAACGCGTCCTGGAAACGCCGCAACGCGCCCGCGTGGGGGTCGGTGCGGACGGTTCCGAGGCCGAGGTGCTCAACCTCTGCGCCAACAACTACCTCGGCCTGGCCGACCACCCCGAACTGGTCGAGGCCGCCAAGCGGGGCCTGGACCAGTGGGGGCTGGGCATGGCCTCCGTCCGGTTCATCTGCGGAACCCAGGCGCCGCACAAGGAACTGGAACGACGGCTGTCCGAGTTCCTCGGCACGGGGGACACGATCCTGTACGGCTCGTGCTTCGACGCGAACACGGGGCTGTTCGAGAGCCTGCTGGACGACCAGGACGTGATCATCTCCGACGAGCTCAACCACGCGAGCATCATCGACGGGGTCCGCCTGTGCAAGGCCCGTCGGGCGCGCTACGCCAACCGGGACATGGCCGATCTGGAACGCAGGCTGACCGAGCACGCCGACGCCAGGTACCGCCTGATCGTCACCGACGGGGTCTTCTCCATGGACGGCTACCTGGCCCCGCTGGACGAGATCTGCGCCTTGGCCGAACGGCACGACGCCCTGGTCATGGTCGACGACTCGCACGCGGCCGGGTTCCTGGGCCCCAACGGCGCCGGGACACCGGAGCTCTTCGGGGTCACCGACCGGGTGGACATCGTCACCGGAACCCTGGGCAAGGCCCTCGGCGGGGCCAGCGGCGGTTACGTCTCCGCCTGGCCGGAGATCGTGGAGATACTGCGCCAGCGCTCCCGCCCCTACCTGTTCTCCAACTCGGTGGCCCCGCCGATCGTGTCCTCGGCCCTGGCCGCGCTGGACCTCGTCACCTCCCGGCCGGACCTGCGGGAACGGCTGCGCGCCAACAGCGAGCGGTTCCGCGCGGGCATGGCCGAGGCCGGGTTCGACCTGCTGCCCGGCGAGCACCCCATCATCCCGGTGATGATCGGCGACGCCGCCGAGGCCGCCCGCATGGCCGAACTGCTGCTGGAGGAAGGGGTCTACGTCATCGGGTTCTCCTACCCCGTGGTGCCCCACGGCAAGGCCCGCATCCGCACCCAGATGTCGGCCGCGCTCGAACCCGCCGACGTCGACCGGGCGGTCAACGCGTTCGTCCGGGCTCGGGAGAAGGCGGATAAGCTGGGCTGATGATTGACCCGCGTCGACTGGCCGTGCTGCGCGCCCTGGCCGACCACGGCACGGTGCGCGCGGCGGCCGAGACGCTCTTCCTCACCCCCTCGGCCGTGTCCCAACAGCTCACCGCGCTGGAACACGAGGCGGGCCAGGAACTGCTCGTGCGCAGCGGCAGGCGGGTGCGGCTGACGGCCGCGGGGGAACTGCTCGCCGAGCACGCGAAGAACGTGCTGGCCGAGCTGGAACGGGCCGAGGCCAGCATGGCCGCCTGCGCGGAGGGCTCGGTGGGGCGGGTCGAGGTGGCCGCCTTCGCCTCCGCCATCACCCGCGTGGTGGCCCCCTCCATCGCCGCGCTGCGGGCCCGCTCGCCGGGGATCACCGTGCTGGTCCGCGACGCGGAGGCGCACAACAGCCTGCTCATGCTGCTCTCCGGTGAGACGGACATCGCCATCTCGATGGAGTACAGCGCCACCGCGCGCTCCGACGAGCAACGGCTGACCCGTCGGGCGCTCTACACGGAACCGTTCGACGCGGTGCTGCCGCCGGACCATCCGCTGTGCGCCCGGCAGACGGTCACGGTGGAGGAACTCGACGGGGACGACTGGATCGCCCCCCTGCCGGACAACCCCTGTCGCGAGGTCACCCAGACGCGGTGTTCCGACGCGGGTTTCTCCCCGCGCATCACCCACGTCTCCGACGACTTCCACGCGGTGGTGGCGCTGGTCGCCGCGGGAACCGGGGTGGCGCTCGTGCCGCGTGGGGCCGTTCCGGCCGAGCACGGTGCCACGGTCCGCCCGCTGAGCCACCACGCTCCCACCAGGCGGGTGTTCGCCGCCGTCCCGCACGGCCGCGAGGAGCACCCACTGCTGCGCAGCGTGCTGGACGCGCTGCTCGACACGGCCCGTGGGCTGTGAGCGTTTCCGGCCACCGGCAGCGCGGGGCCGTTCGCGGAGCGCTCGTCCGTGTCATCCTCCGGGAAAGCTCCCGCGCACGACCGGCGCGCGAACGTCGGGAAGGCCGTCGCGTGCCTCCGGGCAGTGCCGGGGAAGCCGGCCACGAGGACAAGGAGCACGACCATGACCCAGAACGAGCACACCCCCGCCCACGAAGGTCCCGAGGACGGTTCGGGCGGGCGGACGAGCATAGCTCCCCCGGTGGTGCAGAAGATCGCCGCGAACGCCACCCGCGAGATTCCCGGGGTGCACGCGCTGGGAGGCGGGGCCTCCCGGGCGTTCGGGGCGCTGCGGGAACGCGTGCCCGGGGGCGGCACCTCCTCCACCTCGGGGGTCCAGGTGGAGGTCGGGCAGAGACAGGCGGCCGTGGACCTGGACCTGGTCGTGGACTACGGGGTGGCCATCGTCGACCTCACCAGGGCCGTGCGTCGGAACGTGATCGACACGGTCGAGCGCATGACCGGGCTGGAGGTCATCGAGGTCAACATCGCCGTCGGCGACGTGCACCTGCCCTCCCCCGAGGAGGAGTCCGGCCACGGGACCGCCCGCGTCGAGTGACCGGAACCCGCGCGCCGAGGTGGGCCGGAACGTCCGGAGTGCGCACACCGGGTGGCGAACGGGACGCGATATCGCTCGGAAGGGTGCGCGGAACCGGGTTCCGGTGATGGGATGCGTGCGAGAACCCGGAGGAGAGTGGGAGACGATGGCACCGCTCGAACACCGACTGCTCATCGGCGGGGACAGCCGCCCCGCCGAGGGCGGACGCACCACCACCGATACCGACCCCTACACCGGCGAGGTCTTCGCCGAGGTTCCCGCGGCCTCGCCCGAGGACGTGACCGCGGCCGTGGACGCGGCGGCGGCCGCCTTCCCGGAGTGGTCCCGCACCGGGGTGCTGCGCCGCAGGGAGATCCTGCTGCGCGCGGCCGAGCTGATGACCGAGCGCGCCGAGGAGGCGGTGCGGCTGATGGCCGGCGAGGTCGGGGGCACCCGGCCGTGGGCGCTGTTCAACGTCGAGCTCGCCGCCGACATCCTCCGCGAGGCCGCCGGATCGCTCACCGCGCCCCGAGGGGAGGTGCTGAGCAGTTCGGACCCGGACGAATGGGGCTTCGCCCTGCGCCAGCCCGCCGGTGTGGTCGCTGCGTTCGCGCCGTGGAACGCTCCCCTGATCCTCGGAACCCGCTCCTTCGCCGTGGCCGTGGCCGTCGGCAACACCGTGGTGCTCAAACCGAGCGAGGACGCCCCCGTCACCGCCGGGTACTGGCTGGCCGGGATCATGCGGGAGGCCGGGCTGCCCGACGGGGTGCTCAACGTGGTCACCAACGAGCGCTCCGAAGGGGCCGAGATCGGCACCACGCTGATCGCCGACCCGCGGGTCCGCCGGGTCAACTTCACCGGTTCCACCGAGGTGGGACGTTCGATCGGTGTCGAGGCGGCCCGTCATCTCACCCCGGCCGTGCTGGAGCTGGGCGGTAAGAACTCGGTGCTGGTGCTCGACGACGCGGACCTGGACTACGCGGTGGAGGCGGTGGCCTTCGGATCGTTCATGAACGCCGGTCAGATCTGCATGTCCGCCGACCGCGTGCTGGTGCCCGAGGGGATGCGTGCCGAGTTCGCCCGCCGGCTCGGCGAGAAGGTGGCGAAGCTGCCCTACGGGGACCCGCGCGACCCCGAGACCGTGATCGGCCCGGTCATCAACGAGCGGGCCGCGCTGCGGATCCGGGGGCTGGTGGAGGAGGCGGTGCGCGCCGGTGCGGTGCCGCACTGCGGCGCGCAGGAACCCCAGGGCACGCTGTACGCACCGACCGTGCTGGACAACGTCACCGCCCGGCAGCGGATCCACTCCGAGGAGATCTTCGGCCCCGTCACCACGGTGCTCGGTTACGAGTCGGTCGACCAGGCCGTGGAGGTCGTCAACGACACGCCGTACGGACTCACCGGAGGGGTGATCACCGAGGACACCCGACGGGGGTGGTCGATCGCCCAGCGGGTGCGCACCGGCATCTTCCACATCAACGACCAGTCCGTGGGTGACCAGCCGCAGGCCCCGTTCGGGGGATTGAAGGACTCCGGGTTCGGGCACTTCGGCGGACGCAACGGCGTCGAGGCGTTCACCGACACCAGGTGGGTGACCTTCCGGGAGCGGCAGGCGCGTTTCCCGTTCTGAGGGCGTGCCGCCCGAGTCCGGCAGCGGACGATCCGTGCCGGCGGGAGAGGCCGGGACGGCGCTCCCCCGCCCGCTCGGTTCACACCAGGCTCCGCCCGGCACGCCAGACCCGGTGGGTCAGCGGCACCCCGGGGCGGTAGGCCAGCCACGCCGCGCTGGGCGCGTCGAGTGCCTGCACGTCCGCCCTGGCACCGGGGCGCACCACTCCCACCGCCCCGTCGCCGCTGTCCCGTCCCAGCGCGGTGGCTCCGCCCCGGGTGGCCGCCCGGACCGCCTCCTCCACGCTCATTCCCAGCTGCAGCACGGCGGTGCTCACGCAGAAGGCCATGGAGGAGGTGTAGGAGGAGCCGGGATTGCAGTTGGTGGCCAGCGCCACGGTCGCCCCCGCGTCGAGCAGCTTCCGCGCCGGCGGCAGCGGCTGGCGCGTGGAGAGGTCGCAGGCGGGCAGCAGGGTCGCCACGGTCTCCGAGGCGGCGAGCGCGTCGACGTCGGCCTCGGTGAGGTGGGTGCAGTGGTCCACGCTGGCGGCTCCCAGCTCCACGGCCAGCTCGACCCCCGGGCCCGGTTCGAGCTGGTTGCCGTGCACCCGCAGCCCGAGCCCCCGCTCGCGGGCGGCCAGCAGCACCCGCCGGGACTGCCCGGCGTCGAAGGCGCCGCGTTCGCAGAACACGTCGCACCAGGACACGTGCGGGGCCACAGCGTCGAGCATCGGCCCGCACACCGTGTCCAGGTAGTCCGCGGCCTCGCGTTCCGGCGGAACCAGGTGCGCCCCGAGGTAGGTCACCTCGTCGGCCTCGGCCGCAGCGAGGCGTGCGGCACGCAGCTCGTCCTCCACGGTCAGTCCGTATCCCGTTTTGGTCTCCACGCAGGTGGTTCCCTGCGCGGCGGCCTCGGCGAGGTGGGCGCGGAGATTGGCCGCGAGTTCCTCGTCGGTGGCGGCGCGGGTGGCCCGGACGGTCCGGGCGATACCGCCGGCGGTGTAGGGCCGGCCCGCCATGCGTGCGGTGAACTCGGCGGTGCGGTCCCCGGCGAACACCAGGTGGGTGTGGCTGTCCACCCAGCCGGGCAACACGGCTCGTCCTCCCAGGTCGACCCGCTGGTCGGCCGCCGGGGCCCGCCGCTCGGGACCCACCCAGGTGATGCGTTCCCCCTCGAAGACCAACGCCGCCCCGGTCAGGCGGCCGAGCTCCTCGTCGTTGGTGGTGAGCTCGGAGATCCCGGTGATGATGGTGGCTGTCCGCAACTGCGTTCCGCTCCGTCCTCGTTCACCCCGCGGGGTGTCTCGTGTGCGACCGTCCTGCCGTGAGGGTCCGATCGTGGTCACGGCACTCCGAGCAGTTCCTCGACACTCGCGCGAAGCTCACCGGCCACGTCGGGCACCCGCAGATGCACCCCGTCCCGCACCACGGGCGTGCCGTCGACCACCACCTCCCGCACGTCCGCCGCCGAGGCCACCAGCACGGCCGAGGACGGCGGCACCCCGGCGAACTTCGCCCCGTCCAGGGAAACGGTGACCAGATCGGCGCGCTCGCCCGCCTCGACGGTTCCCGCGTCCGGCCAGCCGAGCGCCCGGTGCCCCGCGTAGGTGGTCATGGCGGTCAGTTCCGCCGTGGAGAAGTGCCCCCGCACCTCGCTGCGCAGCCGCATCCCCGACTCCACGGCCCGGGCCTCCTCGAACGGGTCGACGACCGAGTGCCCGTCGCTGCCCAGCGAGAGTGCGCAACCGGCCACGGCGAGCTCGTCGGCCGGACCGATGCCGTCGGCCAGGTCGGACTCGGTGGTGGGGCACAGGCACACCCCGGTGCCGCTGCGCCCGAGCCGTGCCACGTCCGCCGGTGCGAGGTGGGTGGCGTGCACGGCGGTGGTCCCGGCGCGCAGCACGCCCTGCTCGTCGAGCAGTTGTGTCGGGGTGCGGCCGGTGGCGGCCAGACAGGCGTCGTTCTCGGCGCGCTGTTCGGACAGGTGCAGGTGCAGCGGCACCCCTCCGGTGTGGGCGAACTCCCGCACCACCGGCATCTGCTCGGCGGGCACCGCCCGCACCGAGTGCAACGCGGCCCCCACCAGGACCCCCTCGTACTCGGGTCGGAAGTCCCGAACCCGCTCGGCCCAGTCCTCGGCCGTCCCGTCGGAGAACCGGGTCTGCACACCTTCCACCGGGGGGCCGAACCCGCTGCTCAGATAACAGGTGTCCAACAGGGTCAACCGGACTCCGGCCTCATCGGCCGCCCGGACCAGCGCGTGCGACATGGCGTGGGGGTCGGCGTAACTCTCCCCGCCGGGGGCGTGGTGCAGGTAGTGGAACTCGCCGACGGCGGTGATCCCGGCCAGCGCCATCTCCGCGTACACCCCCCGGGCGAGCCGGTGGTAACTGTCCGGATCGAGGCGGTGCGCCAGCTGGTACATCCGGTTCCGCCAGGTCCAGAAGGTGCCGCGCTGATCGGCGGTGCGGCCGCGCAAGGCGCGGTGGAAGGCGTGGGAGTGCGCGTTGGCCGCCCCGGGCAGGGTCAGCCCGTCCAGCCTCCGGGCACCCTGAGGGCACTCCTCCACACCGGGGGTGACCCGGGTGATGCGTCCCCCCGAGGTCTCCACGAGCACGTTCGCCGCGGGCCCCTCGGGAAGCCAGGCCCGTTCGCACCAGTAGGACATGACCCGCTGTCGCTCCTTCCCGGTCATCGACTCCACCGACGCAGCACCCGCGCCAGCGCCTCGGCTCCGGCGGTGCAGTCCGCCGCCTCCGCGTACTCCTGGGGAGCGTGGCTGATGCCGGTGGGGTTGCGCACGAACAGCATCCCGGTGGGAACGTGCGCGGCGAGCGTTCCGGCGTCGTGTCCCGCCCCGGTGGGCAAGGTGGGCGCGTCGAGCACGGTGGCCAGTTCGTCCCGCACCTCCGGGTCGAAGCGCACGGTGTCCGAGTAGGACTCCTCGGTCACGCGTGCCGTACACCCCTCCTCGGCGGCCAGTTCCCGGGCCCGCGCGGACAGCTCCTCGACCAGTGCCCTGGTGTCGGCGTCCTCGTGTGCCCGGGCGTCCAGCCACACGTCCACCGACTCGGCGATCACGTTGGTACCGCCGGGGACCGGGCGCAGCCTGCCCACCGTGGCCCGGGCGTCCGGGAACCGCCGCGCGACGGCGCGCGCCTCGGTGACCAGCCGCGCGGCCGGGATCATCGGGTCCCTGCGGTCGTCCATCGGGGTGGCTCCCGCGTGGTTCCCCTGACCGGTGAACCCGAACCGCCAGCGCCCGTGTCCCAGGATGGTCGAGGCCACGCCCACGGCCGAGCCGTGCTCGACCAGGCCCCGCCCCTGTTCGACGTGCAGTTCCACGAACCTGCCCACCCGGGGCAGGTTGACCCGGTCCGGTCCGGCCAGCTCGGGATCCGCCCCCGCGGCGCGCATCGCCTCGGCGAGGGTCGTGCCCGTCTCGTCCCGCAGCCCCAACGCCCGTTGGGGATCGGCGGATCCGCAGGCCAGGCGGGAACCGAGGCAGGGCACTCCGAACCTGCCGCCCTCCTCCTCGGCGAAGACCACCACGGCCAGCGGCCTGCCGGGGCGGAACCCCTCGGCCCGCAGCATGTCCACGGCGGACAGGGCGCTGGCCACGCCCAGCGGGCCGTCGTAGGCCCCTCCGCCGGGCACCGAGTCCAGGTGGCTGCCGGTGGCCACCGCGTCGTCGCCCGGTCCGGGCCACCACGCCCAGATGTTGCCGTTGCCGTCGGTGCGCACGTCCAGTCCCCGTGCTCCCGCCTGCCCGACGAACCATTCCCGCAGCTCCGTCTCGGCGCGGTCGAAGACGTGCCTGTGGTAGCCGCCCCTGCCGGGGACGACCCCCACGTCCGCGATGTCGGCGAGCAGTTCGTTCGGTGTGGCCACCGCATCCTCCGTTCGTCCGAGTGTGCCCGGCACCCCGGTGTTCTCCGTCAGGACGACTCGTTCGACCCGGGCGCGCGCCCGGCGTGCTCACGCGGAACCCGGTGTCAGCTCTGGTGGGGAACGTGGAGGCCACGCTCGGCGGCGACCCGCCGGGCCCGCTCGTAGCCCGCGTCCGCGTGACGCAGCACCCCGGTGGCGGGATCGTTGCTCAGCACCCGGCTGAGCTTGCGCGCAGCCAGGTCGGTGCCGTCGGCCACGGTGACCTGCCCCGCGTGTAACGAACGTCCCATGCCGACCCCACCGCCGTGGTGCACGGACACCCAGCTCGCCCCGGAGGCGGTGTTGACCAGCGCGTTCAGCAACGGCCAGTCGGCGATCGCGTCCGAGCCGTCGGCCATGCTCTCGGTCTCCCGGTAGGGCGAGGCCACCGAGCCGGTGTCCAGGTGGTCCCTGCCCAGCACCACGGGCGCCCGCAACTGGCCGGAGGCCACCATCTCGTTGAACCGCAGCCCGGCCCGTTCGCGCTGGCCGTAGTCCAGCCAGCAGATCCGCGCGGGCAGTCCTTGGAAGGAGATCCGCTTCCCGGCCATCCTGATCCAGCGGGCCAGGTGCTCGTCCTCGCCGAACAGGTCGAGGATCGCCCGGTCGGTGGCGGCGATGTCGGCCGGGTCCCCGGACAGCGCGGCCCACCGGAACGGGCCCTTGCCCTCACAGAACAGGGGACGGATGTAGGCGGGCACGAAACCCGGGTAGTCGAAGGCCCGTTCGTAGCCCGCAGCACGCGCCTCTCCCCGCAGCGAGTTGCCGTAGTCGAAGACCTCCGCGCCGGCGTCCAGGAACCCGACCATGGCACGGACGTGCTCGGCCATGGACTCCCGCGCCCTGGCGGTAAACCCTTCCGGGTCACGGCCGGCCAGCTCGTGCCACTCCGAGTTGGACACGCCGACCGGCAGGTAGGACAACGGGTCGTGGGCCGAGGTCTGGTCGGTGACCACGTCCACCTCGACCTGGCGGCGCAACAGCTCCGGCAGGACCTCGGCGGCGTTGCCGATCACCGCCACCGACCAGGGCTTGCGTTCGCGCTTGGCCTGCTCCGCCCGGGTGACGGCGTCGGTGAGGTCCTCGGCGACCTCGTCGAGGTAGCCGTGCCGCACCCGGCGGTGCGCCCGCTCGGCGTCGCACTCGACCACCAGCGCCACGCCCTCGTTCATGGTCACGGCCAACGGCTGCGCCCCGCCCATGCCTCCGAGTCCGGCGGTGACGGTGAGGGTTCCGGCCAGGCTACCGCCGAAACGCTTGGCGGCCACGGCACCGAAGGTTTCGTAGGTGCCCTGCAGAATCCCCTGGGTGCCGATGTAGATCCAGGATCCGGCCGTCATCTGGCCGTACATGGTCAGCCCCAGGGCGTCGAGCCGACGGAACTCCTCCCAGGTGGACCAGTCTCCGACCAGGTTGGCGTTGGCGATCAGCACGCGCGGAGCCCACTCGTGGGTGGTCAGCACCCCCACGGGTTTGCCGGACTGCACCAGCAGGGTCTCGTCCTCGCCGAGGGTGGTCAGCTCGCGAACCAGGGCGTCGTAGCTGGCCCAGTCCCTGGCCGCCTTGCCGGTCCCGCCGTAGACCACGAGGTCCTCGGGGCGTTCGGCCACCTCCGGGTCGAGGTTGTTGCGCAGCATGCGCAGCGGGGCTTCGGTGCTCCAGCTGCGGGCGGTGAGCTCGGTGCCGCGCTGGGCGCGCACGGTGCGGGGTCCGGTGTTCACTGGTTTCCTCCCTGGACGAGGGGATCGACGTGTTCGGCGGCGACCGCACGGACCCGCCCGGAGGCGAGGAGCTGTTCGGCCGCTTCGATCTCGGGAGCCACGTGGCGGTCCGGCCCCGGCCCGGCGACACGGGTGCGCAGCAGGTCGCGCACGGCCCCGGTGGCGGGGGCGGGACTCAGCGGTGCCCGCAGGTCGAGGGCGCGGGCCGCGACCAGCAGCTCCACGGCCAGCACCCGGCGCAGCCCGTCGACGGCCGAGCGGAGTTTGCGGGCCGCCGACCAGCCCAGGGACACGTGGTCCTCCTGCATCGCGCTGGTGGGAACCGAGTCCACCGAGGCGGGGTTGGCCGAGCGCTTCAGCTCGGTCAGCACCCCGGCCTGGGTGTAGTGGGCGATCATGTACCCGGAGTCCACCCCCGGGTCGTCGGCGAGGAAGGCGGGCAGACCGTGGGAGCGGGCCACGTCGAGCATGCGGTCGGTGCGCCGTTCGGCGATGCCGGCCACGTCGGCCACCGGTATCGCCAGGAAGTCGAGGACGTGGGCCAGCGGGGCGCCGTGGAAGTTGCCGTTGGACTCCACGCGTCCGTCGTCGAGCACCACGGGGTTGTCGATGGCCGCGGCGAGCTCCCGTTCGGCGACGGTGCGGGCGTGGGCGATCGTGTCCCGTGCCGAGCCGTGCACCTGGGGGGAGCAGCGCATCGAGTAGGCGTCCTGCACCCGGGTGCAGTCGGGGCCGCGGTGACTGGCCACGATCCCCGAGTCGCTCAGCAGCGCACTCATCCGGGCGGCGGACAGCGCCTGACCCGGGTGTGGGCGCAGCGCCTGAAGGTCGGCGGCGAAGGCCCGGTCGGTGCCCAACAGGGCCTCCACGCTCATGGCCGCGGTGACGTCGGCGATGTCGACGAGCTCGGACAGGTCGCGCAGGGCCAGCACCAGCATCCCGAGCATCCCGTCGGTGCCGTTGGTCAGGGCGAGCCCCTCCTTCTCGGCCAGGGTGACCGGCTCGATCCCCGCCTCACGCAGGGCCTCGGCGGCGGGACGACGGGTGCCGGAGGTGTCGAACACCTCCCCTTCCCCGGTCAGGGCGAGAGCCACGGCGGCCAACGGGGCGAGGTCCCCGGAGCACCCCAGGGAGCCGTACTCGTGCACCACCGGGACCATGCCGGAGTTGAGCAGCGCGGTCAGTGCGTGGGCGGTTTCCGGGCGCACACCGGTGCGTCCGGTGGCGATGGTGTGCAACCGCAGCAGCATCAGCGCCCGGACCACCTCCGGTTCCACCGGCGGTCCGGTGCCCGCCGCGTGCGAACGCACGAAGGAGGCCTGGAGGGCAGCGCGACGTTCCGGAGGGATGTGGCGCACGGCCAGTGCCCCGAAACCGGTGGAGACGCCGTAGGTGGGCTGTTCGGCCGCGGCGAGGGTGTCGATGTGTTTCCTGGTCTCGCCGATCCCCTGCTCGGCCCGGTCGGACAGCCGCACCTCGGCGTGGCCCCGGGCGACCGCGAGCACGGTGTCGACGGTGAGCGGCTCGGGACCGAGCTCGGTGACGCGGTCCGCGCTTTCGGCGTGGTGCTGCATACGTCCATCCCATCGCGGTGGGAGGGACTCGGAAAGCCGGGGTAGCGTGTTCGTGTCTGGGATTTCAGACATCGACTCCCGGGAGGGTGCGATGGGAGCGAGCAGCGACGTCCCGGCCCTGCGGCGGGGGCTGGCGGTGCTGCGGCTGCTGGCGACGCGCGCGGGGCCGGTCTCGGCGGGTGTGATCGCCCGCGAGCTGGAGCTGCCGCGTTCGACGACGTACCACCTGCTGGGCGAGCTGGTCGAGGCCGGTTTCGTGACGCACCTGCCGGAGGAACGTCGCTACGGCCTGGGGGTGGCCACCTTCGAGGTGGGGTCGGCGTACCTGCGCCACGAGCCGTTGGAGAGACTGGCCGGGCCGCTGCTGCGCGGGCTGGTGGACCAGGCGGGGTACAACGCCCACCTGGGGGTGCTGCACGGTGGGGAACTGCTGTACCTGATCAAGGAACGTCCCGCGCAGCCGCAGACCCTGGTCACCGACGTGGGGGTGCGGCTGCCCGCACAGCTGGCGGCCTCCGGACGGGCGATGCTGGCCCACCTGCCCCGGGTGCAGGTGCGGGCGCTGTTCCCCCGTGCGGAGAGCTTCGTGCTGCGTACCGAGCGGGGTCCGCGGAACCTTCCGGAACTGCGGCGGCTGCTGACCCGGGAACGGCGACGCGGCTGGTCGGTGGAGGACGGGGAGATCACCGAGGGCTTCGCGTCGGTGGCCTGTCCGGTTTTCGACCACAACGGGCATCCGACCGCGGCGATCAGCATGACCATGCGGCACCACTGCTCCGAGCCCGGCGAGGCCGGGAGCACCGACCGGAACCGGCAGCCGTGCGGGTCCGTCTGGCCGGACCTGGCGCGGCTGGTGCGGGCCACCGCCGAGGAACTCACCTCGCGTGTCGGGGGACGCCCCGCCCCGGACGGGTCCGGCTGCGCCTAGACCCGGCCGGGAAGGGGAACAGCCCACGGAGCGGGCTCACAGGTCGAGACCGCCGACGAACTCCTCGGCGAGCTCGCGCGGATTGGCCTTGTCCACGGACATGCGCCGGTTCATCCGCGTCAGATCCCGCGTGGTCAGCTGCTCCGAGACCCTGTCGAGCACCCCGCGCTGCTCGTCGTCCAACTCACCTCGGTTCACCAGCGGAACCACGTTCTGCGCCGGGAACATGTTCTCCGGGTCGTCCAGTGTGACCAGATCGTTCCGGTCGATGGCCGCCGTGGTGCTGAACAGGTTGGCCACCTGGATCCGCCCCTCGGTCAGTTCCTTGACCCGCACACTGCCGGCTTGCAGATTCCTGATCTCGGAGAACTCGCACCCGTACACTTCGGAGATGCGCTGCTTCCAACGCGGTGCCCACTCGGCCGGGGCCCCCAGCACCAGATCACCGCACCGGCCGTCGAGATCGGCCATCGAACGCAGCCCGCTGTCGGCGGTTTTCTCGGTCACCGCCAGCACGTCGGAGTTCTCCGCGGAGGAGTAGTCCAGCACCCGCAGCCCCTCCGGAAGCTTCGCGCGCAGCTCGGAGTGGATCCGCTCCGATCCGGTGGCCTCGGTGTCGTCGTCGAAGTGCCGCAGCAGGTTCCCCGTGTACTCGGGAATCACCGAGATCTCCCCGTCCCGGACGGCGTTGACGTAGACCTCCCTGGCACCGATGCGTCCCTTGGTGCGCACCTCGGCACCGGTCTCGCGCAGTGCCTCGGCGTAGATCTCCATCAACAGTTGGCTCTCGTTGAAGTCCGCCGAGCCCACCACGATCGGCCCACCGGAGTCGTCGCCCGTCCCGGTCGGGTCGGAGCACCCCACCAGCGCTCCCAGGGCGGTCACCAGTGTCACCACCGACACGAGCAACCGTTTCATCGCTACCTCCTTCTCCGGGACGTGGTCCCGCTCCCTGCGGCGAGAAACACGCCGCGAGGTGTGACCAGGCGGGTGAGCCCGGCCAGCACCAGGTCGACCAGCACGGCCAGCAGTGCTGTCAGGATCGCCGCCCCGGCCATTCGTTCGTAGTCGTTGATCCGCTGCCCGGTCAGCAGGATCTGCCCCAGTCCACCGAGCCCCACGTAGGCCGCCACCATGGCGGTGGCCATGACCTGCAACATCGCGTTACGGACACCACCCATCAGCAGCGGCAGCGCGTTGGGCAGCTCCACCTTCCACAGCCGCTGCCGGGAGGTCATGCCCATGCCCCTGGCCGCGTCCACCACGTGAGCGGGCACGGCGCGTATTCCCGCGTAGGTCCCGGACAGCACGGCGGGTGTCGCCAGCACGGTCAGCGCCACCAGCGCGACACGTCCGCGGAAGACCAGCGCCAACAGGGTGACCAGCCCGAGTGTGGGCAGGGCACGCAGCGCGTTGCCGAACCCGACGGCGAACACCGCACCGCGCCCGGTGTGTCCGATGTAGAGACCGGCGGGTACCGCGAGCAGGGCCGCGCTGGTCACCGCGAGAACGCAGTAGAACAGATGCAGCAGTGTCTGCCGCAGGATTCCGTGGGGGCCGCTCCAGTTCCCGGGGTCGAGCAGCCAGGCGAGTATCTCGGTGATCAGGGCTGGCTCACCGCCTTTCCGCGCGTTCCCAGGGGGTCAGCAACCGCCACAGCGCGACCAACAGCAGGTCCACCGCCAGCGCCAACAGCACCGTGGCCACGATTCCCACGACGATCCGCACCGTGTCCGGCATCGGAAACCCGACGGTGAACAGCCTGCCCAACCCGCCGATGCCGATCAGCGCCCCCACGCTGACCAGACTGATGTTGCTCACCGAGGCCACCCGCACGGCCGAGGTCAGCGCGGGCACCGCCAGCGGCAGCTCCACCGTCAGGAAACGACGGTGCGTCCGGTACCCCATGGCCGTGGCCGCCAGTGTCACGTGCTCCGGAACGGCCTCCAACGCGTCCAGCACCGGACGCAGCAGCAGCGCCGTCGTGTACAGCGTGAGCGCGACGACCACGTTGACCGGCGAAGTGTATCCTGTGCCGATCACGCTGGGCAGCAGCACGAAAACCGCCAACGAGGGCACCGTGTAGACCACGTTGGCTCCGCCGAGCAGCGGGGCACGCAGCCAACGGAGCCGTTGGGCGAGCCTGCCCAGCGGCAACGCGAGCAGCACACCGGCGGCTAACGGCACCAGGGAGAGGTAGACGTGCTGGCCGAGCTGCTCGAACAGTACCTCCCGGTTGCTGGGGCTGGAGAAGTAGCGGATCAGTCCCTCGAACACTGGACAGCACCCTCGGTCAGCACGGGACTTCGTCTGTTCTCGATCAGTTCCAGCACCTGTCCGGTGGTGATCACGCCCTGGAACACGCCGTCCGCGTCGACCACCACCCCCCGTCCCGTCGGGGAGGACAGCGCGGCGTCCAGTGCCTCGCGCAGCGGGCGGCCCAGGGTGTGGAGCGATCCGCCGGCGACCAGCTGGTCCTCGGTGAGCCGTCCGCGCACGGTCGATTCCGGAGGCAGCCAACCACGCGGACGGTCCTGGTCGTCCAGCGCCAGCACCCACCCGGCCCGGCTGGGCACGTCCGCACTGGTGTCACCGATGTGGACGGTGTCAACGGGGCCGGGCTCCAGGCCGGAGGAGTCCACGAAGGACAAACTGCGGTA
Organism: Actinopolyspora mortivallis; assembly: GCF_003001495.1. GTDB lineage: Bacteria > Actinomycetota > Actinomycetes > Mycobacteriales > Pseudonocardiaceae > Actinopolyspora > Actinopolyspora mortivallis_A. Next base: position 42,909 of record NZ_PVSR01000017.1, read on the forward strand.
CCCGCGGTCCTTGCCGACGAACGAGGCCACGAAGTCGTCGGCCGGCCGCGCGAGCAGTTCCGCCGGCGCGGCGTACTGCGCCAGCTCTCCTCCCTGTCGCAGCACCGCGACTCGTTCACCCAGTCGGATGGCCTCGTCGACGTCGTGGGTCACGAAGAGCACCGTCTTGCCCAGCTCCTCCTGCAACCGCAACAGCTCCTGCTGCAAACCGGCGCGCACCACGGGATCCACGGCGCTGAACGGCTCGTCCATGAGCAGCACGGGCGGGTCGGCGGCCAGCGCCCTGGCCACCCCGACCCGCTGTTGCTGTCCTCCGGAGAGCTGTCCGGGATACCGCTTACCCAGTTCCCGGGACAACCCCACCCGCTCCAACAGTTCCTCGGCGTCACGCCGGGCCTTTCTGCGGGACGTCCCGAACAACAGCGGAACGGTGGCCACGTTGTCCCGCACCGTGCGGTGGGGGAACAGCCCCGCCTGCTGGATGACGTACCCGATGCCGCGACGCAGCTCGGCCGGGTCCGAATCACGAACCTCCCTGCCGTCAAGCAGCACGGCACCGGAGGAGGGCTCGACCATGCGGTTGACCATCCGCAGCAGCGTGGTCTTGCCGCACCCGGAGGGGCCGACCAGCACGGTGACGGTTCCCGCCGGAACGGTCAGACTGAGTTCCCGGACGGCGACGGTGCCGTCGTCGTACTGCTTGCGCACGGTTCGGAACTCGATCATCGAGCCCCCTCGAGGATCACCGACGGTCACTCGCCGACCGTCACAAGCTTCGCCGAGCCTAACCCGATCAGGCGTCTCACGCGATGTAATGAGCGTTACGCGTCCTCGGCGGCACCAGGACCGTTCGGTTTCCTCACCCGAACGACCCCTGCCCCACCGAGGGGAAGCGGTCACTCCGTGTGGGCGACGGGCGCCACGTGTGCGGGAACCGTTGTTGTGGACAATGGGGTCCGCACCACCGCGGAGGTGGACGGGTTCCGCGGCGACGAATCCCGGGGCACGACATGAGCACACCGACCGAGACCGCTTCCGGATCCACGGGACCGGAAGCCGTTCGCCACCGAATCAGCCAGGAGGGCGCACTCGCGCGTCCCCTGCGCCGGATCTTCGCCCTGCTGGCCGAACGCCCCCACTCGCTGCGGGAACTGGTGCGTATCTGCGGAACACCACGCCGCACCGTGGAGGAGCTGCTGGCTCTGGCCGGGGAGGACGTGGAGGACCTGCCCGAGGGATACCGGCTGGCCGAAGAGGTCCTCGCCGACTACCGCGCTCAGGTGCTCGACGAGCGACCCGCCGGTAGGTCCTCGCACGAGGCGGCCGAACTCCTCCGCGGATTCGTGGCCGGTGGCCCCACCCCGGCCACCGCGCTGGACCACGTGACGGCCACTCCCGAAACCGCGCTCCGGCGGGCCGAGTGGATGCGGGACAACTACGAGCTGGACGGAACGCGGCTGCTGCTGCTCGGCGACCACGATCTGACCTCGCTGGCCACCTGCCTGCTCGCCCCCGGAGTCCGGGCCACCGTCGTCGACGTCGACGAACGCATCCTCGCCCACATCGACGGGATCGCCGCCGAACACGGACTTGCCGTGCACACGGTGCACGCGGACCTGCGGTTCGGGCTTCCGCCGTCCCTGGCCGGCGGTTTCGACCTGGTCTTCAGCGACCCGCCCTACACCCCGGAAGGGGTCGGGCTGTTCGCCACCAGGGCGCTGGAAGGGATGTCCGGCACCGCCGCCCGACTGCTGCTGGCCTACGGTTTCAGCTCCCGCAGCCCGGCCCTGGGGCACAAGGTGCAGCGTGAACTGCTGCGGCTGGGTCTGGTGTTCGAGAACATCGTCACCGGGCTGAACGAGTACGAGGGCGCCCAGGCCATCGGAAGCACCAGCGACCTGTACGTGTGCCAGCCGACCGGCCAGGCCCGCAGGTCGGTGGAACGGCACAAACACCGGATCTACACCCACGGCCCCCAGTCCGTGGAGGGTGATCCCGACGAGGTCACCCCGGAGCTGGTGGACGCGGTCGCCTCCGTGGTGGGCACCGCCGTGGAGGGGCCGCGTCCGGTGGGGTGGCAACGTCCCCTGCGCGGCGGCACGGGAACCCCCCTGTTCGACCTGCGCTCCGACCCGGGTCCCTGGCTGGTTCGTATGCTGCTGGCCTGCAACGCCGACCAAGCGGCCTTCCTGGTGGACAACCGTCATCCCGACATCACCAGTGAGCACGCCCAACAGGCGCTCACCGAGCTGGTCGGCGGCAAGTACACGCTCCGCTTCCACCGCAGCACCCCGGACGCCACCCATGCGGTGGTGTCCGCACGAGCGCGGGGCGCACAGGGCGGGGTGGCCGGTTACCTGCTGCACCGTGCGCACGGGAAGCTGGGCAACACGTGGCGCGAGGCGTTGATCGCCCACTCCGAGACTCCCCTGACCAAGAAGGAGGCCGCCGCGCACGTGGCCGCGTTGGTCCCCGACGCCGCGGACCTCCGGTTGCGGCTGATCGACCTGCCCCGGCACCGGTTGAACGCCCTGCTGCACAGCGAGGGGGTCTGAGCCGCTGCCGCAACGAGCGGACCGGGCACGGTCACGCTTCGTCCGGTTTCCACGGCAGGGCTCCCGCGGCGAGCACGGCGCGGAACTCCTCGGGCGGAACGGCCGGGGAGAACAGCCATCCCTGGTAACCGTCCACTCCGGTGCCGGTGAGCGTCTCGAACTGGGCTGAGTTCTCCACGCCCTCGGCCACGCACTCCCTGCCTATCGCAGCGGCCATGTCGACGACCGCCTTGGTCACGGCCAGATCACACCTGTTCGAATGAATTTCGGAAACAAACTGCCGATCGACCTTGATGATCTGCGCGGGCAACTCCTTCAACCGCGCGAGCGAGGAGAATCCCGTACCGAAGTCGTCCACGGCGAACCGTGCTCCCCGGGCCACCAGCTCCCGCATGGCGTCCCTGGACCGGAAGGGAAGCTCGACCAGTGAGGTCTCCACCAGCTCCAGGACGAGCCGGTCCCAGTCGAGGCCCGAGGCGGCGACACAGTCGGCCACGTAGTCCACGAAACCGTGGTCCCCGGGGACCAGGGCCCCCAGGTTGACCGCCACCGACACCGGCCCCACGGGGCCACGCGGCCAGTCCGCCGCCTCCCGCAGGGCGGTGCGCAGCACCCACCGGTCGATGTCCCGCAACAGCCCCGCCTGCTCCGCCACCGGCAGGAAAACACCGGGGGAAAGCAGCCCCCGCTCCGGATGCGGCCAGCGCAGCAGGGCCTCGGCGCTGACGATCTCCCCGGCGGAGTTCACCACGGGCTGGTAGTGCAGGCTCAGCTGGTCCCCGTTCAGGGCGTCCCTCAACTGCCCCTCCATCCGCAGCTGACTGTCGGCCGAGGCCATCAGCGCGGGACCGGCCAACGACACCCGCCCCGGGCCACTGCGTTTGGCCTCGAACATCGCCGCGTCCGCGAAGCGGAGCAGATCGTCGCCGTCGGTGGCCTCGTCACTCGGTACGGCGGCACCGACGGAGGCCGAGAGCCGCACCAGCTGTCCGCGCAGGGGCACGGCGGTCCCCAGCAGACCCGACACCCGGGTGGCCAGCGCGTCCGTCCCGCCGACCCGGTCCACGTCGACACAGAGCACCACGAACTCGTCCCCCGAGATGCGCGCGGCCACGCACCCCTGTGGAAGACCGTCCTCCAGCCTGCGGGCCAAGGCGACGAGAAGCTCGTCACCGGCGTCGTGCCCGAGAGCGTCGTTGATGCGTTTGAAGTTGTCCAGATCGCAGAACAGCACGGCCGTGCTCCCGGAGTTCCGCCCGGCGAGCATCCCGGTCAGCATCTCCTTGACGGCGGTCCGGTTCGGCAGCCCCGTGAGCTCGTCGTGGGTGGCCTGGAAACGCAACGCCTCCGCGTTGCGTCTGCGTTCGGTGACGTCCTGGAACACCACCAGCCAGAACCTGGTTCCGTCGTCCTGCACCGAGGGGACACTGCGCAGTTCGCAGTAAACCGGCTGTCCGTCGGAGCGGACCAGCATCCGCTGTTGCGGAGAGCCCCCGTGCCCGCGCCGCCGACCGGAGGACTCCGTGTCGGTCAGGTCGATCGCCCGGTCATCGGGGTGGGTGATTCCCACCGCGCTGGTGCCGCGCAGCTGTTCCAGACGGTAGCCGAGCAGCTCGCACAGTGCGTCGTTGGCGTCGACCAGCCGTTGGCTCTCGTCGAACAGCCCGATCCCGATCGGAGTGACGTCGACCAGGTCGGTGAACCGCTGACTGGACCTCTCCATTCTGCGCACGGCCGTCCGTTGTTCGGTGACGTCCTGTGCGGTGCCGACCATGAGGGTCCGCCCCGACCCGTCGCTGGAGACCCCGCCGTGGCAGAGCAGAACACGCAGCGCACCGTCCGGACGGATGTAGCGGTGCTCGACCTCCAGGGGGACGTGCTCGTCCACGAGTCGTTTCCAACAGGCCCGCACCCGCGCCCGGTCCTCCGGGTGAATGCGGTCCATGTAGTACTCGAAGGTGGTCTCGGTGCTCGGCGGGGTGCCGGTGATCTCGAAGAGTATTTCCGAGAGCCGGGTGCTGTTGGTGCGAGGGTCCCACTCCCAGGTACCGATGCGGGCGGCGCGTTGCGCGCTCTGCAATTTGTGTCGTTCGGCGGCCAGCATCCCCACGGTCGGGGTCACCAGGTCGGACACGTCGACCAGCAGGGTGACGGTCAGCAGTGGGTTCTCCCGGTGCGACCAGCTCAGCACCCGGAACCACGACCGCTCGTCCCCGTTCCGGGGGCGAGCGAACTCCCCCTCCACCCGCAGCAGCTCGGTGAGCTCCCGTCCCAGCAGCTCCTCCTCGGAACCCGTGCCGAGCGATCTCGCGGCCTGTTCGGTCGCGCGAATGACCAGGCCCTCGGAGGTGCTGAGCAAGGCGGGAGCGTCCGGCAGGGACTCCACGGCCACCCGGGAGTCGGCGACTCCCGGGCCGATCACCTCGGCACTGTCCACCGAGGGCAGCCCCCCGCGCACCCGCCGGGTTCGCCTGCTGCGTTCGGTCAAGGGCCAACCTCCGCATCACCGCTTCGCGCGCCGTGCACACAGGCCGGGATCCGGAGTGTGGTGAACACCACACCCCGTTCTTCCAACCATACCGGCATTCGAGTGAAAAATTCAGCCACAACGTCGAGAAGTAACCGAACACTTCTCAAGGTGGGACGCACAACGGCCGAAAATGTGATGCCGTGCCGGACAAGTCACACCGTTCTCGCCGTGTTCGGCGGAACCGGGCGGTGTTTCCGGCGGAGGGACGCGGAGAGAGTCGCGGAGGTCGACGTCGGGGGCTCTTCCGCACCGGAGGAGGCCGGGACACCGGGCGGACGTGGCGGGGGAGTCCCGCCCCTCCTTCCGGCACCCCGGCACTCACCTCGCTCGGGGCGGGCACGTCCCCGGGAAAGCGGGGTTCACGTGCCCGTTGCTCCGACGGGAGTCAGGCGGTGGCCACCCCGTCGCGCCGGGCGGCCTCGGCGACGGCGGCGGTGACCTCGGGAGCCACCCGGGGGTCGAGCGGGCTGGGCACGATGTAGTCGGCGGACAGCGCCTCGGCCGCCACCTCGGCGATGGCCTCGGCGGCGGCGACCTTCATCCGATCGCTGATCATCCGCGCCCCGGCCTGCAGGGCTCCCCGGAATATTCCGGGGAAGGCCAGCACGTTGTTGATCTGGTTCGGGAAGTCGCTGCGGCCGGTCGCCACCACGGCGGCGTGGGCGGCGGCCGTGTCCGGGTGGATCTCCGGATCGGGGTTGGACAGCGCGAACACGATCGCGTCCTCGGCCATGGTGGCCACGTGTTCGGCGGGGATGGTTCCGGCGGAGACCCCGATCAGCACGTCGGCACCACGCAGCGCCTCGGCGAGCTCCCCGGTGATCCCTCGAGGGTTCGTACGCCGGGCCAGTTCCTCCTTGATCGGGGTGAGGTTGTCCCGGCCCGCGTGGATGACCCCACGGGAGTCGGCCACGACCACCTCGCCGACCCCGGCGGCCTCGAGGATCTCCGCGCAGGCCACCCCGGCGGCACCGGCACCGGAGATCACCACCCGCAGAGAGCCGAACTCGCGCCCCGACAACTGGCAGGCGTTGCGCAACGCCGCCAGGGTCACCACCGCCGTGCCGTGCTGGTCGTCGTGCATGACCGGGCAGTCCAGCGCCTCGATCAGCCGGCGTTCGAGATCGAAGCACCGGGGCGCCGCGACGTCCTCCAGGTTGACCGCCCCGAACGAGGGGCGCAGACGCACCAGCGTCTCGACGATCTCGTCGTTGTCCGTGGTGTCCAGCACCAACGGGAAGGAGTCCAGGTCCGCGAAGGACTTGAACAGGGCGGCCTTGCCCTCCATGACGGGCAACGAGGCCCGGGGGCCGATGTCGCCGAGTCCCAGCACGGCGGTGCCGTCGCTGACCACGGCCACGAGTTGACTGGTCCAGGTGTAGCGCGCGGCCAGGGTCTCGTCCGCGGAGATGGCTCGGCTGACCTGGGCCACACCGGGGGTGTAGGCGATCGAGAGGTCACGGGGGGTCGTCAGCGCGGTCGACGGCGCGACGGAAAGCTTGCCGCCCTCGTGGGCACCGAAGATCTCCTCGGTGGTGAGTTCGGCGTTGACCGCCGATGGGGGTGTCCCCGCCGAATCGGACGTGTTCTCTTGGTCACTAACGGTGGTCACGGCGTCCCTCCTGTTGCCTTGACCTGGCCGACGGGAAAGGAGCTTTCCGGTCGGCGGACGGGCGACGCCACACCGGAGAAGCTGGTGCCCCCGGGAGGCGTCTAGGGGTGACCGAGACTGACTGCCCGGATCGGGCAGCGGCTCGGCGGACGCTGCGGTCCGACAAGTCTGCCAGGCCACCCCGCGGCTGTCTGCGACTGGTGTCACAGCTCACCAGTGTCTTCAACAAAATGTCAATATATTCTCCGCGAATCCGGACACGGTGGGCCGCGCCGGGAACACCCACAGCAGCCGGTCCTGCCCCGAAGCACCCGCCGCACCACGCGGGGCCGCCGCGTGCGCCGTCCACCGACCACCCGGCGGTTCAACCGGGAAGGACTCCTTAGGCTTGCCCTCGTGCGAGTACGTCACACCGACATCAACGGAGCCCTGGAGTTCACCCCTCCGGTCTTTCCCGACCAACGCGGACTGTTCGTCGCCCCCTTCCAGCAGGACCCCTTCGTCGAGGCCACCGGACATCCCATGCCGTTGGCACAGGTCAACAACAGCGTCTCCCGCCGGGGGGTGGTCCGCGGGGTCCACTTCGCCGACGTCCCACCCGGACAGGCCAAGTACGTCTACTGCGCGCGGGGGAGCCTGCTGGACGTGATCGTCGACGTGCGCGCGGGTTCCCCCACCTTCGGGCGGTGGGAGGCGGTGCGGCTGGACGCCGAGCGTTACAACGCCGTCTACCTCGCCGAAGGGCTCGGTCACGCTTTCGCGGCGCTGACCGAGGAGACCGTGATGATCTACCTGTGCTCGACCCCCTACAACCCTCCGGCCGAGCACGCGGTCAACCCGCTGGACCCCGAGCTGGGCCTGCCCTGGGGGGAACTGGACACCTCCCCGATCCTGTCCGACAAGGACCGCGAGGCCCCCGGACTCGCCGAGGCGGCCGCCGCCGGAACGCTTCCCTCCTACCAGGACTGTCTGGACCAGTACGAGCGGAGACGTTCCCTCGGTTGAGCACGACCGGCCCTCACCGGCGGACCCCGATGTCGGCGGCCAACACGTGCTCCACGTTGCGTTCGGCCAACGCGGTGATGGTGACGAAGGGATTCACCCCCACCGCCCCGGGAATCAGCGAACCGTCCGTCACGTACAGACCGGGACAACCGCGCACCCGACCGTGTCCGTCGGTGGCGGCACCGAGCACACACCCACCCAGCGGGTGATAGGTGAAACGGTCCTCGAAGGCTCTGGTGTCCCCGAACAGGTCCCGCCGGTAGATCGTCCCGTTGGCGCGGTTGACCGGGTCGAACGTGGCCCGTGCCGCCGTCACCGACGGTTGCCCCTGGTCCGGGTCCCACAGGAGCCGGGCGGAGTCGCTGGCGGAGTCGAACACGAAACGGCCGCGCTCCGGGTTCTCGGTGATGGCCAGGTGCAGGCTGACGAAGGTCTCGACTCCCGCCGGCAGCGGGACGCTCTCGGCGAACACCGGCCCGTGTGGGTTGTTCCGGTCGTCGATGCCCACCACCGGAATCGTGGACTGCCGTCCCCCGGTCGGGTCCCAGAGCGGATTGGACCGGCCGAACATCACGTTCCCGTTGGTCCCCCAGCCCTGGCCGAGGTGCTCGCTCAACTCGGGAAGCGATCCGGTCTCACGGGAGCGCAGCAACAGCTCGGTCGTCCCGTTGCTGCCCGCTCCGAGGAAAAGCCACCGACATCCCACCTCCCGGCTCTCCAGCACGGTGCCGGACTCGTCGATCCTCCGCACCGAGACCACGAGGGTGCCGTCCGGTTCCCGACGCACCGAACGCACCCGACGCAGGCTCTCGATCCGCACGTTGCCGGTTCCCACCGCGTCGGCCAGATAGGTCCGGTCGAGACTGCGTTTGCCGTAGTTGTTGCCGTAGATGACCTCGGCGGCCAGTGCCGAACGCGGCGCCTCACCCTCGGCCTCGCGCCGCATGTGGGCGAAGTCGTAGACGTTCGGCACGAGCACCGAGTCCAGTCCGGCGCGGTTCGCGTGTCGGCGGGCCACCCTGGCGTAGCGGTACCACTCGGTGTGTTCGAACCAGGCCGGTGAGATCTCGTTGACCCCGAGCTGTCGGCGAGCCCGGGGGAAGTAGCGCTCGTACATGCTCTCGGGGGAGACGGTGGGCAGTGCCCGACGCAGGGCGCGCCGCTCCGGCACCACGGCCATCCCTCCGTTCACCAGGGAACCGCCACCCACCCCTCGGCCCTGGTAAATGGCCATGTTGGGGTGTTCGACCCGGTCGAGCACCCCGGTGAAGCGCTCGATGTCGCGGTTGACCACGTCCAGCCACAGGAACGTGCCCAGCGGGGTCTGGGTCCGGGTCCGCAACCAGGTGGAACGGCGGTCCGGATCGAGCACGGAGCAGAAGACCTCACCGTCGGGTCCGGGCTCGTTCCACAGTTTCCCCTCCTCCAGCACCAGCGTGCGGACGCCGGCCTCTCCGAGGCGCAGGGCGCTCACCGCACCGCCGTAGCCGCTTCCCACCACGAGAGCGGGCACGAAGGAGGGCAACGAATCCGAATCCTGTTCGGACCCGAGGGCTATCCGTTCGAGCCCGAGAGCGGCGGCGGACTGCACGGCGGCCAACCCCAGGAAACGTCTCCGCGAAAGATCCGAGTTCGCCATCCCGATCATCCTGGGAGGACCACGGACGGCCGAACCAGGAGTTCACGTCACATACACGACAAAGTGTGACACCACGGAAAAGCGAAACACTCAACGTATTCGACCGGGGCGAGGGGTGAGTCGCCACCGCAGCACGCCCAGCACCTCGGCGGGACCGAGCTGGCGGGAGTCCGTGGACGCCTCGGGGTGGTCACCGGTCACGAACCAACCACCGTCCTGACGGCACACGGCACGCTTGACCGAGAGCTGTTCCGGACGCGAGGGCCAACGCACCAGCACCACGTCCCCCGGAGCCGGTTCGCCACGGAGCCTGAGCACGACCACGTCCCCGTCCCGCAGTGTGGGCGCCATCGAGGGCCCACGCACGCGCAGCCTGCGCCACCGCAATCGGCCGAGGGAACTCACACCCACCTCCGTAAGACAAAGCCGATCCTAACGGAGTAGGGTCGACCCTGTCGGAGCATTCACTGTCACTGTCAGGGAGGAAGTATGCGAGTGCTGTCGCGACTTCTCGGTCCTCGTCTGGAGGCCACCGCGCACTGTGACCTGCCGTGCGGCGTGTACGACCCGGCTCAGGCCCGGATCGAGGCCGAATCGGTCAAGGCCATCCAGGAGAAGTACCAGAACAACGAGGACCCCGAGTTCCGCACTCGCGCGATCAACATCGCCGAGCAGCGTTCGGAGCTGGTCAAGCACCACCTCTGGGTACTGTGGACCGACTACTTCAAGGCCCACCACTTCGAGAAGTACCCGCAGCTGCACGAGCTGGTGAACAAGGCGACCAAGGCAGCCGGTGCCGCCGGCACCAAGGGCTCGATGGACCCGTCCACCGGCCAGGAGCTGCTGGACTACATCGCCGAGATCGACAAGATCTTCTGGGAGACCAAGAAGGGCTGACCCCATAGCCTTCTTCACGACGCTGACCGACGAAAACACCACTTCGTTGGTCAGCGTCGTTTCGTGTCGGCCGGCGGTGTCCCACGGCCCGTGGACGGCCTGACGACCCGCGGACGGCCGCGAGCCCTGTTAGTCCTTCGAGGACAGCTGTTGTCGGCAAGGAATCGACAGCATGTTCCACGGGAAAACACGCCGGCGATGATTTTTCTTTTTGGTCATCCAACGTCGCTTCGCGGCGAGCCGGCCGCTTTGCGCCGCGCGAGTTCCACCAAAGCAGCCAGAAGAAGAAATGTTGTCAACACAACCAGAACCCATCTGACGGGTTCCGGCAGGAGCGAACTCGATCCCGAGGCCACATTCACTGTCAACGTGAAGTCGACCAGAAAAAGAATTATCGAATCGACTATCAGGAATTTGGACGATATCCGACTCACAGCGGCCTCGCAATACCATCTTTCGCCAGGAGAGAGGGAGGAGTTACGTTCTCATCCTAACACGACCCCGCAACGCCGCCCCGAATATCCCGCAGAAAGGGGATGCGAAGGCGAGCGGCCTCCGGAGACGAAAACAGCGACAACAGCCGACACCGTTGTTCCTGCCGCGCCGGTGACAGCTATCGCACAGTTCACCAGACCAGGAAGAATACCGGTACGACTCGACGTCCGAGATTTTTCCAGCAGCGGAGGAAGATTCGGACAGTCCGCGGTGGACGGGAAAGCACGGATCCGCCCTGGCGGACCCTGTACGGTCCGATCGAGCAAACCGGGCCAACTACTCCTGACCGGAAACGACGAGAGCCTCGGCAGGTCGACGAGACCCTCCGGGGGCCAGGAAGGATTGAACCCCTTCTTCCGCTTCCGCTCCGGGACGCGTCCTCGACCGGGAGCAGTGCACGAACACTTATTTAGGTGTACTATGCAACAGTAAGGATGTCGACGGCACCCCCGTCCAGGAACCGCGCGCAGGTCAGGGAGCCGCCCCATGAGCGCCCGACAGGAACCGGAACTCACCCGACGCATCGAACAGGCCATCACCCGCCCCGCCACCGACGACGCCTTCGACGTGCACACCGCGTTCGCGGACGTGCTCACCGATCTCGGGATGACCCCACAGGACACCGGGGGCAGGGTCACCTTCCACGGAGCCGACCCCGTCGTGCCGAGCACCCTGCGGCTGGGAGCGGCCGCCGGCATCGCCCTGGCGGCCAAGTCCGCCGCCGTGGCCGCACTGTGGCGCCGGCGCGGCGGCACGGGTCAGGACATCTCCGTCGACCTGCGCAGCGCGCCCCACCGACTGTGCCCGTTCTACGACCGACGCTGGGAACTGCTGAACGGCTACCCACCGGCCACCAGCAGTAACGTCAACCAGGCGTTCAACTTCTCCTTCTACCCCACCGCCGACTCCCGCTGGGTGATGCCGTTGAACCCCTACCCCGGGATCAAGGTGGCCGCCCAGAAGCTGTTGGACGTCCCCGACGACCCGGACGCCGTGGCGCGGGCGGTGTCCCGGTGGCGCTCCTGGGACCTGGAGCGGGCCGGGGCCGAGGCCGGGGTCGTGATGCCGGTGCTGCGTTCGCCCGAGGAGATCCTCGCCGAACCCCAGTACCGGGACCACCTCGCACACATGCCGCTGGTGCGGATCGACAGGATCGGGGACAGCCCCGCCGAACCGCTCCCCTCGCACGGCGAACAACCCCTGAGCGGCATCCGCGCCCTGGGAATGGGCCATGTGATCGCCGGTGCCGGAGTCGGCCGCGCCCTGGCTCTGCACGGTGCCGACGCGCTGAACATCTGGCGCCCCGGTGAGCACGAGCACGACACCACCTACGCCACGGCCAACGTCGGTGTCCGCTCCGCCACGGTCGACCCGCGTTCCCCCGAGGGGGCCTGCCGGTTGCGCGAACTGCTGAGCGAGGCGGACGTCTTCTACGCCAACCGGCGTCCCGGTTACCTGCACGAGATCGGGTTCGACGCGGACCAGGCCGCCGCCGTGCGACCGGGAATCGTGCACGCCACCACCACCCTCAACGGCCCCACCGGCCCCTGGGCCGAGCGGGTGGGTTTCGACCAGACCGCGGGCAGCCTGGTCGGGATGATGCACCTGGAGGGCGACGGCCAGCGACCGGCCCTTCCCCCGATCATGGTGGTCAACGACTACATCGTCTCCTGGCTGTTGGCCGCGGGCGTCGGACGGGCGCTGGCCAGACGGGCCGTCGAGGGCGGCAGCTACCGAGTGCACGTCTCGTTGACCCGGGCGGCACTGTGGATCCTCAGCCTCGGAATCGTCGACAGGGACTACGCCGGCCGGGTGGCGGGCACCGGAACACGTCACGCCTACCTCGACCCGGAGACCTTCACGGACGAGACTCCCCTGGGGACCTACCAGGGCGTCACCGACCAGGTGCACATGTCGGCCACGCCGGGGCAGTACCCCTTCACCCTCGTTCCGCGCGGGTCGTGCCGACCGGAGTGGGCACCGCGCTGACCCCCTCCCATCCGGCACGAGCAGCGCGGGGGGACGTTGGCGAACCGCTCGCGAGGCCGTCCCCCGGACGAACAGTGTCCCCGCCCGTGTCCCACGGGGACCCGAACGGACGGCCCACGGTTGACGGATTCCGTCCGGCGGGAAAAAGGATAATCTGGCCGGGCCAACCGGAACGCAGCACGACGCGAGGTGTCGGCATGCCCACTCGGCCGATCAGCAGGTACTTCAACCACGGACTGACGTTCCGCTGGGCCCAGGGAGACCGCGAGATCGCCGTGAAACGCGGTTACGTCGTGGAGGGCAACCCGTTCATCGAGGTGACGCGGCCCAAGCACTTCGCGATATCCGACCGTCCTTCCGAGGATCCGGCCCGGGACCGGGAAACCTGGGTGGCGGCGATCCCCGCCAATCCCTCGGACTGGGACAAGCCCGGGGCGCTGGCACGCATCGCCGAGAACTGGGCCGCCGCCAACCCACGGAGCCTTCCCGGCGACCCCCGTGGCGAGAACGGCTCGGGTCGCCCCCGGTGATCCCAGCCACCCGGACTCCGCCGGGCGGAGACCGGGACGCACCGTGCCCGGCACGCGCTCACCGTGTTTCGCGGTCCTCCCGGGCGGCCGTCACGGAACCCGTCCACCAGTTCCTGCCGGCGCGGTTGAACAGGCACCACAGCACGAACACGGCGGGCACCGCGAACGCGAACGCCACCAGCGGGCTGTCCGAGGGGCCCATCGCGTACCAGGAGACCCCGAGCAGCAACAACTGCAGCAGCAGCACCGGTGTGCGTGCCCAGTGCTTGCTCCGCAGCAGGCCGATCCCCGCGGCCAGCACACCGAGGGAGATGATCCCGAAGTATCCGGCCTCGCCGTACGTGGAACTCCGGCTGAGCGAACCGGCCGAGCCCAGGTCGAGCTGGCTGGCGCGGATCAGCAGAGCCACGACGAAAACCAAGCCGGCCAGTGCCTGCAGCACGGTCACCGCACCGGCGAGGCGGACTGTACGGGGGGCTGTCGCTGCCGACACGAGGAGCCTCTTTCCTGGCTGAACACACCACTGGTCACGGTACGTACCCGTCGCCGATGGTAATACCGCCCGATTGCCGCATGGCCGCCGCCGGAACCGGGGAGCATCCTGCGGACAGGATCGGTGCCCACCGGGCGGGTTTTCGGGGTGTTTGCCCGTCCGGTGACGGAGCCGATCCGCCGAAGCGTGTCGGAGCACGCCGAGGGGTGAACGCCCCCCGGGGGGACACGGCAGGGAGGTGGCGGCACGGGGGACCTCCGAGGATCACCCCGGTCGAGTGAACGGACGGGGACGGGGTGGCTAGGCTTCGGGTGTGCGCGCTGTTCTCGTGGTGAACCCGGAGGCGACCTCCACCAGTCCGGCGGGCAGGGACGTGCTGTCCCACGCCCTGGCGGGGGCGGTCAAGCTGGAGCTGGTCGAAACCCGTTACCGCGGCCACGCGGCGGACACCGGAGCACGTGCCACTGTCGAAGGACACGACCTGGTGGTGGTACACGGCGGGGACGGGACCGTGAACGAGGTCGTCAACGGGATGCTGCGCACCGAGGTGAGCGCGGGCGCGCGACGACCGAGCCTCGCCGTGATCCCCGGGGGGTCGGCCAACGTCTTCGCGGGGGCGCTCGGGATACCGCGGACTCCGATCGAGGCCACCCACCACCTCCTGCGGGCCCTCGAACGGGAAAGCGGGCGCTGGATCGGGCTCGGCAGGGCCAACGGGCGCTGGTTCACCTTCAACGCCGGAGTGGGCATCGACGCCGACGTGGTCGCCGAGGTCGAACGACGGCGCGAGCGGGGGCGCAGGGTCACTCCCTGGCTCTACGCCAGTGTGGCCCTGGGCTGTTACCTGCGCGGTATCCACCGACGGCCACTACTGACCGTGCACCCCGATACCGAAGATCCCGTTTCCGGGGTACACGCCGCCATGATCTCCAACGCGGACCCGTGGACCTACCTCGGTTCCAGGCCGGTGCACACCAACCCCGAGACCAGCTTCGATTCGGGTATCGGCGTCTTCGCCCTCCGCAGCATGCTTCCTCACTACGTGTCACGACATGTAGCGCAGATGCTCCGCGATAGAGCTAAACCACACGGAAAAACTCTTTTCAGGCGTGCGAACCTCGGCACCCTACGAGTAGTCTGTCAGGAGCCGTTGCGAGTACAGATCGACGGCGACTCCCTCGGAGAGCTGTCGGTGATCGATTTCGAGTCGGTTCCGAACGCTCTGCACGTCGTCGAGTAATTCGCACGGACCCGCCATCCGGACCGGGCGCACCACTCCGTTCCGGTGGCCCCAACCCCAGGTCAAGGCCTGTCGATCTTCCGGGTGACTTCACTCACTCGGTTCTGATCGACCCCTTGACATTACGCGAGTTCGTGAAAGTATTCACAAGCGCACGGACTCCGTGAAAGCATTCACAAACACCCCGTACCAACGATCGGCACGCTTCGTCGTGCCTAGCGAGGAGCAAGGACGATGGACTGGCGCCACCGCGCGGTTTGCCGCGACGAGGACCCCGAACTCTTCTTCCCGGTCGGGAACAGCGGTCCAGCCCTGCTGCAGATCGCCGAGGCCAAGGCGGTCTGCCGCCGCTGCCCGGTGACCTCCGAGTGCCTCGCCTGGGCGCTGGAAACCGGGCAGGACGCCGGCGTATGGGGCGGCATGAGCGAGGACGAGCGTCGTGCCCTCAAGCGGCGCAACGCACGGACCCGCGCCCGGACCAACGCCTGAGGTGCCGAATCGACCGTCCTGAACGGACTCCGTACTGACGGGCGGGCAGGCCCGACGGAATCCCGGGACGACGAGTCGGACACCCGGAACGAACCGGACAACCACAACACCCGTTCCGGTCGATCCGCGTCGATGTCGGTCGCGAGCGCGGGAACGCGCTCCAACAGGGGGGCCGACAGGATCGACCCACGCACACCCTATCCCGTGTGCGAACACCATCGACGCACCCGGCGGTCACCGGACTCAGCGGCGGTACTTCAGCGGCACCCGCAACACCGCTTCGGTACCCCGCTGGTCACGACCGCGCAAACTCAACGAGCCCCGGAGCTCCGACTCCACCAGGGTTCGCACGATCTGCAGGCCGAGACGTTCGGCGTGTTCGAGGGAGAAGTCCGTCGGCAGGCCACATCCGTCGTCGGAGATCACCACGTCCAGCCAACGCGCCGAACGCTCCGCCCGCACCACCACCTCCCCTCCCCGGTCCTCCGGGAAGGCGTGCTCCAGAGCGTTCTGCACCAGCTCGGTCAGCACCATCACCAACGGGGTGGCGAGTTCGGCGGCAACCACCCCGAACCTGCCCTGTCGGCGCACGGTCACACCGGGTCCGACACTGGTCAGGTCGCTCATCATCGGAATGACCCGGTCCACGACGTCGTCCAGGTCCACCCGTTCGTCGACGGACATGGACAACGTCTCGTGCACCAGGGCGATCGAGGTCACCCTGCGCACGGACTCGTCCAGTGCCTGCCTGGCGGCGCCGTTACCGGTACGGCGGGACTGCAACCGCAACAGGGCCGCCACCGTCTGCAGGTTGTTCTTCACCCGGTGGTGGATCTCCCGGATCGTGGCATCCTTGGACATCAGGGCCCGGTCCCGGCGCTTGACCTCGGTCACGTCCCGGACCAGCACCAACGCCCCCGCGGCCTGACCGCGCGGCTGCAACGGCAGGGCCCGGAACAACACGGTGGCCCCCTGGGCCTCCGCCTCGATACGCATCCCCGGCTGCCCGTCCAACGCCTGCCGGATCCGCTGGGACACCTCGTCGGCGTCGAAGGGATCGGACAGCAGCGACCGTGTCAACGGGGCCAACGGCCCTCCCACGAGATCGGCCGCGTGCCCCATCCGGTGGTATGCGGACAACGCGTTCGGACTGGCGAAAACCACCGTGCCCGCACTGTCCAACCGAATCAGCCCGTCCCCGACCCGAGGGCTGGTGTGCACGTCGGGGGCGGGTTCGGCCGTGGGGAAACTGCCGTCGGCGATCATCTGGCACAGATCGGCCGCACTGCCCAGATACGAGATCTCCAACGGGCTCGGCACCCGGGGAACCGCCAGATTGGTGTCCCGGCTCAGCACCGCGACCACGCTCTCCCCCAGCCGGACGGGGATCGTCTCCCTGCGCACGGGCACCCCCATGTGCCAGCGGGGATCCTCCTCCCGGCAGATCCGCCGCTCCCGCGCCGCGCGCTGCAACTGGGGGTGCTCCTGGGGAGTGACCTCGGTGCCCACCATGTCCTCGGGATGGGCGGTGGGAGCCGTCGTGGGCCGGGCCTGGGCGACACAGAGGAAACGATCGTCGGCCGCCCCCTCCGCACCGACCGGAACCCAGAGCAGGAAGTCGGCGAAGGACAGGTCCGACAACAACTGCCACTCGGCGACGACCAGTTGGAGATGGTCCGCCACCGAACCGGGCAGGCCCGTGTGTTCGGCGAGCAGATCACTGAGCGTGGACACGAGAGGTCCCTACACCCTTCCCACGAGCTGTTGGAGATCTCCGGTCACGAGCCACCCCGTACGGAGCCCGACAACCGTCCCGCACGCCCCGCACTTCGACTTCCGGGACCACGCGAGGACACCCCACGGGTCCGGAGGACGGCTCACCCCCGCTCCGAGGTCGCCTTCTCCGCATCGGGTTCCTCGACCACGGCCAGCAGGTCCCCCTCACGGACCACGTCCCCCGGCCGCACGGCCACCCGGTCCACACGACCCGAGCCTTCGAGCAGTACCGGAATCTCCATCTTCATCGACTCCAGCACCACCAGCGAGTCACCGTCCGAGACCCTGTCACCGACGTTCACGTCGACGGACATGACGTTGGCCACCAGCTCGGCACGGACCTCCTGCGCCATCAGCTACCGCTTCCCTTCTCACTCCGGCCGGGTCAACCCTGCTCACCAGGAAACCATGTCGGCAACCGCCCACGAACAGCAGGTCACCGAACATGTCAGACTGGAGGGGTTCGAACTCGAGTCGGATGAGGAGTGCCCTATGGCCAAGCGGGCCCGCAAGAAGAAGGCCGCGCGCAAGAACAACGCCAACCACGGCAAGCGTCCCCTGCGCGGCAAGTGACGCCCCGGCGCGGAACGGGCGGCGCGGTGGCACCGGCGCCGCTCGTGTCTCCGCCGCCGCACGCGAGAAGACCCCCGAACCGGACGCACGGTTCGGGGGTCTTCTCACATGCGCGGAGGAGGTGTCGAGGAGCTTCGGCACGCACGGGCCCGCGCCGGGATCGACCGTGGTGGGACGGGGGTCACTCCGTGGCGGGGTGCTGCTTCTCCCGCACCTCCACCGAGGTGCCCTCCGGGCCCCGTTCGACCGTCACGTCGGCCTGACGCAGAACACTCTCCCGGATCGAACTGCGCAGCCGGTCCCGCAGCTCGGCCGGAGCGTGCTCCCCGCCACACTTGCGGTGCAACAGCTCCTTGAGGTGTTCCTCGATCCCGTAGTGCTCCAGGCAGGAGCCGCATTCGTCGAGATGTCTGCGCAGGACCGCCCGGCGCTCCTGGTCACACTCGTTGTCCAGGAACAGCCAGACCTCGGCGAGCACGTCCGCACAGGAGGTTTGCGTATGGTCCTCGTGGCTCACGACGCGCTCACCTCCTGGCTCCGCGTACGGAGGAAACCACGTTCACGCGCCACATCGGTCAGCATCTCCCGTAGCTGCCTGCGTCCGCGGTGCAACCGCGACATCACGGTGCCGATGGGGGTGTCCATGATCTCGGCGATCTCCTTGTAGGCGAACCCCTCGACGTCGGCCAGGTAGACCACCATGCGGAACTCCTCGGCCAACTGCTGCAACGCGTTCTTCACGTCGGTGTCCGGCAGTCGGTCCAGAGCCTCCAGCTCCGCCGAGCGCAGTCCGCTGGACGTGTGGCTCTCCGCCTGGGCCAACTGCCAGTCGGCGATCTCGTCGGTCGGCTGCTGCTGCGGCTGGCGTTGCCTCTTGCGGTAGCCGTTGATGTAGGTGTTGGTCAGAATGCGGTACAGCCAGGCCTTGAGGTTGGTTCCCCTGGTGTAGGACTTGAACGCCGAGTACGCCTTGAGGTAGGTCTCCTGGACGAGGTCCTCGGCATCGGCCGAATTCCGCGTCATGCGCAACGCGGCACCGTAGAGCTGGTCCAGCAACGGCATCGCGTCCCGCTCGAACCGCGCGACGCGCTCCTCCTCGGTCTCCGCGTCCTCGGGGTCCGCGGCCCCGGACTCCGCGTTCGGCTGAACGGCCCGCTCCGGCTGCTGCTCGCCGGTCTCCTCCGGCCGCGCGTTCTCGGCAGTGTCCGCCTGCCCCCTGCTACCAGGCACCGGGCTCCCTTCCCGCCACCAGCTCGACAACGGTGATGGTGACGACCCCATGCCCTCGGCGACATGAGTACTCTCCCAGGATACCCCGGTGCGCTCCCGACTACGCCTCGAAGAGTCCCGTGCCGTGGGTGGGGACACGCACTCCTTGAGGCTGGGTTGCTGCTCGCACACGGTCGTGCCGCTTCGCTCCGTCAACACGTCCCGTTCAACAGCCCCCCTCGGACCGTTATTCCCCGGGATCCGAACCACGAGCAGTCCCCACGCAGCCCCCCGGGGGCACGAGAGTCGTTCAGTCGATCAGCCGCAGCACCCGTCCCAGCCACTCGGCCACGGCCCTGGACACGGCGCTCGTGTCCGCCCGGAGCGCGTGATCGCCGGGCACGAGCACGACCTCGCGGTTGCTGGCCGGGGCGGGCTCACCGAACGGGTCGCGGTCTCCCTGCACCACCAGGGTGGGCACCTCCACGGCATCGAGTTCGGCACCGCGGTCCCTGTCCGGCCTGCCCGGCGGATGCAGTGGAAAGGCCAGGCACACCACGGCGGAGGCGCCGCCCTCCTCCGCCGTGCGGCACGCCACCCGGGCGCCCGAGGAACGTCCCCCGAAAATCAGCGGAAGTTCGGGGAACCACCGTTGTCCCAGGTCCTCGGCCACGGACAGCCACGCCGCGTCGAGCTGCCGGGCCGGGGCCGGCGCGCGTCGTCCCGCCACGCGGTAGGGCTGTTCGACGAGGGCGACGTGCACCCCGGCGACGGTGGCCGTGCGTGTGGCACAGATCAGGTCCTCGGCCCCGAAACCACCCCCCGCCCCGTGACCGAGCAACAACGCGGCACGTCCCTCGGAGGCGCTGTGCAGCTCCGCCCGAGCGGTGCCGTGGGGGGTTTCCACCTCTACCCTGGTCATGATTCGAACAGTGTGTTCTCCGTCTCGGGGACCGACTCGGTCAACTCCGGCCCGTTGTTGGACACATTGTTGACCGCCCGGGACACCGGACGCAGCGTGAAACCGGCGACGAATCCGGGATCGGGGGGAGCCAGCAGCTCCTCGACGTTCTCGGTGTCGGGGTCCAACCACCGCTCCCAGAGATCACGGGGCAGCACCAGCGGCATCCGTTCGTGGATCTCGGCCAACTCGCCCACCGCGTCGGTGGTCAGCACGGCACAGCTCACCAGTGGAGTGCCACCCGGGTCGGAGGGATCCCGCCAGGTGGCCCATATTCCCGCCATGCCCAGACTCGATCCGTCCCCCGCGCCCGCGAAGTACGGCTGCTTGGGACTGCCGGTGCCCTTCCACTCGTACCAACCGTCGGCGGGAAGCAGGCAACGGTAGTGCCGCACGGCCCCACGGAACGCCGGTTTGGTGGACACCGTCTCCGACCTAGCGTTGATCATGCGGTTTCCCACCGAGGGGTCCTTGGCCCACTTCGGGACGAGCCCCCACCGCATCACCCGCACGCTGCGCTCGGAGAACTCGGAGGTCACGTTGCCCTCCTCGTCCTTCGGATACCGCTGCACGACGGCGCAGACCGGCTTGGTGGGCGCGATGTTGTAGTCGGGCCCCGGGGCCTTCTCACCGGTGGCGTCCCTGGCCCCGAACTCGGTGGCCAGTTCCTCGGCGGTCTTCGACAAGACGTATCTGCCGCACATCGTCGGCGCACCTCCCGGAGTCGTCGTGCACCGCGGGCCGCCGGACCGGCCCGACGCGCCGACCGTATGCCGCCGTTTGCCTCCCCGCAGTTCCGGGGAGCGCTCCCCTGTCGGCAGGGCAACGGTAACGCACCCACACCCGGATTCCGAGCCCGCGATGAGCGACCATGACCCTATGACCACTCCCTGGCTCGCTCCCGTGGCCCCCGGGGCGGTGCACGCCACCGTCGACGTCCCCGGCTCGAAATCGATCACCAACCGGGCTCTGATCCTGGCATGTCTGGCCTCCGGGCCCTCCGTGCTGCGTGCTCCGTTACGCAGCAGGGACACCCTCCTCATGGCCGAGGCGCTCCGCTGTCTCGGGGCGGAGATCTCCGACGGCCCCGACGGAGAATGGCTGGTGACCCCGCGAACGCCCCGTGGGCCGGCCACGGTCGACTGCGGTCTCGCCGGAACGGTACTGCGCTTCCTGCCCCCGCTGGCCTGCCTGGCCGAGGGGGAGGTCACCTTCGACGGGGACCCGCAGGCCCGGGAACGGCCCCTGCACCAGGTGCTCGACGCTCTCCGGACGCTGGGCGGCGAGATCGACGGGAACTCACTGCCGTTCACCGTCCACGGAGGCGGAGGAATCGGGGGCGGAGAGGTCACCATCGACGCCTCGGCGTCCTCCCAGTTCGTGTCGGGGCTGCTGCTCTCGGCTCCGGCCTTCCGGAACGGGGTGACCGTACGCCACGAGGGAGCCGCGATGCCCTCACTGCCCCACGTCGCCATGACGGTGCGGATGTTGCGTGAGCACGGGGTGCGGGTGGACGACTCCCAGCCGGACACCTGGAGCGTGTTCCCCGGGGAGGTGCGGTCACTGGAGAGGACCGTGGAACCGGACCTGTCCAACGCCGCTCCGTTCCTCGCCGCCGCGGCGGTCACCGGCGGTCGGGTGACCGTGCCGGGCTGGCCCACCGAAACCACCCAGGCCGGGGACGCCATGCGGGGCATACTCGCCCGTATGGGAGCCGAGACCCTGCTGGACGAACGTGGTCTGACCGTCACGGGACCACGCACCCTGTCGCCCGTCGATCTGGACCTGCACGAGGTCGGCGAACTGACTCCCACGGTGGCCGCGCTCGCCGCGCTCGCCGAGGGGACGTCCCGACTGCGCGGCATCGCCCACCTGCGCGGCCACGAAACCGACCGGCTCGCCGCCCTGTGCCGGGAGCTCGGCAACATCGGGGTACGGGCCGAGGAAACGGAGGACGGGCTGGTCATCACCCCCGGAGAACCCCACGGGGGACAGTGGCGGGCCTACGCCGACCACCGCATGGCCACCGCCGGGGCGGTACTGGGGCTGCGTGTTCCCGACGTGACCGTCGACGACATCGCCACCACGAGCAAAACCCTTCCCGACTTCCCCCGGATGTGGTCCCGGATGCTGGAGACAGTGCGCTGATGGCCCAGCGAGGATGGCGCGACCTGGACGAGTCCGACGTCAAAGTGCGCCCCGGGCGGCGCAACAGCAGACCGCGCAGCAAGCAACGCCCCGCCCACCGCGACGCCGTGGTCGGCATGGTGATCGCCGTGGACCGGGGCAGGTGGACCTGCGCGGTCGACGGGAATCCCGACCACCAGGTGGTGGCCATGCGCGCCCGGGAACTCGGTCGTACGCCGATCGTGGTGGGCGACCGGGTGTGGTTGGTCGGGGACACCTCGGGGGAGCCGGACACCCTGGCCCGCATAGTGCGGGTGGACGAACGCGAGAGCGTGCTGCGCCGCACGGCGGACGACACCGACCCGTACGAAAGGGTCGTGGTGGCCAACGCCGAACAGCTCGTCATCGTGAGTTCCCTCGCCGACCCACCACCCCGCCCCGGGTTCATCGACCGATGCCTGGTCGCCGCCTACGCCGGAGGGCTCACCCCCGTGCTGTGCCTGACCAAGGCGGACCTGGCCGACCCCACCGAGTGGGCGGACGGTTACGCGGGTTTCGACATGAGCGTGCTCACCACCAGGCCGGACGCGGAGCCGGAGGAACTCCGCGCGGTACTGCGGGGCAGGTTGTCGGCTCTCGTCGGGCACTCCGGGGTGGGCAAGTCCACTCTGGTCAACCGTCTGGTCCCCCGGGCCCGTCGCAGCACCGCCGAGGTCAGCGAGACGGGCAAGGGCCGACACACCTCCACCTCGGCCGTGGCCTTGCCCCTGCCGGACGGGGCGGGGGGTTGGGTGGTGGACACACCGGGCATCCGTTCGTTCGGGCTGGCGCACATAACGACCGGGGACCTGGTGAACGCCTTCGAGGACCTCGCGGAAACCGCCGAGGAGTGCCCTCCGAACTGCGGCCACCTCGGTGCTCCCGAGGATCCGGAGTGCCGGCTGGACGAGTTCGCCGCCCGCGAGGGGCGTCATCGGCAGCTGTCCTCACTACGGAGACTGCTGCGTTCGCGTACCGGGCGTGACGAGTGAATCAATTCGATAAATCGGTTTCCTCCGGGACTTCCCGTGTTGTTACGGTCCCACGTCGGTCGGAAGCAACCGAGGAAGGAAACGATGCGAAGACTGTCCGCGGCAATGGCGGCCGTCGCCGTCACGGGCCTGGTGGGGGCCTGCGGAACACAATCCCCCTCCGGCGGGAACGAGCCCTCGGAGGAGTCGTCCGAGATCACTCCCGTTGCCAGTGTCTCCGAACTGAAGAAAAAGGCCAACGCGGCCATGGACGGGCAACAGACCGTGCGAATCAAGATGCGCACGCTCGGTGTTCCAGCCGAAGAACAGGACTCGGTTCCGAACTTCGACTGCTCGATCGATTTCGCCGACTCGCTCCAGCGGTGCTCGGGAGCGATAGAATTCGCGTCCGACCCGGAGGGATTCTACTTCAATCCCGGAGAAACCGACCCCGAGGCGAAGAAGTGGGTCAAGATTCCGACCGGGGAGAGCGACGCCTTCCGGGAGATGTTCGGCGACCCCGAGCAGTACACGGATCTCGGAGAGCTTCTTCCCGAGGGATCGCGCATCGACGGGACCGAGCAGGTCGAACTGGACGGAACGAAGTCCCTGCGCTATGACGTCACCGTCGACGTCGAGAAGAACGCCGAGGAGAAGTCCGCCGAGAGCGGCACAGAAATAGACCCGGAAATGAGGGAAAAGATCAACAAACTCAAAAAGGAGGGGAAAGCGCACCTGGACTACACGATGTGGGTCGACTCCTCGGGAAGACCCCTGAAGGTGATCGTCAACCCACCGGATCCGGAGAACGCCGAGAGCGATTTCCGTGTCGAAGCCGTCTACGCCTGGGACGAGGACCTGGAGATAAAACTTCCTCCCGAGGAGGACACTCGCGAACTCACCCGCGCAGAGGCTGAGGAGCTGAAGCAGTTCATGCTCAGCCAGCAGGGCCAGAACTGAGTTCGCCACGCTGCCCCGCCGGGAGGCGTCCCGGCGGGGCTCCCCAGAACCCCCTCGTGGGGAGAGACGCGAGCGTCTTCCGGCGGGCCGTCGCCCAGCACGCGGCGGCCCGCCACCGGCGGCCGGGGGCGACACGGCCTTCCGGACTCCGCTTTCCCTGTGCGACTCTTCACAGCACAACGGCCACCCGTCGCGGAAGGCACCCACGGGGGCGAAGCACTCTGTTAGTTTGCTCCTGGTTCAGACCTGATCAACACGAGGGGAGCTCGACCGTGCGCCGCACGATGATGACGCTGTCAGCGCTGGCTCTGGTGAGCACGTTAGGAGCCTGCGGCAGCCCGTCGCAGTCCGCCTCCGAGGACGGCGACAACGCCCAACAGTCCGGGGAGAACGGCCAGTTCCGCGACGTCACGAAACTGGCGTCCCAGGCGTCGAGCACGATGGGCACCAAGGAGACGGTGCGGATGACCATCGAGGTCGACGGTGGGGTACTCCAGGGTTCCCCGCTCGCCAAGGCCCAGAACCAGAACTGCCAGGTGGACATCACCAACAAACGCATGGCCTGTGAGGGCGCCACCTCGACCGTCATGACCGAGGACGCCGTCTACTCCAAGATTCCCGAGATGGGAAGCGCGGAGAAGCCCTGGACGAAAATCAGCAGGAACTCCTCCGAGTCGGGAGGAATGAACCAGATGGGGCAGTTCCAGCAGTTCTCCGACCTGGACTCCGTGCTTCCCCCGGGCTCGGAGATCACCGGCGAGTCGACAGAGAAGGTCAACGGGAAACAGACCACCAAGTACGAGGTCGTCACCGACCCGAACAAGGTGGTGGAGCAGGCCGAGGGCGACATCAAGGAGCGCTACGGCACACTCGCCGAGAACATGAACGGCAAGGTACGGACCACGCTGTGGGTGGACTCCGAGGACCTCCCCGCGAAGGTGAAGACGGTGAGCCCTCCCATGACGATGATGGGCCAGGAGGTCCCCGAGTCCACCGCCACGGTGACCTACTCCGACTGGGGAGCTCCGGTGGACATCACCGTTCCTCCCGAGAGCAAGGTCAACGAATTCTGACTCGTTGCTCGCCGGGGACGGCTTCCCCGGCCGCGGCCGGGGAAGCCGTCCGTGGGAAGTCTTCCGGAACAGCGGAACACGCCGCTTCGAGATCCGGGGACTACATCAGCTCCAGCATGAAGGGAACCTCCTGCGGAGCGAACCAGGCCAGTTCGTGGTCCTCGGCGTCGCCCAGCGCCAACTCGGCCTTCTCGTCACCCAGATCGGCCGCGTCTATCACGGCGGCAGCCTGACGCACGTCCTGTTCGGCTTCGGTGGTGTCCACGTGCACCGCGGCCACCTTCTTCCACGGGACCGGCCCGGACACCCGCACCACGGCGTGATCCAGATCGGGCCGCAGGGTCACGTCCTTGACGTCGGCGGAAACCACCACCCGGCGTGGCTGCTCCTCTCCGGTGTCGCCCTCCTGCCCGGAAAGCAGCCGCAACGAGGCCCGTGCCGCCTCACGCATGGCCGCGTACTCCAGCTCCTCGGCGTCCCCGCTCGAATAGGCTTCGCGCAGCGCCGGAGTCAGCGCGAAAGCCGTTCCGCTCAGCGGTTGCAGCTGCTGCTGTTCGAAGAAGTCCCGCAGCATGCGCAACGTGGCGGGTATGTAGATCCTCATCGTCCGACCGTCCCGATCATCTCTTCCACCGATTCCTCGATCATCGCAGCGAGGACGTTCACATCCGGCACGGCCGCCCGATCAGCGTTGAGCCCGATGAACACGCCCCCGTTGTACGAGGTGATCCCTATCGCCAGGGACTGATTCCTCATCAGGGGTACCACCGGGAATATCTCCTCCATGAGTGCCCCCGCACCGTACAGCGGAGCCTGTGGTCCGGCAGCACTGGTCACCAGCAGGTTGAACAGACGGTCGGACAGTCCACCGGCCACGCGCGCCCCGAGCGCGTGCAACGTGGTAGGGGCGAATCCGGACAGCCTGAGCAGGGCCCGAACGGTCACCGGCCGGCCCGTGTCCTGACGGGCGCGCATCGCGTAGCCCACCTGGTACAGCCGCACGAGCGGATCGGGTTCGCCCACCGGAAGATCCACCAGGCGGGCCGCCACCCGCTCGAAGGGTCTCCCGGTCTCCTCCGAGCCTCGGATCTCCGGCATTCCCTCGTCGACCGGAACCGGAACCAGCGCGCGAACCGTGGTTCGGGCCGTGACCGCCTCACCCCGCCAGAGCAACCAGGTACGCAGTGCCCCGGCCAACGCCGTCAGGATCACGCCGTCGACCGTTCCTCCGTGTCTGTGGTGCACAGCCCGGAAGTCCTCCAGACGCCCCCGCGCCACCGCGAAACGCCGGTGGGCGGAGGTGGGGGCATTCAAGGTTCCCGAGGGCGAGGGGGTCAACGCGGCTGCCAGGGTCGAACAAACCCCGCCGAGGACTCCGGTCATCCGCCGCAGGGCCACCCGCGCCCCCGTCGCTGCCGTCCGGAGGTTCTCGGTTAACTCACCCGGTTGGTTGAGCGCTTCTTCCACCGCGGAGGCGACCAACCCGGCGAAGCCGGGGACCGGAGCGGGACTCCACCGATCCTCACTCCGGGCGAGACCGCGCTCCGGAGTGGTGTCCAGGATCAGCTGCCCCAGATCGATGGCACCGACCCCGTCGATCATCGCCTGATGCGTCTTGGTGATCACGGCAACTCTCCCCCGGGAGAGTCCTTCGACCAGGTGGAGTTCCCACAACGGTCGAGTGGTGTCCAGCTTTCGGGACATCAAGCGCTGGGTGAGCTCGTACAGCTGCTCGTCCTCCCCCGGTTCCGGCAACACCGAACGACGAACGTGATAACGGAGGTCGAAATCCGGATCGTCCGCCCAGACGGGCCGTCCCACAAAACCCGGAAGTCGTACGACCTTCTGCCGGTAACGAGGCGCGTCCCTCAGCCCGCGCCGGACGGCGGCGAGCATGTCGTCGTAGTCGAGTCCGTGCGCAGGCCGTTCGAACACCGCCACCCCACCCACGTGCATCGGGGTGGTGTGATCCTCCAAGTGGAGGAACGAAGCGTCGAGCGCGGAAAGTCGGTCGACCATGGCGGTGATCCTGGCACACGCGCACAGGCCCGCGAAGGGGAAAACCCGGCGTGGGATACTGGTCGCGGCCGTTCGACATGTCAGGCGGGTTCCGCGCGAGAACGTTTCCCGCCTCCGAAAGGAGTTTCGCCCGTTGTCGGAGCAGGTGTCCCCGCGGGACCGTTTCATCACCATCTACGGGCGCAAACCCGTTCTCGAAGCGCTCGAGGACCTCGAACTCCGTGTCGACAAGGTGGTCCTCGCCGAGGGAGCACGTGGCGAGATCATCCACGAAATAACCGAGGCGGCGGCCGACCGAGCCGTCCCCGTGAAACGGGCCAGCGCACAACGGGTGAAACTCCTCGCCGGCAACGGCAGGCACGATCAGGGCGTGGTGGCCGACGTCGTCGCCCGCAGGATGCGTCCGCTGGAGGACGCACTCGCCGATCCCGCCCGTGCTCCGCGGCGGATGCTGCTGCTGGACGGGCTGACCACACCCGCGAACGTGGGCATGGTGCTGCGCAGCGCGACCGCTGCCGGAATCGACGGGATAATACTGCCGCATCGCGGGGTCGCCAACCTGGACCCACTCGTCGTCAAAGCCTCTGCGGGGGTGGCTTTTCACGCCCCGATTCTGCGCGCCCCCGACGCCGGGACCGCCGCGGAGTCACTCATCGAGGCGGGCTATCCCCTGTACTCACTGGACTCGCATGGAGAGCAGGAACTGTTCCTGGCCGAGTTCCCGGAAAGAGCCGTTTTCGTGCTCGGCAGTGAGACGGCGGGACTGTCCAGAACGGTTGCGGAGCTGATCGCCGAACGCATCAGAATCCCGATGTGCGCGGGGCTGGAGTCGTTGAACGTGAGTGCCGCAGCCAGCGTGGTGTGCTATGAGCTGCTTCGGCGGGAGTACACCAGGAACCACTGACAGCGAACAACGTGGTTCGGTCGCGAAAAGCGGGATGCGTCCGAGGCCGGAGCAGTCCCGGAGAACAACTGATATGAAAAAGCCCCCCACTGTGGGTGGGGGTGGGTGTGGTGGGGGGTCGGCGGTGTCCGTGGT
>NZ_PVSR01000018.1:0-70655 GCF_003001495.1 Actinopolyspora mortivallis
CCCGGCACCCGAACCGTGGTTGTGAAGCTCGTCAGAGGGCGCGCAGGCCGGCCAGCACCCGGGCCAACAGCGCCCGATCCGGAACCAGGGACAGCACCGGGGTAGGCTCGGTCTGCCGACCCGGCAAGGTGGAGCTGCCGGGTCGGCGCTTGGCCACCGCCGTCGGCGGCAGAGTGCCCGACCAGGACAGCCGACGAGGCCACCACACCCCGGCCAGACCCAACACGGCAGGCGCGGGCAGAGACCTAGCCATCGCTGCCACCCCGATACCCCACCCCGTCCACAGTGGCGGCAGGAACGTCCTCCACTCGTCCAGCGTGCTCACCCAGCGCGGCGGCCAACTCCTCCAGCGCGGCGGCCACGTCCCGACACTGCCCGCTGGTGTAGCGCCGCCCACCGACCTCGTAAGCGGCCTCCTCCACCAACCACGTGCCCCGCACCAACAACTCGGCCAGCACGGCCCCCGAACTCGGCCCGCTCACGACCGCTGCCCCACATCCGGACGCGGCGGAGCCCCCACGATCTCCCGCGCCCTGTCATCACAGTCCGGGCAGGTCCACCACAACCAGGCCAGCTCACCCTCACAGGCCTCCACCCTCAACCCACACAGGGTGGACACCCACTGGCCCTCCGGATACACCCTGCGCCCCCGCTGAGAGACCGGATCCATGCTGGCGTGGCGTGCCCGCTCGGCGGGCACCCACGCAATCGGATGTGACATAGCGTAATCTCCAATCCGAACACCAACTTGGTGCCGTCACCAAATAATCCAGGTACTGTCACCATGTGATCAATCGCTCGATTAGGTGATCCATTGCGCTGATCACGCACGCTAGAGTTTGGTGACATGGCCGAGACCACAAATCCGGCGCCGCGTGCCTATCTACTGGGTTCTGAATTGCGCTACGCCCGCACTCAAGCTCATATGACGATGCGCGATCTCGCGGAACGGCTGGATCTCTCACATTCCGTGATCGTCCGTTGGGAAAACGGGTCGCGAGTCCCCTCATCCGACTCGGTGTCAGCGGTGTGCGCCGTCCTCGGTCTGTCCAGCTCAGAGCGGGATCGCCTAGCCGAGATGGCACGGGAAGCAGCCGCCGAACCGGCGAACTCCGTCTCAGTGGGATCCACGGGTGAGCAGGACCAACTTGCCGCGCTACTGGAGTACGAACGCAACGCCTCCGCGATCACTGACGTTGCCCCGGTGCTCATGCCGGGGCTGACGCAGACCTCGGACTATGTGCGAGCGATCGTCGGCACCGAAAACGGCGACCTCGATAAATGGGTCAACATGCGGCTGGGGCGAAAGGACATCATCACCCGACGACGGAACCCCACTCACTATGTGGCGTTCCTCTTGGAAGTTGTACTTCACCAGCAAATCGGTGACCGTGAGACCCACATCGACCAACTGCACCACCTGATCGAGCTGGGCAAATGCGACAACGTCGAGATCCGTGTGATCCCGACTACGGCCGGTTGGACCCCAGCACACACAGGCCCGTTCGTTCTGTTGGAATTCGACCGCGCCGACCCGGTAGTGCACCTCGAACACCACAGGTCCAGCGCAACACTACGCGACAAGGATGACGTGACAGCCTATCTCGAAGCACGAGATCATCTCGCACGTGCGGCGATGACCCCGGAGGACTCGATCGGACACATCGCCGCCGTGGTCAACCGATTGGAGAATACAGCGTGACTCTACCGCAGACCCCCGACAACTGGCGCAAGTCCAGCCGATCGAGCAACCAAACCAACTGCGTCGAAGTCGGCCGCGTCGGCGACGGCGCCGCCGTGCGCGACACCAAGGACCGCTCGGCCGGGTACGTCACCACCACCCGCCAGCAGTGGACGGCGTTCCTCGACGCGGTCAAGAACAACCGCTTCGAGTGACCCCGTAGCGACAACACGGCGCCCCCGGAAGGGTTCCGGGGGCGCCGTTTTCATGTCATGCCCCGCGTGTGCCGCGAGTGCGTGGCCCGATTTTGCCTAAAACTGGCCCGGCCCCGTCCCCGCGTGTGCGGAGAACACATCCCCCGAAGGGCCGCGCGGCCGTGACGAAGAGTCCATCCCCGCGTGTGCGGGGAAAACATGCTCGCCGAGCTAGAGCTGCACTGCACCTGGGGTCCATCCCCGCGTGTGCGGGGAACACACGTACTGACCTGCGGATTTCCATCAGCGTTATTCACTTGTGATCTTCCGTGGGAAGCACGCGCATCCTAGTCGGCCCACACCGACCACCACAACGACTCCCCCGGCAGCCCCGGCCGGGCGGACCCGGCCGGGTCGCTGTCCGGTCCCGCTTTCAGCGGTAGAAGTCCCGGCTCAACAACGGCCAGGAGCGGTGCAGCGCACGTTCCCAGTACGGCCAGCTGTGCGTTCCGGGCCCGTAGAAGTCGGTGGTCACCGGAATGTCCCGCCTGCGCAGTTTGCGCACGAAGGACTCCGAGGTCCGCAGCGCGGCGGGCTCCAGCACGTCGAAACCCGGCCCGTCGTCCAGCGGCCCGCTCAACCCGTTCCCGCTGGAGACGTAGAGATCCGTCCCCCGCAGACTCTCCACGTTGTCGTAGGGGTTGTGCGAACGCCACAGGTGCGGGGCGATCCTGTCGTCCCCCCACAGTGCTCGCCAGTCGTAGTAGCCCTCCCGGATCAGGATTCCCTTCACCACCGCCGGGATCAGCGGCCCCATCGTGTTGAGCATCCCGCTGTAGGAGGCCGCCGCGTCGAACATGTCCGGATGCCGGAAGGCGTAGTGCATGGCGCCGAAACCACCGATGGACACCCCGGCCACGGCCCGCCGCTCACCGGCGCGGAAGTTACGTTCCAGGATCTGTCTGACCTCGGTGAGGTGGAAGGTCTCCCAGTCCGGGATGTCGACCATCCCGTGGTTGTGCCAGGCGCTGTACATCCCCGCCGGGCCGTCGCTGGGCATCACCACGATCACCTCCTTGTCGGCGGTGAACTCCCGGACGTCGGTGAACCTGGTCCAGGACTCGTAGTCGGCCACCTCGCAACAGCCGTGCAGCAGGTACAGCACGGGCCACCTGCGCCAGGGCTGTTGCTGCCACCTCGGTGGGAACAGCACCCGCACCATGCCGTGCTCCCCCAGCGAGGGGGAGTCGATGGCCAGGTCCATCGTTCGCTTCCCCAGTATCCGTCGCTCGGCGATGCGGGCCCCGTTGTCGGCGGGGACGTTGCCGCCGTAGCCCCCGGAGAACCCGGGCAGCGGGTCGCGGGGGAACCAGTCGGGGAAGGCGTGCCCGTCCCAGGGGTCCTCGGCCGAGCCGAGGGCACCGCCCGCCGAGAAGGGCACGGAAAGCACCAGGAACAGGACGGTGAGAACACCGAGCACACGCGACGGTCTGCGCACCAGAACTCCTCTCCGAACCAACCCGTGACGACGCCGATCCCGGGGCGTGCCCGCGTGAGCCGACAAGCGGCTCACACACCCCCTTCGCGCGCGGCGGAGACCTCCGGGGCGGGGTCGGTCTCGCCGGAGCCCCCACCGCGCTCGGGATCCTCAGGACGCAGCAGCGGCAACGCGGCCAGCGCCGCGATCCCCTGCAGAACCGCGGCCACCACCAACCCGTGGGTGTAGCCGGAGGCCAGCGCCTCCGGCCGGTCCAGCCCCGAGGCGAGCCCCCGCGCGAGCACCACGCTGACCACCGCGCCGATCAGGGCCACCCCGAAGGCGCTGGAGACCTCCCGGGAGGCCGTGAGCACCCCCGAGGCCCCGCCCGCCTCGGACTCCCCGCTCGCCTCCAGCGCGTGGGAGGTCAGCGGAGCCGTCAGCGCCGAACCGAGCCCGATCACCAGCAGCGCCGGGAAACGCGGCAGGAGCTGGGGAAGGTGGTTGACCCCGGCCAGCAGGAACAGCCCCACCGAGACGGTCGCGAGCCCGCACGCCACCACGGCGGCGACCCCGAAGGCGCGCGTGGCCCGGGGGACGAAGGGGGTGGCCAGCACCACCCCGACCGCCACCAGCACCAGCGGCAGTCCCGCCGAGTCCGGCGCGAGCCCCAGGTAGCGCTGGTGCAGCAACGGGGTGAAGAACACCACGCCGCTGATGCCCAGCCCCCACAGCACCAGCAGCGAGTTCGCCCCGAGGAAGACGCGGCCGGTCACCAAGCGGGCCGGTACCAGCGGCGCGGAACTGCGCCGTTCCGCCAGGACGAACCCGCACAGCACCGCCCCGCCCGCTCCTCCCAGCAGCACGGCGGAGCGCACACCGAGCTCCCCCTCGGCGGAGGTCACCAGCGCGGTGAGCAGCAGGGTGAGCCCCGTGGTCACCGCCAGGGCGGCACTCAGCCGCACCGGGTCACGGCGTCCACCACCCCGGTCGGGGACCCCGCGCGTGAGGAACAACGCGACGGCGGGCGCCACGAAGAGCACGTTGCCGTGGAAGATCCAGCTCCAGTGCGCGTGCCGCGCCACGAGCCCGCCCAGCCACGGCCCCGAGGCCAGCGCCGCGGCCAGGGCCGCCGTCCACGTGGCGGCCGCGGTGGCTCTCCAGCCGCCGGGCAGCTCGGTGCGCAGCAGTCCCAGGGTTCCCGGCACGATGACGGCCGCCGCCACACCCTGCAGAACCCGTCCGAGCAGCAACGGGACGGCGTTCCAGGAGAGTCCGCAGAGGACGGCCCCGGCGCAGAACAGCACGAGCCCGGCGAGCAACGCGCGGTCCCCGAGCCGGTCCAGCACCGCTCCGGCCACCAGCACCAGCCCGGCGTAGGGAAGCATATAGGCGATGCTCACCCACTGGAGCGTGCCCAGGTCCATCGCGAAGTCCTCGCCGACGGACGGGGCGATCACGGCCACCACCGTGTTGTCCAGGGCGGTGACGAAACCGACCGAGGCGACGACGGTGAGGATCACCAGCGGATTCCGGTGGAATCGTCGAGGCGGATTCGTCGACGTGGTCACGGAACCACCGGTTTTCCCCCGCGCGCGGATGTTCCGGCCCCGGACGTCCGGCACGGACCACGACATCCGCCCCCGGAACAGGGCCCCGTTCCCCTCATCGGATCCGCTCCGTCCTCTCGTCGGTTCCCGCTCTTTTCCGAAAGAATCGTTTCCCGTCCCACGCTGGTGGAGCGGCCAAGATACTCGAAGTACGGGGGAACCACAAGAAATCTCCCGGACGCCGCAGTGAATTCATAACCTCGTTGACAAAGACTCCCCGGAGAACCGCTCACCGCTCCGCGCCACGGTGTCACCACCGTGCCAGGACGGCAGGACACCGCACCCCGTGCCGCGAACCGTTCTCCTCACCGCCCGGCCCCGGGACGACGACGCGGAACGGAGTCATTCGGATGACAATCGAGGACCCGACAGTGCTCAGCTCCGCGAGTTCTTTCCGCACGACGCGCGGAAAAAACCGGGGAAATCCCCTCCGAACGCTTTCGAAGTATTGATCCGCTCTCGCCCCGTGTGGAGGCTGACGAAACACGGACGAACGGGGGCGAAACACCGGATTCCCACCGGAAGAAACGCCTTCCGCAGCATCCCCGAAGGAGTGGAAATGCATCGAACAAAGCGCACCTGGCGGGTTCTCCTCGCCTCTCTCGGCGCCGTCGCGCTGGCCGCGACGGCCGGAATCGGCACGGCTTCCGCCGACGACGAAACCGGAGAGACCGGTCCACGACAGGACGACTTCCTGTCGGCGTTCTTCTACTCGCAGAAACACCCGGAGGCGGTGCCCCCCGGGGCCAACGACTTCTCGTGCACCCCCGGCCCCGAACACCCCGACCCCGTGGTCCTGGTGCACGGGACGTTCGAGAACCGCTACGACAACTGGGCGGGGCTCTCCCCGGAACTCGCCGAGCGCGGCTACTGCGTGTTCGCCCTGAACTACGGGGGCAGCGAGGGCAACCCGATCAAGGGGACGAGGGAGATCACCCGCTCCGCACGGCAGCTGGACGGGTTCGTCGAGCGCGTGCTGCGGGCCACCGGAGCGGACGAGGTGGACATCGTGGGCCACTCCCAGGGCGGGATGATGCCCCGGTACTACATCGAGAACCTCGGCGGCGCGGACCGGGTGGACTCGCTGGTCGGGCTCGTTCCCTCGAACCACGGCACCACGCTGTGGGGGCTGGACACACTGGGATCGTTCCTGCCCGAGGGAACCCCGCCGTGTGCCTCGTGCACCCAGCAGTTGAAGGACTCCGAGTTCATCACCGAACTCAACGCGGGCGGTGAGACCCGTCCCGAGGTGGACTACACCGTCATCGCCACCAAGTTCGACGAGGTGGTGACCCCCTACACCTCCTCGTTCCTGGAGGAGGCACCGAACGTGACCAACCAGACCCTGCAGGACTTCTGCTCCGGCAGGCTGACCGAGCACGTGGGGATCTCCTACGACCCTGCCGCCCAGCAGCTGGTGTTCAACGCGCTGAACCCGGACGGGGCCGAGCCCCCCACCTGCTGAGAACACGAGAGTGCGGCGGTGACCGCGTCGGGAACGGTTCGGGGGATCACCCGGCAGGCGGAACCTTCCGGGGTCTGTCGCCGGGTGGTCCCCCAGCGTGGGGCCGGGAGCGCTTCCGCTGCCTCATCCGCCGAACAGGCGCACTCCTCCCGCCCGCACCGTCTCGCACAGCCGTTCGCACGACATGGGACGGGAGAACAACCACCCCTGGTAGGTGTGCACGCCCACCCCGCGCAGCACCTCGAACTGCTCGCGTGTCTCCACTCCTTCGGCCGTGCAGGTGCACCCGAGGGCCTCGGCCAGGTCGGCGATGGCCTTGACCACGGAAAGCCCCGAACGTCCCGTGGTGACCTCGGAGACGAAGCTCCGGTCGATCTTGATGATGTCTATGGGGAACTCCTTCAGCCGCGCCAGCGAGGAGTAGCCGGTGCCGAAGTCGTCCAGCGCGAACCGCGCCCCCTTGGCGGTCAGTTCGCTCATGGTCTCGGCTCCCTTGGTGGGGAGGTTGATCAGCGAGGTCTCCACCAGCTCGACGGCGATGTCGGACCATCCGAGGCCGGACTCCTCCAGGGCCGACTCCAGCACCTCCACGAAGTCGTGGTCGGCCGGGGAGAACTCACCCAGGTTGAACGCCACCACCACGCGCCCCCCGTCCGGCCTGCGCGGCCAGCTCGCCGCGTCCCGCATCGCCGAGCGCAGCACGCAGTGGTCCAGCGAGCGCAGCATGTCCCCCCGCGCGGCCACGGGCAGGAAACTCCCCGGGCTCAGCAGTCCCCGCTCGGGATGGTGCCAGCGCACCAGGGCCTCGGCGGCGACGATCACACCGGTGTCGTCCACCACCGGCTGGTAGTGCAGGGTGAGTTCCTCCGCCTCGATCGCGGCCCGCAGTTCGCTCTCCAGCTGGAGCTGGCGGTCCATCGAGTCGATCAGCGCGGTGCTGGCCACCGAGATCCGGTCCCTGCCGCCGCTCTTCGCGTCCATCACGGCGGCGCTGGCCGAACGCAGCAGGTCCTCGGGGTTGGTCTCCCCCTCGGCCACGGCCACGCCCACCGAGACCGAGACCTGGATGGGCGGGTGTCCCCGCAGGTACACGGGGCGGTTGAACAGGTCGGTCACCAGGGTGGCCATCTCGTCCACTCCGCCCGCCTCGGCCACGTCCGGGCAGACCACCAGGTACTCGTCGGCGGCCATCCGCGCCGCCAGCCAGCCCTCAGGCAGGTCGCCGCGCAGCCTCTTGGCCATCTCGACGAGCAGGTCGTCCCCGGCCTGTAGTCCCAGCGACTCGTTGATCCGGCGGAAGTTGGTGATGTCGCAGTAGAGCATGGCCAGGCGTTCGGTGTCGGCGTTCCCGAGCAGCTGGGTGATGGCGGCACGGTTGGGCAGACCGGTCAGCTCGTCGTGGGTGGCCCAGTAACGCCATTCCTCCATGACCCGTTGACGTTCGGTGAGGTCCTGGAAGGCCACCAGCCAGAACGGCTCGCCGTCCGGCCCCGCCGAGCGGGTGATGTGCAGTTCGCAGACCAGTCGCCTGCCGTCCGCCCGGACCAGCGGCCACTCCTGGACGATCTCCCGTTCGGGCGGGGTCCCGGCACGGAACACCTCACGCAGTCGTCGCCGGTCCGAGACGTTGGGATGGACCATGTCCGCGGCGTGGACGCCGCGCAGCTCCTCCCCGCCGTGGCCGAGCAGTTCGCACAGGGCGACGTTGGAGTCGCGCAGGTGGCCGGACGAGTCGAACACGCCGATCCCCACGGGAGCCAGGGAGAACAGGTCGCGGAACTGTTGCAGCGACCTTTCCAGCTGGAAGTGCAGATCGGTTTCGTCCCTGGTCACCCGCGCGAAACCGCGCAGTTCGCCCTCGCTGGACCACAGGGCGGTGGTGACCACGTGGGCCCAGAAACGGCTGCCGTCCTTGCGGACCCTCCACCCCTCGTCGACGCAGCTGCCCTCGCGCACCGCCCTGTCGAGCAGCTGCCGTGGTTTCCCGGAGGCGATCTGTTCCTCGGTGTAGAAGAGCGCGATGTTGTTGCCGACCACCTCCGCGGCCGAGGCCCCGGTGATGTGCTCGGCTCCGGTGTTCCAGCTCGACACCACACCGTCCGGGTCGAGGGTGTAGACCGCGTATTCCCGCAGCGAGGCCCCGAGCTTGCCGACCAGTTCCTCCGTGTCGATCCGAATCCCGCCTTGGTTGTCCGCATCGCTCATGTACCCGCTCCGGCTACCGAGTCGCGATCGGCCCGTGGTCTCGTCAGCCGACCCGTCTTTACGAATCAGTGTCCCGCACGTTCCGAACCCCGACCGGTTCCACCGAACCCTGTTCCCCGGTGTGGCACCGTTGCCGTCGAGTGTCCGCCAGGATCACAGTACGCGCACGGCTTCTCGGGACGAGATTTCACCCGAAGGTGTGAGACGGTTTCCTCACCACGAGAATGCTGTTGCCAAGGAGAAGCATCACTTTCCGCGCAGTACCGCGTCGACGGATCACGTCCTGCGCTGCCGAAACATCCGAACAGCCCTGAACACTCCGTCCACGGGGGACTTGACACCCAGACACGACGGTGTGAACGTCCTGCGTGACAACAACGCGGCGACGCGCGGGAAGCCGGTGCGAGTCCGGCACGGTCCCGCCACTGTGAGTGGGGAGTCTCCCGCCAACACGCCACTGTCCGAGGCCGGGAAGGCGGCGGGTGAGTGACGGGCGTGGCCACCGGCCACCGTGGAGTGATCGCGTGCCGGGCTCACCCGGCGACGGGGGAGAGTTCCTCTCCACAGGGATGGGCCGCCCTGGCCCGGGAGAGGGCGTCCCCTGCCGTGACCACGTCCCCGGCCAGCACCGTGCTCAGTGCCCCTCCCCCGGCCAGCGGCATCAGCGCCCACCCGTCCCCGGAGCACTCCACGGGATCGCGGTCCCAGACCACGGCCTCCGTGGCCAGCACGCGGGCCCCTCCGAGATAGGCGTGGCTGTCGCGCAGCCGGGAGTCGGCGGTGTCGAAACCGTTACGCAACAACGCGGTTCCGGCGCGTTCCAGCTCCAGGCGGCTGCGCAGCCTTCCGGGGCGCTCCCCGCTGCGTCCCAGCACGAGGACCTCCCGGCAGCACAACCGGGCGTGTTCTCCCATCCGGACCGACAGTTCGGCCTCGTGTTCGGCCCGGGAGGTCACCACCGTGGGTTCGGGGAGGTACTCGACCGTGCCACCGTCGGCCACCTCGATCCGGACCGAGCCACGACTTCCGCCGGGACGGTGTCCCGGAAGCGCCAGGGTGGCCGCCGTGCCGCGCAGCAGCAGCCGGGCCCCCGCTCCGACGTGCACGTCCAGGTCGAGGTCGTCGCCTCCCAGCGGGGAGGTGGCCGAGCCGACCAGGTGCACCACGACCGCCCCGGAGGGCTCCTCACGCCGACGCCGGGGGAGCAGCGTCAGCGGCGCGTGGGAACGCAGCTCGCGCACCACCGAGCGGGACCGCTCGTCCGCCTCCACGACCAGTCGGGCTCTGGACCGCATCACACCACCGGTTCGGTGGAACGGCTCCACTCGGCGAGCCGCTGCCGCACCCAGTTCGCGGTGTCCCCGGCGCTCGGGTCGTCGGTCAACGACTGGGTGATCACGGGGAGGTCCCCTCGCATCCGGTGGGCGTCCGCGCACATGACGGACATGTCGGCCCCGACCCGTTCGGCCAGGTCCACCTTGTTGATCACGAGCAGGTCCGCCGTGGTCACCCCGGGGCCGCCCTTGCGGGGAACCTTGTCCCCTCCCGCCACGTCGACGACGAAGATCTGCGCGTCGGCGAGTCCCCGGCTGAACACGGCGGTGAGGTTGTCCCCACCGCTTTCCACCAGCACCAGCTCCAAGCCGGGGTGAACCCGCTGCAACCGCTCCACCGCGTCGAGGTTGGCGGTGATGTCGTCCCGGATGGCGGTGTGCGGGCAGGCTCCCGTCTGCACCGCCTCGATCCGGCTGGTGTCCAGCACCGCCGCACGACGGAGGAAGTCCGCGTCCTCGGTGGTGTAGATGTCGTTGGTGACCACGGCCAGTTCCGTCTCCGCGCCGAGGGTGCGGCACAGGGCCGCGGTCAACGCGGTCTTGCCGCTGCCGACGGGGCCTCCGATGCCGATCCGCAGCGGGCGGTCCGCGCGGCGCTCCGCGCTGAACGGGTCCGGTCCGGCCGCCGTGGGGTCGAAGTCGACCGGGTGCCGGTGGGTGGCTCCGGCGTGCTCGTGGGCGTGTTCAGCTGGCAAAGAGTCGCACCTCTTCCTCGTGGTGTTTGCGGTGTGCCTGGGCGAGCAGGTCCAGCGCGGGAGCCCCCGTCGAGGGCAGCTCGGCGGCGGGCAGTGCCGCCGTGCGGGCCGCCGCCCGCGCGAGCCGTTCCGTGTCCGTCTCGAAGGCGGCCACCGCCGCGTTGGCCGCGAAGGGGTCGAGGCCGAGCAGGCGCACCGCCGCCGAGGCCGGACCGCTGAGCGCGAGGTAGGCCACCACCGCCGCCGCGTCCTTCGGCCCCGCCAGGGAGCTCGCCCCCACCAGCACCCCGACCACCAGCGGGTGGTGGGGACTGTCCGTGACGCTCAGCAGTTCCCGCAGCGCCGGGGAGGGCCATGCCGTCCGCCCTGCCCGGGCGGTACCGCGCCCCTGGGACCGGGAGGCCGCACGCTGGGCCGGGGAGGGAACGCGGGCGTCGTACTCGGTGTCCAGTTCGGACCAGTGACTCCGGGGAGCTCCCCGGGCGGCGGCGTGGGCAGCGGCGGCGGCGAACACGGCGGCCTGCCGTCCCGCGCCGTGCAGGCGTCCGCGCAGGAACTCCCGCAGTTCGTGCGGGCCGGTGACGGTGCCGCGGTGGACGGCCTCCTCCAGACCTCCCGAGTGCGCGTGGCCGCCTCCCGGCAGGCGCGCGTCGGCCAGCGCGAGCACGGCCAGCGAGCTCGCCGGGCCGGAGGGCGGGGGTTGCTGTCGTTCGGTCATCACACTCGTCGTTTCAGAACAGGAAGTAGCGCTGTGCCAGGGGAACCTCGTCCACCGGTTCGGGTTCGACGAGTTCCCCCTCGACACGCACCGCGAAGCTGTCCGGGTCCACCTCGATCTCGGGAGTGGCCTCGTTGAGCGGCATGTCGGCCTTGGTGACCCCGCGGGTGTCGGAGACCCCGACCAGCCCGCTGCGCAGACCCAGCCGCTCGTCCAAACCGGACTCCAGGGACTCGGGCGCGACGAAGAACAGCGAGCCCGCCGCCGGCGCTCCCGCCAGCTGGCCGAACATCGGACGGGAGAGCACCGGCTGCGGCGTGGGGATGGAGGCGTTGGCGTCCCCCACCGCCGCCCGGACGGGGAAACCGCTCTTGAGCACCATGTGCGGACGAACCCCGAAGAACTTCGGCTCCCACAGCACGAGGTCGGCGAGCTTGCCCGTCTCCACCGAGCCGACCGAGTCCTGGATGCCGTGCGCCACGGCCGGTGCGATCGTGTACTTGGCCACGTAGCGCCGGGCACGCAGGTTGTCGGCGTCCGTGTCCGTCGGCAGGGGTCCCCGTCGCCTCTTCATGGCGTGGGCGGTCTGCCAGGTCCGTGTCACGACCTCACCGATCCGTCCCATCGCCTGGGCGTCCGAGCTGATCATCGAGATGGCACCGAGGTCGTGCAGCACGTCCTCGGCCGCGATGGTGGTGGGGCGGATGCGGCTCTCGGCGAAGGCCAGGTCCTCGGGCACCGAGGGGTTCAGGTGGTGGCACACCATCAGCATGTCCAGGTGCTCGTCGATGGTGTTGACCGTGTGGGGTCGCGTGGGGTTCGTCGAGGAGGGCAGCACGTTGGACCGCGCGGCCACCCGGATCACGTCCGGCGCGTGGCCGCCGCCCGCCCCCTCGGCGTGGTAGGCGTTGACGGAGCGCTCTCCGATGGCCCGCAGGGTGGACTCGAGGAACCCGGCCTCGTTGAGCGTGTCGGTGTGGATGGCCACCTGCACACCGCTGCGTTCGGCCACGCGCAGGGCGGTGTCCACGGCCACCGGTGTGGCGCCCCAGTCCTCGTGCAGTTTGAGTCCGCCCGCCCCGGCACGCAGCTGCTCCTCCAACGGCTCCTCGGCCGCCGTGTTCCCCTTGCCCAGCAGGAGGACGTTCACCGGGGAGTCGTCCAGGGACCGCAACATCCGTCCCAGGTGCCAGGCTCCCGGGGTGACGGTGGTGGCCTTGGAGCCCTCGGTGGGACCGGTTCCCCCGCCGACCAGAGTGGTCACACCGGAGGCCAGCGCCGTGTCGATCTCCTGTGGACAGATGAAGTGCACGTGGCAGTCGATGCCGCCCGCCGTGAGGATCCGCCCGTTGCCGGAGATCACCTCGGTGGAGGGGCCGATCACCATCGCCGGGTCCACCCCGTCGGCCGTGTCCGGGTTCCCGGACTTGCCGATGCCGACGATCCTGCCGTCCCGGACGGCCACGTCGGCCTTGACCACTCCCCAGTGGTCCAGGATCACCGCTCCGGTGATGACCGTGTCCGGAGTTCCCTCCGCCCGGGTGGCCACCGACTGGCCCATGGACTCGCGGACGACCTTGCCGCCCCCGAACACCGTCTCCTCCCCCGAACCCCGCTCGCCCAGGGAGAGGTCGCGGGTGACCTCGACCAGCAGATCGGTGTCGGCCAGCCGTATCCGGTCACCGGTGGTGGGGCCGAACAGCTCCACATAGCGTTGCCGGGAGATCTCCGGCTCCGCCTCGTCACCGCTCACGGCCGTTCCTCCTCTCCCACGGTCTCCCGTTCGGCGCGGCGGTCCAGGTCCCCGGAGTACTCGGGACGCAGGCCCGGCACGGTGCGGCGCCCCTCGATCGGAACCAGCCGCACCTCGCGCTCGACTCCGGGTTCGAAACGCACCGCCGTTCCGGCGGGAATGTCCAGCCTGCGTCCCCACGCGGCCGTCCTGTCGAACGACAGCTCCGGGTTGGCCGCGGCGAAGTGGTAGTGCGAACCGACCTGCACCGGCCGGTCGGCCTCGTTGACCACGAGCAGCCGGATCCGCTCGCGTCCGGGGTGCAGGGGAACCGGTTCGCTGCCGGGAAGGATCTCTCCTGGACGCACTGTGGCTCCTACTGGATCGGTGCGTGCACGGTGACGAGCTTCGTTCCGTCCGGGAAGGTGGCCTCCACCTGCACGTCGTCGATCATCTCGGCCACCCCGTCCATGACCTGTTCCCGGCTCAGCACGTGACGCCCGCTGGACATCAGCTCGGAGACGCTGCGTCCCTCCCGGGCCCCCTCGACCACGTGCTCGGTGATCAGCGCGACCGCCTCGGGATAGTTCATCCTCAGCCCGCGCTCCAGCCTGCTCCGAGCGAGCTGCGCCGCGACGTGGACGAGCAGCTTGTCACGTTCCTGGGGTGCGAGGTGCATGACGCGTTTTTAGCATTGCGAACTATTTTCGGCAGCCCGCACAACACGAACGTCACCGGAAAGAAACAAATCCGTCCGGTTCGGACCGGATCGTCACCCCGCGTCCGGTTCGTCGCCGGTGAGCGGCTCGCCGCACCGGAGACGAACCCACCGCGATCCAGAGCGGGAAACAGTCCCGAAACCTCGGGAAACACACGGGAGCCGCCGAGTCACCCTCGTGGACTCCTCGACGGCGATGCCACCCGGATCAGGCCGTTTCCACACCCCGCCGTGCTGTGCGGGCAACCCCCGCGATGTCCACCGGC
Organism: Actinopolyspora mortivallis; assembly: GCF_003001495.1. Lineage (GTDB taxonomy): Bacteria > Actinomycetota > Actinomycetes > Mycobacteriales > Pseudonocardiaceae > Actinopolyspora > Actinopolyspora mortivallis_A. The sequence continues at coordinate 14,096 of NZ_PVSR01000018.1, forward strand.
TCGGCGGGCACGGGACGCGCCCGCGGCAGCCACTCGGCGGCGGTGCGCCACGCCCAGTCGATCAGGGCGGCGGAGTGCTTGAACGAGTAGGGGGAGAGCCGGTCGACCTTCGGGGCGGGCAGCACGTAGAGCTCACAACGCGCGGCGTTGAGCTGCATGTCCAGTTCGGAGGCCGCGTACATGGCCGCGCTCAACGCCGCACCGTTGACCGCCGGAATGGACCCGCCCACTCCCTTGTCCGGGGGAAGCTGTTCGAACTCCGCCGAGTCCAGCGGCCGCGTCCCCCCGCACGGCAGCACGTACACCCGCTCCGCGCCCTGCTCCACGGCGCGGCTGATGGGCATGAACGCGGCCGGGCCACCGTCGACGAAACGACGTCCTCCGATCTCCACCGGCGGGAACACACCGGGGATGGCGCAGGAGGCCACCAGGGCGGGCAGGGCCGGACCACTCGTGAAGTAGGTGGCCTCGCCGCTCTCCAGGTCGGTGGCGGTGACCGTGAGGGGCACCTCGGCCTGGTCGAGACGCCGGAAGGGCAACGTGCGATGCAGCCACCCGGCCAGTCCCCTGTTGCTCATCAGGTGGTCGGACAGTCCGAGTTTTCCGGCCAGGATCCGCATCGGTTCGACCGGGAACACGTCACCGCGCCGCATCGTCCGCCAGATCTCGCGCAGCCTCTCGGCGCCGCGCGGCGTGGGGTCGGCGGCCAGCCATGCCGAGTTCAACGCCCCGGCGGAGGTCCCGATCAGCATGTCCGGCGGGGACTCCACCTCGAACAGCGCACTGACCAGACCCGCCTGCACGGCCCCGAACGTGGATCCGCCCGGAAGCACCCACGCCGTCGACATCCGTGTCCCCCTCGTCTCGGGTTCCGCCGTTCTCGTGCGCGGGGCACGTCCCGGCGGCGGTGGCCGCCGCGGACACCCCGCGGACCGGTGTCTCAGGATATCGGGTCCTCCAGCGGCCCCTCACCGCACGGCACCGGCCGCACGAGAGTCACTCCCGTTCCATCCGGCCGCGTCCACGGGTGCGCTTGATCGCGGAGCGGTGTCGTTTGTCCTCCAGCCTCCTGCGCTTCGCCCCGGCGCTGGGACCGCTGCGTCTGCGGGGAGGCGGGGCGGGACGCAACGCCTCGGCCAGGAGGTCGGCGAGCCGGCGCCGGGCCTGTTTCCGGTTGGCGAGCTGACTGCGCCTGCCGTCCTCCACCACGGTCAACGCCCCCGCGGAGATCCGGTGGGAGAGCCGGGCGAGCACCTGCTCGCGCTGCCGCCACGAGAGCGCCCGCGAGCTCTCCGGGAAGAACACGAGTTCGACCCGGGACTCGGTGGTGTTCACGTGCTGGCCTCCCGGCCCGGAGGACCGGGAGAACCGTTCCACGAGTTCGGACTCCGGGATGCTCACGCGGTGGTTCACGCGCAGTTCGTCGGCCACCCCCCGAGCATCCCGCCCGGCGGGCTCGGACATCAATCCGAAATCCGTCCGGTGTTCCGGGACGTGAGCCGGAACACCCGTCCCGGTGCGGAGTCGGTCTCCGCACCGGGACGCGGAGCCACCACTCAGGAGTGCCGGACCCCGTCCACCCGACGCGGGATCCCGAGGGGGTTGTCGTCCCGCAGCGCCTCGGGAAGCACCGCCTGCGGCGAGTTCTGGAAGGAGACCGGCCGCAGGAAGCGCTCCACGGCGGCGGTCCCCACCGAGGTGTGCGTGGGGGCCGTGGTCGCCGGGTAGGGCCCGCCGTGCTGCATCGCGTGGGTGACGCTGACCCCGGTGGGCCATCCGTTCCACACCAGGCGCCCGGCCCTGCGGCGCAGGATCCCGAACAGGGAGGCGACCGGCTGCTCGTCCTCCTCACCGTGGACCGTGGCGGTCAGCTCGCCGGAGAACCGTTCGGCCACGCGGAACAGCTCCGTGGTGTCGGAGTAGCCGACCAGCACCGACACGGGGCCGAAGCACTCCCGCAGCAGTTCGTCCGAGTGCTCGAGGAACTCGCTCGCCCCGGTGGCCAGCAGGGTGGGGCTCACCCCCTCCTCGGTGCTGGTCCCGGCGACCAGCTCCCGCACCGCCGGGTGCCCCCGCAGGGAGGCCAGGGTGTCGTGGAAGGCGTGCTCGATGTCCGGGTTGAGCATCGGGGCGGCGGAACGCTTCGCCACCTCGGCGAGCAGGGTTTCCTCGAAGGTCGACTGCTGCTCGCGCGGAACGAACAGCAGTCCCGGTTTGGTGCAGAACTGCCCGACCCCCAGGGTGTAGGAGTCCAGGTAGCCACGGGCTATCTCGGCTCCGCGCCGCCGGGCCGCCTCCGGGGTGACGAACGCGGGGTTCACGCTGCCCATCTCGGCGTAGAAGGGGATGGGTTCGGCCCGGGAGCACGCCAGGTCGAACAGCGCGCGACCACCGCCGTGCGAACCGGTGAAGGCCCCGGCGCGGATCCGTTCGTCGAGCAGCGCCGCGCGCGCGGTGTCGGTGCCCTCGACGAGCGCGAAGGTCCCCTCGGGCGCGCCGGCCTCGGCCAGTGCTCCCTCGACGAGCGCGGCGGTGCGCCGGGACAGGTCGGGGTGGCCGGGATGAGCCTTGACCACCACGGGGCAGCCGGCGGCCAGGGCCGAGGCCGTGTCCCCACCGGCCACACTGAACGCGAAGGGGAAGTTGCTGGCCGCGAACACGAGAACCGGCCCGATCGGCAGGTGCACCCGTCGCAGGTCCGGGCGGGCGCCGGTGGGCCACTCCGGATCCGGGGAGTCGATCGTGGCCGCCAGATGGGCGCCCTCCTCGACGAGATCACCGAACAGGCGCAACTGGAACGTGGTGCGCGCCAGCTCTCCGCACAGCCGTCCCTCCGGGAGGTTGCTCTCCCGCTGCGCCAGGGGGACGAGCTCCTCACCCGCCGCGTCCAGCGTGTCGGCGATCCCGCGCAGCATCCGGGCCGTGTCCGCCGGCCGGAGGTTCTCCAGCTTCTCGGAGGCGGTGCGGGCCCTGTCGAGCACGGAGTCGAGAGCCTCGGTGGTGCTCGGAGGTGTCGATGTCATGGAGTGTGCAACCTCCTGGGTAGTCGTCGTCGTTCACGGCCGCAGCAGCGTCTTCACGTTCCGTTCGAGGGAACGCAGTGCCCGCTCGGCCTCCTCCAGTCCGAACTCCTCGGTGACGATCACCCCGGGGTCGAGCGCCCCGCTGGTGAAACTCGACACGGCGTGTACCCAGGCGTGGGAGGGAGCGCCGAACACGGTGTGCACCGTCAGCTGCGAGAGCACCAGTCGGGCCGGATCCAGGGGAACCGAGTCCTGGGCGGCGACCCCGGTGAGCACCACCCGTCCGGCGGGTCGGGCGAGGGCGGTGGCCAGTTCCGCCGTGCCCGGGACCCCCGCCGCCTCCACGACCGCGTCGTAACCACCGAGTTCGCCCCGAGCCCGCTCCGGGGAACACACCCGGCTCGCCCCGCAGCTCTCGGCGAGTTCCGCGCGACGCTCGTTCGGCTCCACCATGGTCAGTTCACCGGGAGAGGAGGCCGCGATCAGCTGGGTGGTCAGCAGCCCCAGGCTGCCGCCGCCGACCACGGCCACCCGCTCTCCCGGCACCGGGGCGAGCTTGAGCGTGGCCGCCGCCGCGCACGCGGCGGGCTCCAGCGCGGCGGCGCCGCGCGGGTCGGCGTGGTCGGGCAACACGTGCAGCAGCCGGGCGGGCAGGGTCAGCCAGTCCGCCCAGGCTCCCGGACTGGTGAACCCGGTTTCGTCGTACTCGGCGGCGCAGAGGTTGGTGTCCCCTCGGCGGCAGCGCGGGCACACCCCGCAGGAGCGGAACCCCTCGCCCACCACGAGCCGTCCGAACAGCCCCTCGTCCACACCGGTGCCGACCGCCGCGACCCTGCCGGACCACTCGTGGCCGGGCACCACGGGGTAACGGACGAAGCCCTCGGGCCGTCCGCCGGTGAAGACCTCCCGGTCGGAGCCGCAGATGCCGCTGTAGGCCACCTCGACCAGGGCCTCGCCGGGTCCGGGCGGTGTCGGATCGGTGGGAACCAGGCGGAGCACGCCCGGTTCCTCGATCCGCACCGCGCGGGGCGCGTCGCTCATGAGGCAGCTCCCTCGGTCGCCTTGGTGCCGCGGAACTGCCAGTCCTCGGCGTAGAGGTCGAAGCGGGCTCCGCGTGCCGGGTGCTCCCGGACGAAGTCCACGTCGAGCTCGACCCCGAGACCGGGCCCGGAGGGCAGCGCGAAGTAGCCGTCCTCCACCTCGGGAAGTCCCGGCGCGGCCTGCTTCACGTGCGCGTCGGCGAAGTCGTTGAAGTGCTCCTGGATCTTGAAGTTCTCGGTGACGGCGGCCAGGTGCAGGTTCGCCGCCGTGAGCACCGGACCGCCCACGTTGTGCGGGGCGAGCAGCACGTAGTGGGTCTCCGCGGTGGCCGCCACCTTCCGGGTCTCGGAGATCCCGCCGAAGTGGCCGATGTCGGGCTGGATGACGTCGGCGGCCTGGCGGGCGAACAGCTCGCGGTACTCGAAGCGGTCGTGGATGCGCTCACCCGTGGCCACCGGAATGGTGGTGCCCGCCGAGACCTTGCTCAGCGCCTCGGGGTTCTCCGGTGGAACCGGTTCCTCGATCCAGCTGGGGGAGAAGGGGGTGAGGTCGGCGGCGATGCGGGTGGCCTGGGCCGGGGTGAACCGACCGTGCATCTCGATCAGGATCTCGACGTCGGGTCCGACCGCGTCCCGCACGGCCTCCACCAGCTCCACCGAGCGGCGGGTCTCGGCGGGTTCCAGTTCCCAGCGTCCGGGCCCGAACGGGTCGAACTTCAGCGCCCGGTAACCACGCTCCACCACGGTGCGGGCCGCCTCGTGGAACTGCTCGGGAGTGCGCTCCACCGTGTACCACCCGTTGGCGTAGGCCTTGATCCGGTCCCGGACGTTGCCGCCGAGCAGCCGCCACACAGGCTGGTTCAGCGCCTTGCCGATGAGGTCCCAGCAGGCCGTCTCCACACAGGCGATGCCGGACATCACGACCTCACCGGCCCGGCCGTAGTCGCCGCGCTTCATCCGCCACACCAGCGCCTCGATGTTGAACGGATCGGCTCCCACGACGTGGTTGCGCGCCGCCTCGTTGAGGTAGCCCAGCAGCGCCTCGGTGTGCCCGAGCATCCGCGTCTCACCCACCCCGACGAGCCCGTCGTCGGTGTGCAGCCGCACGTAGGTCATGTCCCGCCAGGGGGTTCCCAGGACCAGGGGTTCCAGTTTCGTGATTCTCATCGCAGTTCACCCGCTGTCTCGCTCGTGACGGGCTCGCCGTGGGGCACGGCGAGGTCCCGGGTGGGCAGTTCCGAGGTGGTGGCCTGGGGCATGTACCGGTGCAGCATGTCCAGGCCGATCCGGGCGCGGCGCACGCGTTCACGTCCCAGTGCGATCGCCGTGGAGGTCAGGTGGCTGCCGCTCGGGTAGATGTCCGGAGCGTTGCGCAGTCCGAACTTGACGTAGACCGGGGCGGCCACCCGGACTATCTCGGCGATCTCGTAGTGACGCACGAACCCGCCCAGGTCGTCGGGGGACTCGACGTAGACGTCGAGCGGGAGGTCCGTGGCGGCACGGATCGAGGCGAGCTGGCCGATGGAGAGGTCGGTCGGCACGTTGTAGGTGTCGGCTCCGATCCGCTCGGCCAGCGCCACGGAGGCGGGGTTGGACAGGGCCATCTGAACGCTGCTCTTGAAACGCATGTCCGCGGGGAGTTCGCCCCGCTCGCGCATCCGCGCGGCGACCGACAGCACGCCCAGGTCGGTGACCAGCACACTGCGCACGCCCGCCTCGGCGCTGCGGCGCACGTCCTCCAGCACGTGCACGAGCTGTTCGGTACCCCGGGCCTGGGCCGCGACGAGGCCTCCGGCGGGCGCGGCGACCATGGCCCCGGTGTGCCATCCGGCCTGGGGACGGGCGAACAGGCTCAGTTCCACACGGGCGCGCCCGGCCGTGTCGGCCATCCTGGCCAGTTCCCCGTCGGTGAGCAGCATGGCCCCGCTGCCCTGCGAGATCCGGTGAACCGGCACGTCCCGCTCGGCGGCCTCGGCGAGCACCGCGTCGAGCACCTCGGGACCTTCGGTGCTGGGGATCTCCACCCGGTACTGCGCCCCGTCCGGGAAACGCTTGGGGCTGGCGGGCGGGGATCCGACATCCTCCGCGGGCAACCCCTGGGATCGCAAGAACGTTCGTGTATCCAACACCCACTCCGTTCGAAATATCGGACGCTGTTCGAAACAATAATCACGGGCGTCCAACCGGGTCAATAGGCCACGAGGTGCCGCCCGACGGAAACCGCGACCGCCCAGCCGCGACACCGGGAAACGACCGGCACGAAGCCACGACCGAACGGACGAGCCGGTTACGGGTAAACTGTTCGAAATACCGGCTCCACGCCGCTCGACACCCGCTCACGAAGCCGGCGCGACCCGAGGCGCATCCGCTGCAGAACAGGAGGAGCAACCGCGGTGGCACGAGCAGTACCCGCCCTGGAGCGGGCCTTCGACATCCTGGAACTCTTCCTGGACGAGCCGGAACTGAGCGCCCCCGAGATCACGTCCAGGCTGGGGCTTCCCCGGACCACGGTGCACGAACTGCTCGGCACCCTCGTGGAACGCGGCTATCTCACCCACGCCGGCGGCAGCGGCTCCCGGTACCGCCTGGGCGTACGGGGATTCCAACTCGGATCCGCCTACGCGGACCGGCTCGACCTGGCCCGCGAGGGACACCTCGCTGCGGAGGAGACCTCGCGCCAGTGCAACGAGACGGTGCACATCGGCATCCGCGAGGGCACCGACGTGCTCTACGTCGCCAAAGTGGACAGCGGACATCCGGTCCGGATGGTCTCGGCCGTGGGCCGGAGGATCCCCGCCCACTGCACCGCCGTGGGCAAGGCGCTGCTCGCCCCCCTGTCCCGGGAGAAACTCGACGAGCTCTACGGCGGGACGACCCTGACCCCCATGACGGACAACAGCATCAGCGACTACCCGAGCCTGCTCGCCGAGCTGGCCGAGGTCGCCCGCCGCTCCGGCCAGGCCAGGGAGTACTGCGAGTCCAACGACTCGGTCGCCTGCGTGGCCGCCCCGGTACGGGACCACTCCCACGAGGTGGTGGCCGCCATGAGCATCGCCGTTCCCATCCTGCGCTGGAACGAGCGGGTCGAGCGCGAACTGACCGAGACAGTACTGCGCGGTGCCGCGAACCTCTCGGAGAGGCTCGGGCACCGCGCGGACTGACCCCGCCGTGGGGAGGTGAACCCGTTCAGTCCTCCTGTCCGGGGATCTCGGGTGTCTCCAGCGGGCGAAGTCTTACCCACAGCAGGAAGAGACCACCCAGCACCAGCATCGCCAGGCCGGTCCAGAGGTTGATGTTGATCCCCTGGGCCTTGGCCAGCCCCTCCTCGGTGGGGAAGAGCCCCGCCACGCCCACCAGCACGCCGTAGACCACGAACAGACCACCGATCACGGTCCGCACGTCGAACAGCTTGCCGGCACCGCTGCGCGCGACGGCCTCGGGGTGCTCCTGCGGGGAATCCGGGTGTTCGGACAAGGACTACCTCCCAACGTAGCTTCTCGACCGGGCGTCTTCGACGAACGCCCCGTCGCCGGTCCCGGCCGGTGGAACCTCACACCGAGAACGGCACGTAGCACAGCGCGGCGAGTATCACGGCTCCCCAACCGAGCAGCGCCGGTTTGCGGTACCAGGCGTCGTCGCCCTTCTGCAGCTCCCCCTTGGTCCGCGCGTCGGCCTTCGTGTAGACCAGCCCGGCCAGTTCCGCCTCCGTCTTCGGCCGGGTCGCCAGCGCGATCGGCACGCTCACGGCCACGTCGACGGCGAAGGCGATGATCGAGGAGGTCATGTTCACCGCCTGGTCGGTGCTCATGTCCACGATTCCCACCCGGTACATGCTGTAGAAGGCTATCGGCGCGACCGTTCCCGCCAACAGTCCCCAGAATCCCGCCTGGGCCGTCATTCTCTTCCAGAACAGGGCGAGAATGAAGGTGGCGAAAAGCGGGACGTTGAAGAAGGAGAACAACGTCTGCATGTAGTTCATGATGTTGCTGAACGACGCGGCGATGAACGCCGTTCCGATTCCGACGACCACGCCCACCGCGGTGATGACACGCCCGACGACCAGGTAGTGCGCGTCGGATTTCCCGGGCTTGATGTAGGCCTGCCAGATGTCGGTGGTGAAAACCGTGTTGAAACTGGAGACGTTGGCCGCCATACCGGCCATGAAGGAGGCCATCAAGCCGGTCACGGCCAGACCGAGCACGCCGTTCGGCAACAGTTCCGCCATCAGCAGCGGTATCGCCGAGTTGTAGTCGTACTCACTGCCGGGCTGGCCGATGTTCGGCTGCACGACCAGGGCGATCAGCCCGGGCAGCACCACGATCAGCGGGATGAACATCTTGGGGAAGGCCGCGATCAGCGGGGTGCGCCGTGCGGCCGAGAGGTTCTTGGCCGACAGGGAACGCTGCACCTCGGCGAAGTTGGTGGTCCAGTAGCCGAAGGATATGGCGAAGCCGAGCCCGAGTGTGATGGTCAGCCAGTTGGTGCCCAGGGGGTTGTCCTGGCCGAATCCGGTTCCGCCCCACGCGGTGAGGAACTGCGTGCCCTCGGCGGCCGTCACCTTGTCGATCAGGCCGCTCACCCCGCCGACACGGACCAGTCCGAGCACGGTGAGCGGGACCAGCGCGGCGACGATCACGAAGAACTGCAGCACCTCGTTGTAGATGGCCGAGGTGAGCCCACCGATGACGATGTAGGCGAGCACGAACAGCCCGGCCACCACGATGGACACCGGGATCGGCCATCCCAGCAGCGCCTGCAGCACGATCGCCAGCGCGTACAGGTTGACTCCCGCGATCAGCACCGAGGCGACCGCGAATATGCTCGCGCTCAGCAGGTGCGAGGAGCGGCTGAATCGCAGGAGCAGGAACTCCGGAACACTGCGTACTTTGGAGTTGTAGTAGAAAGGCATCATCACCAGGCCGAGGAAAACCATGGCCGGGATGGCGCCTATCAGGTACCAGTGGATGGTGTAGGCACCGTACTGTGCCCCGTTGGCGGCCATTCCGAGAATCTCGGTGGCGCCCAGATTCGCCGAGACGAACGCGAGTCCGGTCACCCACGCGGGCAGGGAACGCCCGGACAGGAAAAAGTCCAGTGTGGTGTGCACGCTGCGTTTGGCGGCGAACGCGATCCCGAGTACGACCGCGAAATAGATGACAAGAATGAGGCTGTCCATCCAGTTCATCGACAGCCTTAGCCCATCGGCCAGAGTGTGCATCGTCGTCCGATCCTGTCGCTGTCCGCGAGTTGGCTCTCCAATCGCATGTTCGGTATGCCGAACGTTGTTCGGACAACCTACGACACGTTCGGGTGACGGTCAACACATACGGCTACTCCACTTTTCGAGTGAAGTTCTGCCCCGACAGGGGCTCCCAGCACGTGGACGGTGCCCGTTCCGTTCGGGACGGGGCGTCGCCGAGTCCGTTCAGGACGAGCGCCGCCGAGGGCGACACACACGCAGCCATGACCACGGAAGTTCAGCGCGATCGGCCTGGTGGCCGAGGGGGCGGCACGGCCCCTGGCGCTCTACCGACGACGCGGCCCGGCCCCGCCACCGGAGTCCGACGCGACCCCACGTGGAGACGACCCCGCCCGGCGGTCCCCGCCTGATGTGGGACGGGACAGCGCTCCACGACCACGCTCGACACGGACGACGTTCACGTCGACCCGTTCGCCACGCTCACCGGCCCCACAACCGGGTGAAACCGATCCCGGTCAGCCAGTGGGTTTCCGCACATCGGACGGGGCGGATGTCCGACCCGGCCACGAGGAGCCACCAGCTCCCCACGCATCCGTCCGACAGCACGTCCACGGCGTGCGGGACGCTCGTGCGCACCACGCGCGCCCGCCGGACGCTCGCGGTGCGCCTGTTCGGTCCGACACGCCGGAGCCGAGGGCCCCCATCACGGCACGGTGCCGTGCCACCCCCGGCCCAACGACGTCACTTCCACGGACGGGTTCCGCCGGGAACGGGTGCCTGGGGGTCGTAGGGACTCCGGGTGAGCACGAAGGTGTTCAGGTCCAGCCAGTGCGGACTTCCGTCCTCGGAACGGACGACGCGCAACACCTCACCACGGTGGTAGCCGTCCAGTCCCACCCAGGTCCCGTCGCCCTCGGCACGGAACCGGGAGGTTCTTCCCGGCCCCTTCCAGGCCGACAGTTCGACCAGCCCGTCCGGCAACACCCGCAGCAGGTGCGGGATCGGCCCCCAGTACCACAGGCCGGTCAGTTCGAGCGTCTCCGCGGAGACCTCGGTGCTCGGATGCCACTCCGGAGGAATCCGCGGCTCGTGTTCCTCGAGGATGTCCAGCAGGTCGGTGGCCAGCGGCCCCACCCCGGAGGTGGTGTTGGCCAGGAAGACCACCCCGGTGGCCTCGGCCGGATCGGCCAGCACGTTGGCCAGGAAGCCCGGCATCGAACCACCGTGCCCGACCAGCCTGCGCCCCCGGTGCCGTGCCAGTTGCAGGCCGAGCCCGAAACCACGCGTCCACTCGTCGCCGTCGTCCACGCTGACCGGTTGGCACATCTCGGTCAACGTCTCCGGGCTCAGCACTCCCCCGGTCTCGCCGGTGAGGAAGCGCAGCCAGCGGATCATGTCGCCCACCGTGGACCAGAGCTGCCCGGCGGGAGCCATCGCACCGGCGTCCTCGGCGGGTTCCGGCTGGAGCACGTCGGCCCACGGATGAACGGCCCAGCCGGGGGCGTACGGTTCGACGGGTTCGGGGGTGGTGCGGTTCATGCCGAGCGGATCGAGCACCTCCTCGCGCAGCACCCGATCGAACTCCCTGCCACGCAGCCGGGCCACGAGCTGCCCCAGCAGCCCGAAGGCCGTGTTGGAGTAGTGGAAGACGTGCCGGGGCTCCCCGCGCAGCTGCGACTCATCCACTGTAGACAGGAACTCCTCCGGGGCGTATCCGGGAACACGTTCCCACCACTGCCCCGCCGGTTCGGAGCTCAACCCGCTGTTGTGCGCCAGCAGCTGCCAGACGGGCCGGTCGTCGACCACGGTCCCCGGGACGTACTCGCCGAAGCGGTCGGACAGCTCCAGCAGCCCCTCGTCCCGCAGCCGCAGCACGAGGACGGCGACGAACGTCTTGGTGATCGAGCCGATGCGGTACTGCGTGTCCACGGTGGGACGTTCGGTACGCACCGCCCCCCGACCGTCCACCCACAGGGTCTCACCGTCCCGGACCAACCCGGCGATCAGGGAGGGGACCCGGTTGCGGGACTGTTCCACGGCCAGCCTGTGCAGCAACGCGCGTCGCGTCGTGGGAAGCAGTTCGCTCGGCATGGGGACATGTTTTCGCGCGGACGCACCGCTTGGCAAGTTGCCGCGGATCCCGCCTCGCACTGTGATCACCGATACACCGGACGGTGAAACCCCTGGGGACGACGCTGCGAGCTCGACCCGTCACCAGGGCGGGTCCGCCACCGGGGGTTGCCAAACGACTCCACACGCGCAACCATTTCCGGCGCCGATGGTTCACCGGCCGGTGCGAACGAGCCGGCGCGGTGAGGCAAGAGGGAACCCGGTGCGAATCCGGGACTGCCCCGCAGCGGTGTGTGGGAACGAACGCCGTCCCCGGACACGTCGAGAGTCGTCCGCGGAACCCGGCACTGGGTGTGCGCACCCGGGAAGCCGACGGCCACTAGGAGAACCGGTACAGCCGGAGACGCCCACGAGTCCGAAGACCTGCCGTCGGTGCGCGTCCGGTGCACGGACGCGCGAGTCCGGGGCCTCGCGGGAAGGCCGACAGGACCGAGGGTACGGGCTCCCACTCACCTCGTGCCGTCTGTGCTGCCTTCCTCCGGGGTCTCGGTGACCGTGTCGTCGAGCTCGCGAGGAGAGGGCTTTGACCAGCAAGATCGGATCCACCGTACTCGGCTATCCCAGGATCGGGCCGCGCCGCGAACTCAAACGCGCGCTGGAGAGCTACTGGGCCGGCAGGATCGGCCAGGACCAACTGCGCGAAACGGCGGCGGAACTGCGCGCCCGAACCTGGCGGGAACTGCACGATGCGGGTCTGGGATCCGTGCCGAGCAACACGTTCTCCTACTACGACCAGGTGTTGGACACGGCCGTGACCTTCGGGGCGATCCCCGAACGCTACCGCGCGCTCGGGCTCGACCCGCTGGACACCTACTTCGCCATGGCCCGGGGAGTGGAGTCCACTCCTCCGCTGGAGATGACGAAGTGGTTCGACACCAACTACCACTACCTCGTCCCCGAGATCGGCCCGGAGACCACCTTCTCGCTCGCCGACCGCACCCCGGTGGAGCGGTTCCGCGAGGCGGAGCGGATGGGGATCACCACCCGGCCGGTGCTCGTCGGGCCGCTGACCTTCCTGCTGCTGTCCAAGAAGACCGCCGAGGCACCCGACTCCTTCACTCCCCTGGACAGGCTGGACGACCTGGTGCGGAGCTACGCCGAGCTGCTGAGCGAGCTGCACCACGCGGGCGTGGAGTGGGTGCAGCTGGACGAACCGGCGTTCGCCGCGGACCGGCAGTCCGCCGAGCTGGAGAAGCTGCGCGGTGCCTACGAACGGCTCGGGAAGCTCTCGGCCCGGCCGAAGCTGTTCGTGCCGACCTACTTCGGGGACCCCGGTGAGTCCCTCGAAGTGCTCACCTCGACCCCGATCGAGGCCGTCGGTGTCGACCTCGTCGCCGGTGCGACCACGACGAACGTGCTCTCCGGCCTGACCGGGCTGCGGAACAAGACCCTCGTGGCCGGGCTGGTCGACGGGCGCAACATCTGGCGCACCGACCTCGACCACGCGCTGGCCACGGGGGCTACCCTGCTCGGCCTGGCCGGGGAGGTGGCGGTCGGCACCTCCTGCTCGCTGCTGCACGTTCCCTACGACGTGGAGTTCGAGCAGAACATCGACCCGCAGGTGAAGTCGTGGCTGGCCTTCGCGAAGCAGAAGGTCGAAGAGGTGGTGCTGCTCGATCGTGCGCTGCACGAGGGCCGGGAGGCCGTACGGGAACAGCTCGACAACGCCCGAGCCGCCATCGAGGACCGGCGCAACGCCTCCCGGCTGCGCGACGAGAAAGTACGCGCCCGCACCGGGCAGCTGCGTCCCGAACACGCCCGACGTGGCGACAGGGCGAAACGGCGTGCGGATCAGCGGCAGGCACTCGGGCTGCCACCGCTGCCCCTCACCACCATCGGTTCCTTCCCCCAGACCTCCGACGTGCGCAAGGCACGCGCCCAGTTCAACAACGGGCGGATCGACCGGCCCACCTACGAGTCCAGAATGGTCGACGAGATCCGCCGTGTGATCGAGCTGCAGGAGGAACTGGGACTGGACGTGCTCGTGCACGGCGAGCCCGAGCGCAACGACATGGTGCAGTACTTCTCCGAGCACATGGAGGGCTTCGTCAGCACCGAGAACGGCTGGGTCCAGTCCTACGGCTCGCGGTGCGTGCGCCCGCCGATCCTGTTCGGCGAGGTCTCCCGACCGGATCCGATCACGGTCGGCTGGGCGAAGGAAGCCCAGGGCATGACGGACAAACCGGTCAAGGGGATGCTCACCGGTCCGGTCACCATCCTCGCCTGGTCGTTCGTGCGCGACGACCAGCCGCTGGCCGAGACCGCCGAACAGGTGGCCCTGGCCATCCGCGACGAGGTGGTGGACCTGGAGTCCGCGGGGATCCGGGTGGTCCAGGTGGACGAACCGGCCCTGCGCGAGCTGCTGCCGCTGCGTTCGGAGCTGCACGGCCAGTACCTGGAGTGGGCGGTGCGGTCCTTCCGACTGGCCACCTCGGGGGTCTCGGACTCGACCCAGATCCACACCCACCTGTGCTACTCGGAGTTCGGCGAGGTCATCAACGCCATCGTGGACCTCGACGCGGACGTGACCAGCCTGGAGGCCGCGCGCTCCCGGATGGAGGTGTTGGACGACCTCAACTCCGTCGGCTTCGCCAACGAGGTCGGCCCCGGCGTCTACGACATCCACTCCCCCCGGGTGCCCGAGGTCGGCGAGATCGAGAAGTCGCTGCGGGCCGCGCTGGAGGCGGTCCCGGCCGACCGGCTGTGGGTGAACCCGGACTGCGGGCTCAAGACTCGTGGCTACGAGGAGGTGAGAACGGCACTGGCGAACATGCGCACCGCCGCCGTACGGGTGCGCGACTCCCTGAACTGATTCCGCACGCCGAAAGGGCCTCCGCCCCGCTTCCCCAGCCATGAGCGATGGGGGCCCTCCGGGCCGCCGTCCGTGCTTCCACGGGCGGCGGCCCGCTTTCTTCTCCGGCCGGGCTCCTCGCCCCACGGGCGGCCGCGGTCTTGGCAGAATGTACGGATGAGATCCGAGTACGACCGAGTGGACGTTCGCGGCGTGGTCGGCTTCGTGCTGATCGCCTATGTTCCGGCGTGGCTGTTGACCCTTCCCCTGTGGCTCTCCGGCCAGGGACTGGGCTCGGGCTGGTTCCCGCCACTGCTGGTCGCGATGATGTTCATGCCGGGCGTGGCCGCGCTGGTGACCGAGCGGTGGATCAGTCCCCGGCGTCGGCCGCTGCGCGCGGTCGGCGTCACGCACCAGCGCGGAATCCGCGGGTGGTGGAGGTACGCACTGCTCGGCTGGATCGGCGCGCCGCTGGCCATGATGCTGGCTCTGGTGGTCGGCTGGGCGCTGACCGTCTACGACGCGCACTGGCTGGACCTCTCCGAGCTGTCGGGACAACTGCGGTTCACGCTGACCGAGGAGTCCCCCGACTCGACGGTGTCGGGCCTGGCGCTGCTGCTGGTGAACGTGTTCGTGTTCGGCTGGCTGAACGTCATCCCGGCAGTGGGGGAGGAACTGGGCTGGCGCGGCTATCTGACCAGGGCGTTGCTTCCGCTGGGACAACCCGGGGCCTTCCTGGTCACCGGTGTCCTCTGGGGACTGTGGCACGCACCGCTGCTGGTGCTGGGCTACAACTACCCGACGATCCCCGTGGTGGCCGCCTTCGCCATGATGATCGTGTTCTGCGGCCTGGTCGGTACCCTGCTGGGATGGTTGCGGCTGGCCTCCGGCAGCGTGTGGCCCGCCGTGATCGCCCACGGCTTCCTCAACGCCTCGGCGGTACTGCCCGGCGTCTTCCACGCACCCGACGAACCAGCGGTTTCCAACGTGTCGGTGGGCCTGCTCGGGTGGACCGGCTGGATCGTGCTGGCGCTGCTGATCCTGGTACTCGTCGCGTTGCAGCGCCTGCCGGTGCGGCTGCCCGCCCGCCGCGAGGACGAACCGGGCATCAGCCGCGGCGTTCGCCGGTTCCACCACACCTGAGTTCAGCCGTCCTTGTGTGCTCTGGCCGCACGCCGCCAGGCAGGAACAACTTCACTGGTAGTGGAGCTGTTGTGTTCGGCTTCGTGGGATCCGGCGTCCCTGCGGCCAGGATCCGTTCGGGAGGTGAGCGTGGTGCGGACTCGTAGTCAGCCGCAGAGGGTGGTGACGTGGGGTTCGGCTGCGTATCGGACGGCGAGTCCGTCGTAACGGCCGGCGACAGCACGGTGGTGTCTGAGCTGGTTGAGGCCGCGTTCCACGGCGTGGCGCTGTCGGTGGAAGGTGGTGGGGGACGCGGGGCGGTCTGGTCCGGTGGGCTCACGACCGTGACCGGGGCCCCGCGTCGCCGGGGGTAACATCGGTTGACCGCCGATGAGCCTCTTTGGCCGGACTCCGTTCGGAGCGGCCACGGGATGCCCACCTCGTCCTCGCTCCTCGGACAGCCTCCAGCGTCCGGTTCCCGGACAGGACACCGTCCCGTTGCCAACGACGGAACAGCTGACAGAGCGACTGTCAACGCCCGTACGGCTGCGGCGTATCCCGCCACTACCGGTCCGTGAGACCCTTCCGCCCAACACCCCCGATTGATCGAACGGCTCGCCAGCTGCGGTACACCGCCACCAAGAAACCGGGTAAGAACAAGGTCAGCATAAACCCGATTTCCAGATCCACAAGAGCGACGATGAGAACAGTTCCGATCATCTGCACACCGAGAAAAAACAACCGCAACCACAGGGGGCGCCAAGGAATGAACGCCAAAGCGATCCAAAATGCCATAACAGGCAAAACAATAACAATTATTACCGTGTAAATCATTTCTTCGTCATCGCCTCCCATTCTACGACATCTTCATCTCTCGAAGAGACCCTACCAAGAAAATAGCCCGCCGACGGCAGAGCGTCGACGGACTATTTACTAACCAGGAGTAATTAATCTCCTACCCCTCGACTACTATGGGAAGGACTCGGAGTCATATCAGGATTCGTGCAGAAGTGCATACTATCAGGATTGAGACCAGGCCTGGGGAACGGTCTTATACTCCAAGGGTTCTCGTTTCTGATCGGAGCTTCCTCCTTTTTCTTACAAGGGCCGTACGACGAGTTTTTGTGTATCCACTGTATATTGCTGAAGTAATCAAAATTTCCATGCATCAAAGGAGATTTTTCATTTCTAGCGTTGCCATCCTGATCCATAGCTTCCCCATTATGATAGAGGTAATGATCGGGCATCCAACTCGCACGGAGTATGGGATTATCCTCAATCCTTCTGATTGACCCGTCCGCACAGGCCCTGAAGTTCAGTTCCTGCCATATAGGAGGAGCAGCATTATACATGCTCGACTCCAAAAGAACCAATTTACCTCTGTCGAAAAACATTTCTCTGATGTTTTCTACGAGTTCCCAGACGCTTTGTGCGACCTCGGGGGTGTTCTGCAGTTTCTCGCTGAAATCGTACATGGCGTCGGTCGGCCCTTTTTTGCTGAGCAGGGTCCGGTATCCGATGCTGCCGCCGGCCACGGTACGGGCGGCGACACAGGTCGCTCCTAGCTGGTCACCGCTTCCCTGGAAGCTCGTCAACTTCGGAGCCTTGCCCGCGTAGGCGTAGGCACGTCCGGGGATGATCCCTTTCCGTAGCGGCCGCACCGTGGTGTATTCACCGTTGTGCTCATTGAGATCCTTGGCTCTGTAGCTGAGGTCGGGAAGGGAAACTCCGTACAGACCGTAGTCCTTGGCCACGGCTCTGATCAGTTCGAGCACGAAATGCGGCATGTGCGTGTCTGCTGTGCGATGACTGTAGTCTGCGTGCTCACTACCAGGAACTATTTTCCCGTTCTCCCCAGTGACGAAGGACACGGTCGCCTTCGTCTTTATCTTGTACCGACTGTCGTCGTCGAAACTGGCGGGTCTCCGATTAGAGCCCGGCCGGTCCTTGTAGGAGTTTGCGAACCCGATCCAACTTGCTATACTGTTTCCCGGCGGATGGTTTTTCGGATCCGTTCCCGCGGCTTTCACCTCGGCGCGCCAGTCCGCCACCACTTCTCCGACATTCGGTGTCAGACAGTCCCCGACCTCCGAGTCGCAGTTCTTCATCGACAGGACCTTGTCGGACATGGTCATGGCCCAATCATAGAGCTTTTTTCTATTTTTCAACGGGCCCCAATTGACTTTGGACTCAGGAACAGTCGTATCTATATTTTGGTCCTCATCGAATAGTGCGTCAGCTTCGATGGTCTCCTCGTGGTACTGACCGTCTATGGGGACGAAGGCCATCGCGTCGAACGCGATGTCATTTTCCCCCGTCCCGTAGGGGGTCTCCGAGCTGAGTGTAACTTCGGGAACCACTCCGTCGAACATGTAGGTGCCGATGGACACCCATCTGACGCCGTCCCCAGGTTGTCTGGTCACCTGCCCCTCGGGGCCGCGTGTGGCGTTGACCTGATACTTCGCCACCGGTGTGTGCGCCCCGTGGTCGGGCAGGGCCGCCAGGATTTTCATCGGTCCGCTGCGTTTGTGGTCCAGTCTCCAGGTTCCCGTCACCTCCATCTTTCCGTTCCAGGCCCCCGGCTTACGGGTGTGAGCGAACCAGAAGTGACCGCCGAATCCGGCCCCGATCTGATGGAAGTCGATCTTCGAGGGATAGTGGCCGCTCGAATCGCTGGCGAAGTCCAGGCTGAACTCACCCGCGTTGCTCCACGGGCGACCGCAGTTGGGTCTGACTGAGTCCACGGAGTCGGACACGTCGTCGACGACGAGCGTATTCTCCGGCAGAACGTTGAGATCGCACACGGGCGGATACTGGGTTCCATCGGGTTGCTCGGGATAGGTGGTGTCGAACCTGATGAACTCGTTACCGCAAGTGACATCGCAGTCCTTTTTCCACGTAGCCGGTTTGTGGAACCAACAGCGGTAGTCCTCCCGCTTACACGGTTTCTCCAGATTGGCGGGATCACAGGAGTTGCTCGAATCACAAAACAGCCGGATGGGCGGTTTGGAGTCGAACCGGTACTGCTTGCTGTTCCACCACGCGGCCCGGTAACCGGCCCCGTCGGCGTTCGCCAAAGGATGCCCGGCCCAACCGATCACCTTCTCCGGGTACGGCCAGTCCTGCGGGTGAGCCGCATCATGGTACGTGTCTTCGAGAAAAGGAAGCCGGTCGGAAGGATAGCGCGGGTTGATCGGATTATTGAACCAACCCACTCCCCACTGACCGCTCGGATGGTCTCCCTCCGGGTAGAAGCCGCTGTTGTAGGCCCACAGGGCGTAGAACCAGTTCTCTATTTTCGCGGGATCACCGTTGTTGATGGTCATCCCCGCGCGCCGTGTCGCGTTCCATTTCTTCTGCAGTATCTGCATCCCCGCGGCCAAGTTGGTCGCGTAGTCCAACGCCACCGCGCGCTGTTTCCGCATCGGCCACGCCTTCAGGTCGTCCGGTTTCTCCTGACCGGCCAAACGCATGTGATCGGTTACCTGGGACATTCCGTAGCCACAGTCGGCCTCGGAGAAGTCGATGTCCCAGTCGTTGTCAGGATTGTCGTCGTAGACATCCCGTCCGTAGTAGTTACCGATCAGCGGGTTACCCGTCACACCGGGCAAGGCGTGCCAACTGGCCTGGGACATGTTCGATTCCTGGGTCAGAACTCCCAGCATTATCTGAGCGGGGATCTCCCCTCCGCCTTCCAACGCGATGGGAGGGAACATCTCCTGTGGATCCCAGGACCGCAGGCCCGATCCCTTCCAGTCATCCGAGCGGGGCGGATGCAGGTCGTGCTGCACCGCCTGGTTGACCGCCCATTCGACCTGACGTGGAGTCGGTTGGTACACCTGCGTGTCGGGATCGTTGCGCGGAACGGAACAGGTCCTCCCCTGGTCGACGGGATCACTGGCGGAACCAGCCGCCATGGTGGACGGAGAGTTCCCCGGAGAAGCCAGCCCCAGTTCGGGATGCGGCGCACTGGCTTCCGTATCCGACGCGGACAGGGTTTCCGGACGCACCCGGAAATCCAGCTCGGCTCCGGTACGGAGCACCTTTGCCCGCATGCTCACCGGTTCGGTTCCTTCCGGTGCGGGCCGACTGGGGCCGTTCTTACCGATCCCCTTGCTCAACTCCGGCCC
Source organism: Actinopolyspora mortivallis (assembly GCF_003001495.1). Lineage (GTDB taxonomy): Bacteria > Actinomycetota > Actinomycetes > Mycobacteriales > Pseudonocardiaceae > Actinopolyspora > Actinopolyspora mortivallis_A. The sequence continues at coordinate 33,532 of NZ_PVSR01000018.1, forward strand.
AGTGACCGCGATCTCTCCCGTGGTGGACGGCTTCGCTCCGGCGGGCACCGACAGCATCGTCACCGGCCCCGGCACGCTCCGAGCGGCCTTCGTCGACTGTCCGGTCACGAACACGGATCCGCCCTTGCCGGACCCGACTCGGATCTTTCCCAACTTCCCGCTGGCCACGGATTGCAGGGCCTCACCACTCCAACGGCGCACCCGAACACGCTCATTGTCCGCCGAACGCTGTTGGAACACGACACCACCCGCAGAGTCCGCACGCATACGGAACGGGACACTGTCCGTACGGGCGAGCTCGTGTTGGTCACCCGCCTTCCCGATCCGGAGCAACCGTGATCCGCGCGCGGCGACAATCCCCTGCGGCGTGGGCACCGCTGAGGTCACCTGCCCCTCAGTGACCACCGGAGACAGTTCCCCGTTGCTCGCATCCAGCCGGACCAAACGCGTTGTGCCGGTCTTCTCGTGCCCCTCCTGGGTAAGCACCACCTGTTCGCCCGGTCCACACCCGGGATTGAAGTAGGCCAGACTCGACCGCACCGGTATCTTGTCAACCGCTCCGGTAACCAGATTCACCACAGCAGTGAAAGCCCCTCGCTCCACAAGGGCCCGCTCATTGGTGAACGTACGTGGCGCATAGACCACGACAGCACGCCGACCGGATCCAGTCACACAGACATTACCGATCCAACGGTCCGACACAAGCCCCGGCTCCGATAGTGTCGCCACAGTCCGCCACGAATAACCTGACTCCGCCTCCGCCGTCAGAATATGAAACCCCGTGGAATCCCCCGAGGTCGTCCAGGCCATGTCCTCAGAAGAACGCCATCCCTTCCCCAGCACTTTATCCCGCTTACCGGGAACAATCATACTCCTGTCCGCAGGTGCTTTCTGCTGTGCACCGTTCGGTTCCTCTTGTTCCTCCTGGAGCCGCTGTGCCTGCGCCGGAGCGGTAATCAGCGCTGCGGACATCAAGGCCACGGACGCGACCGTGGCCAGTCTTCGTAATCTCAAAACATCCTCAAAAGCAAAAATTTTACTACAAAATAATAGAAACTATACAGTAGCAAGAAAACAAATCAACCAAAAAACTTCACAAAACAAAAACAGAATCAACGAAAGAACAATCCAAGAAAACTTACAACAAGAATCCTCCTAATCACCAAAACCGAAATAACAATACTTCTCAGTACGGCCGCCAAAAAGATCCGCTAGGAGCATAATAGCTACTCCGTTCAGAGTAGAAGCGTACGCACAATTGGGCCAGAGTAATCCCCCCCCGACAACAATTAGAAACCGATCAAAAAGAAAAGCTCTTACCATGATTCTCCAGAAGAGTTCGTTGGTGACTTCGGACGTAGTTCCGCATCCGATCCAGGAACGAACGATAGTCTTCTCAGAGACATTCGGCTGAGTGATCGGAACCAGTAAACGATACTTCCGGCGAGTGAAAGGTTCGTTATGGGTGCCAACACTGAATTTCCAGTGCTTAGACAGATCTTCGAACCTGTGCGGCAACCTGAAAACGAGTTCGCAGGTTCAGCGAACCGTTTGGTTGTTCTCCGGAGAAAACAACGAATGATCAACGCCCGGATTACGTCTCTAACAAGAGAATTCGGCAGGTATATAACGCGTATCAGCACAAGGAATCAAGCAGAACCTCTGGTGAGGCGTGCTTATTTTTGACGAAGCAACCTCACCAGAGGGTTCACTTAACAAATAATATACTACCGACCGAATATCATTCTAGGCAAATAAATAACCCGCCTGACGAGCATTCAAATCGGCTCAACTGAAAAATACTAAAACGTTTTTCGTGGCTTTCATGAATAAAAAACTAATGCCATTCCGAACAGTACCACTTACTCGTATCCGATCCACCTCCCGGCGAGGGGGTTCCATACCGTCCACAGACGCGTGTTTTGTCCCTATGCGCACCCATCATTGTCCATTGAGGGCCCGGCCACACCTGATGACTGGGGAAAGTGGTACTGAACGTGTAAGGTTCGTACTTCGACTCTGGCGGAATTCCATCCAGATTTACTGTATCTCCTTGCACGGAAGGACGTAGCATGCGGCCCCACGTAGCATCACACGAAGGAGAGTAACGTAACTGCCACTGTCGGCCGTTGGCGATTACACGGTCGATTGTACGTGCATCGGCAGAACAGCCCGTCGCTCTAGGATCTTTCCCTGTACAACTACCACCATAGCAGCTTGCCGCTGAAGCCGATCCCGCACCGATAAGACCGGTGAAAATTAAACAACACACGCCAAAAAAAGAAAAAACAGTCAGTAGTTTTAACTTATTATTCATAACGAGAAAAAACCTCCCTGTCGCGAACCCCTCCAACTTATCATGCAGCCTGGAGGGTGATCAACACTTTCTTCAATACAGCAAGATGCCCTGTTTGCTCTACTGGCAGAGGAAAAGGCCACCTCGGAAGGTGAGCACGGGACATGCTGCGTCGCGTAAATGTGGGTGATGACACAGTGGTCGAGCTCGAATTCTCGGTCCGCTTCGATGATCTGACCGGCGATCCCATACGACTAACGAACCCGTGTCCGCGGGCTGCTCACTCAGGTTCCCTCCACCCCGGAACGGGCACTCCGGGCCGAAAACTCCACATCGGTACCGCCCTCGTCGGGACGATCCGGTCGGTCCGGGACGAACAAACCGTCACCGTGACAAGCATCCGCACCGTGAAAACAGTGCTATCGAAACTGGTCGAGTGCCTGGAAACCAGGCTGTCCCACCGCACAACCACTCCCAACGAGGTCGACAGGATGCTGGAGCCACCTCCCCTTGCCGGACTCGGGAACCTCGATACCTGGCTCCACGTCAGGCTGCCCCCAGCAGGGTCTGTTACGAAAGCACAAAAGAGCCGAGACAAACCCCGAGACACCACCCGGAGTCGCCTCGCCCACCGCGAGGACGAACCGGGCATCAGCCGCGGCGTTCGCCGGTTCCACCACACCTGACTCGCCCCGGGCGAGCGCACTCTCCTCGACGTACCGGGCCCTGCCCGGGGGCAGGGCCCGGTGTCGGCTCAGTTCTTCCCGATGCTCGAGAGCTGCTCGACCGGCAGCCCCTCGTGGATCTTCTTCATCGCCGGATAGAAGGTCCGCGCCGGTATGGTGCCGCCGTAGAGGTTGCCCACCGTGTTGCCGCACTGGTACGGCGGTGCGCTGCCGTTGACGCAGATGCCGTCGTAGGGCGGGCCGTCGGCGTAGGTCATCACGGCAGCGGCCATCTGGGGCGTGGCTCCGACCAGCGCGGCCGAACGGTAGTTCTGCGTGGTTCCCGTCTTGGCCATCAGCGGGCGCTGCCAGCCGGCGGCCTCGGCGGCGGCGTGCGAGGTACCGCCCGCCTTGTGGTCGTCGGCCAGCCCCTGCGCCAGCCCGTGCGCCGTGCTCGGCGAGATCGCCTGCTCGCAGGGCTGTTCCTCGATCTCGACCGGATCGCCGTCGCGGTCGGTCATCGAACTCACCGGGCTCGGCGGGCACCACGTGCCACCACTGGCGATGGTGGCCATCACGTTGGACAGCTCCAGCACGCTCACCTTATGGACACCGAGCGTGAACGAACCCTGCTCGGACTGCTTGATGAACTGGGCGCGGGTGAGCTCCCCGTCCGGCGACGTCTCGCCTTCCTCGTCGACCTTCTGGGAGAGACTGTCCCGGAGCCCCATCTTCTTGGCCATGTCCACGGCGTTGTTCAGCCCGACCCGCTCCAGCAACCACACGAAGCCGGTGTTCGGGGAGGTGGCCAGGGCCTTCCGCAGACTCCTGCTGCCGGAGGAGACCCCCTCGGCGTTGTGCATGGTCCATTCCTGCCCGTGGCCGAACTCGTAGGTCGTGTAGGAGGACGGAACCGGAATGGTGTCCTCGGGGCTCCAGCCCTGCTGGATCGCCGCGGCGGCGGTGAAGATCTTGAACACCGAACCGGCGCCGAAACCAGCGACCCGGTTGGTGATGTTGTAGGCCGTCTGGCCCTTGCTGGCGTCGTTGCCGTAGTCGCGGTTGGCGACCAGGGCGCGGACCTTGTGGCTGTCCTTGCCGGGTTCCACGATCGCCATGGGGTTGGCGATGTTCTCGGAACGCTTGGGGACCTGGGCCTCGGCCGCCTCCTTCGCCGCCTCGGTGGCCTCCGGATCCATCGTGCTGTGGATGGTGTAGCCACCCCGTTCGAGCTCCCTGTCGCTGAAGCCGACGCGGTTGAGGTAGTTCCTCAGGTAGGTACAGAAGAAACCGTTGGTGGCACTTCCGCCCGCACTGATGCAGCTGCTCGGCGGACGTCCGAGCGGATCCAGCACCCCGAGCGGCTTGCTCTTCGCCCGTTCGGCGTCCTCCTCGGTGATGCGGATCTTGTTGCCCGGCTCGGTCATCCGGTCGATCACCAGGTCACGCCGTTCCTTGGCCGCCTCCGGGTTCAGGTTCGGGTTCAACGCCCCGGGAGCGTTGACCAGCGCGGCCAGCAGGGCAGACTGCGAGATGGTCAGCTTGTCCGGTGTGGTTCCGAAATAGGTTCGCGCCGCCGCCCCGATCCCGAAGGTCTGGTTGCCGAACGGCACCACGTTGAGATAGGCGGTCAGGATCTCCTTCTTGCTCATGGTGCGTTCCAGCTCCACCGCCAAGCGCGCCTCACGCAGCTTCCTGGCGATCGTGGTCTCCTTGGCCTCGTGGCGTTCCATGCCGGTGTCGGCCACGACGTGCACCAGGTAGTTCTTCACGTACTGCTGGGTGAGGGTGGAGGCGCCCTCCTCCACCGAACCGCTGCTGAGGTTGGTGGCCAGCGCACGCATGGTGCCCTGCCAGTCGACGCCGTTGTGGTCCCAGAAGCGCTTGTCCTCGACCGCGGTGATCGCGGCCTTCATGGTGTCCGAGATCTCGTCGGCGGACGTGGGAACCCGGTAGTCGTCGTAGAAGTAGGCGATCGGATCACCGTTGCGGTCCAGCACCTTGGTGGTCAACGGCATCCGCGCCTTCTGCAACGACTTGGACATCCGCGCCATCGCCGAGGAGGTCTGGTTCACCGCGGCACCGGCCCCGAGCGCGGCGGGCAGCATCAGACTGGCCACCAGCACCCCGGCGAGTACACAGAGTCCGAACAGTTTCAACAGCACGCCACCGCGCCGCACGCCAGCCCCAATCATGCTCGTGTCCACGGAGCAGAGCATCGACATCGGGGTTCGCAACGAACCACGTCTTCGTCACAGGCGAATCCGGAACCCCCGGGGGATCGTGGCGCCGGGTCGGACCGGACTCCGCGCCGATTCCCCCGTCGTCGCTCAACCACTTGATATCACACCCTCCCGCCCCCGGATTCCGCTGCGCCGGAACGACCGCACACCGGGTCACCGAAAAGTGATCGACATCACCGGAAAGGATACCGGGGATCGGCCTCGGGGGGAATGCTCCTTTCGGAGAACGACCAACACCGCGCACACGTCCGGATACACTCGCGGTACGAGACACCGCCCACAACGGACCGGGTCACCGGGCCGGTTCCCCGTCGGGAGGAAATCCCATGTCCGATCCCTTCCTGGAGTCCGTCGCCACCGCGCTCGCGGGGCAGGCCGCCGTCGCACTCGGCAGCGCGGGCAAGGCCGCGCTGGTCAAAGTGCGTGAGCTGCTGCGTAGAAAGTCCGAACAGGACCAGCGGGCACGGGCGGCGCTGGAGACCGTCGAGAACGACGCCCCGGAGCGGGCGGAGGTGGCCACGCTGGTCCGGCAGCTGCGCCTACTGGAGTCCGCCGACGAGGAGTTCTCCGGACGGCTGCGCGCGGAGGGCGCCCCGATCCACCGGGAGCTGAACGGGGGGACACACACGGTCACCAACCAGTTCTCCGGGGACGCGAAGAACGTGGTCCAGGGGGAACGGTTCGACAGGATCGAGTTCCACTGAGGACGGCGGTGCCGAGGATCACCGCGACCGTGCCGCCGCGTTGAGCTCGGCCAGGTAACGATTGTACTCGGCGAGCTCGGGATCCTCCTCCTCGGTGACGGGTGGGGCGGGCGGAGGCACCGGGGAGCGTCGGCGGGCACCTCCGGTTGTCCGTTCCGTGGCGTCCTCGCCGGCGGACTCGGAGTGTCCGGTCGCGCTCGGCACGGTGATCGACTCTCCCTGCCGGTGCAGTTCGGTGCCGTTGACCATCCGCACCACCTGGTACCACAGGAACAGCGCGAAACCACCGAACAACGGCCACTGCAGCGCGTAGCCGAGGTTCTGGAAACTGCCTCCCGCCTCGTGGGCACGTTCCCACTGCCACCAGCCCAGCCAGCCGGAGGCGACCACCGCCGCCAGGAACACCAGGTGCAGCAGCACCAGCCGTGGCGCGAACAACCTGCCCTTCACACGGCCATTGTAGGGTGGGCACGAGGTGACCGCTCACCTGTTCCGTCCACCGCGAGACGCGGGGGAGGTGGGAGTCACTGCCCGCCGTGCCCGACGCGCCACGTGCAGGGCGGCGGGAAAGCCCGCCGCGACGAGCGCGGCGCAGGTGAGGAACCCCGTGGGATACCCGCCCGCGGCCACCACGGCCCCCAAACCGGCCGAGCCGATCCCGTTGCCCGCGTCATAGGCGATGTTCCAGGCTGTGCTGGCCGCCCCGGCGGGAGCGCGCTCGAACATCAACACCAGCGCCGCGTTCTGCAACCCTCCGAAACCCGCTCCCACGCCGAAGGTCCCGAGCACGGCCAGCCAGCCGTTCCCGGTACTGCCGAGTGCGAGCGCGACCAACCCCACGGCCGCGACGGAGACGGCGGGCAGCAGGAGTCGGGCGGAACCGAACCGGTCACCGAGATGTCCGGCGACCCAGCGGAAACCGACCGTGGCCGCACCGAACGTCAGCAGACCCGCCGACCCCGCCCCGGATCCGACGGCCAGGGGCAGGAAGGCCACCAGCCCGCCGGCGGCCACCGAGACCGGTGTCATGGCCAGCCACGGCATCAGCAACCCCCTGGTCAGCGGCGTCCGGCCCTCGGGGGGACGGTCCCGGAACGGGGTGGTGGCCCGGCCGAGTCCCGCGGCGGCGGTCGCGGCGAGCGCGGGGACCACGGCGGCGATCCAGAAGAGCGGGACGAACCCCAGCAGTTCGGCCAGCCGCACCCCCACCGGCAGCATCACCGCGTGGGGTAGCCCGACCGCGAGTCCGTACAGTCCCGAAGCGCGGCCCCGGCGGTGGGCGGGCACGAGTTCGGCCACCAACGCGCTGCCCGTGACGGTGAGCAGCCCGAACCCGACGCCCCGCACCCCGGAGACCGCCAACAGGCCGGGAAGCGTCGTGAACAGTCCGAACAGCGGCGCGCCCGCTCCGAGCAGCAGCGTTCCGACGGCCAGCAGCGAGCGGGGCGAACGGGTGCGCAGCAACCACGGCATCATCAGCTGGGTCAACACCGTGACCAGCATGAAAACCCCGTTGGTCAGACCGGCTCCCGTCTCGCCCGCCCCGGACCGGACCGCCCACAGCGGCACCACCGGCAGCAGCAGCACGTAGCCGACGAAGGCTCCCGCGGTGACCACGAGCAGCGCGGCGAAGGAGCGGTCGTGGCCGGAACGGGCTCCGCGCTCGGTGGGAACGGACATCACTCTCCTCCGTCTCTGCCGGGGTTCCCGCAGTCCTGTGACACCGTGAGGGCTCGTCCCGGCGAGCCACGCGCGAAGACGACTCCCGAGGGGTGGCAGAACAGTTCCGCGGCGAGCCCACCGGAGTTCCCGACCGGGAGAACCGGCGGACACCCCGCAAGCGACTCAGTGCTCGGCGAGCAGCTGCTGTTCGGCCACGTCCAGGTACTCGTCGAGCCGGTCCCCGGCCGCCGCGTACTCCCCGCGCGCCACCAGCTCCGCGATCTCCCGGTTGCGGGCCAGGTAGGGCTGGTGGAACTCCCGCATCCGGGGCATCGCGTGGAAGGCCAGCCGCAGCTCCGCGAGCAGTTGCCGCATGGTCTCGTCGACCCGGGGGCTGCCCGCCAGCGCGGCCAGGGCCTGGTGGAAACGCATGTTCGCGGTGCCGACCTCGCGCCAGCTGTGCTGGGCCGCCGACCGCTCGCCCTCCTCGACCGCACGCTCGACCGCCTCCACACGGCTGCGGGGAACCTGCTGGGCCGCGCGCACCGCACCACACTCCAGCAGGCGACGTATCCGGTAGAGGTCGACCACGTCGGTCACGGAGAGCACGCGCACGAAGACTCCTCGGTGGAACTCGTGCACCAGCAGTCGCTCGTGCACCAGCAGCCGGAAGGCCTCCCGCAGCGTGTTCCTGGACACGGCGAGCGCCCGCCCCGCGTTCTCCTCGGACAGCCGGGTCCCCGGCGGGAGGTCCCCCTCCAGCAGTCGGCGGCGCAGCACGTCGGCCACCCGCTCCGCCGTGCTGGCGCGATCGAGCAGGGGCCGGTCGGAGGTGAGCAGTTCCTCCCAGGTGTCCGGGGTGTCCATCCACGCTCCAACCGGGTGTGCTCGCTGCCGGATCCACCGATCCCGTGCGGGACGTCCGCAGTGTATCTGGCCGTGAACGCTTCCCTCGTGGCAGGATTGTTCAACAATTCACTCGTTCGAGGACACCACGACCAAGAGGAACCGGGGTGACGGGGCACGATGGCCGAAGACGTCGCGAGAGCACGCGGGGCCGCCGTCGGCCGGGGCAGCCTGCTCGGAGCCGTCTTTCTCATGGCGACCAGCGCCATAGGACCGGGGTTCATCACCCAGACCACGGAGTTCACCGTGCGTCTCGGGGCCGCCTTCGCCTTCGCGATCCTGCTGTCGACCCTGTTGGACATCGCGGTCCAGCTCAACGTCTGGCGGATCATCGGCGTCTCCGGAATGCGGGCCCAGGACCTGGGGAACCGGGTGCTGCCCGGGCTGGGGTCGCTGATGGCCGCCCTGGTCGTCTTCGGCGGCCTGGTGTTCAACATCGGCAACATCGCCGGGGCGTCGCTGGGTCTGGACGCCCTGCTCGGTCTCGACGTCAAGATCGGAGGCGCGGTCTCGGCGCTGGTCGCCACAGCGATCTTCCTGAGCAGACGAGCCGGGATGGCCGTGGACCGCCTGGTGCTCGTACTCGGCGTCGTCATGATCGGACTGACCCTGTACGTGGCGCTGTCCTCCGCACCGCCGGTCGGAGAGGCACTGCGCCAGACCGTGCTGCCGCACCGGGTGGACTTCCTGGCGATCACCACCCTGCTCGGAGGCACGGTCGGCGGCTACATCACCTACGCGGGCGCGCACCGGCTCGTCGACGCCGGGATCACCGGACCGGAGTACACCGGGCACATCACGCGCAGCTCGGTCCTCTCGCTGCTGACGACCAGCGTGATGCGGGTGGTGCTGTTCCTGGCGCTGCTCGGTGTCGTGGCCGGAGGGGTGACGCTGTCCGGGACGAACCCGACCGCCGAGGCGTTCCGACACGCCGCGGGACCCGTGGGGGTGCGGCTGTTCGGGGTGATCCTGTGGTCGGCGGGCATCACCTCGGTCGTCGGTGCCGCCTACACCTCGGTCTCCTTCCTGAGCACGCTCTCCCCGAGGCTCCAACACCGTCGAACCGGGTTGGTCGTGGCCTTCATCGCGGTGTCGGCGGGAGCATTCCTGGTACTGGAACAGACCCCCGCCACCCTGCTGGTGCTCGCCGGGGCGCTGAACGGGCTGATCCTGCCCCTCGGATTCGGGGTACTGCTCTGGGTGGCCGCACGCCGCACGGACCTGCTCGGCGGCCACCGACACCCCCGCCCGCTGCTGGCCGTGGGGGTGCTGGCCTGGTTGTCGACGCTCTACATCGGGGTGAGCTCGGTGAACGGCTTGGCGGAGCTGTGGCACTGACCCGTGAAACCGAACAACCGGCAGCGCTCCGGAAAACCCGTCCGTTCGAATCACCGTGAAAGGATCCGCGTGATGGACCTCAACGCCGACCTGGCCGAGAGCTTCGGCCGATGGGAACTGGGCGACGACGAAGCACTGCTGAACATCGTCACCAGCGCGAACGTGGCCTGCGGCTTCCACGCCGGAGACCCCCGGGTGATCCGCCGGGCCTGCGCACACGCCGCCCGGAGCGGGGTGGCCGTGGGAGCGCAGGTGAGCTACCGGGACCTGGCTGGATTCGGGCGGCGCTTCGTCGACGTGGCCCCGGCCGAGCTCACCGACGAGGTGCTCTACCAGATCGGCGCCCTGGAAGCCCTCGCCCGGGTGGAGGGGACCCGGGTGCGCTACGTCAAACCGCACGGTGCCCTCTACAACGCGATCGTGAACCACCGGGAGCAGGCCGCCGCCGTGGTCGAGGCGGTACGTCGGTACGACCCGGGGCTGGCGGTGTTGGGGCTGCCCGGCTCGGAATGGCTGCGCCAGGCCGAGCAGGCCGGACTGCGCGTCCTCGTCGAGGCGTTCGCCGACCGGGCCTACACCCCGAACGGGACGCTGGTACCCCGCAGTGAGCCCCACGCGGTGCTCACCGACCCGGAACACATCGCCGAACGCTGCCTGCGCCTGGCACGGGCGGAGCCGGTCGAGGCCGTGGACGGCACCGGGATCACGGTGGCGGCCGACTCGATCTGCGTCCACGGCGACACCCCGGAGGCGATCACCATCGCCCGGCGGGTGCGGCAACGGTTGACCTCCGCAGGGGTCCCCCTGCGCAGCCCGCACGGGAGGGAGGCCGGATGAGGGTACTTCCCCTGGCCGACAGCGGTCTGCTGGTGGAGCTCGACGACCTCGACAGCGTGCACGGGCTCTACACGGCGCTGCGGCACCAGCGGATTCCCGGGGTGGTCAACCTCGTTCCGGCCGCGCGCACCCTGCTGTTGCAGTTGGACCCACGCCACGCCGATCCCGAGGAGATCGAACGCCTGGTCCGGCGAACCCCTGTCGAACCGGGCGGACTCGCCACGGAGGAGTTGCTGCGGATTCCCGTCGTCTACGACGGTGCGGACCTCGCGGAGGTGGCGGCCCTGACGGGACTGACCGAACGCGGGGTGGTCGAGGAGCACACCGGCACCGAGTGGAGGGTGGCCTTCGGCGGGTTCGCCCCCGGCTTCGGCTACCTGACCGGAGGTTCGGCCCGGTTGGAGGTGCCGCGGCGCAGCGAGTCCCGCACACGGGTTCCCCGGGGGGCCGTGGGGCTGGCCGGGAGTTTCAGCGGTGTCTACCCGCGAAGCTCGCCGGGAGGATGGCAGCTGATCGGACACACCGATCTGGAGATCTGGCGACCGGACCGGAAGCCTCCGGCCCTGCTGCGCCCCGGCGTCCGCGTCCGTTTCGAGGAGGCCGGTTGACCGAACTGCGGATACTCACCACCGGGCCGCTGACCACCGTGCAGGACCTGGGACGCACCGGAGCGGCCCACATCGGCGTCGGCGTCTCGGGAGCGGCGGACCGGGGATCGTTCCGGCTGGCCAACAGGCTGGTCGGCAATCCGGAGGAGTACGCGGGCCTGGAGATCACCCTCGGGGGGCTGAGCCTGCGGGCCGACCACCCCCTCACCGTGGCCCTCACCGGGGCGGACTGCCCGCTCACCGTCAACGACTGTGCGGCGGCCCCGAACGCCGTGCTGCGCGTTCCCGCCGGAGGGGTCCTCACCGTCGGCACACCGTCCCACGGGGCGCGTGGTTACCTGGCGATACGCGGCGGGGTGGACGTGGATCCGGTGCTGGACTCGCGCGCCACGGACACGCTGTCCGGGCTGGGACCGCCCCCGGTGCGTCCCGGGGACGTACTGCCGGTGGGGCCGCCGCCCCCGGAGTTCCCGCTCGTGGACACGGCCCCGGTCCCGTCTCCCCCCGAGGGGGATCTTGTGCTCACGGTGACGCCCGGACCCCGTGCCGACTGGTTCACCGGGGAGGCGCTGGCCACGCTGCTCGGGGCGGGCTACCGGGTCACCCCGGAAAGCGACCGGGTGGGGATGCGGTTGGACGGTCCCCCCTTGGAACGCCGCCACGGCGGGGAACTGCCCAGCGAGGGCATGGTCGCCGGGGCGTTGCAGGTCCCCCCGTCGGGGAGGCCCACGTTGTTCCTGGCCGACCACCCGGTCACCGGGGGCTATCCCGTCATCGCCGTGCTCCGCTCCGCCGAGGTGGACCGTGCCGCCCAGGCCCGCCCCGGACAGCGCCTGTGGTTCCGGGCCGAACGAGGTCGCGGACCGCTCAGCTGAGCTCCTCCAGCCTGCGCTGGGCCTCCTCCAGCTCACGCTGCAACTGCTCGACCCGGGCCCGTTGGTGTTCCCGCTCCGCCTCCAGCAGGGGCTCCACGGCGGCGGCCACGTCCTCGTGCAGGGCCTTCGCCGCCTGCCCCACGGCGGAGGCGGGAACCTCGGTGGGGCGCAGCACCCGTTTCTTGCCGTTGCTGACCTCGACGGTCCACGTGCCCTCGGTGCCCGCCGTCAGGGTCACCGTCGCCCCCGAGGGACGTCGGTTCGCGGAGCGGGTCGAGGTTCCGCCGCGCGAGGTGGTGGAGCGCTTCGTGCCCGCCTCCTCCGGGTTCCGTCCCTCGGAGGAGGTTCCGCCGCGCTCGTCGGTCCCCTTCGTCCGCCGCGAGGTGGACGCGGACGTGGAGGTGGAGCCCCGCGAACCGTCCGCCCGGGAGGCTGTTCCGCGCGGGGTCTCCGCCGACGAGGAGCTCTCCGCCTTCGCGGAACCGGATCCCTTCCGGGAGGTGCCCTTCCCGGCCGTCGCGGACTCCCCGCGCTTGCGCGCGGGTTTGTCCAGGGTCACCTCGGCCGCGGAGAAGGAGAGCACGTCCTTGGAACCGGCCGGACGCACCTGGAGGAACTCCCCCTCGGCGGGTTCCTCCATGGAGACGACCTTGCCGGAACGGCCCGGATCCACTCCCACCGCCGAGGCGGTGAACCAGACCGTCGGCGTGGTTCCGTTATCCAGTTCCGCGCGGAGACCGCGAATCTGCTCGGACGACAGTGCACGGGCCTCGGACATCGGGCCTCCCCCGAGTGGACAACGGCATGCGCCCCGCACCGCGCGGGAACGGACCCCGTGGACTCGCTCGGAGAGGGTCGCCCGTTCGCGACGCGCGGGCGCACCGGCGTGGGTTCACACGAACTGACCAAGGCAGCCTATCGAACGTACGTGCGAATGCTCAACGCGCCCCCGCGCGCTGGATCTCGTAGTCCCTGGGATCGGCCTTGCGTGTCTCCCACCAGTAGTTCCAGGTGAACCCGGGCCACAGGGTCCGGTTCACCCCGTTGGCGTCCAGGTACCAGCTCTGGCAGCCCCCGGCGGACCACACCGCTCCCTTCAGCTTGGACTGGATCCGCGCGTTGAACTCGTCCTGGGCCGACTGCCGCACGTCGGCCTGGGTGAACTCCCCGCGCAGCAGTGGCCGCAGGATGCTGAGCACGTAGTTGATCTGGGACTCGATCATGAAGACCACGGAGTTGTGTCCGAGACCGGTGTTGGGACCGAGCAGGAAGTACAGGTTGGGGAACCCGGAGACCGTGATCCCCTTGTGCGCCTCCATGCCGTCCTTCCAGGCCTCCTGGAGTTTGCGCCCGCCGCGTCCCACGATCGACAGGTGGTCGAAGGCGTCGGTGACGTGGAATCCGGTTCCGAAGATGATCGCGTCCACCGGGTGTTCGACCCCGTTGCCGTCGACCACGGAGTTCTCGCGCACCTCGCTGACACCGCTGGTGTTGAGGTCCACGTTGGACTGGTTCAGCGTCGGGTAGAAGTCGCTGGAGAGCAGGATCCTCTTGCACCCCATGGCGTAGTCCGGGGTGACCGCCTCACGGATCCTCCTGTCCTTGACCTGCTTGCGGATGAAGCGTTTGGCCAGCCACTGCGAGACGCGTTGCAGGCGCGGTTCGCGCAACACCGCCACCGAACGCACTTCGAGGGTCATGTAGATGGCGAAACGCACCGCGCGCTGCAACAGGGGCACCCGCCGGAAGGCCTTCCGCAGCCGTTCCGGCAGGGGGCGGTCCGGCTTGGGCTGGATCCACGGCGGGGTGCGCTGGAACAGGTTCAGCTTCGCCGCCTGCTGGGCCACCCTGGGGACGAACTGGATGGCGCTGGCGCCGGTGCCGACCACGGCGACGCGTTTGCCCGTCAGGTCGTAGTCGTGGTTCCACTCGGCGGAGTGGAAGGCCTCTCCCCGGAACCTCTCCATCCCCGGCAGGTCGGGGTAGTTCGGCAGGTGCAGGGCGCCCACCCCCGACACCAGGGCCCTGGCCACGTACTCGTCACCATCGGCGGTGAACACGTGCCAGGCGTGGTTGTCCTCGTCCCACTCGGCGCCGGTGAACTCGACGCCGTAGTGGATGTGCTCCTCCACCCCGTACTTCTCGGCGCAGTGGCGCAGATAGTCCTCGATCTCGCCCTGCTCGGCGAACATCCTCGACCAGTCGGGGTTCTGTTCGAAGGAGAAGGAGTACATCAGCGAGGGGACGTCACAGGCGCAGCCGGGATAGGTGTTGTCCCGCCACGTCCCGCCGAGATCCCACGACTTCTCCAACAGTACGAAGTCGGAGATCCCCTCCTTCTTCAGCCGGATGGCGGTGCCGAGACCGGAGAAACCACTCCCGACGATGACGACGGAGGTGCTGTGCCCACGCTGTTCCCGCTGTCGCTTGACCATCCCCCGGTGCCTCCCTAATCGAGCGGAGTGATCTTACTAACCAGTAGGCTACTACTAGTAGGGTTACTTACGGTAGGGTGAATTTCGTGAAGATTGCGCAGCGGGCCACCTCCGGTCGCAAACGAATGTCCCGGGCCGAGCGGGAGCAGCAGATCCTCGGCGTCGCCGAGGAGGTCTTCGCCGCCCGGGGGTACCAGGCCACCTCCATGGACGACATCGCCCGGCGGGTCGGCCTGTCCAAACCGATGCTCTACGAGTACTTCGGCTCCAAGGAGGGACTGCTGCTGGCCTGTCTGGAGCGGGTCAGGCGGGAGCTGCTGGAGTGCACCTCCGCCGCGGCGGCAAACGCCGTCGGCCCCGAACAACAGCTCCACGACGGTCTGCTCGCCTTCTTCCGCTTCGGCGAGGAGCACAAGCAGTCCTGGGCACTGCTGCGCACCGAGTCGGCGGTGGTCAGGGCGGGACTGGACACCGAGCTGGAGGGGTTCCGCACCCAGCAGGCCGAGTTCACCGAGCAGATGCTGCGCGTCACACTGCCGAACACCGACCCGGCCCGGCTGGAGGCCTTCGCGGAGGCGATCATAGGAGCCTGCGAGCGGATGGCGCTGTGGCGGGAGAACCGTCCCGAGATCACCCCGGAGAGGGTGACCGAGCACCTGATGGCCCTGATCTGGCCGAGCCTGTCCGCGGAGGTGGCCGCCGCGGAGCGCGTGCACACCACCTCACACGATCAGGGGTAAGAGGCGAAGGTCGACTCAAGATCAATCTCGGTGTTTCCGATGCGGTCGCGTAGGTCGATTGTCACGCACGGATCCCCGGTACCTGCCGAGACGCTGCCGGCGTGTCAACGACCGAGCCCGTGAACTCGGATTCAAGGAGTACTGATCTTGCGCCCCTGGACCACGCGCACGTTGAACGCTGTTGTTGTGGCCGCGGGGTTCGCCGCAGTCGGGGCGGGAACGGCCGCGGCCGATTCCTCCGACCCCACGACGTCGGACCTCGCCAAGCCGGACCTGTCCCAGGTCCCCGACGAGATCTCCTTCACCGCTCCGGTGGATGCCTGCCGTGACCCCGGCGTTCCCGGTCGGGAGAAGATGCCCTGCGCGGACACCACGGTGAGCGTGAAGACCCCGAACCTCTTCAAGGAGGTCGGCAAGGAGATCACCAGGACCTCCCACGGCCTGGCCAACGAGGTGCGCGACGAGGAGCCCGTCCTGGAGTCCGGTGAGGCCACCAGGCTGATCGGCCAGGTCGGCGGAACCACGAGCCGGCTCCAGCAGATGACCAAGACCCGCCCCGAGGTGGGAGTCAACGTCGAACCCGGCTACACCGGCGTCGTGGACGACGGAAACGGCCGGGCCGAACTGCTGGACGCGAAGGTGGGCCCGCGCGGGGAGACCCACGAGGGCATGTCCACGCTGGACACGGCTGTGGACGCCACCGTGGCCGAGGGCTACCAGGCCAAACCGCTGACCAACCCGGTGGGCGCACTGGCCAAGGCCCTCACCGAGTCACCGCTGAACGCCTCGGACAACCCGGTCGAACTCCCCGAGGTGGAGCACGTGGTTCCCGCCACGAAGCAGGTGCCGACCGTGCGCAGGCTGGACGACAACCCCTCCGAGGCCGTCCGCGACGCCATCACCGGCGTGGTGGAGAACCCCTCGAAGACCCTGTCCGTGGGACAGGGCACCAGCCTCGCCCGGACCCTTCCGGTCGGTGACGTGCTCCGCGCTCCCCGACAGGCGGGCTGAACGAACCCCGGGCGCGGAGTCCGGCTCCGCGCCCGGATCCGTCCGCGGCGGGACTCACGCCGCCACGGCCGTGACCACCTCGGGATCCGGCTCACCGACGTCGAAGACCTCACCGGACTCGGCCCTGGACACCAGCGAGGCCGGTGGCTCGAACCGGTCACCGTAGCGGGTCGCCAACTGCCTGGCCCGTTCGACGAAGCCGCGCAGTCCTCCCGGGTAACCGTTCATGTACTGCACCACCCCGCCGGTGGCCGGAGGGAATCCGATCCCGAACACCGATCCGATGTTGGCGTCCGGCACCGAGGTGAGCACCCCCTCGTCCAGACACCGCACGGTCTCCAGGGCCTGCACGAACAGCAGGCGTTCCTTGAGGTCGGTGAACGGGATCTCCTCCGGGGGGAGGCTGCCCGCTCCGAAGTGCGAGCCGAGTCCGCTCCACAGCCCCAGCCGTTGTCCGTCCTCGTCGTACTCGTAGAAACCCGCCCCCGAGGAGCGGCCCTTGCGTCCGAACTCCTCGACCATCCGGTCGAGCACCGGGTCGGCGGGGTGGTCCCGCCAGGTTCCCCCGGCCGCCTCGACGGCCTTCCTGGTCTCCTCCCGGATCTTGCGCGGCAGGGTCAGGGTGAGCTCGTCGAACAGTTGCAGCACCGGCGCGGGGAAACCGGCCTGGGCGGAGGCCTGTTCGATCGAGGCGGCGGGCACTCCCTCACCCAGCATCGCGACCCCCTCGTTCAGGAAGGTTCCGATGACCCTGCTGGTGAAGAAACCCCTGCTGTCCTGCACCACGATCGGGGTCTTGTTGATCTGCCGCACCACGTCGAACGCCCTGGCCAGTGCGTGATCGCTGGTGTGCTCACCACGAATGATCTCGACCAGCGGCATCTTGTCCACCGGCGAGAAGAAGTGCAGCCCGATGAAGTCCTCCCGCCGCCGCACTCCTTCCGCGAGTTCGGTGATGGGCAGCGTGGAGGTGTTGGAGGCGATCAGGGCGTCGGCCTCGATCCACTCCTCGGCCTCGGCGTACACCCGGTGCTTGACCTCGGGGTCCTCGAAGACGGCCTCGATCACGAGATCGCAGCCGGCCAGGTCCTCACCGCGGTCGGTCGGGGTGATCCGGGCCAGCACCTCGTCCCGTTTGGCCTCGGTGATCCGCCCCTTGCCGAGGTCCTTCTCCAGCACTCGGGCCGAGTACTCCCTGCCCTTCTCCGCGGCGGAGCGGGAGACGTCCTTGAGCACCACCTCCATGCCGGACCGGGCGCAGACGTAGGCGATGCCCGCGCCCATCATCCCCCCGCCGAGCACGGCGACCCTGCTCGCCGACCACTGCGGCTGGCCGTCCGGCCTGCTGCCACCGGAGTTGACGTGTTCGAGGTCGAAGAAGAAGGCCTTGCTCATGTTCTTGGAGGTCTGCCCGCAGACCAGCTCCACGAAGTAGCGTCCCTCGATCTCGAGGGCGGTGTCCACATCGACCTGGGCGCCTTCCACGGCCGCGCAGAGGATGTTCTTCGGCGCGGGGAGATCGGCTCCCTTGAGTTGCTTGCGCAGGTTGGCGGGGAAGGCGGGCAGGTTCGCGGCGAACTTGGGGTCGGAGGGAGTGCCGCCGGGGATCCGGAATCCCTTCCTGTCCCAGGGCTGCGAGGCCTGGGGGTTCTCCCGGATCCACTCCTTGGCCCGCCGCATCAGGGAGTCGGTGTCCTCGACGAGCTCGTCGATCAGCCCGACCTCGTGGGCCTTGCCCGGCCGCATCCGCTGCCCCTGGGTGAGCACTCCGAGCAGCGCGTCGGCGATCCCGAGCATCCGCACGGTGCGCACCACACCACCGGCCCCGGGCAGCAGTCCCAGACTGACCTCGGGAAAGCCGAAACGCGCCTTCGGGTCGTTCAACGCCACCCGGTGGTGGCAGCCGAGCGCGATCTCCAGTCCACCGCCGAGGGCCGTTCCGTTCAGCGCGGCCACCACCGGAACACCGAGGGTTTCCAGCCTGCGCAGCTGCTGTTTGGCCCGGGTGCTCGTCTCGGCCGCCCGTTCGGCGTTCTCCGGACGCGCCCTGATCAGCTCGTGCAGGTCACCCCCGGCGAAGAAGGTGCTCTTGGCCGAGGTGACCACCACGCCGGAGAGGCGGTCCCGCTCGTCCTCCAGGCGTCGTACCGTCTCCTCCATGGAGCGCAGGTAGCGCTCGTTCATGGTGTTGGCCTGCTGCTCGGGGTCGTCGAGGGTGAGTACCACGACACCGTCGGCGTCGGGCTCGTCCCAGCGGATGGTGCTCTGTTCGCTCATGTGGTTCGTCCTTCACAGACTGCGGGATGGGCGGGTTCGCGCCGGGCCGGGCGGGGGCACACCGCCTGCGGGCGACCGGGGTGTCCGACGGGGACCGTCGTGGCGGAAAGCTCCGCCGCTGCCCGGCGGGAGTGAGGGGTGCCGGTCACTCGCTGACGCGTTCGACGACGGTGGCGATGCCCATGCCTCCCCCGATGCACAGCGTCGCCAGCCCGTAGCGCAGGCCACGGCGTTCGAGTTCGTCGATCAGGGTGCCGAGGATCATCGCGCCGGTGGCCCCGAGCGGGTGCCCCATGGCGATGGCTCCGCCGTTGACGTTGACCTTCTCGTGCGGGACCCCGAAGTCCCGCATGAACTTCAGCGGCACGGCGGCGAAGGCCTCGTTGATCTCGACCAGGTCGATGTCGTCGATCCCCAGTTCCGCCTTGTCCAGTGCCTTGCGCACCGCGGGTCCGGGGCCGGTGAGCATGATGGTCGGGTCCGCCCCGCTGAGCGCCGCGGAGACGACCCGGGCTCGCGGTCGCATTCCGGACCGCTCGCCGAAGTCCGCACTGCCGACCAGGGTGAGCGCGGCCCCGTCGACGATCCCGGAGGAGTTGCCGGGAGTGTGCACGTGGTTGATCCGCTCGACCCAGTGGTACTTCTGCAGGGCGACCGCGTCGAAACCGCCCATGTCCCCGATACCCGCGAAGGAGGGTTCCAGCTCCCCCAGAGCCTCCACCGTGGTGCTCGGACGCACGTGTTCGTCACGGTCGAGCACCGTCCTGCCGTTGCGGTCGGTCACCGGCACCACCGAGCGGGAGAAGCGGCCGTCCGCCCAGGCCTTGGCCGCACGGGTCTGCGACTCCGCGGCGAAGGCGTCCACGGTCTCCCGGTCGAAGCCCTCGAGGGTGGCGATCAGGTCGGCTCCGATGCCCTGGGGGACGAAGGAGGTCTCCAGATTGGTCTCGGGATCCATCGCCCAGGCACCTCCGTCCGTGCCCATGGGGGTCCGGGACATGGACTCGACCCCTCCGGCCAGCACGGCGTCCTCCCAGCCGGAGCGCACCTTCTGCGCGGCGGTGTTGACCGCCTCCAGGCCGGAGGCGCAGAAGCGGTTGAGCTGGACACCGCTGACGGTCTCGGGCAGTCCGGCGGCGAGCGCGGCCGACTTGGCGATGTCCCCGCCCTGGTCTCCTATCGGAGTGACCACACCGAGCACCAGGTCGTCCAGTACCTCCGGATCCACGTTCGGGTGACGGCGACGCAGTTCCTCCACCAGTCCGACCACGAGACTGATGGGTTTGGTCCCGTACAACGCACCGGATTTCTTGCCGCGACCGCGCGGAGTGCGGATCGCGTCGTAGACAAACGCCTCGGACATGTGTGGGGGGCCTCCTCGTTGTGACTTTCCTCCATGAAGAGTGTGACACCAACACTGTCACAGTCAATGGGAAACACTCGGGAGGACGGGGACGGTCCTCACCACGGACGACACCACGGCGGGGAGCGGGAGACCCGTGTCGTCGGGGTCAGCTCCCCGCCGGTGCCCGGTGGCCCAACAACGTCTCCGCCGGAAGCCCCCGCACGGCCGCGTCCAACACCTGGACGGTGTGGGCCACCGGCATCCGCTCACCACGACGACGCAGGGCGGCGGCGATCTGCATCGCACACCCGGGATTGGCCGTCACCAGCAGTTCCGCCCCCGTGGCACGGACGTTGCCCGCCTTGAGCTCACCCAGCTCCGCCGCCGGTTCCGGACGCAACAGGTTGTACACCCCGGCCGAACCACAGCAGATCTCCCCGCGCTCGATCTCCCGCACCTCCAGCCCGGGAACGGAACGCAGCAGCTCACGCGGTTGGCTCCGTATCCCCTGTCCGTGGCTGAGGTGGCAGGCGTCGTGGTAGGCCACGGTCAGCTCCAGCCGGTGCCGTTCGGCCACCGGACCCAGCTCGGCCACCAGCTCCGCCACGTCGCGCACCCGCTCGGCCAGCGACGCGGCCGCCGCGGCGTACTCCCCCTCGTCGGCCAACAGGCGGGCGTACTCCTTGAGCGTGGAACCACATCCGGCCGAGTTGACGACCACGTAGTCCACCTCCGCCGTGGTGAAGGTGTCCACGACGCGCTTGGCGAACGCCACGGCCTCCCGTTCCCGGCCGGTGTGCTCGCTGAGCGCGCCACAGCACCCCTGCCCCCGCGGGACGAGCACCTCGCACCCCTCGGAAGCCAGTACCCGTGCGGTGGCGGTGTTGACCTCGGGGAAGAAGGCGTGCTGCACACAGCCGGTGAGCATCCCCACCACCGCCCGACGCCTCCCCCGCGCCGGAACGCGTTCCGGAATCCGGGGCGTGCTCCGGACCGGAGGGGCCAACTCCTCCATCGTCCGCAGCGAGGCGGGCAACCCGTCCGTCAGCCCGGTGCGGCGCAGCAGTTCGGACAGTCCCGAACGCTGGTACAGCGCGAGCGGACCGCGCAAGGCGCGCAACCGTCGCGGGTGGGGGAACAGCCCGAAGATCAGCCGACGCAGCAGGCGCTGCCCGAGTTCGCGACGGTGGTTGCGTTCGACCTGGGCCCGGGTCCTGTTGATCAGGGGACCGTACTGCACTCCCGAGGGGCAGGCCGTCACACACGCCATGCAGCCGAGGCAGTTGTCGAAGTGCTCGACCATGCTCTCGGAGAGCGGTTCCCCGTCCAGACCGGTCTCCATCAGGTGGATCCTCCCCCGGGGGGAGTCCATCTCCTCGCCCCACAGCTCGTAGGTGGGACACGAGGGCAGACAGAAGCCACAGTGCACGCAGTCGTCGATCAGCTCCCGCTGCGGAGGGTGGAACGCGTCGAACGCCCCTCCGACACCGGAGGAGACCGGGGTGGACGGCTCCGCTCGGTCCTCCTTCCACGGGCCCGGTTCCTGCTCGGGAGTCCGCTCGCTCATCACAGCCCTCCGACGAAACGTCCCGGCGCCAGCCGGTGTTCGGGATCGAACCGCTCCTTGGTGCGCCGCATCAGTTCCCCGACACCGGGGGCCACCGGCCCCCACACGTCGACGAGTTCCTTCACCCGTCGCGGGGTGTGCACCACCGTGGTGTAGCCGGCGAGCCTTCCGGTCTCCACCCGCACCCCCTCGACCAGCCGGGCCACCGTCTCCGGGGTGACCCCGGCGGGAACGGCGCCGTGCAGCACCCCGAGTCCGGCCGCCCCGCGCAGCGCCAACGACACCCCGTGCTCCCGCTCGACTCGGCCGACCCGTTCGACCAGCTCGCCGAGGTCGGCGGGAGCGCTCGCCAGCCGCAGCAGCGTTCCCCCCGGCTCGTGGGGCAGCTCGTCCCACCACTCCGGGGCCCGGGCGAGGACCTCACCGGCGGTTCCCAAGGTCCGCTCGAACGAACGGGCGAGTTCCTCGGCCCGCTGTGCGGTGGCCCCGACACGCCCTTCCAGCTCGGCGCAGACGGTGATCCACTCCCCACCGGCGGGACGGTCCAGTTCGACGCCGGTCGGTGCGGCCTGGCAGACCCGGAACAACCGGGCGGCCTCCGCGGCGCTCTCCGAACCGGGAACCCGCACCGCGACCCACCGGCGCTCCGCCGCCAGCGGGTGCAGCCGGAAGATCGCCTCGGTCACGACACCGAGCGTTCCGTACGAACCGGTGAAGAGCTTGCCCAGGTCGTATCCGGCCACGTTCTTGACGACTTTTCCCCCGGACCGTGCCACGGTGCCGTCGGCGCGGACCACGGTCAGACCGAGCAGCAGGTCCCGCACTCCCCCGTACAGCTGGCGGCACGGCCCCGAGGTCCCGGTGGCTATCACCCCACCCAGGGTGGCCGTGGGGCGCGGGTCGGACACGGACAGCTGCTGCCCGGCACGGGCCACCACGTCCTGCACGTCCCGCAACCGCGCACCGGCTTGGGCGCGCACCACGAGGTCGCTGGCAGCGTGTTCGAGCACCTCGTCGGCAGCGGACAGGTCGAGCAACAGGTCCACCTCCTCGGCGGGCCCACCCGTGTCGAGCTTGCTGCCGCTGCCGCGTGGCACCACGGTCATCCCGTGCTCGGCAGCCACCCGCAGGATCGCGGCGGCGCTGTCGGTGCCGTCCGCACGGGCGACCCAACGGGGAGCGCCCCCGTCGACCACGTCGGACGCGGAGGGCCGCCCGACCCGTTCCTCTCCGACCGCCCTGCGGAGTGCCTCCGGGACGGTTTCCTTCGCCGGGGTACCCATCAGAACTGCTCGGCCAATCCCGCTTCGGTCAGTGGGTGCACGCCACGCCGCCTGCCCGGGGTTTCCCCGCACAACCTCGGCGTGGGGAACACCTTACCCGGATTGCACAGCCCCTCGGGGTCGAAAGCGCAGCGCAGGGACTGCATGGTGTCCAGGTCCTCGGGTGTGAACATGCGTCCCATGTAGCGCACCTTGTCGGCTCCGACGCCGTGCTCCCCCGTGATCGAACCGCCGTGTTCCACGCACAGGTCGAGGATCGCCCCGGAGACCTCCTCGGCCCGTTCGGTCTCGCCGGGGTCGGAACCGTCGAACAGCACCAGGGGATGCAGGTTCCCGTCCCCGGCGTGGAAGACGTTGGCCACCCGCACCCCGGAGGAGGCGGACAATTCGGCGATGCGGCGCAGCACGTCCGGCAGGGCGGTACGCGGTATCACCCCGTCCTGCACGATGTAGTCGCGGCTGATCCTCCCGACGGCGGCGAAGGCCGACTTGCGCCCCTTCCAGATCAGGGCGCGTTCCCGCTCGTCGGCGGCGGTGCGGATCTCGAAGGCCCCGTGTGCGGTGCAGTGCTCGGAGACCTCCGTGAAGGTGTGTTCGACCTCGGCGTGCGGACCGTCCAGCTCGACGATGAGCACCGCCCCCGCCCCTTCGGGATAGTCGCACCGCACCGCCTGCTCGGCCGCGCTGATGGAGAGGGCGTCCATCATCTCCACGGCTGCGGGGGTGATCCCGGCGGCGATGATCGCGGAGACGGCCGCACCGGCGTCGTCGGTGGTGGGGAAACCGGCCAGCAGCGTCCGCACGCTCTCCGGGGCGCGCAGCAGCCGCACGGTGATCGAGGTGACCACTCCGAGCGTTCCCTCGCTGCCGACGAACGCGCCGAGCAGGTCGTAGCCCGGTGCCTCCCGGGCGGGTCCGCCCAGCTCGACCTCTTCCCCGTCCGGAGTGACCACGGACGCGGCCAGCACATGGTTGACGGTGAACCCGTGCTTCAGGCAGTGCGCCCCGCCGGAGTTCTCCGCGACGTTGCCGCCCACGGAACAGACCTGTTGGCTGGAGGGGTCGGGGGCGAAGTAGTAGCCGTACGGCTGGGCCGCCCTGGTGACGTCGAGATTGACGACGCCGGGTTCGACCACGGCGCGTTCGTTGGCGACGTCCAGCTCCAGGATGCGGCGCATTCTGGAGGTCACCACGAGCACCCCGTCGGAACGGGGCAGGGCCCCGGCGGACAGACCCGTGCCGGATCCGCGTGCGACGAAGGGAACCCCGTGCGCCGAGCAGGTCGCGACCACGGCGCGGACCTGTTCGGCGTTCTCGGGCAGCACCACCACGGCGGGGACGCTGCGGTGACTGGCCAGGCCGTCGCACTCGTAGGTGCGGACCCGCTGTCTGTCGGTGATCACCGCCTCCCGACCGAGCAGCTCTCTCAGCCGCGCCGTGCACCCGTCGAGGTCCCCACGGGGCTCCTGCCGGGCTGGAGGTGTCAGGGCACCGGACTCCATGGCCCGCCTCCTCGTCTCGCCGTCGTCGAACGGGTTCGGCGATGTCATGTGGATCATAGGTTGAATACGACTTGGATACAAGAGATCACGGCTCACCCACAACGGAGCGCCCCGGGCGGCGATCAGCGAGCAGTCCCCGGGAGTCCGACAGCACCCCTGAGGAGGGAACCCGGAACCCCCGGGAAACGGACGGCCGACCGCCCCGCGTGGCCCCTCACGTGGCCCCGCGTGCCAGGTCGTCGAGCACCTCGGCCCGGGGCAGCTCGGTCAACGACTTCCCGGACAGCAGCAGCTTGGACCGGCGCGTGCCCGAGCCGATGATCGCCACCTCGACGTCGCGTACCGCGCCGTCCACGAGCACCCGCCACGAGTCGGGCAGCCCCAGCGGGGTGATCCCCCCGTACTCCATTCCCGTCTCCTCGACCGCCCTGTCGAGGTCCAGGAACGAGGACTTGCGCACGTCGAGGGTGCGTTTGACCGTGTCGTTGACGTCGACCTGCCGATCCGCCCGCACCACGCAGGCGGCGATCCGCTCCTCGCCCCGACGTCGTCCGGCCACGACCACACAGTTGGCCGCGACCGAGAGGGGAGCCTCCAGTGCGGACATCAGCGCCGCCGTGTCCGCGACCGACGGTTCGATCTCGGCGACGGCGACGGCGGAGGCGTGTGGCCACTCGGACAGCGCCTCGGCGACGGGCGGGGCCAGCAGTTCCGGGTGCTCGGTGGCGGGCAGCGACCTCAGGCCGTTGATCGAAGGAAGGGACATCCTCCGAGGATGCCGGTGGGCGCACCCACGAAGCCAGGCGGTGGGCCCTCCCCGCCTCCCCGAGCGCGGGTCACCCGCTCGCCTCCACCGGACAGCGGTCCAGCGCTCCGAGGTCGTCGAGGTCGTAACCGTGCGGGTAGCCGGGATAGCTGAGTTTCCTGCCCCGGCCGAGCCTGCTCACCCGGCGGGAGGGAAGCAGCCGTTCGATCCGGCCGTGCCAGCGGAGGGCCCCGGCCACCGCACGCTCCTCCCACTCCCTCGGTTCGGGGAACCCGAAGGCCGTGCGCATGGCCGGTTCCAGCCCGGCGACGAAACCGCGGGCGACCAGCCACCGCATCGGGCGGGGGAACCACGCGCACACCATCGCCAGACTGTCCAGCCCCACGGCCCGGTTGCTCTCGGCGAACACGAAGTGCTCCGCCTCGTACTCCCGGTTGAACCGCTCGAACTCCGCGTAGTCCGGAATGGAGCGGATCCCCATACGCCGTCCCACCTGCCGGTAGTAGTGGTAGGCGGCCAGCCGTTCGTGCTCACTCAACGAACGCCACCCGTAGGCGTCGATCCACCGGATCGGATCGTAGACGAAGGTGGACAGCACGTAGAGCATGTCGTCGTTGCTGATGTCGTAGCGCCCGTGCATCCGGTTGATCATCCGCAGCGACCGCTTGCCCTGCCGCGAGTCGTAGCCGTGCCGTCCCAGTTCCTCCATGAGGATGGAGGTGTCGTCGTAGCGTTTCTGGGTCCTGCAGGCGAACTCACCGGTACGCTGCAACAGCCCCGAAATGCTCGGCACGCAGAACGTGCGGAACAGCGCCAGCTCCAACGCCCTCCGGTAGTCCCAGGGAAACTCCAGACCGGCCGATATGCGGTATATCAGGGTGTGGTCCCGCTCCGGATCCAGGTCGCGGATCAGCCGCAGCCGGGCGAACTTGCCCAACGGGTCGAACCACGGCTGTCTGACCTCGGCCTCGGACACAACCTCTCACCCCTGTGCGAGCAGCATGGGAACGTACTGTTCCTCGGCCGTCAACGAACCGTGCTGACCGAGAAGAGCCGCCTCGTTCGGCTCGGAGCGTGAACGGACCATTCCATTGTGACGTGCCAGTGCGATCACGTCACCCACCCGGGCTCGCACCTCGTCGGTGGGCCGCGCACCGAACCAACCGGCGGCGACGGCCTCCTCGGCGGTGACCACGAGACCGTCCGTTCCCAGCCGCTCGGCCCACGTGGCGCGCACCCGCTCGGTGGCACCCGGTTCGGTGTAGACATGCCGGACCCGCGCCTCCCCGCCCACCAGCCGCACCCCGGAGAGCAGCTCGGGCTCCGCGTCGATGTCCAGGGACAGCTCCGGAACCACGTCAACCATGCCGTGGTCGGCCACCACGAGCAGGACGGCCCCGCGCGGCAGACGCTCGACGAGCGAGCGCACCAGGGTGTCCACCTGACGCAGTTGCATCCGCCAGGGCAGCGAACCCGGCCCGTGCACGTGGCCCAGCATGTCCAGTTGTCCGTGGTAGCCGTAGCACAGCACGGGTGAGGGGGCGGTGAGCGCCGCCGACATCTCGGCGGCGAGATCACCCAGCGCACGGATTCCCCGGAACGTCCCACCACGCAGGGCTGCCCGGGTGAGCCCGGTCCCTCCGAACTCGGCCGGGACGACGATCCTGGTGTCCACCCCGTGGGCACGCGCGCGTTCGGGCACCGGATCGTTCGGCTGGACCTCCTCCGGCGGCCAGCGCTCCAGCAGGCTCCCGCCCGCCCCGGAACCGTCCTTGCCCGTCCAGGAGAGCGGACGCAACAGCCCTCCCCCCGGCTCGGCGAAGGAATAGCCGACGATCCCGTGGCTGCCGGAGGGACACCCCGTACCCAGCGAGGTGATGCTCGTGGCCGTGGTCGTCGGGAAACCCGCGGCGCCGGGAGTACCGGTGTCCAGGGAGGCGAGCAGCGGCGCGTCCGTGGCGTGCTCCCGCAGCAACCGCCACCCCAGACCGTCCACCAGCAACACGGCGGCACTGCCGCAGGAGGGGAGTCCGATGGTGTCGGTGAATCCGGAGACCCCCATGGCCCCCAGCGCCGAGGGAAGCACCTCGGCCAACCGCCACTCGGCATCGCCCGGGGCGACGATCCAGTCCATCCTGTCAACCTTCCGGCTTCCGCGACGGGACTTCCGGCAGCACGGAAACACGTCCCTCGGGGTGTTCCCGCCTCCGGGGGCTCCCTCCGGGATGGCACGAGCGGTCACGTCAGCGCACCGCGCACGACCGGGCTCACCGCCCGCTAGAAGCCCAGCTGCCTGCCCACGATCTCCTTCATGATCTCCGTCGTGCCCCCGTAGATAGTCTGGACCCTCGTGTCCAGGAAGGCCTTCGCTATCGGGTACTCGAGCATGTAACCGTACCCTCCGTGCAGCTGCAGGCACCTGTCCACCACGCGCTTGTTCATCTCGGTCACCCACCACTTGGCCATGGCGGCGTGCTCGATACTCAGTTCACCGTGAACGTGCTCACTGATGCAACGGTCGACGAAGACCCGGCCGATCTCCACCTCGGTGGCGATCTCGGCGAGTTCGAACCGCGTGTTCTGGAACTTGCCGATCGGCCTGCCGAAGGCCGTGCGCTCCGCGCAGTACTCCTTGGTCATCTCCAGGGCCTTGGCGGCCCCGGCGGCCGAGGCGACCGCGATGGACAGCCGTTCCTGCGGCAGGTTCTGCATCAGGTAGATGAACCCCTGCCCCTCCTCCCCGAGCAGATTGGCGGCGGGAACGCGGACGTCGTTGAAGAACAGCTCCGCGGTGTCCTGGGACTTCTGCCCGATCTTCTCCAGGTTGCGGCCCCGTTCGAAACCCGGGCTGTCGCTGTCGACGACCAGCAGGCTGATGCCCTCGTGGCCCACCTCCGGGTCGGGGTTCGTCCGGGCGACCACGATGACCAGGTCGGCGTTGATGCCGTTGCTGATGAACGTCTTCTGCCCGTTCAGCACGTACTCGTCACCGTCGCGTACGGCGGTGGTCCGGATTCCCTGCAGGTCGCTGCCGGCTCCCGGCTCGGTCATCGCGATGGCCGTGATGGTCTCCCCGGTGCAGAAACCCGGCAGCCAGCGCTGCTTCTGCTCCTCGGTGGCCAGCTTGGTCAGGTAGGGCACGTTGATGTCGTTGTGCACCGGCGCCCCGAAGCCGGTCACCCCGGCGGCGACCAGTTCCTCGTCCAGCACGGCGTTGAACCGGAAGTCGTCGACGCCCCCACCGCCGAAGCGCTCCTCGACGGCGATGCCGAGCAGTCCCTGCTCCCCGGCCCTGCGCCAGGCCTGCCGGCTGACGATCCCC
The DNA here is from genome assembly GCF_003001495.1 of Actinopolyspora mortivallis. Classification (GTDB taxonomy): domain Bacteria; phylum Actinomycetota; class Actinomycetes; order Mycobacteriales; family Pseudonocardiaceae; genus Actinopolyspora; species Actinopolyspora mortivallis_A. The sequence continues at coordinate 61,914 of NZ_PVSR01000018.1, forward strand.
GCTTCCTCCCACTCCTGCTGGTGGGGCACCAGCTCCCTGGCGATGAAGGTACGGCAGGTCTCGCGGAACGCCTCGTGGTCCTCGTTGAATATTTCCCTGCGCATCCGTCTCACATCTCCCGTCGACTGTCGAGGTCGCCGTGCAGGGCGCCGGACCGCAGCAGTTCCTCCCTGCCGGCCACGCCCCATGCGTGCAACACCCCGGCGGTGTCCGCCCCCGCCTCCGGCACGGCTCCGGGACGCGGGTTGGGTGTCGCGGAGAAACGCGGCGCGGCGGCGGGCTGCACCACGTCCTCGGTGCGCACGAGCGTGCCTCTGGCACGCACGTGCGGATGTTCGGCCGCCTCGGTCATGGACAGCACCGGGCTGACGCAGGCGTCCGTGCCGTCGAACACCTCGGTCCAGTACTCCCGTGTCCCGCCCGCGAAGGTCTCGGCCAGCCTCGCGCGGATCTCGGGCCAGTTCGCCGGGTCGTCCCGGTCCGGCAGCCGGTCCGCGAGTCCGAGCCTGTCCACCAGTTCCGCGTAGAACCCGGGTTCCAGCGCCCCCACGGCCACGTACTCGCCGTCCGAGGTGGGGTACACGTCGTAGAAGGGGGCGCCGCCGTCGAGCAGGTTGGTCCCGCGCTCGGTGGTCCAGCCCCCCGTGGCCACCATGCCGTAGAGCATGGTGGCCAGGTGGGCCGTTCCGTCCACGATGGACGCGTCCACCACCTGGCCGCCCTCTCCCGAACGGGCGCGCAGCAGGGCGGCCAGCACGCCCACGGCGAGGTACATCGCTCCGCCACCGAAGTCCCCCAGCAGGTTCGCCGGGAAAGTCGGGGGTCCCCCCGCCCTCCCGCTGGCGTGGAGCGCGCCGCTGAGGGCGATGTAGTCGATGTCGTGGCCCGCGGTCCCCGCCAACGGCCCGTCCTGGCCCCAGCCGGTCATCCGCCCGTAGACCAGGGCGGGGTTGCGCGCGAAGCACTCCGTCGGGCCGAACCCCAGGCGTTCGGCCACCCCGGGCCGGAATCCCTCCAGCAGCACGTCGGCTCGTTCGACGAGGGCCAGCAGGGCCGACGGGCCGTGTTCGTGCTTGAGGTCGACCAGCATCGAGCGTTTCCCCCGGTTGAGCAGGTCCTGGCGCCCCGCCGGCTCGGTGGGGCGTTCCACCCGGACGACCTCGGCCCCCAGGTCGGCCAACAGCATGGCGCAGAACGGAGCGGGGCCCAGCCCGGCCAGTTCGACCACCCGCACTCCCGCCAGCGGCCCGGAGCCCCCCGTTCGCCCCGTCGACTCCGCGGTGGATCCATCCGCCGAACTCGCCACCTCGACACCTTCCTTCACGCGTGCGTGACCTCGGACACCCTTATTTCGACGCGGTTAGTGTTACACTCCTGGTGTCACATTGGTCAAGTAGTATCCTGCGGGACATGCTCCGAACAGCAGACGAAGAACTCACGATCGACGAGCTGGCCTCCAGATCGGGAGTCACCGTGCGAACGGTGCGCTTCTACGCGTCCCGCGGTCTGCTCCCCCCGCCACGACTGCGTGGCCGGGTGGGGCTGTACGGAGCTGACCATCTGGCCCGCCTGGAACTCATCCGCGAGCTGCAGAACCTCGGTTTCACCCTCAACGCCATAGAACGCCACCTGGAACGTCTCCCCTCCGACGCGGCCCCCGAGGAACTCGCGCTCCAGCGCGCCCTGCTGGCCCCCTGGACGGACGACCAGGCCGAACACCTCGACCGGCACGAACTGGACCGGCGCGCCGGGCGCACACTGGAGGACACCGAGATCGAACAGCTGTTCACCCTGGGGATCCTGGAGGAGCCCCAGCAGGAAGCGGGGAGGCAGGAGGAGTTCCGGCTGACCAGCGCCTCCATGTTGAGCGTGGGCCTGCGCATCATCGAGCTCGACCTGCCACCGGACATGCTGCTGCGGGCCAAGGAGCTCGTGGAGCAGCACACCACCAGAATGGCCGAGGAGCTGCGCGAGCTCTTCGCGGCGAACGTGCTGCGGCCCTACATGGAACGGGGTCGTCCGGAGGAGGAACGGGAACGGATCCGCGCCACCGCCGACCAGCTGCGCCCGTTGACGATCCAGGTGCTGGTCAACGGTTTCCAACGGGCGGTCAACGAGGTGATCCGCAACCACGTCTGAGTCCGGGCGGCCCTTCGGGCCGCACCGGTCCCGCGCGCCCGGCGACCCCCTCGAACGGGGGAAACTCGATCCGGTGATCTTGCGACGTGATTGCGGCGTTCGCCCCCGTCCGCCGGGTAACCATGTTGGAGTCAGTCCCGATCGTACGGAGGGAAATCCGACATGGGCGTTTCTCGGATCGTCAGCCGATCCTTAGTCGCGGCGGCGGCCGTGCTGGCCACCGCGCTCGTCCCGCTCGCCCCGCAGGCGGCGGCGACTCCACCGGAGTCACCGGAGGACACGGCGACCACCCGGCCCGAGATAAGCATGCTCGACCTGCGGGTGACACCGGGAGACCGCACGAAGGACTCCAAAGCGGCGATACTGCGCTGCGACCCGGCCGGTGGCACGCACCCGCGAGCCACAGTGGCCTGTGAGCAACTCGCCGCCGTCCACGGCGAGTTCGAGTCCCTGCGAGCGGGCAAGGCGAAACCGATGTGCCCGCTGGTGTACCGCCCGGTGACCGTCACGGCCACCGGCACCTGGAAGAACAGTCCCGTGCGCTACAGCCAGACGTACTCCAACGCCTGCGAGATGCGCGCCTACACCGGGAAGGTTTTCGCCTTCTGAGGGATGAACCCTCCGGGGGATGCTCGGACCGCGCCGTAGTTCCCACGGGCGCGGTCCGAGAGCAGGTTCCGACCACGGTTCGTTCCCCGCTCAGCACTCGATCACGTTGACGGCCAACCCGCCGCGCGCGGTCTCCTTGTACTTGTCCTTCATGTCGTCGCCGGTGGCACGCATGGTCGCGATGACCTTGTCCAGCGACACGAAGTGACTGCCGTCCCCCCGCAGGGCCATCCTCGCCGCGGTGATCGCCTTCACCGCGGCCACGGCGTTGCGTTCGATGCACGGGATCTGCACCAAACCCTCGATCGGGTCGCAGGTCAGTCCCAGGTTGTGCTCCATGGCGATCTCCGCGGCGTTCTCCACCTGCTCCGGGGTGCCCCCGAGCACCTCGGCCAAACCTGCGGCGGCCATGGAACAGGCCGATCCGACCTCACCCTGGCACCCCACCTCCGCACCGGAGATCGAGGCGTTCTCCTTGAACAACACCCCCACCGCCCCGGCGGCGAGGAGGAAGCGCACCACCCCCGAGCCACTGGCCCCCGGCAGGAACCGCATGTAGTAGTGCAGCACGGCGGGAACGATGCCCGCCGCCCCGTTCGTCGGAGCGGTGACGACCCGACCACCGGCGGCGTTCTCCTCGTTCACGGCGAGGGCGTACACCGTCACCCACTCCATGGGGTCGTCGAAGTCGCCGAGCTTGGACCGGAGTTCGCAGGCACGACGCCGCACGTTCAGCCCGCCCGGCAGCGAACCGGTGCTGTTGCACCCGTTGTGCACGCACTCGCGCATGACGTGCCAGATCCCCAACAGCTCGTCGGCGACCCGCTGCTCGTCCCGCCAGGCGAGCTCGTTGGCCCACATCAGGTCGCTGACCGACTTGCCCGACTCGGCACAGCGCCGCAGCAGTTCCTCCCCGGTGCGGAACGGGTGGGCCAGCTCGGTGGCGTCCTGCTTGATCCGATCGGTGCCGGTCGCCTCCTCATCGACGACGAACCCCCCACCGACCGAGTAGTACACCGCCGTGCACAGCGAGGTTCCGTCCCCGGAGGAGGCGGTGAAACGCATACCGTTGGGATGGACGGGCAGGGTCTCCCGCCGGTACATCACGAGGTCCTCGTCGGAGTCGAAGCGGATCTCGTGGGTGCCGTCCAACGACAGTCGTCCCTCGGCGCGGATCTCGTCGACCCTGCCGGAAACCGCGATCGGATCGACCGTCTCCGGGCGGTGCCCCTCCAGGCCCAGCAGCACCGCCTTGGGGCTGCCGTGACCGTGCCCGGTGGCGCCGAGCGAACCGAACAGCTCGGCACGCACGCGCGTGACACGTCCCAACAGGTTCTGTCCGCGCAGCCGCTCCACGAAGCGCGCGGCGGCACGCATCGGACCCACGGTGTGTGAACTGGACGGGCCGATCCCCACCGAGAAAAGATCGAAGACACTGATCGCCATTGATCGTCTCTTCTTCGCGTATCGAGTTCGGTTCCGGCGGGGCGGAGAACCGCGTCGGCTCACCACCCCGCCGGGATGTCCTTCAGGACCGGCAGGCCCCTGTCAGGTGTTCACTCCCGGCCCCACGAGCGGCCCCGGGCCGGAGTCCGGCTCCGCACCCGCCCGTAGAGGTTCCGGCGAACAGCCCCGGTCACTCACCGGTCAGTTCGGCGTACTGCCCCGAATCGAGCAACGAGCCGTACTCACTGACGCGCATCTCGAACAGCCACCCGTCCCCGAAGGGGTCCGCGTTGATCTGCTCCGGCGCGTCGACCACCGCCTGGTTGACCGCGGTGACCTCACCGCTGGCCGGGGCGTACAGGTCACTGACGGACTTGGTGGACTCCAGCTCACCACAGGCCTCACCGGCGGTGATCTCCTGGCCCTCCTGGGGGAGGTCCACATAGACGATGTCACCGAGCGCGTTGGCCGCGTACGGCGTGACGCCGACGCGCACGACCTCGCCGCGTTCGGCGAGCCACTCGTGCTCCTCGGTGTACTTGAGGTCCGTGGGCAGGCTCATGGGGAGGCTCCATCACTGTCGTTTGGACACGGTTCTCGATGGCACGTCGCCACCGTCACGCGATCAACACCGCGCCGACCCCCGTCGCGACGGGCGTCCGGCAGTACCGTATCCGCGTACTTGGCGGCCTCCCCCTCTGTTGCGGAACCTGAGAGCTTCACCGCACCGTTGCGGTTTGCACCGTGGGTGCGCACGCCCGAAGGGTGCGCTTTCCAGAGTTGCCTCGGTCGGGCGGTACGGGTGCCTGAGAGTTTGCGGGGAGTTTTGCTCCTTCGGCGCCCGGTCGGCACGCTCCGCGGAAACCGCGTCGGTGCGCCGGGACTCTCCCGCCCGATGTCGTCGGCCGATATGCGATTGTCGCTGTGTTCGGCAACGATAACCCGGCGGATGACGGTGTCCAACCCCAACCCCGCACAGCGGGACGGATCACCACCGAGAGTGTGAGCACGGACACCGGTGCCGGCCTCCCGGCGCGTTCCGGGGCCGCGGAAACCCGTCGTGGCTCAGACGCGAGGAGCGGGTGATGGTCGACGTCCAGGCACTGGTGGAACGGGTGGGCCCCACGCTGCTGCGCCCGGTGACGTCGCCGCAGGTCCGGTGCGACGTGGCGGACGTGGTCATCGCGGAACCGGACGACCCTCGCGGGGTTGCCACCGGGGACGTGGTGCTCGGCGTGGGGATCACCACCGAACGACAGGCGGTGGAACTCACGGAGGCCTGTGGCGGGCACGGGGCGGCGGCCGTGCTGATCAAGCCTCCGCTGTGCACGGCGGATGCCGTGTGTCGGGCGGCCGAACACCACGGGGTGGGCCTGGTCGAGGTGCGCGGCGGAACGGCCTGGGCCCAGCTCGTCTGGCTGCTGCGTGCCGCCCTCGCCGGGAACGAGGTCCCGGACTCCGCCTCAGAACCACCCCGGCTGGGATCCTCCGGGGCGGGCGACCTGTTCCGGTTGGCCGACGCGGTGGCCGAGATGGTCGACGCTCCGGTGACCATCGAGGACGCGCATTCCCGGGTGCTGGCCTACTCCGCCCGGCAGGATCTGGCCGACCCCGCCCGGATCTCCACGATCATGGGACGTGGCCAACCGGAGGACGTGCTCGCGAAGTTCCGGGCCAGGGGGACGTTCCGACAGCTGACCAAGGGCGGCTCGGCGATCTACGTCCCCGAACAGCCCGACGGGACGCTGCCCCGCCTGGTCGTTCCCATCCGCATGGGTGGTGAACTGCTCGGGTCCATGTGGGCCGTGGTCACCGGGGAGGTCTCCGAGCAGCGGGCCTCCGCCTTCGCCGACACCGCCGCGCTGGTCGCCCTCCAGCTGCTGCGGCACAGGATGTTGACCGACTCCGAACGCCGGCGTTCCGCCCGGCTGGTGCGGCTCCTGCTGGATGGGGCGGAGGGCTGGCGGTCCGCGGCGAACGAGCTGGGGGTGCGGGCGGAACCGCACCGGGTGGTGGCGATCGACGTGCGGGCCGGGGACGGCATGGACGAGGGGCACCGCCTCGCCGTGTGGGAGTGGATCACCCGGGGGGTCGGTCACCGTCCGCTGGTCGCCGAGTCGGGAGGGGTGCTGTACGCGGTGGTGCCGGACCGCACCGGCCCGGGTGGCTGGCCCGCCCTCCGCGAGGCGCTGCTGGCCCACATACACGAACTGGTTCCGGAGAGCTCGCGTCCGCTGGTGGCGGCCGGAACCGCGGTGGCCGTGGCCGAACTCCCCACCTCACGCGGAGGAGCGGACGAGGTGCTCGGGCTGTTGCGGGCGGGCCTGGTCGACCGGGAGGTGGCGGTGTACGAGGACCTCTGGCACCCGCTCGTGCTCACCAGGATGGCGGGCGCCTCCGCGGACGCCGGGATCGGGGAGCTGGGTCCGTTGGGAGTGTTGCGCGAGCACGACCGCAACCACGGAACCGAGTACCTGAACACGCTGTACTCCTGGCTGCGGCGCCCGGGGGATCCCAGAACGGCCAGTCGGGAGCTGCGGGTGCATCCCAACACCTTCCGGTACCGGATGAAGCGGTTGAACGAGCTCGTCGAGGTCGATCTCGACGACCCCGAGGTCCGTGCGGCGCTGCTGGTGCAGCTGTTGAGCGAGCTGTGGAACCCGCACGGCCGATCCTGAACCCCGGGGGCTTGCGGCTGCGACGTGCACTCCGCCGGAAGGCCCTTTGTGCCGCCACAACAACACCTTCCGGGCAATCTCATTCCGTGGGAACGATGCGCCGCGTCCGCTGACGGCGCATCGTAGTGCGCACGAACTCCGTTCCTGCCTGACGACTCCGCAACCCGCCGGTTCCCCGCCCGGGAGACGACCTCCTTCCGGCGACGTCCGGCCGGTTCGGCGATCACCCGAGCAGGTTCGAGACAGGTGTGCGAGGAAAGGAAAGACCGTGCAGATCGCCGTACCCCGCGAAATCAAGAACAACGAGTACCGTGTGGCACTCACCCCCGCCGGGGTACACGAGTTCGTCAGCCGGGGCCACGAGGTTTTCGTGGAGACGGGTGCGGGCCTGGGGTCCTCCATCCCGGACGAGGAGTTCCTCGCGGCCGGAGCCAAGGTGCTGCCCACCGCCGAGGACGTCTGGGGCGAGGGGGAGCTGGTACTCAAGGTCAAGGAACCGATCGCCGAGGAGTACCCCCGCCTGCGGCGGGACCAGGTGTTGTTCACCTACCTGCACCTGGCGGCCTCCGCCCAGCTCACCAACGCGCTGCTCGACTCGGGGGTGACCGGTATCGCCTACGAGACGGTGCAGAACTCCGAGGGGAAGCTGCCGCTGCTCGCCCCGATGAGCGAGGTCGCGGGCAGACTCGCCCCGCAGGTGGGGGCGTACTCGTTGATGCGGCCGAGCGGGGGGCGCGGAATGCTGCCCGGCGGGGTGCCCGGTGTTCCCCCGGCGCGTGTGGTGGTCATCGGCGGTGGTGTGGCCGGACTCAACGCGGCCCGCGTGGCGCTCGGCATGGGCGCGGACATCGAACTGCTGGACACGAACGTGGACAAGCTCCGGGAGATAGACCGCGAGTTCGAGGGCAGGATCCGCACCGTCACCTCGAACCGCTACAGCGTCGAGCAGGCGGTGCGCAACGCCGACCTGGTCATCGGTGCCGTGCTGATCCCGGGTGCCAAGGCGCCCAAACTCGTCTCCAACGAGCTGGTCTCCCACATGAAGCCGGGCAGCGTGCTGGTGGACATCGCCATCGACCAGGGAGGATGCTTCGCGGACTCGCGTCCCACCACCCACGACGAGCCGACCTACCGGGTGCACGACTCGGTCTTCTACTGCGTGGCCAACATGCCGGGTGCCGTCCCGAACACCTCCACCCACGCGTTGACCAACGTGACCATGCCCTACGCGCTGCGGATCGCCGACAGGGGCTGGCACGCCGCGTGCCGGGAGGACGAGGCACTCGCCCGGGGGTTGAACACGCACGACGGGATGTTGTTCAACGAGCCCGTGGCCACGGCCCACGGCCTGTCCTTCAGTGACGTGAGCGGCGTGCTCGACTGACCGTCCTGCCGGTGGTCCGCTCTCCGGGAACGGTTCCGCGCGGTGGGCAGACGGGTGACACACGGAACAGGGCCCCGTGGCCGGTCGACCGGCCACGGGGCCCTGCACGTAGGGGCGGCCTGCTCAACCAGCCTGGGGGTCACCGGGAGCTGGCCGCCAGCCCCAGTGTAGAACACACTCTCCGGGTAACCGAAGGGATAACAACAGATGTTCTCCGATTTTCTCGGAGTTCGACTACTCCCACGTTCTCGACTCACTCCTAAGAGTGAAAAAACGAGCAAAATCTGAAGTTTTTACATATTAGTGTCGATACCGGTCCTCGGACGCACGTTCCGGATGGACGGGGAAACCACCGGTTCGCCGAGCGGTTTCCTCCCGCCCGGAAGCACGGCCACGAACAACGCCCCGAACCGAAGGACCCCGATGCACCCCGACCCGAACCGATCGCAGCACCGGCGCGCAAGCACGGAACACAGCACCGAAAGC
>NZ_PVSR01000019.1:0-69790 GCF_003001495.1 Actinopolyspora mortivallis
CGGCGGGTCCGCCTCCGCCCCGGTGCCGCCTCGGGCTCCTCCCCTCCCCAGCCCGGCGGCACCACCCCGGCCGGGTTGCCCCCGACCCGGCCGGGGCCTCCCCCACAGCACAACAACAGTCCAGCCAAAACAAACATGCGCACGAAACCGGCGCTGCCGCCGACCAGCACCGGACCGGCCCTGCCCGTCGTCTATGCGGCCACCCTGTCCCTACTGACCCTGACCGTGCACTACACAACCTGAACCGAGACGTCGATGGTCAACAAGAACGCGGCCTCCGACCGGACTCGGTGTGGGAACGACGTGAACGAGGTGTTCGCATGAACGAAGAACGAGATCCGACCGGTGACAGTGTTGAGCAGGACGGTGCGCGGCCCGATGCGCTGCGTGCGGCCCTGGTCGAGGAACTGCGCCGGACGGGAGCACTGCGCAGCGATCCGGTCGAACGGGCTTTCCGGGTGGTGCCCCGGCATCTGTTCACCCCGGAGACACCGCCGGGGCAGGCCTACGAGGCCAACCGGTCGGTGGTGCTCAAACGCGACGACGACGGGACGGCGCTGTCGACCGTCTCGGCCCCGAGCATGCAGGCCGAGATGCTGGAGCAGGCCGAGATCCGGCCCGGTATGCGGGTGCTGGAGATCGGATCCGGTGGGGTCAACGCGGCGATGCTCGCCGAACTCGTCGGCGCCGAAGGCCACGTGGCCACGGTCGACATCGACACGGACGTGACCGAACGCGCCCGACACGGACTGTCCGAGTCCGGGTACGACCGGGTGCGGGTGGTGTGCGCCGACGCCGAGCACGGTGTGGCCGAGCAGGCCCCCTACGACCGGATCCTGGTCACCGTCGGGGTGTGGGACATCCCACCCGCCTGGCTGGACCAGCTCGCCGACGACGGAAGGCTGATCGTCCCGCTACGGCTGCGGGGGGTGATGCGCTCGATCGCGCTGGAACGCGCGGAAGACCGGTTGACCAGCCGCAGTGTGCACCCGTGTGGGTTCGTGCCGGTGCAGGGCGTGGGAGCCCACGAGGAGCACGTGGCGTTGCTCGACGCGGACGTGGGACTACGGTTCGACGACCAGCAGCACCTCGACACCACCGGGCTCAGCAAGGCGCTGACCACATCGCCTGAACAGCGGTGGTCGGCAGTCACCATCGGGGCCCAGGAGATGATCGACGACCTGACCCTGTGGCTGACCACCACACTGCCCGGCTGCGGCATGCTGACCGCGAAACAGGCCGCCGTCGATCGCGGACTCGTGGAACGTCCGGCCCGCCGAGGAGTTCCGGCAGCGGTCGACGGGAACAGCTTCGCCTACCGCGCCACGGTGCGCCCCGTCGACAACGACCGGATCGAACTCGGCGTGCACGGCCACGGTCCCCGCGGAGGCAACCTCGCCGAGCAGTACGTCGACCTGATGCGCCGGTGGGACCGGCAGCACCGCCACGGCCCCGGCTCCGTCATCGAGATCCACCCCGCCAACACCCCCGACGAACGGGTGAACCACGGGTTCGTGCTCAACAGAACCCACACCCGTGTCGCGATCTTCTGGCCCTGAACGGCATCACAGCTGCTCATGGCCAGAGAACCGAAATATTCGAACACCACGAAAGGAGTGTGTCGGACATGTCCACGCCCACCGCACTGGAGTCGTCGAGTACCGAGCCGGACTCGGACTTCGACCTCGATGTCACCGTCGTCGCCGCAGCGCCGGTGGCCGACCTGAAGAGCCCAACCGAGGACAACTGTGGGCGGACCTGCGAAAGCGCCTGCCCGGCAACCGGGTGTTGATCTCGTGATCGCAGGATGACCCCTCCGGTCCAGCCACGGATGTCACCGGGCGTGGCGTCTCGTGGCTGGGCCGTTTCCCCAACAACAGGAGTGAACGGATGCTGTACGCCTGCGCGGACGCGGCGCTCCTCCGTGTGTCCACCCGATCCTCGACGGAACATCTTCCCCCGTGGCCGGAGCTGTCCGGACCATCGAGCGAGCCGCTGCGGCGGTGGCTGCACGCTGTCTGGACCCAGGACGGGATCGCCGAGGCGATCGCCGAAGCCAGCCCTGTGTTGGCCGACCGGGTGCGGCAGATCCTTGACGGGCAGCAGCGACAGGCCCGGGACGTCCGACGTGTCCTCCTCGCTGTCACCCGTTATGTGCTCCGCGCCCGGAGTCGGGCGACCCCGTTCGGTTTGTTCGCCGGTATCGCTCCTGCCCACACCGGCTCCACGACGAACCTGCACTGGGGTGGGGATCACCGTGCTCATGCGCGTGTCGAGGCCGAGTGGGTCGACCACGTGATCGTTTCGTTGGAACGGTGTCGAGCACTCCGGCATCGCCTCCGCGTCGTGGCCACCAACCTCGCCGAGATCCGCGACGACCGACTCGTGATCACCCACCAACCCCACACGAACCACAAAGAACCCGCCGAGGTCTCGATGCGGCACACCCGTGCCGTCGCCACCGCCCTGCGAACCGCCGACACCCCTGTTTCGGTGACCACCCTGACGAGCAGGTTGGCGCAGGAGTTCCCCAGCACCTCGCTCGCGGTGATCGAACACATGGTGGACGAGCTGATCGAACAGCGCGTGCTGATCAGCAACCTGCTTCCTCCCATGACCAGCACCGATCCCGTGAGTCACGTGGTGGCCGAACTCGACACCCTCGATGCGGCGGAACTGCCGAAAGAGATGGTCGCGTTGATCCACGAGCTGCGCGAGGTGCGGGCCGACCTCGCCCGGCACAACGCCGCGACCCCTCCGTTCGACCCCGGTGCGCTGCGCCGTTCCCTGTCCACACGGATGTCGGCCATCGCGGCCACCGACAAGCCCGTCACGGTGGATCTACACGCCGACTGTTCGGTGAGCCTTCCCGAGCAGGTCTGGCGGGAAGCCGAATCCGCCGTGGACGTGCTCACGCGACTGAGCCCACATCCCCACGGCAGCCCCGAATGGGCCGACTATCACCGTCGTTTCCTCGAACGCTACGGCCTCGGCGCGTACGTGCCCGTCCACGATCTGCTTGATCCCGACACCGGGCTCGGCTACCCCGCCGGGTACCGGAATTCCCTCCTGACCGTGGGACAACAGGGCGTCTCCGAGCGGGACGCACGGTTGCTCGCCCTCGCACAACGAGCCGCCCTCGACCAACGCCGGGAGGTCCACCTCGACGAGGACACGGTGTCCACGCTGGCCTCCCCTTCCGAGAACCCGCAGCGCCGTCCGCACTGTGAGCTGTCGTTTCGCGTCCACGCCGCGAGTCCTGAGGCCATCGACCGCGGCGAATTCGAACTGGCGGTTACCGGAATCTCCCGTGCCGCAGGTACCCTGACCGGACGTTTCCTGGACATGCTCACCGAGCCCGAACGCAAGCGCTTGGCGGAGACCTACACGCGGTTTCCCACACTCGCCCGCGAGGCTCTTCCCGTGCAGCTTTCCTGCCCACCACTGCACACCCGTACCCACAACGTCGCCCGCAGCCCCAGAGTGCTGCCCGAGATGCTGTCCTTGGGCGAGCACAACGTGAACAGGATCACTGTCGACGACCTCGCCGTGACCGGCGATCTCGACCGCCTCTTCCTCATCTCACGCACCCACGGTCACACGGTTGAGCCGATCATGGTCAACGCCGTGGAATTTACCCACCACACTCACCCGCTGGCCCGTTTCCTGGCCGAGATCACCACGGCCCGCACTCCGACCCTCGGCCCCTTTACCTGGGGCCACGCAACCGGACAGCTACCGTATCTACCGCGCGTGCGCTACCGACGTAGCATCCTGGCCCCCGCCCAGTGGAGCCTCACTTCCCACGATCTGCCGCACCACGACGACACAGCCCCATGGACCGAGGCACTGGCTGCCTGGCGAGATCGGTTCCACGTCGCCGACGACGTGTACCTCGGCGACGGTGATCAACGACTGCACCTCAACCTGGACGAGCCCACTCACCAACAGCTGCTGCGCACCGAGCTCGACCGCGCCGGAGACCTCACCCTGCGGGAAGCTCCCCCACCAGGAGCTTTCGACTGGATCGACGGCCGCGCTCACGACCTCGTCATCCCACTGGCCTCCACAGCCAGTCCGGCAACCGCACCAGCGGCACGCACGCACTCTCCCGGCATCGTGCGCGGCCGTGAGCACGGCCATCTGCCCGGAGCCGGAACCTGGTTGTACACCCAGCTCCACGGCCACCCCGACCGGCAGACACACCTCCTCACCAAGCATCTGCCCCGGCTTCTGGACCAATGGGACAACCCACCACAGTGGTGGTTCCTACGTTATGCCGATCCCCATCCACATCTGCGGCTGCGTATCCGGCTGGACCATCCAGATGACTTCGGAACCGCTGCCACCCGTATCGGTGCCTGGGCTGATGACCTGCGCCATCGGGGCCTACTGGGTGGGATGAGCTTGGAAACCTACCGTCCCGAAACCGGCCGGTTCGGCGACGGGGAAGCCATGTACGCGGCCGAATCGGTCTTCGCCGCCGACTCCGCCGCCGTGCTCAGGCAGCTGGAACACACCCACACGGGCACGCCCAGCGAGGTGACCACGGCCGCGAGCATGGTCAACCTAGTGCTCTCCTACCTCGGCAGCATCGAGCAGGGGGCACAGTGGATGGTCGACCAGATTCCCCGTAGCCACACACCAGCCCCGAACCGAGAACTCCGCGACCAGACACTCGAACTCGCCACCCCCCACAACCAGTGGTCGGCACTGCGCACACTGCCCGGCGGCGAGGCCACCCTGGCCGCATGGACGAGCCGAGCCCACGCACTGATCAATTACCGCCAATCCATCACCCCACCCGAAGCCACAGCCCCGACCGCGATCCTGCATGACTTCCTGCACCTGCACCACGCGCGCATGATCGGTATCGACCCCGACTGCGAACGCCGGTGTCTACATCTGGCCCGCGCCGCCGCCCTGAGCATCACCAGTCGTCGCGACCGAGGAACCGCATGACCCACACCGTTCACACAGCGCTGGAGGCTGCCGCCGACATCGCCCACAGCCTCGAGTCCCCGGATCAGCTCGCCGAGGCGGGGACCCCGGCTCAGTCCTTGGCCGCAGGTGCGGCCGGGATCTCTCTGCTGCACAGTGAACGCGCCGCCTCCGGCCACGGCGACTGGGCGAGTGCCCACGCCTGGCTGACCATCGCCCTCAGCGGTGACCTGTCCGCTAGGGACAACGTCGGACTGTTCTTCGGAGCCCCAGCCTGCGCCTTCGCCGCCCATCTCGCCACCCAAGCACGCCCCGGCATACTCACTCGTGCTCTGTCCCAGTTCGACACGAGCATCACGAACCTGACCCGCCGCCGCTTGACCGCCGCCCACACCCGCATCAACCGCGGAGACCCCGCTGCCTTCCGCGAGTACGACCTCATGCGCGGGCTCACCGGCCTCGGGGTCTACCACCTGCAACGAAACCACCACAACAGCACCCGCGCCGTGCTGTCCTACCTGGTGCGCCTGACACACCCGCGTCCGGACGGGTTGCCAGGCTGGTGGGTCGGCCACGCCCCGATCCCCGATGATCCCGACCCGGCGTTCGCCCACGGACACGCCAACCTCGGCATGGCCCACGGCATCGCCGGGCCACTCGCTCTGCTCGCACAGGCAGCACGTCGCGGCATCACCGTGGACGGACACCTCGATGCCCTCGACCGAATCCGCGCCTGGCTCGACACTTGGCAACAACCCCACCCCACCGGACCGTGGTGGCCCTACTGGATCACCTGCACCCAACTACACGACGACGCTTCGATACCGGGGCCAGGACGACCTTCGTGGTGCTATGGCACCCCAGGGGTGGCCCGTGCCCAACAGCTGACCGCCCTCGCCCTGGGCGACACCGCCCTCCAGCGCACCAGCGAAACCGCGCTGCTCGGTTGCCTGACCGACCCGAAACAGCGCAACTCACTCACTGAACCAGGCCTGTGCCACGGACTCGCCGGACTCCTGCGAACCACCTGGCGCATGGCCGAGGACGCTGTTACCGACGAACTGGGGGAACACCTTCCACCACTGATCACCACGTTGATCGAGTACCGGCACACGAACTCGCCGGAGTTCCTGACCGGAGCCGCCGGTGTGGCCCTCGCGCTGCACACCACAGCCGCCAACACCGATTCGTGCGCATGGGACACGACTCTCCTACTGAACTGACAAGGACCACGCATGCTCCCCGACAGCACCACTCCGAGGGAACGAGCAGACTTCGACGGCGACCACGACTGCTGGCCACAACTACTGATCGAGTGGGCTGACTGGAACAACGCCGAAGCCACCGCCGTACGGTGGCTCCACCCGGCCCTGACCACTGCCGAACGCGACGGCCGTCTCGGCCAGTGGTTCTTCGTACGCAAACACCCTCATTGGCGGCTGCGCTACCTCGGCGACACCACTGCCCGCACCTACCTGGCCCAAACCCTGGAGAAACTGACCGACACGGGTGAGGTGACTCGATGGGTCGATGGCATCTACGAACCGGAAACACTGGCCTTCGGCGGGGCGACCGCGATGACCACCGCCCACAGGCTGTTCCACGACGACAGCCGTAACATCCTGGACTACCTCGTCCGCCAACGCACCACAGAGTCCCCACGTGAACCGGGGCGTCGGGAGCTCGGCGTAATGCTGATCAGTGCCTTCCTCCGCGGTGCGGAGCTGGACTGGTACGAGCAGGGCGACGTGTGGAACCGCATCGCCCAACTGCGAGGCACCAACAACGACGCGCCCAGCCACCCACTACCGATCACTCGACAGCAGCGGCAGAACATGCAGCGGCTGATGACCGCCGACGCGGCACGCCTGGCCAAAAGCGGGCCGCTCGAACCGATCCGCGACTGGCTCGACGCGTTCGCAGTCGCCGGGAACGTACTCCACGAGTACGCCCAGCACGGACAGCTCGAACGAGGACTACGCGCGGTGCTGGCCCACCACGCGGTTTTCACCTGGAACCGCCTCGGTCTGTCCGCCCAGGAACAAAGAACGCTGTCCGAACGAGCCACCACTGTTGTCATGAACAACCACTCGACAAAGTAGCCACTGACCGTCTGTGCCCAGGTGAGACGACTGCACCATTGAAACGCTGACTGACATGAAAGCGGGTGATATGACGTCCCGAGCTTTCGATGGTTCAGATCTGTGATGCGAGTTTCTCCGCCTGCTCCCGCGCGGACTTAACCAGGACACCGTCGATCTCGTCAGACGAGTTCACAAGCAGTACGTACCTGGGTGCACCAGGCACGCAGGTGGCACAGGCCGCCGGAGACACCCCGATGGTTGCTTGGACGAACTACCGGCACAGCCAGCAGATCCTGGCCACCGGAGACGCCGAGCACGCCCTCGGACTCATTCCGTTCGACGCGACACTGTCCCCGACCATGCGCGCAGCCCTCACGGTACACCGGGCCATGTGCCACACAGCACTCGGCGGCGAAACCAGCGCTCTGCATGACCTGGATTCAGCACTGGAACACGCCAGCACTGATCGTACTGGTGATGCCGCTCAGCACGGACACGGTGCTTTCGCCACCCTGGACAGCCTCACCTGGTGGACCGGAGTGGCCGGGCTGTGTCTGGGCTGATGGCACACCAAAAAAGCCACCACCCTCGGACTGGTCCTCATCGCCATCCATACGTTCACAGTAGTCGTTCTGAGGGTGATAGGCCCTTACGCATAACGGAACATCGAACGGAATGCCGTCAAAAACAGCGAAGGCACTTCATCAATTCCGAACACCGAACCAACACCGAAGCTCGGTGTCACGTCATTCCGCCCAAAATCATTGTCGAAGCAACACGAAAATGATCCCTTTTTCAGGGAAACCTGAATGGCGGTATATCCAACAGGCTGCGCTTTCTTACTGTGCTGATTCATCATCGACAACACGACGAAAGGATTTTGTGATGCGTCAGGATCACGCATACCGGATCGAGGGATATGTCAACAGCCGTGCTATCGACGGCACCGGCCGTGGGATCGTCGATACCGAGACCGGTACCAGTGAGATGGACGTGACCTTCGACCGCATGGCTGCGGGGTGGGACCCGCGCACGATCGTGCTCATGTGCTGCGACCGTGCCTTGGTTATGGCCGCCCGCGAAACCGAGGGTACGGTGGGAATACATCGCGCCTCCGGTGGGTACCTCACGATCGGCGGAGACCTGCCCGGATCGGGCCGGGAAAGCATCATGCACACCGGCACCGGAGAACTGATGGCCCACGTACGAGCCATCTCCACCACGGACTTCCGCACCAGCGATGCCTACGATCACTCCCGTGTGGAGGGTGGAGTTTCGCACCTGCGACGTGGGGAGAACGGCATCGCCCACATCCCCGCATTCGATGGAATCATGATGCAAGCAGGTCCCGGTCTGGTCGTGATTACCACTCGCTATCGTGCCGAATTGGAGAATGGCAGCACGCTCTACGGCAGCACGAGCTATCCGCATTACCTGCCGGAACAGACTGTGGAGGTGCCCTCCTACCAGATTCTGCGGGTGGAATCCGTGGAACAGGAGCTCATCGGCAATCGGCTGCGCTCGCGAGTGACCACCAGCATCCTGCCACTGGCTCCGCCCACCACGGAGACGGCAGAGGGCGCCGCTGAGCGGCTGGTCGCACTGGGCTGATCCACCGCCTGTCTCTGGCGGCCAGCATGCCATCCCGGATGCTGGCCGCCACTGCTCTCTGCTGTCTTTCCGTTACTCTGTGCCTGCACGAATCCCATCACGACCGGAGAGCGAGCCGCCCCATGTCGCGCACGTTCATCACCACCGCCATCCCGTACGTCAATTCCCAGCCCCACTTGGGCTTCGCGATGGAACTGGTGGAAACCGACGTGATGGCCCGCCACCGTCGCCACCGTGGACACGAGGTCAAGTTTCTGTCCGGCACCGACGACAACTCGCTGAAGAACGTCCAAGCCGCCGAAGCCGAAGGCATCACCACTCAGAATCTCGTTGACCGCAACGCGCAAGCGTTCCATGACTTGCGCGAACCGCTGCGCATCTCCTTCGACGACTTCATCCGCACCAGTAGCGACCCCCGCCACCGGCCGGGTGTGGACCGCCTGTGGCGAGCCGCCGCCGATGCCGGAGACCTCTACCGCCAACACTACGAGGGCCTGTACTGCGTCGGTTGCGAACAGTTCTACACCGAATCCGAACTCACCGACGGATTGTGCCCGGAACACCTGAAACCGCCCCAGCACGTCAGCGAGGAGAACTGGTTCTTCCGCCTGTCGCGCTACGAGGACCGGTTGCGTGCGCTCATCGAGTCCGGTGACCTGCGCATCGAACCCGAATCCCGCCGCAACGAAGTCCTCGGTTTCATCCGCCAGGGCCTGCAGGACTTCTCGGTCTCCCGCTCGGTCGAACGTGCCCGTGGCTGGGGCATCCCCGTGCCCGACGATCCCAGCCAGGTCATCTACGTGTGGTTCGACGCCCTGATCAACTACATCACCGCTCTGGAGTTCGGAGACCCCGAATCCACGGAGTACCAGCACTGGTGGGTCAACGGCGATGAAGTCATCCACGTCATCGGCAAGGGGATTCTGCGGTTCCACGCCGTGTACTGGCCCGCCATGCTCCTCAGCGCGGGACAACCAACACCGGGCACCATCTTCGTGCACGACTACCTCACCGTTGACGGACAAAAGCTGGGTAAGTCCCTGGGCAACGCCGTCGATCCGGTCTCCCTGGCCGCGACCTACGGGACGGACGCGCTGCGCTGGTGGCTGGTTCGCGAAGTCCCCCGTGTCGGCGACGCCGACTTCACCCTCGACCGGCTCGTCACCCGCCACAACGACGACCTCGCGCACGGGCTGGGCAACCTCGTCAACCGCACCGTGTCCATGATCCACAAGTACCGGGACGGCATCGCTCCGGAGATCGATACCCATCCCTCCGAGGAGCCCCTGGTTCAGGTGTGCGAGACAGTCCGAGACCACGTGGACGCCGCGATGGACCGGTTCGACTTCCGCGCCGCCACGGCCGCCGTGTTCACCCTGGTTGACGAGGCCAACCGCTACATCGAAACCACGACCCCCTGGACCCTGGCCAAGGCCGAGAAACAGGGCGACACCGAGGCGACCAAACACCTCGACACCGTTCTTGCCACCCTGCTCCACGCCACACGCCTCATCGCCGACGAACTGACCCCGTTCCTCCCCGACGCGGCACAACGGGTCACGGCCCAACTCGGCAACGGCCACACCGAACTCCCCCAACCCACCCCGCTGTTCGCACGCCTCGAACCCCCCGCGCAAGGCTCGTAATCGCACCTCGACCGACCACCTCGGGCAACCGAGAGCCACCCCCGTCAATCCGGCACCAATCCAGCACGGGAGCGGGAACCGTAGCGAAATCCCCGAAACGGGAAGGAAGCCCGCCGGGGAGTCTCTATACCCTGCGCCCGAAGGAGCACGATGCGCCCTCTGCCCACCCAGGCGGGCCTGGCCGAGATCCAACGCTACGTCGCCGAGATGGAAACCGAACGCGGCTTCGCCGACAGCCCCGTGCTGGAACAGTGCCTCAAACTCGGCGAGGAGTACGGAGAACTGTGCAAGGCCGTCCGCAAAAGCTCCGGCCTGCCGATCGAGGCTGGTTCGACGACGAGCGACGTCGGCGACGAACTCGCCGACCTGCTGATCTACCTCTGCGCCGTCGCCAACCGCCTGAACATCGACCTCGACCACGCCCTACGCACCAAGGAACGCGTCAACGAGACACGCACCTGGTCCAGGGAACCTGAGGAACGAACCGAGTTGCCGGGCGGTTTCACTCCTCACTGAACAGTCGGTTCGACACAAACGAGCAGGGACAATGCTCGCCCGCCTACTGGACCGTCCACCCCTCCCGGAAGACGCGAGTTACGACGAAGCACCGGAAGCCGGTATCAAGTGACCGCATCCAACTCACACCACAGGATGAACCAGCTCATCACGCAGGAAACACGCGGAACAGAAGTCGAACACGGTTGTTTCTACTTCGGGAACTGGCCCCCGGAAAGCGACTCGGACTTCCCCTTCGACATCGAAGAACCACCAGACTCCCTGGCCCACTTCACGGACACCGGAATTGCCGTATTCAGTGACTGCGGCGACGAGGACAACACGGCTCGCGTCGAAGTGCTCTGCTACACACGACCTCCGCGGAAAAACCGTTCGACCGAGCACGTCAGCGGTTTCTTCACGATATCCAGCGACGAACTGGCCGTCGCGACACTGATGATGGCGCCGGCGGAACCGATTCGGGCTCCGTACACGGGCCGGGTGCAAGTCCGGGTGAATCGCCTCCCCCTGAAGACGGAACAGGAAGAGATCGAGCGGGACGGAGACGTGTACGGAGTGAACGAGGACTGGCTGATAGAACTGTGGCCCGCTTCTCCGGGCACCTGACACACCCGGCGGTACGGTGAAAACGAGCGCTCCGCTGTGCCCTCCCCTCGATCCCGGACGAGGTGTGCCCCACCACGCCCCTCACCCGAGACCAGGGGAGGCACAGCCTCACGGACGCACGCGGTTTCCGGCCCCGCACCATCACCCGAAGGCGGGCGGCAGCCGGTCCTGCCAGCGCCGCCCCTGCGGGCTCAGCGTGACCTCGCGTGTCTCGTCCTCGCGACGCTCGATGCGCACCAGCAGGTGGTCCTCGGCCAGCCGCTCGGCGAAACCACCACCCCACTCGACCACCACGGCCGCCTCGGTCAGCTCGGTGTCCAGGTCCAGATCGTCGAGCTCGGCCAGCGAGGTGAGCCGGTAGGCGTCCACGTGCACCAGGGTGGTGCCGCCCCGCTGCGGGGGATGGTGTTCCCGGGCCAGCACGAACGTGGGGGAGGTGATCCGCCCCCGCACCCCCATTCCGGTGGCTATGCCCCGAGTGAGCGCCGTCTTGCCCGCCCCGAGCGGACCGTCCAGCAACACGAGGTCGCCCGCACCGAGAACCGCGCCGAGCGCGGCACCGAAACGCTCGGTGTCCTCGGTGGTCGCCAGCTCGAACGTCCAGACCGCCGAATCGGAAGTCACCTGCCGCTCACCTTCTCCGCGGAATCACTCGCGCGTGTGCCGCCCGCCACGCGCCGCACCAGACCTGTCAGACGAGCGGTGACCAGCTCGGCCCGCTCCAGAATCACCATATGCCCCGCTCCCGGGGCCCGGACGAGCTCGGCCTCGGGAAGCTCGGCCGCCATCGTCTCGGAGTGGGTGAACGGGGTGAGCCTGTCGGCGTCCCCACCCAGCACCAGCACCTCGCAGGAACGCAGCGCGGCCAGCGCGGCCCTGCGGTCGTGCGCACCGATCGTCTCCAGGAAACCGGTCACGGTCTCCACACTGGTACCGGAGATCATCTCCTCGGTGAGCTCGACCAGCTCCGCGTCCACCCCCCGGTCCCCGAAAGCCAGCTCGCGGACCATGCTCCGGGTCACCCGCGCCCCGCCGCGCCGCACCAGCTCCACCAGCCCCGGCTGCCACCCGGCCAACACCCCCAGCACCGCGGTCAACGGGTTGTGCCGGGACAGCCACGGCCTCGGCAGGCCCTGGGCCCCCACCTGCCCGGCCGAACTCGCCAGCAGCGCGACCGCCCGCACCCACGGGCCGAACAGCTCGGGACGCTGCTCGGCCAGGGCCATGATCGTCATCCCGCCCATGGAGTGCCCGACCAGCACCACAGGTTCGCTTCCCGCCGTGGCCCGCAGGACCGCGTCGAGATCCGCGCCCAGCTGTTCGATGGTGCCGCCACCACGAGCGGGCCTGCCGGAGCGGCCGTGGCCGCGCTGGTCGTAGAGCACCAGCCGCACGCGGGGGTCGACCAGCTCGGGCAGCTCGACCCGTTGGAAGAGCCAGCACCGCGAGTCCAGGCTGTAGCCGTGCACCAGCACCACGGTCACCTCGGGGCTCCCGCCGTCGGCGGGCCCCACCTCCAGCACGGAAAGCGGCACCCCGTCGTCGGCGGCGACCGTGGACTCCCGGGCGTGCTCGGCCTCCCCCACGGGATCGCCGCTTCCGTCGTCCCGGCGAGCCGACCGCGAGGCGTAGGAGACCAGGCTCATCACGGCCCCGGTGACGGCGGCACCGAGCACCCCCGCCGACCAGGCCACCACCCGCCGGGAGCTCATCACGGCTCCTCCTCCGGCACCGTCCTGCTCACCCGTGGCCGGGCCATGCCGGTGACGATCTCGTAGTGGATCGTGCCCAGTTCCCGGGCCCACTCGTCCGCCGTGGGCTCGCCCCGGTCGCCGGGGCCGAACAGCACGACCTCCTCGCCCTCGCGCACCGGGTCGTCACCGCACCACACCACCAGCTGGTCCATGCACACCGTGCCGACCACGGGACGCCGCCTGCCGCCCAGCCACACCGACATGCGTCCGGACAGGGACCGGGGCACACCGTCGGCGTAGCCGACGGGGACCAGGGCCACGGTGGTCTCCTCGGGGGCCGTCCACGAGTGGCCGTAGGACACCGACTCCCCCGCCGCGATCCGCCTGGTCAGCACCACGGTGGAGCGGAACGTCATCGCCGGGCGCAGGTCGTGGGGACCCGCCTGCGGAACCGGGTCCAGCCCGTAGAGCGCGATGCCGGGCCGCACCATGTCGAAGTGCAGATCCGGTCTGGTGAGCAGCGCGGCGGAGTTCGCCAGGTGCCGCAGCGGACGCAGCCCGGCCTCCAGCGCACGCAGGTAGGCCTCCCGGAAACGCCGCGCCTGCATCTCGACCGAGGGATGCCCCGGCTCGTCGGCGCAGGCCAGGTGCGACCAGACCGCGAACACCTCCACGACCCCGTCGGCGGCGGCCTTGGCCGCCTCGTCGACCAGCCTCCCCCACTCCTCGGCGGAAGCGCCGTTGCGGTGCAGGCCGGTGTCTATCTTGAGGTGGACGCGGGCGGTGACCCCGGCCGAGGCGGCGGCCCGCGCCACCTCGCGCAGCTGGGCGACCGTGGACACCGACAGGTCCACCTCCGCCCGCACGGCGGCGGCGATCTCGTCCTCCGGGCGGTACAGCCAGCACAGCACGGGGGCCCGCACGCCGTGCTCGCGCAGCCGGAGGGCCTCGGAGATCAGGGCCACCCCCAGCCAGTCCGCCCCGGAACGC
Organism: Actinopolyspora mortivallis; assembly: GCF_003001495.1. Lineage (GTDB taxonomy): Bacteria > Actinomycetota > Actinomycetes > Mycobacteriales > Pseudonocardiaceae > Actinopolyspora > Actinopolyspora mortivallis_A. The sequence goes on from NZ_PVSR01000019.1 coordinate 14,089, forward strand.
AGCGCCGCCCGGGCCGTGGCCACGGCCCCGTGCCCGTAGCCGTCGGCCTTGACCACAGCCATCGTCCGCGCACCGGAACTCCGGGCGTGTGCGGACAACACCTCCACGTTGTGCCGAACGGCGTCGAGATCGACGTACACGTCGGCACGGTGCGCGGATTGCTCGTTCATCGCTGCTCATGGTCGCACAGGCCGGGTGCGGTGTCGGCCGCTGCCGGTTCCGCGCGCGGACTCAGCGCGACGGGCGTGGCGCTCGCGGGCCGCCGAGCGCGGCCGCGCGTGTCTCGCGGACCGCGGCGGGCACGGCCTCCACCAGCGCCGAGGCCCCGATCGGGGCCCCCACCGCCCCGGAGGACGACCGCGCCCCGGCGGCACCTGCCGGGGCCGGCTCCGGCCCCGTGGCGGCGATCTCGGCCGCCCTGGCGTGCACCAGCACGGCGCAGCCGCAGGCCCACAGCGGGTCCAGCCCGGCGGCCATCAGCTTGCCGATCATGCCGGTGAGCACGTCCCCCGAGCCCGCCGTGGCGGGCCAGGACTGCCCGCAGGGATGCACCAGCACCCTCCCGTCGGGGGCGGCCACGACCGTGGAGTTCCCCTTCAGCAGCAGCACCACGTCGTAGCGCCGCGCCGCCCGCACCGCCTCGGCGACCCGGTCCCGGGGAGCGCTGCCGGTCAACCGGGCGAACTCCCCGTCGTGCGGGGTGAGCACCACGGGCACGTCCGGGTCCCGCGCGTCCCACAGGGTGGTGTCGGAGGCCAACAGGGTGATCGCGTCCGCGTCGGCGACCACCGGACGTCCCGCCTCCAGCACGGCGGCCAGCACCTCGCGCCCGCTGCCGCCTGTGCCGATCCCCGGCCCCACCGACCAGGCCTGGACCCGTCCGGCGTCCCCGACGGAGCCGGTGGCCACGACCTCCGGCCACCTCTCGCGCACCGCGTCGGCCGCCGGTCCCGCGTAACGCACCATGCCGGAGGCGGCCCGCACCGCCCCCGCCGCGGTCAGCATCGCCGCTCCCGGGAAACTGGCCGAGCCGGCGGCCACCCCGAGCACCCCCTGGGTGTACTTGTCGTCCTCGCGGTCGGGCACGGGCCACAGGCCCCCCACGTCGACGGCTTCCGGAACGGAGAAGTCGGGGGCCTCCAACCAGGGGTCCAGTCCGATGTCGACCACCCGCACCCGGCCGGAACGCCGCGCCCCCTCCCCCAGCACGTGGCAGGGGCGCAGGCAGCCGAACGTGACCGTGAGCTCGGCGGAGACCGCGACGCCGTCCACCGCCCCCGTCACCGGGTCCACCCCGCTGGGCAGGTCCACGGCCACCACCGGCCCGGCGATGTGGGCCACCGCCTCCGCCGCCAGCGGGCGAAGCCCTCCGCGCGCGGACAGACCGACCACACCGTCCACGACCACGTCCCCGCGCCGCAGGGCCTCGGCGGCCTCGGGGGCCAGCCCGGACTCCGTCCCGGCGGGCACCACGCGCCCGCCGGCCGCGCGCAGCGCACGCAACCCCTCGGGGTGCGTGCGGTCCGGGGCCAGCAGCACCGCGGTCACCCCGACACCACGGCGCCGCAACAACGCACCGGCCCACAGCGCGTCCCCGCCGTTGTTGCCCGCACCGACCAGCAGGGTGACGTGGCGTCCCGCCACACGGCCGGAACGTCGCCCGAGCAGCCGCCGCACGTGCAGGGCCACCCCGTTCGCGGCACGCCGCATGACCACCGGCTCCGGCACGGTGTCGAACAGGCGCTGCTCCGCCGCGCGTATCCGCTCCGGGGTCCACACTCCGCGCATGGGCACTTCCTCCTGAGGTGCTTCGGACGAGACCGCCCGGCACCGCCTCGGAACCGGGCTCGCCGAGGGAGTCTATGCGGCGGAGCCCCGTTTCCGGGGCACGTGGACGAGGGCGGGCGCTATTCGACGGTCACGGACTTGGCGAGATTGCGCGGCTTGTCCACGTCGAAACCCCGGTTCCGGGCCACCTCGGCCGCCAACACCTGCAACGGGACCGTGGTGACCAGCGGTTGCAGCAGGGTGGGCACCACCGGGACCTCGATGAGCTCGTCGGCGAACGGGCGCACCGCGTCGTCGCCCTCCTCGGTGATGACCACGGTGTGCGCCCCACGGGCCTGGATCTCGCGGATGTTGGACACGAGCTTGGCGTGCAGCTGGGGGTGTCCCTTGAGCGAGGGCATGGTCACCACCACGGGGAGGTCGTTCTCGATCAGCGCGATCGGCCCGTGCTTGAGCTCGCCCGCGGCGAAGCCCTCCGCGTGCATGTAGGCCAGTTCCTTGAGCTTGAGCGCCCCCTCCAGCGCCACCGGGTAGCCCACGTGCCGCCCCAGGAACAGCACCGCCTTCGCGGAGCAGAGCCTCTCGGCCAACCCACGGGTCTGCTCCACCACGGACAGCGTGGAACGCACCGCCTCGGGCATGGCCTCCAGCTCGCCGAAGTCGTGTTCGATCTCGTCGGGGTACTTGGTCCCCCGGGCCTGGGCCAGCGCGAGCCCGACCAGGTAGCTGGCCGCGATCTGGGCGAGGAAGGTCTTGGTCGCGGCCACTCCGATCTCCGGGCCCGCGTGGGTGTAGAGCACCGCGTCCGACTCGCGGGGGATCTGCGAACCGTTGGTGTTGCTGATGGCCAGCACCCGGGCGTGCTGGGTCCGCGCGTGTCGGACGGCCTCCAGGGTGTCGGCGGTCTCGCCGGACTGCGAGATCGCCACCACCAGCGTGTCCCGTCCGAGCACCGGGTCGCGGTAGCGGAACTCGCTGGCCAGCTCGACCTCCACCGGAACACGGCACCAGTGCTCGATCGCGTACTTGGCCAGCAACCCGGCGTGGTAGGCGGTTCCGCAGGCCACCACGAACACCTTGTTGACGTCCCGGAGGTCCTGCTCGCTGAGCCGCTGCTCGTCCAGCACCACGCCGCCGGAGAAGTGCCCGCGTAGGGTGTTGGCCAGCGCCTCCGGCTGCTCCTCGATCTCCTTGAGCATGAAGTAGTCGTGGCCGCCCTTCTCCGCCGCCGAGAGGTCCCAGTCGACCGTGAACGGTTTGACCGCCACCTCCGTGCCGGCGAAGTCGGTGACCCGGTAGTGCCCGCGTCCGATGGCGACCACCTGGTCCTGGCCGAGCTCCACGGCGTCGCGGGTGTGCTCGATGAAGGCGGCCACGTCCGAGGCCACGAAGGTCTCCTCCTCGCCGACCCCCACCACCAGCGGGGAGGAACGCCGGGCCGCGACGATCAGGTCCGGCTCGTCGGCGTGGGTGACCACCAGGGTGAAGGCTCCGGACAACCGAGAGGCCACCTCACCGAGAGTGGCGGGCAGGTCCCCAGCGGTCCTTCCTTCGGAGTAGGCGCGCGCGACCAGGTGGGCGACGATCTCGCTGTCGGTGTCGCTGCCCAGTTCCACCCCGTCGGACTCGAGCTCGGCACGCAGCGCGGCGAAGTTCTCGATGATCCCGTTGTGCACCACCGCGACCCGGCCCGAGGCGTCGCGGTGCGGATGCGCGTTGCGGTCGGTCGGGGCTCCGTGGGTGGCCCACCTGGTGTGCCCCATGCCGCCGGTGCCGCCGAACCGCTCACGGTCACCGGTGGACAGCCGCTGCTCCAGGTTCGACAGCGCTCCCGCCGAACGCTCGACCGCCAACGAGCCGGATCCGTTCAGCAGGGCCACACCCGCCGAGTCGTAACCGCGGTACTCCAGCCGCCGCAGGCCCTGAAGCACCACGTCGAGGGCCGGGCGATGTCCTAGGTAACCCACAATGCCGCACACGCGCCTCAGCATAGCCAGGAGATGTGGTCTGAACCTGATACGCATCCACCGCTCGGGTGACGTCCGGGCCGCTTCGACAGGTCGCCGCCACCCACCCGCCGGCCGATCCGCTACCGTGACGGACCATGGCCCACAACGCCAAGAAGGTGCTGCACGAGCTCGCCCAGCGCGGACCGCACGAGGTGCTGCACGGCGATCTCGCGCTGGTGGGGCTGCCCGGGATCGTGTGCACCCCGCGCAGCGGGCGCGGGCTGGCGGCCATCGCCTTCGGACACGGCTGGTTGCAGCCACCCCGGCGTTACACGCGGTTGCTACGGCACCTGGCCTCCTGGGGGTTCGTGGTCGCCGCCCCCGCCACCCACACCGGCCCGTTCGCCTCCCACCGACTGTTCGCGGCCGACCTGCGCACGGCGTTGGACGTCTGTGTCGGTGTCCGCCTCGGCGACGGCGGGATCAGCGTCGACGAGAACCGGCTGGGCGTGGCCGGGCACTCCATGGGCGGCGGCTGCGCGGTACTGGCCGCCGCCGAGGACCCCCGCGTCCGGGCGGTGGCCGGGATGGCCACGACCGAGACCATGCCCTCGGCGATCGCGGCCGCCCGGCGGGTCTCGGTGCCCGGGCTGCAACTGAGCGCGGCGACGGACCTGCTCGCCCCCGCCCGCGCCAACGCGGAACCCGTCGCCTCCGCCTGGGGAGGCCCGGTACAGCTGCGCACCCTGCGCAAGGCCGGGCACCTGGGATTCACCGAGGGGCGGCACTGGAGCGAACTGCTGTTGCAGGGCAAGTCGCACTACGGCACCCAACGGCTGGCCCGGGCGCTGCTGACCGCGTTCTTCCTGCGCACGCTCACCGGGGACAAGCGGGGCACCCCGCTGCTCTCCTCCGACGTCGCCGGGTCGAGCATCGACGGAGCACACAGCACCGGAGCGCTGGCCGCCGCCTGACCCCGGTGAGCTGGTTCACGTGGAGAACTCGGCCTCCCGGTTCCGTGAACCGTGGTTCACGGAACCGGGTGTCGGGCACCGACACGGCACCGTCCTCACTGAAGCCAGCTGCGCTGGGAGAAGTCCTCCTCGTCGTCCCAGTCGTCCTCGACGGAACGGCGCCGACGTCCGGGCGCCGAGTTCGCGGGAGGCGGGGTGGCGGAGACCGGAGCGGGTGCCGACGTCCGTTCGTTCCCGCCGCCTCGCTGATCCGCGAGGTACTCCTCGTCGTCCTCACCCACACCGATCCGCAGCTCGTTGTCGTCCGTCCGGGAAGGCGGTCCCCAGGCTCCCGCTCCCGTGTCCCGCTCCGCCTCGGCTGCCGCCTGCCTGCTCTGCTCCAGCACCCGCTGCTTCCGCTCGGCCGCCTCACGCTCTATCTCGTTGCGGGAGCGCTCGGACTCGGCCTCGGCGGCGCTGATCTCGTCCCTGCCGTCCGCGAGGCTGTAACCCTGGCGGGTGACCACCGTTTCGACTCCCTCGGCCACCCGTTCGTTGACGAGCACCATCCCAGAACTCACCTCTCCTCGGGATCACCCAGCACCGCACTGTACTTCCAACTGGCCAAGGGGTCGGTGCCGTCGTCGAACAGGTTCCCCTCGGTGCGCCACGGGCTGTCGTTGCTGCGTTCCTCGTCCCCGCCGCCCTGCTGGCCGGCTCCGGCCATGCCGCCCATGGGCATCATGCCGCCACGCGCACCCGACTGGTCCTGCTGACCCGCTCCGGACTCACTCATCGAGGCCAGGCCGGTAAGGCCCTGCGAGTCGACGGGATCCGAACGGTCCCCGATACCGGGAAGTCCCACGGAACCCCGTGCGTCCCCGGCCGCGTTGCCGGACCGTTCGCCCCAGACGTCGCCGCCCTCGTTGTCGACGGAACGGAACAGGTCCCCGGAGAAGGCGGTGAAGGTCGAACGTCCCCCCGGCGAGGAGGGTTCGTCGAACATGGCGGAACCCGCCCACTGGGAGGTGGTCTGCGCCGGGGCCTCGTCCGGGTCGGTGCCCCGTGCCCCACTCGTCGTCTCCCCGGTTCCCGCCCCACCGGGTCCGTCGGAGCCGACGGGAGCGGAGGTGCTCACCTGTCCGGCGCTCGGGTACCCGCCGGGAGACGGATCCCGACCGGGCACACCGGTGTCGCCCCCACCCCCTGCCGGCGGGGTGGCGGCCGTCGCGGCCCGGGTCTCCTCCCCGGCGGGTGACCGCGGAGGGCCGTCCGGGGCGTCCGGAGGTGTCGGGCCGGGCTGCCCCTGTCCACCGCCGGAGAACACCCGTGCGGTGTCGGAACCGGCGGACTCTCGGGGGTCCTGCCCGAAGTCCACGGTCCTGACCTCGGGGGGTCGATCGTCCCCCTCGTCCACGGAGAGCCGTAGTTGACCGTCCGGTGTCCGCTCCACCTCGACGGTCCGGTCGCCCTGCTCGATGACGGCGATCCCGTCCTCGTCGGGACGAACCGTCGTCACCGGGCGAGCACCCTCGGCCCCCGCACCGGTGGCGGACTCCCCGGGTGCCGAAGCGCCGGGCGTGAGTCGTTCTCCCGCCGAGAACCCTCCGGCGGACGAGAACCGCTCCGACTCCTCTTCCTGGGGACTGGTCCCGTCCTGATCATCTCCGGAACCGCCGAAGGCGATCTCGTAGGTGTGCGGCCGGCCGTCCGCACCGATCAGCGTGACCCGGGGGTTTCCGTGCTCGTCCGCTTCACGGACGGTGATCCTCTCCTCACCCTCGCCCAGGGTGACCTCGTCCGGCTTCCGCTCGGAGGACTCACCGTCCCCCGGGGCCGGCAGGTCCTCCTCCTTCGGTCCGCCGTCGGGCACACCGGGGGGCTGCTGCTCGGGTCCCGCCGGTCCGGAAGGTCCTCCGCCCGCGCCGGCCGCTGGCGCGCTTGCGGCTCCCGTGCCGGCGCCACCACCGCCACCGGCAGCACCGGCGCCGCCACCGCCGGCCGCTCCTCCGGAACCACCTCGCGCGCCGGAGGACCCGTCGCTTCCCTCCAGCACTCCCCGGAAGGGATCCTCACTGACCTTCGCGGCCTCCAGCAGTCGCTGGTAGCACTGCTCAACGGCGCTGACCGTGTTCGAGGTCTGCTGGTCGAACTGGGTCAGTTTGCTCCGAAACTCCGGGACGAAAGAGGAGTCCAACCATTTCCTGGCATCGTCCACGATGCCCTGACGAATGCTCTCCACCGCCTCTTTCGCACCCGCCACGGAACCGATGATGCCGAAGGGACCTCCGAGGATCGCGCCGACGGCGGCGTGTTTCAGGTACTCCCAGCCCCCGGAGAAAACATCGTCGACACCGACGTCGGCCAGATCCTCCATTCTGAGATCGCCGCGGGCCTTGCGAATCTCGTCAGCCGTTTCCGCCGGGGACTTCCCGGCGCACGTGAGATCCTCGCCCACGTCGAGCACGAACTTCGCGTACTCACGAACAGCCTTCTGAATACCGTCCATCACGGGGGTGATGGCACCCGCGGTGCTCTCGATCTCCGAGACAACCACGCTCGCGCTGCTCGTGTAGGCGTTCACCTGCCCGGCAGCCGCTTCCGCGGCCTCACCCTTCCAGGTCTGCCGGAGGCTGCTGAACTCGTTCTTCATGCTGCTGCCCTGGTCCAGCAGCGCCGAGTGCACCTTCTCCAGCCGTTCGGCGTCCTCGCGAAAAGCGGCGAAATCCACGCCGCGCAGCTCGTCGTACCGGCTCCTGATCTCGCCCTCGAAATCCGGACCGTTTCCCGTCCAGTCCCTGAAGTGCGGCAGGAACTCGGCGTAGTACTCCAGACCGAGCTTTCCGTCATCGAGCAGCTGATCCGAGTTCGGGACCTGCGATCCACTGTCCAGGCTCTTCCTCGCCCTGTCGAACCTGTCGGCACGCTCGGCCCGCTGTTCGGCTCTCTCCTGGACACCGGACAGCCCTCCGGTGGCGACGTCGAACACCGCGTAACCCGGGACGAAGGCGGATAAGGCGCCGTCGGCGATGTGCCCGGCGTTGTCCTGGAGGAAGCCCCCCACCTCCGAGGCAGCACCGGAGAGCGCGTCCCCCACGGAGGACAGCGCACTACCGACCGGTGTGAGAACGTCGGCGGCCACCTCGTTGGCCGAGGAGACCGCGTCACCGAGGGAACTCGCGCGGTCCGTGGCACCGGTCCCCGTGGAACCGGGATCAGCGGAACCGGACCCCGTGGCACCGGAGTCCGCGTTCGTCGAGGAGCCGGTGGTCCCGCCGGAAGAAGAGCTCACAGTCTCACCGGAGTAACCGCCCGAACCCCCCTGGTTCCCTCCTCCGCTCTGGTAACTCCCTCGGTCCTGGTAGTTCCCTCCGCTGTGGTGGCTTCCACTGTCCTGGTGGCTTGCCCCACTCTGGTCATGGTGCCGCTCGGTTCCCGTTGCGACACTCGACGTGCTGCCCGACGAGCTCTCGGTTCCGTACCCACCGGAGGAATCCGTCGAGTTCTCGTCCGAGCTGCTGCCGCGCCTCCGCGAAAAAGCCATTATCAGCTCCGAACCCGCTCGATGGTGTTGGCACCGGACCGATCACTGTCCTGGTACTGCTTACCGGACTCGTCGAACTTCTGCGCCAGCCGGTCGCCGTGCTCGGCGAATGCCTTGACGTTCGACTCGATCCTGTCGAGTGCTTGCCTGTACGCCTTCCCCTGCTCCTGGAATTTCCTGCCTGCTTTGTCGGGGGTCACGTTGCTGGCCGCGACTTCGTTCACCTGGGAACGTATTTTCTCCGCACTGTCCGAGAATGATGTGGCGACCCGAGGCAGATCACTCCCCGACGTGGTGAATCCCATTTTCCCATCCCTCTCGAAAGAAACCTGCTCCCGTCCGAGCCGCTCGAACCACGGTGAATCGGCTTCGTGTCAATGCGATGATCGCAGGCGGGGAACAGGCGGCGTGCGTGGTCGGACCAGACCGTTGCACAAGCAAACGCGCCTCGTGGCGGACAGAACCCGCACGTCATGCCGCCGCACACGCGAAGCCTTCGAAACGGGTCCCCGAGCCGACAGGAGTGTGAGAGGGGCACTGCCCGTGCCGGCGGTTCGTCCGCCGGCAGGGCCGCCGCAGCTGTGGGGAGGGCCGCCGACGCGGCGGCCGGGGTGGTCACCGGGATGGGTAGTACCCCGGCGCGTTTGGAGTGAGCGGACGACCGGGGGGCGGTGCTCAACGGCCTGCCCCGTCGCTCGATACGGACCTGGAGCGCGATCACCGTTGCCGGGATCACCGGCAGCCTCAGTAGCAGTGCCCGAGCACCCTCACACTCCCCTCCGAGGGCCTCGCGCAGCACGCGGCATCCTCTCGAAGGCGGAGTTGTTGGTGATCAGACGAGCGCGACCACGGCGAGCGCACCGAGCGCCATGACCGCGAGCGGAAGAAAGAGTACGTAGATCAGGTCACCGAGGAAGTAACGCACGATGCTCGATCACCTCCGCTCGTGCGACAACCGACGTCGGACACGACACGAGCTCAGTGTTTCGCACGGCGCGGCCAGTGTTCAAGCACCCAGGTCCCGCCGTCCTGGGCCAACGTGGCCGCCTTGGCTCCCACGACGGCGAACGTGGCCAGCACGACCAGCCCGAGGACCAGGCCAACGGCGAACAAAGCGATCAGAGCGGTAACAGCGATGGCACCCATGTGTGAATGCTCTCACACACCGGGCGGCAACGCGAGACTTTGATCACATTTTCATCTGATCGAGCCAACGATCTCGGCCAGCTGCTCGGCCGTGATCCGGGCACGATCAGCGGTGGGCGCCTCCACCATCACCCTGACGAGCTGCTCCGTGCCCGAGGGACGCAACAGCACCCTGCCCTGCTCACCCAGCTCGGCCTCGGCGTTGGCCACCGCCTCGGCCACGGCGGGCGCGTTGACCGCGGCCGTCTTGTCCGCCACGGACACGTTGACCAGGCTCTGCGGCATCCGCGTCATCACCGAGGCCAACTCCGCCAGGGAAGAGCCCGTCCGCACCATGCGGTCCATCAGCCGCAACGCCGTGAGCAGCCCGTCTCCCGTGGTCGCGTACTCCGGGAACACGATGTGACCGGACTGCTCCCCACCGAGCGCGAAACCCCCGGAACGCAGCTCCTCCAGCACGTACCGGTCGCCGACCGCCGTGGTGCGCAGCTTCAACCCGTGCTCGCGCATCGCCAGGTGCAGACCGAGATTGCTCATGACCGTGGCCACCACGGTGTCCTCGGTCAGCTCCCCGGAGTCGCGCATGGCCAGGGCCAGCACGGCCAGGATCCTGTCCCCGTCGACCAGCTCCCCCGTGGCGTCCACGGCCATGCAGCGGTCGGCGTCCCCGTCGTGGGCGACCCCCAGATCGGCCGCGTGCTCGACCACGGCCCGCTGCAACAGCTCGGGACGGGTGGAGCCCACGCCGTCGTTGATGTTCACCCCGTCCGGTTCGGCGTGCAGGGGAATCACCTCGGCACCGGCGCGGCGGTACGCCTCCGGGGCGACCCCGGCGGCGGCACCGTGCGCGCAGTCCACCACCACACGCAGCCCGTCCAACGAGGTGCGCACCGCCCCGAGCAGATGCGTGACGTAGCGGTCCAGCGCCTCGGGCATCTCCCGCACCCGTCCCACGTGCTCGCCCGTGGGGCGTTCCGGGTTCTCGTCCAGCCGGGCGGCGATCTCGTCCTCGATCGCGTCGGCGAGCTTGTGCCCCCCGGCGGCGAAGAGCTTGATCCCGTTGTCCGGCATCGGATTGTGCGAGGCCGAGATCATCACGCCCAGGTCGGCACCGGTGTCGGCCACGAGCTGGGCCACGGCCGGGGTCGGCATCACCCCGACCCGCACCACGTCGGCACCGGCGGAGGTCAGCCCCGCGGTCACCGCCGCGTCCAGCATCTCCCCGCTCACCCGGGGATCACGTCCCACCAGGGCCACCCGCCGACGGGAGTCGTCCCGCTCGTACAGCACCCGCGCGGCGGTGGCCGCCAGGGACATGGCCAACTCCGGGCCGAGGTCCGCGTTGGCGAGACCACGCACCCCGTCGGTGCCGAACAGACGGGACAACCGAGTTCCTCCTGACGCTGGTGGCACGTTCACACGGCCGACAGGCCGGACCAAACACTACGGGAGCAGCTCCACACCCCACGGGTGGGAACTGCTCCCACAGATGTTCTTCCCCGCGCCCGGTGGCCGCAACAACGACACGCCGACCACCGGCGGGCCGGGGCCTCCCCCGTGGGGAGACCCCGGAGGGGTCACCGCTTGCTGTACTGCGGGGACTTGCGCGCCTTCTTGAGGCTGTACTTCTTGCGTTCCTTGGCCCGGGGATCACGCGTGAGCATGCCGGCCTTCTTCAGCGTGGGCCGGTCCTCCGGCTGGTAGGCCACGAGAGCACGGGCGAGAGCCATCCGCAGCGCACCAGCCTGCCCGGAGGGGCCGCCGCCGCGCAGGTTGGCGTACACGTCGAAGTCCTCGGTGCGCTCAACCAGTTCCAGCGGCTCGCGGGCGATGTTCTGGTGCACGCGGTTGGGCATGTACTCGTCCATCGGCTTGCCGTTGAGGACGAACTTCCCGCTGCCGGGAACCAGCCGAACCCGCACCACGGCCTTCTTCCGACGCCCCACGGTCTGGATCGGCCTGTTGGACGGAATCGGAGCGATGTCCTCGGCGAAAGCCTCCGGGGCCTGCTCCTCCACCGGGACCTCGGCGTCGAGGACCTCGGGAGCCGGGGCTTCGTCGGTCTCTGGAGTGCTCACGTGCTCTTCCTCGTATCCCTCGGTCACTTCTTGGCCCTCGTTTCGATCGTGAAGGGCTGCGGCTGCTGCGAGTGGTGCGGGTGGTCCGGCCCGGCGTACACCCTGAGCTTCTTGCCCATCGCGCGGCCGAGCCTGCCCTTGGGCAGCATGCCCTTGATCGTCCTCTCCACGAGGCGCTCGGGCTTGGTGTCGAGCATCTCGCCGAAGGAGTGCTTCTTCAGGCCGCCGGGGTAACCACTGTGCCGATAGACGAAGGCCTGCTCACGCTTCTTGCCCGTGAGGACGACCTTGTCGGCGTTGACGATGACGACGAAGTCGCCGGTGTCCATGTGCGGGGTGTAGGTCGGCTTGTGCTTGCCACGCAGCAGCGTGGCAACCTGGGTGGCCAGCCGGCCGAGCACCACGTTCTCGGCGTCGATCACATGCCAGGCGTGGGTCACCTCGCCGGCCTTCGGGCTGTACGTGCGCACGGGTCTACCTCGTCGTCGTTCGCGTTGGAATCTCGGTGCGGCAGTCGTGTCCCGTCGCCCACTAACGCCGGGGCGGATCGCGATCCGATTCACCCCGTGGGAACCGGCACGTCCCACGAGTGACCGAGACCTCCGACGGGACTCCCCGTCGGGCGGCGCGTCGGCCGGTCACGAATCATCTCGCGGTCGTGCACACCCACCGCACAACAACGGATGAGAGTACTCGGTAGCTGACAGGCGGATCGAAACGGGGTCCCTCCGGCGCCCGAAGGACGTGCGCAGCGGAGTGTGGGCGTGTCGGTCCACCCGCAGTACCGGCCTCATGGTAACGGACGGAGCGTCCGGACGGCGAAACGCCCCCTGGACCCCGTTGCCGGTCCAGGGGGCGCGCAGGCCGCCGGGGGGATCAGCCGCCGAACTTGGCGGCGTTGGCCCGCTCCCCGGCCTGGTAGGACTCGTTCGCCGCGTTGACGGCCATCCCCATCTTGGCCGCGATCTCACGCATGTTCTGCGCGGACTCGTTCCAGCGGCGCTGGGCCTCGAAGTACTGCTCCTTGGCCTCACCGTCCCAGGTCTCGACCAGCGGCTTGAGCAGCTGCTCCAGCTCGTCCAGCTCAGCCTGGATCTTGGTGGCGGCCTGGTTCAGGCTCTCGGCTCCGGCGCTGAGCTGCCCGAAGTCAACCTTGATCGTCTCGGACATGAGTACGTTTCCCCTCTGTGCGACTACCCGACGGTCGAAAGAAACACCACTGCGGAAAAGAGGAACAGGTCAGCGACCTCAGCCGTTGAGCATGCCCTCGATCTTGGAGACCTCGGCGGCCTGCTCCTCGTCGCGCCGGGCGTAGTCCTGACCGGAGGTCTTGATGTTGTCGCTGATCTCCTGCAACTGGGTGGTGATGACGTTCGCGTTCTCCTGGAACTGGTCCATGAGCTTGCGGAACGTCCGGCTGGCGTTACCGTGCCAGGAGGCGAGGACCGGCTCGATCTCGCTCTGCAGCCTGCCGACGGCCTGGTCCACGTTGTTGCGGACCTCCTCGACCTGCGCGGCCGAACGCTGCATCAACTCCGCATCGGTACTGAATCCACCGCCCATGTGGATAACCCCCTTCGGTTCGTGCTCGACGGCATCTCGACCCTACGACGCAAACACTGCCAGAAACGGTTCCACCGTGTCCCGGTTTCCGCGAATCACGTTGCGCTTGTAAACACCCGAGCACACGGGGAAACGGAAAACCCACATCCGTCCACAGTGTCCTCCCGTACGGTGAGCGGGATCTCACCGAACCGTCACGGTGCGCACGACCCGGGAACAGGCCTTTCGCACCCGACCGTCCCCCTCGGACGGATACCGGCAACCGACGCTGATCCGGAACTCGCCGTGGTGCAGCAGGTACCAGTCCACGGTCGAGCCGTTGACGTGTTCCACGTAGTGCACCACCCGCCTGCCCGCGAACTCCCCGTCGGCCTCGAACCCGGACAGCTCGTCCCCGGAGGCGACGCGGTCCCGGAACATCCTTCGCAGTTCCCGCACCGAACGCTCCCGCTGCTCGGCCACGTCGTATCCGGGTTTGCCCGCCCGGACCGAGATCAGCCCACCGCCGTCCGGGGGATGGAGCCGCGTCTCCCACTCCTCGGGGTCTCCCCCACCCTGCCGCCAGCGGACGGGGTACTCGAACCGGTACCCGTAACGGGTCACCTCCCCCACCTCGGGAGCCTGCCGCCCGTCTCCCCGCGCGGAGTCCGCCCCGTCCCGGAACAACGGCACTCCGACCAGCACCGCCGCCGCTCCCAGCAGCAGCGCGGCCGTCCCGCCGATCCACCCGAGCGCCCGTCGCCCACCACGCCCGGAGGAGACGGGGACGTGTCTGGTGGGATCACTCCCCCCGATGACCACGGTTCGGGCCCTTCCGAGCGTGTCCTGCCCGGAGGGCCACGCCGTGGCCGATCCCCGCGGCGACGGGCCACCGGAGGCCGGTGGTCCGCTCGGCGCGGACGGAACCGGGGCGGCCGACCCGATCGGCTTCGGTGAGCCCACCCGCCGGTCGGGAACGGGGCCGGGCGCGGGGGAAGGGATCCGCACCGTGCGCCTCGCCCCCCGGTTCGGACCGGAGCGCACCGCGTGCAGCGCGCCGCGAGCCACCACCGTCTCCGGCTGGTCCAGTGTGGCGGGCACGACCCCGGTGCGCTCGTGCACCAAGCGCGCCACCAGGGGGACCCTGCTAGATCCGCCGACCAGGAAGATCCCGGACACCTCCTCGGGGGAGACACCCCCGTCCCGCAGCACCTCACCGACCAGATCGGTCGCTCGCCCCAGCCGCTGCCCGACCAGCGACTCCAGGTCGGAGCGGGTGACGTGCACATCGGAGAACGGAGCGGGCAGCGGCACGTCGGTGTAACTGTGCCGGGAGAGGGTCTCCTTGGCCCCCCGGACGTCCTGCCGCAGCACTCTGCGACGGCGCCGGTCGGCCAGCTCCCGGCCCTCGACGAGCTGACGCCAGGAGTCCGGGTCGGACCGTTCGACCAGGCTCCCGATGTGTTCCAGCAGAGCCTGGTCGATGTCGGCACCCCCGAAATCGGGTTCCCCACGTGTGGCCAGCACCCGGAACGTGTGGCCGGAACCCCGCACCAGACTGGCGTCCACGGTTCCCCCTCCCAGGTCGAGCACGGCCAGTGCCGCCCCCTCGACCGGGTCACCGGCGGAGTGGAACACCGCCGCCCCCACCGGTTCGGGCAGCAGCACCACCTCGGAGGCCAGGCCGTCGGCGGCCCGATGCAGCCGCCCCGTGCGCACCGACCCCCAGTCGGCCGGATGGGTGAGTACCAGCAGGTCCACCCCGGCGCCCCCGGCCTGCTCGCGCGCCTCGGCCACGGCACGTCCCAGCACGGCCCGGACCACGTCCTCCACGTCGAAGACCCGCTGCCCGAGCAGCAACTCGCCCTCGTCGATCCGACGTTTCGGGTGCGGTTCGAAACGAGCCGGATCCACGGCGGCCTGACGCTCCGCCTCCTGACCGACGAAGAGCGTGCCGTCGGTGGCCGCGAACACCGCGGAGGAGACCCACGGCAGGCCGTCCACGGCCACCACGCGCGGTGGAGCGTCCCCGAAAGCCGCCACGGTGCAGGTGCTGGACGTTCCGAAGTCCACGGCGACGTGCAGGCTCACACACAACTCCTTCGGCCTCGCCCGGGGTTGCCGGGGCGCGCTGGCGAGCTCTCCCGCACACTAGTAGGGCCTGGTCACGTCCGGAGTCTCCGTCGGAGCTCGGGGCCCGTGGCGACGGAGCGGGGACGGGCATCCCGCCGCTCGGGCTCGTTCCGTCGACGGACCCGAGCGGCGGGAGCCCGGTCGTCCGCCTACTCCGGTTCGATGTAGGCGGTTTGGATGAGCTGCGGCCCGTCCTTGAGGCTGCGGCTGACCAGCGTCCCCCTACCCGGGGGCAGCTGGCGGGACTTGATGTTGCCCACCAGCTGGCCGTCGTCCTTGTTCGCGCTCATCGCCAGCCCGGGAGCGGAGGACTCCCGCATCTTGCCGATCACCGGTTCGAACAGCGCCCGGCCCGCCCCGCCGGAGTTGCGGGCGATGACCATGTGCAGGCCGACGTCACTGGCCTGCGGGACGAAGTCGGCCAATGGTTGCAGGGGGTTGTTGCCCTGCGGCGCCACCAGTTCGTAGTCGTCGACGACCACGAACAGTTCCGGTCCGGACCACCAGGAGCGGTTCTTGAGCTGCTCCTGGGTGACGTCCGGGCCGGGCAGGCGCTTCTTCAGCGCGTTGCACACGTCGTTGACGTTGCTGCGCAGCTGGTCGGCCGAGACCGCGTACTCCAGCAGGTGCCCCGAGTCCAGGAAACCGAGCATGGTGCGCCGGTAGTCCACCAGCAGGATCAGCGCCTCCTTCGGCGTGTAGCGGGCCGTGATCCCCCGCACGATGGTGCGCAGCAGCGAGGTCTTGCCCGCCTCCCGCTCGGCGAAGGCGTAGAAGTGCGGCTCGGCGTCGAAGTCCAGGTAGACGGGGTGCAGCCCGTCCTCGTTGATGCCGATCGGCACCAGCCGCTTCCTGGGCTGCTGTTCCGGGGCGGGCAGCTGCTCGTAGGGCAGCAGCTCGGGCAGCAGCCGCACCTTGGGGGCCGGTTCGCCCTTCCAGGCGTTGCGCACCCTGGTGACCAGGTCCGTCACCCCGTCGGACAGGTCCTCGTTGTAGGCCTGCCAACCGACGCGCTCACCGAGGTTCTCGCTGTCCACCCGTGGGATCGCCGTGAGGAAGTGCAGCTTGCTCGGGTGCAGACCGCGCCCGGGACGTCCCGAGGGCACGTTCAACGCGACCTTGCGGTCCACCTCGGACTCGCTCGGGTCACCGAGCCGAAGCTCGAAACGGGTGCCGATCAGGTCCTTGAGCGCGGGCCGGATCTCGGCCCACCTGTTGGCCGAGACGAAGACGTGCACCCCGAAGGTCAGCCCCTGGGAAGCCAGGTCCAGCACGTCCTGTTCGAGGTTCTCGAAGTCGTTGCGGAACGCCCCCCAGCCGTCGATCATCAGGAAGACGTCGCCGTAGGCGTCGTCGGTGATCTCCCCACGCCGTTTCCGGTTGCGGAAGTCACCCATCGAGTCGATGCCCAGCCGCTGGAAACGCTCCTCGCGCTCGGTGACCAGTTGCTTGAGCTCGGCGACGGTACGTCGCACCACGTCCTGGTCCCGACGGCCACCGAACCCGCCCACGTGGGGCAGTCCGCGCAGCGCGGCCATGGAACCACCGCCCAGGTCGACGCAGTAGAACTGGGCCTCCTGGGGGGTGTGCGTCAGCGCCATCGAGGTGATCAGCGTCCGCATCAGGTTGGACTTGCCCGAC
Source organism: Actinopolyspora mortivallis (assembly GCF_003001495.1). Lineage (GTDB taxonomy): Bacteria > Actinomycetota > Actinomycetes > Mycobacteriales > Pseudonocardiaceae > Actinopolyspora > Actinopolyspora mortivallis_A. The sequence goes on from NZ_PVSR01000019.1 coordinate 30,863, forward strand.
TGCGGGCCGCCGACCACGGCACCGTGCCCGTTGGCGCCGCCCAGGTCGACGATCATGTGGTCCTGGCGCTGCTGGTAGGGCATGTCGATGATGCCGACCGGCACCTGCAACCTGCCGTTGCCCACGTTGCCCGCCGGGGTGTAACCGCGGTCCTCGGTGACCGACAGCGGCGGCAACAGGCTGTCCAGTGTGGGCGGAGCGTCCAGCGGGGGCAGCCACACCTGGTGCGCGGGCGGTCCCTGCCCCTGCATCTTGTTGATCACGAGCTGGAAGTCGGTGTCGGCCATCCCGTCCCCGTCGTTGTCGACCCCGGCCTCCTCCGGCTCCGGTTCCGGCTCCGGCAGCTCCGGCTCGGCCGGGGGCTCGACGTAGTCCGACACGAAGAAACGCGGACGCTTCTCCCCCGTGACCGGGGAGGCGGTCACCGTGCGACGCCGTCCGCCGCCCTGGTGCATGTGGCCGGACACGTAAGCGGCCCGGAAGCGCTCCATCCCACCGGGGTGCTTCAGATAACCGTGTCCACCCGTGGCCGGCAGGTCAGCCGCGTCCGGCACCCCGATCGCGGCCCGGGACTCGGCGGCGTTGAAGGTCTTCAACCCGATCCGGTAGGACAGGTGCGACTCCAGCCCGCGCAGCTTGCCCTCCTCCAGGCGCTGCGAGGCCAGCAGCAGGTGCACCTGCAACGAACGACCGAGCCTTCCGATCATGTTGAACAGCTCGGAGAACTCGGGCTTGGTGGCCAGCAGCTCGGAGAACTCGTCGATCACCACGAACAGGGCGGGCATCGGGGCGAGGTCCGCGCCGGCCTGCCGCGCCTCCTCGTAGTCCCAGACGTTCTTGACCTTGGCCTTGTTCAGCTCCTCCTGGCGACGGTTCATCTCCCCGGCCAGGGCGTCCTGCATCCGGTCCACCTGGGTGAGGTCGTCGGCCAGGTTGGTGATCGTCGCCGACACGTGCGGCGCCGCCTCGAACCCGTTGAAGGTGGCACCACCCTTGAAGTCGACCAGCACGAAGTTCAGCGCCGTCGAGGAGTGCGTGGCCATCAGCCCGAGCACGATCGTGCGCAGGAACTCGGACTTTCCCGAGCCCGTGGCGCCGATGCACAGCCCGTGCGGGCCCATGCCCCCCGAAGCCGTCTCCTTGATGTCCAGCGAGACGATCTGGCCGTCCTCACCGGGACCGATCGCCACCCTGTAGCGCTCCGGGATGGGGCGCGGCCGCCACGCCTCGTTGAGGTCGAAGGTGATCGGATCCCCGCTCAGCCCGAGCTGCTCGATGTAGTTCAGCGGAGTGGTCAGCGGTTCCTGACCGCCGCTCTCCGCCTCCGCCTGGGTGCGCACCGCCATCCGGTACGGGGCCAGCTGCCGCGCCAGCGCGGTCGCCTCCTCCTTGCTCAGCGAGTCCGGCGCGCCGAACCACTCGACGTTGTTGCCGCTGCGGGCCCCGATCCGGTCCTGCTCGACGACCATGCGCATCCCGCGCTTCGTGGTGACCGCGCCGAGCACGTCGGACAGATCGACGAGGGTCACCCCGGTCAGGCCGCCCTCCAGCATGATCTGCTCCTCGCGGCTGATCTCCGCGTCGTCGAGCACGATCACGATGTGCGGACCGTCCGGAGGGGTGTTGTTCCTGTTGAACCGCGGACGACCTTCGAGCTGGTCGGCGAGCATCTCCTCGATCGCACGCAGTGAACCCGCCATCAGGCGCTGCTGACCGATGCCGTCGGTCAGCGTGGGGTGCTGGGCGTGCGGCAGCCACTTGACCCAGTCCCACTCCACCCGGGAACGGCCCCCGCTGGCCACCGCGATCATCACGTCGTCCGGGGTGTGGAAGGTGGCCAGCTGCGCGGTCATCGCGCGCGCCAGGGAACGGGTCAGTTCCCGCTCCCCCTGCAGGCCGATGGCGGCGAACCCGCGCAGCGAGGTGGCCACCGGAAGGTCGGAGACCAACGAGTGCGCCCGCACGAAACGCCGCAGCGCCAGCGTGCTGATCGGTTCCAGCTCGTCCACCGGGCCCGTCTGTGGCGGAACCAGCCGCGTCTCCAGCCGCTGCGCCCCCAGACCGACGCGGATCTGGCCGAAGTCGCTGTCGCCGGCACGGCGCTCCCACATGCGACGGCTGGCCGCGATGGACCACAGCGTCGAGGGGTCGGGGTGAATCCAGGTCCGCGCCAGCCGCTGTTCGTCGGCGGCCTGCCGGGCCCGCTCCCGCATCTGGCCGAGATACCGCAGGTAGTCCTTGCGGTCCTCGTTCATCTCGGCCTTGCTCTGACCGCCGCCGCCCTGGTTCCCACTGGCCATCATGCCCACAGTGGACACCAGCATCATCATCGGCATCATCATCATCATGGGATTGCTTCGGGCCCGCTGAAGCATGAAGACCATCATTCCCAGTGATGCCACGATCATGACGGCCGGAAGGAGTTTCTGGACGATGTTGCCCGGCACCGTCCGCGGAATCTCCGGTGGCTGTTCGAGATGCACCTCTCCGCCCGGCGGCTTGGGAGCGGCCATACGTGGCGGTCGCTTGAACTGCAGCGTGCTCACCGGACGCAGCACCCTTCCATGTTGTCGGCGATCTGACGTCAACTGCGCAAGCAGCATTCTGTAACCGGCCGTTTCTGCGAACCGGCGGGGGTGGGAACAGGCGGGCCCGACCGCGGCCCGATCGGCCACTCGCCCCAGGACAGACCCGTGCCGGACGAGTTCGTCCGAACCCACCCCGTGAACCGACCGATGGGGCCATACTAGAAGAACGCAACGGCGTGATGGGGCGATTCCGCCGAAACGAACCCCGCTTGGTTGGATCGGACCGAACACGCGCACAGACACTCGAACGACCGAACGGAACGGAAAACGAGGGAGTAGGGGGCCCAAGTGGCGACCGGGACCACGGTGTTCAGCCGCGTGACGGTGGTGGCGCCGAAGACTCGTATAGACCTCGCGCTGCCCGCTGACGTCTCGGTGGCGGACCTGCTGCCGATGCTGCTGGACATGGCACACGAGGCCACACCGGACGGTGGAGCACGCCACGGAGGCTGGTGCCTGGCCAGGCTGGGCGACGCCCCGCTGGACACCAGCCAGACCCTGGCGTCGCTCGGCATCGTCGACGGGGACATGCTGCAACTGCGCCGCAAGTCGGACGATCCGCCACCGCCGCTCTACGACGACGTGGTCGACGCGCTGGCGGAGGCCGAACCCGGCAGCTACCGCCCCTGGACGAAGGAGACCGCGGCCAAGACGGGACACGCCGCCGGAGCCCTGGCCATGATCGCCTCGGCGGTCGCCCTGGGCATGGCGACCCTGCCCCAGGGAATGATCTTCCACGTCGTCGCGGCGGTGACCGGGCTGGCCGTGGCGATCTTCGCGACGGGAACCGGCGCCATCGTCACCCGCGCCTACGGGGCCGCGACCACGGGAACGGTGATCTCGGCCGCCGGCGGGCTGCCGATGGCCTTCGTGGCCGGGTTGAACATCGTCCCGGGCCAGGAAGTACGCCCCAAGTTACTGCTGGCCTCGGCGCTGGTGCTCATCTTCGCCTCGGTCTCGCTCATGGTGATCGGAGCCGGGATCATCACCTTCATCGCCGCGGCCACACTGGCGCTGTTCGCCGTGATCGGCTTCGTGGTCGCCACCCTGGTCCCCGCGGCGACGCTGCCCGGCATCGCCGCCGGAGCCGCCGCCGTGGGCCTGGCGGGGATATCGATGCTGCCCAGGATCACCATCCAGCTGGCCAAACTTCCGCTGCCCCACGTCCCCGGAAGCTCCGAGGACCTCAAGGAGGACGGCGGTTTCCCCGACTACCACGAGATCCAGCGCCAGTCCGGCCTCGCCCACCAGTACATGACGGGCCTGATCATCGGCTGCGGCACCACGGCCGCACTGGGTGCGATCTTCGCGACCACCGCCTCCAACATCTGGGGGTTCCTGCTCGCCGTCGTGGTCGCCACCGTGCTGATGCTGCGCGGCCGCAACTACGCGAACGGCAGCCAGGCGATCGCGCTGCTGCTGAGCGGGCTGCTCGCCGCGCTCGGCGTCACCGTCGAACTGCTGCTTCCCACGGCCACCACCCCGCTGCAGAAGCTGACCTGGATCTTCTGGCCGCTGCTGCTGCTCGGGATCGCCGCCATCGTGCTCGGCGTGGTCTTCCCGAACAAGCGCTTCTCCCCGGTGCAGCGCCGCAGCGTGGACATCATCGAGGCGGTGCTGATCGCGCTGGTGCTCCCGCTGGCGCTGGGAGTCATGGACGTGTACATGACCATCCGCGACCTCAACATCGACTTCCTGTGACGTGGCCACGGCGGAACCGGGCGATTCCGGGGAACGAGCCACGGCCGGTCCGTTTCGGAACCGGCCGAGGGTGCCGCGCGCGTGCCGCGCCGCCCCCGGAGCCGTCGACGTCCGAACCACTCCCCGGAGGGGACAAGTGATGCGCTCAACCACATCCGTGCGTCGTGACGGACTGCGACGCGTACTGGCGGTCTCCGCCGCGTGCGGTGTTCTCCTGGTGGGCGGGACGGTGCCTCCGGCGGTGGCGCAGGAGGAGACCGACACCGCGGACAGTCCCTTCTCCCCGCCCGCCCTGAACCCGGAGTTCACCGCCAGCTCCGACAAACTGGCCCCCAACGGGGCCTTCACCAAGCAGCAGGCCTGCATGAGCGCCAGCGAGTCCGGGCCCACGATCGAGGAACAGCCCTGGAGTCAGCGGCTGCTCGGATTCCGCCACGCCCACGAACAGGGCCTGCTCGGCGACGGACAGAAGATCGCCGTGATCGACACGGGAGTCAACCAGCACCCCCGGCTCACCCCGCGACTGGAGGACGGCGGTTCGCTCATCACCGGCGGGGCGCTGAGCGACTGCGACGGGCACGGCACGATCGTGGCGGGCATCATCGCCGCGCGGCAGTCCGAGCAGACGGGATTCGTCGGTGTCGCCCCCGAGAGCACCATCCTGTCCATCAGGCAGTCCTCCTCGGTCTACCAGGACAGGGACCGGGGAACCACCCCCGGCACCACGGCGAGCATGGCCCAGGCCATCAACAGCGCGGTCAGCCAGGGGGCCGACGTGATCAACGTCTCCCAGGCCTCGTGCCAGTCCCTGGCCCGTGCGAGCAACCCCCTGGACCAGGGCAACCAGCAGCTGCACAACGCGGTCAGAAACGCCTACGAGAACGAGGTGATCGTCGTCGCGGCGGCGGGCAACGCGGGCGGACAGTGCGAGAAGAACGCCCCGGACGACCCCAGCACCGCGGTACTGCCCGCCTGGTTCGACAAGTACGTGCTGACCGTGGCGGCGGTGAACCAGCACGGCGCCCCGTCCGAGTTCACCGTCCCCGGCCCGTGGGTCGACGTGGCCGCTCCCGGGGAGAACCTGATCGCGCTCGACCCCGGCGTCGGCGGCAGCGGCCTGGTCAACCGCGTGGTGCACGGCTCCGACAACGAGCCCCAGCCCATCCAGGGAACCAGCTTCGCCGCCCCCTACGTCTCCGGGCTCGCAGCCCTGATCAAGCAGAAGAACCCCCAGCTGTCCGCCGAGCAGGTGATGCGGCGCATCACCGAGACCGCCCAGCACAACGGCGGGGACAGCGACATCATCGGACACGGCCTGATCAACCCGATGGCCGCGGTCAACGACGTCGTCCCCGCCGAGCACGGCGCCGCGCCCCCACCGGTGGAACCACGCCACCTGCAGGCGCACGTGTTCCCGCAGCGCAACTGGGCGGCCATCGCGGTGGCACTGGGCGGAACCGTCGGGGGAGCCGCCACGGTGCTGTTCGTGGCCTTCCTCGTCAACGCGCTGCGCAGGATGCGCGGCAACACCGGCACCACCCCCGGCGACAGGTCCTGAAACCCTCCGAGCACCGCTTCCGAAGCCGAAACGGGCCGGGTCCCGAGCAGGACCCGGCCCGTTCGTTCGGAGGAAACCGCACGCGACGGTTCCCGAGGGCCGCCGAGGTACCCGGGCGCACGGAGAACACGGGGCCGGTGCGGTGAGCCACCCGGCGGTTCGCTCCGGAACCCGGCACCTCAGCTTCCGGTCGAGGCCGAAACCCCCGGACGGGAGTCCGACTCCTCCTCCGGAGGACGGTTCACCCCGGCTTCGGAGTCCATCGGGATGGAGTCGTAGACGACGCTGGCCTGGGCCGGATCCAGGAAACTCCCGGACGGCAGCGAACCGAGCACCGCGGCCGGGGCCGAGCCGACGTCGGAGGCCCCGTTGACGACCCCCAGCCCCTTGGCCGTGGCCAGGTCCTTGATGCCGTAGGTGACACCACGGTCGGAGACCAGGTAGAGCGGACCGCCCTCCGCCGTGTCCGGGCCGGTGGTACCGCGCACCACGGCCGCCTTGCCCGGGGGCATGTAGAAGTAGTCCACCCGTGGGCCCTGGCCGTCGTACTGCGCCAGCTTCACCGGGGCCTGCGGGGCGGGCGAGGACGATCCCACCGTGACGGTCACCCGCTGCTCACCGGAGGTGTTGCTCCAGCTCAGACAGGAGGTTTTCGCCTCGGAGAACGGGATCGGCCCGGGAACGCCGGTGGGGAAGTGCCCCACGTCCAGCTCGTCTCCCTCGGAGGCGTCGTCCACATCGGTCAACACCCCGGTGGCGTTGGGGATCTCCTGGGCGGAGTACCGCGCCGCGTGCAGCACCGCGGCCGCGCCGCGGCTGATCCGCTGCTTGCCGCTGTCCAGCAGGACGAAGTACTCGAAGTGCTCACCGTCCGGACCGGGCACGGTGCGGGAGACCACGTCCCCGAGTCGGTAGGAGCCGCTGTCGTACTCCGGTGTGCCCTCCGGCAGCTCCGGAACGTCCAGGGAGTCGACCTCGGGAACGGCGTTGAGGGTGTTCGTGCTGATCCGCCTCGGCACCGCCCCGTTCAACTCGAACATCTCCGTCACGGCGGGATCGGCGTCGGTCACCTCCGCCTTGACCACCCGCGTGCTCGGGCGTTCGGGAACATCGGCGCGATAGACCAGGTAGCGCTGCTCGGAGCTGTCGTCCTCGACGTAGAGGGCCCGGTCCACGGGCAGCTCACGCCCCCGGTTCGCCACACCACCGACCACCGTGGTCTCCACAGTGGCCGTGGCCTGCATCCGCTCCGGGCTCAACGCGTTGTTCAGCCGGGCCACATCACAGATCGCCCAGGAGGGGTCGGCGGACTGCTCCGGGTCCGGCAGGAAGTTCGGCGCGTTGGGGATTCCCGTCTTCGGGCCGCGCGGCAGCTCGGCCAACGCGGCCTCCTTGACCTTCGTCGGTTCGACCGCCTGGCCCTGAGCGTTTCCCTTGGCCATGACCAGCAACTTCGCCGAGGCCATGTTCAGCATCGGCACCAGTCGCTTGTCGGTCTCCTCGTCCGAGGTGACCACGTAGACGCTGCCGCTCTCCTTGGCGATGACCACCGAACCCGGCTTGGGAACGGTTCCCTGGCCACTGAACAGACCCCAGACCAGGAAACCGATCATCCCGATGCAGGAGATGATCGCGCCCGCGATCGTCGCGCGTTTGTGCGACCCCAGGGGGTCGTGCAGCATCACCGCGTCCTTACGGGCGAGCGCGGACTCCATGCGGCGTATGACGAACCTGTAAGCCTGGACTTGTGATTTCGTCGTGGGTGTTGATGCCATTCTTCGCCTAAAGCTCTCCCGTCCGAGGTACCGTTCAGCAGGGTAGCCGGGAAAGGGTGCCGCGTGGGTACGGTTCGACCGACTCGGCGCAGTATTCTCGTCGACCGGCTACCGGGACCCGCACGCGCCCGCACCCACAGTGGGCAGACGCATCTACCTGCGAGGGGGAGAGACCCAACGGATGTCCGTGACCACACAGCATCCGGCCCAGTCGAAAGCGTCCGGATCCTCCGGCGCCGGGCCCACGAACACGCCGCGGGCACGAGTTCAGGCGCGTCGGCGCACCACGGGAGCCAGTCTCGGCGCGGTACCCGTGTCGAACATCGTCGTGCTGGAGATCGGCCTGGCGGCCGGTCTCGTCATCGTCGCCGTCAACCAGGCACTGTGGCCGGTCGCGGCGGGAGTGGCCGGACTCGCCCTGATCCTGGCGCTGTTGCGCCGACGCGGACGATGGTTCACCCAGATGTTCGGGCTCGTGCTCGACTACAACTTCCGCAACCACACCAGCGTGGTGGAGCCGGTCACCCCCGGTCTGACCGACGGGGGAGACGAGAACGGCGACGGGGTCATCGGCCCGGACGAGAACCACCGCGTCTCCCTGCTGCGGCTGGTCGTCCCCGACCTGGTCGTCGCCCACGGACAGGACCACGACCGCAACCACGTGGGGATGGCGTTCAACGACGGGAAGTGGACGGCCGTGCTCATGGTGGAGCCGACCCCGTCGCTGGTCACCGAGATCGGCAAGTCCCCCAACCTCCCGCTGGGGACGCTGACGCCCTGCCTGGAGGACCGCGGTGTGGTGCTCGACGCGATCCAGGTGATCTGGCACTGCTACCCGGGCAGCGCCTCGCTTCCCTCCAACTCCCCCGCCCTGAACTCCTACCTGGAGGTGCTGGGCCCGCTCCCCGCCGCCGCGCGCCGTACCACCTGGATCGCGGTGCGGCTGGACCCGAAACGCTGCGCCAAGGCCGTGGGCGAACGCGGCGGCGGAATCGTCGGGGCGCACCGCGCGCTGATCGGCGCGCTGTCCCGCGTGCGCAGCGCGCTGGAACGGGAGTCCGTGCCCACCAGGCCGCTGGACCCCGACGAGCTCCTGCAGGCGGGGATCGCCTCGGCCGAGCTCCAGTCCGTGCTGGGGTCGCAACGCCCCGTGGGACTCAAGGAACGCTGGGACGGCGTCACCGCGGGGGGCGTGGGCCACTCCAGCTACGCCATCACCGCCTGGCCCGCCCGGATGAGTCACAGCCTCAACGCCCTCACCGGGGTCCGCGCGCTGTCCTCCACGGTCTCGATCTCCATCTCCCCCGCAGGTGAGGACAACGAGGTCGGAATGCGCGGACTGGTCCGGGTGAGCGCCCGCACCCCCGACGAGCTCGACGCCGCCGACGAACGACTGCGAACCATCAGCGACAAACTCGGAGTGACCTTGACGCCGCTGCGTGGACTGCAACTGGCCGGTTTCACCGCGACCCTCCCGTTCGGAGGTGCGGTATGAACCGCAGCAGGACCATCGACACCCCGGACGACCTGCGCGCCACCGTCCCGGAGTTCCTGGTTCCCCCGGAAACCCTCGACGCGGTGAGTCCCTCCGGCGACCGCGGCGGAATGATCATCGGTTCCGGACCGCAGGGCGAGCCGATCTCGACGTCGATCCTGCGCCCCCAACCCACCCGCATGGTCACCGTCGGCGGGCTGTACCTGGCCCGTCAGATCGCGCTGCGCGCGATGGCGACCGGGGCCTGGGTGATCGTGGCGACCGGTCGTCCCGAGCCGTGGAAGATCCTGGAGCGGGCCGCCGGGGAGACCCCCGACGGTCACCCGGTTCCGCTGGTGCAGATCAGACGACTCACCCCCTTCGACCTGCCGCGCTCCAGCGAGGACGCCCCGCTGCTGGTCATCCACGACGGCGGCGCGGTCCCCCAGGAGCTGTTCCCGCCGCGCTCGGCCTGGCAGACCACCATGTACGTGCTGCCCTACCTGCACCCGCAGGTGGGCAGCGGCACGGCGGCGAACACCGCCGACCTGGTGCTGCTGCAACGGCTTCCCGTGAACCAGGCGCAGCTGGCCGGGCGGATCTGGCACCTGCACCCGCCGCAGGTGCACCAGCTGACCATGATCAAGGACGACGCGCTCATCGCCCTCGGCAACATGGTCTGGACGCCCATCCAGCTGGTCACGAACAAGCGTGAGCAGGAGATCCTGGGGCCCATCCGCCGCGGGGACTGACCCCTGCCCGGCTTCCCGGTTTTACCCAAAACCGGGGGCCGCCCCCCGGGGGAGAGAGCACTCGATTTTAGGCAAAACCGGGGGAACGCTCGTGGAGCTTCGCACGTATCCGCTGGACCAGTTCCCGAGACTCACACGTCAGCTGTTCCGAAGTGACGACGATCACGTGCCACCCTCGCGCCCGTAGAGCGGCCAGTCTGCGCTGGTCACGATAGAACCGGCGTGGATCGCCGTGCCAGGCTCCGTCGTACTCGACAGCGAGTTTCGCCTCCTCGAACCCCAGATCCACCCGCGCGATCACCCCACTCGTGCCCCGGACCTCCAGCTGCGGAGTGGGACGCATCCCGGCGAGCACCAGAGTCACGCGCAGCACCGACTCGGGAACCGACTCCGCCCGGCCGTCCAGCAGGTCGAACACTCTGCGCACCCGGACGATCCTGTCGTCACTCCGGCCTTCCAGATGGGCGGCCAAACGCGGGATGCTGACAAGCCCCGCCCTGATCACAGCGTCACAGTAGGCCACTCCGTAGGCCACGGAGTGACGCACGAGCATGTCGAAACAGGCACGTTCCACGGTGGCGACGTGGATTCCTGCCCACGGGACCTTCTCGGACTCACGGCATCGGACGTCCCAACTGCGGATCCCGTGGGCACGCTTGCACCCACTCACGATGACCTCCACGGGATCGCTGCCTCGCGCGAGCGGAACACCGTAAAGCGTCGCGGCGGAACGTCCGGTCAGCACCGCCCGTGAGGGCAACCGCAGCGCGGCGGCCGAACAACGTAGGTGGTGTGTGGGCGGGACCGTGGGACTCCGGTACACACCGTGCAACACCCGCCGGTGCGACATGTTCCGGAGACAGGAGTCGGTCAGACCACTCCGTAGTGCCTGCTGGCGGGTGCACAAACTGTCGAAAGCGGGAGCCATGATCGTCGGTTTCATGTCTCCAGCATGAGGAGACGGGGGACGGGTCACATCCCCCGTGTCGTCGCCCCGGGGATAACACACCCGGTTGTGGACAACTGCCGATTTTAGGCAAAATCGCCCTCCCCTAGAGGGAGCGGCGCGCCCTGGTGGTGCGGGCCCGCTCGGCGAGTTCCTCGTCCGGCGGATAGTCGACTCCGACCAGGGTCAGCCCGTGCGCCGGGGCCACCGAGCTGGTCCGTGTCCCGGAACCCAGCATCTCGGCGGGCCAGCCCACGGAACGTCTCCCGTCACCGGCCATCAGCACCGAACCCACCAGGCTGCGCACCATCGAATGGCAGAACGCGTCGGCGCTGACCCGCGCCACCAAGTAGTGCTGCTCCACCCGCTCCCAGCAGAAGGTCTGCAACTGACGCACGGTGGTGGCCCCCTCGCGCTTCTTGCAGAACGCCGCGAAGTCGTGCAGGCCCAGCAGCCCCTCCGAGGCCCGGTTCAACCGGTCCACGTCCAGCGGGCGGTTCCAGGCCAGGGTGTCCCGCCGGCGCAGCGGATCCACCCCCCACGGCGCGTCGGAGACCCGGTAGCGGTAGTGCCGCCGCATCGCGGAGAAACGCGCGTCGAAGCCGGGCGCGGCGGCGACGGCCCGCAGCACCCGCACGTCACCGGGCAGGATCCGGTTCCACCGGAAGCACAGCCTGTCCAGGTCCGGCAGCCCGTGCTCGTCGACACCGAGCCGTCCCGCCTCCTCGGCAGCCAACGGGACGACGTCGACGTGCACCACCTGCCGATCGGCGTGCACCCCGGCGTCGGTGCGTCCAGCGACCACCACGGGTCCCGCCAGCCGCTTTCCCGGGGGCTGCTTGTGCAGGGCGTCCTCCAGCAGTTCCTGCACCGTCCGCAGCCCCGGCTGACGCGCCCAACCGGAGAAGTCCGTGCCGTCGTAGGCGAACTCGATCCGAACACGAACGAACCCGCCCTCCCCTTCGGGAGCGACGGGTTCGTCGACCACCTCGGCAGACACCGGTGTCAGGACTCCTTGTTCGTGGAGTCCTCGTCGCTGTCGCCGGCGGAGCCCTCGGAAGCGGCCTCCGTGGCCGCTTCCTCGGCCCCGGAGTTCTCCTCGGCGGAGTCCGCCGCGGCCTGCTCGGTGGACTGCCCGCTCTGCTGGTCCTTGGCGAAGGTGGTGCCCCGGGCGGCCTCGGCCTCGGTGGTGGCCATCTTCTCGTTGACGAGTTCGATGATCGCCATCGGGGCGTTGTCGCCCTTGCGCGGCATGGTCTTGACGACCCTGGTGTAGCCACCCGGGCGGTCCGAGAAGAACGGACCGATCTCGGCGAAGAGCTTGTGCACGACGTCCTTGTCCCGGATCGTCTTCAGCACCTCGCGACGGTTGTGCAGGTCACCCTTGGTGGCCTTGGTGATGAGTCGCTCGGCGAGCGGCTGGACCCGCTTCGCCTTCGCCTCGGTGGTGGTGATCCGCCCGTGCTCGAACAGCGCGGTGGCGAGGTTCGCCAGGATATGCCGCTGGTGCGACGGCGACCCGCCAAGACGCGGACCCTTCGTTGGCCTGGGCATCGGTTGCTCCTCTCAAGGTGCGGCCGGAAACCAGTCCGCGAAGCGCGGTTACAGCTGCTCCGTCTCCGCGTAGTCCTGGCCGTCGTCGTCATAGCCGTTGTCGAAACCGCTGTCGTAACCGCCACCGAAACCGGTGTCGAAACCACCGGGGGACGACATCCCCTGCGGCATGCTGGTTTCCTCCGACCAGCTCTCGGAGGGGTACTCGGCGGCCGCGGCCGACGGGTCGAATCCGGGCGGGCTGTCCTTCAGCGTCAGGCCCAGACCGACCAGTTTCATCTTGACTTCGTCGATGGACTTCGCACCGAAGTTGCGAATGTCCAGCAGATCCGCCTCGCTGCGCGAGACCAGTTCGCCGACGGTGTGGATGCCCTCGCGCTTGAGGCAGTTGTACGAACGCACCGTCAGGTCGAGATCCTCGATGGGCATCGAGTAGGCGGCGATCGTGTCCGCCTCGGCCGGCGAGGGGCCGATCTCGATCCCTTCCGCGTCGACGTTGAGTTCCCGGGCCAGGCCGAACAGCTCGACCAGGGTGCGACCCGCCGAGGCCACCGCGTCCCGCGCGGTGATCGAGGGCTTGGTCTCCACGTCGAGCACGAGCTTGTTGAAGTCCGTGCGCTGTTCGACACGGGTCGAGGTGACGTCGAAGGAGACGTTACGCACCGGCGAGTAGATCGAGTCCACGGGAATCCGGCCGATCTCGGCGCCGGACTCCTTGTTCTGCGCGGCGGGGACGTAACCGCGTCCGCGCTCCACCACGAGCTCGATCTCCAGCTTGCCCTTCGAGTTGAGCGTGGCGATGTGGAGATCGGGGTTGTGCACGGTCACACCGGCCGGGGGGACGATGTCGGCGGCGGTGACGTCACCGGGGCCCTGCTTGCGCAGGTACATGGTGACCGGCTCGTCGTCCTCGGAACTGACGACGAGCTCTTTGATATTCAGGATGATGTCGGTAACGTCTTCCTTGACACCCGGAATCGTGGTGAATTCGTGGAGCACACCGTCGATACGCAGGCTGGTCACGGCCGCGCCCGGGATCGAGGACAGCAGGGCACGGCGGAGCGAATTACCGAGGGTGTAACCGAAGCCGGGCTCCAGCGGCTCGAAAGTGAACCGGGAGCGCGTCTCCGAAATAGGCTCCTCGGACAGTGAGGGTCGCTGGGAGATGAGCACTGTCGTTTTTCCTTTCCACACGGCGCCCGCCATTTTACGCCGAAGGGATGGCGTGCCCGCTGCGAACAGTGGGCGGGGTGGGGGTGTGGCACACCCCCACCCGTACCGGACCGCGGAGCAGCCATCGGTGCGGTAGCCGCTCCGCCCAGTGTCACTTCGAGTAGAGCTCGACGATGAGCTGCTCGGTGACCGGCGTGTCGATCTGTGCCCGTTCCGGCAGCTGGTGCACCAGGATCCGCAGCGAAGACGGCACCACCTGCAGCCAGGCCGGAGCGGGCCGCTCGCCCAGGGTTTCCTTGGCGATGATGAACGGCGTCGTGTTCAGCGACTTCGGCTTGACGTCGATGATGTCGAACTTCGAGACCTGGTAGCTCGGGATGTCCACCTTCCGGCCGTTGACCAGGAAGTGCCCGTGGTTCACCAGTTGGCGGGCCTGCCTGCGGGTACGCGCGATTCCCGCGCGGTAGACCACGTTGTCCAGGCGGGCCTCCAGCAGCTGCAGCAGGTTGTCACCGGTCTTGCCGGGCCTGCGGTTGGCCTCCTCGTAGTACGAGCGGAACTGCTTCTCCAGCACCCCGTACGTGTAGCGGGCCTTCTGCTTCTCCTGCAGCTGCAGGAGGTACTCGGTCTCCTTGATGCGCCCACGACCGTGCTGCCCCGGCGGGTACGGACGACGTTCGAACGACTGGTCGCCGCCGACGAGGTCGACCTTCAACCGGCGGGACTTGCGGGTCGCGGGACCGGTGTAACGAGCCATTGGTGTCTACTCCTCTCCCGCTTCTCAGACCCGACGCCGCTTCGGCGGGCGGCAGCCGTTGTGCGGCTGCGGGGTCACGTCCTGGATGGTGCCCACTTCGAGGCCCGCGGCCTGCAGCGAACGGATCGCCGTCTCCCGACCGGAACCGGGGCCCTTGACGAAGACGTCGACCTTCTTCATGCCGTGCTCGGCCGCCTTGCGGGCGGCGTTCTCCGCGGCCATCTGGGCCGCGAACGGAGTGGACTTGCGCGAGCCCTTGAAACCGACGTGTCCGGCGGAGGCCCAGCTGATCACCGAACCGACGGTGTCGGTGATCGACACGATCGTGTTGTTGAAGGTGCTCTTGATGTGCGCCTGTCCGTGCGCTACGTTCTTTTTCTCCTTGCGCCGGACCTTCTTGACGGCCCCGGCGCGTCCCTTCGGTGGCACTACTACTCAGCTCCTCGCGAGGTTTACTTCCTGGCCTTCTTCTTGCCCGCGACCGTCTTCTTCGGTCCCTTGCGAGTACGGGCGTTGGTCTTGGTCCGCTGCCCGTTCAGCGGCAGGTGGCGGCGGTGCCGCATCCCCGCGTAGGAACCGATCTCGATCTTCCGGCGAATATCGGCCTGGACCTCGCGGCGAAGGTCACCCTCGACCCGGTAGTTGTTCTCGACGTGCTCACGCAGCGCCGAGATCTGGTCGTCGTCGAGGTCCTTCGCACGGGTGTCGAAGGGGATACCCGTGGTCTGCAGGATCGTCCTCGAACTGCTGCGGCCGATGCCGTAGATGTAGGTCAGCGCGACCTCGATGCGTTTGTCACGCGGGAGGTCGACACCAGCGAGCCTTGCCATCTGGCAGGTACTCCTCACTCGTCGTGCCAGGTCTTCTCCCCGACCGTCCCCGTGCCGGTGGCGCGCCTGCCCGTGCGGGCCCCGTGGGGCCGCCGGGACAACCACCGCCGTGCACGAAGCCCCGGCCTGGTTCCGGGGGTGGACCGACTCAACTCCCGAGCCGGCAGGTTCCGGGGAGGTCCCTTGTCGTTTGTTCGTCGTTGTGTCCGGCCACTGCGACGACCGGCTGCCGGTCAGCCCTGACGCTGCTTGTGACGCCCGTTGTCACAGATCACAAGGACTCGCCCGTGCCGGCGAATCACCTGGCAGTTGTCGCAGATCCTCTTCACACTCGGTTTGACCTTCACGGCCGTGCTCCCCTGCTCGCCAAGCGTGTCCGTCAATCCCGGACACCGTGGAGGTCACTTGTAGCGGTAGACAATGCGCCCACGGGAGAGGTCGTAGGGAGACAGCTCCACGACGACCTTGTCCTCGGGCAGGATGCGGATGTAGTGCTGGCGCATCTTGCCACTGATGTGCGCGAGGACCTTGTGGCCGTTCTCCAGCTCGACCCGGAAGGTCGCGTTGGGGAGCGGCTCTATCACCCGACCCTCGACCTCAATGGCCCCGTCCTTTTTGCCCATGTCCTCCGCGTTTCGTGACGGTGACAGTTCATCTTCTCGGTATCGCGTACCGCTTTCTTCCCGCTGGACGCCGGAACCGGCACCAAGGGCAGGCTCACCCCTGCGCGGTCCGTGGGTTCCGCCGCCGTCGACGAGTTAGCCTCGACGACACGCCGCAGGAACCGCGGTCGTCCCCGTACGGAAAGACCATGCCTTGACCCACCGCTGGATCACGGCTGCTCCTGCGAGCAGAACGGCATGACGAACCGACGCCACGAGTGCGCCGGTCCTCCACTGTACGCGCACACGCGAATGCCACCCAAATCGGGGCTGGACATGGCGTGTCGACGGACATGGAGTGATTGCGTGAACACGAAAAGTATCAGTCGCACCGTCGGAGAACAGCCGACGCTAACAGCCCGCCCCGTCGTCGGCGGTCAACGGGGGCCACTGCCACGCCCCCGCCGGCAGGCACACGAGGAGAACAGGTGACAGCCCAACACCACGGCAAACACGTCCCGCGCCGGATGACCGACAGCCCCGCCCTCGCGGAGTACCGGCGTTTCTTCGCCACCGCCCTGCGCAACCCCACGACCGTCGGAGCGGCCACCCCGACGTCGAAGGCCGTGGCCAGAACGGTGGCCCGGTTCCTGCCCACCACCGGCTCCCCCACGGTGGTGGAGCTCGGGCCGGGAACGGGCTCCCTCAGCGACGAAATTCACACCAGGCTTCCGGCCACGGGCAGACACGTCGGCATCGAACTGAACGAGGACCTCGTCCGCCACCTGCGTGCCCGCCTGCCCGGTATGGAGAGCGTCCACGCGGACGCGCGCGAACTGCGGCACACCCTCACCCGGCTCGGCGTCGACTCCGCCGACGCGATCGTCAGCAGCATACCGTGGTCCCTGCTGGCCGCCGACGTCCAGCGCGACATCCTGGACCAGTGTCGTCGGGTTCTCACCCCCGAAGGGAGGTTCACCGCCCTCACCTGCCTGCCGATGCAGCACAGCCCCGCAGGCAAGCGCTTCCGGACGGAACTGCACTCGACCTTCGCCGAGGTCGGAACCCGGATCGTCTGGCGCAACCTCCCCCCGCTGCTGCACTACGCCTGCACCGGACCGCTGCCCGAGCGCGACTGACCCCGCCCGGTCGACGGCGGGGCCCCGCGACCGCCACGGGGCGCGGCCCCGGACGGCGGGGGCGCACCGCGGAGCGGCCCGTGGTGTGCTCCCGCACGGGCCCCACGAACGCTTCCGAAAGACCTTCTCAGAAGGCGGTCAGCACCCAGGGACCGTCGGCGGTGACCGCCACCGTGTGCTCCCAGTGCGCGGCGCGGGAACCGTCCAGCGTGACCACGGTCCACTCGTCGTCGAGCTCCTCGGTGTCCGGAGGACCGAGCGTGAGCATGGGCTCCACGGCCAGGGCCATGCCCTCCCGCAGCTTCGGGCCCTTGCCGGGCCTGCCGAGGTTGGGCAGGAACGGCTCCATGTGCATCCGCGTGCCGATCCCGTGCCCGCCGTACTCGGCGATGATCCCGTAGTCGATCCCGTCGGAGGAGGCCGCCGCCCGCGCGGCGGACTCCACGGCGTGCGAGATGTCGGTCAGCCGGTTACCCGCCACCACCTGGTCGATCCCCGCCCACATGGCGCGTTCGGTCGCCGCCGACAGGGCCCGGTCACGGGCGCTGACCGATCCCACCGGGATCGTCACGGCGGAGTCCCCGTGCCACCCGTCCAGGATCGCCCCGCAGTCCACCGAGATCAGGTCACCGTCGGCGAGCACCTCCTGTTCGGAGGGGATGCCGTGCACGACCTTCTCGTTGACCGAGGCGCAGATCGAACCGGGGAAACCGTGGTAACCCTTGAAGGAGGGCACCGCCCCGGCCTCCCGGATGACGCTCTCGGCCACGGAGTCGAGCTCCGCTGTGCTGACGCCGGGCTCGGCCCGCTCGGTCACCGCGGCCAGCGCGCGTGCCACCACGAGACCGGAGGCACGCATGGCCTCGATCTCGCCCTTCGTCTTCACCTCGATGCCCTTGCCCCGCCGAAGCACTGTGTCCCCTCTCGTCCGGTCGGCGGTCCCCGAGCCCCTCCCGGGCGACCACCGTGCGTTCCTCACCGGAGCACCCGACTGCCGTGCCCGGAAACAACGGAACGGGGCCGGCCGTGCCGTGGTGGGCACAGCCGGCCCCGTCCGACCGACCATAGTCGCCCGGCGCCGGGACGCGCGCACCGCCTCCGTACCGGGGGCCTCCCCGCGCCGGGTCTCAGGTTCGGGTGCGCAGGGCCTCCAGCGCCCGGGAGGAGACCTCCTCCACCGGTCCGAACGCGTCGATCGTGATCAGCTTGTCCCGGTAGTAGTCCAGCAGCGGCGCCGTCTCCGAGTCGTACACGTCCAGCCTGCGCCGGATGAGGTCCTCGGTGTCGTCGGAGCGTCCGCGCTCCAGCAGGCGGCGGACGAGCTCCTCGCGGGGCACCTCGAACTGCACGACGGCGGAGAGCTCCATGCCGTTCTCGGCGAGGATGCCGTTGAGCACGTCGGCCTGCGGCGTGGTGCGCGGGAATCCGTCGAGCAGAAAGCCCTCGGCCGCGTCGGCCGCCTTCAGGCGCTGGCGCACCATCTCGTTGGTGACCTCGTCCGGTACCAGTTCACCGGCGTCGAGATAGCTCTTGGCCTCCTTGCCCAGTGGCGTGGCGTTGTCGATGTTCTCCCGGAACAGATCGCCACTGGAGATGTGGGGGACCGCGAGATGTTCACTCAGCACGGCCGCTTGGGTGCCTTTGCCCGCACCGGGCGGGCCGACCAGAACCAATCGCACCAAGGGTCTGCCTCCGAATCCGTGATGATGGCCTGGGCCACCGTTTGGCGGGCGCTCGGGCCCGTCTGTCATCGCACGTCCGCGTCCTCTTCCGATCTCCCGCGGACCTCTCCGCCGAGGTAACCGGCTGCGCGGACACCGAGCGATCGACACCGTAACCGAAGCCGCCGATTCCGCCATGGCTTACGCCTGAAGTGTGGGAAACCACTCCCGCCGGTACCCGCCCATCGGACGAACGCCACTCCGGAAGCGGACGGAGGCCACCGTCCGCACGGACTTCGATCCTACCGGAGGAAACCCTCGTAACTGCGCTGCGTAAGCTGGCTCTCCACCTGTTTGACGGTGTCCAGCCCCACGTTGACCATGATCAGCACCGCCGTCCCGCCGAACGGGAAGTTCTGTGCCCCGCTCTGGTCCCCGCCGGTGACGCCGAGGAAGAAGTTCGGCAGCACCGCGATGATACCGAGGTAGAGCGCACCGGGCAGCGTGATCCGGGAGAGCACGAACCCGAGGTACTCGGCGGTGGGCCGTCCGGGACGGATGCCGGGGATGAACCCGCCGAACTTCTTCATCTCGTCGGCACGTTCCTCCGGGTTGAACGTGATCGAGACGTAGAAGTAGGCGAAGAAGATGATCATCGCCATGTACAGCAGGATGTGCACCCAGCTGGAGGGATCCACGATGTAGTTCTGGATGAACCTGGCCCACCAGGTGTTCTGGTTGCCCGCCAGCTGGCCGAGCAGCTGGGGCAGGTACAGCAGCGAGGACCCGAAGATGACCGGGATGACACCGGCCTGGTTGACCTTCAGCGGCAGGTAGGTGGAGGTCCCGCCGTACATCCTGCGCCCGATCATGCGCTTGGCGTACTGCACCGGGATCCGCCGCTGGGCCTGCTCGACGAACACGACGCTGGCGATGATGACCAGCCCGAAGGCGCAGATCACGGCGAACACGAAGCCGCCGCTGTTGGTCAGGATCTTGCCGCCCTCGGCGGGGATGCGGGCCGCGATCGAGGTGAAGATCAACAGCGACATGCCGTTGCCGACACCGCGCTCGGTGATCAGCTCGCCCATCCACATCAGCAGTGCCGCGCCCGCGGTCATCGTGACGACGATGACCACCATGTTCAGCACCGAGCCGTCCGGGATGACCTCCTGCTGGCAGCCCGGGAAGAGCTGCCCGCGCACGGCCAGCGCGACGATTCCCGTCGCCTGCAGCACGGCCAGCGCCACCGTGAGGTAGCGGGTGTACTGCGTCAGCTTGGCCTGGCCGGACTGACCCTCCTTCTTGAGCTGCTCGAAGCGCGGGATCACCACCTGCAACAGCTGCACGATGATGCTGGCGGTGATGTAGGGCATGATGCCCAGCGACAACACCGACAGCTGGAGCAGGGCTCCGCCGCTGAAGAGGTTGAGCAGCGAGTACACGCTCTGGTTCTCGCCCTTCAGACCCTCAACACACTGCTGGATGTTCGGGTAGGAGACCCCGGGGGAGGGAATCGTGGCACCGAGCCGGTACAGCACGATGATCCCCAGTGTGAACAGGATCTTGCGGCGCAGATCCGGCGTTGTCAGAGCCGAGCGGAATGCGCCGAGCACGCAGACCTCCTGTGCGCGAGCCGGTAGTCACCGGCCGGTGTCGGTGGCCGACCCACGAGTCGCCCACGGCTGGATTCCGTCAACAGTGCCGTTCGTACACGGAACTGCCGCACGGACTCTAACAGCATCCTCCCGATCTTTCGTAGCCACCTGCGCACAGCGGCGACAAACGGACAGCCCGCCGACGCGGAGGGTGAGCACCGGCCGACGCGACAGGTGCAGCGGCCCGGAAGTGGGCCCATCGGACGGGTGGTGGGAGAGCGGAAGCGGCGAGTGCGGCCTCCGGTCGATCCCTCACCGCCGCACGGACGATGATGCCTCCCCCGATCAGAGGACACACAAACGGGGTCGGCCTTCCGCGGAAGGCCGACCCCGTTCTCGACCGATGATCACGTGCCGTAACCCGGGAGGCGAAAAACCACCCGAAGGAATACGGCGGATCCTCAGCGTTCCCTCTTGGTGGCGGTACCACCGGCAGCGGTGATCTTCTCCCTGGCGCTGGCGGTGAACGCGTGCGCGGTCACGTCCAGCTTCACACCGTCGAGGTCACCGTCACCGAGGATCTTGACCGGCTGGCCCTTCTTCAGCAGCCCGGCACCGATCAGTTCCTCGACGCCGACCGTGCCTCCCTGCGGGAAGGCCTCGGCCAGCCTGCCGACGTTGACTCCCTTGTACTCGACCCGGTTCGGGTTCTTGAAGCCACGCAGCTTGGGCAGCCGCATCTGCAGCGGCATCTGCCCGCCCTCGAAACCGGGCGGCACGGTCTTCCGGGCCTTGGTGCCCTTCGTGCCCCGGCCCGCGGTCTTGCCCTTGGAACCCTCACCACGACCGACACGGATCTTGCCGCGCTTGGCTCCCGGGGCGGGCCGCAGATCATGAATCTTGATGGTCATCACTCGACCTCCTCGACCGACACGAGATGGCCGACCGTGTGGATCTGGCCACGGACCATGGGGTTGTCCGGGCGGATCACGGTCTGGCCGATCTTACGCAGCCCGAGGCTCCGCATCGTCTCGCGATGGTTCGGCTTCCGCCCGGCCAGTCCACGCTTCTGGGTGATCTTCAGCTGACTCATCCGGTTCAGACCTCCTGACCCGCACGCTGGCGCAGCATCCTGGCCGGAGCCACGTCCTCCAACGGCAGACCACGCCGAGCCGCGACCTCCTCGGGACGCTGGAGTTGCTTCAGCGCCGTGATGGTCGCCTGCACGATGTTGAGCGCGTTACCGCTGCCCAACGACTTGCTCAGCACGTCGTGCACGCCGGCGCACTCCAGCACCGCACGCACCGGGCCACCGGCGATGACACCGGTACCCGGGCTCGCCGGACGCAGCAGCACCTTGCCGGCGGCGTCCTCGCCCTGAACCGGGTGCGTGATCGTGCCCGCGACCCGCGGAACGCGGAAGTAGTTCTTCTTGGCTTCCTCGACCCCCTTGGCGATGGCGGAAGGCACCTCCTTGGCCTTGCCGTAGCCCACGCCGACGAGGCCGTCGCCGTCACCACAGACGACCAGGGCGGTGAAACTGAACCGCCGGCCACCCTTGACGACCTTCGCGACCCTGTTGATGGTCACGACACGCTCGAACTGCGGGGATTTTTCCTGGGCCGCCCCGCCACGGCCACCGTCGCGGCGGTCCTTGCGGTCCTTGCCGCCGGATTCCGAACCGCCTTCACGCCGAGTGCGTCCAGGCATCAGGCGTCCCTTCCGTTACGTGCTGTCATCCTTCGTACGACGGCGATGTGGTTGCTAGGCACCGCTTCAGAACTCCAGACCGCCGCCGCGTGCGGCATCCGCGAGGGCGGCCACTCGACCGTGGTAGGCGTGCCCACCGCGGTCGAAAACCACCTTCTCGATTCCTGCCTTGCTCGCACGCTCCGCGACCAGCTCGCCGACCCGGGTTGCCTGGGCCTTCTTGTCGCCCTCGAACGTGCGCATCTCCGCTTCCAGCGTGGACGCCGATGCCAGGGTGTGCCCGATCGTGTCGTCGATGACCTGCGCGACGATGTGCCGCGTCGAACGACTGACGACCAGCCGGGGACGCTGGGGCGTGCCGCTGATCTTCTTGCGGATACGGGCGTGCCGCTGGGCACGGGCACGACGACGCTCGCCCGCGACGCTCTTGCCCACCGGCTTGCGCTTCCTGGTAGCTGTGGTGGTCTCGCTCATGGTCACTTACCCGTCTTCCCGACCTTGCGGCGAATGTTCTCGCCCGCGTAGCGCACACCCTTCCCGTTGTAGGGCTCGGGCAGGCGCAGCTTGCGGATCCTGGCGGCTACCTCTCCGACGAGCTGCTTGTCGATTCCCTTGACCGACAGCTTCGCCGGACCGTCCGTGGCGAACTCGATACCCTCCGGCGGTTCCATGACCACCGGGTGGCTGTAGCCCAGGGAGAACTCGAGGTTCTGACCCTTCTGCACCACACGGTAACCGACACCCTGGATCTCGAGGTCCTTCTGGAAACCCTGACTGACCCCGAGGACCATGTTGTTGATCAAGCTGCGCGACAGACCGTGCAACGAACGGCTGGCCCGCTCGTCGTCCGGACGCTTGACCAGGATCGAGCCGTCGGAGTCCTTCTCGACCCTGATCGGCTCGGAAATACGCTGGTGCAGTTTCCCCTTGGGGCCGCTCACCGTAACCGTCTGGCCGTCGATCTCCACCTCGACGCCGGAGGGAACGGTGATCGGCAACTTCCCGATGCGCGACATACCGTGGACTCCTCCTTCACCAGACGTAGGCGAGGACTTCCCCGCCCACACCATTACGCATCGCTTGCCGGTCCGTTTGCAGGCCGCTCGACGTCGAGATGATGGCGATGCCCAGTCCCCCCAGAACCTTCGGCAGGTTCGTGGACTTGGCATACACCCGCAGCCCGGGCTTGGAGACCCGGCGCAGCCCGGTGATGGACTTCTCGCGGTTGGGGCCGTACTTGAGCTCCACGACCAGTTCCTTGGTCTTGGTGCCCTGTTGCACGCGAGAGCCGGCCACGTAGCCCTCGCGCTGAAGAATGTCGGCGATGTTCGCCTTGAGCTTGGAGTGCGGCATCACGACTTCGTCGTGGTAGGCGCGACTCCCGTTGCGCAGACGCGTCAGCATGTCTGCGATCGGATCGGTCATCGTCATGGTGACCCTGTCAACCTTTCTCGTTCGGTTCCCCGGACCCGGATACCGCGCGGGAGCGCGGTCTGGATCCTGGCCTAAACGAAGTCGGGGTACTGGTTCCGCCCCACGACCCCGTCGGTCGGGGTGACGGAACTCCGTTCGTCGCGAGCCTCGTACCGGGCTGCAGCCACTGGCCCCGGTGACCGACGAGACCTCCCCACGGGGTTGTCCCGTCGAGACCACCTCACCAGGAGGACTTGCTGATCCCCGGCAGCTCACCCGCGTGGGCCATCTCCCGGAAGCAAATCCGGCACAGGCCGAACTTGCGCAGGACGGCGCGGGCACGCCCGCAACGCTGGCAACGAGTGTAGGCACGCACGCTGAACTTCGGCTTGCGCGCCGCCTTGTTGATCAGTGCTTTCTTGGCCATCGGCTCAGTTCTCCTCGTCTCGATCCGCAGCGACGGCCACGAGTCACTGTTCCCTGAACGGGAAGCCCAGATGCCGCAGCAGCGACCTGCCCTCTTCGTCGGTGGTGGCCGTTGTCACTACCGTGATGTCCATGCCGCGTGCCCGGTCGATCGAGTCCTGGTCGATCTCGTGGAACATCGACTGGTCGTTGAGCCCGAACGTGTAATTGCCGTTACCGTCGAACTGCTTCGGCGACAGGCCCCGGAAGTCCCGGATGCGCGGCAGGGAGATCGTGACCAGGCGGTCGATGAACTCCCACATGCGCGCCCCGCGCAGCGTCGCCCGTGCCCCGATCGGCATCCCCTCGCGGACCTTGAACTGCGCGATGGACTTGCGCGCCCTGCGCACCTCGGCCCGCTGACCGGTGATCGTCGCCAGGTCGCGAACGGCGCCCTCGATCAGCTTGCTGTCCCGCGCGGCATCGCCCACACCCATGTTGACGACGACCTTGACCACGCTGGGCACCTGCATCGGGTTGGAGTACCCGAATTCCTCCTTCAGCGCGGGGAAGATCTCGTCGCGGTAGCGGGTCTTCAGCCGCGGGACAATCCTCTCGGTGTTCTTCTCGGTGGTAGTCACGAGTCAGATGTCCTTACCGTTGCGGCGAGAGATCCGAACTTTCCTGCCGTCTTCGCCGGTGCGGTAACCGACGCGCGTGGGCTGGCCGTCCGAGTCCAGGACCATCACGTTGCTGACGTGGATCGGTGCTTCCTGCGTCACGATGCCGCCGGACTGCGCACCACGCTCGGTCCGCGAGACCCGGGTGTGCTTCTTGATCTGGTTGACGCCCTCGACCAGCACACGCTCCCGCTTGGGAAAGGCCTGGATGACCTTGCCCCGGGCGCCCTTGTCCTTGCCGGCGATGACGACGACCGTGTCGCCCTTCTTCACCTTCATCACAGCACCTCCGGCGCGAGCGAGATGATCTTCATGAACTTCTTCTCACGCAGCTCACGCCCGACGGGCCCGAAGATGCGGGTACCGCGCGGGTCCCCGCCCTGCCTGATCAGCACCGCCGCGTTCTCGTCGAACCGGATGTAGGAACCGTCCGGGCGACGCTTCTCCTTCTTCTGGCGGACGATGACCGCCTTGACCACATCACCACGCTTGACACCGGCGGCGGGGATGGCCTCCTTGACCGTGGCCACCACCACGTCGCCGATACCCGCGTAGCGCCGACCGGAACCACCGAGGACGCGGATCGTGAGGATCTCCTTGGCCCCGGTGTTGTCGGCGACTCGCAGTCGCGACTCCTGTTGGATCACGTTTACTCCTGACCCTAAGTTTCCGCACCCGACGTGCGGAGACACTCTGGCATGTCCGATTTCCGACCCGACATGCGCGGTCACAACAACCTGCGGGGGGCTTGTTCCACCCCCCGCAGGTGGCGTTACTTGGCCTTTTCCTGGATCTTGACCAGTCGCCAGCGCTTCGTCGCCGACAACGGTCGCGTCTCCATCAGCAACACCCGGTCGCCGACACCCGCGTCGTTGTTCTCGTCGTGCGCCTTGACCTTGGTGGTCTTGCGCATGATCTTGCCGTAGAGCGGGTGCTTCTTGCGGTCCTCGAGGGCCACGACGATCGTCTTGTTCATCTTGTCCGAGACGACGTAGCCCTCACGGGTCTTGCGCTGGTTACGCTGTGCGTTCTGCTCGTGCGTCACTGTTTCGCTCATGCCGCGCCCTCCTCGGCGCCCTCAGGAGACACCGACAGGCCCAGCTCACGTTCACGCATGATCGTGTAGATCCGGGCGATGTCCCTGCGAACCACGCGCAACCGTCGGTTGTTCTGCAACTGCCCGGTGGCCATCTGGAACCGAAGGTTGAACAGCTCCTCCTTCGACTCCCGCAACCGGGAGACGAGTTCCTCGTCGTTGAGCTCCCGGAGTTCGGAAGCGGTGACACCAGCAGCCATCAGAAGTCACCACCCTCGCGGGACACGATCTTGCACTTCATCGGAAGCTTGTGGACCGCGCGCCTCAGTGCCTCGTAAGCGATTTTCTCGTTCGGGTAGTTCAGCTCGAACACGACCCGACCCGGCTTCACGTTGGCGACCCAGTACTCCGGCGAACCCTTGCCGGAACCCATGCGGGTCTCGGCGGGCTTCTTCGTCAACGGCCGGTCCGGGAAGATGTTGATCCAGACCTTGCCGCCACGCTTGACGTGCCGGGTGATCGCGATACGCGCCGACTCGATCTGCCGGTTGGTCACGTAGGCGTGTTCGAGCGCCTGGATGCCGTACTCGCCGAAGTTGATCCGGGTGCCGCCCTTGGCGAAGCCCTTACGCTTCGGCGCGTGGCTCTTGCGCCACCTGACCTTGCGTGGGACGAGCACGTCTCAGTCCTCCGTCTTCTGTTCAGCGTGCGGCTCGCTGACAGCCGGAGCGTTCTCGGCGGCGGCGTCCGTCGCCGTCTGCTCCTGCTGCGGGCTCTCCGCGGAGCCACCGGACTTCGGGCCCTTCGCGGAACGGCCGCCCTGGGTACCGGTGTTCGTGGTGCCGGAGGCACCCGAACGACGCTTGCCGCCGCGCTCGGAACGGCGGCCACCACCGCCACCGCCCTCGCCGCGCGGGGGGCGCACCTCGGACTCCTGCTGCTTCTGCTTCAGGCCCCCGATGAGCTCGCCCTTGTAGATCCAGACCTTCACACCGATGCGGCCGAAGGTCGTGCGGGCCTCGAAGAACCCGTAGTCCATGTCCGCACGCAGCGTGTGCAGCGGCACCTGGCCCTCACGGTAGAACTCCGAGCGGGACATCTCGGCCCCGCCGAGGCGGCCGCTGCACTGCACCCGGATTCCCTTGACCTGGGACGAGCGCATGGCGGACTGGATGCCCTTGCGCATGGCCCGACGGAAGGACACGCGGTTGGACAGCTGCTCGGCGATGCCCTGGGCGACCAGCTGGGCATCGGCCTCGGAGTTCTTGACCTCGAGGATGTTGAGCTGGACCTGCTTGCCGGTCAGCTTCTCCAGCGAACCGCGGATGCGGTCCGCCTCGGCACCCCGCCGGCCGATGACGATGCCCGGCCGGGCGGTGTGAATGTCCACCCTCACCCGCTCGCGGGTGCGCTCGATCTCGACCTTGGAGATCCCGGCGCGCTCCATTCCCCGCGACAGGTGATTGCGGATCTTGACGTCCTCCGCGACGTACTCCGCGTACTGCTTGTCGGCGTACCAGCGAGACTTCCAGTCCGTGGTGATGCCGAGCCGGAAGCCGTGCGGGTTGATCTTCTGACCCACTACCGGGCACTCCCCTTCTGGCTGCGCTTACGAGACTTGCCCTGCCCCTTCGGCTGGCGCGACTCGACCTCGACCGTGATGTGGCTGGTCCGCTTCCGAATGCGGAAAGCACGTCCCTGGGCACGCGGGCGGAAGCGCTTCAGCGTCGGCCCCTCGTCCACGTACGCACGGTGCACCCACAGCGTGCTCGGATCGAGCGCGTTGTTGTTCTCCGCGTTGGCCACGGCACTGGCGAGCACCTTCGACACCGGACCGCTGGCGGCCTGCGGCGCGAACTTGAGCACGTCCAGGGCTTCGTTGGCGCTGCGGCCCCTGATGAGATCGACCACGCGCCGCGCCTTCATCGGCGACACGCGGACGAAGCGGGCCCGCGCCACCGCACGCGGATTCTCCTCCGCGGCACTGTCGTCGGTACGGGCATTCATCCTGCTACCCCTTTGCCCCGGGTCGCCGACGGAATCGGACGACCCGGCTCGTTCGTGTCACAAACCCGCTCAGCGGCGGCGAGACTTCCGGTCTTCCTTGACGTGACCCTTGAAAGTGCGGGTCGGGGCGAATTCGCCGAGCTTGTGCCCGACCATGTTCTCGCTGATGAACACCGGCACGTGCTTACGGCCGTCGTGAACGGCGATCGTGTGCCCCACCATGTCCGGGATGACCGTGGACCGGCGCGACCAGGTCTTGATCACCGTCTTCTTGCCGGACTCGTTGAGGGCGTCCACCTTCTTGAGCAGGTGGTCGTCCACGAACGGGCCCTTCTTCAGGCTACGTGGCATCGGTCGTTACCTCCCTGCTCAGCGCCGCTTCTTCTTGCCGGTGCGACGACGCCGAACGATGAGCTTGTCACTGGGCTTGCTGCGGCGGGTGCGGCCCTCGGGCTTGCCCTTCGGGTTGACCGGGTGGCGGCCACCGGAGGTGCGGCCCTCACCACCACCGTGCGGGTGGTCGATCGGGTTCATGACGACACCGCGGACGGTGGGGCGCTTGCCCCGCCAGCGGCTCCGTCCCGCCTTGCCCCAGTTGATGTTGGAGTGCTCGGAGTTGCCGACCTCGCCGACGGTGGCCCGGCAGCGCACGTCCACGTTGCGGATCTCGCCCGAGGGCATCCGCAGCTGGGCGTAGGGCCCTTCCTTGGCCACCAGCTGAACCCTGGTCCCGGCCGAGCGCGCGATCTTCGCTCCGCCACCCGGACGCAGCTCGATCGCGTGGATCACGGTGCCGGTGGGGATGTTGCGCATCGGCAGGTTGTTGCCCGGCTTGATGTCGGCCCGCGGTCCGCTCTCCACCATGTCGCCCTGCCGGACCTTGTCCGGGGCGATGATGTAGCGCTTCTCGCCGTCCCGGTAGTGCAGCAGCGCGATACGCGCGGTGCGGTTGGGGTCGTACTCGATGTGCGCGACCTTGGCCGGCACACCGTCCTTGTCGTTGCGACGGAAGTCGATCACGCGGTACGCGCGCTTGTGGCCGCCACCCTGGTGCCGGGTGGTGATCCTGCCGTGCCCGTTCCGGCCGCCCTTGCCGTGCAGCGGACGGACCAGCGACTTCTCCGGGTGGGATCGGGTGATCTCGGAGAAATCGGCCACGCTCGAACCGCGACGACCCGGTGTCGTCGGCTTGTACTTGCGAATGCCCATCTCTATCGCAGTCCTCAGTCTCCTTCGACGTGCCGTTCAGCGCCCTGCTCAGGCGGTTTGGCCGCCGAAGATCTCGATCGGCTTGCTATCGGGGGACAGCGTCACGATCGCCCGTTTGGTGTCCTTGCGCTTGCCGAACCCGTTGCGGGTGCGCTTGCGCTTGCCCTGGCGGTTGATCGTGTTGACACTCTTGACCCGCACGCCGAAGATCTTCTCGACCGCGATCTTGATCTCGGTCTTGTTCGAGCTCGGGCGGACCAGGAACGTGTACTGGTTCTCCGACAGGAGCGAGTAGCTCTTCTCGGAGATCACCGGCGCGATGATGACGTCTCGCGGGTCGGAAGTCACTGGTCTGCCTCCTCAGCCTGACTCGAAGTCGCGTCGGGAGTGACCGCGGTCCGGGCCGAACGCTTCGGCGACCGCTCGGTGACGAAGCGCTCGAAGGCCTGCTTGCTGAACACGACGTCGTCGTTGACCAGCACGTCGTAGGTGTTCAGCTGACCGGGTTCGATGATGTGCACGTGCGGCAGGTTCCGCAGGCTCAACCACGAGGTCTCCTCGCTGCGGTCGAGCACCACCAGCACGCGCCTGGCCTCGGTCACGGCCCGCAGCGCCGCCTTGGCCGCCTTGGTGGAGGGCCGCTCGCCCTCGACCACGTGCGTGACCACGTGGACCTGTCCCGCGCGGGCGCGGTCGGACAGGGCTCCGCGCAGCGCGGCCGCCTTCATCTTCTTCGGGGTGCGCTGCGAGTAGTCCCGCGGGGTGGGGCCGTGGACGGTGCCACCGCCGACGAACTGAGGAGCACGGATCGAACCCTGGCGGGCGTTGCCGGTGCCCTTCTGGCGGTACGGCTTCTTGCTGCCGCCGGAGACCTCGCCGCGGGTCTTGACGGAGTGCGTGCCCTGGCGCGCCGCGGCCAACTGGGCCGTGACGACCTGGTGCATCAGCGGCACGTTCGCCTTCGCGTCGAACAGCTCCGCGGGCAGGTCGACCTGTCCGTCGGTGTTCCCGTCCGGTGTGCGGACGTCGAGCTTAGCGGCCATCACGCACCACCCTTCGTAGAGCTCTTGACCAGCACGAGGCCGCCGTTGGGGCCGGGGATGGCTCCCTTGATCAGCAGCATCCCGGACTCCTCGTCGACCCGGTGCACCTTGAGGTTCTGGGTGGTCACGCGCTTGCCGCCCATACGACCCGGCATCTTCTTGCCCTTGAACACCCGAGCGGGGTAAGCGCAGCCACCGATGGAGCCCGGCTTGCGGTGCACGGCCTGCGTACCGTGGCTCTGCCCCTGACGGGCGAAGCCGTAGCGCTTGACCGTACCGGCGAAGCCCTTGCCCTTGCTGGTGCCGACCACGTCCACGTGCGACCCGGCCTCGAACACGCTGCTCGCGGTCAGTTCCTGACCGAGCTCGTAGTTGGGGGCCTCCGCGGTGCGCAGCTCGACCAGGTGACGGCGCGGCGTCACGCCCGCCTTGGCGAACTGGCCGCTGCGCGGCTTGTTCACCTTGCGGGGGTCGATGGCGCCGAACGCCAGCTGGACGGCCTGGTAACCGTCTTTCTCCTTGGTACGGATCTGGGTGACCAGGTTGGGCCCGGCTTCCACGACCGTCACCGGAACGACCCGGTTCTGGTCGTCGAAGACCTGGGTCATCCCGACCTTGGTGCCCAGAATCCCCTTCAACTGCCTTTCAGACATGGCTCTCGTTCTCTCCGCCGCCTGTCACTGAACCGAATGCGCGTCGACCGCTCACTGGATATTCACATCGACACTTGCCGGCAGGTCGATGCGCATGAGCGCATCCACCGTCTTCGGCGTCGGCTCGACGATGTCGATGAGCCGCTTGTGCGTCCGCATCTCGAAGTGCTCCCGCGAGTCCTTGTACTTGTGCGGGGAGCGGATGACGCAGTAGACGTTCTTCTCGGTGGGCAGCGGCACCGGCCCGACAACCGAAGCGCCGGTGCGCGTCACGGTCTCGACGATCTTGCGTGCGGACGCGTCGATCGCCTCGTGGTCGTAGGCCTTGAGCCGGATGCGGATCTTTTGTCCCGCCATAGTGGCTTGCCGTTCCTCTGTCTCGTGCCGCTAGTACCTAGCGCGGTGCGTAGACCCGACGTCGCCGACTCCTTCGCGGTCACGTGTGGCACACGTGTCCCGCGGGCTCGCCGGCGCGGCGCCACGGTCCGCAGCCCGCCCCTGTTCAGGTGTCTGGGTGCCCGGCACACGCGGTCGGGCGTGTCGCCCGCGCGATACAGGCCGGTCCCATCGATCCACGCCGATGAGATGGATCCACAGGGATCCGTACACCTCGGGTTGCCACCCATATCGGCCCCGGCCGGAACGTCTGTCCGGCGGCACCCGCGCAACCGGATACGCCGGTCCGCGAAGTGAATCACGGGCACGGCGCGCCCACGTCAGGGCGGCCGGACCGAATCACGAGGCGACAGCGTCGCCTCTCGGCCCAGCCGCCCTGACAGGCAACCCATTCAGGGTGACACACCGGGTGTGCCACCCCGAACCGGGGGTGGGGTTCCCGCTCCGGAACACCCCGGAGGGGAACCCCGCCCTCACTTGTTGATCTTGATGACGCGGCCCGCGCCGACCGTGCGGCCACCCTCGCGGATCGCGAAACGCAGCCCTTCCTCCATCGCGATGGGCTGGATGAGCTGCACGGACATCTCCGTGTTGTCACCGGGCATGACCATCTCGGTGCCCTCGGGCAGGGTCACCACACCGGTCACGTCGGTGGTACGGAAGTAGAACTGCGGACGGTAGTTGTTGAAGAACGGCGTGTGCCTACCGCCCTCGTCCTTGGACAGGATGTAGACCTGAGCCTCGAACTCGGTGTGCGGGGTGGTCGTGCCCGGCTTGATGACGACCATGCCGCGCTCGACGTCCTCACGCTTGACACCACGCAGCAGCAGACCGACGTTGTCGCCGGCCTGACCCTGGTCGAGCAGCTTGCGGAACATCTCGACACCGGTGACCGTGGTCTTGATCGGCTTCTCCTTGATACCGACCATCTCGACCTCTTCGTTCACCTTGATGACACCGCGCTCGACACGGCCGGTGACCACGGTCCCGCGACCGGTGATGGAGAAGACGTCCTCCACCGGCATCAGGAACGGCTGGTCGGTGGCACGCTGCGGGTCCGGCACGCTGGCGTCGACGGCGTTGAGCAGTTCCATGATCTTCTGGCCCCACTCGGCGTCGCCCTCCAGCGCCTTGAGCGCGGAGACGCGCACGATCGGCACGTCGTCGCCGGGGAAGTCCTGCTCGCTGAGCAGCTCACGGACCTCCATCTCGACCAGGTCCATGATCTCCTCGTCGTCGACCATGTCGGCCTTGTTCAGGGCGACGAGGATGTAGGGCACACCGACCTGCTTGGCGAGCAGCACGTGCTCACGGGTCTGCGGCATCGGACCGTCGGTCGCCGCGACCACCAGGATCGCACCGTCCATCTGGGCGGCACCGGTGATCATGTTCTTCACGTAGTCCGCGTGGCCCGGGGCGTCCACGTGGGCGTAGTGCCGCGCCTCGGTCTGGTACTCGACGTGCGCGATCTGGATGGTGATCCCGCGGTCCTTCTCCTCCGGAGCCTTGTCGATGTCCTCGAAAGGCGTGTAGGGGTTCAGGTCCGGGTGGTTGTCGTGCAGGACCTTGGTGATGGCCGCGGTCAGCGTGGTCTTGCCGTGGTCAACGTGACCGATGGTCCCGATGTTGACGTGGGGCTTGTCCCTCTCGAACTTCGCCTTCGCCACTGGAATGTCCTCCTGGACTTGTGATCGTTTCCGCCGTGCGACGAGCTCCGACCGCGCCTGCCGCGCGGGGACCACGTAACGGGCGGAGTCCTGTCGGGTTGTGTCCTCGCCCCGCTTCTGGAGCGCGGAAGCGGGGCGATGTCGACTACGCGGGAGTCACTCCCCCGTAGTCTTCGCGATGATCTCCTTGGCCACGTTCGCCGGAACCTCGCCGTAGGAGTCGAACACCATCGAGTAGTTCGCGCGCCCCTGCGTCTTGGAACGCAGGTCGCCCACGTACCCGAACATCTCGGACAGCGGCACCAGCGCCTTGACGACGCGGGAACCGCCACGCTCCTCCATGGCCTGGACGTGACCACGGCGGGAGTTGAGGTCGCCGATGACTTCACCCATGTACTCCTCGGGTGTCGTCGTCTCGACAGCCATCAACGGTTCGAGCAGCGTCGGACTGGCCTTGGCGGCCGCTTCCTTCATCGCCATCGAACCGGCGACCTTGAACGCCATCTCCGAGGAGTCGACCTCGTGGTACTGGCCGTCCACCAAGGTCATCTTGACACCGACCATCGGGTAGCCCGCCAGCACGCCGACCTGCATGGCGTCCTGGGCCCCTTCGTCCACCGAGGGAATGTACTCGCGGGGGATGCGTCCACCGGTGATCTGGTTGTCGAACTCGTAGGTCGGGCTGTCCGCCGTCTGCTCGATCGGATCGAGGTTGATCACCACACGCGCGAACTGACCGGAGCCACCGGTCTGCTTCTTGTGGGTGTACTCGTGCTTCTCGACACGCTTGCGGATCGTCTCGCGGTAGGCGACCTGCGGCTTGCCGATGTTGGCCTCGACCTTGAAGTCGGTCTTCATCCGGTTGACCAGGACCTCCAGGTGAAGCTCACCCATGCCCTTGACGATGGTCTGCCCGGTCTCCTCGTCGTACTTGACCTGGAAGGTCGGGTCCTCTTCGGCGAGCTTCTGGATGGAGTTGGACAGCTTCTCCTGATCGGCCTTCGTCTTCGGCTCGATCGCCACCTCGATGACCGGGTCCGGGAAGCTCATCGACTCCAGAACGATCTGGTTCTGGGGGTCGCAGAGCGTGTCACCGGTGCTGGTGTCCTTCAGCCCGACCACCGCGTAGATGTGCCCGGCCTGGGCCTCGTCGACCGGGTTCTCCTTGTTGGAGTGCATCTGGAAGAGCTTGCCGATGCGCTCCTTGCGGTCCCGGGTCGGGTTCATCACCTGGGCACCCTGCTCGATCTTCCCGGAGTAGACCCGGACGTAGGTGAGCTTGCCGTAGAAGGGGTGCACGGCGACCTTGAAGGCCAGCGCGGAGAACGGCTCCTTGGTGCTCGCCTCCCGCGAGGCGGCTTCCTCGGAACCGGGCAACACACCCTGCACGGCGGGGATGTCCAGCGGCGAGGGCAGGTACTCCACCACGGCGTCGAGCATCGGCTGCACGCCCTTGTTCTTGAAGGCCGTGCCGCACATCACCGGGAAGGCTTCCTGGTTCAGCGTGAGCGTGCGGATGCCCTGCTTGATCTGGTCGACGGTCAGTTCCTCACCGCCGAAGTAGGCCTCCATCAGCTCCTCGCTGGACTCCGCGACGGACTCCAGCAGCTCGTTGCGGTACTCGTTGGCCGTCTCGACGAGGTCCTCGGGGATGTCCTCGATCTCGTACTTGGCGCCCTTGGCCACGTCACCGCGCCAGGTCAGCGCCTTCATGCTGACGAGGTCGACCACGCCCTCGAAGTCGGACTCGCTGCCGATGGGCAGCTGCAACACCAACGGCTTGGCGTCGAGCCGCTCCCGGATGGTGCCGAGGGTGAAGTAGAAGTCGGCGCCCATCTTGTCCATCTTGTTGACGAAGCAGATGCGCGGGACCCCGTACTTGTCGGCCTGCCGCCACACCTGCTCGGACTGGGGCTCGACTCCCTCCTTGCCGTCGAACACCGCGACGGCACCGTCGAGCACGCGCAGCGAGCGCTCCACCTCGGCGGTGAAGTCGACGTGCCCGGGGGTGTCGATGAGGTTGATCTGGTGATCCTGCCAGAACGTCGTGGTGGCAGCCGAGGTAATGGTGATACCCCGCTTCTGCTCCTCCGACATCCAGTCCATCGTCGCGGCGCCGTCGTGCACCTCACCGAGCTTGTAGTTGATGCCGGTGTAGTACAGCACACGTTCGGTCGTGGTGGTCTTGCCCGCGTCGATGTGGGCCATGATGCCGATGTTGCGGACCTTGGTCAGGTCGGTCAGCACGTCGCGTGCCACGAGTTCGTCCCCGTTCCTACAGCAAGCCTGAAGCTGTCGAATCGGTGAGCCGAGGCGGGCAATACAGCCGACCCGGCGTCACCACCGGTAATGAGCGAAGGCCTTGTTGGACTCCGCCATCTTGTGCGTGTCTTCGCGCTTCTTGACACTCGCACCGAGACCGTTGCTGGCGTCGAGCAGCTCGTTCGTGAGGCGCTCGATCATGGTCTTCTCCCGACGCTGACGGGCGAACCGCACCACCCAACGCAGAGCCAGCGTGGTCGAACGACCGGCACGCACCTCGACCGGAACCTGGTAGGTCGCGCCACCGACACGGCGGCTGCGTACCTCCAGCGAGGGCTTGACGTTGTCCAACGCGCGCTTGAGCGTCACGATCGGATCGGTGCCGGTCTTCTCACGGCAGCCTTCCAGCGCCGAGTACACGACACGCTCGGCCAGCGAACGCTTCCCGTCGATGAGAACCTTGTTGATCAGCTGGGTGACCAGCGGGGAGTTGTAGACGGGATCAGAATCCACTGACCGCTTGGGGGCGGGACCCTTGCGGGGCATCAGCTCTTCTCCTTCTTCGCTCCGTACCGGCTGCGGGCCTGCTTGCGATTCTTCACACCCTGCGTGTCGAGCGAACCGCGGATGATCTTGTAGCGGACACCGGGGAGGTCCTTCACACGGCCGCCGCGGACGAGCACGATCGAGTGCTCCTGCAGGTTGTGACCCTCACCAGGGATGTAGGCGGTGATCTCCATACCGCTGGTGAGCTTGACACGAGCAACCTTGCGCAGTGCCGAGTTGGGCTTCTTCGGAGTAGTCGTGTACACGCGCGTGCACACTCCACGACGCTGCGGGCTTCCCTTGAGCGCCGCGGTGGTGACCTTCGAGGCCTTGTCGTGGCGGCCTTTTCGGACCAACTGCTGGATGGTGGGCATGGACCGGCTTTCTTCTCGAGCGTTCGTGTCTTGGTGGTACTCGCTTCACGGCAGCGCTCGTTCGAGCACCGTTCGCACCCCTGGCGCCGAGCACCGTGTACCCAGGTCTCTGTGTACTTGGGTCTCCTCACGCCCCACACCCCGCGACACGAGGTCGGGCGTGTCGCCCGTCCCTCAGCCGTGTGGCAGGGGCGGCGTCCCAGCGGGTGTGCACCCCGGAGGGCCGTCAGGAGAGTTCCGCACCATCCACGGGCGCTCCCCCGCCGACCACACGGGCGGTTCTCGCGCACGGACATGCGGAGTGACCCGAGGGGTTTCGGGTCCAAGTCATAAAGATACCTGCCCCGTTTGCAGGGGGTCAAAACGGGGGTACGCATGCGCGCCGCTACGTCTCTGCCGCGACTCTACCCACCGTGGCAAGAGTGCGCGACCTCCTCGCCCGCCCCGAACCGCCCCTCCGAGTCCGTTCGGGCGGGGATTCCGCCCCCGCCCGCACGACCATCACACGATCAGGTGGGACATCAGTTCTCGACGGACTCCCCCGTCAGATCGAGTTCACCGGTGCTGACGCTGTTGATCCGCCGTGGCGCGGGCTTGGGGGGACGCCCCTCCCCGAGCATCGCCGAGCCCGCCTCCGCCGAGCCGCCGTCCCCGCCGCCCACGGGAGCGACCGGTTCCGGGGTGCCCCGGGAGCGCTCCGCCCCGGAGGCAGGCACCCCGTCCTCCTCCGAGCCGGGGGAATCCGGTGCCGGCTCCGCGACCTCGGCGGAAGCGGGTGCCTCCCCGGCCGACTCCGGGACCACCGGGATGACGCTGGTCTCCCGCCCGTCCTCGGCCTCGGCACCGTCCCCTCCGGTCACGGGGGCCACCGTCTCCCCCTCGCGGGTTCCGTCCACGGCCCCCTCCCCCGCGCCCGCGAGGGGGTTCGGCTCCGCCTCCGTCGCCTCCCGGCGTGCGGTGTGGTGCGGGGCGCCGTCCTCCGCCTCCTCCGGCAGGGGCGCGCTCCACCGCTGCTGCCGCGGATCCCGCTCGACGGGTTCCTGATCCGGTTCCCGCTGCTGCCCGGACCCGCTCTGCTCCGGTGCGGTGTCGTGTTCGACGTCCGGTTCGGAGTCGGGGAGGCCGGGCTCGGACTCCGACCCGGTGTCCACCACGGTCGCCGTCCCGGCGGCCTCCGGCGCAGCGGGCTCGACCCGCACCGGGTACCGACGACGCCAGTCACCGTCCTCCTCGACGGCCACCGAAGGAGTCTCGGCACGCAGCCGCGCGTCGAAGGCGGCGACGCAGTCCATGGCCATCCGTTCCACCGTGTCCCGCAGTTCCAGCTCGGCCATCCAGTCCACGGGAAGGGCACCGACACCGAGCTGGGCCCCCACGATGCCGCCGCACACCGCCGCCGCGGCGCTGCTGTTGCCCGAATGGTGGACGGCCGTGCGCAGCGCATCACGCACGTCCTCGGCGGTCAACGCCGCGCAGACCGCGATCCCCAGGGCCTGGTCCGCGCGTGTGCCCCCGCCCAGTCGGGACTCCAGGTGATGGGGCTCCGGCCTGCCGGCGGCGGCGAGTTCGGCCGCCTCGGACAGTGCCGCGCTGGTGTCCTCGTGGCCCTGCCAGGTCTCCAGCACCTGAAGCGCCAGCCACACCCCGTCGTCCAGCCCCCTACCGAGCACGGCCTGCTGCACGATCACCGCGAACGCCCCGGCGGGCAGATACCCGCTCGGGTGACCGTGGGTGAGGCTCGCGATCCGCACCCCGAGGTCGAACACCTCGGCGGGCTCGGCCGACCAGAACGCGGCCGGCAGGGCACGCACCAGCCCTCCGCAGCCGGTGGAGTTGTCCACCGGCGCCGTCTGGTCACCCTGCGCGGAGCGGTCCCCGAAGGCCTCCAGCTCGGCGTAGACCGAACCGCCCGGGGAACGCACGGCGAAGAGCTCGGGCACCCCGACCAACCAGCCGTCCGGTTCCGGAAACCGCGTGACCAGGTCACCCACGGCCCACGGCCAGGAGACGCCCTGGGTGTGCAGCCAGCGCTGACTCGCCAGACGCACCTCGCGGAACGGGTCGGCGTCCCCGCCCGCCTGGGCCTCGCCCGCCCGGATCAGTCCCTCGCAGGTGAACAGCATGGTCTGGGTGGCCGCCGTGACCGCCCCCCTGCTGCCCGCGTACTCGGTCATCCCGCCGGGACCGCGCGCGCCGTAGCGCGCGGTGAGCTCCTCCGCCGACAGGGGGGTCGGTCCCGCGCCGAAGGCGTCGCCGGTGGCACTGCCCAACAGGCAACCCAGGATCCGTTCGGTGGTGGAGGGCACGGCCGCGTCCGGTTCCTCGACCACCGCGTGCTCCCCGCCCGAGGAGGGGACCGTGGAGGCTTCCCCCGGCGGATCGGGTTCACCGGTCGGCTCGGCGGTGGGCTCGGCCCCCTGCATGGTCATGCTCTCCATGTAGGGCACCTCGACGGAACGCCCGGTGGACAGGCGGGAGACCAGCTCCTCCCAGGAAGGGTCCTCCTCGGAGCCACCGCCCTCCTCCCCTCGGGAGTGCTCGCCGTCGGCGCCCTCCCGAGACGGGGTGCCGTCCCAGGGGTTCCGCGGGAGCGGAGGAAGCTCGTCCATGCCCGGGAGCCTGATCCGCGCTCCCTCCCGCGCGGGTTCCTCCGAATCCCGGGGGCCCTCCGCGGCGGAGACGACCCCGAAGGTGGTGTCCCGCCGGGGATGCTCCGCCTCCGAGCTCGGCGCTCCCTCCCCGTCCGGGGACTCCTCCCCCGGGAGAGTGGTTCCGAGTTCCGGGGGGACCTCCTCGTCGGGCACGGGCTCAACCTCGCCGCCCGGAGGTCCGGAGACCTCGTCGGTGTCCGGCTCCTCGTGCGCGGAGGGACGCGGCGGCCGGCGCTCCCCGACTTCGGCGGCCTCGGGGCCGGCGGGGAGAGGTCCCTCCGCCACAGGAGGCTCCGGCGGCTCCGGCGCGGAGACGGGCTCCTCCGAGCCGTGCACCGTCCCGGAGGGCGGCTCCTGCCGATCGTGCCTCTCCGTCCACTCGGGCGTGCGCAGGACGATCCGGTCGGTTCCCTCCCCGGAGCCGTCGGGGTGCGGTTCCGTCCGCTCGGGTTCCGCGCCCGCCGTGGTCCCGGCCTCCCCCGGATCCGTGGCACTTCCTTCCGCGCTGGCCGGCACCGAGCTCTCCGCGTGGTCCCGCTCCCACGGGGCGCTGCGTCCCGCCGCGTGGGGGAGACCGTGGGGGTCCGTGTCGGGTTCCTCCTCCCGCGCCGGAGGCGTGTCACCACCCGGGGGCTCCCCCGCCGGAGAAGAGGTCTCCCCTTCCGGGGTTTCCTCCGACGTGCCGGGCCGTTCCCCGGTGAACCGTCGCCCGGCGGGGGCGGTTTCCGGGATCTCCTCCACCACGGGGGGCAGCACCTGGGTGGGCGG
>NZ_PVSR01000001.1:0-552861 GCF_003001495.1 Actinopolyspora mortivallis
TGAGAACACCCCCCACCCACAGTGGGGGGTGTTCTCATGTGCACCCCCCACACCCACACACCACGAACGCGTCCGGGGCGACCGAGACCGTGAGTGATCCGTCACCCACTTCCTCGTACTCTGGATCACATGGCCGAGGCACGGATTCTTGTGGTGCAACCCTCCGAGGACACTCCCGCCGGAAGACTGGGTGACTGGCTGGGGGAGGCCGGTGCCGAACTCGACGTCGTCGACCCCACACGTGAAACGCTTCCCGAAACCCTGGACGAACACTCGGGCCTGGTCGTGCTCGACGCGGAGACGAGCGCCACGGCCGATCTCCAGTGTCCCTGGCTCGGAAGGCTGCGCACCCTGCTGAGCTCCGCGACCGGTGCCGGGACCCCGGTACTGGCGATCGGTTTCGGCGCGCACGTGCTCGCCACGGCCACGGGGGGCAGGATCGGAACACGCTCGCACGGTCCCGAGGCCGGAACACTGCTGGTGGCCAAACGGGACGCCGCGGCCGAGGACGTGTTGCTCGGCCCGCTTCCGTTGACCCCGGACGTCTTCCAGTTCCACCGTGAGGAGATAACCACCCTGCCTCCGACCGCTCAGCTGTTGGCGTCCTCGCCGGGAGGGGAGAACCAGGCCTTCCGGGTGGGTGACCGGGCCTACGGACTCCAGTTCCACATCGAGACCACACCGGGAATCGTTCGGAGAATGCTCGCCTCCGAACCGGACGTCGCCGCGGTGGTACGCCCCGGCCAGCTCGACGAGGAGCATCTCGAACGCTTCCACGCCGATCTGGAGGAGACCTGGAAACCGGTGGCAGAACGTTTCGTGCGGATGGCCGCGACCCCACCGGAGGAACGCGCTGGCACCCGGTCACTGCCGTTGCTGTGAAGCCCCTGTGCGCGTGGAGTGATCACGGCCACGCGAAAAGGACAACACTCGGACCTGTTCTGGTGAGGTGAGGACATTACCGTACCGGGCATGGCCCGATCCAACTGGCAGCGCTCGGCGGCTCCCTCCCCCGCGAGATACGGATTCAGCGATGTCGGTCGCGCCGAGGCCCAACTGCGCGCGGCCGGATGGTGGTTCGACAGCGGTCCGCTGCCCGAAGCCGAGGAAGTGCTCGGTGCGTTGTCCCAGGCCCCGGACCCGGACCTGGCACTGCACTCGGTGGACCGACTACGGGAGGCGTTGGGGCCCGGCTGGACCGAACTGTCCGAACGTCTGCTGGAGGACCGGGGACTGCGGGCCCGCCTGTTCGCCACGGTGGGGTATTCCGGAGCACTGGCCGATCACCTGGTGGCACATCCCCGGGACTGGCGACGGTTGGCCGAGGAGCAGCACACCGCCGAGTTCGACGTTCGGCGGTTCACCGTGGAGTTGTTGCGCTGCGTGGGCGGTGTCGACGAGACCCCCCCGCACCCTCCGGAGCGTCCCGTGGCCGAACTGCGCGGAACGGCCGCGATCAGTGAGCTGCGCACGGTGTATCGCGGGCTGCTGTTGGAGATCGCGGCGGCGGACCTGGCCGGAGTGGTCGACAGTTCCCTGTCCGCTCCCTCCTACGAGCGGGTGACGGGGTGGCTCTCCGAACTGGCCGTGGCCGCGCTGCGGGCGGCTTGGGCCGTGGCGGCGGCCGAGCTCGGCGAGGGGGAGACCACCCCGCGCCTCGCGGTGATCGCCATGGGCAAGTGCGGTGGGTACGAACTCAACTACGTGAGCGACGTCGACGTCGTCTTCGTCGCCGAGTCGGAGGAGGACGTGTCCCGAGGAACCCGATTGGCCAGCACGCTGATGCGGGTGGCGGGCTCGGCTTTCTTCGACGTGGACGCGGCCCTGCGTCCCGAGGGCAAGGCCGGTGCCCTGGTGCGCACCCTGGACGGGCACCTGACCTACTACCGCCGCTGGGCGCGCACCTGGGAGTTCCAGGCCCTGTTGAAGGCACGTCCGGTGGCCGGGGATCCCGACCTGGGAAGGAGGTACGTCGAGGCGGTGCGTCCCCTGGTCTGGACGGCGGCGGAGCGGGAGAACTTCGTCCCCGACGTGCGTTCCATGCGCCGGCGCGTGGAACAACACGTTCCGCCGGACCAGTTGGACCGGGAACTGAAGCTCGGCCGGGGTGGGCTGCGCGATGTCGAGTTCGCGGTACAGCTGCTGCAACTGGTGCACGGCAGAGGCGACGAGTCGGTCCGTTCCCGTTCCACGACCGAGGCGTTGCGGGCCCTGGGGGGACAGGGTTACGTGGGTCGCAGCGACTCCTCGGCCATGGCCGAGTCGTACGTGTTCCTGCGGGGTGTCGAACACAGGTTGCAGCTGCGGCGGTTGCGTCGTACCCACCTGTTCCCCGCGGAGGAGGAACGCGACAAGCTGTATCACCTGGCCAGGGCCATGGGACTGCGTTCGCAGGGCAACAGGGAGGCCTCCGAGGTACTGCTCGCGGAGTACCGCAGGCAGAGCAGCAGGGTGCGCAGACTGCACGAGAAACTGTTCTACCGCCCCTTGCTGGAGTCGGTGGCCAAGGTACCCAGCGAGGCTCTGCGGTTGACGACGACGGCGGCCGTCCAGCGGCTCTCCGCGTTGGGCTACACCTCCCCGGAAGGGGCGCTGCGCCACATCGCCGCGCTGACCTCCGGAATGTCCCGCAGGGCGAGTATCCAGGGAACCCTGTTGCCGGTGCTGTTGGACCTGCTCGCCAACACCCCCGATCCCGACGGAGGGTTGTTGGCCTACCGCAACGTCTCGGAGGCGCTGGCCGACACGCCGTGGTATCTGCGGTTGCTTCGGGACGAGGCGGTGGTGGTCGAGCGGCTGGCGGTGCTGCTCGGAACGTCGAAGCTGGTGCCGGAGCTGTTGGTGCGCGCTCCCGAGGTGCTTCGTCTGCTGTCGGACACCGACGAGTTGGCGGGGCGGGACAGCACCGAGGTGGCGCGCTCGTTGCGCAGCGCGGTGGCGCGTCACGTGGAGCCGGAGCGGGCCGCCTCGACGGCGCGGTCGTTGCGCAGACACGAGATGCTGCGCCTGGCCTGCGCGGATCTGTTGGGAGTTCTCGACCCGCGTGCGGTTTTCCACGCCCTGTCGAGTGTCTGGGTGGCGGTGTTGCAGGCCACCCTGGAGGCGTGTGTGCGGGACGTGGCGGCCAGACCGGAGTGGTCGGGGCCGAGCGGGGTGGTGGACGCCTGCCGGGAGCCGGCGAGCATCGCGGTGATCGGTATGGGCAGGCTCGGGGGAGCGGAGCTGGGGTACGGCTCGGACGCGGACGTGTTGTTCGTGTGCGAACCAACAGGGGGTATCGAGGACAGCACCGCCGTCCGTTTCGCCACCACGGTGGTGGAGCAGGTGCGGCGTGTCCTGGGCAGATCCAGCCAGGATCCCCCGCTGGAGGTGGACACGGGACTGCGTCCGGAGGGGCGCTCCGGGCCGTTGGTGCGGACCCTGGACTCGTACCTGAACTACTACCGGAGGTGGTCGCAGGTCTGGGAGTCCCAGGCCCTGCTGCGGGCCAGTCCGGTGGCCGGGGACGTTGACCTGGGGGAGCGTTTCTGCCGGGCAGTGGACGCGCTGCGTTATCCCTCCGGGGGGTTGGACGCGCGGGGGGTTCGCGAG
The DNA here is from genome assembly GCF_003001495.1 of Actinopolyspora mortivallis. Classification (GTDB taxonomy): domain Bacteria; phylum Actinomycetota; class Actinomycetes; order Mycobacteriales; family Pseudonocardiaceae; genus Actinopolyspora; species Actinopolyspora mortivallis_A. Next base: position 3,592 of record NZ_PVSR01000001.1, read on the forward strand.
ATCCGCCGCATCAAGGCCCGGGTGGACGCGGAACGGCTGCCACGGGGTGCCGACCCGAACACCCACACCAAGCTGGGGCGGGGTGGTCTGGCCGATGTGGAGTGGACTCTCCAGTTGCTGCAACTGCGGTTCGCCGACGAGTTCCCGGAACTGCGCACCACCTCCACCGTGGAGGGACTGCGGGCCGCCGCGCGTGTCGGCGTGTTGGCCGAGGAGGACGCAGCGACGTTGGAACACGCGTGGATGTTCGCCATGCGCGCGCGCAACGCCGTGATGCTGGTGCGCGGAAAGGGAGGAGACCAGTTGCCCAAGCGCTCCGGGGAGCTGAACGCGGTCGCCACGGCGTTGGGCTATCCCCTCGAATCCGATCCGGGCAGGATGGTGGACGACTATCTGCGGGCGACGAGAAGGGCTCGCAGGGTCGTGGAGCGGGTGTTCTACGACGACCGTCGGATGTGAACCGCGTTCGCTCCCCCTCGGTTCCGCCGTCCGGAGGAATACCGGTGCTCCGTGCCGTGTTGAGCCGGGCATGAAGGCTATGGCGCTCACCGAATTCGGCGGACCCGAGGTTCTTTCCGAACACGAGCTGGACGATCCCTTGGTCGGACCCGACCGGGTGCTGGTGGAGACCAGGGCGGCAGGTGTCAATCCGGTGGACTGGAAGATCAGGCGCGGTTATCTGCGCGGACTGTTCCCGCACCACACACCTTTGGTCTCCGGTTGGGACGTGGCCGGGGTGGTGCGTGCCGTCGGCCCGGCCGTCACCGACTACCGCCCGGGGGACGAGGTGGTCGGTTACGTGCGTGAGGACCACGTGCAGAACGGAACCTATGCCGAGCTCGTCGCGGCACCGGATCGCACGCTGGCGCACAAACCCGCGTCGGTGGATTTCCCGGAGGCCGCGGGGCTTCCCCTGGCCGGGTTGACGGCCCTGCAGATGCTGCGGGCCGTGGGCGTGGGCGAACAGGACTCCGTGCTGGTGCACGCGGCCGCCGGAGGCGTGGGCCACCTGGGCGTGCAGATCGCGCGGGCGCTCGGTGCTTCCCGGGTGATCGGCACCGCCTCGGAGCGCAACCACGAGTTCCTGCGTGAACTGGGCGCGGAGCCGGTGACCTACGGGCCGGGACTGCCGGGGAGGGTGGCCGAAATCGTCGGTGGTGACGGCCGGGTCGACGCGGCGTTGGACATGGCCGGTGGAACGGCGTTGACCGAAACCCCCGAGCTGCTGCGGGACGTCTCACGCCACGCTTCGGTGGAGGACCCGCAGACGGTGGTGGCCCAGGGCGGCCACTACGTGTTCGTGCGTCCCGACTCCGCGGATCTGAACTGGCTGGCTCGGTTGGTCGACCGCGGCGACCTGCGGGTGGAGGTACAACAGACCATGCCGCTGTCCGAGGCCGCCCGGGCCCACGAACTGCTCGAACAGGGGCACGTGCGGGGCAAGTTGGTGCTCACTGTCTCCTGAGGCGGTAGGCACCGTCCCCCGGCAGCGGAAAAAGGGGGCCCGCCGTCGCGGCGAGCCCCCTTCGTGTCCGGAGGACGACGGTCACACGTCGAAGTACAGCGCGAACTCGTGCGGGTGCGGGCGCAGCCGGATCGGGTCGATCTCGTTCTCCCGCTTGAGCGCGATGAAGTTCTCCAGCAGGTCCTCGGTGAACACGCCGCCCTCGAGCAGGTACTCGTGGTCGGCTTCCAGGTTGTCCACCGCCTCGGCGAGGCTGGAGGGCACCTGGGGAACGTTCTTGGCCTCCTCCGGGGGAAGCTCGTAGAGGTCCTTGTCGATCGGATCCGCGGGCTCGATCTTGTTGCGGATGCCGTCCATGCCCGCCATCAGCATCGAGGCGAAGCCGAGGTAGGGGTTGCCGGAGGGGTCGGGGCAGCGGAATTCGACGCGCTTGGCCTTCGGGTTGGTGCCGGTGATCGGGATCCGCATGCAGGCCGAGCGGTTGCGCTGCGAGTACACCAGGTTCACCGGGGCCTCGAAGCCGGGAACCAGCCGGTGGTAGGAGTTCACCGTGGGGTTCGTCAACGCGAGCAGGCTCGGGGCGTGGTGCAGGATGCCCCCGATGTAGTGCCGGGCGGTGTCGGACAGACCCGCGTAGCCGGACTCGTCGTGGAACAGCGGGGCGCCGTTCTGCCACAGCGACATGTGGCAGTGCATCCCCGAACCGTTGTCCCCGAACAGCGGCTTCGGCATGAAGGTCACGGTCTTGCCGTTGCGCCACGCGGTGTTCTTGATGATGTACTTGAACAGCTGCAGGTCGTCGGCGGCGTGCAGCATCGTGTTGAACTTGTAGTTGATCTCGGCCTGGCCGCCGGTGCCCACCTCGTGATGGGCGCGCTCCACCTCGAACCCGGCCTTGATGAGCTCGGCGGTCATCTCGTCGCGCAGGTCCGCGTAGTGGTCGTAGGGGGGAACGGGGAAGTAGCCGCCCTTGTAGCGGGTCTTGTACCCCAGGTTGCCGCCGTCCTCGGCGCGCCCGGTGTTCCACCAGCCCTCGACCGAGTCCACTTCGTGGAACGAGGAGTTCGCCCCCTCCGAGTAGCGCACCGAGTCGAAGATGTAGAACTCCGCCTCGGCCGCGAAGAACGCGGTGTCGGCGATCCCGGACTCCGTCAGGTACTGCTCCGCCTTGCGCGCGATGTTGCGCGGGTCACGGCTGTAGGGCTCCAACGTGAACGGGTCGTGCACGAAGAAGTTGAGGATCAGCGTCTTCTCGATGCGGAAGGGGTCGATCCGGGCCGTGTACGGATCGGGAAGCAGCAGCATGTCCGATTCGTGGATCGACTGGAAACCACGCACCGAAGAACCGTCGAAGGCCAGACCTTCGGTGAAGGTGTCGTGGTCGAACGCCGATGCGGGAACGGTGAAGTGCTGCATGACCCCCGGCAGGTCGCAGAACCGGACGTCGACGAACTTCACGTCCTCGTCGGAGATGAAGCGTAGGACCTCGTCTGGATTGGTGAACACCCTCGATGGCTCCTTCACGCGTTGGTGCCGCTCATCGGGGCAAGCTTGTGCCGCCGACTCGGTGATGGACCCTACGAAGGGGGTGTTGCCCCACCGTCACTCGCGTGTTTCGCCGACGTTAACGAAACGGTTCCGGATCCGGGGCGGGGTTCTCCCACGCCGCGCGCCCGCGCGCGGGCCGTGTCGGACGAGTTCGGGCCCGTATGCTGGCCCTGTGGGTAGAGTACTCGGTTCTTGGCTGTCCGGCCCCTCGGCGCTCCGCGAGTCGGGCGAGCCCCAGCAGCGCTGGCGCGGTGAACGTCTCGGTCTTCCCGAGCAGGGCTCGGGGTCCGTGGCGCCCACCGGCAGACGTGCCGTGGGGTTCCTGCTGGACATCGTGTTGGCCGCGCTGGTTGCCGGTCTGTTCACCGCCCCTGATCTTCCCGGCAACTGGAGTCTGCTGTCCTGGGCGCTCATCACCGTGTTGCCCGTGGCCTTCTTCGGTTTCACCCCGGGCATGGCAGTGGCGGGGATCTGGGTCGCCCGCGTGGACGGTTCCTCGCTCGTGGGGTTGCCCCGGGCGCTGCTGCGCTGTGTGCTGACGGCCGTGCTCGTTCCCGCGGTGCTGTGGAACACGGACGGTCGTTCCTGGCACGACCGGTTGAGCGGAACCGTGGTCCTGCGTCGCTGAGGGGCGCTCCGTGTCGGGAAAGCCCGTGGTGTTCTCCCACCGTGCGGGCTTTCCCGGAAGCGCTCACTTGCGGCGGGTGGCGCGTTGCACGTTGCGCATCTTGGCCCCCTGGGGAGCCGGTCCCTTGGGCATGGCCGTGTTCCTGCCGCCGATGGCCTCGAGGCGTTTCTCCAGCGAGTCGATCTGCCCCGCGTTGATGTTGCGCGGCAGCTTCATGATTCTGGACTGGAGTTTCCGCAGCGGAACCTGGTCCTCCTCGTTGCCGACGACGATCTCGTAGATGGGGGTGTCGCCGACCAGCCGGGCGATCCGTTTCTTCTCCTGGTTCATCAGGTTCCGCACCCGGTGCGGGGAGCCCTCGCCGACCAGGACGATTCCCGGTCGGCCGACCACGCGGTGCACCGCGTCCAACTGGCTGGTGCCGGCCACACCCTGGGTCAGCTGCCACTTGCCGCGCATGTTCTCCAGGGCCCAGCCCGCCGCGCCGGGCTGGCCGTCGGCCTTGTTGTAGACGTTGGCCTGGACACGCCTTCCGAAGACGATGACCGCTCCCAGCGCGCCGAGGGCCACGCCCACGGGGAGGAAGAACCACTGCAGGTTCCAGACCAAGCCGAGCAGGAACGCCACCACGGCGGTTCCGAGCAGCACCGCGAGCATCAGCGGGACGAGCAGCCGATCCTCCCGGCGTTGCATCCTGAACGCCTCGAACAGCTGTTTGCGGCGAGCCTTCGACGCCTGCCGCTTCTGTTTGGCCGCTTCCTTCTTGGCGGCCCGGTCCTGCTTGGCCATACCCACAGGATACGGCGGGGTGTCCCGTTCCCGTCCACGCGGTTCGGCAGTCGGGACGGTCCTCGCTCACGTGGGGTGTGGAACTCCCGCGGGACGTGGAGCGATCAGCAGGGGGGAGCGGCCTCGTGCTCCCGGAGCCTGAGCGGATCGTGTGGAGCTTCCGGCAGCGGCGGGCGCGGAGTGGGGCAGGTGCCGGAAGTGCCCGCACCCCGTGCCCCCGCCGCTCTCCGGAGGCCACCGAACGGGGGCGACCGAAGGTGGAGTCGGGGCCGTGGACCCGCCACGGCCTGTCCGGGTCCGGTCAGCCGGAGAGCAGGTTGCTCGCCTCCTGGGCGGCGGTACCCGCCTTGGCCAGGTGGGCCAGGTTCTCGGGCAGCGGCATGCCGCGGTGCTCGGTCGCCTTGGCGTAGAGCCTTCCGGCCCGGTAGCTGGAGCGCACCAACGGTCCCGCCATGACACCGGGGAAACCGATGCGCTCGGCGGTTCTGGTGTGCTCCACGAACTCCTCGGGTTTGACCCAGCGGTCCACGGGGTGGTGTCGCGGGCTGGGACGCAGGTACTGCGTGATGGTGATGATGTCGCAGCCCGCCTCGTGGAGGTCGCGCAGCGCGGGTTCGACCTCGTCCGGGGTCTCGCCCATACCCAGGATCAGGTTGGACTTGGTCACCAGCCCCGCCTCGCGGGCGAGGGTGAGCACCTTCAGCGAACGGTCGTAGCGGAAGGCCGGACGCATCCGCTTGAACACGCGCGGAACGGTTTCGACGTTGTGCGCGAGCACCTCCGGACGCGCGCCGAACACCTCGGCGAGCTGGTCCGGCTCGGCGTTGAAGTCGGGGATGAGCAACTCCACGCCGGTGCCGGGGTTGAGCTCGTGGATCTGCCGGACCGTCTCCGCGTACAACCACGCACCCCCGTCGGGGAGGTCGTCCCGGGCGACACCGGTCACCGTCGAGTAGCGCAGTCCCATGGCCTGCACGGACTCCGCGACCTTGCGGGGTTCGGTGGTGTCGAGCTCGGCGGGTTTGCCGGTGTCGATCTGGCAGAAGTCGCACCGCCGGGTGCACTGGTCACCACCGATGAGGAAGGTGGCCTCCCGGTCCTCCCAACACTCGAAGATGTTGGGACAGCCGGCCTCCTCGCAGACGGTGTTGAGTCCCTCGCGTCGTACCAGTCCCTTGAGCTCCTGGTACTCGGGCCCCATGCGGGCCCGCGTCTTGATCCAGGACGGCTTCTTCTCGATCGGCGTCTGACTGTTGCGGACTTCCAGTCGCAACAGCTTCCGCCCCTCCGGCGCCACAGTCACGACCACAGGCTACGCCCCGGCCGTGGGGCCTCGACAATGACCGAACTCACCCGTTTTCCCGGGGGCCGGCCCCGTGGGATCTCACCGGGGTGCCGGTTCGACACCGGTGAGTTCGGCGGTGAGCTCCCACAGGCGCGCCGAGGTGACCGTGTCGCGGATCGCGGGGTTCTTCCGTGCCCGCCCCGGGTGCCCTCTGGTTTCGGCGAGTCCGGCCGGGCCGAAGAACTCCCCGCCGCGTACGGACGCCGCGGTGGCGGCGTACAGCTGGGGCAGTGCCCCGAGCTCCACGCGTTGGGTGAACAGGCCGGTGACTGCGCGTACGGCGTTGTTCACCCCGTCGGGAAGCTGCCGTTGGCGGGCGGAGTTGGCGGTCAGCTCGGTGGCGGTCATGCCGGGGTGGGCGGCGACGCTGAGCGTGGCCGATCCGCCGGTGCGCAGCCTGTCGTCCAGTTCCGTGGCGAAGAACAGGTTGGCCCTCTTGGACTGGGCGTAGGCCCTGAGCGGGGTGTAGCGGCGGTGGTGGAAGTTCGGGTCCCGCGTGTCGAGTCCGCCGCCGTGGTGGGCGAGGCTGGTCAGGGTCACCACTCGGGAGGGGCCCGCCCCGTTCAGGGCGGGCATCAGCAACCAGGTCAGGGCGGCGTGCCCGAGGTGGTTGGTGCCGAACTGGAGCTCGAAGCCGTCCACGGTGCGTCGGTACGGGGTGGCCATCACCCCGGCGTTGTTCATCAGCACGTCCAGTCGGTCCCCGGTGTCCTCCCGCACGCGCAGCGCGGCGCGGCGGACCGAGGACAGGTCGGCGAGGTCGAGTTCGACCAGCTCGGGCCGGGTGTCCGCCACGGCCTCCACGCGGCGCAGCGCGGCGGTGCCGCGTTCGGTGTCCCGGCAGCCGAGCAGCACTCGGGCCCCGCGTGCGGCCAGCGTGCGGGCGCTGTGCAGTCCCAGCCCCGAATTGGCCCCGGTGATCAGCACCGTCCTGCCGGTCTGGTCGGGGATGGCGGTCTCGTCCCACTTGGTCATGTCACGGTCCTACCCGAACAGCGGGATGCGAACAATCGTCGTTGTCCGTTCGTGTCGACGACTCCGTGCGCTGTCATACCGTGACGGGCTCGTGCTGCTCACGTGCGCCGCGCAGCAGCCGCAGCAGGGCCTCGCCGGTGCGGTCGGTCTCGGAGGGGGCTCCGTCGTGGTCGACCAGGCCGGAGGAGACGGCGAGCAGTCGTTGTTCCGCCCGCAGGGCGCGCAGTGCCTCGCCGTGCGCGGTGGGGAGATGGTGGTCGAGGATGCGGCGCAGTTCCGGGTTGGCCGTGGCGGTCTCCTCCCAGGCGAGCCGGGTGGCCTCCAGGCGTTCGGCGGTGTGGTCGGCGGACTCGGACAGTCGGCGTTCCAGTCTGCCCATGAGCTGGTTGATCCACTTGTGTTGCAGGGCGGCCAGCATGTCGTGGTCGTCGGTGAACACCGGGGACAGCTCGGCGTGCTCCCGGGGGTGGGGCAGGTGTTCGGGGGCGTTCCCGAACCGTTCCAGCACGAAACGTACGGCTGCCGTGCGGCGATGGAACCGCTGCCAGGACATGGCTACCTCACGCGTGGCGTACCGGTGGTTTGTGGCATACCGCCAGTATGTGACTGAATACGAAACTATCAGGTTCTGTATGCCGGCGGTATGGTGAAGCGATGTGAGTGGGGCGACAGAACGGCCGCGCCGTGTGGAGTACTCGGAGCACACCCGTGCGGCGCTGGTGGAGTCCGCGATCGAACTGTTCACCGAACGCGGATACGCGAACTCCTCGTTGGACGAGATCGCCAAACGTGCCCGGGTGACCAAAGGCGCCCTCTACCACCATTTCGCCGGAAAACGGGCACTGTTCGAGGCCGCCTTCGAAGGCGTCGAGATCGGGGTGGTCTCCCGGTTGTCCGCCGAGATGCCGGGAAAACGGGATCCGTGGGAGGAACTGCGCGCGGGGCTGGACGCCTTCCTGCGGGAATGCCTGGAGGAGCCGTTCCGCCGCGTCGTCGTCCAGGAGGGACCGGTGGTGCTCGGCTACCGGCGCTGGTACGACCTGGGAGAACGCTACACCTTCGGTCTGGTGCGCAGCAGCCTCACCAGACTGGTCGAGAACGGCACCATCGACTCCGGATCCCCCGTGGACGTGCTCGCCCGCGTCGTCTTCGGAGGTCTGTCCGCCGGGGCGAACACCATCGCCAACTCGGACGATCCCAAACGGACCAGTGTCGAGGTGGGGCAGGCGCTCGAACGGCTGCTGCGCGGCCTGCGTGACGGCGGGACGGGCTGAATCCCCGGACACGCGGCGCGCGGTGGCGTTGATCGTTAGTCTCGGGAACGTGGACGAGGATTTCAGGCTCAGGATCTTCACCGAACCCCAGCAGGGCGCGAGTTACGACGACCTGCTCCGTGTCGCGCGCACGGCCGAGGAGTGCGGCTACGACGCGTTCTTCCGCTCCGACCACTACCTGCGCATGGGCGACGTCAGCGGCCTGCCCGGACCCACGGACGCGTGGGTGACCCTGGCAGGGCTGGCGCGGGAGACCTCGCGGCTGCGGCTGGGGACGCTGATGAGCGCGGCGACCTTCCGGCTGCCCGGGCCGCTGGCCGTCTCGGTCGCCCAGGTGGACCAGATGTCCGGAGGCCGGGTGGAGCTCGGACTCGGCAGCGGCTGGTACGAGCAGGAGCACACCGCCTACGGCATCCCCTTCCCACCGCTGCGCGAACGATTCGGACTGTACGCCGAACAGCTGGAGATCGTGACCGGCCTGTGGACCACTCCGGAGGGATCCACCTTCGAGTACTCCGGTGAGCACTACCGGATCAGCGACTCCCCGGCGTTGCCGAAACCCGTGCAGCGCCCCCGCCCACCGGTCCTCGTCGGGGGGACGGGCAGGCGCAGGACCCCCGCCCTGGCCGCTAGGTTCGCCGACGAGTTCAACCTGCCCTTCGTGGACCAGGACACCGCCGTGGCCCAGTTCGAGCGGGTGGACGCCGCCTGCGCGGAACGGGGCAGGAACCCGGCGGACATGGTGCGCTCGGTGGCGCTCGTGCTGTGCGTGGGCAGGAACGAGGCCGAGCTCGCCCGGCGTGCCGAGGCCATCGGGCGCGACGTGGACGAGCTGCGCGCCAACGGCCTGGCCGGAACTCCCGCCGAGGTGGTGGACAGGATCGGGAACTGGCGCGCCCGCACCGGCATCACCCGGCTCTACCTGCAGGTCCTCGACCTGTCCGATTTGGACCACCTCGAGCTGGTGGCTTCCGAGGTGGCCGGAGCGCTGGACTGAGCGCTCCGGTGGTCACGGCTCGGGGTGCCCTCCGTGCGGTCCCGCCGCCGCGCTCAGCGCAGACTCGGATCCAGCGCGAAGGTCACTCCGGCCGGGGCCGCCCCGGCCTGTCGGACGTCCCGGTCGGTGACCGGCAGGTCCCCGTCCAGGGCGGCGGGAACGGCCCGGCGCACCGAGGGCAGCACCTCCTCCACGGTGACCTCCCGGCCGAGTTCGGCCGACAACGAGGTGACCCCGGCGTCACTGATCCCGCAGGGAACGATCCGGTCGAACTCGGCGATGTCGGCGTTGCAGTTGAGTTCCAGACCGTGCATCGTCACGCCCCGCTGCACCCGGATCCCGATCGCGGCGATCTTGCGTTCGGGACGTGTCCCGTCGGCGGGCAGCCACACCCCGCTGCGCCCCTCCACCCGGCCGGTGTCCAGACCGAACTCGGAACACACCTGGATCAACGCCTGTTCCAGCCTGCGCACGTAGTCCACCACGTCGACGGGGTCGGCCAGCCGCAGGATCGGGTATCCCACGAGCTGCCCGGGGCCGTGCCAGGTGATCCGGCCCCCACGGTCCACGTCGATCACCGGAGTGCCGTCCCGCGGCCGGTCCTCCGGGCGGGTCCGTTTCCCCGCCGTGTAGACGGAGGGGTGTTCCAACAGCAGCAGGGTGTCCGAACCGGTGCCCTCGGCTCGGGCGTCGGCGAGTTCCCGCTGGTGCTGCCAGGCGTCCAGGTAGTCGACGGTGCCCAACTGCCGGATCTCGATCTCGTGGGTGGAGAGACGACACGAGTTCACGCTGTTGCTCACGGGCTCAGCCTACCCGCCCGGGGCAACGGCGCACGGTTCTCCGCCGGGCTGTGCGGAAACACCGGTGCGGGCCGTGTTCGGGCCGGCGGAGCCGTGGGAGCCGCCTCAGGCGGAGACGGCGGCCCCCAGTGCCGCGCGTACCCGGGGGTGCCGGAAGACGAAACCGTGCTCCTCCAACACCGCGGGCACGGCGCGCTGTCCGCTGAGAATCATCTCCCTGGCCAGATCGCCCAGTGCGGTGCGCAGCAGGAACGCCGGAACCACCCAGGGGGCCGGGCGGCCGAGAGCCTCGGCGAGGGCCCTGGTGAACTCCGCGTTGCTCACCGGTTCCGGAGCGGTGAGGTTCACCGGGCCGGAGATCCGCGGGTTCTCGAGCACGAAACGGATCGCGGCCGTCTCGTCGTCCAGGGAGATCCAGGGAACGTACTGCGTGCCGTCCCCGATCCTGCCGCCCAGCATCAGGGAGAACAGGGGCTTGAGCGGGCCGAGCAGCCCTCCGGAGGGAGAGATCACCGGGCCGGTGCGCAGCAGCACCACCCGGGAGGGGGAAGCGGTCTCCGCGGCGGCCTCCCAGCGGCGGCAGAGTTCGGCCAGAAAGCCGTTTCCCGGCCCGGCGGACTCGGTGACCACCCCGCGTCCGGTGTCCCCGTAGAACCCCGTGGCGGAGGCGTTGAGCAGGGTGGGGACGCCGTTGCGTCGCACCGCCTCCGCCAACACCGTCGTCGGGGTGACGCGGGAACGGGACAGCTCCTTCCTGCGCTGTTCCGTCCAGAGCCCTCCCCCTATCGGGGCGCCGCACAGGTTGATCACCGCGTCGGCGCCGTCGAGGACGCGGTCGTCCGGACGACCGCCGTAGGGATCCCAGCCGCGTTCGTCGGGGGCCTGGGGCTCGCGGCGCACCAGGCGGAGCACCTCGTGGCCCTGCTGCCGCAGGGCGGGGACGAGGTGACTTCCGATCAGTCCGGAGGATCCGGCCAGTACCACGCGCATGCCCCGATCCTCGCGCAAAGATCGTCACGGCGCGAGCGCACCCGGCACGGAACGTCCCACCGAGCGACTTCCCGGCAGCCGCACGAACACGGGGCCGCCCGTGGTGGGGCGGCCCCGTGTGGCGGTTCAGCGGTGACCGGCTGTCCCGGTCCCCGCGACGGCGTTCACAGGCCGAGGTCGGCCTCGAAGGCCCCTTCCTCCAACCGCTGTTTGACGGTGTTCAGGAAGCGGGCCGCGTCGGCACCGTCGACCAGGCGGTGGTCGTAGGACAGCGCCAGGTAGACCATCGAACGGATCGCGATGGTGTCCCCGCCCGCCTCGTCGGAGACCACCACGGGGCGCTTGACCACCATGCCGGTGCCGAGCATGCCCACCTGGGGAGGGTTCAGGATCGGGGTGTCGAACAGGGCACCCCTGCTGCCGGTGTTGGTCAGCGTGAACGTTCCGCCGCTGAGCTCGTCCGGCTTGACCTTGTTCTCCCTGGTGCGTTCGGCGACGTCGGCGATCTTGCGGGCGAGCCCGCCCAGGTTGAGGTCGCCGGCGTCGTGGATCACCGGGGTGAGCAGCCCGCGTTCGGTGTCCACGGCCACCGAGAGGTGCTCGGCACCGTGGTAGGTGATCTCCTTGGCCTCCTCGTCGACCGAGGCGTTGAGCTTCGGATGCAGTTTCAACGCCTCGACGGTGGCCTTGGCGAAGAAGGGCAGGAAGGAGAGCTTGACGCCCTCGGCGGCCTCGAAGTCCTCCTTGGCCCGCTCCCGCAGCCGGGCGATCCGGGTGACGTCCACCTCGGTGACCGTGGTCAACTGGGCGGCCGTCTGCAACGAGTCGACCATGCGCTGCGCCAGCACCTGCCGCAGCCGCGACATCTTCTGGGTGGTCCCGCGCAGCGCCTTGGCCTCCGGGGAGGGCTCCTGGCCTGCCGCCGTGGTGGCCGGTTCCGTCACGGACGGCCCGCCGGTGGCCTGCTGCGCGCTCGTCCGCTCGGAGGAGCGCTCGGCGATGGCGGCCTGCACATCCTGCTTGCGGATGCGACCACCGACACCGGTGCCGCGCAGGCTGTTCAGGTCGATTCCGTGCTCGTTGGCGAGCTTGCGGACCAGTGGGGTGACGTAGGGAGCCGAGGCTGCGGACTCCTGCTGTTGCCCACCGGCTGCGGGGGCGGCCGCCGGCTGCGGCTGCGGTTGCGGCTCGGGGGCGGGTTGCGGCTCGGACGGTGCGGGCGCCGCCTGGGCGGCGGGGGCCGGTTCGGCCGGCTGCTGCGGTGCCTGCTGTTCCCGGGGGGCGGCAGCGGGCTCGGGGGCGGGAGCCGCCGCCTTGTCCCCGACCACCGCCAGTTTCGCGCCGACCTCGACGGTGTCGTCCTCGCTGGCGGCGATCTCCAGGATCGTACCGGCCACCGGCGAGGGCACCTCGGTGTCGACCTTGTCGGTGGAGACCTCCAGCAGAGGTTCGTCGACCTCGACGGTGTCGCCGACCTGTTTGAGCCACCGGGTGATCGTGCCCTCGCTGACGCTCTCACCGAGCGCGGGCATGTGCACGTCGGTTCCCTGCGCAGAGCCCGCGGCCGCCGGTGCGGGTTGCTGCGCGGCCGGCTCGGGCCGGGACGCCGGCTCCGGCTCCGGGGCGGGACTCTGTTCGGCGGCGGGCTGCCGGGGCTGTTCGGGCGCCCCCTCGCTGCTGTCACCGATCAGGGCCAGTTCACCGCCGACCTCGACGGTGTCGTCCTCGTTGGCTATGATCTGTTGCACTACACCGGCGGCCGGTGAGGGGATCTCGGTGTCGACCTTGTCGGTGGAGACCTCCAGCAGAGGTTCGTCGACCTCGACGGTGTCGCCGACCTGTTTGAGCCACCGGGTGATCGTGCCCTCGCTGACGCTCTCACCGAGTGCCGGCATCTGGACAGAGAAGGCCATCTCTTGCTGACTCCTCGTACTCGTGGCGTGTGGTGGGCGGGCGTTGCCGGTTGAGCGTTCCGCGTCAGCCGTGCACGTGCAGAGGCTTGCCCGCCAGGGCCAGGTGTGCCTCGCCCAGGGCCTCCGACTGCGTGGGATGGGCGTGGACCAGCGGAGCCACGTCCTCGGGGAGGGCCTCCCAGTTGTAGATGAGCTGGGCCTCGCTGACGAGTTCGCCCACGCGCTCCCCGATCAGATGAAGGCCGAGCACCGGGCCGTCCGCGGCGCGGACCACCTTGACGGCACCGGCCGTCTTGATGATCTGGCTCTTGCCGTTGCCCGCGAGGTCGTAGGTGAAGGTCTCCACCTTGTCGTACTGTTCCCGGGCGGCGCTCTCGGTGAGGCCCACCGAGGCCACCTCGGGATTGCTGTAGGTCACCCGGGGGATGCCCGCCTCGTCGATGACCGGCGGGTTGAGTCCGGCGATGTCCTCGGCGATGAACACGCCCTGCTGGAAACCGCGGTGGGCGAGCTGCAGCCCGGGGACGATGTCGCCGACCGCGTAGACGCCGGGCAGGTTGGTGCGCAGCCGCTCGTCGGTGCGCACGAAACCGCGCTCCAGGGTGAGGCCGGCCTCCTCGTAACCGTGGCCGGCCGTGTTCGGGCCCCGCCCGACGGCGACCAGCAGCAGGTCGGCCTCCAGGGTCTCGCCGTTCTCCAGGCTGACCGTGACCCCCTCGTCGGTCTGCTGCGCTCCGGTGAACTTGACACCGGTGGAGAACTTGATCCCGCGCTTGCGGAAGGCGCGCTCCAGCTGCTTGGAGCAGTACTCGTCCTCGTTGGGAACGAGGTGGGGCAGCGCCTCGACGATGTTCACCTCGGCCCCGAAGGAACGCCACACGCTGGCGAACTCGACACCGATGACCCCTCCACCGAGGATGACGACCTTCTCGGGGACGTAGTCGAGGTTGAGCGCCTGCTCACTGGCGACGATCCTGCCCCCGAACTCCAGGCCGGGCAGGGTCTTGGAGTAGGAGCCGGTGGCCAGCACCACGTTCGTGCCGGTGTAGCGTGTGCCGTCGACCTCGACGGTGTTGGCGTCGACGAGCCTGCCGGCACCCTCCACGTAGTTGACCTTGTGGGCCTTGGCGAGACCCTGCAGCCCCTTGTGCAGTTTGGAGACGATGCCGTCCTTGTAGGAGTTCACACCGTCGATGTCGATGCCCTCGAGGGAGGCCTTCACGCCGACCTGGGAACTCGCACGCGTGGAGTCCGCCACCTCGGCGGCGTGCAACAAGGCTTTGGTGGGGATGCACCCTCGGTGCAGACAGGTCCCACCGAGCTTGTCCTTTTCGATGAGGGTGACGGAAAGGCCCAGCTCCGCCGCGCGGAAAGCGCAGGCGTAGCCGCCGGAGCCGCCACCGAGGATGACTAGATCGGCGGACGTGTCGGTCACTTCGCACTCCTCGACAGGCATCATTGTTCAACTCACTGTTGGTGGTGCGGAGGATCCCCCCGCCACCGGAAGACATCTTGTCACCACGCGAGCCGCGGGCGCGACACGGGCTGGGCGGGTTTCCGGCGCGAATGGCGTGAAGATCACAGTCACCTTACTTCTCAACGCACAGCGGGGCCCTTTTATGCCCGGGCTGGCAGTATCGTGGTAACGGTGTTAGGAGGAAACGTGGGACTGTTCGAGCGTCTGCGCCGCAAGGGGCGGCAGCGACGCGCGCGTCCTGAGCGAGACCAGGACACCGAGCACTTACGGCAGTGGGCGGCCGAGCGCCGCGGGGTCGAGGGGTTCCTGGAGCCTCCCACGCAGGTGACCGAGGCCACGATCGTGTTCGTCGCCCACGACGGGGAGTGGACGCGGCGCAGGATCGGTGACCGCGAGACCGCGATCCGCTTCACACACCGACTCGGTATCCCCTTCTACGAGGTGCACAAGGTCGGCTACCCCCAGCGGATGCGGGACTACCAGCGCAAGCAGCGCGTCCTGCGCCGCCGTGAGTACCGCCGTCGGCTGGAGGAGTGATCCGGCGGCCACGTCCACGGTGTCACCCGCCCGGGCCGCCGGACCACCTTTTTCCGCGGGGTCAGCCGTTCTCGGCGATGTCGGCCAGCGCGGCGGCCATGGTGCGGACCGGAACCCCTGTCCCTCCCTTGGGGGTGTAGCCCCACGGCGAGTTCGAGTTGTAGGCGGGTCCGGCGACGTCGATGTGCGCCCAGGCCGTCTGTCCGGTCACGAACTCGCTCAGGAAGTGCCCGGCCACCAACATGCCGCCCCACCGCTGGCCGGTCACGTTGGTCAGGTCGGCCAGCTTGGAGTCCAGGTCACCCCGCAGTTCCTCGGGCAGGGGCATGGCCCAGCCCCCCTCGCCGGTGGCGCGGGAGAGCGCGGCCACCCGGTCCCGGAACTGCTCGCTTCCCATCACCCCCGGGGTGCGCTTGCCGAGGGCCACCAGCTGGGCACCGGTGAGCGTGGAGGCCTCGATCAGGTACTCCGGCTCGTCCTCGCAGGCCCGGGTGATCGCGTCGGCCAGGATGAGCCTGCCCTCGGCGTCGGTGTTGAGGACCTCCACGGTCCTGCCGCCGTACATCCGCAACACGTCGCCGGGGCGGTAGGCGGTTCCGGAGGGCATGTTCTCGGCCATGGGAACCGTGGCCGTGATGTCCAGTGGATAGTTGAGTTTGGCGGCCAGCACCACGGTGGCTATCACGGCGGCGGCCCCGGACATGTCCGAGGTCATCTCCTCCATGCCCGAGGCGGGCTTGAGGGAGATTCCGCCGGTGTCGAAGGTCACGCCCTTGCCGACCAGCGCGACCTTCCGTGCCCCCTTGGGGCCCTTGTGGCGCAGCCGCACCAACCGTGGGGGCCGCGACGATCCCGCGCCGACCCCCAGGATGCCGCCGTAGCCGTGCTTGCGCAGCTCGTCCTCGTCGAGGGTCTCGACCTCCAGGCCGGCGGCCCGGCCGAGTTCGGCGGCACGCTCCGCCATCGCCGCGGGCGGCAGGTCGTTCGGCGGGGTGTTGATCAGGTCGCGCGCGGTGTTGACGGCCTCGCCGATGGCGGTGGCCCCCTTCAGGGCCGACTTGGCGCCGTCGCTCTTGGCATCGGGGACGAGCAGGTCGACCTTGGCGACCGGATCCTCTCCCGCCTGCGACTTGTAGCGCGTGTAGGAGTAGGCACCCATGACGGTGCCCTGGACGGTCGCGGAAAGGTCCAGTGCGGACAGTGTGTTCGCCGCGTGGGAGACGCCGTTCAGGGAACGCGCCGCGACCCCGGCGGCACGTCGCACCGACTCCGCGGGAATCTCACCGTCGGCGTCGCGTTTGCCCAGGCCGACCGCCAGGAGCACGTTGGCGCGGATCGACCCGCTCGCCGGGACCCTGACCACCTCTTCGGCCTTGCCCTTGGCACCGAGCAGGCTCAGTGTCTCGGTGAGGTTGCCGTCGAACGCGGCCGCGAGCTCGTTGGTTCCCTGGGCGAGCTCGGGCCCGTCGCTACCCTCGACGGTGCCGATCACCAGTGTCTCCGCGGCCAGTTTGGTGGCCGCGCTGTCGGCGAGGGTGAGTTTGGGCGTTGTCACGTGTGGTTCCTCCCGGACCGTGCCGTGGACGGGGTGGTCTTTCCGCCCACGGGTTCTGCCTTCCGCTGGCACTGTAGAACGGGACTTCGGTCGCGCGTACAGCAGTCCTTCGTGCGTGTCGTACGGTTTTCCCCTGGTTACACGGTGCCGCGAGCCGGTGTCCCTTCCCGTTTTTCCCGGGGTGCCCCGCCCGTGGGAGCCACGAATCCGGCCGACCGCCGGAAGGCGACTTCGAGCGGGGGACCGTCGCGGCCCACTCTTTCCGGGGACTTCCCGTGACCCGCTCGACACGTGCCCGCACAGTGGGGACGGAGCCCCGGCGAACGACGGGGTGCGTTGCCGAGCGGCGTAGACTGACCCGCCACGTCAGTGTGTGAAAGTACTCATCCGCCGGAACCGGCGTTACTACGAGGATGGTTCGCGTGGCCGGACGAGCTGAGCTCGCGGGGTGGATGTCCCTGTGGAGGACGGTCCCGCTCGTTCCGGGAGGGATGCTGGGGGCCGGGGTGTTCGTGGGGGTGGCCCCGGCCGCGGAGATCGCGGGCAGATGGATGGTGCTCGCCGTCCCGCTGGCCGCACTCACCGCGTTGTGCGCCGCGATCTCGACCGCCCACCAGTCCGCCTCCTACCGGGGTGGGGGAGCCGGATACAGCTGTGTGCGGGACAAGCTGGGGAACGCCTCCGGACGTGCCGCGGCGGGGACCCATCTCGTCGGGCACGTGACCGCGATGGCGGCGACCACCGGCGCGGCGGCCGAGTACCTGCCCTTCCCGAAGGCGCTGACCACGGTGGCCGTGCTGGTGTTCGTGGCGCTGTTGTTCGCCACGGGGGTGCGGATCCGTGGGCTGGCGGGTTGGTTGTGGTTGGGACTCACCCTGGCGGTGCTGGCGGTGGTCGTCACCGCCTGCCTGACGATCGCTCCGGTGGCGGCCGAGACCGGATCGCAGCACCGGCCGCTGGCCGTGACCTCGGCGGCGGGAGTGCTGTTCTTCGCCTTCCTGGGGTTCGAACGACTCACCTCACCGGGAACGGGGGAGAGGAGGTTGCCCGCTCGGGCGGTGCGTCGGGGACTGCTGCTCGGGACGTCGGTGACCGCCGTGGTGCTGCTGACGGTGGTGTTCGCGGTGACCCGGCAGCTGGGGGCGGTCCGGCTCGGCCTGTCCGGGGTTCCCCTGCTGGACGCGTTGCGCGCCGCGGACGCGGCCGCCCTGGTCCCGGCTGTGGGGCTGGGCGCGGGCCTGGTCATGGTGCCGGTGCTGCTGGGTGCGCTCCGCTCGGCCCGCTCCGTCGGCCTGGCCGTGGTGGCCGACGGGGAGCTCCCGGGGGTGCTGGGGCGGCGTACCGGGGACGGTCCGTGCCCGCTGGACGGTGTGCTGCTCGCCGTGGCCGCGGTGCTCGCCCTGCTGCTCACTCCCGCCGTCGCGATGGGAGTCGCCGCGTGTTGCCTGCTGGTGCACTACGCGTTCGTCAACGCCGCCGCCCGGGTGCTGCTGGCCGACGAGTGGACGTGGTCGATGCGCGCGGCGTGCCTGGGGATGGGACTGTCCGTGATTCTGGCGATGAGCATGCCCGTGCCGGTCATGGGAGCCACCGCCGTGGTGACCGTGGCCATGCCGGTGGGCGGAGCCCTCCTCTCCCGCGTGCGTCCCGCCACGCGTCCCCGGCGGGTCCCCGTGGAGTGACCGTCCGAAGTGCTCACCCCGAGGTGGGGTGCCTCCGGTCCGGAAGCGTGTGCGAACACGTCGTGACGACACGGACACCCAACGGAACCGCGACAGTCGCCATACCGACATCGCCGCGGAGAAAACTCGGACGGCCAAGTGTTCCTGATCCGGTTTCCACTGCTCTCAAGGGCGCGATACGGTACGCGCATGAACCAACCCCTCTCGTTCTCGCGGACCGAAAACCCCCAACCCGCCAGTGCCGAACACCGTGCCCGGGTACTGGCGAACCCAGGATTCGGCAACCACTTCACCGATCACATGGTGACGATCCGGTGGAGTACCGAGCGGGGATGGCACGACGCGCGGCTCGAGCCGTACCACTCGATCGAACTGGATCCGGCCACGACGGTGCTGCACTACGGGCAGGCCATCTTCGAGGGGCTGAAGGCCTACCGGCAGCCGGACGGCTCGGTGGCCTCCTTCCGTCCCGAGGCCAACGCGACCCGTTTCCGGGACTCGGCCCGCAGACTGGCCATGCCGGAGCTTCCCGAGCGGACCTTCCTCGAGTCACTGCGTGAACTGGTGCGGGTGGACGAGCAGTGGGTGCCCGGAGAGGGGGAGAGTTCGCTGTACCTGCGACCGTTCATGATCTCCACCGAACAGACCCTCGGGGTGAACCGCCCGGCGGGCAGTTACCTCTACACGCTCATCGCCTCACCCGCGGGGTCCTACTTCGCGAGTGGGGTCAAACCGGTGACGGTCTGGCTCAGTCACGACTACGTGCGGGCGAGCCCCGGGGGAACGGGCGCGGCCAAGTTCGCCGGGAACTACGCCGCCTCCTTCGTCGCCCAGGCCCAGGCCGCCGAGAAGGGATGCGACCAGGTCGTCTGGCTGGACGCGGTGGAACGCCGGGCCGTCGAGGAGATGGGCGGTATGAACCTGTTCTTCGTGTTCGGTTCCGGCGCCGAGGCCACGCTCGTCACCCCGGAGCTGACCGGCAGCCTGTTGCCCGGGGTCACGCGTTCCTCCCTGCTGCGTCTCGGGGAACGCCTGGGCGTGCGGGTCGAACAGCGCCGGATCACCACCGACGAGTGGGAGGAGAAGGCGGCCTCCGGTGAGCTGACCGAGGTGTTCGCCTGCGGCACAGCCGCCGTGGTCACCCCCGTCGGCAGGGTCCGGCACCGGGACGGGGAGTTCACCATCGCCGACGGTCAGCCGGGGGAGCTGACGATGAGGCTGCGCGAACAGCTCACCGGCATCCAGTACGGCAAGCTCGACGACCCCGAAGGCTGGATGACCCCGCTGACCTGAGCCGCCGCCGGGGAGACACACCGTCTCCCCGGGACGGAATCCCGCCCGCACCGTCGCCGGTTCCGAGGGACCCCGCGCCGGCAGGGGTGGGACAGGGCGCGGCTAGACGCCCCCGAAGGCGCACAGTGCCAGGACGAGAGTGGTGGCGAACTCGCTGGAGGCGCCGAGCACGTCACCGGTGATCCCGCCGAACCTGCGGTGGGCGTGTCTGCTGAGGACCCACAGCAGGCCCGCCGTGATCGGCACGGCCACCGTGCCGATCCACCACTGCGGTGCCGTGGCCGCACCTCCGGCCACCGTCAGCGGTATCCACCAGGCCGTCGCGGTGATCCGCGACTGGGAGCCGGCCACCAGCGCCCCCATGCCCTCCGGTCGGGCGGCGGGAACACCGGTTCGACAGCACAGCTGGAAAGCGGCCCGCCCCACCGCACAGGCCAGCACCACCACGGCCCACTGGCCGTTCTCCGCCGCGCGGGCCATGCCGGAGGCCTGTATCCCGAGCACGAGCACCAGCGCGGTCACCGCGAAGGGGCCGGTGCCGCCGTCGCGCATCACCGCCAGAGCCCGTTCGGGCGGCCCGTAGCAGCCCAGTCCGTCCACGGTGTCGGCCAGCCCGTCGAGGTGCATCCCCCTGGTGGCCAGGGCGAGCACTCCCGTGGTCACCAGCCCTGCCAGCAGCCCCGGGGCGCCGAGGGCGAGCATCGCCCACAACCACCCGGCGGCGAAGCCCCCCAGCAGGATCCCCACCAGCGGGGCGAACGTGATGGCCCGCGCGCTCGTTCGCTCGTCGACCTCTCCCACCCGCACGGGCAGCACGGTGAGCCAGGCCAACGCCAGGCGGAGTCCGTCCACGGCGCGCTCAGTCCCCCGAGCCGGAGGCCACGGGACCGACGGCCTCGTCCGCCGTGGGGCCCTGGATTCCCGCCTGTGCGAAGGTGGACATCTCCGCCAGCACCCTGACGGCCGCGTTGACCACCGGCAGCGCGGTCACCGCCCCGGACCCCTCGCCCAACCGCATGTCGAGGTCCAGCACGGGACGCAGGTCCAGCTGGTCGAGAACGATCGAGGCGGCGGGCTCCACGGAACGGTGCCCGGCCAACCACCACCGCACGGCTCCCGGGGCCAGTTCCTCGGCGACCAGTGCCGCCGCGCCGACGACCATGCCGTCGAGGATCACCGGGGTTCCGCGTGCGGAGGCCCGGGCGAGGAACCCGGCCATCGCGGCCAGGTCCGCTCCCCCCGCCGTACGCAGCAGCGCCAGCGGATCGTGGGCGACCCGGCGTGCCCGGCGCAGGCCGTCCCGGACGGCGGCCGTCTTGCGCATCCACGCGGCGTCGTCGATGCCGGTGCCCCGCCCCACCACGGCCACCGGTTCGCTGGAGGTGAGCGCGGCCGTGAGCACCGCCGCCGGTGTGGTGTTGCCGATGCCCATGTCTCCGGCGACCAGCAGGTCCGCACCCGCGTCGATCTCCTCGTCGGCGAGTGTCCGACCGGCGAGCACGGCCGAGCGGGCCTGCTCGGGGGTGAGGGCGTCCTCGGTGTGCAGGGCCCCGGAGGAACGCCGGACCTTGTGGGCCGAGACCGCCTCCGCGGTGGTGCCGTCCACGGCCATGTCCACCACGCGCACGCTCGCACCGGCGTTGGCGGCCAGGGCGTTGACCGCCGCGCCGCCGGAACGGATGTTGGCCACCATCTGTGCGGTGACCTCCTTCGGGTAGGCCGACACCCCGTCGTCGGCGACTCCGTGGTCACCGGCGAAGACGACCACCCTCGGCCTGGCGAAGGGACGTGGTGGGCACACTCCCTGGCGCGCGGCCACCCACACGCCCAGCTCCTCCAGTCGACCGAGGGAACCCGCCGGCTTGGTGAGCTCACCGTGCCGTGCGATGGCCTGTCGGTGCGCCTGTTCGTCGGGTTGGGGGACCACGCCGAACTCGACCGCCGAGGGGGAGTCGTCGTCGGCCGACGGCGTGGCCGACGGGGAACCGGACACCGTGGACAAGCCTTACCTCCGTAGTAGTCGGGCGGGAGCGGCACGCGACAGCGGTGCGGAACAACGGCGCTCCCCGGTTCGGGGGAGGGAACGTGTTCACCACGCTCGCTTCCGTCGCATCACCGTAGGGTAGTGACTCACCGTAGTCGAAGTGGTATGCCCGCGACCACCAGCAGGACCTCCTCGCACGTCTCGGCCAGACGGGCGTTGAGCGCGCCGAGCTCGTCCCGGAACATCCGGGCGGCCCGTGTTGCGGGCACGACCCCGAGCCCGACCTCGGCGGAGACGAGGACCAGCCTGGCCGGGCAGGAGGCGCAGGCCCGCACCAGCTCGGAGCGCCGGTGCTCCACGGTTTCCAGGGCGGCGGGATCGCGTTCCCAGGCCCCCGCGTCGTCCAACACCCCGGTCAACCAGGTGGCCAGATCGTCGACCAGCACCGGTGGGTCCGAGTCCCGCGCGGAGGTGAGCACGGCGGCCAGGTCCCCCGGGGCCGGGGCCTCGACCGTGCGCCAGGTCTCGGGACGTCGGGCCACGTGTCCGGCGATGCGGTCGTTCCACTCGGGGTCGTGCGGATCCCGTCGGGCCGTGGCCACGTAGGTGACCCGCTCCGAGTCCGGCAGCAGTCCCTCGGCGTGGGCCGACTTCCCGGAGCGGGCCCCACCCAGCACCAGGGTGCGCGGACCGTGGCTCACGGGGTCCTCGTGTGCCTGGGGTCGGTCTCGGCGAGGTGCCCGATCACCTCGTCGATCCTGTCGAGCACGTCCTGGTCGAGCCGGACCCCGGCGGCGCGGGCGTTGTCGGTGACCTGTTCGGGGCGCGAGGCGCCGATGATGGCCGCCGAGACGTTGGGGTTCTGCAGCACCCAGGCCACGGCCAGCTGCGCCATGGAGAGCCCGAGGTCGGAGGCGATCGGCTTCAACCGCTGCACCGCCTCCAACACCTCCTCGCGCATCAACCGGGAGATCATGTCGGCTCCGCCCGAGGAGTCGGTGGCCCGCGAGCCGGAGGGGGCCTCCTGCCCGGGGAGGTACTTGCCGCTCAGCACTCCCTGCGCGATGGGGGACCACACGATCTGACCCATCCCGGCCCGTTCGGAGGCGGGAATCACCTGGGACTCGATCACCCGCCACAGCATCGAGTACTGGGGCTGGTTGGAGATCAGCGGAACCCGCAGCTCACGGGCGAGTTCGGAGGCTCGGGTGATCTGTTCGGCGTTCCATTCCGAAACCCCGATGTAGAGGGCCTTGCCCTGACGGACGAGGTCGGCGAAGGCCGTCATGGTCTCTTCCAGCGGCACCGTGGCGTCGAAGCGGTGTGCCTGGTACAGGTCGACGTAGTCGGTCTGCAACCTGCGCAGCGAGGCCTCGCAGGACTCCATGATGTGCTTGCGGCCGAGACCGCGGTCGTTCGGCCCTTGCCCGGTCGGGAAGTAGACCTTGGTGAAGAGTTCGATGCTCTCCCGGCGCACGCCGGACAGGGCCCGCCCCAGCACGGACTCGGCCCGGGTGCCCGCGTACACGTCCGCCGTGTCGAACGTGGTGATCCCCTCGTCCAGCGCGGCCAGCACGCAGGCCTGGGCCTGGTCCTCCTCGACCTGGGAACCGTGGGTGAGCCAGTTTCCGTAGGCGATCTCGCTGATGGTGAGACCGCTGTGACCGAGTCGGCGAAACTCCATGGCCGCAGCCTAGTAGGAGTTCGTGGACGCACACGCCGTGGGAGGCGCCGTGGTCATCCCACCCGTGCCGCGTCCTTCGGGGTCACGCGGGGACGGGGCACGCGCAGTTTGCGCAGCTGCATCGCCCGGACGAAGGCGTACCACCCCAGGCTGAGCGACCTCTCCCCGGCGTCGGGGAACTTGGCCCGCACGTGCTTGTTCACCAGCCTGCCGAGCATGATCCCCTCGAAGACCATGGTCACCAGCAGGGCCAGGCAGAACACCGTGGCCAGCTGCTGCAACAGTGGGTCACGCACCAGGCTGATCGCGAAGACCACCAGCACCAGGGGCATGAACAACCCCATCAGGTGCCTGCGGGAGTCCACGACGTCGCGCACGTGTGCCCGCACCGGACCGCGATCCCGGGGCAGCAGGTAACGGTCGTCCCCCGCCATCATCCGCTCGCGCCGCTCCGCGGCGGCCCGACGCCGCTCGGGCTTGTTGCGACGCATCCGTTTGAACGCCTCCCGCTGGGTCTTCGGGGGAGGCGGAACCGGTCCGCGTTTCTTGCCCTCGGCCTCGCGCCGTTTCGGGGTCGGTCGTCCCTTCGGCCGGGTGGGATCCGCTTCCTTCGCCGAGGTCCGCTCGTCGTTCCCGCGTTCGTCGGCGACGGTGGTGGGCTCGGTGCTGTTACGACGGAGGAACTTCACACCACCAGCGTAAGTGACACCCTGTCCGTGCCGAACGAGGACATCGTCGCTTCCACAGGCTGAGCCCGTTCGGTGATTCGGGTCACCTCGGCTGTGGCGAGAACCCACCTCGCTGCCGGCGCGGCAAGGACTTCCCCGGATGCGGTCCGGGGCCGACGGGGCCGCCCCGTGGGGGGCGCTTCGGGCGGCGAACCCTGCCGCGTGGGAGTTCGGCGGCCGGGACCGCCGCGCGCGTATCCTGTCGGTGGTGCCCGAGGGTGTCACAATCGGCCGTGTGCGGGTTGGCCCGCGGGAATACGCGCACTTACCGTGACGGTTGAAGGTCGCGGGAACCTGCCAGCAGCCGCAAACCGCAAGGGAGAGCCATGACCACCCAGGAAACGACCGTGGAGACCGAGGCGCCGGCTCACGGCGTCACGTTGACCGACTCTGCGGCCAGCAAGGCCAAGAGCCTCCTCGAGCAGGAGGGGCGCGACGACATGCACCTGCGTATCGCCGTGCAGCCCGGTGGCTGTGCCGGTCTGCGCTACCAGCTGTTCTTCGACGAGCGCACGCTCGACGGGGACGCCGTGCGTGAGTTCAACGGCCTGGACGTGGTGGTCGACCGGATGAGCGCCCCCTACCTGCAGGGTGCCGTGATCGACTTCGTGGACACCATCGAGAAGCAGGGCTTCACCATCGACAACCCGAACGCGGGCGGCTCCTGCGCCTGCGGCGACTCGTTCCACTGAACGGGCGAGGACATCTCGTGAGCGGGGCGGCTTCCCCAGGGGCCGTCCCGCTCTTTCGTGGGCGGCCACTGGTCCGGTCCGCCCCTCTCGGGTGAGGGCCCGAACCGTTCGCCCTCCGTGGTCCCGCCCCGTGCCGCGGGGAACCCCGAAAAACGTTCCTTCCGCCGCCGAATTCTTGGTTCCGGCGCGCGGCGAAACCCGGCCGGGAGGATTCCTTTTCCGGTGGCGGTTTCTCGCCGTCCGGAATTGTTCACACAACTCCGGCGTGCCTCGGGTGGGAGCGCGCTTTCTTCGCTCCGACGGGACAGGGTGGGGACGTGCGGGCCGCTTCCCGGAACCGTCCCGTCCTCACGTCGCCGGAGGCCGCCGGGGACGACTCAGCCCGCGGAGCTGATCGACGACACACTCGTGGCGACCCCGAACACCAGGGGCGGTGTCGAACGGTGGAAGGCCGGGCAGTGGTCGCATCGTCTTCCTCTCCTCGTGGTGACTCGTAGGCGACATCAGAGCTTCTTGAAAGGATAAAGTCAACACCCCGCTGTCGTCCCCGTTTCGCCCCGGGATGCCGTCTCCTTTCTGAACGAAGGAAAGAAGTCCTTTTCCTGGGATTTTCTCTGTATCGATTGCGTTCGTGGTGGTTCGGATCGTAAAAATCCGTTCACGGGAAGTCCGCGCCGAGTGAGCGCGGAGCCGGGCAGACTGTCCGCGCGTTTTCCCGAACCCGCACCCTGGAGAAAGGGACGGACGATGAACGTGAAGCGGAAACGACGACTCGGGCACGGCGGTGGCCGTGTGCTCGGGACGCTGGCGGTCGCGGTGGCGGCGGTGACCGGAGCGGCCACGCTCACCCCCGCCGCTGCCGCGGGCACGGCCCCCGGAGCGCCGGGCATAGCCTCGGCCTGGACCACCGGGGCGAAGAACGGGGTCGGAACCTCCACGAGCCCGGAGTCCCAGGTGTGGCACACTCTCGGACAGGGGATCCTGAACGAGGTCTACTACCCCCAGCTGGACGTGCCCAACGTCCAGGACATGCAGTACGTCGTCAGTGACGGCCGGAGCTTCACCGAGCTCGAACGCGACGCCACCGAACGCACGATCGAACTGCCCGACTCGCGGTCGCTGCGCTACCGGCAGGTCAACACCGACCGGGACGGCAGGTACCGCATCACCAAGACCTACGTCACCGACCCGCACCGTTCGGTGCTGCTGGTGCGCACCCGCTTCGAGGTGCTCGACGGAGGTCCGTTACGCCTCTACGCGCTCTACAACCCCTCGCTCGACGGCAGCGGCGGGGGCGACACCGGAGCGACGTCGGGAAACACCCTGGTGGCCAGTGACGGGCGGGTCGCCAGCGCCCTGGCCTCCTCCGTCGGGTTCTCGAAGCTCACCAGCGGTTACAGCGGCACCTCCAGCGACGGGTACCAGGACCTGAACTCCGACCACCGGCTGGACGCCGAGTACGCGCGGGCCACGGACCCCGGCAACCTCGTGCAGACCGCGCGGGTTCCGGTCACCGACGACAGCACGTTCACCCTGGCCCTCGGCTTCGGTGCGGACCGCTCGGCCGCGCGTTCGGCCGCCGAGGCGTCGCTGTCCGCCGGCTACGAGAGCGCGCGTGCCGCCTATGACCGTGGATGGCACGACTACCTGTCCTCGCTGCGGGAGCCTCCGGAGGCGATCACCTCGCGTGGCCTGGGTACCCAGTACAACGTCGCCGCCATGACACTGAAGTCCCAGGAGGACAAGACCCACCGCGGGGCCTTCGTGGCCTCCACCTCCATACCGTGGGGCGAGGCGAAGAACGCCGACGAGTGCTGTACGCCCGGCTACCACCTGGTGTGGGCCAGGGATCTCTACCACACGGCCACGGCGGCGCTCGCGATCGGCGACCGGGCCGCGGCCGAGCGCGCCCTCGACTACCTGTTGGACGTGCAGTGGAACGAGGACGGCTCGTTCCCCCAGAACACCTGGCTCGACGGGGAACCCCACTGGCCCAGCCTGCAGATGGACGAGGTCGCCTACCCGATCGTGCTCGCCCACCAGCTCGGTCGCACCGGAGACGAGGTGTGGGCCAAACTGAGGAAGTCGGCCGACTTCATCGTCGACAACGGGCCGTCCACCCCGCAGGAGCGTTGGGAGGAGGAGGGAGGGTACTCGCCCTCCACCATCGCCGCCCAGATCGCCGGACTGGTCACCGCGGCGGACATGGCCCGCCGGCACGGTGACGAGCGGGCCGCACAGAGGTACCTGTCCACGGCGGACGAGTGGCGGAACAGGGTCGACGAGTGGACCTTCACCACCTCGGGCCCGCACGGGGACGGCAGGTACTACCTGCGCGTCGACGACGACGGGAACCCGAACAACGGGCACCAGCTGTGCCTGAACAACGGCGGAGGCTGTCACGACGAACGCGCCGTCGTCGACGCGGGCTTTCTGGAGCTGGTCCGTCTCGGCATCCTCTCGCCCGAGGCGCCCACGGTGCGGGACTCCCTGGCGGAGACGGACGAGCTGCTGCGGGTGCGGACCCCGAACGGGCCCGGCTGGTACCGCTACAACCACGACGGCTACGGCGAGACCGCGGACGGATCCCCCTACACGGGAGCGGGAGTGGGCAGGCTCTGGCCGCTGCTGACCGGTGAACGGGGCGAGTACGAGATCGCGGCCGGGCGTTCGGCCGGTACCCATCTGGAGACGATGGCCCGGATGGCCAACGAGGGCTACCTCATCCCCGAGCAGGTCTGGGACCGCGAATCCGAGGCCGGATTCGTCTTCGGGGAGGGGACCGGCTCGGCCACGCCGCTGGCCTGGTCGATGAGCCAGTTCCTCCGCCTGGCGCACAACATGGACGCCGGGCGGAACCTGGAGACCCCGGACGTGGTGGCCGAGCGCTACGTGCGCTGACCACGGATCCCGCCGGGGCCGGCCACGGCCCCGGCGGGCGCGCTCACAGTTTCACCGGGTAGTGGGGCTCCGGAATCTGGGGAGTCAGCCGGTTCTCCACGAAGATGCCGTGCCAGATCATGAAGACCAGCAGTGCCCACAGCCTGCGGCTGTGATCCAGCACACCGGAGCGGTGCTCCTCCAGCAGCTGGAGCACCGCTTTCTTGTCCAGCAGCTGTTCGGTCTGCGACTCCCGGATGATGGTGCGCGCCCAGTCGTGCATCTCGTCGCGCAACCAGTGCCGGATGGGCACGGGGAAACCGAGCTTGCGGCGGTTGAGCACGTGCCCCGGAACCACCTTGGCCAGCGCCTGACGCAGGGCGTACTTGGTGGTGTCCCTGGTGATCTTCTGCTCCAGCGGGATCGTGCTGGCGGTGCGGAAGACCTCGTTGTCGAGGAACGGAACCCGCAGCTCCAGGGAGTTGGCCATGGTCACCTTGTCGGCCTTGACCAGGATGTCCCCCCGCAGCCAGGTGAACAGGTCCACGTGCTGCATCCGGGTGACCGGGTCCCACCCCTGGGAGGTGCGGTAGGCGGCCGCGGTCACGTCGGTGTGCGAGACGTGCGGGTCGAAGTGGGTGAGCAGCTCCCGGAGCTGGTCGTCACGGAAGATCCGCGCGTTGCCGTAGTAGCGTTCCTCCAGGGGCAACGAGCCCCGCCGGAGCAGGTCCTTGCCCCGCACTCCCTCGGGGATGGCCGTGGACACCCGGCCCATCACCTTGCGCAGCGAGCCGGGGACGCGTTCGAAGGGGGCCAGCGACAGCGGCTCACGGTAGATCGAGTACCCCCCGAAGAGCTCGTCGGAGCCCTCCCCGGACAGCACCACCTTGACGTGCTTGCGGGCCTCCCTGGCGATGAACCACAGCGGAACCAGGGCCGGGTCGGCGACCGGGTCGTCGAGGTACCACACGATCAGCGGCAGGGACTCCATCATCTCCTCGGCGGAGACGGTGCGTACGACGTGTTTGACCCCGATGGCCGCCGCCGACTCGGCGGCCACGTCCACCTCCGAGTAGCCCTGCCGCTCGAAGCCGGTGGTGAACGTGATCAGGTCCGGGTTGTGCTCCTTGGCCAGCGCGGCGATCGCGGTGGAGTCGATACCGCCGGACAGGAAGGCGCCCACCGTGACGTCGGCGCGCATGTGCTTGGCCACGGAGTCGCGCATCACGTCCGCGATCTCCTCGTGCAGCCGCTCGGCCTGCCCCTCATCGTTGATCTCGCGCGCGGAGAACCTGGGGGAGAAGTACCGCTCGGTGACCAGCTGGCCACCCGGGGCGACGGTGAAGGAGGTGCCGGACTCCACGCGCCGGATCGAGCGGTGCAGCGACTCGGGTTCGGGGACGTACTGCAACAGGAGGTAGTGCTGCAACGAACGGCGGTCGACCTCCTCGGAGATCCCGAGAGTCCCGGCGAGGTGCAGCAGACTCTTCTTCTCGCTGGCGAAGGCCAACCCGTTCGGCCCGCTGGCGTAGTACAACGGCTTGATCCCGAAGGGGTCGCGGGCCCCGAACACGACGTGGCGCTGGCTGTCCCAGACCAGGAAGGCGAACATCCCACGCAGTCGTTCGACCATCGCCGAGCCGAGGTAGTGGTAGGCGACGATGATCGTCTCGCTGTCACCGTCGGTGTGGAACGTGGCGCCGTGGTGCTCGGCCAGCTCGGCCCGCAGTTCGAGGTAGTTGTAGATCTCGCCGTTGAACAGGATCGTGTACCGGCCCGGCGATTCCGGCGGACCCCAGCTCAGCGGCTGGTGGGAGTGCTCGACGTCGATGACCGAGAGCCGGTTGAACCCGAACACGACCTCGCCGCCGTGCCAGGTGTCGCTTTCGTCCGGTCCTCGGTGCCGCTGACACGGCAGCGCGTTGGCCACCGCGTTCGTTGCCTTGCCGGCGTTCTCTTCGGTGGGACAAACCAGTCCAAGCAGGCCGCACACGCGTCTCGCGCACCTCTCGTGTCGCGGGGATGATCGGTTGTCGACCCCCGTACGGGAGATCGGTGCTCCCAGTATGCCGTGCCCACGCCGCGGGGACGTACACGCGGGGGAGGGCGTGCCGGGGCGTTCGTCCTCGCCGGGGTGCGGGGGTTCGCGGATCCTGAGGGAGCCCGGCTGGTGATCTGGGCCACCGGAGGTGACCATGGCCCGGGTGCTCCGCCACCCCGGAGCAGTATCGCGGCTACTACTGGGCTAGGGTCGCTACAGTATTCCGGCGGCCGATCTTCCGTCACGGGCGGAGGGAGAAACGCCAGCGCCGTGCCGGTGAGTTTCACATGGAGGAGGCGTCGCGCAGTGGCCCTGAAGGACGGGACCCGAGTGCCACGACTGGTCAAGCTCGGCGGAGTGATCGGCTTGGTGTGCGTCGTGGCCACGGGCTGTACTCCTGACCAGGTGCTGCGGTTCGGCTGGCCGACCGGCGTCACGAGTGACGCCGCGGCGATGCGTCAGCTCTGGACCTGGTCGGTGATCGCGGCTCTCGCCGTGGGTGTGTTGGTGTGGGGACTGATCTTCTGGACGGTGGCCTTCCATCGCAAGAAGGGGGACGAGCTGCCCCGTCAGTTCCAGTACAACAACCCCCTGGAGATCATCTACACCGTCATTCCGTTCGTGATGGTCGTCGTGCTGTTCTACTTCACGGCGACGACACAACAGGAGGTACAGGCCAAGGAGAGCGATCCCGACGTCGCGGTCGACGTGATCTCCTTCCAGTGGAACTGGGAGTTCCGCTACCCGGGTTACCAGACCCCGGACGGGGAGCCCGTCTCGACGGTCGGAACCACCGACTGGACCCCCCTGCTGGTGCTGCCGACCGACTCCACGGTGGAGTACCGGCTGAGTTCCGAGGACGTGATCCACTCGTTCTTCGTCCCGAAGTTCCACTTCAAGCGGGACACCTTCCCGCACCCGGACAAGAACAACCAGGACAACGTCTTCCAGAACTCCATCGACCAGGAGGGTTCGTTCGTGGGGCGTTGTGCCGAGCTGTGCGGGACGTACCACTCGATGATGAACTTCGAGGTCCGGGCGCTCTCCCCGGACAAGTTCGAGCGGTACATGGACCTGCGCACGCGGACCAACCCGGAGACCGGTGCGCCCTACACCACCGCCGAGGCGCTGAGGACCATGGACTGCGGGCAGCTCTGCTCCCCGAACTCGGTGACCACCATCCCCTTCGATCCCGACCGTGAGGACTCGTTGCCGGAGGACGCCGGTGCTGCGGCCACGAACGGATGACGGGCGAACGGTAGGCGACCAGGCACGACTGCGTTCGGGTGGAGCGCACGGGGCGAGAGTGAGGACTCCATGAAGGTCGAAGCGAAGATCTTCAACATCATCACCTTCTTCTTCTTCCTGTCGGCTGTGGTGTACGGCTTCTGGGCGAAAGAACCGGTGGGAACGGTCGCGCTGATCCTCGTCGGTGCGCTCTCGTTGCTGATCGGAAGCTACTTCCAGTTCGTGGCCCGGCGTATCGATCTGCGTCCGGAGGACCGTTCGGACGCCGAGATCAGTGACGGGGCGGGCGAACTGGGTTTCTTCAGCCCGGGCAGTTACTGGCCGTTCGGTATCGCGGCGGCCTCGGCCTTCGCGGGGCTCGCCCTGGCCTTCGGCCACGTCTGGATGATCGTGCTGTCCTCGGGGGCGGTGCTGATCACCGTCGCCGGCCTGGTGTTCGAGTACCACACCGGACCGAACCACGAGTGAGCCGGTCACCCCGGCGTCACGACCCGTGCCACCGGCAGGAGCGGTTTTTCCCGCTGCCCGCCCCGGTGTACGGGTCGTGACGTTCTTTCCGCGTCACGTCTGCTATGGAGGGACAACCGTGATCACCGCGATCGTGCTCATCCGAACGGCCGCCGAGTACCTGACCCAGGCGGCGCAGGAGATCGCGGACATCGACGGTGTCAGCGAGGTCTACTCCTGTGCCGGTGACGTGGACCTGATCGCGATGGTGCGCGCCCGGGCGCACGAGGAGATCGCCGACATCGTGCCCGGCCGGATCAACAAGGTCGCCGGTGTGCTGGACACCGACACGCACATCGCCTTCCGTTCCTACTCCCGTCAGGACACCGAGGCCACCTTCTCCGTCGGCCTGGAGTCCTCCTGAGTCTTCGTCCGCCCCGTTGAGCCCTCCCGCCCCACCCGGGTTGGGGCGGGAGGAACCGGGAACACCGGTGCAGGCGGCTTCGTCACCGGGGTCAGTGTTCCGGGCGCAGCTCGCCGGAGAGTGCGCTCCAGGAGTCCAGCAGTTCGCGCGCGGCACCGGAGTCCACGGCCTCGGCCGCTCTCCGCAGTCCTTCCTCCAGGGCGCCTCGCAGGTCGGTGACCGGGCCGTTGTAGGCGGCCAGCGCGCCCGCCGTGTTCAGCAGTACCGCGTCCCGGACCGGACCACGCGCTCCGTCCAGCAGTTCGCGCACCACCCGGGCGTTGACGGCGGCGTCACCTCCCCGGAGCTTGTCCGGGCTGGTCAGCGCGATTCCGAAGTCGGTGGGGTCGATGTGTTCCCGGCGCACCGTGCCGTCGCCGACCACCCAGGTCGTGGTGGTGGTCGTCGTGGTGATCTCGTCCATGCCGTCGTCGCCGCTGACCAGCAGCACCGAGTGGCCACGGCGGGCGAAGGTCTCGGCCATGATCGGGGCCATGCGCGGGTCGGCGCATCCGATCAGGCCGGAGCCGGGACGGGCCGGGTTCGTCAACGGGCCGAGCACGTTGAACGCGGTGGGGATGCCGATCTCCCGGCGGGGACCCGCCGTGTGCTTCATGGCCGGGTGGAACAGGGCCGCGAAGCAGAAACCGATCCCCACCCGGCGGACGCACTCCCGTACCCCCTCGGGGGGCAGGTCGATGGCGACCCCCAGTTCCTCCAGCACGTCGGCGGTGCCGCAGTTCGAGGAGGCGGCGCGGTTGCCGTGTTTGACCACCGTGGCTCCGCAGGCGGCGAGCACGATCGAGGTCATGGTCGAGATGTTGACGGTGCCCGCCCGGTCGCCCCCGGTTCCGACCACGTCGACGGCCTTGTTGGGGATGTCCAGGGGCAGGGCGTGGGCGATCATGGCGTCGGCCATGCCGAGAATTTCCGAGGAAGTTTCGCCTTTCGCGCGCAACGCGACGGCGAAAGCGGCCACCCGGGCCGGGGTGGCCTCTCCCGTCATGATCTGGTCCATCGCCCACGCCGTCTCCGTGCTCTCCAGGGGCTGTCCGGAGACGAGACGGCTCAGCAGATCGGGCCAAGTGGGACTCGCTGTGTGCACGGTGGCGTCCTCGAATGCTCTTCTCAGCCGTGGGGTGCGGGAAGGACGTGCTCGCGCAGGACCCCGGCCACGCACTCGGCGGCGGTCAGCGGATCGAGTGGATGCACCAGAACCGCGTCGGCCAAGGACCAGGTGGCGAGCCAACGGTCGTCCTCACGTCGCACCGTGACCACGATCGGTGGGCAGTCCGCAAGTTCGTTTTTCAGCTGCCGCGATACTCCCATCCCGCCCGTGGGCTGTGCCTCGCCGTCCAGGATCAGCAGATCCACCCGACCGGCGTCCACCTCTCCGATCACCTCGGCCACCGTCGAGGCCTCCGTGTACCGCACCCGACCGACGTCGGGTGCCGGACGCCGTCCGATGGCCGTCGTGATCGCGTCACGCACGTCCGCTCGGTGGCTGAACACGCAGACGTTGCTCGCCGATGTGTTCATGAGCACTCCTTGGCTGCCGTGGCGGCCGTTGTCCGACTGTGACTCGTGCTCGGTGTTCACGAGTGCTCGTATCGTATCCGGATCGGTGCGGAAAGGGGTAACACACCTCACTATTGCGAAGATCTCGTCGTGTTCGTCCCCGCGGCGGTTGTCCGCCCGGCCCGTTCTCCCCCGAATCCGACGGGCGGGAACTCCCCCGTGGCTCGGTCCCTCCGCGAGGAGTCCCCCGAAGGGCGGACACGCTGTGCGACCGCCCCGGAGGGGAGAATTCCCCCCGTCGGTGCTCGTGCGCACCGTGAATCCGGCGGAGGGCGAGTGGACGAGGAACCGAGGGGGCGACTCGGACGGGGGGTCCGTCCTTTGGTCTCGACCACCGCGTTTACGCAGTTCAGTGCCGGTCGCAGGGCGGTCCTGTCTTCTCGGGAGGGCGCAGGCTTCCCGACGCGGGGGCAGCGCGGCACCTCCGGGAACGGGAGGATCCTGTCCGGCGGCCGACCAGTGTGGAGGCCCGCCCCGGGCGTTCACACCGGGTAGTTCCCGCCGTGGTGTGGCTCCGCGGGAACGGACACGGGTGGACCCGCGCGGGCGTCCCGAAATCGTTCGCGACATAATGCGTCGCGTGACAACGGCAGCGCCCTCAATCAGTCAACGCGTGCACTCGCTGAACCGCCCGAACATGGTCAGCGTGGGCACCATCGTTTGGTTGGCCAGCGAGCTGATGTTCTTCGCCGGGCTCTTCGCCATGTTCTTCACGGTGAAGGCCCAGAACGAGGGTCCGTGGCCGCCGCCACCCGCCGAACTCAACGTGGCCTACGCCCTTCCGTTCACGATCATCCTGGTGGCGTCCTCGTTCACCTGTCAGTGGGGTGTGTTCGCGGCCGAGCGTGGTGACGTCTACGGACTCCGTCGCTGGTACATGCTCACGCTCGTGATGGGGCTGATCTTCGTGATCGGCCAGGCCGGTGAGTACCACACGCTGATCACCGAGCACCACACCACGATGGCGTCCTCGGCGTTCGGCACCGTGTTCTACATGACCACGGGCTTCCACGGTCTCCACGTGATCGGTGGGCTCATCGCGTTCGTGATCCTGATGATCCGGACCAGGATGAGCAAGTTCACACCGGCCCAGGCCGTGGCCTCGATCGTCGTGTCCTACTACTGGCACTTCGTCGACATCGTGTGGATCGGCCTGTTCCTGGTCATCTACCTGGTGCCGTGAGGCGGTTCCGCGGAGGTCGCCACAGCCATGGGTCAAGGCAGCGATACGAGCAGAGCGTGATGTTGTTGCCGCTGAATCATCCCGAACATGACAGCAAGGGTTTTGCGCACTCATGACCACCAACAAGAAACGCAACCGCACGGGTTCCAAGTTCCGGCGACGGCTTTCCGGTGTGCTGGCGCTCGGGATCGCCTTGGTGGCCGCGGGCGGCCTCTACAGTGTGCTGCTTCCCGAACCGCAGACCGCGACGGCCGCGGAGGACCCGGCGCTGGTCAGCAAGGGTGAGGAGATCTACAGGGGGTCCTGCATCAGCTGTCACGGCGAGAACCTGCAGGGCGTTGAGGATCGGGGTCCGAGCCTGATCGGGGTCGGTGGTGCGGCTGTGCACTTCCAGGTCTCCAGCGGGCGTATGCCGCTGGCGCGTCAGGGAGCGCAGGCCCAGCGCAAGCCCACGGAGTTCTCCCCGGAGGATATCCAGGCGCTCGCCGCGTACGCGCAGTCGGTCGGAGGCGGGCCGGAGCAGCCCGAGCAGAAGGGCGAACAGCTGCAGGGCGACGACCCCGCGCGCGGTGCCGAACTGTTCCGACTGAACTGCGCCTCCTGTCACAACTTCACCGGGCGGGGAATCGCGCTGTCCTCGGGTAAGTTCGCCCCGGAACTGGCTCCGGCCTCCGAGCAGCAGATCTACGAGGCGATGCTCACCGGACCGGAGAACATGCCGAAGTTCTCCGAGCGGCAGCTCACTCCCCAGGAGAAGCAGGACATCATCGCCTATGTGAAGTCGGTGACCGACGGCAACAACAACCCCGGGGGCAACGCGCTCGGTGGCTACGGTCCGGGCCCCGAGACGGTCGTCGCCTGGGTCATCGGCCTCGGTAGTCTCGTCGGTCTCACCCTGTGGATCGGAGCCAGGGCATGAGTGAGCGGGATATGAGCGAGAACAACAGCGAACGACACGACCACGAAGCGGGCAACGAGACCTCCTCCGCCGGCCCGGAGCGGCGACAGCCCACCGAGGCGGAACTCGCGGAGATGAGCCGCGACGAGAAGGTCCGGCTGGGACTGGCCCAGGACGACGTCGAACTGGTCGAGTACCCGGACCCCTGGCCGGTCAAGGGGACTCGCGCCGAACGACGCGCCGAGCGCGCCGTCGCCGCCTGGTTCTCCCTGGCAGGGTTCTCGGCACTGGCCTTCATCGGGGTTTTCGTCTTCTGGCCCTGGCGCTACGTCAACCCTCTGGCCGACGAGCGGGGACACTTCCTGTACTCGCTGTACAACCCGCTGATCGGGTTCTTCCTGGGGCTGTCGATCCTGTCGGTGGGCATCGGGGCGATCCTGTACTCGAAGAAGTTCATGCCCCACGAGGTCGCCGTGCAGCAGCGTCACGACGGGCACGGCTCCTCCGAGCTGGACCGGCAGACGATCGCGGCCGAGCTGGCCGACGCGGGTAACCGCAGCACGATCGCCCGCCGCTCCATGATCAAGCGGACCGCCGGTTTCGGGGCCGGGGCCTTCGGTCTGGGCACGGGCGTGCTGGTGCTCGGCGGGATGGTCAAGAACCCCTGGGCGGAGACGGGTCCCGACTCGCTCAACCACACAGGATGGATGCAGAGCGAGGGCGAGAAGGTCTACCTGCGGCGCAACACCGGCGATCCCCACGAGATCTCGCTGGTGCGGGCCCAGGACCTCTCCCCGGGCGGTTTCGAGACGGTCTTCCCGTTCCGCGAGTCCGAACGGGGTAACGAGGAGGCGTTGCTGCACGCCCTGCGCCGTTCCGACAACCCGGTCATGCTGATCCGGCTGCGTCCGGGCGACAACCCGGTGGCACGCCAGGGCCAGGAGGACTTCAACTACGGCGACTACTACGCCTACTCCAAGATCTGTACCCACCTCGGCTGCCCGACCTCGTTGTACGAGGCCCAGACCGGCCGGCTGCTCTGTCCCTGCCACCAGTCGCAGTTCGACGTGGCCAACAGCTACGCCAAGCCGGTCTTCGGTCCCGCCACACGCGCTCTGCCGCAGTTGCCGATCACGATCGACGAGGAAGGCTACTTCGTGGCGAAGAGCGACTTCATCGAGCCGATCGGCCCGGCTTACTGGGAGCGGAATTCATGAGTTCGATAACCACCCCGACCAAGTCGGAAAGCGCGCTGTACCGCGCGGCCAGCAAGCAGGCCGACGAGGTCGACAAACGGTTCAACGCAGCGGCCGGTCTGCGCAGGCAGTTCAACAAGGTGTTCCCCACCCACTGGTCGTTCCTGCTCGGTGAGGTGGCGCTGTACACCTTCATCCTGCTGCTGCTGACCGGCACCTACCTGGCGTTCTTCTTCGACCCCTCGATGGCGGAGGTGCAGTACCAGGGCGCCTACACCAACCTGCGCGGCATCGAGATGTCCCGGGCCTTCGCCAGCGCCCTGGACATCTCCTTCGAGGTGCGCGGAGGGATGTTCGCCAGGCAGGTGCACCACTGGGCCGCGCTGCTGTTCATGGCCTCGATCGTGGCCCACATGCTGCGCATCTTCTTCACCGGCGCCTTCCGGCGTCCGAGGGAGACCAACTGGATGATCGGCATTCTGCTGTTCATCCTGGGCATGTTCGAGGGCTTCACCGGTTACTCGCTGCCGGACGACCTGCTGTCCGGCACCGGCGTGCGCATCGCCTCCGGGATCACCCTGTCGATCCCCGTGGTCGGCACCTGGATCCACTGGATCCTGTTCGGCGGGGAGTTCCCCGGTACCGAGTTGATCCCGCGCTTCTACATGATGCACATCTTCCTGCTGCCGGGGATCATTCTCGGGCTGATCGCCGTGCACCTGGCGCTGGTCTGGTACCAGAAGCACACCCAGTTCCCCGGTGTGCGGCGCAAGGAGAGCAACGTCGTCGGCGTGCGGATCATGCCGGTGTTCGCGACCAAGGCCGGTGGCTTCTTCGCCGTGGTCACCGGTGTGACGGCGTTGATGGGCGGCATCTTCCAGATCAACCCGATCTGGCACCTCGGTCCGTACAACGCCTCGCAGGTCTCGGCCGCCTCGCAGCCGGACTGGTACATGATCTGGACGGACGGCTCCAGCCGGCTCTGGCCCGCCTGGGAGGTCTACCTGTGGGGTGAGTACACCATCCCCGCCGTGTTCTTCCCGACGGTGCTGTTCATGGGGTTGATCTTCACCGTCGCGATCGCCTACCCGGCGATCGAGCGCAAGCTCACCGGGGACGACGCCCACCACAACCTGTTGCAGCGTCCACGGGACGTTCCGGTGCGCACCAGCCTCGGGATGATGGCGCTGACCTTCTTCTCGGTGCTGATGATCTCGGGTGTCAACGACATCATCGCCTTCAAGTTCGACATCTCCCTGAACGCGATGACCTGGATCGGGCGCATCGGGCTGCTGGTCGCCCCGCCGATCGTCTACTACGTCACCTACCGGATCTGCCTCGGTCTGCAGAAGTCCGACCGGGAGGTGCTGGAACACGGCATCGAGACGGGGATCATCAAGCGGCTGCCGCACGGGGAGTTCGTCGAGGTGCACCAGCCGCTCGGCCCGGTGGACGAGCACGGCCACCCGGAGGAGCTGGAGTACCAGGGCGCTCCGGTGCCGAAGAAGATGAACAAGCTGGGCGCCGCGGGCAAGCCGGTCGAGGGCAGCTGGCTCAAGCCGGACCCGAGCGAGGAGACGGCCGCCCTGGAGGCCGCGCGTGCGCGCGAGCACGCGGAGGCTCTGGAGCGGGAGCGGAACTCCGCCGAGGAGCAGGACCCCGACAGGGAGCTCGTCGGCGGCAAGTCCCGCCAGCCCGAGGAGTGATCCTTCCCACGGCACCGTGGGCCGAACCGGCGGTCCCGTCCCGCGTGGACGGGGCCGCCGGTTCTTCGTTCGCCCGGGGTGGAAGGGTGCGTCCGTGCTCGGCGTGGCGGGAGGTACTACGGTCGGGATCATGACGGAGATCACCGGTCCGGTGCGTTCCTTCCTGGAGCAGGGCGGTCGTACCGGCAAACTCGGTTACCTGGCTTCGGACGGACGTCCCCTGGTCGCCCCGATCTGGTTCGCCCCCGAAGAGGGACGGATCGTGTTCAACACCGGAGCGGACAGTGCCAAGGCGGCCGCGATCGCCCGGGACCCGCGTCTGACGCTGTGCGTCGACGAACAGAGCGCCCACACCTTCGTGCAGCTGCAGGGCACCGCCGAGACCACCGACGACGGTGACGAGGTGCTGCGGGTGGCCACCACGGTGGCGGCCCACTACGTGGGGGCCGAGAAAGCCGAGCGCCTCGGCAGCCGGATCGCGGGACCGGGCCAGCTCGCGGTGTACCTGTATCCGAGCCGGATCGTCACCAGCGGCGACCTGGAGTGATCCTCGCCAGCGGCGACGGTCTTCGGCGTGCGGTCCCCTGGGGCGGTGGTTCAGTCCGCCCCCGCGTAGGGAGTGCGCGCGGAGGAGGCCCGCTCGGCCCACTCACGCCACTTTCCCGCCGATCCGGCTGGTTCGCTCCACGCTCGGCGACACCGGACCATTCTGGTCTCCGGGGCGGACAGCCAACGGTGTATCACCCGGACCTCCTCGACCGGGGCTCCGTACAGGGGATCCGGTCCCGGCACCACGGTTTCGGCCGTGGCGAGCAGCGCCTCGACCACCGGCATCGGAGGGGTGTCCCGTGGTGCGGTGCCCGCCGCGGCCAGCCGCCCGTGCCGTACCACGGCGATCATCCATCCCCCGGACCCGTCGGGGCGGGCGGCGACCAGTTCCGGAACGCTGGCCAGGGCGGCCAACCGCTGACCGCGGTCGAGGGCGTGGACGAGTGCGGCGAGGCGGTCCCGCCCGCAGGCGGCCTCCTCGAAGCGCTGGAGCGTGGCGAGCTCCTCCAGCCGCTCGTGCAGCCGGTGCAGCACCACGTCCCCGCTGCCGTCGCCCAGTTCCCGGACCGCGCCCACGTGCCGGTCGTACTCGGAGGGGGTTTCGTGACCGGCGCAGGGAGCCCCGCAACGCCCGAGTTCGTACACGGCACAGGGACTGCGCCCCGAGCCCCCGGCCGGGATCCGTTCGGTGCAGCTCCGGATGCCGGTGACCTCGTGCAGCGCCTCCACGGCCCGGGTCGCTGAGTTCCTGGTGCGGAACGGTCCGAGTGACTCCCGGCCCGGTTTGCGGGTGATCCTCAGCCGGGGGAAGGTCTCCGCGGTGAGCGAGATCCACCAGGCCCGGCCCGGGTTCTTGGACCTGCTGTTGTACTCGGGGCGGTGGGCCCCCAGCAGACGTAGTTCCCTCACCTGCGCTTCGAGCGGGTGTGCGCAGCTCACGTGGTCGACCCGCTCGGCCAGCGAGACCATCTCCCGTACACGTGCCCGGCGTTCCCCGGCCGTGAAGTACTGGCCGACCCTGCGGCGCAGGTTCGTGGCGGTGCCGATGTAGAGCACCTCCTCGTTCGGGCCGAGGAACATGTACACCCCCGGGCCGGCGGGGAGTCCGGCCGCCAGGTCGCGCTTGCCCCGTTGGGCGGCGGTCACCCCCGACAGATACTCCGACAGCTCCTCCAGACAGCGCACCTCGTGGGGAAGTCTGCGCAGCAGCGCGTGCAGCACGTCGGCGGTGGCACGGGCGTCCCGCAGCGCCCGGTGGGCGGGGGCGTGGGCGGTGCCCAGCGCCGTGGTGAGCTCGCCCAGGGAGTGTCCCCGGGTCCGGCCGGCGGAGAGCACCCTGCGTGCCAGGCGCAGCGTGCAGACCACGGGTGGGGTCGGCCAACGCAGCCCCAGCCGGGCGCAGCCAGCCCGCAGGAATCCGAGGTCGAACGGGGCGTTGTGCGCCACGATCACACCGTCACCGACGAAGTCCAGGAAGGCGGTCAGCGCGCTGTCGAGCGCGGGTGCCTCGGAGAGCATGTGGTCGGTGATGCCGGTGATCGCGGTGACCTCGGAGGGGACCCGGCGGCCGGGGGAGACCAGAGTGGAGAACTCCGCCACCGTCTCGCCTCCGCGCGTCTTCACCGCGGCGATCTCGGTGATGCCGTCCCGCTCGCGGCTGCGGCCCGTGGTTTCCAGGTCCACCACGACGAAGGTGACCTCGTCGAGTGGCTGTCCCACCTCGTCGAGGGACATCTGGGTGTGCTGCGGGGACCTGGTCATCGTGGTGAGGGTATGCGCTCGTGCTGACCGGCGGAAAAGAGTGTACGGCGACACCGCAACCGCCGGATGTAGGTAATCGTCCGCGCAGACCTTAGCCTGGAAGAGTGACACCGTCGACAACGGGCGACAGCGCCGACGACCCGCGGACCGACACGGAGACCGCAGCGGAGCCAGCACGTTCCACGACCGGAGAGGACAGCAGCGTCGACTGGGACGGTCTGCCCGATCCGCTGCGCCATCGGATAGCCGAGGTGGCGGCCTCCGCCGTGGGGGAGATGCGTCCGGGGGACGTGCCCGGCCGAGTGCGTCCCGTGATGCGTTTCGCGGCGGCCAAGAGGGCCAAACTGGGGCACGCCGAGCTGCTGGCCGCGATGGGGGAGTCGACGGTGTTCCGCGCGGCGGTGCTGGACTGGTGCCGTAGGAAGCGACCGGAGGTGCTGGAGCTCCGGCAGCGGGACCCGCTCGCCGCGGCCACCGCCAACGTGTTGCTGAACACGGTGAACGCGGCGCACTACGTCGAACTGATCGACCGCAGGACCCGGCAGGACAGGACCGGCGAGGAGCGGGACTCGGCGCTCGCGCGCGCCGAGAAGCTCGCTTCCGAGAACGAACGACTGCGACGGGAACTGGCTGAGACGGCGGAGTCCGTCGAACGGGCCCGCGAACACAGCGGCAAGGACGTCGAGCGCCTGCGTAAGCGACTCCAACAGAAGGGGGTCCAGCTCAAGGAGTGCCGGACCGAGGTGGAGCGCCTCGGTGCCGAACTGGAACGACTCGCCCGGTCCAAGGACCGCGAGATCGCCGAGCTGACCGCGGAGCGGGACCGCGAGCGGAACCGGGCCAGGGAGGAACGGGCGAGGGCCGAGCGCGCCAGCAACGAGGCGGAGACGGCCCGACAGTCTGCTCGGGAGGCCCGGAAGGGTGACGAGGTGCGGCTGGAACTGCTGTTGGACACCCTGGAGGGTTCGATCGCCGGGCTGCGCAGGGAGATCGGTTCCACCTCGGGCGGCGGCCCCCGTTCGGGCCCCAAACCGGCGGAAACCGTCTCCCGGGTGCGGGCCGGTGCCGGAGCGGTGGAGGACGTTCCGGACGTGACCGTGTTGGACCGGTTGTTGGCGCTTCCCGCCGTTCACGTGATCATCGACGGCTACAACGTCACCAAGACCGGTTACCCGGATCTTCCGCTCGCCGAGCAGCGGGAGCGGTTGTCCCAGCAGGCGGCGGTGTTGGCCGCGCGTTCCGGGGTGGAGGTGACCGTGGTCTTCGACGGTGCCAACGTCGTCTCGGTGCCGAACGCCGGGCCACGAGGGGTGCGGGTGCTGTTCAGCGAACCGGGGGTGCAGGCCGACGACCTGATCAGGGACCTGGTGGACGCCGAGCCGGTGGGCAGGCAGCTGGTGGTGGCCACCTCGGACCGGGAGGTGGTGGAGTCGGTGCGCAGGCGTGGTGCCTACACGGTGACCTCGGCGGTGCTGTTGGAGCGGATCAGTCCCGGGTGAGCGGACATCCCCGCCCAGTCCCCGCCACACCCCGTTCGGTGTGAGGCCGTGGCCCGAACGGGGCGCACGCCGCTTGTCACCGATCGCGTTCGGCATCCTTCCGCCGTGGAAGGAACAAGCCCCTTCCGGGGGTGTTTTCTGCGGGTTCGACGCCGGAGTGGAGCACGTTCCGTCGTGTTGCCACCCCCACTCTGGACTACTCGGCGTACCTCTCGTAATCTGACCGAGACTTCGCGGCGATCAGTCGCCAGACGGGGTGGCTCCGCGAAGTCGCCGCCAGGTCGGCTCGTCGGGGGAGCCGAGCCGGAAGCGTTCCCGAGCGGCCACCGGTGGCTGCGGGCCCCACGGCGCCTTTCTCGGCGCGGTCTCCACACCGGGCCCACGTCGTTGTCCTCCGGTCGTGCCGCGCAGGACGTCTCCGGTCGGGCGGCCGAGCAACGAAGGAGCAATGCGCGAAGTGGCCTCGCACGGACTCAGACGCTCAATGCGGGGAGCACTGACGGCTACGGCGGTGGCCACCGCCGTCACCGTGAGCTCCGCGCCGGCTCTCGCGGACCCCGAGCTTCCCGACAACAGGTCCGACGCCGTCGAACAACTCCAGAAGCTCTCCCGGCAGGCGGAGAAGCTGACCGAGAAGTACAAACGGGCCAAGGACGACCACGACGCCCGGCTGGAGGAGCTGGAGAAGGCCAAGGCCGCCGAGCAGGAGGCCATCAAGGCCGCCGAGCAGGCCAGGGCCCAGGAGGAGAGGTTCCGGGGCCAGGTGGACGAGCTGACCAGCGCCGTCTACCGGGGATCCCGGATGAACCAGCTCTCGGCGCTGTTGGCCAGCGAGTCCCCGGACTCCTTCCTCGACCGCGCCTCCATCATGGACGAACTGGCCAGGGACAACCAGCAGGCCGTGTCCACCTTGGCCGAGGCCACCGAGAAGGCCGAGGAGGCCGAGAAACAGGCCCAGCAGGCCCGCGAACGCGCGGCCAAGGCCGAGCAGGAGGCGGCCAAGCTCCAGGAGGAGATCGCCGCGAAGAAGGCCGAGATGGAGCAGCAGGTCTCAGCGGTCCGCGAGCACATCGAGGAGCTGGACCAGCAGCAGCGCGAGTCCCTGTCCGGCGGTGGTCAGACCGACTACGAGTACGCGGGGGGAGCCGGTGCCGCCTCCGGGGCGGTGCAGGCCGCGCTGAGCAAGCAGGGATCCCCGTACGTGTACGGAGCCGACGGTCCCAGCAACTTCGACTGCTCGGGACTGATGTACTGGGCCTACGCCCAGGCCGGGGTGGACCTTCCCCGGTCCAGCAGCGCCCAGGCCCAGGTGGGCAGGCCGGTCTCGGCCTCCGAACTGCGGCCGGGCGATCTCATCTTCTACTACAGCCCGGTCAGCCACGTGTCCATGTACGTCGGCAACGGGAAGGCCGTGCACGCCCCCACCACCGGGCAGGTCGTCAAGGTCGTTCCCTACGACGACATCGCACCGATCAACCGGATGCGGCGCGTGGCCGGCTGAGCGGGTCCGCACGCCCCGGATCCCGCCGTCGGGACCGCCCCGCGGTGCCCGACGGCGGGACCGTGGCTCTCAGGAGTAGATCGCCTCGATCTCGGAGGCGTAGTTCGCGGCCACCTTGTTCCGCCGGACCTTCAGGCTCGGGGTCATCTCCCCACGGTCCTCGGTGAAGTCCTGGGGGAGGATGCGGAACTGCTTGATCTGCTCGGCCTTGGAGACCGCCTCGTTGGCCTCGTCGATGGCCTTCTGCACCTCGGCGCACATCTCGGGGTCGTCGGCGAGTTCGCTCGGGGAGGTGTCCCTGGGACGTCCCCGCTCCTCCAGCCAGGAGGGCAGGAACTCGGGATCCAGGGTCACGAGCACACCGATGAAGGGTTTCTGGTCACCGACCACCATGCACTGGCTGATCAGCGGATGGGCCCGGATGCGGTCCTCGAGCACGGCGGGAGCCACGTTCTTCCCGCCCGCGGTGACGATGATCTCCTTCTTCCTGCCGGTGATCCGCAGGAAACCGTCCTCGTCGAGCGATCCCAGATCGCCGGTGTGGAACCAGCCGTCCTCCAGGGACTCCTCGGTGGCGGTCTGGTTGTTCCAGTAGCGCTGGAAGACCACGTCGCCCTTGACCAGCACCTCGCCGTCCTCGGCGATCGCCACCGTGGTTCCGGCGATCGGACGTCCCACGGTGCCGATCTTGTAGTTGTCCTGGACGTTGACCGCGGCCGCCGCCGTGGTTTCGGTCAGCCCGTAGCCCTCCAGGACCGGCACTCCTATGCCGAAGAAGAAGTGGGTCAAGCGTTCACCGAGCGGAGCCCCGCCGGAGACGGCCGCGACGCAGCGGCCTCCCAACGCGGAGCGCAGCTTGCCGTAGACGAGTTTGTCGAACACGAAGTGCTTGGCGCGCAACAGCAGGCCGGGGCCACCGGACTCGGACCGGGCGCGACTGTAGGCCACGGCGGTGGCCTCGGCCGCGTCGAAGATCCTGCCCTTGCCCTCGCCGTGGGCCTTCTGCTTGGCCGTGTTGTAGACCTTCTCGAAGACCCGGGGTACGGCCAGCACGAAGGTGGGACGGAAGGACCCCAG
Organism: Actinopolyspora mortivallis; assembly: GCF_003001495.1. Classification (GTDB taxonomy): domain Bacteria; phylum Actinomycetota; class Actinomycetes; order Mycobacteriales; family Pseudonocardiaceae; genus Actinopolyspora; species Actinopolyspora mortivallis_A. The sequence goes on from NZ_PVSR01000001.1 coordinate 47,975, forward strand.
GTCGGAGACGAGGTTCTTGACGTCGGGGGTGTGGCCGAGCGTCAGCCTGGAGTAGACGCAGGAGAGGGTGATCGCCCTGGCGAGCACGTGAGCCATCGGCAGGAACATCAGCATGGAGTTGCCCGGCTGCATCAGCTGGGGGAAGGCGTCCAGGTCCCCCCTGATCTCGGCCAGCATGTTGCGGTGGGTGAGCACGCACCCCTTGGGGCGACCCGTGGTCCCCGAGGTGTAGATCAGGGTGGCGATGTCGTCGGCCCCGACCGACCTCCTCCGTTCGTGCACCGTCTCGTCGGGCACCTCCGAACCCAGTGACGTGAGTTCCGCCACGGCGGTGGAGTCCCCGTTCGGTACCGGCCCGTCGATCTGCCAGACGTGCCGCACCTCGGGAAGCCCTTCGAGGACCGTGTCGACTTCGGCGCGGTGCTCCGGGGTTTCGACGATCAGGGCCGAGGCTCCCGAATCGTTCAGGATCCATTCCACCTGGTCGGCCGAGGACGTCTCGTAGATGGGCACGGTGACGCATCCGGCGGACCAGATCGCGAAGTCGAACAGGGTCCACTCGTACCGGGTGCGGGACATCAGTCCCACCCGGTCTCCCCGCTGCAGTCCCGCGGCGATGAGGCCCTTGGACGTCGCCAGCACCTGGGCGGCGAACTCGGCCGTGGTCACGTCCACCCAGGTGCCGTCCACTCTGCGCCGGAAGCCGACCGTGTCGCCGAAACGCTCGGCATTGGCCCACACCATGTCGGTGAGGTTCTCCTCGTCGGCCACCGTGACAGTGGCGGGGGCGCTGAACTCTCGCACTTGCATCCTCCGAAAGCACGCCGAATTGTGATGGCCAACCTAACCCCGAGCGCTACTGGGCGGTAGCCCCCCTTTTTCTGTGGAGCGGAATCATAACGCGCGGTGACGGAATCCGGCGGTGAGCCCGGCCGGAGTGACTCCGGGAACGCGTGGTTCGCGGTGGGGGCGAGTGGGCGGTTAGCTTGGTCGGGACGGCTGTCCCCCGGCGAACGGAGCGAATTTGCGGGTGCATGTGGTCTCGGACGTGCATGGAAACGTGGAGGACCTGAAACGGGCGGGCGACGGCGCCGACGCGCTGGTCGTGCTCGGCGATCTCGTCGACTTCGTCGACTACCACGATCACGAGAAGGGAATTCTCGGTGCCGTGTTCGGTCCCGAGAAGGTCGGACACTTCGCCGAACTGCGACGCAACCGCAGGGGTGCGGAGATGGCCGGTTACCTGCGTTCGCTGTGGGACAGCCTCCCCGACCCGGCCGCGGTCGTCCGGCAGGCCGTCCGGGAGCAGTACGCCGAGCTGTTCGCCGCCATGCCCGTCCCCACCTACGCGACGGCGGGCAACGTGGACGCCCCGAGCCTGTGGCCCGAGTTCACCGGGGACGGCATCCACGCTCTGGACGGGCAGAGCGTGGAGATAGGGGGATTGCGTTTCGGGTTCGTCGGGGGCGCGCTGCTGCCGCCCGGGGGCACGCTGCGGCACGATCTCCCCTGGGTGCCCAACCTGCGCAGCGATCAGGAGTACGACGCGCTGCTGGAGGGGCTCGACGAGGTCGACGTGCTGTGCACCCACGTGCCGCCGCAGGTTCCCGAACTCGTCTACGACGTGGTGGCCCGCCGGGCCGAGCGCGGCTCCAGGGGAGTGCTGGAACGGGTGCGACGGGACCGGCCCCGCTGGTCGCTGTTCGGGCACGTGCACCAGCCGTTGTCCCGGAGAACGCGGATCGGGCCTACCGAGTGCGTCAACGTCGGCCACTTCAAGCAGTCCGGGCAGCCCTATGTGCTGCGGTGGTGATCGGTCCGAGCGGGCCCGCCGGTCGTGGTTCCGAGGCCGGTGACCTGTAATCTGCCCGACATGGTCGACCAGTCCACCCAGTCCATCGTGATCGAGGCACCGGCTCCGGAGATCATGGGTGTGATCGCCGACTTCGGCGCCTACCCCGAGTGGGCGGAGGCGGTCAAGGAGACCGAGGTGTTGTCCCGGACGGCGGACGGCGACGCCGAGCGGGTGCGGTTCGTGCTGGACGCCGGTGTGGTCAAGGACACCTACACGCTCGCCTACGAGTGGAGCCCGGACGGGCTGTCGGTCAGCTGGGAACTCGTCGAGGGGCAGGTGCAGAAGTTCCAGCGGGGCAGCTACACGCTGAAACCGTTACGGCGGCGAAGCACCGAGGTCACCTACAGCCTCGCGGTGGATCTGGCCATTCCGATGATCGGGATGTTCAAGCGCAAGGCCGAGAAGATGATCATGGACACCGCGTTGAAGGAGCTCAAGCGACGCGTGGAGTCCGAGGGTTAGGGATTCCGCGACGTGGTTTCCGACGGCTGCCGGAACAGCCGGTACCAGGTTCGGGGGCCCGGGCCGAACGGGGTTTCCGGAACCCACTCGACGCGGACACGGTTACGGGGGCTGGCACGTGCGCACGCTCATGTTCACCGGAAAGGGTGGGGTCGGCAAAACCACGCTGGCCGCCGCCACGGCGGTTCGGCTCGCCGAACGGGGCGGCAAGATTCTGGTTCTCTCCACCGATCCCGCTCACTCGCTCGCCGACTGCCTGGGAACCGGGCTGGACCACGAACCCCGCGAACTGTCCCTCTCCTCCGGTCAGGGGGAGTGGAGTGAGACGGACGTGGTGCTGCACGCGGCCGAGATCGCCACGCGTGGGCTGCTGGAGGAGGTGTGGGGCCGGCTGCGGGAGCACCTGCACACCCTGTTGACCTCCTCCGGCGTCGCCGAGGTGGACGCCGCCGAGCTGACCGGACTCCCCGGTGTCGAGGAGCTGCTGGCGCTGACGGAGGTACGTCGCCTGGCGTCCGAGGGGCCATGGGACACGGTGGTGGTCGACTGCGGTCCCACGGCGGAGACTCTCCGACTGCTCACCCTCCCGGAGGCGCTGGACGACTACCTGGAGCGGCTGTTCCCGAAACACCGCCGGCTCGTCCGGGGGATGCTGGCGGGCATGGCGGGCGACTCCCACGGTGACCGGTGGGACGCCCTCTCCGAGGCCCTGGGGGGCCTCGCCGCCCGACTGGAAGGGCTGACCGGCTTCCTCACCGATCGCACGACGAGCGTTCGTCTGGTGAGTACTCCCGAGTCCGTGGTGGCCGCCGAGACCCGGCGTGTGCTCACGGCGCTCTCGCTGCACCGGATCCACGTGGACGGGGTGCTGGTGAACCGAATGGTCCCCTCGCCGGGCGAGGAGGAGGGCGCGGCCGCGGAGTGGCTGCGTCTCCGGAGAGGTCAGCAGCGCGGGGTCGTGGCCGAACTGGAGGGGCTGGGTCTGCCCCTGCGCAGCGTCGAACACCGGGCGAGCGAACCGGTGGGGGCCGCCGCGCTGCGGGAGCTGGGGGCCGGGATCTACGGCGCCGCGGATCCCCTGGAGGGAGCCGAGCGCCGTCCCGTGATCGACGTCCGCGAGACTCCCGAACACGAGCGGGCGCGGTACTGGCTGCGGGTGGCGCTGCCGCTGGGCCCGAGTACCGACCCGGAGCTGACCCGCGTCGGCGACGAACTCGCGATCACGGTGAACGGGCACCGCAGACTGGTGGCGTTGCCCTCGGTGCTGCGGCGGTGCGTCGTCGTCGAGGCGGAGGCCGGCGACGACGGACTGGCCGTGGGATTCCGACCGGACCCCGAGCAGTGGATGCGGTGATGTGGGGTGCAGGACGAGAACGGAGAGCACGACCCCCTCGGCGGTGCGCGACGCCTCGCCGGGGAGCTGCGCGGCCTGTTGGGTGAGCTGGCCCGCCGGTTGGAGGAGTTCCTGCTCGAACTGAACCACGCGGAGGCCTCCGGGCGGGACACCGCCGGACAGTCCCGGCGGAACCCCGCAGCCGAGGACCGACGGTGCCCCGGATGTCCGCTGTGCGACGTCCTCGCCGCCTCGTGGTCCCGGGGCGGTTCCTCCGGGGAACTCGTGGACCGGTTCGCGGAGCTGCTGGGAACCCTGCGCGAGGTCGTGCGCACGACGGCGGTCCGGCGGGAGGACACGAACCGAACCGGGCAGGATCCCGCCGCGGAACATCCCGAAGCGGAGGGGGCGGCCTCGGAACACCACCGGCCCCACTCCCCGACGGGCGGGGTCAGCCCGATCACGGTCAGACGGGTGCGCGGCAACGTGCTGGACGAGCCCGGCCCGACCACGACGGCCCGTTAGTTCCCGGGACGTGGGCTCCGGGGTGGCTGGTCCCGCGGGGGAACCAGCCGGTCGTTTCCGCGAGAACGCCTCAGACCTGGGCTCCGTCGTCCCACCCGTTCTCGGTCTCGGGGTCCTCCCGGCGCAGTCGCAGCAGCAGCCACCCGATCCCCGCGCTGATGGCGATCAACCCCACCGGCAGTGTCAGCGCACCGAGGGAGCTCGCGGCCACGGGGACGACCAGGACGAGGATCCCGAGCACCACGAGCAGCACACCCCCCAGTGTTCCGGCGTGGGGTGTGGGAAGCGGTGGGGGCTCGGGAGGTTCGTAGTGTCCTTCGTCCTCCCCCCGCTCCTCCGGGGCCCAGTCCCGAGGGCCGGCCTCAGCGGCCTCCGGAGCGTCGAGGGCGGCGGGACCGGCCTGGGGGGTCGGGTCGTCGGTGTCCGGACGAGCGCGGCTGTCCTCCGGCCACTGCGGAAGGGAGGAGTCGCGTTCGAGTTCGGCCACGATCTCCGCGAAAGCCTTGTCGATGTCTTCCGGGCCGTCGGCGTTGTCCTGGCGCGTGTTCATACGGCATCCCTGACGCGCTCGCGGTGGGTGGTGGGGTCGAAATCGATGTTGTCCGCGGGGGCCGGTGCTCGACCGGGTGGCGAGGCCCGTGCCGGTGTCCACCGGCCGCGCCGCACCTCTCCCCAGGGTCGCCGCTCGCGCCCCGTTGAGCAAGGTCGTTCCGGGCCCCGGAGGGGCGGACGTCTCCGGTGTGCCCGGCGTGGCGGCGAAGAGATCGTCGGCACTCCCGCGGTCAGCACGGGCACACTCTGCCATGCGGCCCCTCGCCCGTGTGACGCCCCGAGGTGTTCCGGGGCCCACGTGGACAGCGGATCCCATGGTCCGGGGCCGCATTGTGCGCCTGATGGCGGCTCCGTACCCTGACACCGTAATCGGGCCACGAGGGAGGCAGCGACACGGTGCTGTACTGGGTGATGAAGTACGTTCTTCTCGGTCCTCTCATCAAGTTGTGGTGTCGTCCCACGGTGGAGGGGGCACACAACGTTCCGGACTCGGGCGGCGCGATTCTGGTCAGCAACCATGTGGCCGTGGCCGATTCCTTCCTGATGCCGTTGAAACTTCCGCGCAGGGTCACGTTCCTGGCAAAACGCGAGTATTTCACGGAGAAGGGGATCAAGGGAGCGCTGAAAAGGTACTTCTTCAGCGGAGTGGGTCAGGTTCCGATAGACCGCTCCAGTGGAGCCGCCGCCCAGGCCGCCCTGGACACGGGGATCCGTCTGCTTCGGGAGGGCAGGCTGCTCGGCATCTACCCGGAAGGGACCCGGTCCCCCGACGGGAGGCTCTACAAGGGCAAGACCGGGGTGGCCCGGATGGCGCTGGAGGCCGATGTGCCGGTCATCCCGGTGGCCACGATCGGCACGGAGAAGGTCAACCCCATCGGCACCAAGATGTGGCGTCCCCACCGGGTGCGGATCCGGGTCGGCGAACCGCTCGACTTCTCGCGCTACGAGGGCATGGCCGGGGACCGCTTCGCCGAAAGGTCGATCACCGACGAGATCATGTACGCCCTGATGGAGCTCTCCGGTCAGGAGTACGTGGACATCTACGCCGAGCGGGCCAAGGACGACATCGCCGAGAGCGGGCGGGTCATCAGCAAACGGGAACGTCAGGCGGCCAAGGCCGCCAGGACCGACAACAGCAGGCTGCCCGACTCCAAGGCGGGATGACCGAAACCCCGTCCGGTCGGACGAGTCCGCCGGACGGGGTGTGTCCGGGCCCGGCGGGCGGGCACATACCCTTTTCCAGTGCGGTTTTTCTACGACTGCGAGTTCATCGAGGACGGCCGGACGATCGATCTCGTCTCGATCGGTGTCGTCGACGAGACCGGGCGGGAGTTCTACGCCGTCTCCACCGAGTTCGACGCCGGCCGCGCGGGCCCCTGGGTGCGCCAACACGTACTGCCCCAGCTTCCCGCCCCCGGATCGCCGAGCTGGCGCTCCCGCGCCAGGATCCGTGACGAGCTCTACTCGTTCCTGACCGCGCACTCCTCCGAGATCGAACTGTGGGCCTGGTACGCCGCCTACGACCACGTGGCGCTCGCCCAGCTGTGGGGGGCTATGCCCGCCCTGCCCTCCCGGCTGCCCAAGTTCACCCGGGATCTCCGCCAGCACTGGGAGGCGGTCGGCAAGCCGAAACTGCCCTCCGCGCCCGCCAACGCCCACGACGCGCTCGCCGACGCCAAGCACAACCTGCGGCGCTGGCAGGTGATCGAGCAGCGCAGACGACAGCTCGGCTACCCCCAGCGCTAGCACCGCCGACCCGGTCCTATCGACGGGATTCGGGGTGTGCGAGGCCGCCGTCGTGCACACGTTTCGGAACCATCGTGTTACTTGCTGCACCGATTTAGTCCGTGAAAAGCTCGCGCGGTGAGAGGGATCTCACTCACGAGGGAGCGGTTTTCCGAGGAGGAGCGATGGTCGCGACCGAACGTGTCGGGGTACTCACCGGAGGCGGTGACTGTCCGGGGCTGAACGCCGTGATCCGCGCGGTCACCCGCAAGGGGATCGAGGTGTACGGCAAGGAGATCGTCGGTTTCCGCAGCGGCTGGCGGGGGCCGCTGGAGGGGCTGACCATGCCGTTGGGGCTCGACGAGGTCGAACGAATCCTCGACCGCGGGGGAACGATCCTGGGGTCCTCCCGCACGAACCCCTACAAGGAGGCCGACGGGGTCGAGCGGATCAAGAGCACCCTGGAAGAACAGGGCATCGAGGCGCTGATCGCCATCGGGGGCGAGGACACCCTCGGCGTGGCCCACGGGCTCTCCGGGGAGGGTGTGCCGGTGGTGGGGGTTCCCAAGACCATCGACAACGACCTGGACGCCACCGACTACACCTTCGGCTTCGACACCGCCGTGCACATCGCCACCGAAGCCATCGACAGGCTGCGCACCACCGCCGAGTCGCACCACCGTGCGCTGGTCGTGGAGGTGATGGGCAGGCACGCGGGCTGGATCGCCCTGCACTCCGGCCTGGCCGGGGGAGCCAACGTGATCCTCGGCCCGGAGCAGCGGTTCAGCGTCGACTGGGTGTGCGACTGGGTGCTGCGTCGGTTCGAGAGGCAGTACGCCCCGATCATCGTGGTCGCCGAGGGGGCCGTTCCGGAGGGCGGTTCCGAAGTGCTCCAGACCGGGGAACGGGACTCCTTCGGCCACGTGCGCCTCGGAGGTGTGGGAACCTGGCTGGCCGAGGAGATCTCCCAGCGCACCGGCAACGAGTCCAGGGCCGTGGTGCTGGGGCACACCCAGCGGGGCGGCACTCCCACGGCCTACGACCGGGTGCTGGCCACCCGTTTCGGACTGCACGCCGTGGACGCCCTGGCAGAGGGGGACTTCGGGAAGATGGTCGCCCTGCGTGGCACGGAGATCGTGCGGGTTTCCCTGGAAGAGGCCACCGCGGAACTCAAGACCGTCCCGGTGCGGCGGTACACGGAGGCCCAGGCACTGTTCGGCTGACCCGGGAATCGGCGCAAGCTCCGGCCTTCAGGCCGGAGTGAGCCGTCAGGAGTGTTCTTCGTCGGGCACGCTAGGCAGGGCGACGCTGGTTCTCCACGTACTGTCGAATGATCGACAGCGGCGCCCCGCCGCACGAAGCGGCGAAGTACGACGGCGACCACAGATGCCCCCGGTAGGTCCGCATCGGGAAGCGCTGTTTGAGGCGCCGGGAGGCCACGCCCTTGAGGCTGTTCACCAGCTTCGACACGGCTACCTGCGGCGGATACTCCACGAGCAGGTGCACGTGGTCGTCTTCGCCGTTGCACTCGGTCAGGCTCGCGCCGAAGTCGGCACAGACCTTCGCGAACACCTCGCGCAGGAAGTCGTGGTGTTGGCCGGTGAGCACGTTCCTGCGGTACTTCGTCACGAAGACCAAATGGACGTGCATTCCGAAAACACAGTGCCTGCCAGTGCGATAGTCCTCGGTGTTTACCATAGACCAACATGATACAGTGATCAACGAAGGGAGGTGATCAGTCGTGCAACTGCGGTACCGCTACCGGCTCTACCCGGACGAGTCCCAGCGTCAGGCACTCGCGCAGGCGTTCGGCAACGCCCGTGTCGTGTACAACGACGCCGTGCGTGCCCGGCAAGACGCCCACGCGGCGGGGGAGAAGTTCCCGGCCGGTTCCGTGTTGCAGAAGCGGCTGATCACCGACGCCAAACACACCGAGGAGCGCGGCTGGCTCGCGGAGTGCTCGAACATCGTGCTGCAACAGGCCATCCGCGACTGCGACGCCTCCTACCGGAACTTCTTCGATTCGCTGAAAGGCAAGCGTGCGGGACGTCGGGTGGGCACACCGAGGTTCAAGTCCAAGCGGGACCGGCGGCAGGCCATCCGGCTGCACACCGGTGGGTTCTCGATCCGAACCAACGGCAAGCTGCGCTTGTCGAAGGTCGGGGATATTCGGGTGGCGTGGTCGCGGGACCTGCCCTCGGCGCCATCATCGGTCACCGTCATTAAGACCGCCGACGACCGGTATTTCGCGTCGTTCGTGGTCGAGACCGGAGACGACACCCTGCCGGAAGCCGTCGACGAGCACGGCCAGGACGTAGAGCTCGGCCTGGATCTGGGATTGTCCACCTTCGCGGTGGACCAGCACGGCCGGGTCATCGACAACCCGCGCTTTTTGCGCCGGGCCGAACGCAAACTCAAGCGGGTACAGTGGGAACTCCGTCGTAAGCAGCGCGGCTCGAATAACCGTGCTCAGGCACGCAAGAAGCTTGCCCGTCAGCACGCGAAGGTGTCCGACACCCGGCAGGACTGGCTCCACAAGGTCACCACCAGCATCGTTCGTGAGAACCAAACGATCGTGCTGGAAGACCTCGCCGTCTCGGGCCTGGCCCGCACCCGGCTGGCGAAATCCGTGCACGACGCCAGCTGGGGCGCGTTCCGGCGACTGCTGGACGAGAAAGCCGCACGGTACGGCCGCCAGCTGATCATCATCAGCCGGTGGCTGCCCACCAGCCAAACGTGCTCCGCGTGCGGACGCATCGATGGGGCCAAACCGCTATCGGTGCGCACCTGGTCATGCCCGTGCGGAGCAGTGCACGACCGCGACCGCAACGCAGCCCGCAACATCCTCGCCGCCGGGCGGGCGGAGAGGCGAAACGCCTGTGGAGGCGACGTAAGACCCCACACCGGGGCGGTTGCCGCGGAAGCAGGAAGCAGCGGAACCCCGCGAGGGGACGCCGCTCCACGCGCGGCGTGAGCCGCGCCGGAATCCCCGCCGTTCACGGCGGGGAGCACGTCAACCGGCCTCACCGGTCGGGCCGGCGCGGGAACAGGGTGCCCCGTGGGGCGCGGGGCACCTCGGGCCACGAGTTCCGGCCGCCCCGGGCGGGGCGGACGAGCGCCGTGGGAGACGGTGGCCGAGGTGGTGGGAAGACAGTGCTTTTCAGCACACGGGACAGCATCACAGGATGCGAGACGGACCCGCTACGCTGGGCGACATGCCCGTTGACCCCGAATCAGCAGCGCAAGGCACGAGTTCGAACGGTCTCAAGTCGTGGACCGTCGACGTGCCCGTGGACACACTGCCCGAACTGCCCCCGCTGCCGAACGAGCTGAGGACCCGTCTCGACGACGCGCTGAGCCGACCCGCCGCCCAACAGCCGGAGTGGCCGGATCCGCAGCAGGCGCGCGACGTGCGTTCGGTGCTGGAAAGCGTTCCGCCGGTGACCGTGCCCAGCGAGGTCGACCGCCTGAGGAACAGCCTCGCCTCCGTGGCCCGGGGGGAGGCGTTCCTGCTGCAGGGCGGGGACTGCGCCGAAACGTTCGCCGACAACACCGAACCCCACATTCGGGCGGGGATCCGCACACTGCTGCAGATGGCGGTCGTGCTCACCTACGGGGCGAGCACCCCGGTCGTCAAGGTGGGGCGCATGGCGGGGCAGTACTCCAAGCCGCGTTCCAGCTCCACCGACGCCCTGGGACTGCCCAGCTACCGCGGTGACATGGTCAACTCGCTGGTGGCCGACGAACGGGCCAGGGTGCACGACCCCTCCAGGATGATCCGCGCCTACGCCAACGCCAGCGCGACGATGAACCTCGCGCGGGCGCTCACCAGCGGGGGCACGGCCGCCCTCGGCCAGGTGCACGACTGGAACAAGGACTTCGTGCTCAACTCCCCCGCCGGAGAGCGCTACGAGTCCGTCGCCGCGGAGATCGACCGGGCGCTGCGCTTCATGAGCGCCTGCGGGGTGGACGACTCCAGCCTGCACGGGGTGGACTTCTACTCCAGCCACGAGGCGCTCGTGCTGGACTACGAGCGGGCCATGCTGCGGCTGGACACCTCCGGGCCGGAGCCGAGACTGTTCGACCTGTCCGGGCACTTCCTGTGGGTGGGGGAGCGGACCCGTCAGTTGGAGGGGGCGCACCTCGCCTTCGCCCAGCTGATCTCCAACCCGATCGGGATCAAACTGGGGCCGAACACCACGCCTGAGGAGGCCGTGGAGTACGTGGAACGGCTCGATCCGCACAACGAGCCCGGCAGGCTGACCCTGATCAGCCGGATGGGCAACGACAAGGTCCGGGACCGGCTCGGACCGATCGTGGAGAAGGTGACGGCCTCCGGGCACCGGGTGATCTGGCAGTGCGACCCGATGCACGGAAACACCCACGAGTCCAGCACCGGATACAAGACCAGGCACTTCGACCGGGTGGTCGACGAGGTGCAGGGCTTCTTCGAGGTGCACCACCAGCTCGGGACCCATCCCGGTGGTATCCACATCGAGCACACCGGGGAGAACGTGACCGAATGCCTCGGGGGCGCCCAGGACATCTCGGACACCGATCTGGCCGGTCGTTACGAGACCGCCTGCGATCCCCGGCTGAACACCCAGCAGTCGTTGGAGCTCGCCTTCCTGATCGCCGAGATGCTGCGGGGCTGAACGGGCAACGGCTCCGGTGGGTCGTGCGGGGGAACCTCCGGCTCCGCACGACCCGGCTTCCGGAACCGGATGATCCGTCCGGTGAAGAGTGCGGGGCCGCGACACCGGCCGTGGCCGGGACTCAGAAGACCGTCACCCGCACCTTCGACCCTTCCTCGACGGTGCTTCCCGGAAGCGGGAACTGACCGAACACACGTCCGTTCTCCCGGCCGAACAGGGACTCCACCTTGAGTTCCAGTCCGGCCTCCGAGGCCCGCCTGCGGGCCTCGTCCAGTTGTTTGCCCGAGAAGTTGGGCACGCTGACGGCGCTGGACAGCACCACCTCCACGCGGGGTTCGCCGTCCATGGGGACCTCGGTGCCCGCCGAGGGATCGGTGCGCACCACGTGGCCGTGCGGGACGTCCTCGGCGAACTCGTGCCCGGAGACACGGGGGTCGAACCCGGCCGAGCGCAGGGTTCGCAGCGCCTTCTCCTTCTCGGTTCCCCGCACGTCGGGAACGGGCTCGGGGGGCGGCCCCTTGCTGACGATGATGGTCACCGTGCTCTCGGTGTTCACCTCGGAACCGGGGGAGGGGGTCACCCCGATCACCCGTCCCTTGGGGACGCTGTCGTGGTAGCGCTCGGCCTCGGAGTCCCGTTCCGGTTTCAGCCCCGCCGTGCGCAGCTTGCTCTCCACCTCGGCGACCCGGCTTCCCGGCTCGATCTCGGGCACCGTGGGACGACCCCGGGAGACCCGCAGGTCCACCCTGTCGCCGGTGCGGATTCTCGTCCCCTGCTGGGGAGTGGACCCGATGACGGTGTTCTCCGGCACCGTGTCGTGGAAGGAACGGGAGACGTGGACGTCGAGTTCGGCCGCGCGCAGCCGCTGTTTCGCCTCGTCCAGCGTGCGGCCGGCCAACTCGGGCACCTTCACGTAGGAGCTGCTGTTCCACCACAACGCGCCTCCGGTGACCAGGGCGCCGACCAGCAGCACGACCAGCCCCAGCACGGTCGGCACCCGAGCACGGCGGCGCCCGGAGCGCTTGCCTCCCTCCGCGGGTGAGTCCGTGGCGGGAACCGGGGCCAGTTCGCTGGTGCTCTCCTCGGCGGAGACGTCCGCTCCGGGACGGTGGAGCGCACGCGTTCCCAGCGGCCCGGCTCGGCCGTTCGTCTCGGCCGGAACGGATTCGGAGGAGGGGGACAGCCTCGCGGTCGGGAGAGCCTGCTCCCCGGAGGAGCTCGGCGCCGGAACCGGAACGGGAGCGAGCCCGAGCTCGTCGCGGACGGTGCGCAGCTCCCGCAGCGCGGCCGCCCCGTCCACCGGCCGGTGGGCCGGATCCCGGCGGGTGAAACGGGTCACCAGGCGGTCGAGGGCGGCGGGGACGCCGTCGACGTGCTCCCCCGGCGCGTCCACGTCCTCGTTGACGTGCCGATAGGCCACGGAGATCGCCGTGTCCCCGGTGTAGGGCGGGCGTCCCGTGAGCAGTTCGTAGAGCACGACCCCGGCCGCGTACACGTCCGAACGGGCGTCGGCGGCCCCGGTGGCCACCTGCTCCGGGGAGAGGTAGGCGACGGTTCCCAGGATGACGCTGTCACCGGTGGTGTTCGATCCGGCGGCGGCCCGCACCAGACCGAAGTCGGTGACCCGGACCGCCCCGTCCTCACCGAGGAGGATGTTCTCCGGTTTGACGTCACGGTGCACCATGCCGGCCCGGTGGGCGGCGGACAGGGCGGCCAGCACCGCCTCCAGCGCCGAAAGCGCCACCGCCGGCGAGAGCCTGCCCCGTCGGCGCAGCAGCTCGCGCAGCGTGCTGCCCTCGACGAGCTGCATGACGAGGTAGACGTGGTGCTGCCCCGGTTGCCCCGGGTCCACTCCCTGGTCGTAGACGGCCACGATGTTCGGGTGGTGCAGCCGGGCGGCCGCCCGGGCCTCGCGTTCGAACCGTTCGGTGAACGAGGGGTCCCCGGCGTAGCGGGCGTCCATCACCTTCAGCGCCACCGGGCGGTCCAGACGGGTGTCCACCCCCCGGTAGACGGTGGACATGCCTCCGCGTGCGATCACCGAGTCCACCCGGTAACGGCGTTCCAAGGAGGATCCGAGCAGCTCCTGGGGCCCGTGGTCCGAGGGGGGCGAGCTCATCGCGCTGCCACCGCCCGGCCCCGACCGGCCGGTGGGCGGCGACCGGGTGCCCCCTCCGCCCGTGGCGGTGACGTCCTCACGGAGCCGCTCGTGCGGAGCGGACCGAACGCATACTCGAACACGCTGCCGATGGTAGGCGAGGCCGGTCCGCACGCGGGCACGGCATGCGTGTTGGAAATCCGCTCGGGGCGATGGCAGGCTGTGGGTGTGAGTTCGGTTCCTTCCGCTCCCGATGTACTCGACCCCGACGTGGAAGTCGTTCCGGTGGCCACCGTCGCCGAACGCCTCGGGTATCCGTTGACCAGGGTTCACCAGATGATCCGCGACGGGCAGCTGGTGGCGATGCGCCGCGAGCGCGAACTCGTGGTTCCCGAGGCCTTCCTGTCCGGGGCCTCCGTGGTCAAGGGGCTCGGTGGCACCATCACGCTGCTGCGCGACAACGGCTACACCGAGGACGAGATCCTCGAATGGCTGTTCACCTCCGACGACACCCTGCCGGGAACCCCGATAGAGGCGCTGCGCGGGGACCGGGGACGTGAGGTCAAGCGTCGCGCCCAGGCGATGGCTCTCTGAGGGAACGCGGCGGCGTTTCCCCCCGTCGGTCCGGACGGCCGGTGCGGACGTGCTCCGGCCCGGTTCAGGCCTCCCGGTCGGTGACCGAGACGGCGAGTCGTTCGAGGCCACGCACGGCGGGTTCGGGCAGCTCCGAGGTGTGCAGCGTGGACAGGGCGGAGCGGCTCAGCGTGTCGATCCGCTCCTCCACGGCCCTCACGGCCCCGAGTCGTTCGAGGCCCTCGCGGACGAGCCTGACCCGTTCGTCGGTCAGCTCCGCGTCCCCCAACGAGGACTCGAACAGCCTCAGCGTGCTCTCCTCCCGCTGTTGACGGGCCCGGAGCACGCCCTCGGCCATCAGCACGGTCCGTTTGCCCTCCCGGAGGTCGTCGCCGGCGGGCTTCCCCGTCACTGCGGGGTCCCCGAAGAGGCCGAGCAGGTCGTCGCGCAGCTGGAAGGCCACACCGATGTCGGCCCCGAAACGGCGCAGCACCTCCAGGGTCGTCCGGTCCGCCCCGGCGATCTCCGCTCCGAACTGCAGCGGACGTTCCACCGTGTAGGAGGCCGACTTGAGTTCGTCGATGCGCAGGGCCGCTTCGGGACTCTCGTCCGCGCGGGCCTGGCCGAGCATGTCCAGGTACTGACCGGCCAGTACCTCGGTGCGCATCGCGCGCCACGGCTCCAGGGCGCGCTCCAGCGCCACCCGGGGCAGTCCCGCCGAGTGCAGCATGTCGTCGGCCCAGGTCAGAGCGAGGTCACCGAGCAGCACGGCCGCGGCCAGACCGAAGTTCTCCGCACTGCCCCTGTAACCGTGCTCGCGGTGGGACTCGGCGAAGCGGACGTGCACCGTCGGACTGCCACGCCGCGTGGCCGAGTCGTCGATCAGGTCGTCGTGGACCAGGGCCCCGGCCTGGATCAACTCCAGGGAGCTGGCCGCACGCAGCATGGTGCCCGCCCGGGGGCCGAAGGCGGGGCCTCCCGCTGCCCGCCACCCCCACCACGCGAAGGTGGGGCGGATGCGTTTGCCTCCGCGCAGCACGAAATCGGTCAGTTCCCCGGCGGCCCCGGCGACGGCGGGATCCAGCTCCCCGCACTGGCGGAGTCGTTCGTGCAGGTAGTCCTCCAGTGTCCGCCGGACCCGTTCCGGAATGTCGTTGTCCACGGCGGCCTCCGCCGTGCCGTGTCCGGTCACCAGATCCTCGAGGGGCATACGGTCATCCTCCGGGACCCGCCCACTGCCCGGCGTTCCGGGGGTGAGTGCACCGGGTCCACGGGTGTGCACCATGTGTTCCTCCTCCGGAGGTGGTGAGCGAGCTCCGGCACGTCCCTAGCGTCGTTGGGTCTCGTTGCGGTGGTGCTGGTGTGCGAGCAGGGCCATCAACCCCACGAGCGCGGCCACCCCGAAGGTCAGTGCCCCCACCACGGTCGACCACCCGAACAGGCCCGCGCTGCGCCCGTCGCTGAACTGGAAGGTGGCCGACATCTCGGTCACCTCGCCCGGGGCGGGTTCCCAGCTGACCACCCCCGCGTCGACCTTCCCGTTGGTGGTGGTGACCTCGCCCGGGGTGCTGATCTCCACCAGCACCTCCGAACTGGTGTCGGCGAGCGGGGTGAGGTCCACCGACCCGTCCACGTTGACCAGCGAGCCCGAGCGGGAGACGGACAGGGAGTACCGGGAGTGCGTGTTGTTCAGCTCCCGGGCCAGCCTTTCCAGCTCGTCGAAGTCGAGGCGGTCGAACTCGACCGTCGAGCCCCGGTGCCCCTCCTGCCGGTAGGGAGCGATCCGTACCCGCTCGGACAGCTCGTCCGGCACCCGCAGCCGGACCCGGTCGTCCGCGCTCGGGGGAACCGCGATCAGGGCCTGCCCCGAGACCCTGTCCTCTTCGTCGATGGACAGCGAAACGGTCGCGTTCAGGCACCCGGAGGCCAGCAGGCCCACGAGCACGACCACCAACACCGTTGTCAGCCGGCAACGTCCCCTGCCGTCAGCACACCACACACCCCGCACCTTTGCGATCGTGCCACGTCACGGCGTTTTTCACCGGTTGAACCGGAGGTGGGGCGGGGTGCCGCCGCCGGAGCGGTGTCGAGGTGGACAGGTCGGGCGCGGTAGCGTGCTGCCATGTCATCCGAGGCCCGAGGTGTGCATGAGATCAGCAACCGGTACGTGGACGAGCTGGCCGAGCTCGACCCGATCACCGCTACGTCCCTGGGAGTCCCGGTTCGTCAGCAGGAGCTGACGGATTACTCGCCGGAGGGCCACCGAGCGCGTGGTGAGCTGGCCCGGCGCGCCCTGGCCGAGATGTCGGAGGCCGAACCGGTCGACGAGGCCGAGGCGGTGGCCAAGGCCGTGTTCACCGAGCGGGTGGGACTCGAGGTCGAACTCCACGAGGCCGGCGCCGACATGTCCTCGTTGAACGTCATCGCCAGCCCGGTGCAGGAACTGCGTCAGGTCTTCGATCTCATGCCGGGTGACACCGCCGAGCAGTGGCACGACACAGCCAAGCGGATGGCCGCGCTGCCCGCTGCGGTGAAGGGGCTGACCTCGGGGCTGGCCGAGGCCGCAGCCCGGGGGCAGGTCTCGGCGGCACGCCAGGTCAAACGGGTCGCCGAGCAGTGCGACACCTGGTCCGGACGCCGCGACGGCGGTTCCTTCTTCACCGCCCTGATCACGCGTGCCGGCGAGGTGGAGCCCGCGTTGCGGAACGAACTGGAACGGGGTGCGGCCCTGGCCTCCGAGGCCTACGCGGAGCTGGCCGACTTCCTGCGGGAGGAGTTGCTGCCGCAGGCTCCGGCCGAGGACGCCGTGGGGGAGGAGCGCTACCGGCTCTGGTCGCGGTACTTCATCGGTGCGGATCTGGACCTGCGCGAGGCCTACGAGTGGGGATGGAACGAGTTCGCCTCCATCGAGGCCGAGATGAAGCGGGTGGCCGACCGCATCAAACCCTCGGCCACCCTGGCGGAGGCCGCAGCCGCGCTGGACGCCGACCCGCGCTACCGGGTGCACGGGCAGCAGGCCCTGGCGCAGTGGATGCAGCGGGTCTCCGACCGTGCTCTGGGGGAGCTGCGTCGCACCCAGTTCGACATTCCCGATCCGCTGATGACCCTGGAGTGCCGCATCGCTCCGCCCGGCGGGGGAACCGGGGCGTACTACACGCCTCCCACCGACGACTTCAGCCGCCCCGGACGCATGTGGCGTTCCGTGCCCGCGGACAAGGAGGAGTACCCCACCTGGCGCGAGTTGTCCACCGTGTACCACGAGGGGGCGCCCGGCCATCATCTGCAGGTGGCGACGGCCGTGTACCAGGCCCACCGCCTGAACAAGTTCCAACGTCTGGCCTGCACCGTCTCCGCCCACGCGGAGGGGTGGGCGTTGTACGCGGAGCGGCTCATGCGGGAGTTGGGCTACCTGTCCGACGACGGCGACCTGCTGGGAATGCTCAACGAGCAGCTGTTCCGCGCGGCCAGGGTGATCGTGGACATCGGCATGCACCTGCGGCTGCCGATCCCTCGGGGCACCGGATTCCACGAGGGGCGGACCTGGACACCGGAACTCGGGCTGGAGTTCATGCTCACCCGCACGATCACCGACACCGCCAACGTGCGGGACGAGATCGACCGCTATCTCGGCTGGCCAGGGCAGGCCCCTTCGTACAAGCTCGGCGAGCGCCTCTGGTTGTCCGCCCGGCAGGAGGCCCAGCAGCGGCACGGTGCGGACTTCGACCTGAAGCGGTTCCACCGCGAGGCCCTGGAAATGGGTTCGATGGGGCTGGACACCCTGCGCGAGCGGCTTTCAAGGATCTGACCGCGGGGACCCGACGGGGCCGGTGCCGACCGGCCCCGGTGCGCTCGGGAGCTCTCGCCGGTGGGGCACCGCTCGGGTCACGTGTCCAGCGGCAGCGACCTGCCGAGCACCGCGAAGGGCCGGGGGTCCCCCATGAAGCGGTGGTTGCGGAGTATGTCGGTGAATCCCATCCGGCGGTAGAGCCGCCACGCCCTGGTGGGCCCCTCCGGGGTGGACAGCAACACGTTCGCCCCGGGTGCCGTGGAGAGCAGGGTGCGCAGCATGCTCCGGCCGAGTCCGTGGCCCTGGGCCTCGGGGTGCACGTGGAGTTCGGTCAGTTCGAAGTAGTCGTCCAGCCAGCCCTTGACCTGGTCCGGGGGGAGGTGTTCCTGCATCCCCCGACGTACCTGCTCGTGCCACCACTGCCCGGCGTCCCCGGAGTAGCCGTAGCCGATCCCGCTCAGCTCGTCGCGGTCGTTGAAGGCGGCGACACAGCGCCAGCCGGAGCGGGACATGTGGGCCGACCAGACCGGGATGCGCTGCTGGGTCGTCCAGGAGGGGTATCCCATCGCCGTGACGTAGAGCCGCACGGCTTCGGGGAGGCGGGCGCGCAGTTCCTCGGTGGAGAGTTCCACCACTCGTTCACAACGTGGAGAGGGTGCAGCGGTCACGGGTCAGCACCTTAGAGGATTCCCGGAAGTGTTCGCCTGTCGGTAGGACGCTGCGGAACCGGCGTGTCACACAACGCCGTGCTCGTCGGTCCCGCTGGAGCCGTGGTACCGGGTTGTCCGGTCGGTCCGCGCGATCACCTGTCGCGCCGGTTCCACAGGTTGCGCAGCAGCAGGATCACGATGACGAGCAGCATCAGGGCCACGACCAACTGGCCCCAGAACGAGGAGAACCCGGTCGGGTCGGCCTGCAGCATGTCCCCAGCCTAGCCGTTCCGGGGCGGGGTGGGCCCGCTCCCTCCGCCGGGACGGCGGGCCGTGTCGGTGCCCGTAGAGTGGGGTCGATGCGCTACACAGCTCTGCGGCGGCGGATGGCCGAGGAATTCGGTGAGATCAGGGCCGACACCCTGGCCAGGGACCACGTGCTGGCCGCGTTGGGGGAGCGCACCGTCAACGAGGCCCTCGAGGCCGGCTGGGAGCCCAAACGGGTCTGGACCGTGCTCTGCGACGCCTTCGAGGTGCCGCCCCGACGGCGCTGACCCGTCGAGCGACTCCCCGTCCCCGCGGAGCTCAGCGCTGGGGCTCCTCCTCCGCGCTCCCCGAGGAGGACTCGCCGCGCTGCTCTCGCAGCGCCTGTTGCAGGTGTGCGTAGTGCTCGTAGGCGCGGCGCCGTTCCGCCCTGGCCAGGCGATTCGCCTCGGTGCGTACCAGCCTCTCCTGCTCCGGGGTGGCATGTCCCTCGCCGAGGGCCACTTCGGCCTCGGCGAGCGGTTTCAGTTCCTCGGCGCGTTGGCGCTCGCGTGCGCGCTGTTCGGGCACCTCCCCTTCGGGAGGTTCGTGTCTGCGGTAGCGCACGAAGGGATTGTCACTGGGCAGGCCCCCGCTGACTCGGCCGTACAGGCCCACGAACAACAGCAGCATACCCGCCACGAGGCTGAACACGACGTTCTGTATCTCGAAGGCCAGCAGGTTCCAGGCCGTGTCGAGCACGGCCAGGTTGAGCAGGCCGGAGAGCAGGAACAGCCCGCCGATCGTGGCTGTCGTGGTGGAGGCGAGCGGTCCGCCCACCGCGGCGGCGGCGATCAGCACGGCCCCCACGATCACCGAGATCAGCGAGAGCAGTCCGTTGCTGGACAGTCCCAGTATCTGGGTTCCGCTGGTGGAGAAGAAGCCGAGGTTGTTGGTGAAGCCCAGCACTCCGAAGGCGATCAGTCCGCCCCCGAACGCGGCGGCTCCCGCGCGGTAGACCTTGCTCAACCAGTGCTCAGGGGGCAGGTAGCGGTCGATGCGCATCGGGCACCTCCCGGCACACGTGGTGCTCGTGGTAGCTGGCTGAGTGCCGCTGCCGTGCCAGTATCACCCTTTCGGGGATAGATCGCACCTGGTCAGCGTCCACGCCCTCACGCGGGAGAGGGGAATCGGGGGCGTTATCGAACACCAGTTCGGGTAGAATGGATCCACAGCGGGCGCGGCTGTCCACGGGTCGACGAACCGGCGGTCGGACTGTCGCCCCTTCCCCGTAGCGTCGGTACCTGAGACCACGACCCTTCGACCCGACCGAGGTGGCCCCGATGGCAGCAACATCCGACAAGGGCGGCGACAAGAGCAACGACAAGAACAAGGCGCTCGAACTCGCCATCGCCCAGATCGACAAGCAGTTCGGCAAGGGATCGGTGATGCGGCTGGGCGAGGACACGCGTCCGGCCGTGGAGGCCATCCCCACCGGTTCGATCGCGCTGGACGTCGCCCTCGGGATCGGGGGGCTGCCCCGGGGGCGCGTCGTCGAGATCTACGGTCCGGAGAGCAGCGGTAAGACCTCGGTGGCCCTGCACGCGGTGGCCAACGCCCAGAAGGCGGGGGGCACGGCCGCTTTCATCGACGCCGAGCACGCGCTGGATCCCGAGTACGCCAAGGCGATCGGAGTGGACACCGACTCGCTGCTCGTCTCCCAGCCCGACACCGGCGAGCAGGCACTGGAGATCGCCGACATGCTGATCCGCTCCGGCGCGCTGGACGTGATCGCCATCGACTCCGTGGCCGCCCTGGTGCCCAAGGCCGAGATCGAGGGCGAGATGGGGGACAGCCACGTCGGCCTGCAGGCCAGGCTGATGAGTCAGGCGTTGCGCAAGCTGACCTCGGCGCTGTACACCTCGCAGACCACGGCGGTGTTCATCAACCAGCTCCGCGAGAAGGTCGGAGTGATGTTCGGGTCTCCCGAGACCACCACGGGAGGCAAGGCGTTGAAGTTCTACGCCTCGGTCCGACTGGACGTGCGCAGGATCGAGACCCTCAAGGACGGGTCCGACGCCGTCGGTAACCGCACGCGGGTCAAGGTGGTCAAGAACAAGGTGAGCCCACCGTTCAAGCAGGCCGAGTTCGACATCATCTACGGGCACGGCATCAGCCGCGAGGGTTCGTTGATCGACATGGGTGTCGAACACGGGTTCATCCGCAAGTCCGGCGCCTGGTACACCTACGAAGGCGACCAACTGGGGCAGGGCAAGGAGAACGCACGTAAGTTCCTGCGGGACAACCCCGACATCGCCAACGAGGTCGAGAAACGCATCAAGGAGAAGCTGGGCATAGGTTCGGGCTCTTCCTCCGAGGCGCAGCAGCAGGGACAGCAGGATGAGCCCGCGCCGGTGGAGTTCTGAGTAGAGAAGGGACGGTGGCGCGGTGAGCCGACCCCGTTCGGAGGAGGGTGCCACCGGAGATGTTCCGGCGGACGAGGGTGAGTACGCGGAGGCCGCCGAGGTGGTCGGCACGGGGGCTGCCGAGAGGCTCGCCCGCGACACCGTGTACCGCCTGCTGAGCACACGGGCGCGCAGCCACGCCGAGCTGCTGCGCGCCCTGCGTCGGCACGGGATCGACGCGGACACGGCGCACGCGGTGCTCGACAGGTTCGTCGCGGCGGGACTGGTCGACGACGCCGCGTTCGCCACGGAGTGGGTGCGCAGTCGTCACCGCGAACGCGGTCTCGGCCGCAGGGCGTTGGAGGAGGAGCTGCGCGGCAAGGGGATCGACGGGGACACCGTCCGGGCCGCGCTGGACAGCGTGGACACCGACGCCGAAGTGGAGCGTGCCCGCCAGCTGGTGCGCCGCAGGGCAGGGGGGATGACCGCCGTCGAGCCACGGACCAGGGCACGTCGGTTGTTGGCGATGCTCGCGCGCAAGGGATACGGCCGGGCGTTGGCCTACCGTGTCGTGCGGGAGGAACTGGAGTCCGCGGGGGCCTCCCTCGAGGAGTTGTCCGAGGACACCGAGCCGGATCCGTGAGCTTTTCCGGGACGGGTGACCTGTGCCTGGGCTCGCGGGAGGGGAGTCGATAGGCTCCGCCGGTGAGCGAATCGACCGTCGTGCCCGCTGGGCATCACATAGTGTGGGACTGGAACGGGACGCTGCTGGCGGACAACCACGCCGTCCTCGCGGGGGTCAACGCGGTGTGCTCGGCCTTCGGAGCGAGTCGGGTGGATCTCGAACAGTGGCGCGCGATCTTCGGCAGGCCGTTGCGACGTTCCTACGAGAGACTGTTGGGTCGTGAACTCGGGCAGCGGGACTGGCCCACGATCGACCGGACCTACCACGAGACGTACCGGGCGTTGCTGCACACCTGCGAGCTGGCCCCCGACGCGTGGGACTCGCTGCGGGACTGGTCGGATGCCGGAGGCAGTCACTCCCTGTTGTCCATGTTCTTCCACGAGGAACTGGTCCCGTTGGTGGAGGGTTTCGGCCTGGTGGGGTTCTTCGAGCGTGTCGACGGGTTGCGGGACTCCACCGGAGGTGGTTCCAAGACCGCCCATCTCACCGCGCACCTGGACTCGCTCGGTCTGCGGGCCTCCGAGGCCGTGGTCGTCGGGGACGTGGTCGACGACGCCGAGGCCGCCGAGCGGGTGGGCGCGGGATGCGTGCTCGTGTCCACCGGAGTGATGTCACGTGCGGCGTTGGAGGCCACCGGTCGCCCGGTGGCCGACTCGTTGCGCGAGGCCGTGGGGATGCTCGCCGGGGCCAGGGTGATGTGATCCGGGCCGCCCGGCGTCGGGGGGCCTTGAACCCGGAAACCTATTTGTTTAGCCTAACCTAAACATCGTTTCCGGTATCAAGGATGATCAATGTCGCGCAACACGTTCGGTCCACTGAGTTCGGGCATCAGCCGCAGAGGGCTGTTGGGTGGGGCAGGTGTGCTGCTGCTCACGGCCTGTGCCCCCGGTAAGGGGAATGATGCGGGGGGCTCCTCCGGGGAGGACGGGTTCCCGGTGCGGATCGACCACAAGCACGGCACCACCGAGATCCGCAGGCGACCGAAGCGTGTGGTCACGGTCGGGCTCACCGACCAGGACACCGTGCTCGCCCTCGGCACCGCCCCCGTGGGCACGCGCGAGTGGTTCGGCGGCAAGGACGGGGCGCTGTGGCCGTGGGCGCGCGAGGCCCTCGGTCAGCGGGACCTGCCCGAGGTGCTGGCCCGTGAGGAGCTGGAGTTCGAACGGATCGCCGCACTGAATCCCGACGTGATCATCGGCGTGAACTCGGGGCTGAGTGAGCAGGAGTACACCAAGCTCTCCCGGATAGCCCCCACTGTCGCACAGCCCGCCGAGTTCGCGAACTTCAGCGTTCCCTGGCAGGACATGACCAGGATCATCGGACGGGCTCTCGGCAGACGGGACAAGGCCGAACAACTGGTTGGCGACATCGAGTCCCGTTTCGAGGACATCAAGTCCCGGCATCCGCGTTTCGAGGGAGCCACCGGACTGCTGGCCACCTCGATCAGCGGTGAGGTGTGGGTCTACGCCGAGGGGCCCGCCCCACGGTTGCTTCGTTCACTCGGCTTCCGGATGCCGCGGGCGGCCAGCGAGCTGTTCTCCGGAGAGAACCGGGAACCGGTTCAGTTGAGCAAGGAACGCCTCGGGGTTCTCGAATCGGACGTCCTGCTGCTCGGGATCTACGGGGCGCCCGAGGACAGCGTCTCCCGTCAGCAGGTCTACCAGCAGCTCGACACCGTCCGGCAGGGACGGGACATCACGATGCCGCGTGGCAGCACGCTCAACGGCGCGGTCTCGTTCGCCAGCCCGCTGAGCCTGCCCATCGCGCTCGACGGGCTGGTGCCGCGACTGGCCGCGGCGATCGACGGGGACCCGAGCACCAAGGTGGAGCCGGTACGCTGATCCGCTCGTTCCGCCGAACCGCCCGCCGGGTGTCGCGACACCCGGCGGGCGGCGGGTCGGGGGTCAGCCGAGGGCGACGGCCTGGCGGGCCAGTGCCTCCACCTGCCCCCAGTCACCCTTGCCCAGTGCCTCCCGTGGGGTGAGCCAGGAACCGCCGACGCACCGCACGTTCGGCAGCGCGAGGTAGCGTCCCGCGTTGTCCGGGGTGATTCCTCCGGTGGGGCAGAAGGTCAGTCCGGGAAGCGGACTGGCCAGGGCCTTGAGGTAGGGAACTCCTCCCGCCGGTTCGGCGGGGAAGAACTTCAGCGCGGTGAAACCGCGTTCGGCGACCCGCAGCGCCTCCGAGACGGTGCTGACGCCCGGCAGGGTGGGCAGGCCGGTCTCGTTGGCCTCGTCCAGCAGTCGGTCGGTACTTCCCGGGGTGACCAGGTACTCCGCCCCGGCGCGGGCTGCCTTCTCCGCCTGGCCGGGTTCGGTGACCGTTCCCACGCCCACGGAGACGTCCTCCACCTCCGCGGTGATGCGCTCGACGGCCTCGAGTGCCACGGGGGTGCGCAGGGTGATCTCCACGGTGCGTATTCCCCCGCGTTGCAACGCCCGGGCCAGCGGCACGGCCTGGGTGGCCTCGTCGAGGACGACCACCGGGATGACCGGGCTGATGTCGAGTATCTCGGTTGCGGCTCGCATCGGTTGTCCGTTTCCTGCTCGTGGGTCAGGCGGAGATCTCGTCGGGGACGCTGTGCTGCTCCGGGGCCGGGAAGACGCTCGCTCCCCGGTCCGCGCGTCCGACGACGCGGCGGAAGGTGGTGAACAGCTCCCTGCCGGTGCCGAACTGCTCGGCCGTGGCCGGGGTCGCCGGCTGACGGGACTCCAGTTCGGCGTCGGGGACGAGCACCTCGAGTGTTCCCTGCTCGCCGTCGACGCGGAGCATGTCCCCGTCGCGGACCTTGGACAGGGGACCGCCCGCACTGGCTTCGGGGGTCACCTGGATGGCCGAGGGGATCTTGCCGGAGGCGCCGGACATGCGTCCGTCGGTGACCAGGGCGACCCGGTGGCCACGGTCCTGGAGAACTCCCAGGCTGGGGCTCAGGCCGTGCAGTTCGGGCATACCGTTGGCCTGCGGCCCCTGGTTGCGCACCACCACGACCACGTCCCTGTTGAGCTCGTCGGCCCGGAACGCGGCCTTGAACTCCTCCTGGTCGTCGAACACGCGGGCCTGCGCGGTGACCGAGCGGTTCTCGGGTCGGACGGCCGAGATCTTCATCACCGCGCGGCCGAGGTTGCCCTCCAGCACGCGGAGTCCGCCCTCGGTGTCGAAGGGCTCGGAGACGCCGCGCAGCACACTGGTGTCCAGGCTGTGGCGGGGCCCGTCCCGCCAGACCAGCTCCCCGTCCTCCAGGAAGGGCTGTTGCCGGTACCGATCCAGGCCGGGTCCGGCGACGGTGTTCACGTCGGGGTGGAGGAGTCCGGCGTCCAGCAGTTGCCCGATCAGGGTCTGCACACCGCCGGCCGCGGTGAAGTGGTTGATGTCGGCCGAACCGTTCGGGTAGACGCTGGCGAGCAGCGGCACCACCGAGGAGAGTTCGGAGAAGTCGTCCCAGGTGAGGTCGATTCCGGCCGCGGCGGCCACGGCGGGCAGGTGCAGGGTGTGGTTGGTGGAGCCGCCGGTGGCCAGCAGGGCCACCACACCGTTGACGATCGCCCGTTCGTCGACGATCTCCCCGATGGAGGGGGCCTGCTCGTCCTTGGCGGCTCGGACCGCGTTCCTGGCCGCCTCCTCGGTCAGCGCCCTGCGCAACGGGGTACCCGGGGGTACGAAGGTGGCTCCGGGCAGGTGCAGTCCCATGGTCTCGACCACGAGCTGGTTGGAGTTGGCGGTGCCGTAGAAGGTGCAGGTCCCGGGGGAGTGGTAGGAGGCGGACTCGGCCTCCAGCAGGTCCTGCCTGCTGGCCTTGCCCTCGGCGAACAGCTGACGGATCCTGCTCTTCTCGCTGTTCGGCAGGCCGGAGGGCATGGGACCGGCGGGTACCAGGGTGATGGGCAGGTGCCCGAAGGACAGGCCTCCGATGAGCAGACCGGGCACGATCTTGTCGCAGATGCCGAGCAGCAGGGCCGCGTCGAACATCTCGTGGGAGAGGGCCACGCCCGTGGACATGGCGATGACCTCGCGGGAGAACAGGGACAGCTCCATGCCGGTGCGGCCCTGGGTGATGCCGTCGCACATGGCCGGTACACCGCCGGCGAACTGGGCGACCCCGCCGGCCTGCCGGGCGGACTCCTTGATCCACTCCGGGAACTCGGCGTAGGGCTTGTGCGCCGAGAGCATGTCGTTGTAGGCGGACACGATGGCCACGCCGGGGCGGACGAGTCCCTTGACGGACTCGCGGTCGGTGCCGCTGATCGCCGCGAAACCGTGCGCGAGGTTGCTGCAGGCCATGTTCGCCCGGGCCGGTTCCGTGTGCTTGGCCGCTCGGATCCGTTCCAGGTAGGCACGGCGGGAGCTCGCGCTGCGTTCGGCGATGCGGTCGGTGACCCGTCGGATCACCGGGTGCAAGCTGGCCTGGGACATTCATCGCCTCCCGATGCGGTACGGGGTGACTGACGGGTGGGCGACGACACTGGCGCCTCGATTGGTATGGACCTGTTGGAGCCTATCCGCTGTAAGCCGAGTATCACAACCGATCCAGATACCCACACTACCCCAAGGACTCCGCTCCGAATGACCTGCTGGTCCGACTCCGGACACACCGACCCGGTTCCGGGCGCTCCCGTCGGACAGGAGGGAGTGGACACCGGCGGGCGGGCACACGAGGATGGTGGACATGCGAGTCCGGTGGGTGTCGGCGGTGGCCGTGGCAGCGGTCGTGGTCACGGTGTTGTCCGGGTGCGGCGGGGTCGACGCGAACCGGGGAGGTGCCGCGCTGCCACCCGCCGAGAACGCGCGCACCGACACGGCCGCGCCGGAGGACTCCGCCACGGAATCGGCCGCGACGGAACTTCCCGGCTCTCCCACGGTGGCCGAGATCCGACGTCGTGGCACGTTGCTGGTCGGGCTCCGCGCGGACGCGCCCGACTTCGTGCGGCGTTCGGAGGGAAGCTACCGGGGGTTCGACGTGCGCATCGCCCGGCTGTTCGCCGAGGGGCTGGGGTTGGACCCCCGTGAGCAGCTCGCCTTCCGGAGACTGCCCGAAAACCTGCGTACCGGGGCTCTCACCCGGGGCAGCGTGGACATCCAGCTGGGCGGGATCCCTCCCTCGGCCGAGGGGATTCGCGTGGTGGCTCCCTACGCGGTGACCCCGGGAGCAGACGGCGAACGCGTCGAGCACCTCGTCGTGGTGGCCGCCGGCGACGAGAAGTTCCGCACCCGGCTGCGCGGGATCCTCGCGGGGGCCGTCGAGAGCGGACAGTGGCGGCGGAACGCGGAAGAAACCCTGCTGCGCCGGCGGCCGAACGCCACGGCCCCGGTCGTCGCTGAGGAGACCGAGAGCTCGGAAGACGCTGGTGGGAACGGCCCCGGCGGCGGGGAGGACTGACCCGTCCTCAGTCCCCGGTGGCGGCCGCGCTCTCCGGCTCCCCGGCGGCGGACCTCCCCCTGCTCAGTGCCCGTTCGGTGTGGACGGCGATTCTGCTCAGCGTGTAGTTGATCAGGATGAAGACCACACCCAGCGCCAGATAGACCTGGATCTGGTTGTCCAGGTTCTCGATGGCGATCTCGCCGCGCTGCACGAACTCCGCGTAACTGATGGTGACACCCAGCGAGGTGTCCTTGAGGACCACGACGAGCTGACTGATCAGTGCGGGAAGCATGGCGCGGAAGGCCTGGGGCAGCAGCACGTGGAGCAGCACTTGGTGCCTGCGCATCCCCACCGCGTAGGCCGCCTCGCTCTGGCCGACGGGCAGTGCCGTGACGCCCGCGCGCACGATCTCGGCGATGATCACACAGTTGTAGGCGGTCAGCCCGATGACCAGGGCCCACATCAGGGAGACGTTCAGCCCCAGCGCGGGCAGGGCCTGGGCGGAGAAGAAGATCAGCACCACCACGGGGGTGCCGCGCAGCAGCTCGATCACCCCCACCACCGCCCAGCGGTACCAGGCCGCGGCCGTGATCCTGGTCAGCGCGAGCACGGTGCCGATGACCAGGGAGAGCAGGATGGCCCACCCGGCCGCGAGCAGCGTGTTGGCGAGTCCGCCGCCCAGTAACGTCCACAGCGGACCGAAGTTCTCGTTCGTGGGGTCGATCAGCGCGCCCCACTTCTCGTAGGTGAGTTCGCCCTCGGCGGCGAAGCAGTGGATCACCCAGCCGAGCACCCCCAGCAGGAGGAGCGCGGTCACGACACTCGCGTGGCGTGCGCGGCGCCTGGCGCGCGGCCCCGGCGCCTCGTACAGCACGGAACCGGTCATCGCGCTATCGCCACCTTCCGTTCCACGTAGCCGAGCAGCAGACCGGCCGGGATGGTGATGACCAGGTAGCCCAGCGCCACACCGATCAGCACCGGTACCACGGCCTCGCCCTGGGCGGAGGACAGCCGGGTGCCCGTCATGTACAGGTCCCCGCCCACCCCGAAGGCTCCGGCGATGGCCGAGTTCTTGATCATCGCGATCAGCACGCTGCCCAACGGGGGGATAATGCTGCGCACCGCCTGCGGCAGGATCACCAGCCCCAGGGTCTGGGTGAAACCCAGGCCGATCGAACGGGCCGCCTCGGCCTGTCCGGCGGGCACGGAGTTGATCCCGCTGCGGATCGCCTCACAGACGAACGCGGAGGTGTACAGGGCCAGCCCCACCGTGCCGAACACGAAGTACGAGGCGTTGAGCCCGAGGACGGGCAGCGCGAAGGCCATGAAGAACAGCACCACCACGAGGGGGCAGTTGCGGAACACCGTCACCCAGGCGGTGCCGAAGGCACGCAGCGGCGTCAGCGGGGACACCCGGAATCCCGCGATCACCGTCCCCACGACCAGGGTGAGCACGCCGGAGTAGAGGCACAGCCACAGGGTGGTCGCGATCCCGCTCAGATAGGCCCCGTGGTTGGCTATGAGGACTTGCACGGTTCCCTCCAACGGCCGGAGGGCGGCGGTCGCCCGTTGCCCTCCGGCGACACCGGTCAGCTGCAGGAGCGGAGTTCGGGAAGTTCCGGCGTCCTGTCCGAGACCCGGCCCGCCGTGGCGTTCCACGCCTCCTGGTAGGTGCCCTCCTCGGCGGCGATGCGCAGACTCTTGTTGACGAACTCGCAGAAGTCGACGTCGCCCTCGGGGATGCCCACCCCGTAGGGCTCCTCGCTGAAGGTCTCGCCGACCACCTTGAACTCGTTGTCGCTCTCGCTGACCAGTCCCATGAGGATCGCGTCGTCGGTGGTGACGGCCTGGACCTGGCCGTTGCTCAACGCGTCGGCGCACTTGGAGTAGGAGTCGAACAGCACCACCCTGGAGTTGTCGACGTACTCGCGGATCCGTTCTGAGGGGGTGGAGCCGTGGGCCGAGCAGACCTCGGCGTCACTGTCCCGCAACGACTCCGGGCCGGTGATCGACTCGTTGTCCGCGCGCACCATCAGGTCCTGGCCGGCCCGGTAGTAGGGGCCGGCGAAGTCGACCCGCTCGTCACGTTTGTCGTTGATGGTGTAGGTGGCCACGACCATGTCGACCGTGTCGTCGCGGATGTACTTCTCCCGGTCCTTGCTCGGGGTCTCCTGCCAGTTGATCCGGTCGGCGGGAATCCCCAGCCGTCCCGCGATGATCTCGGCGATGGCCACGTCGAAGCCCCGCATCTCGCCGTCCAGCCCCTTGAGGGCGAACAGGGGCTGGTCGTACTTGGTTCCGACGGTGATCGTGCCCTGCTCGGCGAGGTGGGCCATCGTGGTCCCCTCCTCGAAGGAGGGGTTCTCGGCGACGGGAGCGGTGAACTCCTTCGAGTCCTCCGTGGACCCGCCGCCTCCACCGCAGGCGGTGAGCAGCAGCCCGGTGACGGCCGCCAACGCGGCGACGGTCGTTTTCCCTGTGCGCATGAGTGTCCCTTCCGGTCTCGGCCGTGATGTCCTGGCCCGTTCGCGTGCGGGCGGGTCAGTGGGTGAGGATCCTGCTCAGGAAGTCCCGGGCACGTTCCGACTCGGGGGACTCGAAGAACCCCTCCGGGGTGGTGTCCTCGACGATCTCCCCGTCGGCCATGAAAAGCACCCGGTGGGCGGCGCGGCGGGCGAACCCCATCTCGTGGCTGACGACCAGCATGGTCATGCCCTCCGCGGCCAGACCGGCCATGACCTCCAGCACCTCGCTGACCATCTCCGGGTCCAGCGCGGAGGTCGGCTCGTCGAACAACATCACCTTGGGGCGCATGGCCAACGCGCGCGCTATCGCGGCGCGTTGCTGCTGGCCGCCGGACAGCTGGGCGGGGTACTTGTCGGCCTGGTCGGCGATCCCGACCCGCTCCAGCAGACGCATGCCCTCCTGACGGGCCTGGGACTTGGAGAGCCCACGGACCTTGGTCGGTCCCAGGGTGACGTTGTCGAGCACGCTCTTGTGGGCGAACAGGTTGAACTGCTGGAACACCATTCCGACGTCGGCGCGCAGCTCGGCCAGGGCGCGTCCCTCCTCCGGGAGGGGGTTCCCGTCCACGAGGACCGAGCCCGAGTCCACCGTTTCCAGCCTGTTGATCACCCGGCAGAGCGTGGACTTCCCCGAGCCGGAGGGACCGAGCACCACCACGACCTGACCGCGGGGGATCTCCAGGTTCACGTTCCTGAGCACGTGCGAGGAGCCGAAGTACTTGTCGACCGCGGACACCCGGATCATCGGTGTGTCCGTGGAAGCCTCGGTCATGCGATCTCCAGACCGGGTCGGGGGCGGAGGACACGATGTCGGCAACCTAAGCCGCGCGTGCCCCTGAGTCCAGATCAGCGCGATCACCGGAGATTGCAACTCGATTACGTCCGTCCGCCGCATGGGCCATCCGGACGGAGAGGAGTCATGCGGACACGTGTGGTGAGGGGCCCTTCCGGTGGGGAACGCTCCCGGCCGGGTGTTCTCCGGCACCGTGGGGGGAGCCACCCCGATACCACGGAGGAGTGCTTTCCACCAGGGGATATGGTGGGGCCGTGACGGACAACCGGGTGCCTCAGTCATTCGAAGTGCGCACGTATGGCTGCCAGATGAACGTGCACGACTCAGAGCGACTCTCCGGAGTGCTGGAGGAAGCTGGCTACGTGCGGGCTTCCGAGGAGGGCACCGCCGACGTGGTCGTGTTCAACACCTGCGCGGTGCGGGAGAACGCGGACAACCGGCTCTACGGCAATCTCGGCCGGTTGCGTTCCGCCAAACAGGAGAACCCCGCCATGCAGATCGCCGTGGGCGGTTGCCTCGCGCAGAAGGACCGCGGCGAGATCGTGCGGCGCGCCCCGTGGGTCGACGTCGTCTTCGGGACCCACAACCTCGGCTCGTTGCCCACGCTGCTCGAACGTGCCCGGCACAACCAGGAAGCCGAAGTGGAGATCCTGGAGTCGTTGGACAGGTTCCCCTCCACGCTTCCGGCGCGTCGGGAGTCCGCCTACTCCGGCTGGGTGTCGATCTCGGTGGGGTGCAACAACACCTGCACCTTCTGCATCGTGCCCTCCCTGCGCGGCAAGGAGAAGGACCGGCGTCCGGGCGACGTGCTCGCCGAGGTGGAGGCGCTGGCCTCCGAGGGCGTGCTGGAAGTGACGCTGCTGGGGCAGAACGTCAACGCCTACGGCGTCGAGTTCGGTGACCGCTACGCCTTCGGGAAGCTGCTGCGTTCCTGCGGCGAGATCGAGGGGCTGGAGCGGGTGCGCTTCACCTCGCCGCATCCCCGGGACTTCACCGACGACGTCATCGCCGCCATGGCCGAGACCCCGAACGTGTGCCCACAGCTGCACATGCCGTTGCAGTCGGGATCGGACCGGATGCTCAGGGCGATGCGGCGCTCCTACCGCGCCGAGCGGTACCTGGGGATCGTGGAGAAGGTCCGGGCGGCCATGCCGCACGCCGCGATCACCACGGACATCATCGTCGGTTTCCCGGGTGAGACCGAGGAGGACTTCGAGCAGACCCTGGAGGTGGTGCGCCGGGCCCGCTTCGCCAGCGCCTTCACCTTCCAGTACTCCAAGCGGCCGGGGACCCCGGCCGCCGAGATGGAGGGGCAGTTGCCCAAGGAGGTCGTGCAGCAGCGCTACGACAGGCTGGTGGAGTTGCAGAACGAGATCTCCCTGGAGGCCAACGAGGCCCTGGTGGGCAGTGAGGTCGAACTGCTCGTCGCCGAGGGCGCGGGCCGCAAGAACGCCCACACCGCACGCTGGTCGGGACGCGCCCGGGACGGACGTCTGGTGCACTTCACCCCGGACGAGGAACTCCGGGAACGGCTCCGACCGGGGGACGTGGTCCGCACCCGGATCAGCCAGGCCGCTCCGCACCACCTGTTGGCCGACGGGGGACTGCTGGACCACCGCCGCACGAAGGCGGGGGACCACTGGGAGGCGGGCCAGCGGCCCAAGACCTCCGGGGTGACCCTCGGTCTTCCCTCCTTCGGGGCACCGGCCGGCGAGCCCGTGGAACAGGGGTGTGGCTGTTGAGGGAGAACGCGCGGACCGACGGGTCGCCGACGGAGGAGAACGAGGTGGAGCAGTCCGAACGGCGGGATTTCCGCACCGCGTCGCCGGGGTCCGATCGTGCCGCCGGGCGCTGGATCGATCCCGGCGGACGAGCCCTGGTCATCGTCGGGGTGATGCTGGTTCTGGTGCTCACGGCGGTGCTGCCCTGGATCGGCGGGGCCAGCGGCTGGCAGGTGATCGCCGGACAGGCGGACCCGGTGTTGGAGGTAGGGCTGCTGCCCCGGTTGTTCTCGATCAACGCCACCGTCGCCGGGGTGCTGCTGGGGGCGCTGACCCTGGCCACCCGACGGTGGCCCGTCGCGTGGATCACGGCGATGGCGTGTTCGGTGGTCACCGTCGAGGGGGTCATCGCGATCTGGTCGAGGCAGACCGTGCCCCCCGGGCAGCCCGGTGGCCCCTCCTTCGGGTTGGTGCTCGCCGTGGTGGCGATGGCCGTCCTGGCGGTCCAGTGGCTGCGTATCGTCTGGTCCCGCCCGTGAGCGGTGCCCACGGCTCCGCGGCGGGAAACCGACCTGCACGCGGTTCGAAAGCGGAATCCGTCGGGAACGTCCCCGCGTGACCGGCCGTATGGCCCGGGAAGTCCCCGTCCCGGGCCACGGCCCTCCGGTCACCGGTCGGTCAACGCGTTCTCCGCGGCGTTCAGCCACTCCCGCCACTGCCGAGCCTGCTGCTCGTACTGCTCGGCCCGTTTGCGGTCCCCCGCCGAGCGGGCCTTCTGTGCCTGCTGCTCGTACTGCTCGACACGTTCCCGGAACTGTTCCACCCGAGCCTGGGCCTCCGGGTCCGTCCGACGCCACTCGGTGTTGGCGGCCTCGCGCACCCGTTCGTTCACCGCGCGGAGCCTGCCCTCCAGCTCCTTGATCCGTTCCCGGGGGACCTTGCCGATCTCGTCCCAGCGCTGCTGAACGCGTTGCAGCTGCGCCTGGGCGGCGTTCAGGTCGACGCTCGGGTCGATCCGCTCGGCCTCGGCGAGCAGTTCCTCCTTCAGCCTGGCGTTCTCGGCGAACTCGGCGTCGCGTTCGGCGAAGGCCTCGGCCCTGCGGCCGAAGAACCTGTCCTGGGCCGCCCGGAACCGTTTCCACAGCGCCTCGTCGCTGTCCTTGGGGGCGCGTCCCACGGACTTCCACTCGGCCATGAGCTGCTTGTACCGCTCCGCCGTGGGGCCCCAGTCGGTGGACTCGGTCAGCGACTCCGCCTCGGCGACCAGCTCCTGCTTGCGTTCCTTCGCCGCGTTGCGCTGCCGGTCCAGTTCCGCGAAGTGGGAGCCGCGCCGGCGGTTGAACGCGTCCCTGGCCTTGGTGAACCGCTTCCACAGCGCGTCGTCGGTCTTGCGGTCCACCCCCTTGATGGTCTTCCACTCGTCCAGGATGGCCCGCAGCCTGTCGCCGGCGGCCTTCCAACTGGTGGACTCGGCCCCGATCTGCTCGGCCTCGGCGACCAGCGCCTCCTTGCGGGCCACCGCATCGGCGCGGGCCTTCTCCCGTTCCTGACGGGCCCGTTCCACCGCGTCCTCGGCCCGCGCGACCACGTGGTCCAGGCGCGCGGCCAGCGCGTCCACGTCGCCGACGACCGAGGCCTCGGGCAGTCCGTCCCGCAGGTGCCTGGCGTTGGACAGCGCCTGTTTGGGGTCTCCCGCCCCCGTCGAGATTCGGGTTTCGAGCAGTTCCACCTCGGTGCGCAGGTCGTCGAAACGCCGGGCGAAGTGGGCAAGACCCTCCTGCGGTTCGCCGGCCTGCCAGGCCCCGACGAAACGGTCCCCGGCCGAGGTGTGTACGTAGACCTGGCCCTCGGAGTCGATCCGGCCCCAGCGCGCCGGATCGCTGGAGGCGATCGGTACCGCGGGCGCGGCGCCACGTCCCGAGTCGCTCGTCGTCGAGTCCGCGGCCGCCGGTGCGTCGGCGGTGTTCGGCGTCGTGTCCTGGTCTGTCATGGCCGGCTTCCTCCTTCTGCCCGCTCAGGTGCTCGTGCCGGGCACGAGCGCCCCGCCTCGGCGGCGGGGCCGGCACGTGGCGGCACGTGTTCGGTGTGCCGCCGACGGCGTGTTCACACAGCCGGGCCGTGCGTCAACCAGTCCGCCACGCCGGGGCAGCGCGCGGTTCCGGGGCCGGTGCGCGAACCGGATGTTCCTTCCGCGGGAACGGCCGGTCCGGCTGTGGCCGACGACGCCCGGTGACAGCTCTTCCGGGAGAGTGTGCTCCCACCACGATATTGGACGGTACCTCCGCTGTGGAGGCAGGAATCCGTTCCCGTGTCCTTCCGGCGATTGTCCCCCGTGACCACCCGGGCCCGCCCGTCCCTCCACGGGGGCTCTACCGTTCGTCGGTGTGATGAGCCGTGTCGTCGTGGTCCCCCAACCGCCCCTGCTGGTTCCCCGGCTGACCGTGCGGGCCTCTCCCGAGGTGGCCGAGCTGCGCGACGCCTGCCGCCGCGCGGTCGCCCGGCTGGCCGAAGTGAGCGGGGACTGGCTCGCCCTCGGCGCCGACAGCGAGGTCACCGGGGAGTTGCCGCCCACCACGAGGGGCACTTTCGCCGGCTTCGGCGTCGACGTGCCCGTGAGTTTCGGGGCGGCGACGACGTCCTCCCCCGAGGAGAACCTCCCGCTTCCCGCGCTGGTGGGTGGATGGCTGCGGGAACAGGCCGGGGCGAACGGGATGCGGATGCGGCTGTTGGACGAGGCCGTCACCGCCGAACGGGCCCGTGATCTCGGCGCGGAACTGGCGGAGGCCGCGGACACGGACCGGACCGCGTTGCTGGTGCTCGCCGACGGTCCCCGCGAGTTCGGTGCCTACGGCAGGGAGGGCGATCCCGCCGGGGTCACCGCGCTGCTGCGCGCGGGACTGTCCGGTCCCGATCCGCGCAGTCTGGAGGAGCTGGAGGACCCGCCGGCGACCCGGTCCGGGGTACGGGGCGGGGCGGCACTGCGTGCGCTGGCCGGTCTGCTCGCCTCGGACGGGGGCCGCTGGGAGGCCGAACTGCTCTACTCGGCCGCGCCGTTCGGGGTGGGGTACCACGTGGCGGTGTGGAGCCGGTCGGGACGGTGATGAGCTCGCCGGCCGGAGACGAGCGGGGTTCGGGACGCGGGGTTCGCCGCCCGTGTCCCGAGGCTGCCTAGGCTGGAGGAGTGCCCACGATGATGCCGTGTCCTCTCGCCGTCGTCGGCCCCACCGCGACCGGAAAGTCCGAGCTGGCCCTGCGCCTCGCCGAACGGTGCGGTGGGGAGATCGTCAACGCCGACGCCATGCAGCTCTACCGGGGCATGGACATCGGCACGGCCAAGACGCCGCCCGAGCTGCGCCGGGGCGTCGCGCACCACCAGCTGGACGTGCTCGACGTCACCGAGAACGCCTCGGTGGCCGCCTACCAGCGGCAGGCCCGGGAGACCGTGGAGCGGTTGTTGCGGGAGGACGTGCCGCCGGTGATCGTCGGCGGTTCCGGCCTGTACGTGCAGGCGCTGCTGGACGAGCTGAACTTTCCCGGAACCGATCCCGCCGTGCGGGCCCGGTGGGAGGAACGGTTGCAGCTGTTCGGCAGCGCGCGACTGCACCGGGAGCTGGCCGAGCTGGATCCGCCCGCCGCCGAGTCCATCCCGCGTTCCAACGGGCGCCGGCTGGTGCGTGCCCTGGAGGTCATCGAGATCACCGGAAGACGGTTCTCCGCCAACCTGCCGGAGCCGGGACCGCCCCGTTACGGGACGGTGCTGGTCGGACTGGACCGTCCGGTGGCGGAACTGGACCGGCGGGTCAACAGGAGGGTCGCCGAGATGTTCGACGCCGGTCTGGTGACCGAGGTGCGCCGACTGGCGCGGGCCGGGCTGCGTCGCGGGCGCACGGCCTCCAGGGCGTTGGGCTACCAGCAGGTGCTCGCCGAACTGGACTCCTCCGCCGACATGAGCGGGGCCGCGGCGGAAACCGCGCGGTTGACCAGGAAGTTCGTTCGCAGGCAGCGTTCCTGGTTCCGGAGGGACAAGCGGATCCACTGGGTGCAGGCGGGTGCTTCGGACCTGGAGAACACGGTGCTGCGGCTGTGGGCGAGCGGCTGTTCGGGGGAACGGCTCCCGTCCGGTGAGCACGGTGGGGCGGGACCGTCCGGGGGATAGACTGGCCCGGTGCAGTCTTACACGGGACCGGAGTTCTTCAAGGGCCACGGCACCGAGAACGATTTCGTCGTGCTGCCCGATCCACGTGGTGAGCTGGAGCTGACCCCGGACAGGGTTCGGGCGTTGTGCGACCGCAGGCGTGGTCTGGGAGGCGACGGCGTGCTCCGGGTGGTGCCCACCGCTCTGCTGGACGAGCCGGCACCCGGTGACGTTCCGTCCGGCGCGTGGTTCATGGACTACCGCAACGCGGACGGCTCGGTGGCCGAGATGTGCGGCAACGGTGTGCGGGTGTTCGCGCGATACCTCGTCGAGGCGGGACTGGTTTCCGCCGGTGAGTTCGTGGTCGGCACCAGGGCGGGCGCGCGCACCGTGGGAGTGGGCCCGCAGGGACGGGTGACGGTGGACATGGGGGCCGCCGTCGTTCGCGGGCACTCCAGCGTGACCGTCGACGGCTACGCCATGTCGGCGCTGTCGGTGGACCTGGGAAACCCGCATCTGGTGTGTCTGACCGGGGAGGTCTCCGAGCTCGACCTGTCGGTGCGTCCGGGCTACGACCCCGAGCTCTTCCCCCAGGGGGTGAACATCGAGCTGGTCGAACCGCTCGACGGGGAACGGATCAGGATGCGGGTCTACGAACGCGGAGTGGGTGAGACCCGTTCCTGCGGCACCGGAACCGTGGCGGCTACGGCCGCCGTGGTGCGCGCCGCCGGGGAGGAGCGCGGCTCCCGGATCGTGCTGGTGCCCGGGGGTGTCGTCGAGGTCGAGGTCACCCCCGAGACGAGCACGCTCACCGGACCCGCCGAGCTGGTTGCGCACGGGCGGCTGGACGCCGCGTGGTGGAGCTGTCCCGAGGGGACCCCGTTGACCGTTTCGGGGGTCGATCGCTGAAAAGCGGTGGACGAACGTGCCATAATACATGGTGGTTGGGTCGTTTCCGACCTCCCCGTGTGGGAGGGGAACGGCGGACCGTGTTCGAACGAGCCACGAGCAGCTGAGTAAGGATTACTTGACAAACCGTTATTTCACCGAGGAGCGCTTCGGGGGTGGCCCGGAGCGGGGAACCGACACGGACAACGTCGACGGGCGCGTGAACGGCACGGCCGGGCACGTACCGGAGGGGGACGAACTCTCGGTCGGCGAGCTGGAACGGGCCGAACGTGCCTCGCTGCGGCGGGTCTCCGGGCTGTCCACCGAGCTTTCCGACATCACCGAGGTCGAGTACCGACGCCTGCGGCTGGAACGGGTCGTGCTCGTCGGGGTGTGGACCGAGGGGACTTCGGAACAGGCCGAGGCCTCGCTGGGGGAGCTGGCCCGGCTGGCCGAAACCGCCGGTTCCGAGGTGCTGGACGGGGTGGTCCAGCGCAGGAACCGCCCCGACCCCGCCACGTACGTGGGAGCGGGCAAGGTACGCGAACTTCGCGACATAGCCCTGGCAGCCGGTGCGGACACGGTGATCTGCGACGGCGAGTTGGCCCCGGGACAGCTGAGACAGCTGGAGGAGAAGCTCAAGCTCAAGGTCGTGGACCGCACGGCGCTGATCCTGGACATCTTCGCCCAGCACGCCAACTCCAAGGAGGGCAAGGCCCAGGTCGAGCTGGCCCAGTTGCAGTACTACCTGCCGCGACTGCGTGGCTGGGGTGACAAGATGTCCCGGCAGGCCGGTGGGCGTGCCGGTGGTGGTAACGGCGGTGTCGGTACCCGTGGTCCCGGTGAGACCAAGATGGAGACCGACCGCAGGCGGATCCACAAGCGGATCAGCAAGCTCCGCAAGGAACTCGCGGCGATGAGCACGATCCGCGAGACCAAGCGTTCCCGGCGCGTGGCGAACTCGGTGCCCTCGGTGGCCATCGCCGGCTACACCAACGCGGGCAAGTCGAGTCTGCTCAACGCCCTGACCGGTAACGGTCTGCTGGTGGAGGACTCGCTGTTCGCGACGTTGGATCCGGCCACCCGGCAGGCGCGGACCGTGGACGGCAGACCCTACACGCTCAGTGACACGGTCGGCTTCGTGCGTCACCTGCCCCACCAGCTCGTCGAGGCCTTCCGCTCCACCATCGAGGAGGTCACCAGAGCCGATCTGCTGCTGCACGTCGTGGACGGGGCGGACGCGGCCCCGCACGAGCAGGTGAGTGCCGTGCGGCAGGTCCTCTCCGAGATCGGTGCCGAGCAGGACTCGGCGGGACCTCCGGAGATCGTGGTGGTGAACAAGGCGGACGCCCTGGACGCCACCAAGTTCGCCCAGCTGCGAGGTCTGCTTCCCGAGGCGCTGTTCGTCTCGGCACGTTCCGGTGCCGGACTCGACGAGCTGCACGCCGCGATCGCGGAGTGGCTGCCCCGGCCGGAGGTGTACGTGGACGCCCTGGTGCCCTACACGCGAGGCGAACTCGTCTCCCGGGTGCACACCGAGGGGGAGCTGATGGAGCGGGAGCACACCGCCGAGGGCACCAGGCTGCGTGCCAAGGTGCGCACCGAGCTGGCGAACGCCCTCGAACCGTTCGCGACGACGGGGTGAGCGCGTCCCCGTGGGACGGGTCGCCCTCGTGCTCCTGGTTGTCACGACCTCGGTCCTCGCCGCAAGCGGGCGGGGAATCGCCCGTTCCGGGGAGGTGCCGGCCGCCGAAGCCGTGCCCACCAGGGTGCACTGCACACCCCGGGACGAGCGACTGAGCGAGTTGTCCGGCCTGGTCGCGGGGCCGGACGGCTGGTACGCCGTGCCGGACGGGGGCAGCCGGTTGCGGGTCTACGAGATGAGTCCTCGGGACTGCTCGGTCGTGGACTCGTACCACTGGAACGTGGACCCCTACGACGTGGAGGACCTGGCCCGCTCCCCGGACGGCAGGCTGTGGGTCGCCGACACGGGGGACAACAGCAGACGTCGGGACACGATCGCCGTGCACGTGGTCTCCCCGGAGGGTGGACCGGCTCGGCTCTACCGGATGCGTTACCCCGACGGTCCGCACGACGCGGAGGCGTTGCTGCTCGGACGGGACGGCGTTCCCCACGTGGTGACCAAGAACCCTTTCGGCACGGCCGGGGTCTACAGGCCCGTGGGGGAACTCGACGAACGGCGCCCGGTGGAGCTGGAACGTGTGACGACGCTGCGGTTGGAACCGACGGACACCCCGGGCGGCCCGGTGCCGAGTGCCTTCGGTTCTGTGGCGGTCACCGGGGCGGCGACGAGCGCCGAACACGAGGTCCTGGCGGTTCGCACCTACACGGAGGTGTACCTGTACCCGGTTTCCGGTGGTGTTGCGGAGACCCTCGCCCGTGATCCTCTGCGGATCCCGCTGCCGGGAGAACCCCAGGGGGAGGCGGTCGCGTTCACACCGGGAGGTGATCTGTTGTCGGCCTCGGAGCGGCTCGGGCCGGTGAACGTCGTCCCGAACGCCCTCGGTCTCGCCGACGGGCGGACGCGGGACTCCGGGATGGAGGGGGCGCGGGCTCCCCACGGTTCAGGCAGCTCCGCCGAAGACGGTGGACGAGCGGGGGAGCTCCTTCCCGGCAGGGCCGCCCTGGCGGTGGGGGTGCTCCTCGTCGTGCTGGGTGTGCTCTCGGCGGCCTCGCGGCGTCGCCGCTGAGGCCACCGGCTTCCGCCTCCGGCGTTCTCAGAGTCTGCGCAGCACCGCCACCACTTTGCCCAGGATGGTGGCCTCGTCGCCGAGGATGGGTTCGTAGCTGTCGTTGTGGGGCAGCAGCCAGACGTGCTCCTCGGTGCGTTTGAGGGTTTTGACCGTGGCTTCCCCCTCGATCATCGCGGCGACCACGTCGCCGTTCTCCGCGTCCGGTTGTTGGCGGACGGCCACCCAGTCACCGTCGGTGATGGCCAGGCCGGTCATGGAGTCCCCGACCACGCTCAGCAGGAAGAGCGGCCCCTCGCCCACGAGCTCCCGGGGGAGCGGGAGGACGTCCTCCACGGACTGTTCCGCGAGGACCGGCCCACCCGCCGCGATGCGTCCGAGGAGGGGG
Source organism: Actinopolyspora mortivallis (assembly GCF_003001495.1). Lineage (GTDB taxonomy): Bacteria > Actinomycetota > Actinomycetes > Mycobacteriales > Pseudonocardiaceae > Actinopolyspora > Actinopolyspora mortivallis_A. The sequence goes on from NZ_PVSR01000001.1 coordinate 88,040, forward strand.
ACACGGGCGGGCTCCTTCGGGGAGGGAGGTTCCGGCCCCCTCGGGGAGACTGTCTCGTCCAAGGTGGTCAGGACACCGACCGTGCGCGGGCGGTGCGGGTCGCGGCGCAGATACCCCCGGCGTTCGAGGGCGCGCAGCTGGTAGGCCACCGAGGAGGTGGAGGTCAGTCCCACGGCCTCGCCGATCTCCCGCACGCTCGGTGGGTATCCGTGCTCGTGCATCCAGTCGCGGACCGTGTCGAGTACGCGGCGCTGCCGGGAGGTGAGCTCGGTTCCGTCGGAGGGCTCCGTTCCGGAGTGTTCCACCTCGGAAGTGCCGGACGCGGAGGGATCGGGCGCGTGGTTCACCGTCGGAACCTCCTGTCCACCACTGTGCGCGAGCGCTGACCGGTTTCCACGGTAGACGGCCCGGGGGAGGAGATCAAACACCAGTTCGACGCCCCCGGAGCGTGCCGGGGATCCCCGCGCTGTCCCGCGGTCGGTCTCGCGGAGTGCGGGACCTCTCGCTCGTCCCAGCGGGTGCTCCCCGACACGGGCGTGGGACAGGGCCGCTGCGAACGGTCGTTGACAGTGCTGCTGACCTCGGGTTTTCCGTGTTCTTCGCGGTGGGGGACGCCTCGCCGCCTGCGGCGGTGGGCGCGGTATTTTTCGGGGGTCTCCAGCGTGCTCCGATCCCCCTCCCGTGTGTTCCGCCGGGTGGGTGGCGGGAGCCGCCGGAGGGGACTCCCGTGTGATCTCGGGTCGTCCCTCTCGCCTGTTCCGTGTGTGTCGGACAACCGGTGTGCCGTGTGTGCCTCGGGCGGTCGTCGCGTCGTTGTCGGCGGTTGGCCCCTCGCGTGCCGGTTGTTCGGCGAGTCGTCGGAACGCCGGACCCCGATTTGCTTAGGATGGGGCCGGGGGATACAGTCGACCACAACATCTAGTAGTTTCATTGATGTAATTAATCAACGGCTTGGGTATACTGCCCACAGGGTGGTTATTCGGGTCACATCGTGCCGACTGTCCGGCCGGCATCAGTGTTGCGTGATGCGCATCGGTGGTTGACCGATTGTGTCGAGAGGATGACTCGCGTTGCGATGTCCGTTCTGCCGGGGTGACGACTCCCGCGTCGTCGACTCGCGCGAGGTCGAGGAGGGGCAGTCCATTCGTCGCAGGCGTTCCTGCGCGGCGTGCGGTCGCAGGTTCACCACGGTGGAGGAACTGGTACTCACCGTGGTGAAGCGTTCGGGGGTGACCGAACCCTTCAGCCGCGACAAGGTCGTACGGGGGGTGCGTCGTGCCTGCCAGGGACGTCCGGTCCAGGAGGACGCCCTGCAACAGCTCGCGCACCGGGTGGAGGAGACGATCCGCTCCCTGGGAATGCCCGAAGTGCCGAGTCACGAGGTGGGGTTGGCGATCCTGGGACCCCTCCGGGACCTCGACGAGGTCGCCTACCTGCGCTTCGCGAGCGTGTACCGCTCGTTCACCTCCGTGGAGGACTTCGAGCGGGAGATCGCCGACCTGCGCGGCGGCAGCCCTGATGAGGTCACGTCCACCGCCGGCAACGCCGGGGCGGAACGGGTCGATACGGGGGACACCTCCGGAGCGGAGAACCAAGCGAGCACGAATGCCTAAACCGGGACGGGGTGCGGCACGCCGCCGGAACAGGGCGGCGAAACGCAAGAGGGCGGTCCACCAGGGGGGCGGGCCCGAGCAGCGGAAGACGCGACCGAGCCGGACGGGGAGCCCGGACGGTGGCACCAGGAGAGCGAGCGACGAGGGAGAGAGTCACGCCATGACAGAGACCGTCGGTAGTCCGGCCTCCGCAGGGGAGTCGGAGGCAGGAGCCCGTACGGAGGGGATCCGGGTCGAGCGTGTTTACACGACCGAGGGAGTGCACCCCTACGACGAGGTGAACTGGGAGCGTCGTGACGTCGTGATGACCAACTGGCGTGACGGCTCGGTGAACTTCGAGCAGCGTGACGTCGAGTTCCCGGACTTCTGGTCGGTGAACGCGGTCAACATCGTCACCAGCAAGTACTTCCGGGGTGCGCTCGGAACCCCCGAGCGCGAGAACAGTCTGCGGCAGCTCATCGACCGGGTGGTCAGGACCTACGTCCGCTCCGGGGTCGAACACGGCTACTTCGCCTCCGAGACGGACGCGGAGATCTTCGAGCACGAGCTGACCTACATGCTGCTGCACCAGGTGTTCAGCTTCAACTCGCCGGTGTGGTTCAACGTGGGCACCAGCTCCAAACAGCAGGTGTCGGCCTGCTTCATCCTCTCGGTCGACGACACCATGGAGTCGATCCTCGACTGGTACAAGGAAGAGGGGCTGATCTTCAAGGGCGGCTCCGGGGCGGGCCTGAACCTCTCCCGCATCCGCTCCTCCAAGGAACTGCTGTCCTCCGGCGGAACCGCGTCGGGACCGGTCTCGTTCATGCGCGGGGCCGACGCCTCGGCCGGCACCATCAAGTCCGGAGGGGCCACCCGCCGGGCGGCCAAGATGGTCGTGCTCGACGTCGACCACCCCGACGTCGAGGAGTTCATCGAGACCAAGGCCCGGGAGGAACACAAGATCCGCGCGCTGCGCGACGCCGGGTTCGACGTGGACCTCGGTGGCTCCGACATGGTCTCGGTGCAGTACCAGAACGCGAACAACTCGGTGCGCGTCAGCGACGAGTTCATGCGCGCGGTGGAGAGCGACGGGCAGTTCTCCCTGCGGGCGCGGACCGACGGCTCGGTCACCGACACCGTCCGGGCCAGGGACGTGTTCAACAGGATGGCCAGGGCGGCCTGGGAGTGCGCCGACCCGGGCATCCAGTACGACGACACCATCAACGACTGGCACACCAGTCCGGAGTCCGGCAGGATCACCGCCTCGAACCCGTGCTCGGAGTACCTGCACCTGGACAACTCCAGCTGCAACCTCGCCTCGCTGAACCTGATGAAGTTCCTGCGCGAGGACCTGACCTTCGACGCGGACCTGTTCCGGCGCACCGTCGAGATCGTGATCACCGCGATGGACATCTCGATCTGCTTCGCCGACTTCCCGACCGAGGCGATCGGACGCACCACGCGGGACTTCCGCCAGCTCGGAATCGGCTACGCCAATCTCGGTGCGCTGCTGATGGCCACCGGCCACGCCTACGACTCCGACGGCGGACGCGCACTGGCCGCCTCGATCACCTCGCTGATGACCGGGGCCGCCTACAAGCGTTCGGCCGAGTTGGCCGGGGCCGTGGGACCCTACGCGGGCTACGCGCGCAACGCCGAGTCCCACCAGCGCGTGATGCGCAAGCACGCGGCCGCCAACGACCTGGTGCGCACCTACCACCGCAACGACACCGACATCCACGATCTGGCCACCCAGGTGTGGCAGGAGGGGCTGGAGATCGGTGCGCGGCACGGCTGGCGCAACGCCCAGGCCTCGGTGCTGGCCCCCACCGGCACCATCGGTCTGATGATGGACTGCGACACCACCGGCGTGGAACCGGACCTGGCACTGGTCAAGTTCAAGAAGCTGGTCGGTGGCGGCTCGATGCAGATCGTCAACCGCACGGTGCCCCGCGCGCTGCGGGCACTGGGGTATCCGGACGAGCAGGCCGAGGCCATCATCGAGTACATCGCCGAGCACGGTCACGTGGTGGACGCCCCCGGCCTGCGGCCGGAGCACTACGAGGTGTTCGACTGCGCCATGGGCGAGCGCTCGATCGCCCCGATGGGGCACGTGCGCATGATGGCCGCTGTGCAGCCCTTCCTGTCCGGGTCGATCTCCAAGACCGTGAACATGCCCGAGCACGCCACGGTCGAGGACGTCCAGGAGATCTACTTCGAGGGATGGCGCCTCGGCCTCAAGGCACTGGCCATCTACCGGGACAACTGCAAGGTCGGCCAGCCGCTGTCGGCGGGCAACGGCGACAAGGAACGGGGTGAGCAGCAGGCCGGCAAGGAGATCGAGTACCGCCCGGTCCGCAAGCGGCTGCCCAAGAAGCGTCCGAGCCAGACGATCTCGTTCACCGTCGGTGGCGCCGAGGGCTACCTGCACGCGGGCTCCTACCCGGACGACGGGCTCGGCGAGATCTTCATCAAGCTCGGCAAGCAGGGCTCCACACTGGCCGGTGTGATGGACGCCTTCTCCATGTCCATCTCGGTCGGTCTGCAGTACGGCATTCCGTTGGAGTTCTACGTCTCCAAGTTCCAGAACGTGCGCTTCGAGCCCGCCGGCATGACCGACGACCCCGACGTGCGCATGGCCAGCAGCGTGCTGGACTACCTGTTCCGCAGGCTCGCGCTGGACCACCTGCCCTACGAGAAGCGGGCCCAGCTGGGGATCTTCACCGCAGCCGAACGTACCGAGCAGGTCAACGGTGCCGACGTGAGCCAGGAGCAGAACGAGCTGGACTCGATGCGTGAGTCGGTCGAGCACTCCGCGCAGCCCAGGCCCGTGGTGCAGCATCCCGGCGACGACACCGAGGCGGGAAGTTCCACCGAGCTGCTGGAGCTGAAACTGGGCAAGGCGGCCGACGCGCCGCTGTGCATGACCTGCGGCACCAAGATGCGTCCCTCCGGTTCGTGCTACCTCTGCGAGGGCTGCGGAGCGACCTCGGGCTGCAGCTGAGGCGCGGCTTCGGCGCCGTGTGCGGCGGAGCCGCGCACGGGTGCCCGGAGGAACGGGGGTCGGCACGGCCGGCCCCCGTTTTTCGGTCTCTCCCCGTCGTCGCGTCGGGCCGTGACCGTCCCCGGCGGGTTTTCGAACACGCCGTGTCCGAAAGCCGCCGCGCGGTGTCGTTGACACGGGTGTGCCGACTGGCAGGCTGCTGATCGTCCGTCAACATCCGATCAGGAGTCTTCATGTGGCGAGCGCGAACCGCTCTTCTCTCCGCCGTGATCGCCCTGCCGCTGCTCGGTGTTCCCCCGGCCGGTGCCGAACCGGAACCGCCCGCGCCCGTGATCGAGGACGGGGCCGCACAGCCGGTGTTCGACCCGTCCGAAGCGGTGCGTGAGGACCTGTTCGTGACGGCCGACGTGGACAGCGACCACGACGGCCGTGACGACAGGGTGCACGTCCAGGTGGTTCGTCCCGGAGAGACGGAACGGGGGATGCGTGTTCCCGTCGTCTACCGGGCCAGCCCCTACTTCGCCGGCGGCAACCCGGTCACCAACCACGACGTGGACCGGGAGCTGTACGTGCCCGACGGGATCGACGCCCGTGCGTGGGGCGGCGGGCGGAGCTCCCCGCGGTCCTCGGAGGCCGCGATCGACTGGGCGTACCAGCGTTTCCTGCTGGCGAGGGGATACGCCGTCGTCTATGCCGAGTCGTTGGGCAGTGGATCCTCGGAGGGGTGCCCCACCTCGGGTGGGCGCAACGAGACCCTCGGGGCCAAGTCCGTGGTCGACTGGCTGAACGGCCGGGCCCCGGGGCACGACGTGGACGGCGGGCCGGTCCGTGCGGACTGGTCCACGGGTCGGGTCGCGATGATGGGGGTCTCCTACAACGGCACACTGCCGAACGCCGTGGCCACCACGGGCGTGGAGGGCCTGGAGACGATCGTGCCCATCGGGGCCATCTCCAGCTGGTACGACTACTACCGGGCGGACGGTGCCGTGGTCGCACCGGGCGGCTACCAGGGTGAGGACACCGACGTCCTGGCGGAGTACGTGCACACCAACGGCCGGGACTGCGAGCGGGCGCTGGAGCGCCTCCGGCGGGAACAGGACCGGCTGACCGGGGACTACAACGCGTTCTGGGAGGAACGCGACTACCTCGACGACGTGGACGGGGTCCGGGCCTCGGTGCTGTCGGTGCACGGGCTCGACGACTGGAACGTCAAGACGAAGCAGGCGGCGCAGTGGTACCGCGCCCTGCGGGAGCAGGGCGTGCAGCACCGGATCTGGTGGCACCAGCAGGGGCACCGCGACCCGATCGACATTCGTGGGCGGCAGTGGCTGCGGACGTTGAACCGGTGGTTCACCCACTACCTGCACGGGGTGGACAACGGGGTCACCACCGAGCCGCCGGTGACGATCCAGCGTGCCGACGGCAGCTGGCACCGGGAACGGCAGTGGCCGGCTCCCGGTGCCAGGAAGACACGCCTGACCCCCACACCGGGCGGACGGGAACGGGGTGGTCTGACTCCCACCGGGCCGGTTCCCCGGGGAGTGGTGGAGAGCCTGCGTGACGACCCCAGCAGGAAAGCCGAGGAGCTGGCACGTGCACGGCGTTCCCCCCACCGGCTGTCCTACTTCACCGACGGGGTCCCCAGGCCGGTGCGGATCAGCGGAACGGTACGGGCCCGGCTGGCCCTGTCCTTCGACAGCCCGGCGGCCAACGTGACCGCGATGCTGGTCGACCGTGCCCCCGACGGTTCGGTCGAACCGATCACCCGTGGGTGGACCGATCCGCAGAACCGTGGGTCCCGGCAGCGTACGGTCCCGGTCGAACCGGGCGAGCGCTACCGGATCACCGTGGAGATGATGCCGGACGACCACGTGCTTCCGAGGGGGCACGAGCTCGGACTGGTCGTGCTCTCCAGTGATCACGACTACACCCTGCGCCCCACCGCGGGCACCGAGCTGAACCTCGACCTGGCGCGGAGCCGGTTGGTGGTTCCCGCCGTGGCCGGACGAGGGGTGTTCCGGTAGGAAACCGCCCGCCCGTGCCCGGGGTTCCGCGCACCCCGGGCACGGGCGGGACCGCCGAGTTCTCCACGTGGTCCCGAGCTGTCCACCACCACCTCGATCGCCGATGTCCGCGGCGGAGCCACCGCACCGATACGGCGAGTATGAGTTCTTCCGCGAGACAACACACGGTCCGACTGTCCGACCCGGCCGAGTTCGTGGCAGCGATTCCCCACCTGATCGGCTTCTACCCCTCCGAGTCCGTGGTGGTGACCACCCTGCACGGCACGACGGAGGCCACTCGGGTGGGAATGACCGCCCGGATCGACCTGCCCTCGACGCGGCGAAGCTCCGAGGTGGCCACCGCGCTGGTGCGGGGGCCGGTGGCGCGGGACGCCCCCACCGCGGCGGTGGTGACCGTCGTGGGAGGAGCCTCTCCGCAGGAGCACATCCCCCCGGTCCCGACGAGCCCGGAAGACGGGGACGACCGGGCTCTTCCCCGACGGGAGCTGGTCGAGGCCTTCCGCGCGGCGTTGGAGGAGGAGGGGATCCGACTCGTCCAGGCCCTGTGGACACCGGAGGTGCGCGCCGGTGGGGTGTGGCACCGCTACACGGACGGAAGCGGCGGAACCGTCCCGGATCCGGGGAGCTCGCCGGTGGCGGCGCTGCTGACCGTCTCCGGCGCGGTGACCTTCCCGAACCGGGAGGAACTCGCCGCCTCGATAGCCCCCGAGTCCCCGGAGACCCTGGCCCGCTGGTCGGCGCGACTGAACCTGCTCCAGGACGAGGCCGATCCCCACCGTGGCCTCGCCGACATGTGCGTGGCCGACGTGGAGGCGGTGTTCGCCGCGATCCGACGCACGGAACACGGGGAACCGCTCACCGAGGAGGACCTGCTGCGGGTGCTGGTGGCGCTGTCCGACTACCGTGTCCGGGACCTGGCGATGGGCACGGCCCTGACCTCCAGGGCGCGGGCGGCCGAGCAGCTCTGGTTCACCCTGGTGCGCAAGGCCCCCGAGCCCGAGGTCGCCGACGTGGCGGTGCTGCTGGCCTTCTCCGCCTATCTGCGCGGGGACGGGGCCCTGGCCAACGTCGCGTTGGAACGGGCCGAGCGCACCCGACCGGCCCACCGGCTCGGCGAACTGCTGCGGCGGGCCCTCGACGCCGGGATGGGGCCGGACACGCTGTCGGAGATCGTCCGGGACACGGCGGCCGACGCACGGATGATGATCGACCACGAGGAGTGCTGACCACCAGCGGTGACCCCGCTGCCGGTGGCGGATCAGACCTCTTGTTCGCGGCGGCCACGCGCGAAGTCCCAGGCGTCGCGCACGATCTCCTCGATCTCGCACCGCCGCGGACGCCATCCGAGCTCCTCGTGGGCGCGCTCGCTGGAAGCCACCAGCGTGGCCGGGTCCCCGGGCCTGCGTTCGGCCGTCTCCGCGGGGATCGGCTCACCCGTGACGGACCGGCAGGCCTCGACCACCTGACGGACGGAGAAGCCGGTGCCGTTGCCCAGGTTGTAGATCCGGTGCTCACCCGGAACGGAGTTCTCCAGGGCCAGCAGATGCGCCTCCGCGAGATCTCGCACGTGGATGTAGTCCCGCACGCAGGTGCCGTCGGGGGTGGGCCAGTCGTCCCCCGCGATGTGCACGCGCTCCCGCAGGCCGAGGGCGACGTCGAGCACGATCGGAATGAGATGGGTCTCCACGGCGTGCCGCTCCCCGAGGCCGCCGTGGGCCCCGGCCACGTTGAAGTAGCGCAGGCTCGTCGCGGCCATCCCGTAGGCGGAGGCGTAGGACCCGATGGCCTGGTCGATGGCCAGTTTGGTGGCTCCGTAGGTGTTGGTCGGGCGGGTGGGAGCGTCCTCGGTGATGGGAACCGAGTCGGGTTGCCCGTACACGGCGGCGGTGGAGGAGAACACGATCCGGCGAACACCGTGTTCCCGCATCGCGTCGAGCAGACGCAACGTGGTGACCACGTTGCCCTCCCAGTACAGCGCCGGTTCCCGCATCGACTCGGCCACCAGGGACTTGGCGGCGAAGTGCAGCACCCCGTCGAACCCCTCGGCCAGCACCTCCCCGGCCCGCTCGGCCACGTCCCCGGTTATCAGGCGACAGCCCTCGGGGACGGCGTCGGCGTGGCCGGTGGACAGGTCGTCCAGCACCACGACCTCGTGACCGGACTCGCGGAGCCGGGCGGCGCAGACACTTCCCACGTACCCGGCTCCTCCGGTAACCAGCAGCTTCACCGTGTTCTCCTCTCCGGGGTCTCCTCACTCGTCCCGGCGACCTCCGGCCCGCTGAGGTTCCGAGCCGGACGTGCCGAACGGTCCCCGCCAACCTATCGGCCCCGGTGGAGTCCCCCGGGACCGCCGGAGAGTCCCGGAGAGCTACGGGCGTTCCCGACCGGCCCCCGCCGAGGGAACGGCGGAGAACAGGCGCGGCACGCTCCGACCCCGGCGTTCGAACTCCTCGAACAGGGCCCGCTCGATCCGGGGACGTTCCGCGACGGGAACCAACGCTATGGCCGAACCGCCGAAACCACCCCCGGTCATGCGGGCCCCCAGCGCGCCCTCGCGGAGAGCGACGTCGACCGCGAGGTCGAGTTCCGGACAGGAAACCCGGTAGTCGTCCCGAAGGCTGCGGTGCGAGGCGGTCAGCAGGGCGCCGACCTCCTTCCACGCGCCGTGAAGCAGGCGGTCCAGGGTCGCCCACACCCTGTCGTTCTCGGTGACCACATGGCGCACCAGCGGACGCAGCGACTCGGGAAGTCCTCCCAGGGCGTCGTCCAGATCGTCGGCGCCCACCTCACGCAACGCGGACACACCGAGCAGCTCGGCCGCCCGCTCGCATCCCCGCCTGCGGTCCCCGTAACCGGACTCGCTGTGCGAGTGCCGCACCCGGGTGTCGACGACCAGGACCTCCAGCCCGGCGGCGCTCGTGTCGAAGGGAACCTGTCGGCTCCGCCCGGATCGGACGTCGTGGAACAGGGCGTGGGCCGCTTCGCAGCGCAGCGAGGCGGTCTGGTCGAGCAGGCCGGTGGGGGCACCCACGAACTCGTTCTCGGCACGACAGGTCCAGCGCGCCACCTCCTCCAACGGCGGCGCCGAGGTCCCGTCCACGGGACGGTCCACGGTGTCCAGCAGCGCCAGCGCCGTCGCGCACTCCAACGCGGCGGAGGAGGAGAGTCCGGCCCCGTTCGGCACGTCCCCGGACACGACCAGGTCCGCCCCGGGCGGTTCGAACCCCTCCTGCCGGAGCACCCAGGCGACCCCGGCCGGATAACCGGCCCATCCGGCCGGTTCTCCGGGGACGAGCTCGGAGATCGGGAAGCTCCCCGCACGGTGGGGCGTTCCGTCCGAACCCCGGCTGGTCACCGAGAGCAGCCCGTCACTCCTGCGTCGTCCCGCCACGGCGGTGCGGTAGGGCAGGGCGAACGGGAGGACGCAGCCCGCGTTGTAGTCGGTGTGTTCACCGATCAGGTTGACCCGACCGGGAGCCGACCACACACCCTCGGGAGGCGTCCCGTGCTCCGCCGCGAACAAGGCCGCGGCGTTCTCCCCCGGCGAGCTCACCGCGGGCGCACCAACACCGCGTGTGCGGTGGCCGGGGGAAGTTGCGTGGTCCCGCCCGCGCCGCGGACGTCGATGGGCTTGTTGCTGCCCACCACGGAGAGGATCTCCACGTCCTTGCCGGGGACGACCTCCACCGACTTCAACGCGTTCATCAGTTCCGGATCCAGCTGCACGTGCTCGGCGATCCGGCACACGAGAGCGCGTCCCCCACCGTTGCGGGCGATCTCGTCCACACGTTGTAGTTCGGTGTCCACCAGCGGCGCGGACTCTCCGACCCCGAGGTCGTCGAGTCCGGGGATGGGATTCCCGTAGGGCGAGGTGCTCGGGCTGCCGAGCAGGTTGATGAGCTTGTGCTCCACCGCCTCGCTCATCACGTGCTCCCAGCGACACGCCTCGCTGTGTACGTGTTCCCATTCGAGGCCGATGACGTCGACGAGCAGTCGCTCGGCCAGCCGGTGCTTGCGCATGACCCCGATGGCGCGTGCCCGTCCCGCCTTGGTCAGTTCCAGGTGCCGGTCCTCGGCGACCGACAACAGCCCGTCCCGTTCCATGCGCGCCACCGTCTGGCTGACGGTCGGTCCGCTCTGTTCCAGCCGCTCCGCGATGCGGGCCCGGAGCGGCACGAGTCCTTCTTCCTCAAGCTCGTAGATGGTCTTGAGGTACATCTCGGTGGTATCGATGAGATCGTTCACGCCAGCTCCCCATTCGGTCCACCATCAATGTTAGCCGGAACAGACGACAGCGACGGCTGCCCGGTCGGGGCTCGCACGCGCCGCCGTGTGGTCGTCCCGGTCGGCAACGGGAGGCGGGGGAGCGCGCATTCCGGTACCCGGCCGTGAGATCCGTCCCGCACGATCGGAGAGGACGATGACCCCACTGATCACGACGTCCGAGCTGGCCGGGTTCCTCGAGGAGGAACGACCGCCCACGCTGCTGGACGTGCGCTGGAACCTGCTGGGCCCCCCGGGAAGGGAGGAGTACGAACGGGGCCACCTTCCCGGGGCGGTGTTCGTGGACCTGGACTCCGAACTGGCTTCGGCTCCGGACGAACGGGGCCGACACCCGCTTCCCGATCCGGCCGGACTCCAGGAGGTCCTGCGGGCCGCCGGGGTGGACTCCGACCGCAGCGTGGTGGTCTACGACGCCGGCGACGGCTCGGTGGCGGCGCGTGCCTGGTGGCTGCTGCGCTGGTCCGGACACCGGGAGGTGTTCCTGCTGGACGGTGGGTTCGCCGCCTGGACGGAGGAGGGACGTCCCACCACGACGCGGACTCCGCGTCCCGCCGAGGGGAACATCGTGGTCCGCCCCGGGAGGATGCCCACCCTCGACGCGGACCGGGCCCGGCGCCTGGCCCGCGAGGGGGTGTTGCTGGACGCCCGGGCGGAGCAGCGGTACCGCGGCGAGAGCGAACCGGTGGACCCCCGGGCCGGCCATGTTCCGGGAGCCCTCAACGCCCCGGCCGCCGAGCACGTCGCCGCCGACGGCAGATGGCTCCGCCCGGAGGAACTGGCGACGCGCTTCACGCGACTGGGTGTTTCCGAAGCGCGGCCGGTGGGTGCCTACTGCGGCTCCGGCGTCAACGCCTGTTCCGTGGTGCTGGCGCTCGAACACGCCGGTCTGACCTCCCCCGAGGCCCCGGCCGCGCTGTACCCGGGTTCCTGGTCGGAGTGGTCGAACGACCCGGACCGGCCCGCGGCGACCGGAGCCGATCCCGGCTGAGCAGCCGGAAACACTGTGTCGAGCGGGGCCGGCCGGGTAGCGTGCCCAACCATGAGCAACGAGTGCGCCGTTATCTGGGACGACTCACTGCTGTCCTACGACCTGGGCGGCAACCATCCGCTGCATCCTGTCCGGCTGGACCTGACCATGCGGTTGGCGCGCTCGCTGGGGGTGCTGGACGGGATCGAACTCCGCTCGCCCGAGAAAGCCTCCGACGGGGATCTCGAACGGGTGCACACCCGCGACTACATCGCGGCGGTGCGGGCCGCTCCCCACACGGACCCGGCGGAGGTGCGCCACGGACTCGGCAGCGCGGACAATCCGGTCTTCGACCGGATGCACGAGTCCTCCGCCTTGGTGGCCGGTGGTTCGATCGCGGCGGCCGAACGGATCGTGTCCGGCAGGGCGAAGCGGGCCGTCAACCTCGCGGGCGGGCTGCACCACGCGATGGCCGACCACGCGGCCGGTTTCTGCGTGTACAACGACTGCGCGGTGGCCATCTCCTGGATGCTGGCCAACGGGGTGGAGCGGATCGCCTATCTGGACATCGACGTGCACCACGGGGACGGGGTCCAGGCCGCCTTCTACGACGACCCCCGGGTGACGACGATCTCGCTGCACCAGCACCCGGTCACCCTCTGGCCCGGCACCGGCTTCCCCACCGAGGTCGGGGCGGGTCCCGCCGAGGGGAGCGCGGTGAACGTGGCTCTTCCTCCCGGCACGGACGACGCGGGATGGCTGCGCGCCTTCCGGGCCGTGGTTCCTTCGGTACTGGAGTCGTGCGCCCCCCAGGTGCTGGTCACCCAGTGCGGCGCGGACACCCACCGGGAGGACCCGCTGGCCGAGCTGTCGCTGTCGGTGGACGGTCAACGTGCCGCCTACGGGATGCTGAGGGATCTGGCCGAGCGGTACGCGGGGGGCAGGTGGCTGGTGCTCGGTGGGGGCGGCTACGCCCTGTACCGGGTGGTCCCTCGGTCCTGGACGCACCTGCTGGCCCTCGCCCTGGACCGGGATCTCGCGCCCTCGGGCAACATCCCCGCAGAGTGGACCGCCCACGCCAGTGAGGTGGCGGGGAACAGGGCGCTGCCGAGCACGCTGACCGACGGGGTGGATCCGGCGTTCACCCCGTGGGACGGGGTGAACGAACACCGGGTCGACACGGCCGTGCGCGACACCCGTCACTCCGTTTTCCCGTTGCACGGGTTGGATCCCGCCGACGGCAGGGACTGAGGTGACCTTCCGGGGCGACCCGCCGGGCGGCCTCGGGCGGTGACCCGTGGGCGGGAGCTTTTCGTCGGCACGTCCGGCCCGCGTGGCCCGGCGTGAACGGGTGCGGTGAACACAGGAGGCTGGGAGGTCCGCCATGGGAGACGTTCCGGGAGGACGACGGGAGGACGACACGGAGGGCGCCGGCGCCTACCCGCGGCACTGGGAGGCCGATGTGGTCCTCTCCGACGGGGGAACGGTGCATCTGCGGCCGATCGTCCCGGAGGACGCCGAGCAGCTCGTCGCCTTCCACGGCAGACTCAGCGACCGGACGCGGTACTACCGCTACTTCTCTCCCTACCCGCGTATGCCGCAGCGCGACGTCGAGCGCTTCAGCCGGGTGGACTACGTCAACAGGGTCGCCCTGGTCGCGTTGCTGGGGGAGGACATCGTGGCCGTGGGCCGTTTCGACCGGCTCGCCGAGCGGGACTCCGCGGAGGTGGCGTTCGTGGTGCAGGACGGTCACCAGGGACGGGGACTCGGTTCCATCCTGCTCGAACACCTCGCCGCCGCGGCCAGGGAGCGTGGGCTGAGCAGGTTCGTGGCCGAGGTGCTCGCCGAGAACTCCCAGATGGTGCGTGTGTTCCGCGACGCGGGGTACCGGGTCAAACGGGAGATGGAGGAGGGGCTGGTCCACCTGGAGTTCCCCCTCGACCCCACCGAGGAGTCCCTGGCCGTGGCCAGGGCTCGCGAGCAGGCGGCCGAGGCGCGCAGCGTGCACAACCTCCTGCACCCCAGGGCGGTGGCGGTCATCGGCGCCTCCACCGACCCGGAGAAGATCGGGCACACGGTGTTGGCCAACCTGCTCGGCGCCGACTCCGCCGTGCCGGTACACCCGGTCAACCCGGAACACCGGGCCGTGCGCGGGGTGCGTTCCCACGCCTCGGTGCTGGACATTCCCGACGACATCGACCTCGCGGTGGTGGCCATCCCGGCCGGCGGTGTGGAGGAGGTGCTGGACGCCTGCCTGGCCAAGGGGGTCAAGGCGCTGCTGATCGTCAGCTCCGGTTTCAGCGAGGTGGGACCCAGCGGACGGGAGGCGGAACGACGCATGGTGCGCGCGGCCAGGGTGTACGGGATGCGCGTGGTGGGACCGAACGCCCTGGGGGTGGTCAACACCGATCCGGGCCAGCGGCTGAACGCCAGCCTGGCTCCCCGCCTGCCGGGGAGGGGACGTACCGGGTTCTTCTGCCAGTCGGGCGCGCTGGGCGTGGCGATCCTGGCCGCGGCGACCGAGCGGGGGCTGGGGCTTTCCACCTTCGTCTCGGCGGGCAACAGGGCCGACGTGTCCGGCAACGACCTCCTGCAGTACTGGCAGACGGATCCCACCACCGACGTGGTGCTGCTGTACCTGGAGTCCTTCGGCAACCCCCGCAAGTTCGCCCGTCTCGCTCGCAGGCTGGGCCGCAGCAAACCGATCGTGGCCGTCAAGTCGGGGCGCAACGCGGTACGGGCCGGACTGGCCGCGACCTCGGTACGCATCGACGAGACGAGTGTGCAGGCGCTGTTCGACCAGGCCGGGGTGATCCGGGTCGACTCCGTGGCGCAGATGTTCGACGTGGCGCTGCTGCTGGCCCACCAACCGTTGCCCCGGGGAGACCGGGTGGCGATAGTCGGGAATTCGAGCGCCCTCGGGATGCTGGCCACCGACGCGGCGTTGGAGCAGGGACTGCGTCCGGTGACCGACCCGGTGGACGTCGGGGCCTCGGCCGGGCCCGAGGAGTTCGCCGCCGCCGTGCGTTCGGCGGCGGAGAACGGGGAGGTGGACGCGTTGGTGACGGTGTTCGCCCCGCCGGTCGCCGTCCCCGGGGCCACCTACGCCCGCCAGCTCCGGGAGGCGTTGCACGAGGCCGACACCGTGGGCAGCAAACCGGTGGTGAGCACGTTCCTCGCCGCGGAGGGAGTTCCGGACGAGCTCGCGGTTCCCGGCGGGGACGGGACCCCGGGACCCGGTTCGATTCCCTCCTATCCCACCCCGGAGCGGGCCGTGTTGGCGCTCGGCCGCGCCGTGCGGTACGCGAACTGGCGTGCCGCGCCGCAGGGGGAGTTCGTCCGCCCGGAGGGAGTGGAACCCGAGCGGGCGCGGGAACTGGTGGAACAGTGGGTCGACCGTGAGACGACCCGGAGGCTGTCCGATTCCGAGACGGTGCGCCTGCTGGAGTGCTACGGGATCACCGTCTCCCCGTTCCGGCTCGTCTCGGACGTGGATTCCGCCGTGGCCGCCGCCGAGCAGGTCGGCTTCCCGGTGGTGCTGAAGTCCGCCAGTCGACAGCTGCGGCACCGCACGGACCTGGCCGGGGTGCGGCTCGACCTGGGCACGGCCGAGGTGGTGCGCACCGCCTACACGGACCTGTGCGAGCTGGCCGGAAGCGGCGAGGTCTACGTGCAGCGGATGGCTCCGAAGGGGACCTCGTGCGTCATCAGGCTCATGGAGGACCCCTCCTTCGGGACGCTCGTGTCCTTCGGGCTCGCCGGACTGGCCAACGACCTTCTCGGTGACCGGGCCTATCGGGCCGTGCCGCTGACCGACACCGACGTGGCGGACCTGATTCGTGCTCCCAAGGCCGCGCCGATGCTCGACGGCTACCGCGGGGCCGCCCCGGCCGACATGGCCGCGATGGAGGATCTCGTGCTGCGTGTGGCGACCCTGGGCGAGGATCTCCCGGAGGTGCGGGAGCTGGTGCTGGAGCCGGTGCTGGCGGCTTCGTCGGGGGCGTACGTGGCCGGCGCGGCGATGACTCTGGGACGCGGCTCCGAGTCGCCGGACTCGGGGCCGCGCCGGTTGCGTTGAGCCTCCCCGGCCACGGTGGGCGGGCAGGGGCCGCAGTGACTTCCGCTGTCGTGAACCCGCCAGCGGGTGGAGGGCACGCAACCGTCGTTCGACGGTGGTCCGTCCTTCGGGCATGAGACGGTTACGAATCCTGGTGGGGGCGGCCGCGGTGCTGTTCGCTCTCACCGCCTGTGGTGAACAGCAGTCCGACGTCGGTTTCGGCGGACAGCCCCCTCCGCCGGCCACGCAGGAGTCCTCGCGCGGTGACGAGGCACCCAAGCCCGTGCCGGAGAAGGAACGTACCGAGGTTCCCGCCGCGCGGGTGGACGGTTCGGCGTTGCCGGAGGGGTACCCCCGGGAGGTGTGGACCCAGAACGGGGGGTCCGTGCTCGTGGTCACCGGCCAGGAGGGCGGATGCGGCGAGGTCCGTGCCAGGTTGACCGAGCAGACGGAACGGCGGGTCGGGGTCGAGTTGGTGGAGGAGACCCCGCGGGACGCGGGCCCGTGCACGATGGACCTGCGTTACCCGCCGGTGACCGCTCCGTTGGACAGCCCGCTCGGGGAGCGGGAGGTGGTGCTCACCCAGCGGGAGGCCACCGTTGCCGGCGAGTAGGTCGGTTCCGTCGCACCGGCAGCGTTCGGGGACCATCTCTCGGGAGCCCCGGTCCCCCGGGGACGGTCCCCGGTGGGGAACGGGGCCCGCTCCCGGCTGAGAGGCCGTTCTCTTCAGGCTCGTGCTCGGAACTGCGATCCTGTGCGGGGACAGCCGACGGCGAAGGGGCGCATGCACATGACCGAGCACGGCGACAGCGGTCCGGACTGCCTGGTCAACTTCCGCGACCTGGGCGGGTTGCCCGCCGAGGACGGTGTGACCACGCGATCCGGAGTGCTCTACCGGGGCGACGCCCCGTACGACGGGGACCGTCCCCCGGAGGGGGCGACGTCCTGGCCGCCCACGGCGGTGGTGGACCTGCGGGACACCGAGGAGGAGAAGTCCGGCCCCCACCCGCTCGAACGGGTCAGCACGGTGCACCACGTGCCGGTTCTGGAGGGTTTGCGCGACGAGTCGGGGGCGGATCCCTGGGACACGCTGGCCGAGTTGTACGGCTGCATGGTGGAGCGGGCCCCGAAGAGACTGCTCGAGGTGTTCCGGATCGTGCTGGAGTCCCCGGGGCCGGTGCTGGTGCACTGTGCCGCGGGCAAGGACCGCACCGGGGTGGTCTGCGCGTTACTGCTGAGCGCGGCCGGGGTGCGTCGTGACGCGATCGTCACCGACTACGTGCACACCGACCGCAACATGTACCAGGTGCTGCGCAGGCTACGGATCGCTCCCGAGATGCCCACCGGAGTGGACGAGTCCGCCGTGCGGGAGCTCGTCTCGGCCCCGGCCGAAGCGATCGAGCATCTCCTGCGGACGGTGGACACCGAGGACGGGGGCGCCGCGGGATGGCTGATCCGGCACGGTGCGAGCGACGCCGAGATCGACCGGTGGAGGGACAAACTGCTCGGGTCCGCGGTCTGAGTCGGTCCGTGCGGACGGCGCCCCCTCGTCGCGACGAGTGAGGGCGCCACCGGTGGGCGCGCCTGGAACTCCGGACGCGCCCACCCCTCAACTCGCGTAGGAGCGCAGTTTGTTCGCGCGGTCGCCCTGACGGAGTTTGGCCATCACTTCGCGTTCGATCTGCCTGACCCGCTCCCGGGACAGCCCGAAGGCCTTGCCGATCTGGTCCAGCGTGCGTGGCTGTCCGTCGTCGAGGCCGTAACGCATGCGGATGACCTGCTGTTCACGGCCCTCCAGAGTGTCCAGCACCCTGCGCAGGTCGTCCTGGAGGAAGCCGGAGATGACCGCGTTCTCGGCGTCGGCTCCCTCCGAGTCCTCGATGAAGTCGCCGAGCGGGGCGTCCTCCTCCGAGCCGACCGGCATGTCCAGACTGACCGGGTCCTTGGAGTGGTCCATGAGGTCGACCACCTTCTCCACGGACATGTCCGCCTCGGCGGCGATCTCCTCCTCGGTGGCCTCCCTGCCCAGTTTCTGGTGCAGGTCCCGCTTGATCCGGGCCAGTTTGTTGACCTGCTCGACCAGGTGGACGGGCAACCGGATGGTGCGGCTCTGGTCGGCCATGCCCCGGGTGATGGCCTGCCGGATCCACCAGGTGGCGTAGGTGGAGAACTTGTAGCCCTTGGTGTAGTCGAACTTCTCCACCGCCCGGATCAGTCCGAGGTTGCCCTCCTGGATGAGGTCCAGCAGCGGCATCCCCCTGCCGGTGTAGCGCTTGGCCAGGCTGACCACCAGACGCAGGTTGGCCTCCATGAGGTGGTTCTTCGCGTCCTGGCCGTCGCGGACCACGGCCCTGAGGTCGGCACGCCGCTGCCTGCTCAGGTCCTCGGAGGTGTCCAGCAGGTGTTTGGCGAACACACCGGCCTCGATACGCTTCGCGAGGTCGACCTCGTCCTGCGCGCTGAGCAGTGCCGTACGGCCGATACCATTGAGGTAGACCCG
This sequence comes from Actinopolyspora mortivallis, assembly GCF_003001495.1. Lineage (GTDB taxonomy): Bacteria > Actinomycetota > Actinomycetes > Mycobacteriales > Pseudonocardiaceae > Actinopolyspora > Actinopolyspora mortivallis_A. The sequence continues at coordinate 106,471 of NZ_PVSR01000001.1, forward strand.
CACCAGGTCGGCAGAGGGGCCCTGGCTGTCGAGGTCCGCCTCGTTGGCGACGTCCGGGGCGAGAGTCTGCGGGGCGGTCATAGAGCTACCTCCCTGACGGGCTGGTTGTCGGAAGCCGGTGCACCGACGTGACACCGCGGGGCGCGGAGGACGGGTACGCTCGTGGGAGAGGGAAGAGGTCGTACCGCGTCGGTCACGGCGGTGGCCGGTGGGGTCGTTGGTCGTGTCGGCGTGGTTCGTCCTGGCGGGCGGGGTGGCTGTCCGGTCTGGGTCTGTCGAGACGTTCGTTCCGTGACGTGTCGCATGTCCGTTGTCGTTCTTCCGCCGTCGACTCCCGAGCGGGTGCACCGGCGGGTGCGGTGTCGGGTGCCGGGAGTCGAGTACCGGCGCTTGGTGAGGTTGGCTGTACGGAAAACGCTTCTGGGGCCGGATTAGTTCCCGCGTTCTCCGCGCGAAAGGAGTCAGCGTCGTCACACTCGTGGCGTGTGGGCTGAGAATTCGCTGAGAAACACGTCATTCTTCGACAGATCCCTCCTCCCGGGTTCCGGGAACCTTCGGAGGCCGGGGCCGGTCAGCGGGGAGCCCGGCGGCCGGAGAGAAGATGTGAGGGTTTTTCGCGGAGAAGGTTCCCCGCTCGGGCCGATGACGCACCTCGCCCCGCCCGTCGGGTGGGAAGTCTTTTTCCGAGATCCCGCCGCGGGGCGGGTTTTCCGTCCGGAACGAATCCCGGAGTCTCGGCACGCCCGGAAAAGGGGCCGTTCCGAAACGACCCCTTTCCCGGGCGGAAGCGATCCGAATCGCGTCCAGGGTTTCCGGGTACCGGACTATGTTTCGACCAAGAGAGTGAACGGGCCGTCGTTGGTGCTGTCCACCTCCATGTGCGCACCGAAACTTCCCGTGGCCACCCGCGCTCCGCGTTCCCGCAGCCGCTCGACCACCGACTCCACCAGCGGTTCGGCCTGTTCCGGAGGTGCTGCGGCGCTCCAGGAGGGCCTGCGTCCCTTCCGCGTGCTGCCGTAGAGGGTGAACTGGCTGACCACCAGCAGCGGCGCGTCCGCCGTGGCGCAGGACCGCTCGTCCCGCAGCGCGCGCAGCTCGTGCACCTTGCGGGCCAACGTGCCCGCCTGCTCCTCGGTGTCGGAGTGGGTCACGCCCACCAGGACCAGCAGGCCGGGCTCGTCGATACCGCCCACCGTCCTGCCGTCCACGCGCACGGCGGCGCGCAGCACCCGGGTCACCACGGCCCTCACCGCTCGTTCTCCTGCCACTCCGCGGGAAGCACCATGCCGTGCTGGACCAGCTCGCGCAGGACCGGTTCCGCGGACCGGACGAGTTCGGCGGAATCCGCCCCGTAGGCGGCGGCCAGCAGCTCCAGCAGCTCGTCAGCGGGCAACGCGCCCTGGCACCCCGCGACGAGCCGGGCACCGAGCTCGTCGGTCTCGTGTTGCCACCCCGGCCCGTCGGTGCGGTGCAGCCGGTGGACGAACTCCCTCCACCCGTCCTCGTCGAGAGAGCTGACCCGTTCCAGCACCAGGCTCGGCGCGGCGACCAGTCGACTGCCGAGCAGCTCCTCCGCCGAGGGGCGGTCCCGCAGCCAGTCGAGGCGGCGCAACCACGCGTCGGCCTCCGCTCCGAGCGGGTCGTCGAAGGCGTGGCGCAGGTCCTCGCAGACCGTCCGACCGTTCCTCCCCCCGTGGGTGCGGCGCAGCGTGACGAAGCCGAAACCGACTCCGGTCACCCCGTTGTCGGCGAACCAGTCCAACCATTCCCGCGAGCGGCGCCTGCCGAGTTCCGAGCGGGGGTCCACTCCCGCGTCCCGCAGCCAGGTGCCCACGTACAACTCGGGATCGGCCACGTCGCGCTGGACGAACCAGGCGTCCACGTCCGGTTCCCGCAGCCAGTCCGACACGCGGGTGCTCCAGTCCTCGCCCTCCCGGTGCAGCCAGGAGGCGAGCAGGTGACCGGTGCCGCCCTCGTTGAGCACCCCGGGCAGTTCACTCACCACCCGGGCACTCGCCCGGTCCCCGGCCAGCCCCGAGTCCCGGTAGACGAAATCGGTTCTGGCCGGGCCCACCACGAACGGCGGGTTGCACACCACCTGGTCGAACCCGCGCCCGGCGACGGGATCGAACCACTCGCCGTCGAGCACCTCGACCTCCACCCGGTTCAGGCGGAAGGTCGCCTCGGCCAGTTTCCGCGCCCGTTCCGAGACCTCGGTGGCCGTCACCCGCTCGGCCCGGGCCGAGGCGTGCAGCGCCTGCACTCCGCATCCGGTGCCGACGTCCAGCACGGAGCCGACGGGGCGCTGCGGGGTGGCGCGCACCAGGCTCAGCGAGGCACGTCCGACCCCGAGCACGTGATCGCTGGTGACGGGAACACCCGGGGGGCGGGTCTCGGCGTCCAGGTCCGAGACGACCCACCACGAGCCGTCCATCGCGGCGTGCGGTCGGATGTCCAGACCCGCGCGCACCGAGTCCCCGTCGGCCACCAGGATCCCGGCGGCCACGGCCTCGGCCAGGGGCAGCGGATCCAGGGCACGTTCGGCCGCCGCCGACTCGATCGGTTCTCCGAGCAGGAACAGGCGGACCAGGCTGCTGAGCGGACCGGGTTCGGCCGTGGCCCGGAGGGCGGGTTCCGGTTCCCCTCGTCCCAGGGCCGCGTGTGCCCGAGTGCCCAGCAGTTCCACCACGCCGTCCGCGGTGTAGTCCGCCGCGAGCAGGGCCTCGCGCAGCCGGTCGAGGCGGTCGTGTGTGAGTTCGACAGTCACGCGGCGATCCTCACACGGCCGCCGGGAGCACCGTCGGGGCGGACGGCCTCGCCGTGGTCCCGTGCACTCCGATGGGGGATCGAGCGGTGGGGCGGCCCGGAAAAAACCCGTGGGGCGGTCTGCGCGAACCGGGGTGTGAGTGGGACGATGAGGGTGGAGGTGGTGTCGTGAGTGGCTTCCAGCGTGGTGACGACACCCCGGTGCTCATCACCGAGGCCGAGCCGTCCTACGACGATCAGCAAGCGGCGCGACGCAAGAAGTACGCGTTGATGATGTCGCTGCGCATTCCCTGCCTGATCGCCGCCGTCATGGTCTATCCGATCTGGTGGCTTTCACTGATCATCATCGCGGTCTCCATCCCGCTGCCCTGGATGGCGGTGCTCGTCGCGAACGACCGGCCGCCACGCAAGAACGAGAACGTCCGTCGGTTCCGGGGGAGCAGGAGCAGCCGTGAACTGGACGACCCGGCACACTGGGTCGTCGACAGCCGGTGAACCACCCTGCGCCGTGCCCTGGAGGACACCGGGGCTTTCGGTGCGGCATCATGGTGTCATGACGACGACCGTTCTTCCCGAAGAAGACACCAGACCGCAGAACACCGAACAGACCAGTGACGACAGTCCCGAGGTCTTCCACTACGTGCAGAAGGACAAGATCGCCGAGAGCGCGGTCATGGGCAGTCACGTGGTGGCGCTGTGTGGGGCGGTGTTCCCCGTGACCAAGTCCGCCAAACCGGGCTCACCGGTCTGCCCCGAGTGCAAGGAGATCTTCGAGGGGCTTCCTCCGGGCGGTGGCGACGACGAGTGAGCCCGGCCGGCCGGGATCCCCTCAGTCGGTCCCGGAGTCGCAGGGCCGCCCACCTCGTGTCGTTTCGGTCCGCCACGCCTGGTATCCCTGCTCGGTTCGCAGGCGTTGGGCGGCGCGCCGCATCTCCAGGCGACGCCAACGCCTGCGTTCCCGCCTGGTCATACCGGCGGGCCACGTCTGCTCGATCGCGTTGTTGAACTGGGCGCCGGAGACGATCGCGAAACCGATGAAGAAGGCGAACAGCAGGAAGGCGATCGGAGTGGCCAGCGCTCCGTAGGTGTATCCGGTGGAGGTCACCCAGGTGATGTAGAGCCGGAGCCCGACGCTGGAGCACAGGAACACCAGCATCGCCAGCAGCGCCCCGGGAAGCCCCCGGTGCCACGGCAGCTTGCGGGGCAGCGCGAGTTTGTAGAGCGTCGCCAGAGCGACCACCAGCACCAGGCCCGTCACCGGGAAGTAGAACAGTCTGATCAGAGTGGCCACGTCCGCGCGCAGCCAGGTGGGCAGCACCGTGAGCAACCATCTGGGCCCCAGCGCGGTCAGTGGCAGCACGAGCACCACCATGACCAGGCTGGCCAGGTAGAGCAGCAGGGCGAGCACACGCTGCCAGAGCGCGTTGCGCACCATGTACTGGTCGTAGGCCAGGGTGATCGAGTCGATGAGCGAGGCCAGTGCCGAGGAACCCGCCCACAGCGACAGCAGGAAGGCCACCGAGGCCACCCTGGTGCGGCCGCTGGTCAGGATGTCACCGACCGTGGGGCGGATGATCTGTTCGACCACCCCGGCACTGAAGACCGTTCCGGCGAACCCGACGATGCGGTGCTGAACCGTGGCCACGACCTCCTCGCCCAGCCAGTCCCCCAGAAAGCCGATGCTGCTCAGTAGCCCGAGCAGCAGCGGGGGCAGGGACAGCGTCTGCCAGAAGGCCGCCGCGGCCGACTCGGAGAGGATGTCGTCGTCCCACGACTTCCGCAGGGTGCGGGTCACCACACGCAGCGATCCGCGCCGCACGGAAGGTCTCGTGCCCCTGGGCGGGGCAACCGAACGGCGTCTGCTGTTCGGGCTCGCTGCGTCCATGCTGATCCCAAGGTCGACACGGTCGTGATCCGCTCGGGGTGTGGCGGGAACTTCATTTTCCTGCCGCCCCCACCCGGACGGCGCGCTGGCGGCGGCGAAAGCGGTAGGCTCCCCTCTCGGCGACGGCGACACACGGTGCCCCACCGGCAGGTGTGCCTCGGGAGTGCCTCCCCCGTTGGCCGGGAAGCCGGATTTCCGGCTTTTCGCACGGTAACGAACGGTTCGTGGTTCGTGTCCGCGGAGGATTCGTCAGGTCGTGCCCCTCGTGCGCGACCGCCGCGTCCGGACGCGTCTCCGTCCGTTCCGCGAAAGGGGTGCTTCCGGACGAGTGCCGGTGCCGTCGGGGTGTCCGCCCGGCGTGATCCGTTCGTGTCCATCCGTACCCGGTGGCGGGGTTCTCCGCTCGTCGTGGGGTGCGGGTCCGGAAGTTCGACAGGCGGGTGACGTCACTCGTGACGCGGCGGACCGAGCGCCGCTTTGCCTGGCGAACGGTGTTGATCGGAAGGGAGCGGCAGACGGGCGTGTCCGAAACGCAGGTTGACCAGTCCGTTCGTTCGGTACTCAGTGATCCGTCCCGGGCACACGACAGGCCGCTGCGTGACTGGCAGCGCAGGGCGCTGACGAAGTACCTGGCGACCAGGCCCCGGGACTTCATGGCCGTGGCCACGCCGGGAGCGGGCAAGACCACGTTCGCGCTGCGGGTGGCGGCGGAGCTGATCGCCGACCGCACCGTCGAGGCGGTCACCGTGGTCACCCCCACCGACCATCTCAAGCACCAGTGGGCGCTGGCCTCCGGCGGAGCGGGTATCCCGCTGGACTCCGAGTTCAGCAACTCCGACGGAACCACCTCGGCCGACTACCGCGGTGTCGTGCTCACCTACGCCCAGGTGGCCACCCATCCGAACCTGCACAGGGTGCGCACCGAACGACGCAAGACCCTGGTGATCCTGGACGAGATCCACCACGCCGGGGACGCCAAGTCGTGGGGTGACGCGATCCGAGAAGCCTTCACCCCCGCCGCCCGCAGGCTCACCCTCACCGGGACCCCTTTCCGCTCCGACGACAACCCGATCCCCTTCGTCACCTACGAACCGGACGCGGACGGGGCGCAGCGCAGTCGGGCCGACCACTCCTACGGGTACGCCGAGGCGCTGCGGGACGGGGTGGTCCGCCCGGTGATCTTCCTGGCCTACTCCGGCGAGGCCCGGTGGAGAACCAGCGCGGGCGACGAGTTCGCGGCCCGGCTGGGGGAGCCGTTGACCGCCGAGCAGACCGCACGGGCCTGGCGTACCGCCCTGGACCCCGGCGGGGAGTGGATCCCGTCCGTGCTTCAGGCCGCCGACACCCGGCTGACCCAGTTGCGTCGTGGCGGGATGCCCGACGCCGGAGGGCTGGTGATCGCCTCGGACCAGAAGAGCGCACGGGCCTACGCCAAGACGCTGCACCGGGTGAGCGGAACCGAGCCCACGGTGGTGCTGTCCGACGACCCGCAGGCCTCGGACCGGATCGCCCGGTTCTCCGAGTCCGACGAGCGGTGGATGGTGGCCGTGCGCATGGTCAGCGAAGGGGTCGACGTCCCCCGGCTGGCCGTGGGGGTCTACGCGACCAGTGCCTCCACCCCGCTGTTCTTCGCCCAGGTGATCGGCAGGTTCGTGCGGGCCCGCAAGTCCGGTGAGACGGCGAGCATCTTCCTCCCGAGTGTCCCGGTGCTGCTGGACCTCGCGAGCCAGCTGGAAGCCGACCGGGATCACGTGTTGGGCAAGCCCCAGCGGGAGAAGGAGGGCTGGAACGACCGGGAGCTGGTCGAGGCCAACCGGCAGCGGGACGAGCCGGACAACGAACAGCCGTACACAGCGCTGAGCGCCGACGCGGAACTGGACCAGGTCATCTACGACGGCTCCTCCTTCGGTACGGCCGCCTTCGCCACCACGGAGGAGGAACAGGACTACCTGGGGCTGCCGGGGCTGCTCGAACCCGAGCAGGTGCGTGCCCTGTTGCAGCAGCGCCAACAGCAGCAGATCCAGCAGGTGCATCGGCGCGAACAGCGCCACAAGGAGGACGTGGCCGCCAGGGAGGCCCAGGAGCGGGAGAAGGCGGCCGAGCAACGGCCACAGAGCGTTCAGGAGCGTCTCAAGGCCCTGCGCAAGGAACTCAACACGTTGGTTTCGCTGTACCACCAGCGCACGGGCAAGCCCTACGGGGTGATACACGGTGCGCTGCGACGCACCTGCGGGGGTCCCCCCACGGCCTCGGCCAGCGTCGAGCAGCTGGAGGAGCGGATCGCCACCCTCCGATCCTGGTGAGCCACGGGCCCGTGGCGCTTTCCCCGGAGCCCCGGAACAAGAAGCAACGCCCGGCCGAAACCGTCTTCGGCCGGGCGTTGCCTCGTCCTACCTGAGTCAGAGCTCGATCTGCTCGTCTTCCTGAAGGTCCGCGTCAACCTCACTGAGACCGGCCTTGAATTCGCGGGCGTGGTGTCCGCAGAACAGCAGCTCTCCGCCGGACTGGAGAACTGCCCTGAGCTTTGCGGCGGCCCCGCAGCGGTCACAGCGGTCGGCGGCGGTCAACTCGGGGCGGGTGAGCGTCTCGGGCATGGGAATCTCCCTCCGTCCCGGCGCCGGGGGTACCCGACGCCTCGATCCTGCTGCAACCACCGGTAGCCCGCTGGCGACGGGGCCGGTGTCGCACGTTCCACTCTTACAGACACATGGCCTCGCGTCACTGTTCCAAGGACGATCAGCGATATGCGTCACCGGAAAATGCCCGGATGGCCCAGTGATCGGGAACACAGCGTAGTCGATCACTGAAGTGATCCTGTGACCTGCGAAAACGTCTTTCGTTTTTGGGGTGTTCGGCGGTTGTTCGCCCCTCGACCACGCCCTCCGGGCGCTTTTTCGGGGCGGTATTTCGCTTTTTTCTGGGTGTTTTTCCGCTGTGGGCGAACGGGATTTCGCTCGGATCTTTCCTCGCGACGGCACGAAAAGTGTCGTAGGTCACCCTGCGGTCGTCCCGTCCCTCCCGGCTGGAGGGAGCGGTCCCGACGTCCTCGCCCCGGGGAGGAACGAAAAAGCGCCCCGCACTCGACCGGGCTGGGGAACCGGGAGTGCGGGGCGCGGGCACGGCGGCCCGAGGCCGCCGGCCGACCATTCAGTCCAGGTAGTCGCGCAGCACCTGCGAACGCGAGGGGTGCCGCAACTTCGACATGGTCTTGGACTCGATCTGCCGAATGCGTTCCCGGGTGACGCCGTAGACCTGGCCGATCTCGTCCAGGGTGCGCGGCTGTCCGTCGGTGAGGCCGAAACGCAGCCGGACCACGCCCGCCTCGCGTTCGGACAGCGTCTGCAGCACCGACTGCAACTGGTCCTGCAACAACGTGAACGACACCGCGTCCACCGCGACGACGGCCTCGGAGTCCTCGATGAAGTCACCGAGCTGACTGTCGCCCTCGTCGCCGATGGTCTGGTCGAGCGAGATGGGCTCCCGGGCGTACTGCTGGATTTCCAGCACCTTCTCCGGGGAGATGTCCATCTCCTTGGCCAGTTCCTCCGGGGTGGGCTCGCGACCGAGGTCCTGAAGCAGCTCACGCTGGATCCGGCCGAGTTTGTTGATGACCTCCACCATGTGGACCGGGATCCGGATGGTGCGGGCCTGGTCGGCCATGGCCCGGGTGATGGCCTGTCGGATCCACCAGGTGGCGTAGGTGGAGAACTTGTAGCCCTTGGTGTAGTCGAACTTCTCCACCGCCCGGATCAGTCCGAGGTTGCCCTCCTGGATGAGGTCGAGGAAGGCCATGCCCCGGCCGGTGTAGCGCTTGGCCAGGCTGACCACCAGACGCAGGTTGGCTTCGAGCAGGTGGCTCTTGGCGCGCTCACCGTCCCGCACGATCCAGCGCAGGTCCCTGCGGAGCTGGAGCGGCGGCATCTCGCCGGCCTCCTCGGCCTGGCGCAACCGCTCCGCCGCGTAGAGGCCCGCCTCGATACGTTTGGCGAGCTCCACCTCCTCCTCGGCGTTGAGCAGGGCGACCTTGCCGATCTGCTTCAGGTAGGCGCGCACCGAGTCGGCCGAGGCGGTGAGCTCGGCGTCCTTGCGTGCCTGTCGGAGCGCCTCCGACTCCTCCTCGTCCCAGACGAAGTCGGGGTCGGTCTTGCCCTCCTCGTCCTCGACGACCTCGGGCTCCTCGGGGATGTCGACCTCGATGTCGTCGAGGTCCCCGATGTTCGGAGAGGTGAGGTCGGTCTCGATGGGTTCGTCGATCCCCAGGGTCTCGGCGCCGGCCTGGTCCGCGGACGAACCGGACTTCGAGGTGGAGGCGCTCTTGCTCGAAGTCGACTTCGTGCCCTTCTTGGCCGTCGACTTCGAGGTGCTCTTGCGGCTGGTCGACTTGGTTCCGCTCGACTTGGTCCCAGTGGAGCCCTTGGACGTCTTCCTTCCCGACGAGGACTTCTTCGGTTCGTCGGCCTCGGTTCCGGAAGTGGCTTCCGTGGTGGAAGTCGTCTTCTTCTTGCTGGGCTCGGACCGGACCCCGCCTGATGCTGCAGCGGAGCCGGAGCGTCGGGTTGCGGTTTCTGCGGCTGCCACGTACGCCCTTTCGCGACGGTCTGCCAGGGCTGGCCGGGGGCGCGAAACCTCGGCCGCCAGGGGTCGGGGACAACCCACCGTTCGAGCCCTACGAGACGTGCCGGAAGGCCGTGAATTCGGTGGGACGTGTTCCATTGTAACTGTGTCAGGTGAGCGCGGTTCCGCTGTGAGGATGATCGGCGCCCGATGTCACGTGTTCGTGCACCCACCCCGTGCCGGTACCGCCCTCATCCGAGCGATGCCACAGCCGATGTTACGCGTGTTGTGCAGCGGCTGAGGCCGCTCCGACTATACCCGCGTCGTTCTTCAGCTTCGCTGGCACGATCGGGGTACGGGTCTGCAGCAGCGGCAGCCACTTGTGCGCCTTCTTGCTCACTCCGCCCCCGGCGATGATCAGGTCCGGCCACAGGAACCGCTCCAGCGTCCGGATGTACCTGCTCACGCGGGGGGCCCACTCCTCGTAGGTGAGTTCCAGGTTGTCCTTCACCGAGGCGGCCGCCTCCTCCTCGGCGTCGCGGCCGTCCACCTCGATGTGACCGAACTCGGTGTTGGGGACGAGCTGCCCGTTCAGGAACGTGGAACTGCCGATGCCGGTCCCGAAGGTGAGCACCACCACGAGGCCCTGCCGCTCGGCTCCCGCCCCGAAGCGCATCTCGGCCAGTCCCGCGGCGTCGGCGTCGTTGACCATGACGATCTCTTCACGGGCTCGACCGAGCCGCTTGGCGAACAGTTCCTGCGCGTCTGTATCGATCCAGTCCTCGTCGACGTTGGCGGCCGTCAACGCGGTCCCGTTCTTGATCACACACGGCAGGGTGATGCCGACCGGGCCCTCCCAGCCGAACTTGGCGACGATCTCGGCGACCGTGTCCGCCACCGCGTCGGGAGTCGAGGGCTGCGGGGTCGAGATCCGCAGTCGTTCGTCGGCCAGAACGCCACCTTCGACATCGACGGGGCACCCCTTGATGCCGGAACCTCCGATGTCCACGCCGAAACCACGGGCAGTGCCCATGCCTGATCCTTCCTATTCGATTCAGGACGATGGTGTGCAGACTTTAACCGCACTGTGGTGCGATGTGAACGTGGGTTTGACACACGAGTATGACGTCCAGAGTCTGCGCGACATCTCCGTGCGTGTCGCGCGCGAGGCCGCCGAGCTGGCCGAGAACATGCGACACGGGGTGGTCACCGAGGGAACGGTGGACACCAAGAGCACCGAGACGGACGTGGTGACGGCGGCGGACCGGGCGGTCGAACGGCTGATCAGGCAACGCCTGGAGGAGTTACGGCCCGGGGACCCCGTGCTCGGGGAGGAGGAGGGAGGGACCCACGAGCAGGAGGGGCTGCAGTGGGTGGTCGATCCGATCGACGGAACTGTGAATTATCTCTACGGCCACCCCAACTATGCCGTCTCCGTGGCCGTCCAGCGAAACGGGACCTCCCTGGCCGGAGCGGTGGTCGAACCCCGTACCGGGCGGGTGTGGAGCGCGGCGAGCGGACACGGTGCCGAACTCGACGGGCAGCGCCTCACCGTCTCCGCGGAACGGCGTCTCGACCTCTCACTGCTGGGCACCGGATTCAGCTACCACCAGCAACGTCGGAGCCGACAGGCCGCGCTGCTGACAGAGATGATCAGTGAGATTCGCGACATCCGCCGAGGAGGGGCGGCCTCACTGGACCTGTGCGCTGTGGCGGCGGGATGGCTGGACGGCTACTACGAGCACGGGCTGTCCCGCTGGGACTGGGCCGCCGGAGCTCTGATCGCCTCCGAGGCCGGTGCCCGGCTGCGCCTGCCTCACCCGAACTCCACGGACGGCCTCGGTGACGAGGCGATCCTCTGTGCCTGCCCGGGCATCGCCGAGGCACTCACCGCCACGTTGCTCGACAAGAAGGTCTCGACGATCTGAAACCGTCACGGGCCCTCCGGCGAGCGTCCCGAAACACTCGTGACGGGCCCGCCAGTCGGTGCCCGGCAGGTCCTCGTCACGGACGGGTTGGAGCCACCGGGCGCCCGTGGCAGCGAAGTTCCAGGAGTGTCAGCAGTGCACGTCGCGTGCCTGTTCGAGCAGTTCCCGGTCCACCCGGGGTGGTGCCGCGCCGGGCTGGTCCCCGGTTCGCCCCCGGTTCTCCTTCGCCCAGTTCTTCAGCTGCTGCAACGCCTGGTGTCCCTGCTGGGTGGCCCTGACGTCGTCGAACTCCGAACCGAGGGCCAGATCCACCTCGGCACCGGGGCGTTCGTCGCGCACCAGCTGCGCGCACGGGACGATCAGGCTCAGGGTGCGGGCCGCCTGCGCCCCGTTCTCGCCGTAACGGATCTGGGCGTGACAGTCCATGTCGAGGTCGGTGTAGACGGGGTCGTTGGCGGGATCACCCGCCTTGGCGAAACCGAGGTTGGTGAGTTCCTCGGAGACCAGACTGGCCTGGTTCACCTCTCCGTTGGCGTTGAACACTCGTACCGAGACGTCCTGGGGAGGGGAGGGCCGGGTGTCGTCCAGGGCGTTCCTGGACAGCATGGTGCCGGCGGCCGTTCGCGTCGGCGGTTCCCCCGGTTGGGCCTGCTGACTGCCGGGTTCGGTTCCCGGTATGTTGCAGCGCGTCGCCGCCTCGACCGATTCGGTGGACTCGAAAACCCTCGTCCAGACGAATCCGGACAACACGACGAGCACGGCCAGCAGGATCAGCGCGGGCAGTGGGCGCCGGCGCCGGTACCGCGGCCGCCGAGGCCCCTGTGCTGTGCTCCCGGTGGACACGTCCGCCAGCCTCCCCTGATCAAGTCGTCTGCTTCGCGGCGCGGGGGCGGGATCGACTCCGCCACCCCCTGCCTCCTCTCAGCTTAGGCGCTGTCACGTTCCGGTGCGGCCTCGTGCGGACAGTCGTGTCGAAGTCGTTGTTCCTCGGGAACCGGATCACCACCGAACTCCGCCTCGGATGTGCGATCACGCACTCCCGGTGGTGTCGTTCGGGTGGGTGGGTTCGGCCGTTTCCCAGGATGCCATGTCCGCACCGGGCTCACCCGGTGTCCGGGCGGCGTCCCGGTGGTGGAGTGCAGCACATACCACACCTGTGGGTGACCCGGTGCGTATTCCGCCTGCTGATGAGCTACCCTTCCGGCGCTCGACGCTGTGCCGGCGGAGGCGGTCGCTCGTTTCGGGGGAACTTGGAGCGCGGACAGGACGAGACCTCCGCCACTGTCGGGTGCGGGCACAAATCGAGGCCCTGGAACGTTGACCAGCGGCACACCATTGCACATCTCCACAGAAGCAGGGGTGAGACGACATGGCGACCGACTACGACGCCCCACGTCGCGGTGAAGCCGAGGACCTGCCCGAGGACTCGTTGGAGGAGCTCAAGGCCAAGCGCAACGACGCGCAGTCCGGATCGGTCGACACCGACGAGGGGGAGATCGCCGACAACTTCGAGCTTCCGGGGGCCGACCTTTCCGGCGAGGAAATGACGGTCAAGGTGTTGCCCAAGCAGGCCGACGAGTTCACCTGCTCGAGCTGCTTCCTGGTGCACCACCGCAACCGGTTGGCCGAGGAACGCAACGGCAAGTACGTGTGCCGCGACTGCGCGGCATGATCCGCATGTGTGCGGCGGTGTGAGGCGGACTGGATATGGTCGGTGTCGACAGCCGCGTATCCAGTCCGCCGTTCAGCCCACTCGGAGGGGCCCGGCCGCGCTCGCGGGCCGGAGAACTACTCCGAGGTCAGTGCCCTGGCCAGTTGTTCGGGACGACGTGTGCTGACCACCCAGTAGGGAGTCGGGTCCTCGGGGTCGTCCAGCCAGACACGCACCATCGTGGGAGCCCACGGGCGGTGCACAAGGAAGGCCGCCGGGTCCAGTTCGGGCCCGAGTGCCCGTTGCTTGCGCTCGCGTGGGATCACCTCGACGTCGGCGATCACCCGCAGCGGCAGACGCGCCGAGCCGACCACGAACTCCTCGTCGGTGACGAGGATGCGCAACCGGCTCATCCACAGCACGAGCCCCACGGCCAGGGGAACCAGCACCACGTAGGGCAGCCAGGCGCGGACCCCCGGATAGCCCATGTGCACCTCGGCGGCGAGCAGCACCGCCGCGACCAGCGGTAACGGCCAGCTCCACCAGGCGGCGCGCACACGTTCCCGATACCGAGGACGCCCCGGCTCTCCCCGAGGGGCGGGGGAGGTCTCTCCGGCCAGCCCCGCTTCCGAACTCTCCGACACGTCTCCAGGGTAGTCTTGCGCCCCGTGTCGAGTGTGAAGGTGCTGCTGACCCGTACCGATCCCGAGATTCCGCTGCCCGCCTACGCCCGTGCTGGTGATGCGGGCGCCGATCTCGTCACGACCGAGGACCTCGAACTGGGCCCCGGAGAACGCTCGGTGGTGGGAACCGGTGTCGCGATAGCCCTGCCCACGGGATACGCCGGGTTCGTCCACCCCCGTTCGGGGTTGGCCGCCCGGCTGGGTCTCGGCGTGGTGAACGCTCCGGGAACCGTGGACGCGGGCTATCGTGGTGAGATCAAGGTGTGCCTGATCAACCACGATCCGGAGCGGACGCTGCGCCTGTGCCGGGGGGACCGAATAGCCCAGTTGGTGATACAGCGTGTCGAGCAGGCTGTTTTCCAAGAAGTCACCCAACTGCCAGAGTCCGTGCGTGGCACCGACGGATATGGTTCCACCGGAGGTCACGGAGCGCTGAGCGGCCCGGACGGAAGCCGGGTCGCAGGGAGTACGACCGGCGATACGGAGGTCTGAGGGGATGTTCGGATGGCGCCGCCGCGGGCGGGAGAACGCCAGGGCGGAGGAGTACGCCGTCGACGAGGACTTCCACGAGCAGGAGGAAGCCGCGGTCGACGGTGGCCCGTACGACCGTGAGGAGGCCCCGGACGACGAGATCGAGCGACTGGACCTCGGTTCGGTGCGGCTGCCCGTGCCGGAGAACAGCCAGTTGCAGGTCGAGATAGACCCGGAAGGGCCGGTGCGGGCCGTTCACCTGCTCACTCCCTCGGGGAGGCTGACCGTGAGCGCCTTCGCCGCCCCGCGCACGGGGGAACTCTGGCAGGAGGTGCGCCAGGAGCTGGCGAACCAGCTCCGGTCCGACGGGGCCACGGTGCGCTTCGAGGACGGGGCCTGGGACACCGAGATCGTCGCCGACACGTCGAAGAGCTCACTGCGCTTCGTCGGTGTGGACGGCCCGCGCTGGTTGCTGCGGGGGGTGGCGGCGAGTCCGGCCGCCGACCTGGACTCCTGTACGAAACTGCTCCACGCGGTGATGGAGGAGACGATCGTGGACCGCGGTTCGGACCCGATGCCGGTACGCACGCCGCTTCCGATCGAGTTGCCCCAGGAGATCGCCCAGCACATCCAGCACCAGCAGGAACAGGCACAGGCCCAGGCGTGAGCCGCGTGCTCGCTGTTGGCGAACGGAGTCGTGCGGGCGGGTTGCCGCCAGGACGAGGACGTGGGCATTCCGCGTGACTAGGCTGTCATCACACGGGTGTAGTCTGCACTGCCCGTGAGGTCCACTGCGCACGGGAGCGCGAGATGAACAACAACGGAGGCGGCTACCTGCGCCGTCTCGTACGTCGTCTCACCAGAGACGTCGCCGAGCTGGACGCCGACGACCTCTCCGAGAGGTCGCGGGCCAGCGGCGCGCGGCGCGCGTGTGACTGCAAGTGCGGCGAGCAGGCCGAGGTGCTCGGGCGGGTTCGCTGCGTGGGCATGGTTCCCAAGGCCTCCGTACCCACCCTGGAGGCGGAACTCTACGACGGAACCGAAGGGGTCACGCTCGTCTGGTTCGGCAGGAGGCGTATCACCGGAATAGACCCCGGTCGAACCATCAAGGCGCGCGGCCGGATTGCCGATCGTGACGGACACAAGGTGCTATACAACCCCTACTACGAGTTGCAGAACACCGCATGACCGAATCCAGTTCCTCCACTCCCGGGCCGCAGGAGCCGTTCGGGAGTCCCACCGAGGCGGCGGACGACTCCGCCGGTTCCGAGTCGTCCGCGGGCGCCAAGGCCCCGTTCGGGTTACGCGCTCCCGAGGGCAGGAACGGGGCCGAGCAGACGCTGCTGCAACAGATGGGCGGTGTCAGCGGCCTCGCCTACTCCGCTGTCCCCGTCGTCGTGTTCGTGGTGGTCAACTCCCTGTTCGGCATGGTGGCGGCCATCTGGATCGCCATCGCGAGCTCCCTGGCGATAGCGGTGGCCCGTGTCGTCCGCAGGGAACCGTTGCAACCCGCCGTCTCCGGAGTGCTCGGGGTGGCGGTCTGCTCGTTCATCGCCTACCGCACCGGGGACGCCAAGGGATTCTTCCTGCTGGGTATCTGGACCAGTCTGCTCTACGGGGGAGGTTTCCTGGTCTCGATCGCGGTGCGCTGGCCGTTGGTCGGGGTCGTCTGGTCGGTGCTCAACGGACACGGTTTCGCCTGGAGGCACAACCGGAGGGCGCTGACCGGCTACGACCTGGCGACCCTGTCCTGGACGGTGGTGTTCCTCGCCAAGTTCGTGGTCCAGCACTGGCTGTACGCGGCCGACCAGACGGGCTGGCTGGCCGTGGCCCGCATCGCCATGGGCTATCCCCTCACGGCGGTGGCCCTGTTGGTCACCGTCTGGGCGATCCGCCGCGCGAGCAAGACCGTCCAGCAGTCCTCCACCGCCGACGGGAAGAGCTCCCCCGGGGCGGAGACGGGGCGTGTCGCCCCCGAGAGTCCCGCCACGGGCTGAGGAGGAGCTTCCGGGCGGAATCCCGGGGCAGCACCGTGGCCGTGAAGCGGGGCCACCGGGCACGGACTCAGTCGAGGCCCGGTGGGTCGTGTATCAACGCGCTGATGCGGTGTTCCTCCTCCTCGGAGGTGATGAACAGCATCTCGTCCCCGATCTCCAGCGGGTCGTCGGACTGCGGGACGATGACCCTGCCCTTGCGGAGGATCGCGACCAGCGCGGTGTCCCGGGGCAGGGTCAGGTCCCGGACCCGGTGTCCCGCCAGCGGGGTGCCCTCGGGCAGGGTCATCTCCACCAGGTTGGCCTGGCCCTGCCGCAGGGTCATGAGGCGGACGATGTCGCCGATGCTGACCGCTTCCTCCACCATGGCCGCGAGCATCCGCGGAGTGGAGACGGCCACGTCCACGCCCCAGGCCTCGGTGAACAGCCACTCGTTCTGGGGATCGTTCACCCGGGCGGCCACGCGCCGCACCGCGAACTCCGTCTTGGTCAGCAGGGACACCACCAGGTTGACCTTGTCGTCCCCGGTGGCCGCGATCACGACGTCGCAGGTCTCTATGCCGGTCTCCTCCAGCGAGGACAGTTCGCAGGCGTCGGCGTGCACCCACTGGGCGCCCGGAATGCTTCCTGGGCGGAAGTTCTCGGTGGAGCGTTCGAGGAGCATCACCTCGTGCCCGCCCTCCAGCAGTTCCCTGGCGATGGACTGTCCGACGGCACCGGCTCCGGCGATGGCGACGCGCATTACTCGCTCTCCTCGGGTGGACGCTGGGCGGTGGCCGTCACGTCGGTGACCGTGCCGGACAGGGCCGCCACGTACACCGTGTCGTCGGCCTGGATCACGGTGTGGGGCCGGGCGAGAACCCCGTTGCCGAAACGCATCACGAAGGCCACTCGACAGCCGAGCGCGGTCTCCAGGTCCAGAACCCGTTTTCCGACCCACCCCTCGTGCAGGGGCAGGCGCAGCACGGCGACCGAGCCGGAGGGATCCCGCCAGTCCGTAGCCACCCCTTCGGGCAGGAGCATCCGCAGGAAGCGGTCCGTCGTCCACGGGACGGTGGCCACCGTGGGGATGCCGAGGCGCTGGTAGACCTCGGCCCGTTTCGGGTCGTAGATGCGGGCGACGACGTGGTCGACCCCGAAGGTCTCCCGTGCGACCCGGGCAGAGACGATGTTGGAGTTGTCCCCGTTGGAGACGGCCGCGAACGCTCCGGCCCGCTCGATGCCCGCTTCCACGAGCACCTGTCTGTCGAATCCGTTGCCCGTGACGTGGCTTCCGTGGAAGTGCCTGCTCAGTCGGTGGAAGGACTCGGGATCCTTGTCCACCACCGCCACGGTGTGATCGAGCCGTTGCAGCGCCGCGGCCAGGGACGCTCCGACTCGGCCGCAACCCATGATCACAACATGCACGACCGGTTTCCTCGCTCTCGGCTGCTTGCCGGATCGACCGTGGGGACGGTTCCGGGAACTCGTCCCACGGCTCTGACAGTACCCCTCGGCGCCCGGCGGCACCCCGGTTCACCGGGGTGCGTCTGCGGAACCGCCGGTGCACTCGTCTCCGGCGGTCCCGTGCCACCTCGGGCCGGTGCACCGTATCGAGTGAACGACATCCGAGGCGGAGCAGGGGGCTGTTGTCGTGCTGTGCTGCCGGAACGGCCTCCCCGGGGGTCTCCCGCGAGCTCCTCGTGGGGGCGGGGGCGTTCCGCGTGGACCCCGAACGGCGGACAGCTACCGCCTCCCGCGCAAGCGGCCCTTACGCTCTGGGGCCGTGTCCAAGCTCGCGACGGTGGCCAAGCGTCTGTTGGTGGGACGTCCCTTCCGCAGTGACCGGCTGTCCCACACCTTGCTGCCCAAGCGCATCGCGTTGCCCGTGTTCGCCTCGGACCCGATGTCCAGCGTGGCCTACGCGCCGGAGGAGATCCTGCTCACGCTGTCCCTGGCGGGCGCCTCGGCCTACACGATCAGTCCGTGGGTCGGACTGGTGGTGGCCGTGGTGATGCTGGTCGTGGTGGCTTCCTACCGACAGAACGTACGGGCCTACACCTCGGGCGGCGGTGACTACGAGGTGGCCGCGGTCAACCACGGGCCCAGGTGGGGAGTGGCGGTGGCCAGTGCCCTGATGGTCGACTACGTGCTCACCGTGGCGGTGTCGATCTCCTCGGCCGCGGCGAACATAGGCTCGTTGGTCCCCGTGGTCGCCGAGCACAAGGTCGCCTTCGCCGTGGGAGCGATCGCCCTGCTGACGGCGATGAACCTGCGCGGTGTCCGGGAGTCGGGAACGGTGTCGGCGGTGCCGACCTACGCCTTCGTGCTGGGGATCCTCGGGATGATCGGGGTGGGGCTGTACCGCATCTACGTCCGGGGGGAGGAGCTGCGCGCGGACAGCGCCGGTTTCGAGCTGGTCCAGGAACCCTCCCACGTGGCGGGGCTCGGTTTCGCCTTCCTGGTGTTGCGTGCCTTCTCCTCGGGCAGCGCCGCGTTGACCGGGGTGGAGGCGATCAGCAACGGGGTGCCCGCCTTCCGCAAGCCCAAGTCGCGCAACGCCGCGAGCACGCTGCTGATGATGGGCCTGATCGCGATCACCATGTTCATGGGCCTGTTGCTGCTGGCCCGTGCCACCGGGGTGGTGATCGCGCAGGACCCCCAACAGCAGCTGCTCGGCGTGCCCCCGGACTACGAGCAGAAGACGCTGATCGCCCAGTTGGCGGATGCGGTGTTCGCGGGGTTCCCGCCGGCCGTGTACTACCTGATCTTCTTCACCGGCCTGATCCTGGTGCTGGCCGCCAACACGGCCTTCAACGGTTTCCCGCTGCTGGGGTCGGTGCTGGCCCAGGACAGGTATCTGCCCCGGCAGCTGCACACCAGAGGGGACCGGTTGGCCTTCTCGAACGGCATCCTGTTCCTGGCGGGGTTCGCCACGGTGCTGGTGCTCGTTTTCGAGGCGCAGGTGACCAAGCTCATCCAGCTCTACATCGTGGGGGTCTTCGTCTCCTTCGTGTTCAGCCAGAGCGGGATGCTTCGGCACTGGAACCGACAGCTACGCGAGGTCAGCGAGCCGGAGGCGCGCAAACGGATCGAACGGGCGCGGCTGATCAACGGTGTCGGGCTGGCCACGACCGCGACTGTGCTGGTCATCGTTCTGGTCACCAAGTTCCTGCACGGCGCCTGGATCGCGATCGTGGCCATGATGGCCAGTTATCTGCTGATGGTGGGGATCCGCAGGCACTACGTGCGGGTCGCCGAGGAGTTGCGGCGGGCGGACGGGCCCGCCGTGTTGCCGTCGCGCAACTACGGGCTGGTGCTGGTCTCCCAGCTGCATCTGCCGAGCATGCGTGCCCTGGCCTACGCCCGGGCCACCCGTCCCGACGAGCTGGAGGCCATCACCGTGAACGTGGACGACGGGGAGACGAGGCAGCTCGTGGCGGCCTGGGAGGAGCGCGGGGTCTCCGTGCCGTTGAAGGTGCTGGAGTCCCCCTACCGGGAGATCACGCGTCCGATCGTCGATTACGTGAAAAGAATTCGCAAAGATAGTCCGCGGGACGTCGTCACGGTGTTCATCCCCGAGTACGTGGTGGGGCGTTGGTGGGAGCAACTGCTGCACAACCAGAGCGCGCTGCGACTCAAGAGCAGGCTGCTGTTCGAACCCGGGGTGATGGTCACGAGCGTTCCCTGGCAGCTCGAATCCTCCAACAGGGTCGATCTGCGGGCCCCCGCCCCGCGTCGTTCGGTGCGCTGGGGAGCCGGACAGGACGAGAAGGGGAAGGACCGACAGTGAGCGCCAAACCGGACTGGACCGGGCGCAGACTGCTGCTCGACGTCGACTCGGTGGCCCACGGGGGGCACTGCGTGGCCCGCCACGAGGGCAGGGTCGTCTTCGTGCGGCACACCTTGCCAGGGGAGAGGGTGGAGGCCGAAGTGACCGAGGACCGCGGCGGGGGATTCTGCCGGGCCGACGCCGTGCGTGTCCTCGAACCCGCCGAGGGGCGGGTGAACCCACCGTGCCCCCTGGCGGACATGGCCCTGGGAAGGAACCGCTGTGGAGGATGCGACTGGCAGCACGCCGATCACGCCACCCAGCGGGACCTGAAGGCAGCGGTGGTGGCGGAACAGCTGTGGAGGCTGGCCGGGATCGAGACCTCCGTGACGGTACGCCCGCTTCCCGGAGGTCCGCTGCGTTGGCGCACCCGGGTGCGGTTGGCCGTGGACGAGCGGGGACACGTCGGGTTCCGTGCCCACCGCAGCCACCGGGTGGTGCCCCTGGAGGACTGCCCGATCACGGTCGAGGGAGCGCTGGAGGAGGTCACCGCCCGCACCTGGACGCCCGGGGGAGAGGTCGCGGTGACCGCGGACGGCCGTGGGCAGCTGCACGTCGCCGAGTACCCGCCCCGACCTCCCTCGGGGAAGGGGCCACGCGCTCGGCGCGAGCGCGGCCGGCGGGACGAGGTGCTCGGCACCGGCTTCGCCCACGAGAGCGCCGTGGGCCGGGAGTGGGGCATGGACGCGCACGGTTTCTGGCAGGTGCACCGTGCCGCCGCCGAGTGTTTCGCCGGGGTGGTCGAGGAGATGGCGGCGGCCCCCGAGGGGGGATGCGCCTGGGACCTCTACGGGGGTGTGGGGTTGTTCGCCGCCGTGCTCGGGCGTCAGGTCGGACCCTCCGGGGAGGTGGTGCTCGTCGAGTCCAGTGCCGCCGGTACCCGGGACGCGGCCTCCAACCTGGCCGACATGCAGCAGGTGCGCACGCGAGCCGGACGGGTGGAGACCGTGGTCACCGAGGAGCGGATTCCCTCTCCCGACGTCGTGGTGCTGGATCCTCCCAGGAAGGGCGCCGGCAGGGAGGTGGTCCGCGCGGTGGCGGGAGCCCGGCCGGCCAGGGTGGTCCACGTCGCCTGCGATCCGGCGGCCTTGGCGCGGGATCTCGATCTTTTCCGTGGTCACGGGTATCGACTCACCCGGTTGGAGGCCTTTGACGCGTTTCCGATGACTCACCATGTGGAATGCATCGCTCTGTTGGAGGATGGTGAACCGACCTTGTGAGTGACCATGCCGGGAAGCCGTGTGACCTGAACCCGGGTACGGCTCAGTAGACTGGGAGGGTCGCGTGAGATCCCTCGAAAGGAGTTCGCGACGGGAGGCACGAGAGCCCGAACGTGTGCTTCCGGCGGCCCGGGACCCGGGTGGCCACGCCAGTGACCGGTCGTTGAGCGGGGCCGGTCCACGATTCGACCTGTAGTCGGGCACGACGAGCGAGGTGGAGCGGTGACGCTGCTGGAGTCCGTGCACAGTCCGGCCGATGTACAGCGCCTGGAGCACGGTGAGTTGGTCGAGCTCGCCGCCGAGATCAGATCATTCCTGGTCGACAAGGTTTCGCGCACGGGTGGTCATCTGGGGCCGAACCTGGGTGCTGTGGAGTTGACCCTGGCTGTGCATCGCACGTTCGAGTCACCGCACGACGCGATCGTGTTCGACACCGGCCACCAGGCCTACGTGCACAAGATCATCACCGGGCGGCAGGAGGGCTTCGACAGGCTGCGCAAGCGCGGCGGGCTGTCCGGTTATCCCTCCCGGGAGGAGAGCGAGCACGACCTGGTGGAGAACAGCCACGCCTCCACCTCGCTGTCCTACGCCGACGGGCTGGCACGGGCGTTCCAGCTCGGCGGAACCGACCGCCACGTCGTGGCCGTGGTGGGCGACGGGGCGCTGACCGGCGGCATGTGCTGGGAGGCGTTGAACAACATCGCCGCGGACCAGGAGCGTCCGCTCGTCATCGTCGTCAACGACAACGGACGTTCCTACGCGCCCACCATCGGGGGGCTGGCCGAGCACCTGGCCTCGTTGCGGCTGCGCCCCGGCTACGAGCGCGCTCTGGAGAACGGCCGCCGCACCGTACGCAACCTTCCCGTAGTGGGCAGGCCGCTCTACACCGGCCTGCACGCGGCCAAGCGCGGGATCAAGGACGCGCTGAGCCCTCAGGTGATGTTCTCCGACCTGGGCATCAAGTACCTGGGACCGGTCGACGGGCACGACTTCAAGGCCCTGGAGTACGCCCTGGGGATGGCCAGGACCTTCGGAGGACCGGTCATCGTCCATGCCGTCACCCAGAAGGGGAACGGATTCGCCCCGGCGGAGAACCACGAGGCGGACCAGATGCACCAGGTGAAGGTCATGGATCCGACCACGGGAACCCCGACCGGACCGAGCACGACCAGCTGGACCAGCGTGTTCTCCGACGAACTGGTCCGTCTCGGTGGCGAGCGGGAGGATCTCGTGGCCATCACCGGGGCGATGCTCGGCCCCACCGGGCTGGACAAGTTCGCCAAGCACTACCCCGAGCGGTGCGTGGACGTGGGCATCGCCGAACAGCACGCCATGACCTCGGCCGCCGGTATGGCCATGGGCGGGCTGCACCCCGTCTTCGCCGTGTACTCCACCTTCCTGAACCGGGCTTTCGACCAGTTGCTCATGGACGTGGCACTGCACCGGCAACCGGTGACCGTCACCCTGGACCGCTCCGGTGTGACCGGTGACGACGGCCCCAGCCACAACGGGATGTGGGACCTGTCCGTGCTCGGAGTCGTCCCCGGACTGCGGGCGGCCGCCCCCCGGGACGCGGAGACCCTGCGGGAGGAGCTGCGGGAGGCCGTCGCTGTCGACGACGGCCCGACGGTGGTCCGTTTCCCCAAGGGGTCCGTGGTGGAGCGGGTTCCCGCCCTGGAGCGGGTGCGTGGAGTGGACATCCTGCGTCGCCCCGCCGAACACGAGAACCGCGACGTGCTGCTGGGGGCCGTGGGGATCTTCGCCGAACTCGCGGTGGCCGCCGCCGAACGGCTCGCCGACCAGGGAATCGGCGTCACCGTGGTTGACCCGCGCTGGGTGGTCCCTGTTCCCGGGGCGATGGTCGACCTCGCGGGCCAGCACCGTCTCGTGGTCACCCTGGAGGACTGCGGCAGGCACGGCGGGTTCGGCTGGTCGTTGGCCGCGGCCCTGCGGGACGCGGAGATGGACGTTCCGCTGCGGGACCTCGCCATTCCCCAGCGGTTCCTGGAACACGCCTCCCGGGGCGAGGTACTGGCGGAACTGGGACTGACCGAGCAGGACGTGGCCAGGCGGATCACCGAGTGGGTGGCCGACCGGCTGGAGGGCCGTCTGGACGAGACGACCCAGGACATCACGGCCGACCTGGACACCTCGGGCCAGGAGGGCAGCTGAGCCTCCCCGCGTTCGTGGCCACCGCGCCGGGCCACCCCCGAGACGTGAAAGGCCGGGGCGGTGCGCACCGCCCCGGCCTTCCTCGCGACGTCGCCGGTGTCAGCCGGTGGCCACGCTCGCCACGCCCGGCTCCAGGAAACGCCTGCCGTTGACCAGCTCGGAGTAGCCCGAACGGTCCAGGTACGGCGTGATGCCGCCCAGCCAGAAGGGCCAACCGGCACCGAGGATCATGCACAGGTCGAGGTCGGCGGCCTCCAACACCACGTTCTCGTCCAGCATGATCCTGGCTTCCTCCGCCAGGGCGCGCAGGGCCCGATCGCGGACCTGCTCCTCGGACAGCGGGGCGTCACCCTGCTTCCAGAGTTCGGCCACCTCGGGGTCGACGATCTGGTTGCCCGCCTCGTCGGTGGTCCACACCGCGGTCTTGCCCGCCTCGACGAACCGCTGGAGGTTCTCGCTGATCCCGAAGCGGTCCGGGTAGGCCGCGTGCATGGTCTCGTTGACGTGCTGGGCGATCGCGGGACCGACCAGCTGCAACAGCACCATCGGGCTCATCGGCAGCCCGAGCGGGTCCAGCGCCCGGTCGGCGACCTCGAAGGGGGTCCCCTCGTCGACCGAGGCGATGACCTCGCCGAGGAAACGGGTCAGCAACCGGTTGACCACGAAGGCCGGTGCGTCGGCGACGAGCACGCAGGACTTCTTGAGCTTCTTGCCGACCGCGAAGGCGGTGGCCAGCGTCGCGTCGTCGGTCCCCTTGCCGCGCACGATCTCCAGCAGCGGCAGCACCGCGACCGGGTTGAAGAAGTGGAAGCCCACGACCCGCTCCGGGTGGGAGAGCGTCGAGGCCATCTCGCTGATCGACAGGGAGGAGGTGTTGGTCGCCAGCACGGCCTCGGGGGAGACGTGCTGTTCGAGCTCGCCGAAGACCTGCTGCTTGACCGACATCTCCTCGAACACGGCCTCGATGACGAAGTCGGCGTCGGCGAAGGCGGCCTTGTCGAGCGAGCCGGTGACCAGGCCCTTGAGCCGGTTCACCCCGTCCTGGGAGAGGCGGCCCTTCTCGGCGAGCTTGTCGATCTCGCCGTGCACGTAGGCCACGCCCCTGTCGATGCGTTCCTGGTCGATGTCGGTCAACACGACCGGGACTTCCAGCCTCCGGGCGAACAGCAGGGCCAGTTGGCCCGCCATGAGACCCGCACCGACGACACCGACCTTGTTGACGTCCCTGGCCAGGGACTTGTCCGGTGCTCCGGCGGGTTTCTTCGCCCTCTTCTGGGTGAGGTCGAAGGCGTAGAGGCCCGCGCGCAGCTCGTCGGACATGAGGGCGTCGGCCAGCGCCTCGGTCTCGGCCGCGTACCCCTCGTCGAGGTCGTTGTTCCGGGCGAGGTCGATCAGTTCGACGGCCTTGTCCACGGCGGGGGAGGCCCCGTGGGTCTTGGAGGCGACGAGCTGCCTGGCACGTTGGACCGCGTCGTCCCAGGCCCGGCCCCGGTCGATCTCGGCCCGCCGTACGCTCTGCTCCCCGTTGACCACGCGGGTGGCCCAGCGTACCGACTCCTCCAGGAAGTCCGGGGACTCCAGCTCGACGTCGAAGATGCCCATCTCGGTGGCCTTGCCGGACTTGAGCATCTTGTTCTGGTTGAGCGCGTTCTCCAGGATGACGGTGACCGCCTGGTCCGCCCCGATCAGGTTCGGCAGCAGCTGGGTTCCGCCCCAGCCGGGGAACAGCCCGAGGAAGCACTCCGGGAAGGCGACGGCGCCGACGTTGTCGGACACGGTGCGGTAGTGGCAGGACAGGGCCAGTTCCAGCCCGCCGCCGAGCGCGGCGCCGTTGACGAAGGCGAAGGTCGGGATCGACGACTCGGTCAGCCTGCGGAACACGTCGTGCCCGGTTCGGGCGATGCGGTGGGCGTGTTCGCGCTTCGTGAGGTGCCCGATGCCGGAGAGGTCGGCACCGACGGCGAACACGAACGGCTTGCCGGTGACCGCGATGGCCGCGGGTTCCGCGGCGAAGGCCTCGTCCAGGGCCCTGTCGAGCGCCACGAGCCCTCCGGGGCCGAAGGTGGAGGGCTTGGTGTGGTCGTGCCCGTTGTCGATGGTGACCAGCGCGAGTTTGCCCCCGAGGCCGGGCGCGTCCACCAGCCGGGTGTGGGCGTTGGTGACGACCTCGTCGGGGAACAGGGCGGTGAAGTCGGTGTCGGTGCTCACTTGGCGCCCCCAGCGGTCTCGTCGTGGTGCGGGTTTTCCCAGATGACGGTGCCGCCCATGCCGAAGCCGATACACATCGTCGTGATGCCGTAGCGGACATCGGGGCGTTCGGCGAAGTGCCTGGACAACTGGGTCATCAGGCGGACACCGGAGGAGGCCAGCGGGTGGCCGCAGGCGATGGCGCCGCCCCACGGGTTGACCCGCTCGTCGTCCTCGGGGATGCCGAAGTGGTCCAGGAAGGCCAGGACCTGGACGGCGAACGCCTCGTTGATCTCGAAGAGTCCGATGTCGTCGATGCTCAGTCCGGCACGCTTGAGGGCCTTCTCGGTGGCCGGAACCGGCCCGACACCCATGACCTCGGGTTCCACCCCGGCGAAGGCGTAGCCGACCATGCGCATCCCGACGGGGAGTCCGAGTTCGCGGGCGCTGTGCTCGTCGGCGATCAGGCAGCCGGTGGCGCCGTCGTTGAGTCCCGCCGAGTTCCCGGGAGTCACCCGTCCGTGGGGACGGAAGGGAGTCTTCAGTCCTTCGAGGGACTCCGCCGTGGTGCCGGGACGCGGGGGCTCGTCACCGGTGGCCAGTCCCCAGCCGGCCTCGCCGGAGCGGGTGGCGACCGGGACCAGGTCGGCGGCGATCTTGCCGGCCTCGGCCGCGGCCTGGTAGCGCTGCTGGCTGAGCGCGGCGTAGGCGTCGGTGCGCTGCTTGGTCAGCTTCGGGTACCTGTCGTGCAGGTTCTCCGCGGTGGAGCCCATCACCAGCGCGGAGGAGTCCACGAGGTTGTCGGAGACGAACCGGGGGTTGGGGTCGGCCCCTTCCCCCATCGGGTGGCTGCCCATGTGCTCGACCCCGCCTGCGACGGCGATGTCGTAGCCACCGAAGCCGATGCCGCTGGCCGTGGTGGTCACGGCCGTCATGGCTCCGGCGCACATCCGGTCGATGGCGAAGCCGGGCACGGACTTCGGCAGTCCGGCGAGCAGCGCCGCGTTCCTGCCGATCGTCAGTCCCTGGTCACCGATCTGGGTGGTGGCCGCGATGGCGACTTCGTCGATCCGCTCGGGGGGAAGCTGCGGCTGCCTGCGCAGCAGTTCACGGATGACTTTGACGACCATGTCGTCCGCGCGGGTCTCGGCGTACATGCCCTTCGGACCGGCCTTGCCGAACGGCGTGCGGACGCCGTCGACGAAGACCACGTTCCTGGGGGCACGCGGCGCTCCCGCCGATGCGGGGCCGCTGCTCGTGTCGGCTGTTGCCGACGCAGGTGCTGCCACGGCGTGCTCCTTCTCGATGTGGGTACGCGCCAGGCCGGTCGGTGACTTCACAGGTCGCGGGAGCCACGGCGCTACCGGCCGGTAACGTGCACTCTAGCGCTTATTACCGAACGGTAACCACCGGGATCGTTGTCTGTTGAACCACATCGGATTCCGCTCCTGCCGGGTTCCCGGCGGGAGACGGCCGACTGAGGGGCTCAGGCGGCCTCCCGCAGGGCGGCCGTGATCCCGGAGGCGGTCAGCCCGATCTGCCACTGTCGGGCGCCGGACTCCCGGAGGAACCGCACGACCTCCGTCTCCTCCACCAGCGCCGGTGGCTGCCAGCACAGTCTACGGACCACCTCGGGCAGCAGCAGGTTCTCCACCGGAACGGTGTTCGCCTCGGCGATCCCGTTCAGCACCTCGCGCACCGCGGCCAGCCTGGCGGCCGCCGCCGGATCCCGTTCGGACCACCTGTTGGTCGCGGGCGGCCCGTCGTGGGCGGGGGAGACCTCGGGGAGTCGGTCTTCGGGCAGAGCCCGGGCCTCCTCCAGGGCCTCGAACCACTGGGAGGCCCGTCTGCGTTGTTGTTTGCCCCCGAACACCGGCAACGCGACCAGTTCCTCACGGGTACGCGGGTTCTGCTGGGCGGCCTGGATGATCGCCTTGTCGGGCAGCACCCGCCCCGGAGCAAGGTCCCGACGTCGGGCCACCTCGTCCCGCGCCTGCCACAGCGCGCGCACCCGAGCGAGCTGACGCGGGTCGCGCAGTCGGTGTATCCCCGAGGTGCGTCGCCACGGTTCGGGACGCGGAGCGGGGGGAGGGGCCGTCCGCACGGCTTCGAACTCCTGCAACGCCCAGTCGAGCTTGCCCTGCCTGTCCAGTTCCTCCCACAGGGCGGCACGCAGCTCCACGAGCAGTTCCACGTCGAGGGCGGCGTAGGCCAGCAGGTTGCGCGGTAACGGTCTGCGGGACCAGTCGGCGGCCCCGTGGCCCTTCTCCAAGCGGTAGGACAGCAGCCGCTCGGCGAGAGCCCCGAGGGAGACACGCTCGTAGCCGGCCAGCCGCGCCGCCAGTTCCGTGTCGAAGAGCTTCTTCGGGTACATGCCCAGCTCCGCCAGGCACGGCAGGTCCTGGGAAGCCGCGTGCAGTATCCATTCGGTCTCGTCCAGCGCTGTGACGAGCGGCCCCAGTTCCCCGGACAACGCGACCGGATCGATCAGCATCGTCCCCGTGCCGTTCCGGCGCAGTTGCAGCAGGTAGGCCCGCTGCGAGTACCGGTAGCCCGAGGCCCGTTCGGTGTCGATCGCGATCGGCCCGCTGCCCGCGGCTATCGCCGCAGCGGCGAGTCGCAGGGAACGGGGTTGCTCGACGACGGGCGGCACCCCGCCCGAGGGACGTGTCAGCAGGACCGGTTCGGTTCGGTCCGGGTCGACGGAATCGGAGTGAACAGCATCCACGGCTCCCAGACGATACGTCCCTCTATCGACTGAGGGGACCAAATGGTCCGATTTTCGTCGGTCCCGGACCGAACCGGTGTTCATTCGGTCATCGAATCACCCCGGCACGCATCGCCAAGGCGACCATCTGCGCACGATCACCGGTACCCAACTTGCGCCCGATCCGCGACAGGTGGCTCTTCACCGTGAGCGCGGACAAATTGAGGGTTTCGCCGATCTCTTTGTTGGATCGGCCGTCGGCCACCAGTTGCAGTACTTCGATCTCCCGAGCGGACAGCTCACGAGGTGTGTTGTCGGTACCGGGAACCCTGGTACCGGCGGCCAGCACCGGAGCCACGTTCGGGTCGGCGTAGACCCCGCCGTCGAGTACGCGGCGCACCCCGTCCGTCACGACCGTCGGTGAGGCCGATTTCAGCAGGTACGCCTGTGCCCCTGCCTGGAAAGCGGCCCTGACCGCGTACGGGTCGTCGGAGGAGGCGAGCACCACTATTCGTGGCCAACCCTGGCTACGTAATTCCGTAACCAGGTCTACGCCTGTCCCGTCCGGCAGCCCCAGATCGAGCACTGCTAGATCGCACGGGCCCGTGGCCAAGGCGCGTGCCTTGGCCTCGGCCATGGATGCGGCTTCGTGCACCGTGCCGGCTCCCATCTGCAGCAGCCGGGAGGAGATGGCCTCCCGGAGCAGCGGATGGTCGTCCACCACGAGCACCGTGAACAGCTCTTCCCGCGGATGCGGAACCATGTTCGCCGGCAGTGTGCCGGCTGGCGTGGTACGAGCGGCCTGACCTAAGCCGACGGCAGCCACGTCACTACCTCCCTGGAGTCGGTCGTGCCCCCCGACCGGCACCGGGACTCTCGGCCAATCAGCCGCGCCACTGATCGACCGAAAGTGGTGTCGTTCAAGTTGTAGCGTAACCGTCTGAGCGGATTATGGGGACGATCAAACGGGTATGTATCCCGATCGAGTTGCCTTCGCTGTGACGCTTACTACTTCTTTTGGGTGGAATTCGGAAACAGTGTTAACGCCGCTGCGTGTTCAATCGATACAGGATTTTTCGGAGTCCCCTGGGCGGCCCTCCGTCCGGGGAGGGGGCTGCCGGAGGCTCGGGGCTGTGTTCCGCCGTGGCGGGGTGGAGTGAGATATCCGGCCGCTGTTGCCGATTTTCCCGTTCGGGAACAGGTTTCCCGGATCCCGGGAAATATGTGGCGATGACTGCTTCCTCGGATGAAGTTGTAGCTACAACTGTCAAGCCGCGAGAGAAGATGGGGGCGGCCCCTCCGGGGGAGCCGCTGCTGACCCGGCCCCGGGCCGGTGTCCGGCGCCGGGGTCGGTGCGCGGACTTCAGCTCGGAGGACGGTGGCCCGGCATACGCACCCCCACCGGAGGCAGCCCCGCCGCGGAGGAGACCAGCTCGTGGAAGGCCCGCGCGTGGGCGGACAGCTCCTCGTCCGGTGGGGTCCAGGAGGCCCGCAGTTCCAGCTCGTGCTCCGGCTGCGGAGTCGCCAGCCGGCCGAATCCGGTGGAGGAGGACAGCGTGACCGTCCCCCCGAGCGCCGTGTACGGGGCGTGACAGGAGCGCAGCGCCCCCGTCAGCCAGGACCAGCCGAGCTCGGAGGTCGCCCCGTCGTGGGCCAGGTCCCGGGGGAGGTCGGCACGCAGGTACACCACGAGGCGCAGCACCCCCTCCCACTCGGGTTGCCCGCTCGGATCGTGCAGCAACACCAGCCGTGCGGTGGCCTCCGTGCCCCCGGGGCCACACGTCTCGGCTCCGAGGGCGTAGGTCCACGGGGCGAGGCGTTTCGGGGGGCGGAGTTCGTCGAGTTCGATCTCCCCACGCGGCGAGGGGGACGTCAACGCGGCAACCGCGTCCCGAAAAACCAGGGGAATCGCCGACATATCGGTCACGGCACGTAACTGTAAGCCCACCTCGCCTCCGGTCGTCCGCGCCACGCCGTGGATCATCCACAAGTTCCTTCGAACGAAGTCGGATCCTCACGCAACGGTGCGGCACGTGTCCCGGGTGTGACCGGCCACCACAGGACCGGCCGACTCTCCGTGTGCCCGGCGTGCGAACATGACCTCGGAACCGTCGTCACGGATCCGTGCCGCCGGTGGCGGAGTGGCTCGTTCCGGTCCGCCCGCCGTCCGCTCCGGCGCGACCAGCCGGGTTGCCACACCGCCCGCCACGGACGTGCGGCCCCGCACACCATCCGGGCGTGATCCCACGCCCGCCAGTCCCTCCGACCCGGGGAGTTTTCATGAGCCTTCCCGCGAACGCGTCGAACCGCCGTCGGCTCGACGACGCGCCGTTGCTCGTGGCCGCACGTGGGGGCACACCGGCGCACACCCCGGTGTGGTTCATGCGCCAGGCGGGGCGCTCGTTGCCCGAGTACCGCAGAGCCAGGGAAGGGGTGTCGATGCTGCGCGCCTGCCTCACCTCGGAGCTGGTCTGTGAGATCACACTACAGCCCGTGCGCAGGCACGGAGTGGACGCTGCGATCCTGTTCAGCGACATCGTGCTGCCGCTGTACGCCTCCGGGGTGGAGCTGGACATCGTCGCGGGGACCGGCCCGGTGGTCAACCACCCGGTGCGCGGGGCGGCCGACGTGGCCGCGCTGCCGGGGCTGAGCGCCGAGCAGGTGCACGGGGTGGGCGAGGCGGTGCGGCTGCTGGTCCACGAGTTGGGCGAGACCCCGCTGATCGGTTTCGCCGGAGCCCCGTTCACGCTGGCCTCCTACCTGGTCGAGGGAGGTCCCAGCCGCAACCACGAGCGGACCAAGGCCCTGATGCGCTCCGAGCCGGAGACCTGGCACGCGTTGCTCGGCAAGCTCGCCGAGAACACCCTCGAGTTCCTGAGGGTGCAGCTGGACGCGGGCGTGGACGCGGTCCAGCTGTTCGACTCCTGGGCCGGGGCGCTCTCCCCCCGCGACTACGCCACCTACGTGCGCCCGCACACCGACAGGATCCTGCGGGGAGTGGCCGAGTACACCGACGACCGGGTTCCCCGCATCCACTTCGGGGTCGGCACGGGAGAACTGCTCGGTTCCATGTGGGAGTGCGGAGCCAGCGTGCTCGGCGTGGACTGGCGGGTGCCGCTGGACCGCGCGGTGCGGCGGATCACCCCGGCGGGAGGCGAACCGCCCGTCGTGCAGGGCAACCTCGATCCGGCCGTGCTGTTCGCCGACTGGGAGTCCGTGCGGGACGAGGTGGATCGCATCCTCGCCGAGGGGCGCTCCGCGGGTGGGCACGTGTTCAACCTCGGACACGGGGTGCTGCCCGACACCGACCCGGACGTGCTCACCGGCATCGTCGAGTACGTGCACTCCGTGAGTCGCACGGCCCGGCTGGACCCCGCATGAGCCGTGTTGCCGTGGTGGGGGGTGGGATCTCCGGTCTGACCGCCGCCCACCGTCTGCGCACCCTGCTGGGCCCCGGGGCGGAGATCGTCCTCGTTGACCGGGCGAACCGGCTCGGAGGAAAACTGCACACGTACCGGATCGCGGGCAGCGGTTACGACCTCGGGGCGGAGGCCTTCCTGGCCCGGCGGCCCGAGGTGCTCCGACTGGCCGAGGAGCTGGGACTCGACTCCGAGCTGGTGCACCCGAGCGGTGCCTCGGCGCGGATCCGGGCGGGTGGACACACCCTTCCGCTGCCGAGCGGGATGTTCATGGGGGTACCCACCTCGGCCGAGGCGGTGCGTTCCGTGCTGTCCCCCGAGGGGTGTCGGCACGTCGAACGGGAGACCGAACTCCTCCCGCCACGGTGGGAGAAGGGCACCGACGTCTCCGTGGGCGGGCTGCTGCGCTCCAGGTTCGGCACCGAGGTGGTGGAACGCTTGGTGGAACCCCTGCTCGGTGGGGTCTACGGCGGATCCGCCGACGAGCTGGGACTGCGCGCGACGATGCCCGCCCTGGCTGAGGCGCTGGACGCGGGGGCGCGTTCGCTGACCGAGGCGGCCGGCAGGGCCGCGCCCGCCCCGTCCCCCGCCACCGGACAGCGCCCCCCGGTGTTCGGCACTTTCGCGCACGGTTACGACACCCTGGTGCGCGGACTGGCGGAACGGGCGCGGGCCACGGTCGAACTGGGACTTCCCGTGCGGGAACTGCACCGCTCCGGCAGGAGCTGGGAGCTGGTCGTGGGTGGCGCCCACCGACCCCGGACGGTCACGGCCGACGCGGTGGTGCTGGCCGTGCCCCCACCGGCGGCCCGGGACCTGCTCGCCGAGGTGGCTCCGGAGGCCTCCGTCGGTTTCGGACGGATCAGACAGGCCTCCATGGCCGTGGTCGGCATGGCCCTGCCCGCCGGGGTGGAACCGCCGGACTCCTCCGGAACGCTGGTGGCCCGGGGCGAACGGCACGCCGACGGCACACCCTTCACGGCGAAGGCCTTCACCTTCTCCAGCACCAAGTGGCCGCACCTGCGCGGCAGTGGCGGTGAGCCGCTCGTGCGGGCCTCGGTGGGCCGGGGAGATCCGGCCGAGCTGCGCGGAAGCGACGCCGAACTGCTGCGGCTGGTGCGCGCCGATCTGGCCGAGCTGACCGGGATCACGGCGGAACCGGTCGAGACGGTCGTGACGCGCTGGGGAGGGGGAATCCCCCAGTACGGCGTCGGTCACACGGAGACGGTCGCCGCCGTGGAGGAGGCCGTGGACCGGGTGCCCGGTCTCGCCGTCGCCGGGGCGGCGCTGCACGGCGTGGGGGTGCCGGCGTGCGTGGGCACCGGCGAGGCGGCCGCGCGGCGGATCGCCGGGCGGTTGTCCCGTGACTGACCTCTCCACGGCGGGCGTGCCGCCCGGTGGCAGACTGAGGGCATGGCCCGCCTGAACTACGCCGAACTGAACGAGACGATCCGCTACGCCATGTGGTCGGTGTTCCGGGTACGACCCGGGGAACTACCCGAGGACAGGGAGAAGGCGACGGCCGCGACCAGGGAGTTCCTGGACGGTCTGGAGGACTCCTCCGGTGTCGTGGTGCGCGGTGTCTACGACGTGTCCGGGCTGCGGGCGGACGCGGACTTCATGATCTGGTGGCATGCTCCGCGCGTGGAGGACGTGCAGGCGGCTTACACGGCCTTCCGGCGGGAGACCCCGCTGGGGAGGGCGAGCGACCCGGTGTGGAGCAATGTGGCGGTGCACCGGCCCGCCGAGTTCAACAAGAGCCACGTCCCGGCCTTCATCGCGGGGGAGGAGCCCCGGGCCTACGTGTGCGTCTACCCCTTCGTGCGTTCCTACGAGTGGTACCTGCTGCCGGACGACGAGCGCAGGGACATGCTCGTGGAACACGGCAAGGAGGCGCGGGACTACCCGGACGTGCGCGCCAACACCGTCCCGGCCTTCGCGCTGGGCGACTACGAGTGGATCCTCTCCTTCGAGGCGGACGAGCTGTACCGCCTGGTCGACCTGATGCGCCACCTGCGGGGGACCCAGGCGCGGCTGCACGTCCGGGAGGAGACTCCCTTCTACACCGGTCCCCGGGTGGACGTGGAGCAGCTGCTCGCCCGACTGCCCTGAACCACGAGGTCTTCGCCGGGGCACCGGCGTCCGCGCTGCCGAGGAGAACGCCGAACGCAACGGGGTCGCCGGGCGGGTGCGGGCCGTGACGGGCGACGTCCTCGAACCCGTGGAGGGGCGGTTCGACCTGGTCGTCTTCGATCTCCCGTTCCGCTGGTTCCCCGCCAGGGACATGGCGGAAAGGGCCACCACCGACCCCGGCTACCGGGCGTTGACCGCGTTCTTCGACGGGGTCCGAAGCCGTCTCACCCGACGGGGCCGGATGCTGGTCTTCTTCGGAACCTCCGGGGATCTCGACTTCCTCCGGGAACTCGCCGCCCGACACGGCTTCACGGTCGAGACGGTGGCCGGGGTCACCGCGCTCGGGCGGGAGGAGCCGGTTTCCTACTACACCTTCCGGATGAGCTGGGAGCAGGTGCTCCGGGTCACGTCGCGGAGCCGGTCTCGCTGTCCACCAGGCGCAACGCGACCGAGTTGATGCAGTAGCGCTGGTCGGTGGGGGTGGGATAGCCCTCGCCCTCGAAGACGTGCCCCAGGTGGCTGTGGCAGGAGGCGCAGAGCACCTCGACCCGGACCATGCCGTGCGAGCGGTCCTCGCGCAGCAGCACCGCGTCCGAGTCGGCCGGATCCCAGAACGAGGGCCATCCGCAGTGCGAGTCGAATTTGGTGGAACTGCGGAAGAGCTCGGCCCCACAGGCCCGGCACTCGTAGACACCCTCGCTCTTCTCGTGGACGTACTCCCCGCTGTAGGGGCGTTCGGTCGCGCCTTCGCGCAGTACCGCGTACTCCTCGGGAGCCAGCTGCTCCCGCCACTGCTGTTCGGACTTGGCGACGCTGGGAGTGGTTCCCGTTACCGGATCCATACCCCCACGATAATCCTTCCGGGTGGCTCGTCGGGGCCGTGAGGTCGTGGGAGGGAACCAGTGCGCCGTCGCCGCCCGTGCTCAGCTGGCGAACACGTACACCAGCACATTCCACACGGTGAACCCCACCCCGAACAGGATCAGGGCGACCACCAGGACCGCCAGCAGCCTGCGCTGTCCACGCAGCCGGTTCGCGCTGTGCGCGAACTCCCCGACGCCGTGCAGCATCCCCTCCACGGTCGCCCTGGAGTCACACCGCTCCATGCGGTCGAGATGCGCGGCGAACTCCTTGGTCTCGGGGTCGTGCGGGTCCAGTCCGATCAGGTCGTCGGCGAAACGGCCGGCCGGCTCGTCCGGTTCACCGTGCTCGGCACGTGGCATGGCAACACGGTAACTCCCGGCACGGGTCCGTGCGTGACTTTCACCCGGGAGTCGTCACGCTCCCCGCTGCCCAAAGAGCGGTATCCCTCGTCCGGCGGTATTCCCGGGTGTCCGTCGGGGGCAGGATCCCCCGGTGGAAGTTCCTGCGATCGGGAGGCCGTCATGGAACAGACAGCAGTGCACTCCACCACCGAGACTCACTTCGGCGGTTGCAGTTGCTGCAGCAGCTGCAGCGGACCGTCCTGTGGGTGTTGCAGCAGCTGCTGACCGACACCCGGGTTCCGGGTCGGTGTTCGTCACCGGCCCGGAACAGTCGTCTCGGGGCCCGTCAGGCCGGGCAGGTCGTTCCCGGGGCGGGGAGGCTGCCCTCACCGAAGAACCGTTCGACGATCCCGGTCACGCAGTCGGACCGCCCGAGCGCTCCGTGGCCGCTTCCCAGCCAGTTCACCGTGATCCCCTGGGTGAGGCTGTTGGCGAGCTTCTCGCCGCCCTGGGCGGGCAGGAACGGATCGTGTTCGGTGGTGATCACCGGTACCGGAGGAAGGTCCCCGGTTCCGGGGGAGGGAAGCGCCTCCTGCGGGCGTGGCCACGGTGAGCACTGAACGAGCTCCTGGGCGAAGAGCCCACCGAACAGGGGGAGCTCGTTCACCCACTGCCGAACGACGTCGGTGGCCCGTTCCGGGGGAAGCCGCACCATGGTGTCGTTGCACTTGGTGATCATGCGGGCGTCCAGTTCGGTCGGTGCCGGAACCGGGTCGCGGACGAACGAACCCAGTTCGGTGGCGTCTCCGTTGTCCGCCGCGGCGAGGGCCGCACCCAGACGGGGCCACGAACTCCGGTCGGTCAACCCGCCCAGCACGGCGCGGATCACTTCACCGGGACGCAGGGCCTCGGCCGTCGTGGGCAACTCGGCCTCGCGTGCCTTCCGCAGCAGTCGCTGCACCAGTTCCCGCGGGGGATCGCCCAACGCGCAGTCCTGCTGTCCTTCACACCACTGGGTGAACCTGTCGAAGGTTCTCTCGGCGCCGCGGGCCTGGTTCTTGGCGCGGGCCAGCGGGTCGAGCACGGGATCGGGGGCACCGTCCAGCACCATCCTCCCGACCGAGTCGGGATACCTCCGGGCGTAGGTCGTCAGCACCCGTGAGCCCTCGCCACGCCCGATGGCGTGCAACCTGGGCACTCCCAGTTCGACGCGCAGCTCCTCCAGATCCTCGGCCGTGTGCCGGGTGTCATAGGTCTGGGCGCGGCGCTCCAGGTCGAGCAGGCACTCGTTGCTGGCCGAACGCGCGGAGTCCAGCAGTTCGTCCAGCTCGGACCTGCTCTCCGCCTGCGGGTCGAACCCCGTGAGGGTGGCGCGGTCCGCCGGGGGAACGCAGTCGAGCGGCTCGGACTCGCCACTTCCCCTGCGGTCCACCCCGATGAGGGTGAACTCGCGCAGCATCTCCTCGGGAAGCCGGGTGGCCAGCCGTGCCGCGAAGGTGGTGCCCGGCTCCCCGCGAACGTCGTTGACCACCACCAGCGGGATCCCTCCCGTGCCCACCCGCAGCAGGGCGATGCGCATGGTTCCGCCGTACCGCATCCGGTCGGAGCCCAGAGCGGTGCTCATGCGGGCGCAGGAGAAACGCGTGTCCTCGGCGGGCTCGGCTCCGTCCAGCTCGTTCCTGGTGCTCGCGGTGCAGTCGTGCCAGTCGATCGCCTGCCGGCCCTGCGGCCCCAGCGGCGGGAGGGAGCGTGGCCCGGGGGAGCCCCGTTCCGGGGGAACCTGCTGCTGCTCACCCCGCTGGGCCACCGCCGGACGGTCCGAGGGGCCGGCCGAACAGGCGGGGACCGCCAGCAGTACCAGCACGGCACAGATCCGTCCGACGAGGCGTGTGGGGGACACGGGAACTCCTTTGCGACGCTGTCCGGTGGCGGGAGTCTCGCGCGGACTCGTTTCCGCGGGTGGTTCCGGCTCGAAGCATCGCACGGGCGCCGTGATCAACGGGGGAGCGGGTTCGCCCGGGACGGCGTCCCCGCCGTTCGGTTCGCATATTCTCCGGTCGGTGTTCCGGGGGCGCTGGCCCGGTGGTTCCGGAGCCGTCGATGGTGATACCCGGGCTGAAGGGAGTGCGAGGTCGACGTGGAGCGCGCGAAAGAGGCCCCGACCGGACGTGGATCCGTCGCGGAGCTCGGCAGGTTGTCCGGTAGGGCGTTCGCGGCCGCTCCGCCACCGTTGCTCGTGGTGACCGGGATGATCAGTCTCCAGGTCGGTGCGGCCTTCGCCAAACGCCTGTTCGAGCTCGCCGGGCCGTTCGGGATCAGCGCGATCCGCCTCACCGTCGCCGCGACGGTACTGCTGCTGGTGTGGCGGCCCTCACCGCGGATGGAGCCGCGTACCTTCCTCGTGGTCGCGGGCTACGGTGCGGTGCTGGCCGGGATGAACACCAGTATCTACCTGGCGTTCGAACGCATCCCCCTCGGAGTGGCCGTCACCATCGAGTTCCTCGGCCCGTTGACGGTGGCGGTGCTCGGCTCGCGGCGCGGGCTCGACGTGGTGTGGGCCGCGCTCGCCGCCGTCGGCGTGCTGCTGCTGTCCGGGATGGACGGAGGGCTCGATCCCGTCGGAGTCGGTTTCGCGCTGCTGGCAGCCGCGTGCTGGGCGGGCTACATCGTCATGGGGGGCAAACTCGGTGACCGGACCACCGGCGGGAGGGGACTCGCCGTGGGGATGGCCGTCGGTGCGTTGTTGGTGCTGCCGCTCGGTGTGGTGGAGTCCGGCACGGCGTTGCTGCGCCCCGGGGTGCTGGCCGCGGGACTCGTGGTGGCGCTGATGTCCTCGGTGATCCCCTACTCGATGGAGCTGGAGGCGTTGCGACGCCTTCCGGCCAGGGTGTTCGGGGTGCTGATGAGCCTGGAGCCCGCCGTGGCCGCGCTGGCCGGCTTGGCCGTGCTGCACGAGACGCTGGGGGCGTTGCAGTGGTTGGCCGTGGCCTGCGTGGTGGCCGCCTCCGTCGGGGCGACCAGGACGGGACGACGCGCCTGAGCGACGACCGCGGCGGAGCCTCATCGCACTCTCGGTTCCCGGGAGCGGTCCAGCTCCAGACGGATCGCGGTGGGCAGAACCTCGGTCTGCAGGGCGCCGCGTGCCCGGGAGAGCACTTTGTGGTCCAGTTCCTCCCAGACCCCGCGTACGTCGGTGTCGTCGCGCAGGGACAGCACCATGCGGATCCCGGGACGTCGCTGAGTGCCGGTGGTGCGTACCCGAGCGCCGACGACCCCGGTGACCTCGTGGGCGTCGGTGCGGATCGCCTCGGCCAGGGCCCTGCCGGACAGGGAGATCCGACCGTCACCGCCCTCCCCGACGCGGAAGTCGGGCCGCGACTCGGGACGCAACGCGCGCACGATCCACCAGAGACCGAGCACGACCAGCACGATCCCGAGCACCACGGTGGCGGCCAGGGCGAGACGGGGCTGCTCCGTCATCCAGCGCCGGGCGAGCGGGTCCAGCAGGGGACGTCTCGCTCGGTAGGTGCCCAACGCACCGCTTCCGACCAGCAGCACGAACGTGCCGACCAACAGGGCCAGCGCTCCCACGAGTGCCGTCACCGTCCGTTCGAGGGCGACCGTTCTCCCCAGCAGCCGTGCGGAGTTCCCGGCGCCGTCGCGGGGGGCGTTGGCTCGTTCCGTTTCCACTGTGGGCTCCTCGGGGGTGTGCGGGCTCAGTCCCGTTTCGCCGGACGAACCGTGACCGAGACTTTCGGGGCGGAGACCAGCGGAAGTTCGTCCACGGCGGTGCGTGCCGTCTCCCGCAGTCTGTGTTCCAGGTCCTCGGACTCCTCACCGTCGCCGACCGCGGTCACCCGTACCGCTCCGCGTCGAGCGACCACGGTGGCTTTCGCGACCCCCTGCTCGGCACGCACCCGGTGGCCGACCACCCTGGCCAGGGAACGGGGACGCGTGACCACGGTCACGCCCTCGGCGGGGTCGTGCAGCCGGATCTCACCACGCCCCGCACGCAGCGAGAACCACAGCAGTACCAGGCCGAGCACCGCCGTGACGGCCGCTCCCGTCCGGACGACGGTGGACCTCCAGGACACCGCGCTCAGCTCGTCCTCCAGGGAGGAGGTGTCCGGCAGCGGGGTGGTGACGTCGGGGAACATCGTCAGCAGGACGATCTCGGTCAGCAGCAGCGCTCCCGCGGCCAGCAGCACCAGGCCGAGCAGCACCGTGAGCAACCGGATGACAAGGCGCATCGCTCAATCCACTCGGGGTTTCCGGGGGTCGGGGACCAGGGCGTTGACGCGCACGTCGATCGCGTGCACCCGGCAGTTCGTCATGCGGTCGAGTTCGGTTCGTACCCGCTCGCGCAGGGCGCGGACGGTGGCCGCCACCGGTGCGGGATAGCGCAGCGCGAGGTCGAGCCGTATCCGCAACCCCCGGTCGGGGCCGCTCACCCGGGCGCTCGTGCCGTGTCCCCCCGTGCCGAAGCGTCGGGGGGTGTCCACGCAGTCGGGTTCCAGGTTCGCCGCGTGTTCCACGATCTTGCGCAGCACCTCGCGGTCGATCCGCAGCGTCCCGCGCTCGGAGGCCTCGGTGGAGCGCCCCTCGGGTCCGGCCGAGGAGTGGGGGGTGTCCAGTGTCTCGGTCAACGGTCCCTGCCCCGTCCGAACAGCTCACCGACGTCCATGCCGTTGTCCACGAAGCGGCCCACCGCGAAACCGAGCACGCCGACGGCCGCGGTGATCAGGAACGCGGTGAAACCCCCCAGGGCCACCGCCACGCCGAGTATCAGTCCGGCCAGCAAACCGGTCTGTGTCGCGTTCACCACGAGAACCTTCCTGTTCGGTGTTGTGTGCTTGTTCAACGCAGCCGGTGCTTCAGAGCACCCGGGGACCGCGTCTCCGACGGCTCCGCCATTCCCGCAGCCGTGCCAGCAGCCCGCGCAGACCGTCCCGGCGGACGATCACGACCGTGTCCCCGGTGCGGACCTGCCGGGTCGTCGGCGGGGTGGGAGAGAACCCGTCGGCCTCGTCCCGTCCGCGCTGCAACGCGGCGATGCCCGCGGCGAAGGTCTCGGGGTCCCCGCCCACGTCGGGGTGATGTGTGCGGACGAACTCGCGCAGTCGGGCACGGGCCGCGGAGCGGTCCCGTGTGTACTCATCCGTCCCGGTCATCGGGTCTCCCCGTCGAGGGTTCGGGGGAGGGCGCTTCCTCGGGGGCGATCACGTCGGTCACCGTGATGTCCACGGCCTCCTGCCCCGCCAGCTCCTCCAGTCGGGCGCGCAGTTCGGTGACGATCTCGGGCACCGGCCGGGACAGGCGCAGTACCACTCCCACCTCCGGTGGGCCGTCCGGAGGAAACCGCACTCCGGTGACCCGTCGCCCGGGCAGGTAAGTGGCGAGTGTGCCGTGCTCTCCACCGTCCAACCGCACCACGCAGGGATGGCCGAGCGCCGCCTCGGCCAGGCGCTCGGCCGGACTGCTCCGGGTCTCCGGGGTGTTCTCACTGTTCAACGTCGTCTCCCCGTGTCGGGACGTGTGCGATGGGGTTCTCCTCCGGGGAGGGGGAGGGGACACGACCGGGCCGGCCGTGGCCCCTCCGGGTCACTGCACCCGTGACCCGCCTCCGTTGCCGCCGTTCTCCTCCTCGTCCTCCGAGGGCAGGTGGATGTCGTTGACCGAGATGTTGACCTCGGTGACTTCCAGGCCGCACATGCGCTCCACGCTGTGGATCACGTTGCGCCGCACCGCCCGGGCGAGGTCCACGATCGCCGCCCCGTACTCCACGACGATGTCCAGGTCTATCGCCGCCTGGCGTTCGCCGACCTCGACCTGCACTCCCGAGACGTTCGAGCTGCCGCTGCCGCCGGGAATGCGTTCCCGCAGGGCGCCGAACGCGCGTGAGACCCCGCCGCCCATCGAGTAGACCCCGGCGATCTCCCGTGCCGCTATTCCCGCGATCTTCTGCACCACGGAGGAGGAGATGCTCGTTTTCCCCTGGCTGGTGTCGTCGGCGAGTCGGGCCGGAGTGCCACCGGAACGGGACTCCGGGATGCTGGCGGCGGCCTCGCTCGATCCGGGCTGGTCCGTGCCGGACCGTGTGGAACCGGAGGTGCTCGTGTTCTGGGTGCCACCGGACTGACTCATGGTTCCCTCCGCGGGTCTCGTTGGCAGCTGTCGGTTGTTCTCGGCAACGGTGGTGACCGTGTGTCCGGTCAGATGCTAGTTCCGTTCCCGCCCTTCCGGCTCGTTCCGGAATACCCCCCGATCGGGGGATATGACTCGGGTGCTCATCGTTCGTGCTCGTTCCGTGCGGGTGGGGCCACGTCGGCCAGGCGTACGGTGATCTCCGGGGCACTCACCCCCAGGTGCTCCACGAGCCCGGCCTCGATCCGCTGCCGGAGTTCGGGCAACAGACGCCCTGCCGCCGCCGGATAGGTCGCCACCAGGTCCACGCGCAGCACCCGCCCCTCCGGGACGCAGGAGAGCAGGGCCAGCTCCGGGGTCTCCCGCAGGATCCGCCGGACCAACCCGCGCGTCAGGGACACGGTCGCGGTGGGTCGGATGTAGAGCCTGCCGCGTTCCTGTTGGAGCTCCACCCACTCGCCGGTCTCGTGGTCCCGGGACTCCCGCAGCACGGCCAGCGTCCGTTCCAGCAGCCCCTCCGGGGCCCGTACCGGCGTCTCGGCTGCGCGCCGCACCGCCCCCCAGCGCTCGGCGATCTCGGCCAGTTCGGCCCGGCAGTGCGGACAGGTGGCCAGGTGTTGCTCCAGGGCGGTGTTCTCCCCGTCCAGGTGGTAGTCGAGGAGTTCGCCGGTGCGGTGCCCGCACGGAAGGGGCCGGTCGGACACGGGGGTTTCCACGTTCACGGCACCTCCCTCAACTCGGTGAGCAGCGCCAGCCGTGCCCGGTGCAGACGGGAGCGCAGGGCGGTGATGTTGACCTCCAACACCTCGGCCACCTCCTCGTAGGACATGCCCTCCAGCTCGCGGAGCACCAGCGGCAACCGCTGGGACGGTTCGAGCCGCGCTATGGCGGTGTGCACCCGTCGAGTCTCCTCCTCCCGCAGTGCCGTTCCCTCCGGGTCCCCCGTGCCTTCGGGGGACACCGCGGCGAGGGGCGACTCCTCGGCGAGGTCCAGCGGAACGGTCGGTTTCCGCTTGCGGACCTGGCTCAACGCCGCGTTGGTGACCACCCGGTACAACCACGTCGAGGCGGCGGCGTCCCCACGGAAGGTGGCCAACGCGCGCCAGGCGGAGACCCAGGCCTCCTGTACGGCGTCCTCGGCTTCGACCGGGTCGTCCACGATGCGCAGGGCGACCCGGTAGAGCCGGTTCGTGTGGGTTCGCACCAGCGAGTCGAACGCCGACGTGTCGCCCTCCTTGGCGGCCATGAGCAGAGCGCTGTCGTCGGGGACACGCTCCGTTGCCCGTTCGTCGGCGTCGACTCCCTCGGTCATTCCGCGGCTCTCCCGTAGCGGAGCAGAAGTACGGAGTCATCGGCGCGCAGTGCCGACAGCAGCCGCATTCCCCGGGGCGCTTCCACACCGTCGCCGACGGCGATCCTACTGGCTCTGCCCGCGGTCAGCAGGGGCGAAACCGTCAGGCACAGCTCGTCGACCACATCGGCGGCCACGAGCGAGCCGAACAGGGCGGGACCGCCCTCGCACCCGATCCGGTACAGGCCGCGTTCAGCCAGCGCGCGGAGGACGCGCGGCGGATCCACCTCCTCGGTTCCGGCGACGATCACGTCCGCTCCGGCCCGGGTCAGCTCGTGACGCCACTCCGCGGGGGAGGCCGCGCTGGTCACCACGATCGGGGTGGCGACCGTGTCGGTGACCAGCGGCGAGTCCGCCGGGACCGAGCCACGGGCGGTGACCACGGCTATCGGGGGCACCTCGTCCAGTCCGCGCTCCCGACGTCGCCTGCTGCGGACCTCGGTGCGGCGCACCCCGCGATACCCCTCGGCCAGCGCGGTGCCCGCTCCGACGAGCACCACGTCGGACAGGTCCCGGATGAGGGCCAGCACCCGCTGGTCCGTGGGGCTGGACAGCCCGCGGGAGCTGCCTTCCACGGCGACCGCGCCGTCGAGACTGGAGACGAAGTTCACCCTCAGCCACGGGCGGTCCAGTTCCGTGGGGTAGGCGTAGATCCTTTCCAGGGTTTCGACGTCGGTGAACTCGCTGTCCACCGGTTTTGTCGTGGGAATGGGCCACAGCTGGTGCATTGCCCCATCTCAGCACGCCGAGGACCGTCGTCGGAGGAACGGTTACAGTTCCCCCATGAGCACCCCGCGCCTGGTGGAACGTCACCCCGAGCTCGGTTCCGAGGAACTGGTGGCCGCGCTGGCACCGCCGCCGCGTTTCGACGGGGTTCGGCTCGACAACTACGTACCGAACCCCGAGGAGCCGAGCCAGGCCGAGGCGGTGGCGCGGTGCCGTGAGTTCGTCTCCGAGATCGGGCGGGGAACGAGCCGGGGAGGTTCGTGGCTGCGCGCGCTGTTCGGTCGGGGGAACAGGAAGACAGCGGGGGAGGACGGTTTCCGGCCGGGTCTGTACCTGGACGGCGGGTTCGGTGTCGGCAAGACCCACCTGCTGGCGTCCATGTGGCACGCCGTGGAGGGGCCGAAGGCCTATGCCACCTTCGTCGAGCTGACCAATCTGGTGGGGGTGCTCGGATTCGGGGAGGCGGTACGCCGACTCTCGGAGCACCGTCTGCTGGCCATCGACGAGTTCGAGCTCGACGACCCCGGCGACACCATGCTGGTGACCCAGTTGTTGTCCAAGCTCACCGAGGCCGGGGTGCGGGTGGCCGCGACCTCGAACACCTTGCCGGACAAGCTGGGGGAGGGCAGGTTCGCCGCCGTGGACTTCCTGCGTGAGATCCACGCGATGGCCGAACGTTTCACGGTGGTGCGCATCGACGGACCGGACTACCGCCACCGGGACTTCCCCGAGCCGCCGGAGCCGTTGGGCGAGGACGAGCTGGTCGAGTTGGCCCACCGGACTCCGGGGAGCACGCTCGACGACTTCGGGGAGTTGTGCGCGCACCTGCAGCGCGTCCACCCGTCGAAGTACGGGAGGATGGTCGACGAGGTCACCGCCGTGCACCTGAGCGGGGTGCACGCGGCCCCCAACCAGAGCGTGGCTCTGCGGTTGGTCGCGCTGGTCGACCGGCTCTACGACCGTGCCGTACCGGTGCGTATCTCGGGGAGTTCGCTGTCGGCCCTGTTCACGGAGGAGATGCTGGCCGGCGGGTACCGGAAGAAGTACCTGCGTGCGTTGAGCAGGCTGACCGCCCTGTCCCGGGAGCTGGCCAGGTCGTGATCCGCCCGACGGAGCGGGCTCGGCGGGCGGACCACGAGGAAGGACCGTCTCCGGATCAGTTCCCGTCCAGCACCCTCACGACCGCGTCGAGCCCCTCGTGGAGCTCCTCCTCGCTGATGACCAGCGGCGGGGCGATGCGCAGCGTGTTGTCCTGGGTCTGTTTGCACAGCACACCGTGTTCGAGGAGGCGTTCGCAGACCTGGCGCCCGGTGGGGCCCTCCGGGGGGAGGTCCACCCCGGCCCACAGCCCACGACCACGGACGGCCGTGACCGTCCGGCCGACCAGGCCGTCGAGTCTGTCGTGCAGCTGTTGGCCCAGTTCACGGGAGCGCTGCTGGAAGCTTCCGTCGGAGAGCAGGCCGATCACGGCACGTCCGACCGCGCAGGCCAGCGGATTACCACCGAAGGTGGAGCCGTGCTCGCCGGGCCGGAGGACTCCCAGGACGGAGCGGCTGCCCACCACCGCCGAGACGGGAAGGATGCCTCCGCCGAGCGCCTTGCCCAGTGTGTACAGGTCGGCGCGGACCCCCTCGTGGTCGGTGGCCAGCAGCTCGCCGGTGCGGGCCAGTCCGGACTGGATCTCGTCGCAGATCAGCAGCACGTCGTTGTCGTCGCACAGGCGCCGCAACCGGGGCAGGTAGTCCCGCGGCGGGACGACGACGCCGGCCTCGCCCTGGATGGGTTCCACCAGCACGGCGGCCGTGCGCGGGGTGATGGCCTCTTCCACG
The DNA here is from genome assembly GCF_003001495.1 of Actinopolyspora mortivallis. Taxonomy (GTDB): domain Bacteria; phylum Actinomycetota; class Actinomycetes; order Mycobacteriales; family Pseudonocardiaceae; genus Actinopolyspora; species Actinopolyspora mortivallis_A. The sequence goes on from NZ_PVSR01000001.1 coordinate 151,307, forward strand.
GACCGCGCGTCACCGTACTCGGTGACGACGAAACCGGGGGTGTAGGGACCGTAGTCGGCGCGTGCCTCGGGGTCGGTGGAGAACGAGACGAGCGTGGTGGTACGGCCGTGGAAGTTGGAGCCGGCCACGATGATCTCGGCCCGGTCCTCGGCGATCCCCTTCACCCGGTAGGCCCACTTGCGCGCGACCTTGAGGGCCGACTCCACCGCCTCGGCCCCGGAGTTCATGGGCAGCACCATCTCCGTGCCGGTGAGTTCGGCCAGTTCGCGGCAGAACGGTCCGAACTGGTCGTGGTGGAAGGCCCTGCTGGTCAGGGTCAGACGCCCGAGCTGCTCGGTGGCCGCGGCGACGAGGTCCGGGTGGCGGTGTCCGAAGTTCAGCGCGGAGTAGCCCGCCAGGAAGTCCAGATAGCTGTGACCGTCCACATCGGTCATCCGGGATCCGGACGCCGTCGCGAGCACCACCGGCAACGGGTGGTAGTTGTGCGTGGAGTAGGTCTCGTCCAGCGCGAGGAAGTCGGATGTCTCGAAGGGCGTGTCACGCACGCCGGGTACGGCCGCTGTCATGGCAACAGGCTATGTCGTGACAACGACTGTTTCAGCCGGAACCCGTTGCTTTTTGCGGCAATTCGTTGCTTCGTGACCGTCCTTCTTTTTGTTTCGTTGCGTTTTCCCCGGTTCGGGTGGAGTTCGTGACGGTGCCTGGTCGTCGTGCCCGAGCGGGGTCGGAAAAACCGGAGCACCCCACCGGGGGAGCGCGGTCGTGCCGTTGCTGCGGGCGGAACAGTGCCGTCTCCCGGGCGGATGCGCCGTTTTTCCCAGTGGTGATCACCCGAAGGTAGCGATTTTCCTCCGGTCACCCGTGTGCGCCTTTCGTGGCCTCGCGATCGCTGATAGTCACGAACAGTCGATCACGGCCACCGGAGGTGACTCGTGCGCAGATCAGCGCTGTCCAGTTGTCTTTCCGCCGCGTTCGCGACGGCGTTACTCCCCCTGTCGGCTCCACTCGCCGGTGCCGCACCGGAGGCGGATCCCTTCGAGTACGTCGCCCTCGGGGACTCCTACGCTTCCGGACTGGGTACCGGAGAGTACCTCCCGGAGAGCGGCGACTGCCGCAGGAGCGAGTTGGCCTACCCGAGCCTGGCGGCCTCGGAGGTCGGGGCGGACTCCTTCTCCTTCGTCGCCTGCGCCGGCGCCAAGACCGAGGGGGTGCGAACCGAGCAGGTCACGGCCCTGAGCGAGAGCACCGATGTGGTCACCGTCTCCGTCGGCGGCAACGACGCCGGGTTCGGGCCGGTGGTGACCACCTGTGCGACCCAGGACGAGCAGTCCTGTGACCAGGCGATCTCCGAGGCGGAGACCTACATCGTCGAACAGCTTCCGGAGCTGCTGGACGACACCTACGACGCGATCGCGGCGGCGGCTCCCTCCGCGCGGGTCGCCGTGGTGGGGTACCCGAGGCTGTTCGAAACAGGCCCCTGCCTCTCGCCGTTGACCTCGTTCGAGCGTCAACGGCTCAACGAGGCCGCCGACACGCTGAACCGGGTCACGGGGGAACGGGCGCGCGGGGCCGGTTTCTCGTTCGTGGACGTGACCGAGGAGTTCACCGGACACGGGGTCTGCGGTGCGCAACCGTGGATCAACGGGCTCTCCTACCCCACCGAGGAGTCCTACCACCCCAACGCGGCCGGGCACGAGCAGGGCTTCCTGCCGAGTGTCTCCGAGGTGTTCTCCGGGGCGGTGGTGTGACTCGGGTGGTGGCGCCCACCGCTCACAGCACCCGTGAGTCGTAACGGCGCGGCGCGTACTGTCGCAGTGCGGCACGGAGCCGCCGCGCCTCCCGACGACGTTTCCACCATCCGCCACTGGCACCGATGGTGAAGATCCTGCTCGCACCGCGGTACTCGCGGACCCGGTGCCACCAGCGGGAGTCGTGGGACACGCCGGGAACGAGCCACACCGCCAGGGCCTGCTTCTTCCCGGCTCCCACGAGAGCGACCCTACCGACGTGCTTCCAGGGGATCTGTCGGTGCAACCCCATCCGGGAGATACGGATACCGTCCTGGTTGATCTTGAGTTTCTTGCCGGGAAGCAGCGCGTGGGCCAATGAGAGCACGGCGCTGAGCACCAGCAGGAACACACCCAGTGCCAGGACAGCCCGCATGGAGGCGGTGAGGTGGAACTGTCCACCCAGACGTATCGCCCCGTAGGCCAGCAGAGCCGAGAACCCCGACCACAGCAACGCACTCAGGTGTCCGGCCGTGCGGAACACCTGCCCCGGCAGCTCCGCGCGGACCTCCTCCCGGGGCGGACCCGGTTGGGAGGGCCGTGCGGACGGCTCGGCCGTGGGGGGGTGCTCCGGGGGACTCCGCCGGGGCGCAGCCGTGGAGGGGCTCTCCGGGTGCGGTGCGGCACCGGCGGATCCGGACGCGGGTGGGCCGCCGGCCCCCGCGGGCGAGAGCGTGTCGACCCGTTCCCGTGCGGCGGGGGAGTCGTCGAGCTGCCGGGTGGAGCGGTGCAGCACCTGCTCCAGCTGCGCGGCGTGGCCGGTGATCAGAGCGGTCACGTCGGACGGAAGCCACTCCCCGGACGGGCGGGCGGAGTCCCCGATGGTGTTCAGCAGCTCTCCGGTGCTGGGGCGCGCGTTGGGGTCCTTGGCCAGACACGCGGCCACCAGCCGACGGGGTTTTTCCGGCAGTCCGTCCAGCTCGGGCTCGTTGTGCACCACCCGGTAGAGCATGGCGGGGGTGTTCTCGTCCCCGAAGGGGGGCGAACCGGTGGCCGCGAACGCGAGCACGGCCCCGAGGGAGAACACGTCACTGGGCGGACCCACCTCGGTTCCCATCGTCTGTTCGGGGGAGAAGAACCCCGGGGTGCCGAAGAACATCCCGGTGGAGGTCATCCCGGTGGAGGCCATAGCCCGGGAGATCCCGAAGTCGATGACCCGGGGACCGTCCGGGCCGAGCAGCACGTTGGCGGGTTTGAGGTCGCGGTGCACCAGCCCGGCCCGGTGCACGGCCTGGAGCGCCTCGGCCAGCCCAGCCCCCAGGGAGAGCACCGCGTGTTCCGGGAACGGCCCGTGCTCGGCCACCGCCCGGTGCAGGGTGGGGCCGGGCACGTACTCGGTCGCCAGCCAGGGGTGCGGGGCCTCGGGGTCGGCGTCGACCACGGTCGCGGTCCAGAAGCCGCCGACGGCGGCCGACATGCGCACCTCGCGGCGGAAACGCTCGCGGAACTCCTCGTCGGCGGCCAGCTCCGGTTTGGCCACCTTCACCGCGACCGGACGTCCTCCTCGGGAGCTGCCGAGATAGACGGCCCCCATCGCTCCCTTGCCGATACGGGCCAACAGCCGGTAGTCCCCGACCTTGTTCGGATCGCCGTCCAGCAGCGGCTGCACCTGTTTCTCCCCCTTCGCCGGTTCGGCCCCAACCTTACGACGTGCGGACCGGTGTCGGGTTGCGAACCGCTCGACGAGGCCGACCGGGGGAACCGCCCCCGCGTTCCGAATCAGTCCGTGGTGGAGTGATTACTCGCCGGGGCGAAATCCTTCCGGGGGATCTTCGGAGTGGTTATGATCCGACTCGTGTCTCCGGGGCGATGCGCCGAGCCGTCGGGAGGTTCGTGGTGGTGGAGGAACCCGCGCGGCACGCGGAGCCGGCAGAGGTGCCCCGGGCGCGCCTGCTCGGGGTGAGCAAACGATTTCCCGGGGTGGACGCGGTGACGGACGTGAGCCTCGACGTGTTCGCCGGGGAGGTTCACGTCCTGGCCGGGGAGAACGGCGCGGGCAAGTCCACGTTGATGAAGATCCTCGCCCAGGTGGACGCTCCCACCTCGGGCGGGATCGAGATCGACGGTGTTCCCGTCGTTCATCGCGGCCCGGCCCACGCCCGACGACTCGGCGTGTCGATGGTGCATCAGGAGTTCGCCCTGGCCCCGGACCTCACGGTCGCCGAGAATCTCTTCCTCGGCCACGAACCCGGCCGTCTCGGCTGGATACGACGTCGTGTGGAACGCGCGAGGGCACGCAGGCTGCTGCGTCGGGTGGGCCTGGACGTGCGGGAGACCCGCACGGTGCGGACGCTGTCCACGGCACAGCAGCAGCGCGTCGAGATCGCCAAGGCCCTGGCCGTGGACACCGGACTGCTCGTGCTGGACGAACCGACCGCCAGCCTCACCGAACAGGAGAGTGCCGAGCTCTTCACCGTGCTGAGGTCGCTCACCGCCACCGGCACGGCCGTCTGCTACATCTCGCACCGCTTGGACGAGATCTTCACCATCGGTGACCGGGTCACGGTGCTCCGGGACGGCTCCGTGGTGACCACCCGTCACGTCGGGGAGCTGGACGAGGCCGCGCTCGTGCGTTCCATGGTCGGTCGTGACGTGGAGAACCTGTACCCGCGCGTCTTCCGCGAACCGGGCCCGGTTCGGCTCCGGGTACGCGGGCTGGAACGCGCGGAGGCGGTGCGGGGCGTCGACCTGAGCGTGCGGGCGGGAGAGATCCTGGGGCTGGCCGGGTTGATCGGAGCCGGTCGTACCGAACTGGCCCGTGCCGTGTTCGGAGCGGAACCGGCCACCGCGGGCCGTCTCACCCTGGACGGTCGCGACCTGCGTGTCCGTTCCCCCCGGGAGGCCATGGCGGCGGGAATCGGATACCTGACCGAGGACAGGAAGGGTGACGGGCTCGCCCTGCAACTGGGAGTGGACGTCAACATCACCCTCGGTGCCCCGCCCACGCGCGGCGGGCTGATAGACCTCCGTGCCGAACGCGACGAGGCCGAGCACTACCGGGATCGCCTCGGGATCAGGACACCACGGGTGAACAGTCCCGTGCGGCTGCTGTCCGGAGGCAACCAGCAGAAGGTCGTGCTCGCCCGTGTGCTGCGCGCCGGCGCCGGGGTGCTCTTCGTCGACGAGCCGGGACGCGGCATGGACGTGGCCGCCAAGTCCGAGATGTTCCGGCAGCTCGACGAGCTGGCTTCCGAGGGCAGGGCGATCGTGCTGATCTCCAGTTATCTGCCGGAGTTGATGAACATGTGCGACCGCGTTCTGGTGCTGCGGGCCGGCCGGGTCGCCGGTGAGCTGGACCGCGCCGAGTTCTCCGAACGGCGTCTCGTCGCACTGGCGACCGGTGCCGGAGGCGGAGATGAGTGAGACCGGAACCCAGCGGGGAGAAAGCGCCGGTGTGTGGACCCGGCTGCGGAACTCGGGGGCGGTGTCCGGAGTGGCCGCCGCGGGAGCCCTGATCGTGCTCTTCGCCGTGTTGTCCGTGGTGGCACCGTCCTTTCTCACCGTGGACAACCTGTTCAACCTGGCCTCGCAGACCTCGGTGAAGGCGGTGATGGCCGTCGGGGTGACGATGGTGATCATCACCGGTGGCATCGATCTGTCCGTGGGTTCGGTCGCGGCCCTGTCCGGTGTGGTCGGAGTGCTGCTGATGGCCGAGCACGGACTGAACCCGTTGCTCGGAATCCTCGGCGGGCTCGCGGTGGGGGCCACGGCCGGGCTGGTCAACGGACTGTTGGTCTCCCGGGTGGGACTGCCGCCGTTCATCGCGACGCTGGGCATGCTCAGCGTCGCCCGCGGAGTGGTGCTGATCCTCACCGGAGCCGTGGCGGTGTTCGGTGCCCCGGACTCGTTCCGGCTGCTCGGCCAGGGAGTGCTGGGTCCGGTGCCGATCCCGGTGCTGGTGATCGTGCTCGTGGCCGTGGTGGGTCACCTGGTGCTGACCCGCACCCGTCTCGGTCGGTACGCCTACGTGCTGGGTTCCAATCCGGAGGCGGCCCGGCTCTCGGGGGTGGCTGTGGCCAGGCACACCACCTCCGTCTACGTGCTGTCCGGGGTCTTCGCCGGGCTCGGCGGGATGATCGCCGCCTCGCGGATCAACTCCGGGCAGCCGAACTTCGGGGAGGGGCTGGAGCTGGACGTGATCGCCGCCGTGGTGATCGGCGGTGCCAGTCTGTTCGGCGGGCGCGGGACGGTGTTCGGTTCGCTGATCGGAGCCTTCCTCGTGGCGGTGATCCGCAACGGTGCGGTGCAGCTCGGTATCGGGACCTTCTACCAGAACGTGTTGATCGGGGTGATCATCTGGGTGGCGGTGTGGTGGGACCGTTACCGGCGCGGAAAGTTCGGTGCGCGGGGATGACGGCTGGAGGTGTCGTGTCCGTGGTCGCCGTGTTCCGTTCTCGGGGCGGTCGTGTGCGAGGTGTGCTGCTGGTCTGCTGTCTGATCCCGTTGCTGGTATCCACCGCCTGCGGGGCCCGGGTGTACCGGCCCGGAGCCGCCGGACAGGGGGACGGTGGCGGAGCTTCGCGGGTCGCCGTGGTGCCCAAGGCCCTGGGCTTCGACTTCTGGGAGCGGGTGCGGCTGGGAGCCGAGTGCGCCGCCGAGCGCTACGACGGGATCACCCTGCACTGGGACGGCGTGACCTCCGAGAGCGACGTGAGCGGGCAACAGAGCCTGTTGCAGAACCTGCTCGCCCAGGGGCTGGACGGGCTGGTCTACGCGGCCACCGACGCCAGGGCGCTCGCTCCCGTCACCCGCACGGCCCTGCGGCAGGGGGTGACGGTGGCCAATATCGACTCGGGAACCACCCCCCAACCTCCGGAGGTGCCGGTGTTCGCCACGGACAACGTGACGGCCGCCGAGCGGGGGACCGAGCTGCTGGCCGACCGGATCGGTGGAAGCGGCACGGTGGCACTGATCGAGTTCCAACCGGGCACCAACACGAACGCCACCAGGGTTCGGGGGTTCCACCGGGAGCTGCGGCAACGGCCCGGCCTGGAACTGGTCGCCAGGCAGTCCAGCGACAGCAGCTACAACCGGGCCTTGCAGGTCACCCAGGACATCCTCACCGCGCACCCCGACCTGGACGGGATATACGCCGCGAACGAACCCAGCACCCTCGGTGCCGCCGAGGCCGTGCGCCAGGCGGGCAGAGTCGGCGAGATCCGGATCGTGGGCTGGGACGCCTCCGAGGGGCAGGTGCGTGCCCTGCGGCAGGGTGTGTTGACGGGACTGATCGCCCAGGACCCGTTCCGCATGGGCTACGAGTCGGTGCGGGCCACCGTGGACGAACTGCGTGGCGCGAGCCCGCGTTTCGCGGACACCGACACCGGAGCCCGGTTGGTCACCAGGGAGAACGTGGACTCCCCCTCCGTGCGGAGGCTGCTCGAACCGGACTGCGCCTCCGGAACGACGCCCTGACCCGCGTGCTCGGTCAGCTACGGGAACGGAGGAACTCGATCGCCTTGTCGGCGTGGACGGCCATGCGGAACTCGCTGCGGATCACGTGCAGCACGCTCCGGTCCCGATCCACCACGAACGTGTGTCTTTTGACGGGAAGTGGCCCGAAACCGCGGCGCACCCCGAACTGCTCGGCCACGGTCCCGCTCTCGTCGGACAGCAGCGGGAACCGCAGGGAGTGGGACTCGGCGAACCGGGCCTGCTTGTCCACCGGATCGGGGCTGACACCGACCGGCTGGGCGCCGAGAGCGGCGAACTGGGTGCCCAGGTCTCTGAACCGGCAGCTCTCGGCGGTGCAGCCCGCCGTCATGGCGGCCGGGTAGAAGAAGAGCACCACGAGGCCGTTGTGCAACAGCCCGGACAGGGAACGGGGCGTTCCGTCCTGGTCGGGGAGCTCGAAGTCGGGGACGGTCTCACCTGGCCGCACTGGCCACCTCCGCTGGTCGGCTTCGGTCCTGTCCCACAACCTACCGCCTCACCTCGGGGACTCCTGTCGGGTTCGAGGTTTGGGAGTGCGTCGGCTCGGGGTACCGCCGGGTGACGGGCCTCCGATGACCGGCGGCAGCAGCGGTGTCCTGCCCGGCAGCACCCGGGATGTCGACGAGGAGTGAGGTGATCACCGGATGACGGCGAGTTTGCACGGCTCGCGGGTGGCCTTCCTGGTGGCCCCCGAAGGAGTGGAGCAGGTGGAGCTGACCGCCCCCTGGCGTGCCGTCGGGGAGGCCGGAGGAAACGCCGAACTGGTGTCGGTCTCCTCCGGGCCCGTACAGGCGTTCGAGCACCTGGACAAGGCGGACACGTTCACGGTGGACAGGCTCGTCGACGAGGTCGGCGCGGCCGACTACGCGGGACTGGTCCTTCCGGGAGGGGTGGCCAACCCCGACATGCTGCGCCGCCACGAGGCGGCGGTGCGTTTCGTGGGGGACTTCTTCCGCGAGTCGAAACCGGTGGCCGCGATCTGCCACGCCCCCTGGATGCTGATCGAGGCCGACGTGGTGCGCGGCAGGAGACTGACCTCCTACCCCAGTCTGGCCACCGATCTGCGCAACGCGGGTGCCCACTGGACCGACGAGCAGGTGGTGGTCGACTCCGGGCTGGTCACCAGCCGTTCCCCCGCGGACCTGGAGGCGTTCTGCGCCAAGCTGGTGGAGGAGATCGCCGAGGGGCCGCACCGCCTCCGTTCCCGACAGACCGAGCGGACCGGCTGATCCCCTCCCGTGAGGTGACTGTCCCCGCGGGACTCGCGGTGCCGACGGGGCCGGTGGACCAGAGACGACGGCAGGAGTGCGAATTTCATGAAGCTCGGGTATCTGCAGGACGTCTACGCCCACGAGGGACCGTTCGTGACGGTGTACCTGGACACCTCCGCCGACTCCGCCGATGCCGGGAAGGAGGTCGAGCTGCGCTGGCGTTCGGCCCGGGAACGGCTGGTCGAGCACGGGGCCTCGGCCGAGGACCTGCGTGCCGTTGACGAGACGGTGGGATCCCACGAGTGGCGGACCGGCAGACGGGGGAACGTCCTGGTCGCCACGGGAGGTGGGATCGTTTTCCGGGACGAGCTGCCCGAAGCCCCCGAGGAGTTCTCCGACGACGAGCTGGCGCGTCTCGGGCCGGTGCCGCACCTGATGCCCTACCTGCGTCTGCGCGGGGCCCGGGTTCCCCACGTCCTGGTGCTGGTCGACCGCACCGGCGCGGATCTGCACGTGGTCGACGCGGCCGGGCACAGCGGGGTGGTCACCGTGCAGGGCGATGCCGCGCCGTTGCACAAGAGTCACACCGCCGGGGAGGGGCACGAGAAGTCCCACCACGACGCCGTCGAGGAACAGTGGCTGCGCAACGCCGGTCAGGTGGCCGCCGAGGTCGACACCCGGGCCCTGCGCACCGGAGCCGAGGTCATCGTGCTCGCCGGGGACGTGCGGATGCGTCGGATGGTCTACGACCACCTGCACAAGGGGCTGCGCGAGCGGGTGGTGGCCACCGAGGCGAGCCACCGGGACCGCAACGCCTCGGAACAGACGTTGCGCGAGGAGGTCCACGAGGCCGTGCGCTCGGTGGTGCGGGAACGCACCGAGTCCACGGTGCGCGAGTTCGAGCGGGAACGCGGGCAGCACGACCGCGCGGTGGACGGCTGGGCGGACACGGTGGGGGCCCTGCAGCGCGGCCAGGTGGCCACGGTGCTGCGCAGCACCAAGGAGGTGGGCGAGTCCCCGGAGAGCCTGTGGATCGGCCCGGACCCCAACCAGATAGCGGTCGAGCGGAGCACTCTCACCGACATGGGGGTTTCCTCCCCCGTGAGCGTCTCCGCCGACGAGGCGGTACTACAGGCCCTGGTGGGTACCGACGCGGAGCTGGTGCTGGTCGAGCCGGAACGGATCACGCTGACCGGGGGGATCGGGGCCGTGCTGCGGTACAGCGATTCGGGGAGTGGCGACTGACTCCGCCTGCCGGGGCACGACCGAGGGTTGCGCTTCCCGGCGACGGGCGGTTGGTTCCGAAGGGAGTGTCATGACCACCGACAGGAAGAAGCTGAGTACGATTCTGTCCTCCGTGGACTTCCCGGCGGGCAAGGACGAGCTGGTCGCCCACGCGGAACGCAACGGGGCCGACGAGGACACGCTGGCGGCGCTACGGGCCATGCCGCGCGCGGACGACTACGCGAACCTGACCGAGGTGCAACGTTCGGTGTCGCTGGATCCGGCCTCGGAGGCGGGTCAGAGCGAGGCGGACAAGGCCGAGCAGAACACGCGGCGCACGGCCGACGGGCTGGCCGAGCACGAGACGAGCACGTCCAGCAACCCGATCGTGGAGGAGCTGGGCGAGAACCGGGGCAGCTGAACCCGGCGGCGGGCCCCGCGGCGGGACCGAAACCCCGACACGGGACCCGACGGGAGCGGGCCGTGTGGTCTCCGCTCAGTCCACCAGCGCCTGGTAGACCAGCGGTTGCAGCTCGGTGCGGATCGGATGCGTGGTGGAGGGCATGAGCTGGGTCAGGAACAGCACGGTCAGTTCCTCGGCCGGATCCACCCAGAACACGGTGCTCGCCATACCGCCCCAGGCGTACAGTCCGGCAGAGGAGAGGACCTTGCCCGCCTCCGGTCGTTCCACGACGGAGAACCCCAGTCCGAATCCCTTGCCCGCGTTGGTGACCTCGGAGAAGGTTCCCGTGGCGAGTTCGGTCAGGTCCGCTCCGCCGGGCAGGTGGTTGCGGGTCATGTACCGTACCGTTCTGCTGCCGAGCAGGCGTGTGCCCTCCAGCTCTCCCTCACCGAGCAGCATCTGGGTGAACCTGTGGTAGTCCCGGGCCGAGGAGACCAGTCCCCCACCTCCGGAGAGCACCTGCGGCGGGCGTGTGCCCACGCGGTCCAGGCGGGTGTTGCGCACGGCCAGCCCCTGACGGTCGGCGCTGTAGAGCGCTGCCAGCCGGTCCAGCTCGGACTCGGGAACGCAGAAACCGGTGTCCCGCATGTCCAGGGGGTCGAAGATGTGCTCGCGGAGGAACTCGTCCAGGTTCCTGCCGCTGACCACTTCGATCACCCGCCCCAGCACGTCGGTGGCCACCGAGTAGTTCCACCGCGTGCCGGGGTCGAAGAGCAGCGGCAGTTCGGCCCACTCCGAGCAGGCTCTCGCCAGGTCGGCGTCCTCGGGATAACCCGCTTCGAAACCGTGTTCCCGGTACAGTTGGTCCACCGGGTGGACACGGTGGAAACCGTAGGTCAGCCCGGCGGTGTGCGTGAGCAGGTGCCAGATCCGTATCGGTTCGACGGCGGGACGGGTCTGCGGGGCCGCCGCCGGCCCTCCCACGTAGACCCGGGCGTCGGCGAACTCGGGGACGTAGTCGGAGACGGGGTCGGTCAGCTGGAGCAGCCCCCGCTCGTGGAGCATCATCGCCGCCACCGAGGTGATCGGTTTGGTCATCGAGTAGATGCGGAAGATCGTGTCCGTCTCCACGGGCAGACCCTCCTCCACGTTCCGCGCTCCGTGGGTGCGCAGGTGGGCGATCTTGCCTCCGCGGGCGATCAGCACCAGCCATCCGGGCAGTTTGCCCGCCGTGACGTACTTCGCCAGGTGGTGTTCGATGCGTTGCAGTCTCTCCGGGGCGAGTCCCACGTCGGCGGCCTCCACCTCGACCTGCAGCTGACCCATGCCGGAAAACCTCCTTCGACGGGATGCGGGGACCGGAGGACGGGTTGCTCGGGTGGGGTGCCGCACCGGTGCGGCGGGGAAGACACCCGCTTGAGCCGGGACTCGTGGGGTTCCGACCCCCTGGGCCGTCTTTCGTCCCCGCCGTCCGGGACGGTCTCGTGCGTCGGACGGGCGCGGGCCGAGGCAAACCGTTCCGCAAGGACCTCTCGCCGTGATCTTCGGGCACGTGGCGGCGGGACGCAATGGGAACCGACGAGCCGGGTGGTGTCGTCTCCGTCGGCGGGTCGGAAAGGCTCGTTTGGGCGGACCGTCGAACGGTAATCACGGGGGAGGAGTCGGTGAAGGTCGTGGTGTCTCGACGGAGCAGGGGGCGCAGATGTCCAATCCGTTCGACGAGCGGGCTCCTTCGGAGGACGAGCCGCCGGACGAGGAGCTCAGTGATCCCGCCGAGTTGCAGTCCGCGGGGGACCTGGACGAGGACGAGCTGGGTACCGACCCGATGGAGGGCGGGGTGGAGCCGCCCTCGCACTGGTCGACGGTGACCAGACGGCGTCCCACGCCGAGTGAGCGTTCCGCGGACGACGACCTGGACGAACGCTTGGCCGAGCAACGTCCGGACTTCGGCGCGGAGGAGGACACCGCTGCGGGGGACGAGCTCGGAACGGCCGGGGTGGACGAGGGGACGGAGTTCGACGAGTGACGCGCGGGGCCGTGCCCCACGGTCCCGAGGAGGAAACCGAACGGGTGAAGGACAGTGGTCGCTGAACGAGGAGCCCGGCAGGACGGGGTCGAACGGGGGACGGTGTCGCTGCCCGCCCGGGACACGGCCACGGGTGAGTTCCTGGCGGGGGACCTGGCCGGACTGGACAACCGGGACGGGCTCGTCGTGTTCGTGCACGGCAGTGGTTCCTCGCGGCACAGTCCGCGCAACAGGGCCGTGGCCGCCGGATTGAACCGGGCGGGGTTCGCCACCCTGCTGATGGACCTGCTCACCCCGACCGAGCACGCCTCCGACGAGCGCACGGGCAGACTGCGTTTCGACATCGAGTTGCTGACCGTGCGGGTGCTCGGGGTACTGGACTGGGTGGCCGAGCACCCCGGGCTGCGGGACCGCAGGCTGGGACTGTTCGGAGCCAGTACCGGCGCGGCGGCCGCGTTGGGCGCGGCGGTGCGGCGACCGGGACGGGTCTCGGCCGTGGTCTCCCGTGGCGGACGTCCCGATCTCGCCGTGGACCGGCCGGAGCTGGTGCGGGTGCCCACGCTGTTGGTCGTCGGTGCGCGGGACCGCGAGGTGCTGGAGCTCAACGAGCGGGTGGCCGCCAGGATCGCCGCCGACAACGAGGTTCACCGGGTTCCCGGGGCGACCCACCTGTTCGAGGAGGAGGGGGCGTTGGAACAGGTGGCCCGGGCAGCCGGGGCGTGGTTCGCGCACTATCTCGCCGAGCCGACCGCCACCTCGTCCTGAAGGGGCCGGTTCTCCGTCCCGGGCCGGGGACGGTTTCCTCCGTGTCGCCCGGGGCGAACCGTTCGACGGTGCCACTTTCCTTCCCGCGCCGTGGCACGACACAATGACCGCCGGTAGGGTTACCGTCCGGTAATGCCGGAGTTCGTTGTAGTGCGGGCAGCGGAGACCGTTGTCCGGTTCCCCGATCCGAAAGGACGCGAGTGGTGCAGCAGATCCAGCGACTGGGGGTCGTCGGCGGTGGCCTGATGGGGGCCGGAATCGCCGAGGTGGGAGCCCGTGCGGGACTCGACGTGGTGGTCTCCGAGGTCGACGAGTCCGCCGCCGAGGCGGCCCGGAAACGGATCGGTGGCTCGATGGACCGGGCGGTGCGCAACGGAAAGCTGGAGGAGGCCGAGCGGGACGTCGCCCTGGCACGGCTGCGTGTCGTCACCACGCTGTCCGAGCACGCCGACCGCCAGCTGGTCGTCGAGGCGGTGGCGGAGAACCCGGAGGTCAAGAGTTCGGTGTTCGCCGAACTGGACCGGGTGGTCACCGACGAGGAGGCGATCCTGGCCTCGAACACCTCCTCGATCCCCATCGCGAAACTGGCCGCGGCGACCGGCCGTCCGGGCAGGGTACTGGGCATCCACTTCTTCAACCCCGTTCCGGTGCTGAAGCTGGTGGAGCTGGTTCCCTCGCTGCTGACCGAGGAGGACACGGTGCGGAGCGCGGCGGCGTTCGCGACCGACCAGCTGGGCAAACGGGCCATCCGGGCCCAGGACCGGGCCGGTTTCGTGGTCAACGCGCTGCTGGTGCCTTATCTGCTCTCCGCCGTCAGGATGTACGAGAGCGGTTTCGCCTCGGCCGAGGACATCGACAACGGCATGGTGCTCGGCTGTGCGCATCCGATGGGGCCGTTGACCCTGGCCGACATGGTCGGGTTGGACACGGTCGCCGCCATCGCCGAGTCGATGCACGCCGAGTACAAGGACCCCAATTACGCCGCCCCGCCGTTGTTGCAGCGCATGGTCGACGCCGGGCTCTACGGCAAGAAGTCGGGCAGGGGGTTCTACGACTACTCCTGACCGCCCCCGTCCGGAAACGGCGGAGGCCCCGCGTCGTGGTGTCCCGGCGCGGGGCTCTGCCCGCCGGAGCGTGCCCGGTGGGGCCGCCCCTCCGGCCCGTGCGCCGCGCTTCCCCCGGAAGGGGGTGGCATCGTGTCCCGCAGTGCGGCCACGGCGTGCTGCCGGTGCGCGTGCAGCAACCGGGCCAGCTCCGTGCCGTCGCGCTCCCGGGCGGCCCGCAGGATCGCCTCGTGCTCGGTGAGCACCCGGCCGCGGTTGTCCACGGAGTTGTAGTACACGGCGCGGTAGGCGTCGGTGGCGTCCCAGAGGGTACGGATCACACGCATCAGCCACGGCATCCCGGCCGGTTCCAGCAGCGCGAAGTGGAACCGGCGGTTAGCGGCGATCATCTCCACCAGGTCCTCGCGTTCGGCGGCCTCGGCCACCGCCCGGTGCTCGGCCGCCACCCGCTCCAGTTCCGCCGCCTCGGCGCGACGTGCCGCGTGGTGGGCGGCCTCGGTCTCCAGTAGTTCCCGGAGTCGGTACACCTCCAGCAGGTCGTCCAGGGAGAGCTCGGCCACCGTGTAGCCCCGGTGGGGGCGGTAGACCACCTGCCCCTCCGCCTCGAGGGTCTTCAGCGCCTCGCGCAGCGGTACCCGGCTGACCCCGAGTCGTCGGGCCACGGAGTCCTGTCTGATCGGCTGGTTCGGGGCCAACTCACCGGACAGGATCGCCTTGCGCAGCTCGTCGAGCACGAACTGCTGCGTGGTCGGAGGTCGTGACATCACACCCTCGCGCATGGGTCGGCACGGTGCTCCCCGGGTGAACGCCCGCCGCGAGGATCGTGCCGGAACGTGACCGGTGCGGTCGGCCGCAGGACCGTCCGGTGCGTTCGACCAGGGTTGACCGAGGGCTTTTCAACTGTATATTGGATCCAACTTTGCACCGACGCAAGTCGTCCACCCGGTCACCGAGCGCGGAAAGGTCGGAGTCGCATGGCGCGGACACTGCCCCTGGAAGGTGTGCTGGTCGCCGACTTCAGCCGTGTGCTCGCCGGACCCTACGCGACCATGATGCTCGCCGACCTCGGAGCCACCGTCGTCAAGGTGGAACGACCCGACACCGGTGACGACACGCGCTCCTGGGGACCACCGTGGACGGAACGGAGCTCCTCCTACTTCGAGTCCCTCAACCGGGGGAAACGCAGCCTCGCCCTGGACCTGACCGTCGAGGAGGACCGCCGCGCCGCCGTGGAACTGGCCGGCAGGGCCGACGTGCTGGTGGAGAACCACAGGCCCGGTTCCCTGGAACGGTTCGGGCTGGACTATCCCGCCCTCAGCGCCGTCAACCCGGGGTTGCTCTACGTCTCCATCACCGGGTTCGGCAGTGAGCAGGGAGCGGAGCTGTCCGGCTACGACTTCGTGGTGCAGGCGGTGGGGGGACTGATGAGCATCACCGGTTTCCCGGAAGGACCGCCGACCAAGGTGGGCGTGGCCGTGGTCGACGTGCTCACCGGCAAGGACGCCGCGCTCGGTGTCCTCGCCGCGCTGCGCCAGCGCGAAACCACCGGCCGTGGGCAGCGTATCGAGGTCAACCTGCTGTCCAGCCTGCTGTCCGGTCTGGTCAACCAGGCGGGAGCCTTCCTCGCCACCGACGAGAGTCCCGAGCGCATGGGCAACCGCCACCCGAGCATCGCCCCCTACGAAACCCTGCGGTGCGAGGACGCCCCGCTGGCCGTGGCCGTGGGCAACGACGCGCAGTTCCGGAGGTTCACCGAGACGCTCGGGCTGGTCTGGATGGGCGAGGACCCCCGCTTCGCCACCAACGCCGATCGGGTCCGCAACCGGGAGGAGCTGGTGGCCGAACTGGAGAACGTGCTCGGTGCCAGGCCGGCGGCCGCCTGGCAACAGCGCCTGCAACGGGTCGGCATAGCCTGCGGTCAGGTCAACGACCTGGCCGGAGCCGTTCGCCAGGCGGAGTCGCTGGGGCTGAAGCCGACGGTCACTCCCGCGGGGGGAGCACCGGGGATACGTCACCCGGTGGAGTTCTCCGGCGCCGCACGGGCCCGCCCCACCGCCCCACCGTCGCTGGGCGAGCACAACGAGGAGGTGCTCGCCTGGCTGTCCCGTCCCGACGCACCGTTGAGCGGGCCCGAACCGGAAACGTCGACGCCCGCCTCCGAGCGGGACGTCGGAATCGCCCGAACTCCCTGGAGGCCGTAGCCATGAACTCCGGAAAGCGCCCCGACTTCGACCCCCACGACCCTCTCGGTGTCGACGACGAACTCAGCACCGAGCAGCTGGCGGTCAGGGACAGCGTCCGCGCGTTGTGCCGGGACCAGGTGCTTCCCCACGTGGCCGACTGGTTCGAGCGCGGGGAACTGCCCCGGGCACGGGAACTGGCCCGGGAACTGGGCAGGCTCGGGGTGCTCGGCATGCACCTGGACGGCTACGGGTGCGCGGGTATGTCCGCCGTGGACTACGGCGTGGTCTGCGAGGAACTCGAAGCGTGTGACTCCGGGCTGCGGTCGTTGGTCTCGGTGCAGGGCTCGTTGGCCATGTTCGCCATCCACCGCTGGGGCTCGGAGGAACAGAAGCGGCACTGGCTGCCGCGGATGGCCGCCGGGGAGGCCATCGGTTGTTTCGGGCTGACCGAACCGGACCACGGCTCGGACCCGTCCTCGATGCGCACCTCCGCCCGCAGGGACGGGTCCGACTGGGTGCTCAACGGGCGCAAGATGTGGATCACCAACGGCACCATCGCCGACGTCGCGGTGGTCTGGGCCCGCACGGAGGAGGGCGTTCGCGGGTTCGTGGTGCCCACCGACACGCCGGGGTTCACCGCCCCGGAGATCGCCCACAAGCTCTCCCTGCGTGCCTCGGTCACCAGTGAGCTCGTGCTCGACGACGTACGGCTGCCCGCCGACGCCGTGCTTCCGGAGGCACACGGGCTGCGTGGCCCCCTGAGCTGTCTGAACGAGGCCAGGTACGGGATCGTGTGGGGGGCCAACGGAGCCGGACGCAGCTGTCTGGAAGCCGCCCTGGAGTACTCCACCACCCGCGAGCAGTTCGGCAAACCCCTGGCCGGACACCAGCTGACCCAGTCCAAGCTCGCCGACATGGCCGTGCGGGTGCACAACGGGCGGCTGCTCGCGCTGCACCTGGGGCGCCGCAAGGACGCGGGAACCCTGCTTCCCCAGCAGGTCAGTTTCGGGAAACTGGACAACGTGCGGGGCGCCCTCGACGTGGCGCGGACCGCGCGCACTCTGCTCGGGGCCAACGGCATCTCCCTGGAGTACCCGGTGATGCGGCACATGACCAACCTCGAGTCGGTGCTCACCTACGAGGGCACCTCCGAGATGCACACGTTGACCATCGGGGCCGCCATGACCGGTGTGGACGCCTTCCGCGGCTGAGGCACCCAGCAGCGCCGGGCCGTCGGGGAGGTTCCTTCCCCGACGGGGTGGAACCGGTCCGGAAGGTGGAGGGATCCGTCACTCGTCCGTTCGGAGGGCCACCTCGGGGTGCTATCACGCGGTGGTGCGTTTTCCTGAGTCGAGCGAACAGCGGGTGCGGTGATGGTGAAGGTCTCCCTCCGTGTCGGGTCCCGCGCCGAGTACGGTCCGGCGTGGACGGTCGCCGTGGTGAGCGGGGTGGTCACCGTCGGGATACTCCCCGTTTTCCTGGTGGGGGGACTCGGGGTGCAGTTGCAGGAGGGGCTCGGGTTCGGTCCCGCGGTGCTGGGGCTGGGGGCTGCCGGGTTCTTCGCCGTGGCCGCGCTATGCTCCCGGCCAATGGGATGGGTCTCCGGGCGGATCGGACCGTTGGCCTCCCTGCGCGTGGCCGCCGTGGGAAGCTCGCTGTGCCTGCTGGGGGCGGCCGTGGCGCGTGACCCGGTGTGGCTGCTGACCGCCCTCTGGCTGGCGGGGATGCCGAACGCGCTGGGACAGCCCGCTTCGAACTCGCTGATCGCCCGTTGTGTTCCCTTCCGGTACCGGGCCACCGCCTTCGGGGCCAAACAGGCGGCCATTCCCACGGCCACCCTGCTGTCCGGAATGGCGGTACCGGCCGTGGCCCTCACACTCGGCTGGCGCTGGGCCTTCGCGATGGCGGCCCTGGCCGGTGTGGGGATCGTCCTGCTGCTGCCCGCCGAGGTGGGAACCGTGGGTCCCGGTGCGGACGGTTCCTCCTCCGCGGAAGGGGCCTGCGCTCCGGTGGGGAGGGGAGTGCTGCTGCTCATCGCCACGGCGGCCGGACTCGGCTCGGCGGCCGCGAACGCGCTCGGGTCCTTCGTGACCACCACCGGGGTGCACGTGGGATTCACCCAGGCCACGGCGGGTGTGGTGCTGGCGGTGGGATCCGCCTGCGGGCTCGGTGTGCGGCTGGCCGTGGGGGCACTCACCGATCGCAGGAACCTGGATCCGTTGGTGCTGATCACCGTGATGCTGCTGGTCGGTTCCGCCGGGTTCGTGCTCATGGCCGTCCCGGATCCGTACGTCTTTCCTCTGGGGGCTGTGATCGGTTTCGGTGCCGGGTGGGCCTGGCCGGGGCTGCTCAACTTCGCCGTGGCCGCGTTGTCGCCGGGACGTGTGGCCGAGGCGACCTCGGTGAGTCAGACGGGCGTCTACGTCGGGGGCAGTGCTGGCCCGTTGCTATTCGGCCTGCTGGCTTCCCACGCGGGGCTCTCCGAGGCGTGGTTGTCCGCCGCCGCGGTGGCCGTGCTCGCCTCCGTCCTGCTGTGGTTCGCCCGGCGCGGGACCCGGACGCCCCGGAGCGGTTGAGCGCACCTCCGCCCGGAAACCGGTGCTGCGTACCGGTTTGCGGGCTATCCCGCCGTGCAGTAGCGGATACCGCGTTCCGCGCGAGCGCAGGTGAGGGTCCGGCCGCCACGAGCTCAGCTGGCCCGGCCCCGGCGGGAACCGTTCGAAGTCACCGAACAGGGCGTCGATCCGCTCCACGTCCCGGGGAAAGAGGGGATCGGTGGTCTCGGCGTAGAGGGCGCGCAGCGTTTCGGCCGCCTCGGGGGCGACGGATCCGGTGACGTGGCCCAGAACCAGATGGCTCCCCTCGGGGAGTCCGCGGCGGTACTCCTCCAGCAGGGCGAACGGTTCGGCCTCCTCCGGCAGGAAGTGCAGCACTCCGGTGGCGACCAGGGCGACCCGCAGGTTCCAGTCGATCCTGCCGTGTCGCTCCGCGGCGTCGAGGACCGCCTCGGGGTCGCGACAGTCCTCGTGCAGCACCGTCGCCCTCGGTTCCTCCCCCAGGATCCTGGCTCCGTGGGCGGCCGTGAGGGGTTCGTTGTCCACGTAGACCACACGGTGGTGCGGGGTGATCCTCCCGGCGATCTCGTGGATGTGGCCGACGGTGGGCAGTCCGGACCCCAGGTCGAGGAACTGGTGGATTCCGCAGGAGAGGGCGTGGTCCACCGCCCTGCGGAGAAAGTCCCTGCTCTGCAGGAAGAGCTCGGTGATCCCGGGCAGGGCCCGCTCGGCCCGGAGCACGAAGCCTCGTTCCGCCCCGAAGTTGTGACAGCCACCGAGGAAGGCGTCGGTGATGCGTGCCGAGCACGGTTGCCTGAGGTCCAGCTCTCTCTGATAACGCGGGGTTTCCGCGGACATCACGCCTGCCTTCCGAAGTCGCGCCGCGAATCGTCACCGGCGGTCACCACCGACGCGGGGCCGCGCGAACGGTGCGTCCCCCCGGGCGGAGTACCCGGTGGGAACGTCGGGGTGGCGACGACTGCCCGCTTTCCGTGGTGCTCGACAGAGCGAAATCACACGGTAGTTCTTCGAACACCCATAGTAGGTCAACGGTCCGTCGTGGGGAACGCCTCGTCCGACGTGGGAAGGGGGTCGGTCTGTCCTCTGGAGACGGCCGGGGACATTCGATCGGGCGAGTTCGTCGGCGGGTGGGCTTGTGCGTGGCGGCGGAACGTACGAGGATGATCACGTACGGTTCCCCGCGCTCCCGGAGGTCGTTGTTGGCGACTGAGGTACGTGGAGTGGTGGCCACCGGGGCGGGCCGCCCGGTGGAGACGACCACGGTGCGTGTTCCCGATCCCGGTTCGGGAGAGGCCCTCGTCCGCGTGCAGGCCTGTGGTGTGTGCCACACGGATCTGCATTACCGGGAGGGAGGAGTCAGTACGGACTTCCCGTTCCTGCTGGGGCACGAGGCCGCCGGAGTGGTGGAGGCGGTCGGTTCCGACGTGACCGACCTGGACGTGGGCGATTTCGTGGTGCTCAACTGGCGGGCCGTGTGCGGCCGGTGCCGGGCCTGTCTGCGGGGCCGTCCCCAGTACTGCTTCGACACGCACAACGCGGCCCAGCCCATGACCCTGGCCGACGGCACGCCGCTGTCTCCGGCCCTGGGGATCGGGGCCTTCGCGGAGCGGACCCTGGTGCACTCGGGTCAGTGCACCCGGGTGGATCCGTCCGCCTCACCCGTGGTGGCCGGGTTGCTCGGTTGTGGTGTGATGGCCGGCTTCGGTGCCGCGGTGAACACCGGTGGGGTCGGCCCGGGGGACTCCGTGGCCGTCATCGGGTGTGGGGGCGTCGGTGACGGGGCGGTGCTCGGTGCCGCCGCTGTCGGGGCCAGACGGGTGATCGCTGTGGACAAGGACCCGCGGAAGCTGGAGTGGGCCCGTGAGTTCGGTGCCACGCACACCGTGAACGCGGCCGAGACGGACACCGTGGAGGGGATCCGGGCGGCCACCGGCGGCGTCGGTGCCGATGTGGTCGTGGAGGCCGTGGGCAGCCCGAACACCTACGAGCAGGCTTTCTACGCCCGTGACCTGGCGGGGACCGTGGTGTTGGTGGGGGTGCCCACCCCGGACATGCGGTTGGACCTGCCTTTCCTGGACGTGTTCGCTCGCGGTGGCGCGTTGAAGTCCAGTTGGTACGGTGACTGCCTGCCCAGCAGGGATTTCCCCGCGCTGGTGGAGATGTCCCTCCAGGGGAGGCTTCCCCTGGAGAAGTTCGTCACCGAACGGATCGGGTTGGACGAGGTCGAGCAGGCCTTCGACAGGATGTCCCGGGGAGAGGTGCTGCGCTCGGTGGTGGTGTTGTGAGCGCGCGTATCGAGCACACGGTGACCTCCGGCACGTTCTCCCTGGACGGCCAGACGTTCGAGGTCGACAACAACGTGTGGGTGATCGGGGACGACCGCGAGTGCGTGGTCGTCGACGCCCCGCACGACGTGGAGGCCATTCTGGAGTTGGTGGCGGGACGCGACGTACTCGCGGTGCTCGCCACGCACGGTCACGACGACCACGTTCGGTGCGCGCCCGAGCTGGCCGACCGGGTGGGTGCTCCGGTGCTGCTGCACCCGGACGACCTCGTGCTGTGGCGGATGACCCATCCGGACCGGGAGCCGGACCGGATGCTGGTCGACCGCGAGGTGGTCGGTGTCGCGGGAGTGGGGCTCCAGGTGCTGCACACGCCGGGACACGCGCCCGGTGCGGTGTGCCTGTACGTCGCGGATCTGTCCACGGTGTTCACCGGGGACACCCTGTTCTCCGGTGGTCCGGGGGCCACGGGACGTTCCTACTCGGATTTCGACGTCATCATCGAGTCGATTTCCGAAAGGCTGTTCACTCTTCCTCCCGACACCACGGTGTGTCCGGGACACGGCCCGACCACCACGATCGAGGCCGAACGCCCCCAACTGCGGAGCTGGATCGAACGCGGTTACTGAGTGACCCGACGACGAAGAACACCCACTCCGTAACCTTTTCGTTACCTCCGTTCCCTCGTGCGCTGTTACTTTCTCCGCAGGTCGTCGGTGCCGACTGTTTCTCCGGGGGCCTGCTGTTCTCCTCCGAACAGGTGGGCTCGCTCACCCGTTCGGGCGGGCCGATGACCGCCCTCCCGAAAACGGTGGAGGATCGTGGACGAGCGCGAGTCGAACCGAGGGTGCGAAGGCAGTGCCGGTGGATGCGTCACGGAGTGGGAATCCCGGTTCGGTGACCGGGACCGTTCGACGGTTCACCCGCGTCGCACCGCGTGCAGTCCTGCTCGACGCGGGGCTCGTGCTGGCCTTCGCGACCTGCCACGTCCTCGTGGTGCTGCTGACCCCGCACGAACGGGAGCCACTCTGGTGGTGGTCGCTGCTGGTGGCTCTGCCCGCCCACTGCTCGCTGCTGGTGCGACGCCATCTGCCGTGGGTGAGTCTGCTCGTGCTGCTGGCGGTGACCATTCTGCTGACCTGGTTGGGAGAACCGGTCGGTTCGCTGAACCTGGCCATTCTGGTCAGTGTGTACTCGGTGTGCGTCCGCGGTGGCCTCGTGGCCACCCTGGTGGCGGGAGCGCTGGCCATGGTCTGGCCGTTGAGCAAGCTTCCCCTGATGTCCTCGGCCGGAGCGGCGACCGTGATGCTCTCGGGAGCACTGGTCAACCTGACCATGATTCTGGGCTGGGGACGGTCGATGCGGATCAAGAGGGACCAGGCGGCCCAGCTGGAACAGGCCGTGCAACTGCTCGACGAGGCCAGGGAACAGCTCGCCGAGGAGTCCGCCACGGTCGAACGGGCGAGGATAGCCAGGGAGTTCCACGACATCGTCTCCCACAACCTGTCGGTGGTGGCGCTGCGGGCCGGTGTCGCCCGCTCGCTGCTGGACCGGGATCCGGACCACGCGCGGGACACGTTGCGGGAACTGGAGCAGATCTCCCGGTCCTCCCTGGAACAGATGCGCCAGTTGCTCGGGGCCTTGCGCACGGCTCCGGAGGTGTCCGCCGACAGGGACGTTTCCCCGGAAGCCGCCGAGCGAGCCGTGCGAAGGCCGGCTCCCGGACTGGCCCAGGTGGACGAGCTGATCGACTCGGTGCGCGGAACAGGGGTGAACTGGCGGCTGGAGCGCTGCGGGCAGGTGCGGGAACTGGGGCCGGGGGTGGAGACGACCGCGTACCGGATCGTGCAGGAAGCGGTGACCAATGTGCTCAAACACGCCGGAAGCGGCTACGCCAGGGTGCTGCTGAAGTACCAGCGGGACCAGCTGGCCATCGAGGTGAGCAACCACCGGACGAGTCCGCCCTCCGAGAACGGGGCGTTGCTCTCCGGCTGGCAGAGCGGCGCGGAGGCGATCTCCTCCACCGAGGACAGACAGGCGAGTGGCCACGGTCTGGTCGGGTTGCGTGAACGGGTCTCGTTGTTCGGTGGGGCGTTGACCGCCCACCCCGTTCCGAACGGGTTCCACTTGTCGGCCGTGCTACCGTGCCCCGAAACTTCGGACCCGGTGCGAGCCGAGGAGGTCCGCGGGCGATGACAGAGTCGGTCACGAACGTGCTGGTCGTCGACGATCAGGCGATGATTCGCGGTGGTTTGGTGGCCCTGCTGTCAGCCGAGTCGGACCTGCGTGTGCTGGCCGAGGCCGATGACGGGCGCACCGCCGTGTCCGCGGTACGTCGGCGCAGACCCGACGTGGTGCTCATGGACGTCCGCATGCCGGGCAAGGACGGGATCAGCGCGGCCCGCGAGATCATCGAGTGCACCGAGGGGCAGACGGCGGTGATCATGCTGACCGTCTACGACCTCGATGAATACGTTTACTCGGCGTTGCGTGCGGGCGCGAGCGGCTTCGTGCTCAAGGACGCACCCCCCGAGGAGCTCGTCCGGGCAGTGCGCACCGTCGCCTCGGGCGACGCGTTGCTCGCCCCCAGTGTCACGCGCAGGTTGCTGCACAGGTTCGCCGCCCTGGAGATGCGCGAGGCCTCCAGCGAGCTGGCCGCGCTGACCGAACGGGAGAAGGACGTGCTGTTGGAGGTGGCCAGGGGCGGGTCCAACGCCGAGATCGCCGCCAACCTGGGGCTGGCGGAACTGACCGTGAAGTCGCACGTCTACCACGTCATGCAGAAGCTCAACCTGAGTTCCCGCACCCAACTGGTGATCACGGCCTACGAGACGGGGCTGGTCTGTCCTGGGCAGGACAGTACTCTCGGCGAACCCCCCGTGGGGAGCGCCCCGGTGCGGATGGAGCGGGACAAGAGCGCCTGAGCGGACGCTCTCCCTCCCGTCCCGCCGTCCGGGCGGGCCCCGCACAGTCCTCGGGAGGTCACCACACGCGGGCGGGCCACGGGTCGCTGGTGTAATGAGGACATGGATTCTCCGGAACGGTTACGTGTCGGGCTGCTCGGTTACGGTCTGGCTGGAGAGGTGTTCCACGCTCCCCTCATCAGGGCCGAACCGCGTATGCGGCTGGACGCCGTGATGACCGGAAACCAGCGACGCGCCGAACAGGTGCGGCAGGACCATCCGGGGACCCGGGTGTTCCCCCGGGCCGAGAGCCTGTTCGAACGGTCCGACGAGCTGGATCTGGTGGTCGTGGCCACTCCCAACAGCAGCCACGCGGAACTGACCGGTCGAGCGCTGGACGCGGGGCTCCCGGTGGTGGTGGACAAGCCCTTCACCCCCACCGCCGCGCAGGCTCGTGACCTGGTCGAGCGCGCCCGGCGGCGGGCAGTGCCGCTGACGGTGTTCCAGAACCGCCGTTGGGACAGTGACGTGCTCACCCTGCGACGGGTGCTCGAGGCCGGGGAGCTGGGCAGGGTGCACCGCTTCGAGTCCCGTTTCGAGCGGTGGGTGCCCACCCCCAAGGACTCCTGGCGGGACAGCGGCGGCCCGGAGGACGCGGCCGGGGTGCTCTACGACCTCGGCAGCCACCTCGTCGACCAGGCCAGGCTCCTGTTCGGGCCGGTGGAGTCCGTCTACGCGGAGATGCGGACGCTGCGGGACGGGGTTCGGGCCGACGACGACTCCTTTGTGGCGCTGCGCCATTCCGGAGGGGTGAACAGCCACCTCTGGACGGGCAAACTGGCGGCCCAGCAGGGACCGCGGCTGCGGGTGCTCGGGGACCGGGGCGCGTTCACCAAGTACGGCATGGATGCCCAGGAGGCCGCGCTGCGTGCCGGAGGGCTTCCCGGGGACCCGGACTGGGGGAGTGAGGACGAGAGCCTGTGGGCCACGGTTGGTGTGGGCGAGCGGACACGTCGTTGCCCCAGCGAACCCGGTCGCTACCAGGACTTCTACGCCGGTGTGGCCTCCGCGTTGGAGTCGGGGGGCGAGATGCCGGTCGATCCGGCCGACGCGGTCCACGGACTGGCCGTCATCGAGGCGGCCATCCGTTCCGCCCGCAACGGTTCGGTCGAGACACCCGTGGACCATCTCGGAAACGGGTGAGAGGGCGGGCTCATTGGTGAGAACGGTGATGTTCGTCCGGCTGGGCGGGCCGTGCACACGGAAAGTGCTTGTGCGCCGGAGGTCCTTTCCCTCGGAGTCGTGATATTCCCCCTTTCGGGGGAGCTTCTGGGTGGAAAACCGGCATCATTCCCCGGGCGGTTCTACCGTGACGAACAGGTCGGTGCGCTCGGCGGACACGGCGCCGCGCACTCGGATTCCCGTTTTCGACACGCCACGAGTCGCGTACTCGGAACGGATTCCCCTGCTTCGCACGCCCGGGGGTGGTTGTCGGTGAACGATCTCGCCGTCTGTCTGGCGACGGTCATCGGGGTCACGGGCTCCCTCATGATCGTGCTGCTGGCGATGAACGGGGTGGAGCAGCGCTTCGTGGGGACGGTACCGTTCCGACCCACCAGAGTGGGGGAGTCGAGAACGGACCCGCCGCAGCCCCGATCGGAACCTCCCGCCGACGTACGACCAACCCCGAGACGAGGGACGGTACGAGCACGCGCCGTGTCGCCCTCGGCGACACCCCGCCGGGGTGTTACCCCGCTCGGACGTGCTCCGGTACGGCCCGTGGTGAGGATCGAGGACCCCCGCACCCGTCGTCTCGCCCTGTCCGGTGTCTGTGCCCTCGTGGCACTCGTCTGCGTGGCGGTCCAGGCACGCTCCCCACGGGAGCATCGCTGAGACGGTCGAGACCGCGGCCACGGTGTCAGGAGCAGACCTGGAAATCGGCGAAGTCGAATCCGGGCGAGACCACGCAGCTGACCAGGACCTCGCGCTGCTCCACCGGTTCCGCGCACTGCCAGGTTCCGGCGGGGACCAGCGACTGCGGGTGTTGTCCGGCCGCGAGATCCGCTCCCAGCGTGACCGTGTCCGGGGTCTCACCCGGCCGGGGTCCCCGCCCCGCCGTGGACAGGCGCAGCGGACTCCCGCTGTGCCACATCCAGAGCTCGTCCGAGCGGACCGCGTGCCAGCGTGAGACCTCCCCGGGGGCGAGCAGGTAGTGGATGGCCGTGGCACTGGGACGGCTGGCCCGCCCGGAGCCGAGTTCCACCTCCGAGGTCCAGGTGCGGCGGTACCAGCCCCCCTCGGGATGGGGGAGGAGGTCCAGGCGCTGCGCTGTGGCTCCCCTGGTCTCGAAAGCCACGAACCGGCCGTGCACGTCCCGCCGCGCGTAACGCAGCCCACGAACGGCCTCCCGCTCCAGGGGACCGTACACATGGGGAAACAGGGTTCGCGCGCTCACGCCCTCCGGGGGGCTTGGGGAGGGAGGTTCCCAGTGCACCGGAGCGGACAGCCGGGAAGGGTCGAGCTCGACGAGCACCAGCTGTTCCTCGACGGAGCGGTACAGCTCGTTGGCCACGGCCAGTGCCGTCCCCGGATCCGGTGAGCAGTGCACGAACCCCTCGGTTCCCAACGAGGCGGCGGTGATCGGACGAGCGGTGTCGGCGCGGTACTCGCCGAGCGGGAGCAGGTGGAACAGCGATGACGTGGTCACGGTAACCAGTCTCCGGTACCCGGAGGCGCTCCGAACAGTCCGGGGAGACGAAGGACATGATCGGTTTTGCGACCTCGTCTCGGTCCCGTGGCTCGGCCTCGGCGGGTAGGCTGCCGTCCCCGGCGGATCACGGCCGGTCGAACAACCGATCAGAGCACCGACTGGGAGCACCATGCCGAACCACGGCTCAGCGAACCGCGGGACCGCGGTCGCCGTCCTGGACGACTACCAGAACGTCGCCAGGAAGTACGGCGACTGGGAAAGCCTGCCCGCCGACACCGAGGTGGTGATCTTCGACGAACACATCGGCGACCCCGAGGAACTGGTGCGCGAACTGCGCCGGTTCGACGTCATCGCCGCCATGCGGGAGCGAACCGCCTTTCCCCGCGAGGTGTTGTGTCGGCTTCCCGAGCTGAAACTGCTGGTCACCACTGGTATGGGGAACGCGGCGATCGACATGGAGGCCGCGACGGAACAGGGGGTGACCGTGTGCGGAACCGGCAACGGATCCGCACCCGGCGCGGAATGGGCTCCCACCGGGGAGCTCACCTGGGGCCTGATCCTGGCCCTGGCCCGTGGAATCCCCCGGGAGGACCGGGCGGTGCGCACCGGCGGATGGCAGCACACCGTGGGAACAGACCTGGCGGGGCGGACACTCGGAGTGCTCGGTCTGGGCCGACTCGGCGGGCAGGTGGCCACCGTCGGCCGTGCCTTCGGCATGGAGGTGCTCGCGCACAGCGCGAACCTCACCGACCAGCGGGCCCGTGAGTTCGGCGCCCGTGCCGTGGGCAGACGGGAGTTGTTCTCCGCCTCCGACGTGGTGACCATCCACATGCGTCTCAGCGACCGTACGCGTGGGCTGGTCGGACGGGACGAGCTCGACGCGTTGGGGCCCCACGGATATCTGATCAACACCTCGCGTGGCCCGATCGTGGACGAACGGGAACTGCTCTCCGCGCTGCACGAGGGCCGTATCGGCGGCGCGGGGATCGACGTCTACGAACGTGAGCCGCTGCCGGCGGACGACCCCTGGCGCAGCGCCCCCCGTACGGTGCTCACCCCGCACATCGGGTACGTGGCCGAGACGACCTACCGGACGTTCTTCACCGAAACGGTGGAGGACATCCGCCAGTACCTGGCGGGCGCTCCCGTGCGGGTGCTCAACGGGACCTGACGGTGGGGCCGCGCGGAGGGCGGCCCCACCCGGGGTTTCCTTCCGGCGGAGCGGGAGTCCGGTCAGACCTCGTCGGCGAGTTGGCGGATCCGTTCGATCAGGCGGGTGCGCTCGGCGCCCGACCCGGCCAGGGGGGTCACGTTGAGCGTGGTCACCCCGGACTCCTTGAAGGCGGCGAGCCGTTCCCGCACGTGTTCCTCCGGGCCGATCAGGGAGGTCCTGGTCAACAGCTCGCGTGGAACGGCCGCCGCCGCCTCGTCCTTCTTCCCGTCCAGGTAGAGGTCCTGGATGCGTTCGGCCTCGGCCTCGTAGCCGTAACGGCGGGCCAGGTTGTTGTAGAAGTTCTTGCCCTTGGCTCCCATGCCCCCGATGTAAAGGGCCAGCATGGGACGCATCGAGTCGAGCAGTTCGTCGAGGTCCTCGCCGATGGCCAGCGGGGTCTGCACCACCGTGTCGAGCTCGCCGAGTGCGGGATCCCGTTTGGCCTTGCCCGCTCGCAGGGACTCGCCCCACACCTCGTCCGCCTTCTCGGGGACGTAGAAGATCGGCTCCCAGGCCTCGGCGATCTCGGCGGTCATCGCCACGTTCTTGGGGCCGATGGCCGCGATCATGATCGGGATCCGTTCCCGGATCGGGTGATTGACCAGCTTGAGCGGTTTGCCCAGGCCGGTGCCCTCCTCCTCGGGGAGGGGAATGGTGTAGTTCCGCCCCTGGTGGGTCAGTTTCTCCCGGCGCCACACCTTGCGGCAGATGTCGACGATCTCCCGGGTGCGGGCGAGCGGTGCCTGGTAGGGAACCCCGTGGAACCCTTCGATCACCTGGGGGCCGGAGGCGCCGATACCCAGGGTGAAGCGCCCGTCCGAGACGTAGTCCAGCCCGGCCGCGGTCATCGCGGTGAGGGTGGGGGTGCGGGTGTATATCTGCAGAATGCCGGAGGCGATCTCCAGACGTTCGGTGCGGGCGGCGATGAAACCCATCTGGCTGACCGCGTCGAAGGAGTAGGCCTCCGGCACGTAGACGATGTCCAGGCCGGCCTTCTCGTACTCGACCAGCTCGTCGATGGTCTCCTTGAAACCCCCGCTGTAGTTCAGCGGCATTCCGATGCGCATGTTGCTCACTCTCCGCCGGGACGTATCCGCTCGGGACTCCTCGTCGCCCGAGGAGCGTGCGCACAGGTTACCGACGAGTACGGGTCGAGGGCAGTCCCGTGGCGGAATCGGCGCACACCGCGGCCCGGAGACCGTGACCGTCGGGGGAACACGATCGCGCGGACCTTCCCCCGCGGCACGATCGTCACCAGTAGCGTTGGGTGCGCGGACGAGGCAGCAGCGGCGAAGGGAACAATCGTGGCGCTCGTAGTGCACGTACTGATCACGGCTGTGGCCGTGTGGATGACCACGGCACTTCCGGGAATCACCCTCGGTGACCGGGGGTTCGGTACCGAGGGGTTGGCGGCCCAGGTACTGACCCTGCTCGTGGTGGCCGTGGTGTTCGGAGTCGTCAACGCCGTGCTCAAGCCGGTCGCCAAGACACTGGGCTGTGTGCTGTACATCCTCACCCTCGGGCTGTTCGGGCTCGTGGTGAACGCCCTGCTGTTCTGGTTGACCGGGTGGGTGGCCGGACGGTTGGACCTGCCCTTCCACGTGGACGGATTCTGGTCGGCGTTCTGGGGCGCGATCATCGTCACCGTGGTCAGCAGCCTGCTGCACGGAATCGTACGTCGTGTCGCCGAACCGGAGGACTGAGAGCACCTCGGGCGCCGTGGTGGGCGAGCGGGCGGGACCGCTCTTCCGCCCACCACGGTCGGGAGTGCCTCTCGGCGACTGTCCGCCGGTTCATCCCGCTTCCGTGTGGTGGGCGAGACGTGCGGCGATCTCCCTGCCGATCACCAGGGAGGCGGTGGCCGCCGGGGAGGGTGCGTTGAGCACGTGGATCCAGTGCGCGTCGGAGGTGACCAGGAAGTCGTCCACCAGTGTTCCGTCGGGGCCGAGGGCCTGGGCCCGTACGCCCGCCGGAGCCGGCCGCAGGTCCGCCGCTCGTGTCCCGGGAACCAGCTTGCGGGCCGCCCGCGCGAACAACGAGGTGGACAGGGAACGGGTCAGCTCGGCAGCCCCCACACGCCAGTACCGGCGGGCCAGGGCGCGTGCCCCGGAGTAGCCGGCGAACTCACGCAGCTGGGCGAGCGAGCAGTCCCTGTGCCGGTAGCCCTCGCGGGCCAACGCCGGTACGGCGTTCGGGCCGATGTGCAGACTCCCATCGAGCATGCGGGTCAGATGCACCCCCAGGAACGGAAACGCCGGATCGGGCACGGGATAGACCAGCGTGCGTACCTCCGGAGCGTTCGGGGCGAGGTTCTCGTAGTACTCCCCACGGAAGGGCAGGATCCGTACCGGGGGATTTCCTCCGGCCAGCCGGGCGACGCGGTCACTGTGCAGTCCGGCGCAGTTGATCGCCCGGCGGGTGCGGATCCGTCCGGAGGTGGTGGACAACACGAGCTCTCCACCGGACACCCTGCTGCCGACCAGTTCCGTGCCGGTGCGTAGCTCGACCCCGGCCGCCTGGGACAGTTCGGCGAGCTTGGCGCACACGGCCCCGTAGTCGGTGATGCCCGCGTCGGGAACGTGCAGTGCCCGGATCCCGCGGACGGCGGGCTCGTGTTCCCGGAGTCCGGTGGCGTCGAGTTCCTCCACGCGAACCCCGTTCGCCCATCCACGGCGGGCTAGTTCGTCCAGGGCGGGCAGTTCCCGTTCCTCGGTGGCCACCACCACCTTGCCGGTGCGCCGTGCGGGAACGCCGTGGTTCCGGCAGAACTCGTACATCTCCTCTGCCCCCGCGCGGGCGAAACGGGCCTTGGAGCTGCCCGGGGCGTAGTACAGCCCGCTGTGGATGACTCCGGAGTTCCGTCCGCTCTGGTGGCGGCCCCATCGGGACTCCTTCTCGAGGAGGGTGATCCGCGTGTTTCCGGGACCTCCCGCCTTCGTGACGGAGAGCGCGTAGGCCGTGGCCAGCCCGATGATGCCTCCACCGACGATCGTCACGTCCCTGGTTGTCGTCATGGGCCCATGTTTTCCCGTCGGCGTGGGCGGGGGGAAGGAGTCGGTGGCGCAGCCTCGGTGGGGAAGTGAGATCGCCCACGGCGGAGGTGCGCCCGGGGTGCTCCGGAGTTCAGTCCGAGGCGGCGGGTGTCCTCCGCAACTCCACCACGCGCCACCAGGTGAGGCAGCGCCAGCCCCATTCGAGCGGGCCGTAGCGGAACCTGGCCAGCCAGATCCGTCCGAAGGCCCACTGCGCCGTCAGGATCGCCGCGCACAGCGCGAGCATGGGAAGCCAGGAACTCGAGTCCCACAGACCGAGCAGGTGGCCGAGCGGAACGAACAGCAGGGTGGCGCTCACGTAGTTCGTCAGCGCCATCCGTCCCAGGGTCTCCAGGACGGGGGAGAGGCGTCGACCCGCCCGGGTGCGCAGCACGAGCAGCAGTCCCGTGGCGTAGGTCAGGGCCAGACACACCCCGGCCACTGCCGAGGAATGGTTGAACCCGGCTGAGAGCGGGTCCTGCTCCTGCCAGAGCAGGGCACTCGTGGACAGCACCAGGGAAACCACGAAGGCCGTTCTCGTCCCGTTCACGGCTCGGCCGAGGCGGTACACCACGCCGCTTCTGCCGAGCAGGAAGCCGAGGCCCAGAGCTCCCGGCACCAGGGCGAGACCACCGCTGGCGGCGGTCAGTCCGGTCACCGTGAGGCCCCCCGCCAGCAGGGCGTGCAGCCACAGCGGTGTCCAGCTGAGCGGGAGCAGTATCAGCAGCCCACCGACCCCGTAGAACAACAGCGCTTCCCCCGGATGCAGGAGCTGGTGCAGTGCCCCCAACCCGGCCAGGACGAGCGACCTGCGTGCGAGCACCCACCTCGGGTGCGGGGTGCTGTCCTGCGCCCGGTGCAGCACGAGGGCGAAACTGACCCCGAACAACAGGGAGAAGAGGGGGAAGAAACGCTGCTGCACGAACATGTCCAGCACGTGGCGCACCACGTGCTTCTCACCGTCCGTGATCCCCCGCATGCTCAGGACCTGGGGGACGTTGACGAGGAGGATGCCGCAGAGCGCGAAGCCGCGCAGCGCGTCGAGCCAGCGCAGTCGGGCACCGGCCCCGGGCGCAGAGGCTGTGGGCTCGCCCGAGCGGGTCGGTGGGACCGTGTGCGCGGTTTCCGGCCCGGTGTCTACCGGCGCGGAGCGTGAGCTGTGCATACGAGCAGTCTGGAGGGCCCGGGTCCCGTCCCGGGACGGTAAATCGGTCGTGACGCTTCCGTCGATCGGTTCGGATGTGGAGTGCGGACTCGACCGAAAGAAGGAGACACGGAATGTGCTTGTATGTGAGCGAAAAGTGATGAAATGTGGTTGGGGATTGTCCTGACGAGGGCTGGTTCCGTTCGGAAATCACCGTGACGTTCGGAGGACTCACCGAAAAGTGACATGGGGAGTGTGTTTCGCGTCACCCTCTTCTGGGGTATCGGGGAAAACCGGGAAAGCCCGGTGCGTGGTTCACCCGAGGAATGGGGAGTGCCCGTCGGAAAGAAACCCGAAAAAAAGTCGGACCACTTCGCTCTCGGCGAAGTGGTCCGAAGAGAACATGCGACCGTGTGGGTGGGCGATACTGGGATCGAACCAGTGACCTCTTCGGTGTGAACGAAGCGCTCTCCCGCTGAGCTAATCGCCCTGTCCGGTGTTCTGTTGGCCTCGCCCCGTTGGCGACATCGAAAAGCATACACGAGCCCTCTCAGGGGGTGAACAGGGGGGAGGCCAACCAGTGCCACTCCACCCCGAACAACCTCCCGACCAGGTCAAAAGCCCCGACGACCCAGAGCGTGGCGAGCACGATCAGTCCGGTGGTGCCCATGACCGAGAGCTTGACCAGCGGATGCTGCCGGGAGAGCCAGTGCACCCACCGCTGGTAGTGGTGCTTGGCGAAGGCGTTGACCCGGTGTGCCCAGGCGAACTCGGTGGCCAGCAGGCCGAGTCCGGTGAAGACGCACAGCCAACCCGGGCCGGGGTAGGGGATCATCACGATGCCGAGCACGAGCACCATCCCGCCCACCAGGCCGAGGGTCCCCCGGTAGAGGGTGTTCAGGGTGGGGCGGGCACGGATGCGTTCCCTGCGGGCGTGCAGTCGTTCCCGCAGTCGGTGCAGCCGGCCGCGCAGGCCCGCAAGGGCCCCCTGGGGCGGTTCGTGGTGCTGTCGGTCCTGCGGGCCGGGGCTCGTGGTCCTGCTCAGAAGGCACCTGCCAGTGGACGGATCTCTCGTGCTCGCGCCCTCGGGTCGGCGGTGAGGGCTGTTGGTCCTCAGTGTTCCAGCATAGAAGAGACGGTGTGGTCTGTAGACTGGTCAACGACTCCCCCGACGCGTCCGGTTCCGGGCGGGTGCGACGCACGGGAGAGGCCTCCGCCGAGCCAGCTATCTCACACTGTGACTCCGCTCTCCTTCGCGAGGGGCTCTCAGGCGTGAGAACGCGGTTTCGGAGTATTCGATATTAGCCCGTTTCGGTGAATGTTTGTGGTGTGCCTCTCCTGGTTGTCTTGCGTGAAACGGCTTGCTGCGCAACTATCGCTTATCCTGAAAGTGACGTCCCGTGAGGGCCGTGCGACAACGATCGTTTTCGAGGGTTGTGCCGGTCCCGTCGGGGTGTTGCCCACGGGTTCGTTCCATGTCGGTCCGGACGATCTGTGTTGGGGTGCATAGATCCGAAAGGAAGTATCGCGGTTGATATCGGAACCGGCGCGGTTGTCGATTGCGTGATCGGTGTGCTCGGTGGTTTTCTTCGAGGTGTCGGCGGCGGCGCCGTGGCGACGAATCGGGAATCCACCCTGCCCGCGGGGATATCCGGTTACTCTGTGGAGTTCACTGGTAGCTCAGTGAATTAATTTTCACCCTCATGGGTGATCTGTTCAGGAGTGGCGAGCGAATGAACCCGGCCAACCGTCACAACTGTGTTGCTCGGTCGACGTCCCAGTGACCGAAGGGAACCTAGGAAGGCGAGGACGATGCGCAACGATCATGTAACCCTTCGCTCGACAGCGGTGTTCGATCTGCTGGCTCCGCAGACGCCCGCCGTGCCCGTCCAGGTCGAGCTGCGTTACGACACCCGTGACCCCTACGCGGTGGTGGCCGCTTTCCGTACCGGCCGCGCCGGCTGGGTCGAGTGGGTGTTCGCGCGGGATCTGCTCGCCGACGGGTTGATCGCACACGCCGGCGAGGGGGATGTGGCCATCCGGCCCTCCGCCGACGACCCGGAAGTGGTGGTCATCGAGCTCAGCTCTCCCTCGGGGCACGCGGTGTTCGAGGCCTCGGCCCAGGAGCTCGCGGACTTCCTCGACCGCACCTACGACGTGGTCGTTCCCGGCAACGAGAGCCTCTGGGTCAGCATCGACGAGGCGCTGACCAGGTTGCTCCCGCACGACCTCTCCTGAACCGCACCCGGAGAGGTCTTTCCCGCGGGAGGGGGCGTTCACCGAGAGGGACCCCCCGGTTTGATCGCGCTTCGCGGCGTGGTCTAGAGTCATGGTGCAACACGGCGGAGACGTCGAGCCGGAGCAAGCGGTCCCGTCGTGAACGCGGATGTAGCGCAGCGGTAGCGCATCAGCTTGCCAAGCTGAGGGTCGCGGGTTCGAATCCCGTCATCCGCTCTGGTGCTCACCACCCCAGTCGGTGGGGCGGGTGAGTGAGTTCGGCGGAGTGGCCGAGTGGCTTAGGCAAGGGCCTGCAAAGCCCTGTACGCGGGTTCGATTCCCGCCTCCGCCTCGCGCGATTAGCTCAGCGGGAGAGCGCTACCTTGACACGGTAGAGGTCACTGGTTCGATCCCAGTATCGCGCACCACGGACCCCGGACACGTCGATGAGGTGGATGGCTCCTTCCCCGCTGCGGGAACCCCCGGTCGAGGCGAGGCCTCCCGGCAGCGAGTCCGCCCTGTGGGCGTGACACTTTCTCGATCAATCGTCCCGCGACCACCCTCGTGGTCACCTGTGGGGCGTCCTGCCCGCGACCGGCGGCCTCTCCTGACACGGTCGTGTGAGCTTCGGGGCAATCCACGCCGTGTGTCCCACGGGGAGGTGGGGCAGAAAGGCTCAGCGTGTCCCTGACACGAGAACGGCTCCGGTGGCCGAGCACACGGCCACCGGAGCCGTTCGGCCCACAGTGGGATTTCCTTCGGCGGGAGGAGGAGAAGGAATCCGCGGGTGGGGGTCTCAGCGGGTCAACAGCGAACGCAGGAAGAACCCGATGTTGGCCGGCCGCTCGGCCAGCCTGCGCATGAAGTAGCCGTACCACTCCTCGCCGTAGGGCACGTAGACACGCAGCCGCTGTCCGGACTCGGCGATGCGCTGCTGCTCGGCGGGGCGGATGCCGTAGAGCATCTGGAACTCGTAGCTGTCGTCGGTGCGCCCGGCCCGCCCGGCGAGTTCGGAGGCGATCCGCAGCATGCGGGGATCGTGCGTGGCCACCATGGGGTAGCCCTCCCCCTCCATCAGGACACGCAGGCAACGCACATAGGACCTGTCGACCTCCTGCTTGTCCTGGAAGGCGACCGAGGCGGGTTCGGAGTAGGCCCCCTTGCACAGCCGCACCCGGGAGCCCTCGGCGGCGAGGTCACGACAGTCCTGTTCGGTGCGGTGCAGGTAGGCCTGCAACACCGCGCCCACCCACGGGAAGTCCACACGCAGGTCGGACAGCGTCCGCAGCGTCATGTCCGTGGTGGTGTGGTCCTCCATGTCCAGGGTGACCGTGGTTCCGGCCTCCGAGGCGGACTCGCAGATCCGACGGGAGTTGTCCAACGCGATCTTCTCCCCGTCGGTGGGCAACTGCTGGCCCACCGCGGAGAGCTTCACCGAGACCTCCGCCCGGTGCGCCAGCCCCGCCCGGCTCAGTTCATCCAGCAGGCGCTGGTAGGCCCGTACCGTGTCGTCCGCCCGCTGCGCGTCGGTGGTGTCCTCCCCGAGATGGTCGAGCGTCACGTGCAGCCCTTTTTCGGCGAGTCGACCGGTCACGCCGATGGCGTCCGAGGTGTCGGCACCGGCGACGAAACGGTCCACCACGGGACGGGTCAGCGGATTGGCTTCCACCAGCCTGCGTACCGCACCGGAGCGGGCCGCCGCCAGCATAGTGGTGCGCAGCATCTTCTCTCCTGGAAACTGTTCTCGGAAGTGATTCGCGGAGGTGGTCGTCGGGCGGACCCTCCCGTGGGTGGGCCGTGTGACGGTCCCTTCCGGCCCCGTCCGCTCGGAACACGACTGTTCCGGGGTTCCGGTGCTCGCGGGAACGCCCTTCCGGGCGCCCCACCACCGGCCCCCCGGAAAGGGCCCGGAAGGGTGATCTCGCCTTCCGGGCCCCGCCCGACTCAGCCCTGGTGGGGGTAGGCGTGATGCGTGGGGGCGTCGAAGGTCTCCTTGATCGCCCGGGGATTGACCCAGCGCTGGATGTTGAACATCGAGCCGGCCTTGTCGTTCGTACCGGAGGCCCGGCCGCCGCCGAAGGGCTGGCGCCCCACGATGGAACCGGTGGGCTTGTCGTTCACGTAGAAGTTGCCCGCCGCGTGACGCAGCTGCCGGTGCGCCTGCTGGATCGCGTCCCGGTCGGTGGCGAAGACCGCCCCGGTGAGCGCGTAGGGACTGGTCTCGTCGATGGTGTCCAGGATCTCGGAGTAGCGGTTGTCCTCGTAGACGTGCACCGCCATGATCGGCCCGAAGTACTCGGTGGTGAACGCCTCGTCGTACGGGTCGTCGCCGAGCAGCACCGTGGGCTGGACGAAGTAGCCCACCGAGTCGTCGTACTCACCGCCGGCCAGGATCTCCAGCGAGGACTCGTTCCTGGCCCGGTCGATCGCGGCCTTGTGCTTGGCGAAGGCGCGCGCGTCGATCACCGCACCACCGAAGTGGGAGAAGTCGGTGGGATCGCCGTAGGTGATGTCGTTGGTGGCGGTGATCAGCTTCTCCCGCAGGCCCGACTCCCACAGCGAACGGGGGACGTAGGCGCGGGAGGCGGCCGAGCACTTCTGCCCCTGGTACTCGAAGGCACCGCGCACCAGGGCGGTCACCACCTTGGCCGGGTCGGCCGAGGGGTGGGCCACCACGAAGTCCTTGCCGCCCGTCTCGCCGACGATGCGGGGGTAGGAGCGGTAGTTGTCCAGGTTCTCCCCGATCGTCTTCCACAGCTTCTTGAAGGTGGCGGTGGAGCCGGTGAAGTGCAGTCCGGCGAGGTCGGGATCGGTGAGCGCGACCTCGCTGACCGCCTGCCCGTCACCGGTGACCATGTTGATGACCCCGGGCGGGAGTCCGGCGGCCTCCAGCATCCGCATCGTGTGGTGGGCGGCGAACTGCTGGGTCGGTGTGGGCTTCCAGACCACCGTGTTGCCCATCAGGGCAGGGGCGGTGGGGAGGTTCGCCGCGATGGCGGAGAAGTTGAAGGGGGTGATGGCGGTGACGAACCCGTCCAGGGGACGGTACTCCATGCGGTTCCACTCACCGGGTACCGAGACGGGCTGCTCGGCGAGGATACGGCGCGCGAAGTGCACGTTGAAGCGCAGGAAGTCGGCCATCTCGCAGACCGCCTCGATCTCGGCCTGGTGCACCGACTTCGACTGGCCGAGCATGGTCGCGCCGTTGATGGTGTCCCGCCACGGCCCGGACAGCAGGTCGGCGGCGCGCAGCATCACGGCGGCGCGCTCGTCGAAGGGGGTGGCCGCCCAGTCCGCCGCCGCGTCCTTGGCGGCCCGCACCGCCTCGGCCACGTCCTCGTTGGTGGCCTGGGCGCACACGCCCAGAACATGGGAGTGATTGTGCGGTTGAACAACGTTGAAGCGTTCGCCGCCCGCCATACGCTGTTTGCCGCCGATGGTCATGGTGAGCTCGACGGACTCGGCCTGGAGCTCGGCGAGGCGCTTTTTCAGGGACTCTCGTTCGGCCGTTCCCACGGCGTAGGACTTGACCGGCTCGTTGGCCGGTACCGGGACCGAAGTGATGGCATCCATAGCCGTACGCCTCCTCGCGCGACTGCTTGCTCGGATCGGTGGCCCGCCCGTGGCCGACCGGCTCGTCTGCTGTCGAGCATAGGAGTCACCGGGCTCACCCCGCTTGTACACACGTCTATCGTTGACAGCGATGGATTGGCCGATCGAACAAATAGCGAACCCGCCTGGATCCTCCCCCGAGGGGGCGGGCGGTTCGACGGAGCCCGACTCCGCCCGGGAGGGCTCACGAGGGGTGCCGCTGCGGCAGTTGTTGATCGCCGTGGGGGAACCGCTCGTCGACGTGCTCGCCGCACCGGCCGGTTTCGACGTGGAGGTGGGCGACGTGGTCATCGTCGACCCCGAGGAGGACTCCGGCGCCGGTGCCGGTGACCTGGTGCTGATCATCGGGGCCCGGGGTCGTTCGGCCGTGCGGCTGGTGCGTCGCGTGGCCCGGGCCTCGGCCTCGGCGGTGGCCGTGAAGGTGGACGCCGAGCAGGACGCGCGGGCTCTGCGGGAGGCGGCGATCGACGAGGGGGTAGCCCTGCTCGGGGTGCGCCCGGGGGTGCGTTGGGAGCAGCTGGAGTCCTTCGCCCGTTCGGCGGTGGACAACGCGCGTGTGGCCGGTGAGGGGGACGTCGGCGAGGCGCTGGGGGACCTGTTCTCGCTGGCCCAGACGGTGGCCGCGATCACCGACGGCATCGTCAGCATCGAGGACACCGCGAACCGGGTGCTGGCCTACTCGCGCTCCGACGACGAGGTCGACGAGCTGCGCAGGTTGTCCATCCTCGGTCGCCGGGGGCCGGAGTCCTACCTGGCGATGCTGCGGGAGTGGGGGGTGTACCGCCGCCTGCGGCACGGGGAGGAGGTCGTGCACGTCGAGGAGCGCCCGGAGCTGGGGATTCGCCGGAGGATGGCCGTGGGCATCCACGCGGGAAGCCAGCCGCTGGGCACCATCTGGGTCCAGGAGGGCGCCCGTCCGCTGAGCGAACGCACCGAACGCGCCCTGGTGGGAGCGGCCAGGGTCGCGGCCCTGCACCTGATCCGTCAGCGGACCGAGACCACGATGGGCCCCCGGTTCCGCGAGAACCTGCTGACGGGACTGCTGGAGAACCGCATCGACGGGCAGTCGGCCGCGGCCAACATCGGCGCGGATCCGCACCGCCCCGTGGTGGTCGTGGTGCTGACCCTGCGTCCCCGCGAGCAGGCCGGGATGTCCAACAGGTCCGAGATCGAGCTGGAACGTGCCGAGATGACCAGTCTGATCTCGGTGCACGCCGCGGCCTACCGGCGCAGCGCGTTGGTCACCACGATCGGCTCGCGGGTCTACGTGCTGCTTCCCGACCTTCCCGAACGGCAGGCGACCTCGGCCGTGGCCACCCTGACCCAGGAGATCGTCACCGCCGCCCGCGGGCACCTCCGTTCCCGGGTCCAGGCGGGGATCGGCTCGGTGGTGCCGGGACTGGAGGAGGTGGCGGTCTCGCGGAGCGAGGCCGACCGGATCCTGGACGCCCTGGGGCACGATCCCGGAACGGAGGTCGCCACGATCGCCGACGTCCGCTCCCGGGTGCTGCTCAGCGAGGTGTTGACCACCCTCGGGGACAACGAGCGGATGCGCGATCCGCGCCTGGCCCTCCTGCGGGCGCACGACAGGGACAACGGGACCGAGTTCACCCGCTCCCTGCTGTGCTACCTGGAGTCCTTCGGGGACGTGCGTGCGGCCAGCCTGACGTTGCACGTGCATCCGAACACCCTTCGGTACCGTGTGCGCAGAGCCGTGGAGATCAGCGGGGTGGACCTCGACGATCCCGCGGAACGGCTGAGTGTCCACCTGCAGCTGCTGTTGGCCCGGCGCGAGAGCACCCGTCGTTGACCCCGGGCGGGGGACGGCCATCGGGAGGAGCCGGACGGCGTCACGGGGCGCGCACGCGGTCGTTGGTGTGTGCGCCCGGTGTGTCCGAGCAGCCCCGTGCGAGGAGGAACGATGCCGCTCTACCGCAGTGTCGTGGTCGGGACCGACGGGTCGTCGCCGTCGATGCGTGCCGTCGCCCGTGCCGCCGAAGTGGCCGGAGACTCCGCCGAACTGGTGATCGTGTGCGCGTATCATCCGAACAGCAGACGTGACGTGGAACGTGCCCGGGACGAGATGGGGGAGGAAGCCTTCCAGGTGGTCGGTTCGGCCCCGGCCGAGGAGAGGCTGCGGACGGCCACCGAGCACGCCCGTGCCGCCGGGGCACGCGTGGTAGATACCGTGGCGGTGCTGGGAGCGCCGGTCGAGTCGTTGCTCGACGTGGCCGAGCGGCGCCCGGCCGAGCTGCTCGTGGTGGGAAGTCGCGGGCTGAACACGGTGAAGGGACGCATTTTGGGATCCGTTCCCTCGGAGATCTCACGACGTTCGGAGTGCGATGTGCTCGTCGTTCGAACCACACGATGACTTCGTGGCTCCCGAGCACCCGGTGGAACGGTCCCTGCTCGGGGGAGAGCCCCGGTACCGCAAGAGCGAGGTGGCACGCCTGGCCGGGGTGGAGCTGTCCAGAGCGGAACGGCTCTGGCAGGCGATGGGCTTCGCCCACGTCTCCGACGAGTCCGTGGTGTTCACCGACCTCGACGTCACCGCGTTGCGCACCGTGGTGCAGCTCGTCTCGGCCGAGGTGATACCGCCCGAACTGGAAACTGCGGTGGCGCGTTCGTTGGCGCAGACGATGTCCCGGCTGGCCGAGTGGCAGATGGGGATCTTCCGCTCGGTGCTGGGGGAGAGCTTCTCCGACGACATGGCCACCACGGCCCGCTTCGCCGACGCAATCCTGCCCGTCATGGAGCACCTCCAGAACTACGTCTGGAGGAGACACCTCTCGGCCGTGGCGGTCCGCGAACTCAACGAGCACGACACCCGCCCCGAGGAGCCCACCCTGGTGGTGGGTTTCGCCGACATCGTCGGCTACACCCGGCTCATCCGCGACTACAGTGAACTCGAACTCGCCGGGTTGATCGACGCCTTCGAGGAACTGGTCACCGGTGTGATCGCCGAGAACCACGGCAGGATCGTCAAAACCGTCGGCGACGAGGTGCTGTTCGTCGCCGACACGGTGCGGGAGGCCGGTGAGATAGCGCTCTCGCTCAACGAGCGGGTGGCCGCCGAGTCACTGCTGCCCCCACTGCGGATCGGACTGGCCAAGGGCAGGGTGCTGGCCAGGTTCGGGGACGTGTACGGCTCCACGGTCAACATAGCCAGCAGACTCACCACACTGGCCCGTCCGGCCTCGGTGCTGGTCGACCGCGAGTGTGCGCGGGAGATGCACGAGGTCGCCGGGTTCGCGCTGACCGGGCTCGGGCCGAACAAGGTTCCGGGTTTCCGCGGGCTGGAGGCCTGGGCGCTGCGTCGTGCCCGCTGAGCGGGTAGCGTCGCTCACAGTCCGCGCGGATCAGTCCGGACGGGATGCCGTCCTCGGGCCGGGGGCCTATGGTCGGAGATCATGGAGACCGATTCCCCGAATCCCGCTGCGGAGGCCGGCCACGCCGCCGAGGTCTCCGCGCTGCTGACACGGTACGAACGGATCCCCTCGTCGGAGCGGATCCGCCTGGCCAAGTCCACCTCGAACCTGTTCCGTTTCCGTTCACCGGTGCGGGGCAGCGGCCTCGAGGTCGCCGGGCTGGACCGGGTGCTGTCGGTGGATCCGCACTCCCGCACGGCCGAGGTGCAGGGCATGACCACCTACGAGGACCTGGTGGCCGCCACCCTGCGGCACGGTCTGATGCCCACCGTGGTGCCGCAGCTGAGAACGATCACTCTCGGCGGTGCCGTGGCGGGACTGGGAATCGAGTCCTCCTCGTTCCGGAACGGGCTGCCCCACGAGTCCGTGCGCGAGATGGACGTGCTCACCGGCGACGGTCGGGTGGTCACGGCACGGCCCGACAACGAGCACGCCGAACTGTTCCGCGGGT
This sequence comes from Actinopolyspora mortivallis, assembly GCF_003001495.1. Lineage (GTDB taxonomy): Bacteria > Actinomycetota > Actinomycetes > Mycobacteriales > Pseudonocardiaceae > Actinopolyspora > Actinopolyspora mortivallis_A. The sequence continues at coordinate 192,971 of NZ_PVSR01000001.1, forward strand.
TCGCGAACTCCTACGGCTCGCTCGGGTACGCCTTGCGGTTGGTGATCGACCTGGAACCAGTGCGGGCCCACGTGTGGCTGCGGCACGTGCGGTTCACCTCCGCCGAGGAGTGCGCGCGGGCCACGGCGGAGATCCGGGCCCACCACTCCTGGGAGGGCGACCACGTCGACTTCGTCGACGGCACGGTGTTCGGTCCCTCGGAGCTCTACCTGACCCTGGGAACCTTCCGGGACGGGGCGCCGTTCCGCAGCGACTACACCGGAAACCGGATCTACTACCGGTCGGTGCGGGAACGCGAGACCGACTGTCTGCGGGTCTCCGACTACCTGTGGCGGTGGGACACCGACTGGTTCTGGTGCTCCCGGGCGTTGGGAGCCCAGCACCCCTGGATCCGGCCGCTGTGGCCCCGCAGGTACCTCAGGTCCGACTTCTACCGCAGGCTCGTCTCCCTCGACCAGCGCTTCGGCCTCTCGGACCGGATCAACCGGGTCCGGGGCCGTCCGCGGCGGGAACCGGTCATCCAGGACGTGGAGATTCCCGTGGAGCATCTCGCGCGGTTCCTGGAGTTCTTCCACGACAGGATCGGCATCAGTCCGGTGTGGCTGTGCCCGGTCCGCCTGCGGGACGAGGCGGGGTGGCCGCTGTATCCCATGGATCCGCACCGGCTCTACGTCAACGTCGGGTTCTGGGCCACCGTCCCGGTGCGTCCCGGTGGGCAGTTCGGGGACCACAACCGCGAGATCGAGGCGAAAGTGGCCGAACTGGACGGGCACAAGTCGTTGTACTCGACCGCCTACTACGACCGCGAGGAGTTCTGGCGGCACTACGACGGTGACACCTACCGACGGCTCAAGGAGCGTTACGACGGGGCGGGCAGGCTCCCCGGACTGTACGAGAAGTGCGTGTTGGGTGAGTGAACGGTGCGCCGGGACCCGTCGGGCCCGGCGACACGACACACGCACGCCCACCACAACGGAGGAATCGCGAAATGACGTTGGCGAGTGTTTTCGCGCGGGTGTTCGGCGCGGACCTGCCCGTGGAGTTCCGGGCCTACGACGGGAGCAGGTGCGGCCCCCGGGAAGCGCCGGCGGCCGTGGTGCTCGAGTCCCCGCTGGCCCTGGCCCATCTGGCCGCGGCCCCGGGGGAGCTGGGGCTGGCCCGGGCCTACGTCAACGGTCACATCACCGTGCACGGTGACATGTACACGGCCCTCACGGCGTTTCCCCCGGTCGATCTGGGGGACATCCCGTGGCGGCTGCGTGCCGAGCTGTTCGCCCGGTTCGGCTGGTACCGGTTCTGGTGGCCGGTGCGGCCTCCCTCGGCGGAGAAGCGGGCGTGGGGAAGGCGGCACTCCAAGAGCAGGGACAGCCGCAGCATCTCGCACCACTACGACGTGTCCAACAGCTTCTACGAGCGGGTGCTGGGACCGTCGATGACCTACACCTGCGCCGTGTTCGACAAGCCGGACGCCTCCCTGGAACAGGCGCAGTACGACAAGCACGACCTGGTGGCCCGCAAACTCGGACTGACCGAGGGGATGCGGCTGCTGGACATCGGTGCGGGGTGGGGCGGCATGGTCATGCACGCCGCCGAGCACTACGGGGTGCGCGCCATCGGCGTCACCCTCTCCCGGCAGCAGGCCGAGTGGGCCCAGCGCGCCATCGCCGAGCGGGGGCTGAGCGGGATGGCCGAGGTGCGCTACCAGGACTACCGCGACGTCCCCGAGAGCGGCTTCGACGCGATCAGCTCCATCGGACTGACCGAGCACATCGGGCGGGAGCAGTTGCCCGGCTACTTCCGTTCCCTGCGGGACAGGCTCCGTCCCGGCGGGAGGCTGCTCAACCACTGCATCACCCGTCCCGACGGCTCCTACCCGGCCCGGGCGGGCAAGTTCATCGGACGCTACGTGTTCCCGGACGGGGAGCTGGAGCCGCCCGGTGAACTCGTCACGCGGATGCACGACACCGGGCTGGAAGTCCGGCACGAGGAGAACCTGCGTGAGCACTACGCCCTCACGCTGGCCGGGTGGTGCGCGAACCTGGACCGGAACTGGCGGGAGGCCGTGGCCGAGGCGGGACTGGCCACGGCCAGGGTGTGGCGGTTGTACATGGCCGCCTCGCGGCTGGCGTTCGAACGGGGCGGTATCCAGCTGCACCAGATCCTCGGGGTGCGTCCGGACGGTGGGGACAGCGGGATGCCGCTGCGTCCGGACTGGTGAGTCGGATTCGGCCTCGACCGGGTTCGCCCGACGGACCCGTCGGCCCCACCGCGATGACGGGGACACGGACGGGCGCTCCGTGTCCCCGGCCTCCTGGTGCGCGGCGGCCCGCCGGGCGGCCGGATCGTCCGGCGCAGTGGCACCGACGGTGCGGAAGAGGCTGAACCGCTCGACGGTGGGAGCGGAGCGTCAGCACCGGCGTGGTTCCGCCCACTCGAAGTGGAATCCATGATTCGTATTTGGATAGTCTCCACGGCGTGCGATTGACCAAGAGCACCGACCTCGCCTTGCGCGTCGTGATGCGCCTGGCGGTGCTGGAGGGGGAAACGCCCACCACTCGCGAGGTGGCCGCCGCCGTCGCCGCCCCGTACAGCCACGCGGCCAAGGTCGTCACCCGGCTCCAACACCTCGGGGTGGTGGAGGCACGACGTGGTCGAGGCGGCGGGTTGGGTCTCACCGCGGCGGGACGGTCCGCCTCGGTGGGCTGGCTCGTGCGGCAGCTGGAGGGCGCCGGGGACGTGGTCGGGTGCGAGGAGGACCCGCCCTGTCCGCTGCGGAACGCGTGTCGGTTGCGTGCGGCGTTGCGGGACGCCCAGGAGGCCTTCTTCGCCTCCCTGGACCCGATCCGCGTCGGGGAGCTCGTCACCGCCCCGGCGGGGCCGGTGCTGTTGAGCCTCTCCGCGCGGCCGAACGACTGATCCCCTGACCAGGTCCGGCGCCGATCCTCGCCGGAGGTGTCGGTCTCGCATGCCGTCAAATACGACTCCGAGATACCAATTCGAGGTTCGCGATGTTGTCCGAGAAGTCAGCCCAGACCGTCCGCGCCACCCTGCCGGTCGTGCGCGGCGCCATCGACGAGATCGCCGCTCGTTTCTACGACAGGCTCTTCGCCGCTCATCCGGAGCTGCTGCGGGACCTGTTCAACCGGGGAAACCAGGCGAACGGCACACAGCGTCGGGCGCTGGCCGGTTCGATCGCCCACTTCGCCTCCGCGCTGGTCGACGAACAGGGCGCCTTCCCCGAAGGGATGCTCGTGCGCGTCGCGCACAAGCACGCCTCGCTGGGCGTGACTCGCGACCAGTACCACGTCGTGGGGGCGAATCTCTTCGCGGCGATCGCCGAGGTGCTGGGTGAGGCCGCGACCGACGAGGTCCTCGGTGCCTGGGAGGAGGTCTACTGGTTGATGGCTGAGTCCCTGATCGCCCGCGAGGAGAAGCTGTACGCCGAAGCCGGAGCCCCGGACGGTGACACGTGGCGCGAGTACCGCGTCGACGCCCGTCACCCCGAGACCCCGGAGGTGGTGACGTTGCTGCTGCGTCCGGTGGACGGTGGACCGGTGCCCGAGTGGCGAGCCGGGCAGTACGTCTCGGTGCGGGTCCCGCTGCCGGACGGCGCTCGGCAGATTCGCCAGTACAGCCTGACCGGCGACCCACGCGCCGAGGAGCTCCGGATCACCGTCAAGAGGGTGCGTGGCGAGCCGGACGGTGAGGTCTCGAACCACCTGCACGACCACGTCCGTGAGGGCGACGTCCTGGGGCTCAGCGCTCCCTTCGGGGATGTGGTCCTGGAGGAGGGAAGCGGTCCGGTGCTGTTGGCCTCCGCCGGGATCGGGTGCACCCCCGTGATCGCGATGCTGCGCCACCTCGTCGCCACCGGCTCCGTCCGCCCGGTCATCGCCGTGCACGGCGACCACGGCCCGAGCACGCACGCGTTCCGCGCCGAGTTCGAGCGGTTGGTCGCCGAACTCGACAACGCCGAGGCACACGTCTGGTACGAGAACCCCGAGGGGCCCTGGCCGGAGCAACGGACGGGGACACCCGACCTGACGGGGCTGCGGATCCCGCCGGGCACCGAGGCCTACCTGTGCGGTCCGTTGGCTTTCCTGCGCCGAGCACACCGGCAGCTGGTCTCGGCTGGTGTGGCCGGAACGGACATCCACTACGAGGTCTTCGAACCCGATCACTGGCTCACCGAGGACTGAGCGGGCGTTTCGGGACCACGGTGGACGTGGTGCCGATGCGATCGCCGGAGTTCGTTTCCGGCGCGAGGGGCGTTCGGGGCCGGTCGGTCGACAGACCGCCCTCGGGCCGGGTTCCCGGGAACGTCCTCGCCGTTCACCCGTTCGGTGCCACGTCGTCCAGGGACACGGCGGGGATCAGCTCGGTGACCGGGGTGCGGACCCACCAGACGCCGCTCTCCCGCCGTTCGCGCGGGGTGCTGAAGCGGTAGTGGAACAGCCGTGCCCGCACGTAGCGCGGGGGTCGCCCGTGGAACGGGTCGTGGCGCAGCAGCCGCAGCACGCCCCGATCCCCGCGCAGCAGGGCGAGCAGCAGCCGTTCGAGCCATCCCCTCCCGTAGGAGGGCGATATCGCCACGAACCACATCAGCCAGTCGAGCCGCAGGTGGTAGGGGGCGATCTGGGGAGGGCGACGGGTGACCTCGCCCGGTTTGCCCCGGAACCCGTACTCCCGCCACTCGGACTCCCCGGTGGCCAGTCCCTCCAGGATCACCTCGTGGCGGGTGCGCGTGACGCTGCCGAAGGCCCCGTAGGTGTTGCCCAGGTGCAGTGTGTTGAAGCTGCGGTTCATCACCTGTCCGCTGCCGAGCATGTTGCGCACCGGCCAGTAACCGAGCACCACCATCAGCGCGGTCAGCGCCAGCACGGCCGCGCGGTGCCACAACGGGGTGCTCCCGTCCTGGGGAAGTTCCGTGGCGGGGGTGAGGGCCTGGGTGGGCAGCCAGCCGAGCAGGGTGGTGTCCATCGCGGAGAAGGCCAGGGTGATCGTGACCAGGTTGAGCCAGGCGAAGTTGCCGCTGAGCAGCAGCCACCCCTGGGTGACGATCATGGCCAAGGCGGCGGCCGAGGCCACCGGTTGGGGCAGGAACAGGGCGAACGGCACGATCAACTGGGTGACGTGGTTGGCCATCACCTCGGTGCGGTGCAGTGGGCGCGGAGCGCGATGGAACGCCCGGCTCAGCGGGCCGGGCATCGGCTGGGTCTCGTGGTGGTAGTACAGGGCGGTGAGGTCCCGCCAGGCGGGGTCGCCGCGCATCTTGATCAGACCGGCTCCGAACTCCACCCGGAACAGCAGCCAGCACAGCAGCCAGATCACCAGCACCGGGGTCGTGGTGTGGGCGGGGCCCAGGAAGATCGCCAGAAATCCCGTTTCGAGCAGCAGGGACTCCCAGCCGAAGGCGTACCAGAGCTGGCCGGTGTTGACGATCGACAGGTACAGCGCCCACAGCGCGAACCACACCGCCATCGCCGCCCACAGCGGCAGGAGGTCGGTGGCTCCGAGGAACGCGGCCAGGCTGAGCAACAGCCCGCACCATCCGACCACGCGCAGCAGCCGGTCCGAGTAGTGGAGGTGGAACAGCGTGGGGTAGCGGCGGAAGGAAACCCGTTCCAGGAAGCGGGGCGCGGGGGTGAGTCCGCGTTCGCCGAGCAGCGGGACGAACTGGTTGAGCACGTTGAGGAAGGCCAGGGCGTAGGTGGCCGCGAGCAGACGCTGGAACACGAACCGTGCGGGGTCGTACTCCGGGGCCCAGAACCAGTCCCACGTCATGCTCTGCCGTCTCCGCCGGGACGTCGCGACACGGTCCTTCCGCGTTGTGCGGTCGAAACTACGGTGTGCCGACGATGATCGCAGCAGGCCGTGCCCCGTCGTGCGAGCACCGTGCGTGCCCGGGGCACGGCCCGGGGCCGTGGGTGGCCGACGGCCCCGAGCGGCCGGTGCGCGGTGCTCAGGACTCCGCGCCGTGGCTGATGCGCACCATCTCGTCGCGTTCGACGACCTTCATGCGTTCCCGGCCGCGCTGTGCCCCGAGCGCCCGTTCGTGCTCGTCGAGGCGGTTCCACCCCTCCCAGGTGGTGTAGTCCACCCCGCGTTCGTCGAGCATCCGCAGCACCGCGTCCCGGTCGCTCTCGGTCGGGTTCGGCAGGTTCCCGAGGTCGGCGAGCAGGTTGTTGACGGTTTCCAGCGCGTCACCCTTGGTGTGGCCGATGAGCCCCACGGGGCCGCGTTTGATCCAGCCGGTGGTGTAGACGCCCGGCACGTGCTCGCCGTCGAGGTCGAGCACCCTTCCTCCCTCGTGGGGGATGGTTCCCGAGCCGTGGTCGAAGGGAACGTCCGGCAGGGCCGAGCTCAGGTAGCCCACGGCCCGGTAGACGGACTGCACCTCGTGGGTCTCGTACTCGCCGGTCCCGCGTACCGAGCCGTCCCCGGTCAGCTCCATGACCTCGGTGCGCAACCCGGTGACCTCGGTCTCGCCCAGGATCTCCACGGGACGGCGCAGGAAGTGGAAGTGCAGCCTGCGGGCGGCCTGTCCCGAGGGGTCGCGCAGCGCCCAGTCCTGCAGGGTCTTGACCACGGACTTGACCTGGTTGTTGGTGCGGACGGACTCCTCGCTGGCCTCGTCGAGTTCGAAGCCCTCCGGGTGCACGACCAGTTCCGTGTTCGGCTGGTGGTCGAGCTCGCGCAGTTCCAGCGGGGTGAACTTCGTCTGCGCGGGCCCGCGTCGGGCGAAGACGTGCACGTCGGTCACCGAGGAGGCGCTCAGCGCCCGGTGGACGTTGTCGGGGATCTCGGTGTCGAGCAGGTCGTCGGCCTGTTTGGCGAGCACGCGCGCCACGTCGAGGGCCACGTTGCCGGCCCCGAGGATCGCCACGCTGCGGGCGTCGAGGTTCCAGTCCCTGGGGGCGTCGGGGTGGCCGTCGTAGAAGGAGATGAACTCCGAGGCGCCGTGGCTGCCCGGCAGTTCGACACCGGGTACGGGCAGGTTCCGGTCGTCGGCCGCGCCCGTGGCGAACACCACGGCGTGGTAGTGCTCGCGCAGGTCCTCCAGCTTGCAGTCCACCCCGTACTCCACGTGCCCGAGGAAGCGGATTCCGGGCGTGTCCAGCACCTTGTGCAACGCGTTGACGATGCCCTTGATCCGGGGGTGGTCCGGGGCGACGCCGTAGCGGACCAGCCCGTAGGGGGCGGGCATCCGGTCGAACAGGTCCACGTCGACGGGGGTTTCCGACTTGTTCAGGATGTCCGCGGTGTAGACACCGGCGGGGCCGGCGCCGATCACGGCCACTCGAAGCGGCTGGCTCACGGTGGTTCCTCCTCAGGCCCGGTGGGCACGTCTTCCTCCCTATAGCTTAGGCATACCTAACTACCCTGCCCGGCATGTGGACGGGTGAGTCCGGTTACAGGGGGTGCCCGCCACGCGGAGGGGTTCACGTCGGTGAGCGGGGGGGGGGTTCGGGTCCGTTCCGGGCAGCGGAGAACCCCGGACGCGGGAGCGGTGGTTCGTCCGAAAAGGCTCCGAATACCCCCGAACGAGGGATGTTGGTACATGGTTCCGACAGCCGACCGTGAGTGTTCGAGCGCGGGTTGTCACAGTATTATTCGTGTTGATCACTCGACGGTAGCTCCGGAGGACGGGCGGGGGAGCTGCGTCGTCGGCCATGCACACAGAGCGAGATCAGGGCCCGGGTGCCGGGGGGCACTGCTGGTGGCCCGTGACAACAGGGAGCTTCCATGACGGACCCGAACCGCCTACCCGCGGACGTCGACCTGGAGAAGGCCAGCGCGGCACGGTGCTACGACTACTACCTCGGCGGCTCGCACAACTTCGAGGTGGACCGTGAGCTGGCCAGGAAGGTGGAGTCCCGGGTTCCGCACGTGAAACCGCTGGCACAGAACAACCGGGCCTTCCTGCGCCGGGCCGTCCGGTACTGCCTGGACCGGGGGATCAGACAGTTCCTCGATCTCGGATCCGGCATCCCCACGGTGGGCAACGTGCACGAGATCGCCCAGGAACGCGCCCCCGAGGCGCGGGTGCTCTACGTGGACAACGAGCCGGTGGCCGTGGCCCACAGCCGCACGATCCTGGAGGGCAACGACCGGGCCGACGCGCTCCAGGCCGACTTCGACTCCGTCGAGGAGATCCTCGCCTCGGAGCAGGCCGGACGGCTGCTGGACCTCTCCGAACCGATCGCGGTGATGATGGTGGCGCTGGTGCACTTCGTGCCGGACTCGGCCGGACCCCGCGAGACCATCCGGGCCTACCACGAACGGATGCCCTCGGGCAGCTACCTGGGATTCTCCCACGTCACTCACGAGGGGTATCCCGAGTTCACCCAGAGCATCATCGACCTCTACGCCGACAGCAGCAATCCGGTGGTCTCCCGCACCCACGCGGAGGTCGCCGAGCTGCTCTCCGACTTCGAACTGGTGGAACCGGGCCTGGTCTACGTGCCCGAGTGGCGTCCGGACACCGAGGAGGACCGCTGGGAGGATCCGGCCCGGTCCCTGGTGTACGGGGCGGTTGGACACAAGGTGTGATCGATGAACGACACCCCAGCTGAGGAGGAACCGGTCCTCGCCGGTGTGCCGACGGGAACCTCCCGGCAGACCGCGGAACCCGATCCGGTCGTGGACTTCGCCCGGCGGTGGACCCGAGCCGTGATCGACACCAGCTACGTGCCCATGTCCCGCCCCGAGCTGTGGGACTTCCTCACCGCACGCACCAGGAGGCTGCTCAACGCCCTGCTGACCGAACACCACGACGGGGAGGCGGCCGCCGAGGTGGGCGCGGAGCTGGTCCGGGAGCACGTGGTGGCACCCGAGGCCCTGCGGAGGACGCTGCTGTTGCTCGGCTCCGCCCTGCCGGAGCTGGCGGCTCGCGTGGAGCCGGGCACCGTGGTCCCGGCGGCACGGCGGCTGGAGCTGCTCGCCTCCCTGGCGGCGGGGTTCGACGGGGCCGCCCGGGACAGGGTGCTGGCCGAGCAGGGAGTCATCCAGCAGGCCGTGCTCAACGCCAGGGACGCCGCCGAGGAGGCGCTGCGTTCCAGCGAGGCACGTTTCCGGGCGGTGTTCACCTCCTCGGCCCTCGGTATCGCCGTCGTCGGGCTGGACGGGGTGTTCCAGGACGTCAACGACTCCATGACGGTCATCTTCGGCGTTCCGCGCGAGCGACTGCTCGGGCACCACATGCTGGAACTGGCCGACCCGGACTGGGTGGACAAGCTGCGGAGGTCCGACAGGGCACTGTTGGCGGGGGACACCGAACGGTTCGCCGTGGACGTCCGCTACACCACCTCCGAGGAGCGGACCGTCTGGGCCCAGGTCTCCGCGGCGCTGGTCACCGACGGTGCCGGAGAGCCCGACTACCAGGTGGTGCTCTACTCCGACGTCACCGACAGGTACATGCTGCAGGCGGAGCTGCGCAGGCAGGCCACGCACGATCCGCTCACCGGTCTGGCGAACCGGACCCTGCTGGCGACCAGGCTGCAGGACGCGCTCAGGCCCGTGCCGGGCAACCGGAGGGTGGGGATCTGCTACCTCGACCTGGACGGGTTCAAGACGATCAACGACAGCCTCGGCCACCCGATCGGTGACGACCTGCTGTGCGCCGTGGCCAACCGGATCAACAACACGGCCGCCAACCACGGGGCCCTGGCGGCCCGGATGGGTGGTGACGAGTTCGTGGTGCTCGTCGCCGACACCGACGGGCCGACCCGGATGCTGGGGCTGGTGGAACACCTGCTGGACGAGATCGGTCGTTCCGTGCGTATCGGCGGGCACGAACTCAACGCCACGGCCAGTGCCGGTGTCGTGGAACAACCCGTGGCCGGTTCGGATCCCGAACAGCTCCTCCGGGAGGCCGACATCACGCTGTACCGGGCCAAGGAGGAGGGCAGAGCCCAGTGGGTGATGTTCGACTCCGAGCGCAACGCCGCCGCGCGTCGTCGTTTCCGGCTGTCGGCCACGATGCCCGCCGCCCTGGACCGCCACGAGTTCTTCGTGGAGTACATGCCGGTGCGTCGACTCTCCGACGGACGCACGGTGGCCATGCACGCCGACGTGCGCTGGGACCACCCCGAGTACGGCGAGCTGGGTGCCGAGCAGTTCGTCGGCCTCGCCGAGGCCACCGGGGCGATCACCCGGATGAACGACTGGTTGCTGCGCCAGGCCTGTGCCCACGCGGCTGAATGGGTCCGTCGGCTCGGTACGGAGGCTCCCCTGGTCACCGTCGACCTCTCCGGCCGGTACTTCCGCGATCCGGACCTGGTCAGCGACTTCAGGGAGATCCTGGAGGAGACCGGCCTGCCCGCCGAGCAGCTGCGGCTGGCCGTGCCCGAGCAGGCCCTGTTCGACGAGGTGGGCGATCCCGCCGACACGGTCGACATCGTTCGCGAACTCGGGGCGGCGTTCGTCGTCCGCGACTTCGGGGCCCGCTACACCGAGAGCCGCAGGCTGCGGGAGCTTCCCGTCACCTCGGTGCGGGTTACCGGGCAGTACCTGCGCAGGCTCTCGGAGGGGCCGCGCCCGGACCCGTTGGACGAGCACCTGGTCTCCAGCGTGATCTCGGCGGCCCACCTGCTGGACATGACGGTGGTGGCCGACGGGGTGGACACGGCCGAGCAGGCGCAGCGGCTGCGGGCCATGAAGGTGCACGCGGTGCAGGGCGCCTGCGCGGGCGAACCGGTGTCCGCCCTGGAGGTGCCCGAGCTGTTCGCCCCCTCGGGCTGAGGGACCCCGACAGCACAGCGGCTCCCGTCACCCGTCCCCACCGGGTGGCGGGAGCCCGGGGACGGCCGGATCGTGGGAGGTGCACCGGTGGCCGATAGCATCGAGGCGACAGTGTTCGTCCGATCCGGCGGTGTTCCCGACGTCCCCGAGACCTCGGCCGGATCACGCGCACATCCCGTTCGAGCAAGCGATCGTAGGAGTAACCGTGTCAGTCTCGCCGCTCCAAACCCAGCAGGAATCCCGGGTGAAGGTACCGGCGGGCACTACGGCTGGTGATGCCGTCCAGCAGGCGGGATTGCCGTCCAAGGGCCCCGAGGCGGTCGTCGTGGTCCGGGACGCCGAGGGAGCGCTGCGTGATCTCTCCTGGGCGCCCGAGGCGGACGTGGAGGTCGAGGCGGTGCCGGCCAACACGGAGGCGGGCCGCAGTGTCATCCGGCACTCCACCGCCCACGTGCTGGCCCAGGCGGTGCAGCAGCTGTTCCCCGAGGCGAAGCTGGGCATCGGCCCGCCGGTCACCGACGGCTTCTACTACGACTTCGACGTCGAACGACCGTTCACCCCGGAGGACCTGCGGGCGCTGGAGAAGCGCATGAAGCAGCTCGTCAAGTCCGGGCAGAAGTTCTCCCGCCGGGAGCTGGGCTCGGTGCAGCAGGCCCGCGAGGAACTCGCGGACGAGCCCTACAAGCTGGAGCTGATCGACCTCAAGTCCGGCGCGGGCGAGGTGGACACCAGCGAGGTGATGGAACTCGGGGACGGTGAGCTGACCGTCTACGACAACGTCGACCGGCACGGGCAGACGGTCTGGGGGGACCTCTGCCGGGGTCCGCACGTGCCGCACACCAGGTTCCTGCCCGCCTTCACGTTGACCCGGGTGGCGGCCGCCTACTGGCGGGGAGACCAGAACAACCGCCAGCTGCAACGGATCTACGGCACCGCCTGGGAGTCCAAGGAGGCCCTCGACGCGCACCTGGAGTGGTTGGCCGAGGCCGAACGCCGGGACCACCGGAAGCTGGGTGCGGAGCTGGACCTGTTCTCCTTCCCGGAGGAGCTCGGGTCCGGGCTGCCGGTGTTCCACCCGAAGGGCGGGGTGATCCGGCGGGAGATGGAGGACTACGCGCGGCGCAGGCACGAGCAGGCCGGGTACCAGTTCGTCAACTCGCCGCACATCACCAAGAGCGCGCTGTTCGAGACCTCGGGGCACCTCGGCTGGTACGCCGACGGCATGTTCCCCCCGATGCATCTCGACGAGGAACGCGACGCCGACGGCACGGTGCGCAAACCCGGGCAGGACTACTACCTGAAGCCGATGAACTGCCCGTTCCACAACCTCATCTACCGGTCGCGGGGCCGTTCCTACCGGGAGCTTCCGCTGCGGTTGTTCGAGTTCGGCTCGGTCTACCGCTACGAGAAGTCCGGGGTGGTCCACGGGCTCACCCGGGTTCGGGGGATGACCCAGGACGACGCGCACATCTACTGCACGCCGGAACAGCTGCGCACCGAGCTGAAGTCCCTGCTGCACTTCGTGCTGGACCTGCTGCGGGACTACGGGCTGGACGACTTCTATCTGGAGCTGTCCACCAAGGACGAGCAGAAGTACGTCGGCAGTGACGAGCTGTGGGAGGAGGCCACCGAGACGCTGCGGGTGGTGGCCGAGGAGTCCGGTCTGGAGCTGGTTCCGGATCCGGGCGGGGCCGCCTTCTACGGCCCGAAGATCTCGGTGCAGGCCAAGGACGCCCTCGGTCGCACCTGGCAGATGTCCACCATCCAGTTGGACTACCACATGCCGGAGCGGTTCGACCTGGAGTACACCGCCGCGGACGGCTCCAAACGGCGCCCGGTGAAGATCCACCGTGCGCTGTTCGGCTCCATCGAGCGTTTCTTCGGTGTGCTCACCGAGCACTACGCCGGTGCCTTCCCGGCCTGGCTGTCCCCGGTGCAGGCGGTGGGCATCCCCATCGCCGACGACCACGTCCCGCACCTGGAGGAGGTCTTCGACCGGCTGCGGGCGAAGGGGCTGCGCGTGGAGATCGACGCCGGTGACGAGCGGATGCAGAAGAAGATCCGCAACCACACCACGCAGAAGGTGCCGTTTCTGGTGCTGGCCGGCGGCAAGGACGTGGAGGCGGGGGCGGTCTCGTTCCGTTTCCGCGACGGCAGCCAGCTCAACGGGGTTCCGGTGGAGCGGGCGGTCGAGGCGCTCGGCCACTGGGTCGAGCGGCGGGAGAACGCCTCCCCCACGGCGGAGAACTTCGGAGCGGAGTTGGCGTGACACGGCGACGGGCCGAGGAGCAGCACGGGAGCTCGGGCGGGGAGTCGGCACGGGACGACTCGCCGGAGTTCCGGGAGCAGCGCGGGATAGGTGTCCCGGACGCCCTGCAGCGGCTGTGGACACCGCACCGGCTTTCCTACATCCAGGGGGAGAACAAACCCACCGGGGAGGGAAGCGACGGCTGTCCGTTCTGCGGGCTGCTGAACGACGAGCGTCCCGACGACGAGACGTTGATCGTGGCCAGGGACGAACTCGTGTTCGCGGTGTTGAACCTCTACCCGTACAACCCCGGTCATCTGATGGTGCTGCCGTACCGGCACGTGGCCGACTACACGGACCTGACCGGGCCGGAGACGGTGGCGGTGGCGGAGTTCACCCAGCGGGCCATGCGGGTAATCCGGAGTGTGTCCGCCCCGCACGGGTTCAACATCGGGCTGAACCAGGGTCCGGTGGCCGGGGCCGGGATCGCCGCGCACCTGCACCAGCACGTCGTCCCCCGGTGGGGCGGGGACTCGAACTTCATGCCGGTGATCGGGCACACCAGGGTGCTTCCCCAGTTGTTGGCCGACACCCGGCAGCTACTCGCCGACGCCTGGTCGGCACTGGACTGAACGGATCCCGCCGTGTCGGGGAGGGCACGGCGGGATCTCGTCGTGCGTGGTGGTGTCTCGACCGCGCTGTCGGACACGCCGGGCGAGCGGGGCTCAGCCGCGCAGGGTGGCCTCGATCTCCAGGTTGATCTTGACCTTCTCGCCGAGCATGGCCCCGCCGTTGGGGCCCACCTTGAAGTCGGTGCGGTTCAGCGTGGTGCTCGCCGACAGGCCGAGCAGTTTGCCGCCGTCCGAGGTGTCGGTGAACCCGCCCAGCTCGGCCTCCAGGGTGATCGGCAGGGTCACCCCGTGCAGGGTGAAGTCCCCGTCGATCAGCCAGGTGTCGCCGTTCTCCCGGATGCCGGTGGAACGGAAGGTCGCCGTGGGGTGGTTGTCGGTGTCCAGGAAGTCCTCGGCGCGCACGTGGGCGTCGCGGTCGGTGTTGCCGGTGTTGACGGAGGCGGTGTCGATGGTGGCGGTCACGCTGGACTCCAGCGGGTTGGCCGCGGTGACGATCTGGCCCTCGAACTTGTCGAACCTGCCCCGGGAGCGGCCGACACCCATGTGCCGCAGGGTGAACTCGATGTCGGAGTGCACCGCGTCGATGTCCCAGGTGCCGGTGGTGTAGCCGGGGATCTGGTTGGCGTCGGTCATACTGGACCTCCAGAGAGTCGCGAAGATGTTTCGCCGGGGTTCAACCCTGCTCGGGTGGGAGTCATTTCCGGGTGTGGTGGGAATCATTGATCGGTTGGTCCGCCTGCCGGTGGTGTCCGCGCGGTGCGCGGATCACGGCCGGTTAAGCTGCTTGGTGCGGGGTTTCCCGCACGACGGCGGATGAGTCGGGAACATGTTGAACGTCTTCGCGCGAGCCTCGGTGGCCAAGCTCACCGATCCGGTCGGTGCCTGGTTGGTACGGCACCGAATATCCCCCGATGTGGCGACGGTCGTGGGGACCGCCGGGGCGTCCCTGGCGGCCGTGACCCTCTTCCCGACGGGGCATCCGCTGCTGGGGACGCTGGCGGTCACCTTCTTCCTGCTGTTCGACCTGGTGGACGGGGCCATGGCCCGGGCGGCGGGAACCGGCGGTTCCTTCGGGGCGGTGCTGGACGCGAGTTGCGACCGGGTGACCGACGGGGTGGTGTTCGGTTCCCTCGCCTGGTGGGCGCTGGTGGGCGACCGGCACGTCCTGGGGGCCGCGCTGCTGGTCTGCCTGGTGTCCGCGCAGGTGATCTCCTATGTCAAGGCCCGGGCCGAGGCCCAGGGGCTGGACGCGGACGGCGGCTTCGCCGAGCGCGCCGAGCGGCTGGTGCTGCTGTTGACGGGGACCGGGTTGTACGGGCTGGGGCTGGCCTGGGCGCTGGACCTGGCGGTGTGGGTGCTGCTGGTGCTGTCGGTGTTCACCGTCGGTCAGCGGCTGGTCGGCGCCTACCGGGCGCGCCGGTAGGAGTTGAGCGGGCCGGTGGGTGGGGAGCCGCTCGGCCCGCCCGGAGAGGACGCACCGCCGGAGGGCGGAGAACGGTCGGGCCGGTTCAGCTGTGCGGCGCGGGGACGAGTTCGCTGGCGCCGGACCAGCACAGGTAGTCCTCGACCACGTCCACGTCGGCGGCGATCAGGTCCAGGAACGCCTGTTCGTCCGGGGTGCCGTCCCGGTCCAGCGGCATGAGCGCGATCTGGTACATCCCGAAGCGCTGTTCGGTGCGGGACAGCACGGCCAGTGCCCACTCGCGCAGCCGGTGCCACGCCTCGCCGTCGTCGAGGCGGGCGTCGGTGGGTTCGTGGTGGATCAGCTCGGTGTAGGAGCCGAGCGAGTCCGGATTGACCACCCGGTACAGGGTCATGGTGTTACGCATGGTTGTCTCCTCGGTGACGTTCGTGACCGTGAGCGCTGACGTCGCAGAACGTCAGCATGAGTCAGATTGACTTAGTCAATTTGACGAAACAATCGCCCGATCGAGTAATTGGTTGTGGTTTCAGTCGAAGAGGTGACCATGAACAGTTCGGGGCCGGTGGTTCCGGAGCCGATCAGCCCCACCGTCGGCAGGCGGTGGTTGGCGCAGGAGGTCCGCAGGCTGCGCGAGACGGCGGGACTGAAACAGTCCGACGTGGCCAAGCGGCTGCGCTGCAACGCGGCGAAGATCGCCCACATGGAAAGCATGCGCAACACGATCAGCGGCCCCGACCTGGAGGTGATGCTCGCGCTCTTCGGCGTTCCGTCCGAGCGGGTGGAGTGGTACCTGCGACTGGCCGAGCTCGCCAAGGAGAAGGGCTGGTGGGACGGCAACCGGGCGGTGCCGGACTGGTTCTCGCTCTACGTCGGACTGGAGTGGGGCGCCGACCGGATCCGGGAGTGGGAACTGGGGTTCCCGCCCGGCATCCTGCAGACCCGCTCCTACATCGAGGCCCTGGTCCGGGGTGAGGACGGTCCTTCCGAGGTGGAGGTGCGCGAGCTGGTCGAGGCACGGCTGCGGCGTCAGGAGGCCCTGTGGCGGTCCGAGGAACCACTGTGGATGCACGCGATCGTCGACGAGGCGGCCCTGCGGCGGCGGGTGGGCGGCGCGGAGGTGATGCGGGAACAACTGCACTACCTGGTCGAGGTGGGGCGGTGGGAGAATGTCACCGTTCAGGTGCTGCCGTTCGCCGCTGGAGAGCACCGGGGCCATCTCGGTTCGTTCAGTTGGATGGGGTTCCCACGCGCCGGTGACCCGGGAGTGGTCTACCTGGAGAACCAGCGGGGTGGGATCTACCTGGAGGAGACCGACGAGGTGGCCATGTTCAACGGGGTGTTCGAGTCGCTGGCCGAGCAGGCGTTGTCCCCGGCGGAGTCCACCGATTTCCTGTCCGAGCTCGCTAAGGAGAGCGCGTGATGCAGTACGGGCGTGTTTGGAACGCGGCCGAGTTGGAGGGTGTGCGTTGGCGGCGGAGCAGCCGCAGTGGCCCCAACGGCGGGCAGTGCGTCGAGGTGGCGGGTCTGTCGGGTGGGGTCACCGCGGTGCGGGATTCCAAGCGGCCGCAGGGTCCGGCGTTGGTCTTCGACCGTCGGGTCTGGGCGGCGTTCCTGCGCCGGCTGGCCTGAGGCGAGCCGTGGCGATGAGCCCGTGGAGTCCGCTCGGGCTCATCGCCGGAGCGTCCCGGTGTGATCACGCGGGTTCGGGGACGTTCGGCTCGATCCTCTCCGCGATCTCCAGTGCCTTCGCGCACTCGTCGATCTCGTCGGAACGGCCTGACTCCTGAGCCCGAACCTGGATCATCCCTTGTCCGGCGTCGAACAGCACGTTGCAGATCTGAGCCTGTGTGGATCCCTTGGTGATCGCGGTGGCTCCGGGGCGTCCGTTCACCGTGATCCGGTCGAAGCTTGCCCAGGTTGACTTCTTCTCAGAAGAGGCCACCGTCTGGCGCGTGTTCTTCACCAGTGTCACCCCGACGGGGTCGCCCGTGTAGTCGCATGCCGGGGTCCACGGCAAACCGTCCGTGGGTTTGCCAGGGACCTGTAGCCCGAAGGACCGCAGGGTGTCCGGTGGCAGCATCTCGCACGGTGTGACCTCCGACAGCACCTCGTCGGAGGGCGAAGCATCGGTGGTCTCCGTGGGGGCGTGGTCAGTGTTTCCGCCCGGTGAACACGCGGAAAGCCCGACCAGGACGGCTCCGGCGACAGCCGCCAGCGGTGACCGCGTCCACGTTCTCACTGCGCGCTCCTCCGCAGATCCTCGGCAATCTGATCGTCGGTAGCCTGGTAGTTCTTCTTGGCCTGCTGAAACAGATCGGCCTTGCGATGAAGTTCATCAGCAAACTGCTTTAGCAAATTAGCCGCTCCGGTCGAACCGTTGCGCGCCTTCTGCCCGAACTTGGCCGCCAGCTGCTTTCCCGAGGGGTAGTCGCCCAAACCGGAAACCTGCTGCAAACCATCAGCTTGCCTGGAAAGGCTCTCTGCCCTTTTTGCTTCACGTTCGTACACGGCGGTCGCCTTGTCGGCAGCCTGTGGTTCCATGCCCAGTCCCCCGTTCGAGATCTGCCGTTGGATCCAGGAGTTCTCTTCCCGGATCGCGGATAACTCCGCGTCGGCCTCCGCGAACCCGGACGACTCGGTGCTCGGATCGGTCATCAGGACTCCCTTCATACTCGGAAGGCACTCGCTACAACCGTTCCTGTTCGACCGTGCTCACCCTAGTCGACCGAGCCTCCTCGCTGTCCCGACGATCGCCACATCCGGGTGTGATCGCCGTCTCCTCCGGCGGAGTCGCGGGATCGTCGCCCCTTATCGCGGGATAAAAACTTGCGGTCTCGGGCATCCTGTCCGGAGAACCAGCAGATTTCCCGTCCGAACGTGCGAGGGAGTTGCCATGACGCGCGAGGTCCGGGTGCCGAACGCGGCCGCGTTGGAGGGTGTGCGTTGGCGGCGGAGCAGCCGCAGTGGCCCCAACGGGGGATCCTGCGTCGAGGTGGCGGGTCTGTCGGGTGAGGTCACCGCGGTGCGGGATTCCAAGCGGCCGCAGGGTCCGGCGTTGGTCTTCGACCGTCGGGCCTGGGCGGCGTTCCTGCGCCGGCTGGACTGAGGCGAGCCGCCGTGCACCGGCCGGATACCCGCCGGTTCCGGGGCGAGACCGGAACTACCACCCACCGGCTCACCACGGCAGCGGTTCGTAGCCGGCGAAGCTGCGGCTGAAGCTGGCGCTGCCGGAACTCAGCGACCGCACGTTGACCGCGTAACGGGTCAGCTCGGTACTGGGCACGTGGGCGCGCACCACCGTCCACCCGGGTCCTTCCGGTTCGGTGCCCAGCACCCTGCCCCTGCGCACCGACAGGTCGCCGAGCACCGTGCCCAGGTGCTCGTCCGGCACGTGCACCCACACCTCGTCCACCGGTTCCAGGGTCACCAGCCCGGCCCGTTCGGCGGCGTCCTTCAGGGCCAACGCCCCCGCCGTCTGGAACGCGGCGTCCGAGGAGTCGACGCTGTGGGTCCTGCCGTCCACCAGGGTCACCCGCACGTCGATCAACGGACACCCCGACTCCAGCCCCTTCGCCAGCTGCTCCCGTATCCCGCGTTCCACGCTGCCCACGAACCGCTTCGGGACGGCCCCACCCACCACCCGGTCGACGAACTCGAAACCTCCCCCGCGCGGCAGCGGCTCCACCTCGATGTCGCACACCGCGTACTGCCCGTGCCCGCCGGACTGTTTGACGTGCCTGCCGTGGCCGGCGGCCGCCTGCCGGAAGGTCTGGCGGAAGGCCACCCGCACCGGCTCGGTGTCCACCTCCACCCCGTGCTCCCGCAGTCGCCGCAGCACGAGATCGGCGTGTGCCTCGCCCATGCACCACAGCACCAGCTGACGGGTCTCGGTGGACCGGTCCACCCGCAGGGTGGGGTCGCTGGCCAACAACCGGTTCAGGTTGCGCGCCAGCGCGTCCTCGTCCTCCCCGCTGCGTCCGGCGAGCGCCATCGGCAGCAGCGGGTCGGGCATGTCCCACGGCTGTATCAGCAGCGGGTCCCCGGTGTCGGAGACGGTGTCCCCGGTCTCGGCCGAGTCGAGTCCGGTCAGCGCGCACAGGTCCCCGGCCACGCAGTGCCGCGTCTCGTGCAGGGAGGCGCCGAACGGGGTGTGGACGTGGGCCACGCGCTCGGTGGAGTCGTGGTCGGCACGGCCCCGCTCGCCCAGTCCGTGCCCGGAGACGTGCACCGAGCGGTCCGGCAGCAACGTGCCCGAGAACACCCGGGCCAGCGAGATCCTGCCCCGGTGGGGATCCACCGAGGTGTGCACGATCTCCGCCGCCAGCGGCCCCCCGGGATCGCACTCCAGGGGGCGAGGGGCGGTCCCGTCGGGGGCCGTGGCCTCGAGGGCCCCGCGCTCCGTCGGGGCGGGAAACCCCCGGACGATCCCGTCGAGCAGTTCGATCATCCCCATGCCGGTTTCCGCCGAGGCCGGTATCACCGGGTGGAGCCCCCCACGGGCCACGGCGGTTTCGAGGTCGCTCAACAGCGTGCCCACCTCGATGGCCTCCCCGGTCAGGTAGCGTTCGAGCAGGGACTCGTCCTCGCTGTGGGCGATGATGCCCTCGAGCAGTTCGTTCCGGGCCGCCTCGACGTCCGCCTCCATCCCCTGCGGAGCGGTGCCCACCGTGGGAGTGCTTCCCCTCGAGTAGTCGTGGAGACTTCCGGTGAGCAGCCCGTACAGCTGGTGGGGCCGCCCCTCGTGATGCCGCGCGAGATACAGCTCCACCACCCCGGAGCCGAACGCGTTCCGGCAGGCCTCGACGGTGGCGACCACGTCGGCGCGGGGCCGGTCGATGCGGGAGACGAGCACCCCTCGCGGCATTCCGACCCGGTCGCACTCCCGCCAGACGGCCACGGTGGCCTCGTCCACCCCCTCGGCCGCGTCCACCACGAACACGGCCGAGTCGGCGGCCCGCAGCCCGGCCCGCAGTTCCCCCAGGAAGTCGGGATGGCCGGGAGTGTCGATCAGGTTGATCTTGGTTTCCCCGTGCCACAGCGGCGCCACGGCCATGCCCACGGAACGCTGCTGCTCCACGGCCGCCGGTTCGTGGTCGCACACCGTGGTTCCCGCCGCCACGGACCCCCGGCGCGGGACGGTCGAGCTCGTGGCCAGCAGCCGTTCCACGAGAGTGGTCTTGCCCGTCCCGGAGGGCCCGACGAACACCACGTTGCGCACCGACTCCGGCTTCCGGGGCGCCTCGCGGGCGGTCGCTGCTCCCCGCTGCCTGTTGTTCATGGTTGTCCCCCCGTGCGGTGCCGGAATGGCTGTGGTTGCCGAGCACACACCCCTCGGCGGAGGTGCGCAAGGCGACGGCTGCGGGCGGC
Organism: Actinopolyspora mortivallis; assembly: GCF_003001495.1. GTDB lineage: Bacteria > Actinomycetota > Actinomycetes > Mycobacteriales > Pseudonocardiaceae > Actinopolyspora > Actinopolyspora mortivallis_A. The sequence continues at coordinate 213,384 of NZ_PVSR01000001.1, forward strand.
GGGCTGCCGAGTGGTCTGGTGAGAAAACCGCGCAGTGGCCCGTTTCCGGACCGGGGAACTGCCCCTAGCGTCGAGGGCGCAGTACGACAGCGACGTCCGTGAGGCCCGCGCGTCGCGCCTCCGCCCCGCCCCCGGAGCTGGAGGGGCTTCGCCGGTGGGAGGAACGCGCGGGACCCCGGAGAGGAGTGACAGCAAGTGACCGACGTCACCAGCGGGGCCGCACGTCCCGAGGGCACCGGTACGGACGGTGTCAAGCGCGGCATGGCGGAGATGCTCAAGGGCGGGGTGATCATGGACGTGGTCACGCCCGAGCAGGCGAAGATCGCCGAGGACGCGGGTGCGGTCGCCGTCATGGCACTGGAACGTGTGCCCGCCGACATCCGGGCCCAGGGCGGAGTCGCCCGGATGTCCGACCCCGCGATGATCGAGGAGATCGTGCGTTCGGTGTCCATCCCGGTGATGGCCAAGGCGCGCATCGGCCACTTCCTGGAGGCCGAGGTGCTGCAGTCCCTCGGGGTGGACTACGTCGACGAGTCCGAGGTGCTGACCCCCGCCGACGAGGACAACCACATCGACAAGTGGCCCTTCACGGTGCCGTTCGTGTGCGGCGCCACCAACCTCGGCGAGGCGCTGCGCCGCATCTCCGAGGGCGCCGCGATGATCCGCTCCAAGGGGGAGGCGGGAACCGGCAACGTGGTGGAGGCCACCCGGCACATGCGGCGGATCCGCTCCGAGATGCGTCGGCTGTCGGTCTCGGACAGCACCGAACTGTACGCGGCGGCCAAGGAGATGCGGGTCCCGGTGGAACTGGCACGGGAGGTCGCCACCACCGGTGAACTCCCCGTGGTGCTGTTCACCGCGGGCGGTGTCGCCACCCCCGCCGACGCGGCCATGATGCGCCGACTCGGGGCGGAGGGCGTGTTCGTCGGTTCGGGGATCTTCAAGTCCGGCGATCCCGCCGCCCGGGCGGAGGCGATCGTCAAGGCCACCACCTTCTACGACGACGCCGATCTCGTCGCCAAGGTCTCGCGGGGACTGGGCGAGGCCATGGTGGGCATCAACGTCGAGGACCTGCCGGAGGATCAGCACTACGCCCGGCGCGGTTGGTGACCCCGGCGGTGCGGGAATCCGGTGGTCTTCCTACCTGTGCTCCATGACCAGCAGGGCCCTGACGGCCCCCTCCGGGGCGCGGTAGAGGTGGGCGACCTCGCCGGAGAAGGTCAGGTAGTCCCCCGGTGACAGTTCGGCCGGCTCCGTCAGGGGGCCGGCCGACATCGTCCCGGAGAGCACCACCAGGTGTTCCACGGTGCCGCGCTGGTGCGGATCGGCGCGGCGTTCCTGCCCCGCTTCGAGGGCTATCTCGTAGAGGTCGCGGCTGGCCCCGGCCGGGCACGCCGACAGCAGCCCTGCGGCGAAGGCGCCGTGCTCGGAACGCAGTGTCGGCGCCGTGCCGGCGCGCACGACCTTCACATGGGGGGCGGGCGGTTCCACGAGGCGGCTGAACGGCACGTCGAGAGCCACGGCGACCGCCCAGAGGGTTTCCACGCTGGGGTTGCCCGCCCCCGCCTCCAACTGCGAGAGCGTGGACTTGGCGACCCCGGCCCGTCTGGCCAGCTCGTTCAGCGAGATCCCCGCGTCGTTCCTGGCGCGCCGCAGCGCGGGAGCGATGATCTCCAGTGCGGCGCTCTCCCCGGATCCGTCCATGACTGTTCGCCTCGTACTTCCTTGTGTTCGTTTTGACGAACAACGGTGCTGTTGTTCACTATAGCGACCATGCGTTTGATGCGCCGAACATTGGACACGGTACGGCGTGACTCACCCCTGATCGTCCCGGTGGCCTCCATGGCACTCGCCCTGGCGGTGGTCGGTGCCTCGCTCGGAGCGATCGCCGTCACCAAGGGGGTTCCGCTGTGGCTGGTCACCCTGATGGCGGCACTGGTGTTCGCGGGAGGTTCCGAACTGCTGGCGGTGGGGATGGCCACCTCCGGGGCCGCCCCGTTCGCGGTGGTGCTCGGCGGGTTGCTGCTCAACGCCCGCCACCTGCCCTACGGGCTGGCTCTCGGAGGGATGCTGGCCGACAGCGGCCCGGGCGGCAGGCTGTTCGGAAGCCACCTGCTGGTGGACGAGGCCGTGGCCTTCGCCCTGGCCGAGTCCGACCCGCACCGGCGGCGGCGTGCCTACTGGGCCGCCGGGCTGACCCTGTACGCGGTCTGGGCCCCCTCCGTGTTCCTCGGGGGGCTGCTCGGTGACGGTATCGGCGACCCGCGCGCGCTCGGTCTGGACGCGGCCCTGCCCGCCGGGCTGCTCGCCCTGGTGCTGCCCGCCCTGCGGGACCGCCCCACCCTCCGGGCCGTGGCGCTCGGCTCCACGGTGGCCGTGGTGCTGACCCCGGTGCTGGAGGAGGGGCTTCCCGTGCTGTGCGGGCTGTTCGGCATGGTCGCCGCGCTGCCGGTCACCACGGGCCGTTCCGGCGAACGCCCGGAGGCGGGCGTATGACCCTGGGGATCGTGGTGGCGCTGGCCGCCGGGACCTACGCGCTGCGGGTGGCGGGGCCGCTGTCGCGCGACAGGCTGCGGCTGCCCGAACGGTGGCGGTGGTCGCTGTCGGTGGCTTCGCTGGTGTTGCTCGGTGCCTTCGTGGCGACCAGCGCGCTGTACGAGTCGGGGTCCTTCGCCGGGGTGGCGCGGGTCACCGGAGTGGCCGTCGGCGGGGTGCTGGCGTGGCGGAGGGCGCCCTTCGTGGTGGTGGTGCTGGTGGCGGCCGGAGTGACCGCCGGAATGCGCGCCGTCCTTAGCACGCCCGGCATGTAAGTGATCGTTAACCCCCGTTCGGGGGGTGGCTTCCGAGTGATTAGGGTCTTGTCGACCGAGCCGGCTCCGAACCACGGAGCCGGACCCCGTAGCGAGCCGGGCCATCCTCACCCGGCCGATACGTAGTGGAGGCAGAACCTTGGTCACCACGCCCGATCCGTCGGACGGTGCCACGACAGCAACGGGACCGGCCGGACAACGGGGCAACGAGGAGGGTTACGCCACCGGCCTGGGAAACCGCCAGGTCCAGATGATCGCCATGGGCGGGGCCATCGGGGTCGGCCTGTTCCTCGGAGCCGGCGGGCTCCTGGAGGAGATGGGACCCGGAATCATCCTGTCCTACCTCGCCTGCGGCGTGGCCGTGTTCTTCGTGATGCGGGCCCTCGGCGAACTGGTGCTCTACCGGCCGGTCTCCGGCAGCTTCGTCGAGTACGCCCGGGAGTTCATCGGCCCCTGGGCCGGGTTCGCCGCCGGATGGATGTACTGGGTGAACTGGGTCGGCAGCGGAGTCGCCGAGATCACGGCCGCCGGCATCTACATCGGCAAGTGGTTCCCCGAGTTCCCCCAGTGGATCACCGCCCTGCTCTCGTTGCTGGTGCTGCTGGTGGTGAACCTGCTCTCGGTGCGGTTGTTCGGCGAACTGGAGTTCTGGTTCTCGGTGATCAAGGTGCTGGCCATCGTCAGCTTCCTGGTGGTGGGGACCTGGTTGGTCGCCACCGGCGCCGAGGTGGGCGAGACCACGGCGAGTGTCGGCAACCTGTTCTCGCACGGCGGCTTCCTCCCGTTGGGGCTGCCCGTGGTGCTCATGAGCCTGCAGGGGGTGATCTTCGCCTACGCCTCGATGGAGATGGCCGGTATCGCCGCCGGGGAGACGAAGAACCCGGCCAAGGTGATGCCGCGCGCGATCAACAACGTCATCGTGCGCATCGCCCTGTTCTACGTGGGCTCCCTGCTGCTGCTGTGCATGGTGCTGCCCTGGACCGCCTACAGCGGGGCCGAGAGCCCCTTCGTGACGGTGTTCTCCAGCATCGGGGTCCCCTGGATCGGCGACATCATGAACTTCGTGGTGCTCACCGCCGCTCTGTCCAGCTGCAACTCCGGGCTCTACTCCACCGGACGCATCCTGCGGTCGCTGTCCCTCAACGGGGAGGCCCCCTCCTTCACGGCGCGGATGAACTCCCAGCGGGCGCCCTACGGGGCCGTGCTGTTCACCGCGGCGGTGTTCCTGCTGGGGGTGCTGCTCAACTACGCGCTCCCGGACAAGGCCTTCGAGATCGCCACCTCGGTCTCCTCGCTCGGCGTGATCGCCACCTGGGCCGCGTTGCTGTACAGCCAGGTGCGGATGCGCAAACTCGCCCAGCAGGGCAGGTTGCGGCGTCCCTCCTACCGGATGCCGGGTTCCCCCTACACGAACTGGATCGTGCTCGGTTTCCTCGCCCTCGTGCTGGTGCTGGCGGGATTCTCCTCCGACATCGCGGCTCGCTGGTCGCTGTACGCCGTACCGTTGCTGGTCGTGAGCATCACGGTCGGTTGGCGCGTGGTGAGCCGCCGTTCCGCGAGCAGCGGAGCGGACGTGGGGTGACCCGGACATTGCCGAATCGCCCGTGTGCAGGACAATCGGAGATGTGAACCAAGCTCAACCGGTGGTGGGCGTACTCGCCCTGCAGGGGGACGTGGCCGAGCACCTCCAGGCGTTCGAACGTCTCGGGGTGCCGGCCCGCACCGTGCGCGGACCGCGGGAACTCGCCGCGGTCGACGGACTGGTGCTGCCCGGGGGCGAGTCCACGACGATGACCCGTCTGCTGGAGACCTTCGAACTCTTCGAACCGTTGCGGCAACGACTGCGCGAGGGCATGCCGGCCTACGGTTCCTGCGCGGGCATGGTGCTGTTGGCCGACAGCGTGCTCGACGACCGCACCGACGTCGAGGGCAGTCCGGGAGTGCGGACGCTGGGAGCGCTGGACGTGGTGGTCCGGCGAAACGCCTTCGGACGCCAGGTCGACTCCTTCGAGGCGGAGCTGGACGTCGCGGGGATCGAGGGCCCCCCGATGCACGCCGTGTTCATCCGCGCCCCCATCGTGGAGAAGACCGGGGCCGACGTCGCGGTGTTGGCCGAGGTGCGGGGACGCCCGGTACGCGGGTCGGCCGAGGGCGACGGAACAGGTACCATCGTCGCCGTTCGCCAGGGTCCGGTACTCGCTACGGCGTTTCATCCGGAGCTGGCCAACGGTGACGATCGTGTGCACCGTCTGTTCGTGCGAATGATCCGTGACAACGACGACGGACGTGCCCGCGAGGCCACTCCGGCAAGAGCAGAGACCACGGAGGAGAGATGAGCGGCCACTCCAAGTGGGCCACGACCAAGCACAAGAAGGCCGCCCTCGACGCCAAGCGCGGTAAGCTTTTCGCGAAGCTGATCAAGAACATCGAGGTCGCCGCGCGCATGGGCGGGGGGGACCCGGAGGCCAACCCGACCCTGTACGACGCCATCCAGAAGGCGCGCAAGTCCTCGGTCCCCCAGGACAACATCGAGCGCGCCCGCAAGCGCGGCGCCGGTGAGGAAGCCGGCGGCGCCGACTGGCAGACGATCATGTACGAGGGTTACGCCCCCAACGGGGTGGCGGTGCTGATCGAGTGCCTGACCGACAACCGCAACCGCGCCGCCAGCGAGGTGCGGACCACCATGAACCGGCACGGCGGTTCCATGGCCGACGCCGGCTCGGTGTCCTACCTGTTCAACCGGCGCGGTGTCGTGCTGCTGCCCAAGAACGGGCTGAGCGAGGAGGACGTGCTCGGGGCCGTGCTGGAGGCCGGTGCCGAGGAGATCGAGGATCTCGGGGAGCAGTACGAGGTGCTGTGCGAGCCCGGTGACCTCGTTCCGGTGCGGAAGGCCTTGCAGGCGGCGGGCTTCGAGTACGACTCGGCCGAACCGAGCTTCCTCCCCTCGGTCAACGTTCCGTTGGACAGCGAGGGCGCGCGCAAGGTCTTCAAGCTGATCGACGCGCTCGAGGACTGCGACGACGTGCAGAACGTGTACTCGAACTTCGACGTCAGCGACGAGGTCATGGAACAGGCCTCGGCCTGAAGCGAGCCGCGGACGGGGACTTGCGGGCTTGATCCCTCGCCCGGAGGTCCCCGACTGCCGCTTCGAACGCGTTCCGCCCCACGCGGAGAAACCGATCTCCCCTCTGGAGGCCTCGTCCGGTGGACTAGGCTGCTCGTCGACGCCGCGTGGAGAAGCACCCGTGGCGCCGTGAGGCCCAGCGATCCGACGGAAGGGGCGGAAAGGACGCGATGACCGTCACTCCGGACGCGCCCGACCAGCTGCGTGACCGGCTGCTGCGCACCGCCGAACGGCACGGTGCCGCTGTCGTGCACGTCGACGAGGAGGAACAGCACCCGCCGTACGCGTTCTCCGCCGGCGTCTGGCGCCGCTTCGGCAAACCCGAGGTGGTGGTGATCGGCCTGCCCCAGGAGGTCGCGCACCCCGTGGTGAACACCTACACCGCCAGGGCCGCACGGGGGGAGCGTTTCGTTCCGGGACGACTCTACGAGGGGTTTCTGGCCGAACAACCGGTGACCTTCGAACGGATCTCCGGGGTCCACTACCCGCAGTACCTCGGCAGTGCGGTGCTGCTGCACGACGGGGACGACTTCCCCGGCCTGCAGATGGTGCTGCCCGAGCCCCGCACCGGGCTGTTTCCCTGGTCCGAGGGAGCCTCGGAGGAGTTCCGGCAGTACCAGCCGGTGCTGACCGACTCGGGGCTGCCGGAGAACTGGACCCCCGGGGTCGACGGGGCCTGACTCCGGACGGAACCCGCCGTCGACGCGTGCCGCCCCGGTGCGGTGAACCCGGTTCCGGAAGGCTTCCCGCCGCTCCGTCCTGCCGAGCCCCGCGGACGAGGCCGTGTCGGCCGTGTCCGGGGCCGCGCGGAACCGATAGGATTCGAACGTCTGTTCACCACGGCGTGCGCGGGAGGATGACGGGGTGCGTGTACTGGGAGTCGACCCGGGGCTGACCCGCTGCGGCATCGGTGTCGTCGAGGGGGGACACCGGCGGGGAGTGCGGTGCCTGGGGGTCGGCGTCGTGCGCAGCCCGGTCGAGGACGAACTGCCGCGGCGCCTGCTCACCATCGGCGACGGGGTGGAGGAGTGGATCCACGAACACCGTCCCGACGTGGTGGCGATCGAACGGGTGTTCAGCCAGCACAACGTGCGTTCGGTCATGGGGACCGCCCAGGTTTCCGGGGTGGTGGCCCTGGCCGCCGCGCGCAGGGACATCCCGGTGGCCTTCCACACGCCCAGTTCGGTCAAGGCGGCCATCAGCGGCTCCGGCCGGGCGGACAAGCGTCAGGTGACCGCCATGGTGAGCAAGGTGCTCGGGCTGAGCACACCCCCCAAACCCGCCGACGCGGCCGACGCGCTGGCCCTGGCACTGTGCCACCTGTGGCGGGCCCCGATGACCGACAGGCTGGCCGAGGCCGAACAACGGGCCGCCAGCCTGGCCCGCAACCATCGGCAGCGGTTGCGCCGCGCCGTTCGTGACTCGTCCGGGACGGGAGGAAACCAGCAATGATCGCTTCGGTCCGGGGCGAGGTGCTGTCCGTGGGCCTGGACCACGCCGTGGTCGAGGTGGGCGGCGTCGGCATGGCGGTCCACGCCACCCCCGCGACGCTGGGAGGACTGCGACAGGGGGAACAGGCCAGGCTGGCCACCTCCCTGGTGGTGCGCGAGGACTCGCTCACCCTCTACGGGTTCGCCGACGCCCGGGCCCGTGACCTGTTCACCATGTTGCAGACAGCCTCCGGGGTGGGCCCCCGACTGGCTCTCGCCGCGTTGGCCGTGCTCGAACCCGACCAACTGCGCACCGCGCTGGCCGAGGGCGACATCGGCGTGCTCACCCGGGTTCCCGGGATCGGTCGGAAGAACGCGGAGCGGCTGACCCTGGAACTGAGGGACAAGGTCAACGCGCTGCCCTCCCCGGACGGCACCGCCGAGTTCGAGGCCTCGGTCACCTCCGCCGCGACCGGAACCGCCGGGCCCTCACCGACCACGGCACGACTGCGTTCCGAGGTGAGCGAGGCACTGGTCGGGCTCGGTTTCTCGGTCAAACAGGCCGAGCAGAGCGTGAACACGGTGCTGGCCGAGGCGGGGGAGCACCCTCCGGACACCTCCACCCTGTTGCGCAGGGCGCTGGCCGCGCTCGGGCCCACCTAGCGCGGTCGCTGCGACACTCGGTGGCAAGGCGGCGACGAGGCTTCGAGGAGTGCCATGCACGAGGACGAGTGGGGCGAACCCGGGGGAGGAGCCCCGTCGGAGGAACACCGTGATCGTCACGAGCTGTCCCCGCACCAGGGCAGCGGGGAGCAGGAGATCGAGGCGAGTCTGCGTCCCCGCAAACTCGACGACTTCGTGGGCCAGCCCCGGGTGCGGGAGCAGCTCCAGCTCGTGCTGCACGGCGCGCTCGGGCGGGGGGAGCAGCCCGACCACGTGCTGTTCGCGGGCCCCCCGGGGCTGGGCAAGACCAGTCTGGCCATGATCCTGGCCTCCGAGCTGTCCGCCTCGATCCGGGTGACCTCGGGGCCGGCGTTGGAGCGGCCGGGCGACCTGGCCGCGATGCTGTCCAATCTCGCCCCCGGGGACGTGCTGTTCATCGACGAGATCCACCGCATGGCCCGGCCCGCCGAGGAGATGCTCTACCTCGCCATGGAGGACTACCGGGTGGACGTGGTCGTCGGCAAGGGCCCCGGTGCCACGAGCATCCCCCTGGACATAGCCCCCTTCACCCTCGTGGGCGCGACCACCCGCTCCGGGTCGCTCACCGGGCCGCTGCGGGACCGCTTCGGGTTCACCGCCCACATGGAGTTCTACGACTCCTCCGAGCTGAGCGAGGTCATCCGCCGGTCGGCCCGCATCCTCGGGGTGGACCTGCGCGAGGACGGCGCCGAGGAGATCTCCCGCCGCTGCCGGGGCACGCCCCGCATCGCCAACCGGCTGCTGCGCCGCGTCCGGGACTACGCCGAGGTGCGCTCGGACGGCGCGGTCACCCGGGAGGTGGCCCGTGCGGCCCTGGAGGTCTACGACGTGGACGAGCTGGGCCTCGACCGGCTGGACCGCGCGGTGCTCGGGGCGCTGGCCCGGTTCTTCAACGGGGGACCGGTCGGGATCTCCACCCTGGCCGTGGCGGTCGGGGAGGAGCAGACCACCATCGAGGAGGTCTGCGAGCCGTACCTGGTGCGGGTGGGCATGTTGGCCCGCACCCCACGGGGGAGGGTGGCCACCGCCGCCGCCTGGCGCCATCTCGGCCTGGTTCCGCCGGAGCACGCCGTCGGGGCGGGAACCGGGGTCGTCGTCGACACCGAGCCGAGCCTGTTCGAGGAGTGAGCACGAGCGCGGCCCTCCCGCGAGGGCGGCCGAGTCCCGCCGGAGTGTTCCGCCTCACGGTCCGTCGCCCGGATCGGTCCTCCGCACCCTCCCACGAGCACGCCCGAGGCTGTGCGCTGGGACACAGCTCGACTCTCTCCGCGAGACCGGGTTGGCGCGTTTCACCGCAGGTGAGCCTGGCACACTGGGGGAGGCACATTCGAACGAGCCGGACGCCGGTGGTGCACGGCCCCGCTGTCGCGGTCGCCGCGCTGTCCGGGACACGTCCGTGGACGGAGCGAGATGGAAGGCCTGATTTTCCCGATTCTGCTCGTCGGAATCGCCGCGCTGCTGTTCTTCCAGATGCGCAGGCAGCGCAAGGTCATGAACGAGCAGCAGAAGCTGCAGAACTCCCTGGAGGTCGGTGACCGGGTCATGACGACCTCGGGAGTGTTCGGCACCGTCGTGAGGACCCACGACGATTCCGTCGACCTCGAGATCGCCGACGGAGTGGTCACCACCTGGCTGCGCCAGGCCATCCGTGAGCGGGTCGAGAGCGGGTCCTCGGAGGACGCCGACGAGGACTCCGAGGACTCCGAACCGGCGGGTGAGTCCGCCACGGAGAGCTCCGAGGAGCGGGAGACCGCCGACTCCGAGACCCAGAAGACGGGCTGAGCTCCCCGCCCGGAGCCGCCGCACCAACGACAGGGTGTTTCCGGGAGGCTCCGGTCTCCCGGAGTGCGGGTCCCTGGCCCGGTGGCGGATTCTCGCCACCGACGTGTTCCGGTGCGCCCGGTGCGAACACGCCGGATCCCGTGCGGGCCGGTGTCCCCGCCCGTCGGAGGCTGTCGATCACGGTGGCCAATCCGGAGTCGTGCGGATATGTTCCGGTTGGCCCCTCCCTGCGGTGGGGACCCGAGCGTGACCTGTCAAACTGAACAGTCGAACAGGGCCGCCGCTCGGTGACCGTGCGCCGCCCCGGGTCGTTCGGCTCGGCGCGGGCCTCGGCGGGCCCTGGCACGACTGCTGGACCTTCGGCACCGACCTCGGACGAGGAGACAGACCTAACGTGGCACCTCCACGCGGGCAGATCCGGCCGGCGCGTTACCTGCTGGCCTTCGTGGCGATTCTGCTGGGCATATACAGTCTGGTGTTCTTCACCGGCGATCGTGAGCCCACCCCGGAACTGGGAATCGACCTACAGGGTGGTACCCGGGTCACGCTGACGGCCCGCACCCCCAACGGTGAGCCGCCGAGCGACGAGTCGTTGAAGCAGGCCCGTCAGATCATCGAGCAGCGGGTGAACGGCCTCGGGGTGAGCGGTTCCGAGGTCACCATCGACGGGACGAACCTGGTCATCACGGTTCCGGGCAAGGACGGCGAGCAGGCCAAGCGCCTCGGGCAGACGGCGGAGCTGAACCTGCGCAAGGTCAACCAGGTCGTTCCCGCCTCCGTGACCCAGGGCAACATGCCGGGCAACCAGAACGGCCAGGGCGGCCAGGGGGACCAGCAGGGAACCCCCTCCGAGGGCGCGGACGGCGGCGGGGACCAACAGAATCCCGCCGACACCGCTCCGCAGGCCGCGGCCCAGCAGGATCCCGAGCAGCAGTCCGAACAGCCCGCCCAGAACAACGGCGGGGACGAGTTGAGCAGGGCCGAACGCATCCGGCAGGCCAAGGAACTGCGGCAGAGCGAGGACCCCGCCGTGCAGCGCCAGGCCCTGATGACGCTGGACTGCGCCGCCCCGGACCCGCTGCGCGGCAACGCCGACCCGAAGCGTCCGCTGGTCACCTGCGGCGAGGACGGGGAGAACAAGTACATCCTCGACCCGGTGCTGATCCCGGGAACCGAGATCAGCGACGCGAACGCCGCTCCGCCGGGGCAGCGCAAGCCGCAGTGGACCGTGAACCTGGACTTCAAGCAGCAGGGCGGCAAGACCTGGGCGGACTTCACCTCCGAGAACGTGGGTCAGCAGGTCGCCTTCGTGCTGGACACCCAGGTGGTCTCGGCGCCCTCGATCAACAGCCCGATCGTGGGGGGCCAGACGGAGATCCAGGGGGACTTCGACCAGGAACGGGCCGAGAACCTGGCCAACACGCTCAAGTACGGTTCCCTGCCGCTGGCCTTCGACCAGTCCACCGCCGAGACGGTCTCGCCCACCCTGGGCATCGCCTCGCTGGAGGCGGCCCTGCTCGCGGGGGGCATCGGACTGATCCTGGTCGCGGTCTACTGCCTGTTCTACTATCGCCTGCTGGGCATCCTGACCATTCTCTCGTTGATCCTGTCCGGGGCGGTCGTCTACGGCGTGCTCGTGCTGTTCGGGCGGTGGATCGGCTTCACCCTCGACCTGCCGGGCATGGCCGGTTTCATCATCGCGATCGGCATCACCGCGGACTCGTTCATCGTGTTCTTCGAACGGCTCAAGGACGAGATCCGTGAGGGCAGGACGTTCCGTTCGGCGGTGCCGCGTTCCTGGGCGCGGGCACGTCGCACCATCCTGTCCGCCGACGCGGTCAGCTTCCTGGCGGCCGGTGTGCTGTACCTGCTCGCGGTCGGTCAGGTGAAGGGCTTCGCCTTCACGCTCGGGATGTCGACGGTGCTGGACCTGATCGTCGTCTTCCTGGTCACCCATCCGTTGGTGGCCTTGGCGTCCCGCAGCAAGTTCCTCTCCCGTCCCGGTGTCACCGGCCTCGGTGCCGTCCAGCGGATGGGTGAGCGCGCCAGGAGGCAGCGGCAGGGCAACCGGCAGCAGAGTGCCGCGGGCGGCACTCCGAAGGAGGCGTGAGGCGTGGACACCACCGGGAACAACGGGAGCGCCCCCGCCGCGGGCGGCAGGGGAGTGCTACAGCGTCTCTACACCGGTACCGGGGCGTTCGACATCGTCGGCAAGCGCAAGTACTGGTACGTGATCCTCGGGCTGCTGATGCTGGTTTCGGCGGCCTCCATCGGGATCAAGGGCTTCAACCTCAGCATCGAGTTCGAGGGCGGGACCAACATCTCGATGCCCGCCCAGGGGGCCTCCGGACAGATCAGCACCGAGCAGGCCGAACGGACCGTCCGGGACACGCTCGGCAACGATCCCTCCTCGGTGCAGCTGGTGGGCAGCGGAGCCTCCCAGACGGTGCAGATCAGCACCGAGAAACTCGACGTGCAGGAACTCGCCGAGGTGAAGTCCGCCCTCTACGAGGACCTGCGCCCGCTCGGGGCGGACGGACAGCCCAGTCCCGAGGCCATCAGTGACAGCGCCGTCAGCGGGACCTGGGGCAACGAGATCACCAGGCAGGCGCTGATCGCGCTGGCGGTGTTCCTCGTGCTGGTCACCGTGTTCCTGGCGTTCTACTTCGAACGCTGGATGGCCGTGGGGGCGCTGGTCGCGCTGATCCACGACGTGCTCGTGACCGCCGGGGTCTACTCGCTGGTCGGCTTCGAGGTCAGCCCGAGCACGGTCATCGGTCTGCTGACCATCCTCGGTTTCTCGCTCTACGACACGGTCGTGGTCTTCGACAAGGTCAAGGAGAACACCTCGGGGCTGTTGAGCGTGACCCGGCGCACCTACCCTGAGGCGGCGAACCTCGCCGTGAACCAGTCGCTGATGCGGTCGATCAACACCTCGATCATCGCGCTGCTGCCCGTGCTGGGACTGCTGTTCGTCGGTGCCGGACTGCTCGGCGTGGGCGTGCTGCGGGACCTCGCCCTGGTGCAGGGAGTCGGCATGATCGCCGGGGTGCTCTCCTCCATCCTGTTGGCCACCCCGCTGCTGGTCGACCTGAAGATGCGCGAGTCCGCCTACCGCGCCCACGAACGGAAGGTGTTGCAGCGCAGGCGCCACCGCTCCGGTGAGGACGAGGTCGAGGAGGAGAACCCGACCGAGCAGCCGGACACGTCCGCCCGGATGGCCGGTGCCGGGGCCTCGAACGGATCCGGCCGTGCCGGGACGGGACGGCCGTCCGGCAAGGCCGAGCGACGCGGGGCCGCCCGCCGGAGACGCTGAGCGAGCACGCGGCGACCGCGTGGCGGTCGGGCCGGATGGGGCTGCACCCCGGCCGCCACGCCGGAACCGTACCTTCCGCCGACCGGTTCCGCCGATCGGCAGCCGGTCGTTCACGGAGCCCGGCGACCGCCCGGCGCGGCACGGGACCGGTGGGGAAGGGTGTCCGGGGCTCGTGGCGTTATGCTCGATGTCCGGGTCATGCATGGGCACCGCGGGTGTACCGTGAACGGAGAATGGACCCGGGGCGAGTGGATCCTCGAGTACCCGGGAGCGTGCTGTGAGCCAAGAAGTCGAGTCTCCTGCGACCGAGTCCGCCGCGCAGCGTTCGGCCTCGGCCACCAGGCGTGTGCGCGCGCGGCTGGCCCGGCGTATCACCGCGCAGCGGCCCACCCAGGTCAAACAGGTCCTCGAACCGCTGGCCTCGGTCCACCGGGAGTTGCACCCCCAGGCCGACCTGGGGCAGTTGCAGCACGCCTACGACGTGGCCGAGGAGAAGCACAGCGACCAGCAGCGCAAGTCCGGGGACCCCTACATCACCCATCCGCTGGCCGTGGCCACCATCCTCGCCGAACTGGGGATGGACACCACCACGCTCATGGCGGCCCTACTGCACGACACGGTCGAGGACACCGGCTACCCCCTGGAGCAGTTGCGCGCCGACTTCGGGGAGGAGGTCGCGCACCTGGTCGACGGGGTGACCAAGCTCGACAAGGTCAAGCTGGGCACCGCGGCCGAGGCCGAGACCATCCGCAAGATGGTCATCGCCATGGCGCGGGACCCCCGGGTCGTGGTGATCAAGCTGGCCGACCGGCTGCACAACATGCGGACCATGCGTTTCCTGCCGCCGGAGAAACAGGTGCGCAAGGCACGGGAGACACTGGAGGTGCTCGCCCCGCTGGCGCATCGCCTGGGCATGGCCACCATCAAGTGGGAGCTGGAGGACCTGGCCTTCGCCATCCTGCAGCCCAAGAAGTACGACGAGATCGTACGACTGGTGGCCAACAGGGCCCCCTCCAGGGACACCTACCTGCGCAAGGTGGTCGACGAGATCTCGGCGAACCTCGACGCCGCCCGGTTGTCGGCGAAGGTGGAGGGCAGGCCGAAGCACTACTACTCGATCCACCAGAAGATGATCGTGCGGGGCCGGGACTTCGACGACATCCACGATCTGGTCGGTGTGCGGATCCTGGTGGACCAGGTGCGGGACTGCTACGCCGCCATGGGGGTGGTGCACGCGCTGTGGCAGCCGATGCCCGGAAGGTTCAAGGACTACATCGCCCAGCCCAAGTTCGGGGTGTACCAGTCGCTGCACACCACGGTGGTCGGGCCGGAGGGCAAACCGCTGGAGGTGCAGATCCGCACCGAGGAGATGCACCGCACCGCCGAGTACGGCATCGCCGCGCACTGGCGCTACAAGGAGACCCGTGGGCGCAACAGGGGCAGCGCGGGAGTCGAGATCGACGAGATGGCCTGGATGCGCCAGCTGCTGGACTGGCAGCGGGAGGCCGCCGACCCGGGTGAGTTCCTGGAGTCACTGCGTTACGACCTCAACACCCGGGAGATCTTCGTGTTCACCCCGAAAGGGGATGTGATCACGCTGCCCGCCGGGTCCACACCGGTGGACTTCGCCTATGCGGTCCACACCGAGGTGGGACACCGGTGCATCGGCTCCCGGGTCAACGGCAGGCTGGTCGCCCTGGAGCGCAAGCTGGAGAACGGTGAGGTCGTCGAGATCTTCACCTCCAAGGCCGAGGGTTCCGGGCCCAGCAGGGACTGGCTGTCCTTCGTCGCCTCACCCCGCGCCAAGACCAAGATCAAGCAGTGGTTCGCCAAGGAACGCCGCGAGGAGGCGATCGAGTCCGGCAAGCAGGCCATCGCCAAGGAACTGCGCAGGCTCGGGCTGCCGGTCCAGCGGTTGGTCTCGGCGGACTCCATCGGTTCGGTGGCCAAGGAACTGCACTACACGGACGTCACCGCCCTCTACGCGGCCGTCGGCGAACGTCAGGTCTCCGCCCATCACGTGGTGCAGCGGCTGGTGGCCTCGTTGGGGGGTGTGGAGCAGGCCGAGGACGAGATCGCCGAACGTTCCACTCCCTCCACCGTCCAGCAACAGCGTCGCAGCTCCGGTGACTCCGGTGTTCGCGTGGAGGGCGCCAACGCCGGTGACGTGTGGGCCAAGCTGGCGCGCTGCTGCACCCCGGTTCCCGGTGACGAGATCCTGGGCTTCGTGACCAGGGGCGGAGGGGTCAGCGTGCACCGCACCGACTGCAACAACGCCGCCGACCTGCGCGGCAAGCCCGAGCGGTTGGTGGACGTGCACTGGGCTCCCTCGAACTCCTCGGTGTTCCTGGTGGCGATCCAGGTGGAGGCGCTGGACCGGCACCGGCTGCTGTCGGACGTGACGAAGGTGCTGGCCGACGAGAAGGTCAACATCCTGTCCGCCTCGGTGACCACCTCCAAGGACCGGGTCGCGGTCAGCCGGTTCTCCTTCGAGATGGGTGACCCCAAGCACCTGGGGCACGTGCTCAAGGCGGTGCGCAACATCGAGGGGGTCTACGACGTGTACCGCATGACCTCGGCCTCCTGAACCGCTCCCGGGACGACGGCGGGACACGGACGATTCCCGTGTCCCGCCGTTCCCGCGTCTCAGGAGGAGATCCGCACGTCGGTGAAGGTGATCTCCTTGTTCGGTGCTCCACCACCCACGGTGGGGAAGGAGTTGTCGTGCCCGGCCCGGGCGACCTCGTCGACCACCTTCAGTCCCTCGTCGGAGACGGTGCCGAACACCGTGTAGTCCGGGCTCAGCGGTGCCTCGCCGTAGACGAGGAAGAACTGGCTGCCGTTGGTGTTCTCCTTCCCCGAGTTGGCCATGGCCAGGTAGCCACGTCCGTACTCGATGTCGGAGGCGATCTCGTCGTCGAACTGGTAGCCGGGCCCGCCCCTGCCGGTTCCGGTGGGATCGCCGCACTGCAACATCTGCAACCCCTCCGTGGACAGCCGGTGGCAGGAGGAGTCGTCGTAGAAGTCGGCCTCGGCGAGGTGGACGAAGCTGTTGACCGTGCACGGCGCCAGGGAACGGTCCAGGGTGAGCGGTATGTCGCCGAGGTTCGTCTCGATCGTGGCCTCCACGCTCCCCTTCGCACTGACCTCCCCGTCCTGTGGAGGTTCCACCGGTTCGGCCGGTTCCCCCGTGGAGCGGTACTCGCAGGAGACCCGCGCGGGAAGCGGTTCCTGTCGGGAGGGAGCGGGGGCGCGCTCACTAGGGATGGAGATCTCCGTGTCCTCCCGACCGCTGGTGGGGGACCCGGTTTCCGAGGGGCCGTCCGCCGCGTCGGACCGGCCACCGTCCATCCTGGTCAGGAAGTACACCCCCACCACGGCGGCGATGACCACCACGATGGTGGCCGTGACCGCGGCGGTGCGGCGTCTGCGTGCCTGTTCCTCCTGACGAGCGAGCTTGCGTTCGAGCTTGCTCTTGGCCGCTTGGCGGCGTTCTTCGTTGCTGGACACCTGTTCCCACTCCGTGCTCGGGGTCGTTCGGTCGAGAAGTCCCCGGTGCGGCGACTTGCAGGCGGCCGGTGCCGGTGTGCGGGGTGTTCCCACACCACCGACGGACCGACCGGGACGTATCCCGGCCGTTTGTCCCCTCCGCGCGGTTCCGGCCCCGCGCCCGTGCGAACGACCTGGGGTCCCTCGCCCGAGGCGTGCACCGGGCGCGTCGGAACCGGATCACCGTCTCCGCGGGGAGGGGACACCCCGGGATCACGCCTTCGGGCGAGTGTAGAACGGGCCGGTGTGCGAGAACCGTGAGACCGCACGGCTAGGCTGGGAGTACTGGAGTGAGCCGGGCGGCGCGTGACCGGGCAGGCCGTGCGCGGGCCCCCGGTCGCACGCTCGTACCCGAACAGAAGGGGAGAAGCACTCCGTGCTTGTTGTTGGTTTCCCGGTGGGACAGCTCCAGGCGAACTGCTATGTGCTGGCTCCGGAGAAGAACGGGCCCTGTGTGGTGGTGGATCCCGGGCAGGACGCCGTCGAGGCCGTGCGCAGCCATCTGGACCAGCACGGACTCACCCCGGAGGGGGTGCTGCTCACCCATGGGCACTTCGACCACGTCTTCTCGGCGGGGCTGCTGTGCGGCGCCTACGGGATCCCGGCCTGGATCCATCCCGAGGACGCGTACATGATCGGTGACCCCGGGGCCGCGCTGGGCCCCGAGGGACGGCAGCTCTTCGAGGGGGTGTCCGTGACGGTGCCCCACGAACTGCGTGACCTGCGGGGCGCGACGACTCTCGAGATCGCGGGGATCCGTTTCACCGTGCATCACGCTCCCGGGCACACGGAGGGCTCGGTGCTCTTCGAGACCGCCACGGAGGAGGGCGGGCGGCTGCTGCTCACCGGGGACACGTTGTTCGCCGGGGCGATCGGCCGCACCGACCTGCCCGGAGGGGACCACGAGAAGATACTGCGGACGCTGAGTTCGCGTGTGCTGTCCTTGGACGACGAGACCGCGGTGCTGCCCGGGCACGGGCCCACCACGACCGTCGGACGTGAGCGTGCCGCCAACCCGTTCCTGCGGGATCTGGGCGTTCCCGGCGGGACGGCGGGCTGATACAGCTGACCAGGGGAGCGATGAGGGCCACGGAGCAGCGACGGACGTGGCCCCGGAGGAGGTTGTCGACCGGGTGCGGGCGGTGCTGGCGTGATGAGTGAGCAGCGGGTGGTTTCGCTGGATCTGCTCGACCGTGCTGTCGTGCGCAGGCGCGCGATCAGTGTCGTGGTCGTCGCTGTGGTGGTCGGTGCCGCTGTGGGCGGAATCGTCGGGTTGTTCGCGGGACCTCCGGGGTTCCTGGTCGCCTTCGCCGTGCTGGCGGTGCCGCTGTCTCTCATGGCGTTCGGGGAGGCCCGCAAGACCTACTGGCTGGACGGCACCCAGGTGGCCGCGCGGGCTTTCGGGACCCGCAGGGTGGACCTGGCGCGGGCCACTCGGCTGGACGTGCTCGTCACCGACGTCCGTGGAGCGCGCACGATCAGTCTGCTCGTCGCCGGAGCGCCGAAGAACAAGGCGTTGAACGTGGCCCTGGCGATGTACGCCGGAACCGGAGGCAGGGAACTCGGTGTCTACGAGCTGCGCCGGCTGGCCGACACCCTGGCCGGAACCGGGGACACGCGGGCGCTGGTGTTGTCCGAGTTACTGGTGGCCCAGCTCAAGTCCGAGGCTCGGGGGGACGGCGCAGCCGACCGTCCGCTCCACCGGCTCGCCGCACTGGCTCCCTCGGGAAGGTTGGCCCGTCGTCTGCCGAACGAGGACGTGGCCAGGTTCGTGGCGACCCTCGACTGAGGGGAGCGGTTCCGGCGCGGGGCGGGAAGGATGGTTTCCCGGGCGGTGCCCCGAGGCGGGGACGTCACCCCCGAGAAGCACCCTTTCACCTCAACGAGTAATTGTCACTGCCCGGCTCTTTTCGTATTCTTTCGATCCCGGGTGGCTCTCTTCTCGGCGTTGGGAGGTTCGCGAAAGAGCATTCTCGGTTTTCTCGACAGTGTCGCTCCTTTGTCGAACGGATTTTTTCTCCGTTGCCTCCGGCGGGGAGGTGGTAACTCTTCCGGGTTTCTTCCGATCGTGTCGTGAAATCGGTTTCGGCCCGGGCCGCTTCCGGCCCGGGCCGTTGCCGTGTCCGGAGTGACTCTTCCGGTCGGGCGGGTCACCGTCCCCCTGTGCGGAGGGGAAGGCTGTTTCCCTCCGGATCGGCACGGAAGGGGGAGGCGGATCGTGCCCCTCCGGGGCCGGTGGCGCGTGTCGCGCCGCGCCGTGCCCCGTGTCTGACCAGCGTGACCACACGTGTTCCCGAGGGGTCTTCGGCAGGGGTGCCGGTCCGCGTCTCCCCGCGCACGATCAGCGCGGCGATCGCCGTCGTCAACGGGACGGCGGCGATGAGCCCCAGGCTTCCGACCAGGGTGCGGACCACCTCCTGGGCCACGTCCTGGGTGGTGACGATGTCGGTGAACGGGTTGCCGGACAGGCTGTAGGTCAGCAGCAGGGGCAGGGCCGTACCGGCGTAGGCGAGCACCAGGGTGTTCACCGAGGAGGCGACATGGTCCCGCCCGATCCGGAGCGCCGAGGAGTACAGCTCCTTCCACCGCAGGGAGGGGTTGGCCCGGTGCAGCTCCCACACCGCACTGGCCTGGGTGACCGTGACGTCGTCGAGCACCCCCAGGGCACCGATGACCACTCCGGCCAGCAGTAGTCCCCGTGCGTCGATGCCGTGACCCAGCGCCCCGATCAGTGCGGAGGTGGAGTCGTCCAGGCCGGTCAGGCGGGTCAGTCCCGCGAACACGGCGCTGAGGGTTCCGATCAGGGTGAGACTGGTGAGGGTTCCCAGCACCGCCGTGGAGGTCCGGGCCGAGAAACCGTGCGTGAGGTACAGCGTGCAGAACATGATCAGCCCGGCGCCCACGACGGCCACGGACAGGGGGTTTCGCCCCGCCAGGATGCTCGGGAGCACGAATCCGGCGAGGATCGCGAAAGCCACGCCCAGCGCCGCGAGCGAGGCCAGTCCCTTCCACCGACCCAGGGCGAGCACGGCACCGACGAACAGTGCGCAGAGCAGCAGCATCCAGGGGCCGCGTTGGTAGTCCACGATCTGGTAGGAGCTTCCCCGTCGGGGTGCGGTGCCCGAGTAGGCCAGTACGACCTCGTCCCCCGCGTCGAACTCGGGGGTGGTGGGTTCCCGGGGGACGGTCTGTTCGACGATGCTGCCCGCGGCGGGGCCGTTGTCCAGTTCCACCCGCAGCCGCAGACACTGCCCGGCGCCGCCGGGCGGGTTCCCGGTCCCGTCCGTGGTAGCGCACGGCCCCGTTTCCGCACGCAGGATCGTTCCGTCCACGGGGGTGCGGGCGAAACCGCTCGGTGCGGCGTTCTCCGGTGGTTCGCCGAAGGGGTGCAGGAGCACCGCCCCGATCACCGCGGCGAGCACGAAGGGACTCAGTACCGCGCCCAGCAGTTTTCTGGTGCGGGGTGAGGCCGGTGCCGTGTCGTGTCCGTGTCCGTGTCCGTGCTGGTGTGGTGTCGCTGCGGCACTGTGATCGTCGGGCACCGAATCATGGTAGGGGTGGTTTCCCCCGGGTGGGGTTCGGTAGGGCCGTCGGAACATCCCCGGACCGGAATCCCCACCGGGCGGATGGTCCGACCAGTGCCCCGGAGGTTCTCGCCCCGATGGCGAATTGTTCCGCGCACTGGTGCGGTTTCGGGGCCGTCCGTCGGGGCTCGCCGCGAGAAACCTTTCGACGAATAAGGGTTTCCTGTCGTGCTCCGGCGCGAGGAAAACCGTCCTAAATGTATTCTGGAATATTCCCCTCTTTTTCACTCTTTCGGGCTATAGGGTTCATTGCGATATGCCCTTAATATCCGACGTGCAGACCCGAAGTGGTCCGATGATTTTATCCGACGTCGGTACGGGCGGAATTCGGGAAAATTCCGAAGTGCTGAGCCGGTGTGCTTTTCGGTGGTGTGTACCGGGCCTCTTCGTTTCCCGGAGTCCCGGGAAAATACCATAGTGCTGTTTTCCTGCGGGAGGTTTCCGTGATCCGTTTCCGGGTGCTTGGGGTTGTGTGCGTCTGCGACTCCGCGGGAGAACAGGCGGAGATATCCGGGGACATCCGACGAACCCTGCTGGCACTGCTGCTGCTCAACGCGGGCAAGGTCGTCCCCCGTGAGCAGCTCGAGGAGGAACTCTGGCCGGAAGGGCTGCCCCAACGGGGAGCCAACGCCCTGCAGGCGCACGTGGCTCGTCTGCGTCGCGACCTGGACCGGATTCTCGGCCCGGAACGGGGCGGACGCCGCATCACGACCAGCCGGTTGGGGTATTCGCTGGACCTCGAACCGGAGGAGCTCGACCTGCTCGTCTTCGAGTCCCTGCGGGGAAAGTCACGCGAGATCGCCGATTCCGATCCGGCGACGGCCAGCGACATGCTGCGCCGGGGACTCGATCTCTGGCGCGGGCCTGCACTGGCCGACGTGCGGGAACGGAGCCCACGGCTGTACGCCGCCGCGGTGCAGGCCGAGGAGTACCACACCCTGGCGATGGAGGACTTCATCGCGCTCAACATCAGGCTGGGCAACCACGAGGAGGTCATCGGTCGGCTGAAGGCGCTGACCACGCGGTATCCCCACCGGGAACGGCTGTTCGAACAGTTGATCCTGGCGCTCGGCAGGACGGGGCGGAGGGTGGAGGCCGCCGACGTCTTCCGCCGAATCCGTAAGGAGATGGTGGCGGAATTCGGAATCGAGCCCTCCTCCGCCCTGAACCGCACCGTTCAGGAGGTCCTCGGTGGGGATCACGGTGGCTCCTGAGTCCGTCCACGAGCCGGGACGTCGGGAGAACTCCGAGGCCGTGGGGCCTGTCAGAACAGGCCGGAACCGAGTTCCGAACCGGAGCGGTGCGCCTGTTGCGGAAGGAGCATGGCCGGAACGGACATTCCGCTGCGGGCCGGTTCCCAACGGACACAGAACGCCCCCGATCCGAAGTCGAGAGCCACGGTGTGGGTGTGTCCCCGCGAGTCCAGCGACAGGGGTTTGGGAGGGTCCAGTTCGGACCCGTCCGAACGGGTGGAGAAACTCTCGCAGTAGAGCGGCGGATTGTCCGGATCGAACCGGAGTTCGACGAGGTACTCCCGTACCGGGAGCCGGAACCTGCGCGAGTAGGTGTGGTCCTGGTCGGTGCCGACCAGCCCGTTCGGGCCGTGGCTGATCTCGTACTCCAGCAGCGCGGTCTCGCCCTTCTCCAGCGCGCGGTCGAACAGCAGTTCTGCCACGATCACCCCACTCCGGTGGTCGGACAGCGCCTGCCCCAGCGTGCAGCCCTTCATCGCGCGGATGCTCGGCGGCGAGATGTCGGTGCCCGAGTTGTCGAACACCGTCACCCAGCGGTCGACCCCGTTGCGTTCGGCGCGGACGAGCTGGCGCACCCGCAGGCCGCGCTGTTTGCCGGCTCCGTCTATGTCGAGCACGTCGTGTTGACTCAGACGTGTCAGGTGTCCGTCGGCGCTGGTGTCGAGCCGGCTGAGCATACCGGCCGCCGAGGCGTTGTCGGACCACAGGCTCGTCAGGGGCGGGGCGGTGGACTCGCCCCTGCTCCTGCCGCGCGGTTTCGGCGGCCCGAGCAGGGCGGAGAGCGCTCCGTCCGGCACTCCCAGCACGTCCTCCAGCTCCCGCAGCGCGGCCAGGGAGTCGGGGCGTTCCGGGCGACGTCGTCCGGACTGCCAGTAACTCAACGCGGTGATGCTCACCGGGGTTCCCCGGGAGCGCAGTCTGTGCTGAATGCGTTCCAGGCTGAGTCTGCTCGAGCGGATGGCGGCCCGGAGGGCGACATCGAAAGGTCCTGTGCGCAGGAGTTTCGCCAGTTCGAAAGAGAGGTGGCGATGTTCCTGTCCGATCGCCGGAGATGGCGTGGAAGGTGTTCGTGTGCGGGGAACGACCATGACCACTCCTCGTGCTGACCAACCTTGTGCGTGACGCTAATTGTCCCGATCACGTACGTGCAACGAGATTGCGGGAAATAGACGTCCTCGAAGAATGGGGTCTTCCCGGATTCCGCCGGGACTCCCTCTGGGGCGTCACGGTGGTTTTCGGGCAGCCATCTTCTCCGTGCGGTGCCCCCCGGTCGGTGTGCGCCCGCTCGGTGCCGGGGGAACGAACGGTGTGCGAAACCTGCTGCAGAGTGGCTGCTCCCCGTTGGCTAACCTGGGAAGGTCCTCGCCGCACGACGGCCAGCAGTCCTACCGAAGAGGAGATCAACACCCGTGATGCGCACGCACGAGGCCGGCTCGCTTCGCGCCGACCACGCAGGGCAGTCCGTCACCCTGGCGGGATGGGTGGCGCGTCGCCGGGATCACGGAGGTGTGATCTTCATCGATCTGCGTGATGCCTCCGGCGTCGCACAGGTGGTGTTCCGCGAGGGGGAGATGGCCGAGCGGGCCCACCGGTTGCGTGCCGAGTTCTGCGTACGACTCACGGGTGAGGTGGTGCTCCGTCCCGAGGGCAACGAGAACCCGGAGATCCCCACGGGCGCGATCGAGGTGACCGCGACCGACCTGGAGGTGCTCTCGGAGTCCGCTCCGCTGCCCTTCCCGCTGGACGAGCATCTGGAGGTCGGCGAGGAGGTGCGGCTGCGGCACCGGTACCTGGACCTGCGGCGCGCGGAGCCCGCGCGCGCGATCCGGATGCGCAGCGAGGCCAACCGGATCGCTCGTGAGGTGCTGCACCGGCGGAACTTCGTCGAGGTGGAGACCCCCACGATGACCCGCTCCACCCCGGAGGGGGCGCGGGACTTTCTGATCCCGGCCCGATTGCAGCCGGGGAGCTGGTACGCGCTGCCGCAGTCCCCCCAGCTGTTCAAGCAGCTGCTGATGGTCGGTGGGCTGGAGCGCTACTTCCAGATCGCCCGTTGCTATCGTGACGAGGACTTCCGGGCCGATCGCCAGCCCGAGTTCACCCAGCTCGACATCGAGATGAGCTTCGTCGACGCCGAGGACGTGATCGAGATCAGCGAGCGCGTCGTGGCGGCGTTGTGGAGCGAGCTGGCCGGTTACGAGATCCCCACCCCCATCCCCCGGCTGAGTTACCACGAGGCGATGTCCCGGTACGGCACGGACAAGCCCGACCTGCGTTTCGGGGTGGAACTGACCGATCTCACCGAGTACTTCGCCAACACTCCCTTCCGGGTGTTCCAGGCCCCCTACGTCGGGGCCGTGGTGATGCCCGGTGGGGCCGACCAGCCGCGTCGTCAGTTGGACGCCTGGCAGGACTGGGCGAAGCAGCGCGGGGCGAAGGGACTGGCCTACGTCCTCGTGGGGTCGGACGGCACGCTCTCCGGTCCGGTGGCCAAGAACCTCTCGGAGGAGGAGCGTGAGGGACTGGCCAAGGCGGTGGGTGCCGCCGCCGGGGACTGTGTGTTCTTCGCCGCGGGCAGCCCCGCGGCCTCCCGGGCACTGCTCGGGGCGGTGCGCCTGGAGATCGCCGAGATGTGCGACCTGATCGACCGGCGTGCGTGGTCGTTCGTCTGGATCGTCGACGCCCCCATGTTCGAGCCGGTCGAGGACAGCGACGACGTGGCGGTGGGAACCGGCGGGTACACCGCCGTGCACCACCCCTTCACCGCTCCGGAACCCCAGTGGGCCGACAGTTTCGACCAGCGTCCCGGTGAGGCGCTGGCCAGTGCCTACGACCTCGTGTGCAACGGCAACGAGATCGGCGGGGGATCGATCCGTATCCACCGTTGGGAGATGCAGCAGCGCGTCTTCGAGGTGCTGGGCATCTCCCGGGAGCAGGCACAGGAGAAGTTCGGCTTCCTGCTGGAGGCCTTCCGTTACGGCCCGCCCCCGCACGGCGGTGTCGCGTTCGGATGGGATCGGATCTGCATGTTGCTGACCGGGGCCGAGTCGTTGCGCGACGTCATCGCGTTCCCGAAGAGCGGTGGTGGTTTCGACCCGCTCACCGGAGCTCCCGCGCCGATCACCGCCGAGCAGCGGCGGGAGGCCGGTGTGGACGCCACCCCCGCCAAGCGCTCCGCGCGAGGGGGCGAGGGCGCGAGCAACGGTGGTGCCGACCGGGAGGCCGCCACGCAGTGACCACTCCGGCGGGGGATCGGCTTCGGTAACGGTTCCGTAACGCCATGCATCCCGGCGGCCGTGGTGCGTCGTCGCCCCCGTACCACCCCACGGTGGAACGGGTTGCCGATCCGCCGCCACCCGCGTAACGGTGGAGGGTGGTCGTGTTCTCGGCACGGTGTCGGACGGTACGAGACCGACTCCCCTAACCGGGGGACAACTTGACCGGTCAGGCCCGTGGAAAAACGGGCGGTGGCGGTAGGGTCTGGAGACGATGAGCGTGGAAATCACCACCGGTCCGCCGGAGGTTCGCGTGCCCGCTAGCGCGGAGGTCACCGACACGATCGGTACTGCCGAGGCCGTGCTCACCCGGAGAACGGGAGCATCCGTCCGGCTCGCCGATCCGGAGGATCTGGGGGGAAGTGGCCGCTCGGTCGTCATGCGGGTACGGGTCGCGGAAACACCCTTCGAACTGCCGCGCACCCTCGTGCTCAAACACTACGGGGCGCCTCCGGCTGAGGGGTACTCCGACCCCTTCGCCCACGAGGCGGCCAGCTGCCAGCTGGCCACCGCCCTGCCCCGGGAACTGCGCGTGGGGCCGGAACTGATCGCCCAGGACGCCGGACGGCGACTGCTCGTGCTCGAGGACCTGGGCAGAGGGGCCACCCTGGCCGACGTGCTCTTCGCGGACGACCAGAAGGCCGCGGAGCGGTCCATGCTCGCCTGGGCCCGGGCCCTTGGAAGGCTGCACACCTCCATGGCCGGGCGGGAGGCCGACTTCGACGCCCTGATGCGCAGGTTGGGAGCGGAGTCGTGGACCGATCCCGTCGCCGCGGACATCCGGCGTTCACTGACGGAGCTGCCCGAGCTGCTGGAGCAGACACTGGGAGTTTCCACGCCGGAGCCGGTGCGGCGGGCACTGGGCACGGCCTCCGGGCTGCTGGGCGCCACCCGGTACCGTTCGTTCAGCCCTTCGGACATCTGCCCGGACAACAGTCTGGTCACCGGAAACGGGGTGCGTTTCCTCGACTTCGAGTGGGCCTGCGTCCGTGACGTGGCCCTGGACGCGGCCTATCTGCGGTTTCCCTTCCCGTCCTCGTGGTGCTCCTACGCCATGCCGGACGAGCTGGTGGAGAACATGTTGGCCACCTGGCGGGCCGAGGTCGTGGAGGTCTGGCCGGAACTGGACGACGACGCCGTGTTGCTGCCCAGGTTGCTGGAGGCGCAGCTGCTCTGGGTCTGGGTCTCCACCTGGTGGTTCCTGCCGCGCAGCGGACAGTTGGACGCGCCCATAGACGCCCACATGCCCTCTCCGCGGCGCAGTACCGCGCTGGCGGATCGGTGGCGCCGCCTCGGGGAGCACGCGTCCTCGGGCGGAATGTCCGAGGTGGCGGAGCTGTCCGAGCGCATGGTGGCCGCGTTGCTCGAACGTTTCGGTTCCGGAGTGCTGGAACTGCGTCCCTACCCCGCTTTCCGCTGATCCGTCGGCCACGGCGCGGCGCATCACGAACCGCTGTTCGGCGCGAACCGCGAGCAGCGGTTCGAACGCTGTCGGCGGAAGAGGTTCCGGTTATCGGAACGTGATATGAAACACGGTTTTCGCGAGGAGTTTTCCGCTGCGGTGGAAGAATTTTCGGTTCGCCCGATCAGAAGAGTCCGCGCCGCGTTTCATACCTTTTTGGGCTACCGCGAGTTCACCCGCGTGAAACATTTCTCCGGTAGTATGTGGAGTGTCGACGTATCCGAAGTCGACGACGATCACCTGTTCGTTCACGGGGGTGACAGTGAGCACCAGGGCCGGCGCGGTGCTGCGGACAGTGCTGTTCCTGTCGTTCGTGGTGTTTCTGGTCGTGTTCTCCCCCGTGCACGCGGCCGGGGTGTCCGGCCATCCGGGCAGGTCGGTTTCCACCGAACACAAGACCGAACACGGTGTTCCCGGTGAGAAGGAGAAACTCCGTAAACGTGCCGGGGTCCTCCTTCGAGAGACACAGCGGCGGAGTGTCCGGGTGCCGGAGGGCCGAACCGGACGGAAACGGGTGACCGCCGAAGACGTTGATTCGGCTGTGCGCGCGGGAGATCCCCGCGCCGTGGGGAGCGCGGGTGGTCTGTGCGAAGCCGCCCACTCCCAGTCCAGACTCCAGGTCTATCGCCGGTGATGGATCTGCCGGCCCGCCAGGACGGGTTGTTTCCGTGCGGTCCCTGCCACGGGCCGCGCGGAGTGTGCGGACCCGCGGACGAATGAAAGGACTTTCACGGAAAGACCGCGCGGGATGACGGAGCCGGGGGAATATACCGTCTCCCCTCTCGGCGTCCATCCCTCGTTCGGGTTGTTTTTCCGAGGATTGTCCTGTCGTTCTCCACTGCGGTCCGTCGATTCTCTCGCTCGCAAAGACGCGAGTCCCACGACATTCCGGCCGGGGTGATTCCCCTTCCTCCGGACGGATTGTCGCTCGTACCAGCGACCAGTTTCTACGACCCCACGAGTGCGTACGTGTCCTGTCGACACGTGCGGCTCTTCGACCCTGACGGAGTGAACAGTGACCACACAGCTCGAATCGTCCCCTCCCGGAGCGGGAAACGCCCCGGGAATCCTGCGACGGAACAAGCAGAACTTCGGTTTCGACCTGGGTGCCTCCCTCGTCGTGTTCCTGGTGGCGCTGCCACTGTGCGTGGGAATCGCCGTGGCCTCGGGAGTTCCCGCCGAACTGGGCATCGTCACCGGTGTCGTGGGCGGCATCGTGGTCGGGTGCATGCCGGGCAGCACCATGCAGGTGAGCGGCCCGGCCGCCGGGCTCACCGTGTTGGTGGCCTCCACGCTGGCCGAGCACGGACTGGGCATGCTCGGCGTGATCGTGCTGGGAGCCGGGGTGTTGCAGATCGCCCTGGGGCTGGCCGGCATCGGTACCTGGTTCCGGGCGATCTCCCCGTCGGTGGTGCAGGGGATGCTCGCCGGTATCGGCCTCGTGCTGATCCTCGGGCAGATCTATCCCATCGGGGGGATGCAGCAGCCCTCCGAGACGTTCGCCAAGTTCGCCCGCATCCCCGAGTTGCTGACCTCGGCGTTCACCACACCGGCCGGGCGCTCCGGCGTGGTCATCGCCGTGGTCACCCTGTTGACCATGGTGCTGTGGACCAGGATTCCGCACAAACTGCGACTCGTTCCCGGCCCACTGGTCGGTGTCGGTGTCGCCGCCGTACTCACCTCGGTGACCGGACTTCCCCTGGAGACCATCCGGGTGGGGTCGCTGACGGAGGCGCTCAACATGCCGACGCCGGACGCCTTCGGCGCGGCGGCCAGTCTCGCGGTGATCGGCTCCATGGTGACCTTCGCGCTGATCGCCTCGGCGGAGACCCTGTTCAGCGCGGTCGCCGTCGACCGGATGCACGACGGTCCCAAGACCCGCTTCAACGCCGAGCTGGTCGCCCAGGGAACCGGCAACACCGTCTGTGGGTTGCTGGGGGCGCTGCCCATGACGGCGGTCATCGTGCGCAGCACGGCGAACGTGAACGCCGGAGCCAGGACCAAGCTCTCCCGGGTGCTGCACGGGATCTGGCTGCTGTTGTTCGTGGTGCTGCTGCCCGGCGTGCTGTCCTACATCCCCCTGGCCACGCTGGCGGCGTTGCTGATCCACGCAGGTTGGAAACTGCTCGGTGTGCGCCAGGTGGCCACGTTGTTCCGCCAGCAGCGTTCCGAGGCGTTCGTGCTCGTGCTGACGGCGGGGATGATCGTGGCGACCGACCTGTTGGTCGGAACGCTGACCGGCCTGGTGGCCGCGGTGATCAAGACGGCGTGGGAGGTCTCCCGGCTGTCGGTCGAGGTCGAGCACGACGAGGAGCACGCCCGGGTACGGTTGCACGGCAACGCCACGTTCCTGCGGCTACCCCAGCTGCAGGACAGGTTGGACCGACTTCCGCCGACCAGGAGTACCCACGTCGACCTGACCTCGCTGCGTCATCTCGACAGGGCCTGTCACCAGGCGGTGGAGCACTGGGCCGAGCAGCGCCGCAAGGAGGCCTGCGCGGTCGAGCTGGCCCTGCCCGACGGGCGGTGAGCACGTGAGGTCGGCCCGGCCCACTCGTGGGGACGACCGTCCCACGGCACCGGGCCGGGCCGTCCGGGTAGCGTCGGAACCGTGAGTGAGGGCCTGTTCGACACCGGTTCCGACGGTCGACTGCACGACGAGGGGCTGTTCGAAGCCGACACCCGGCAACGCGCGCAGCGACAGCTGGCCGAGAACGCCCCGCTGGCCGTGCGGATGCGCCCCCGGACGCTGGACGAGGTGATCGGGCAGGACCACCTGCTCGGTCCCGGTGCTCCGCTGCGCCGGCTCGTGGAGGGGGCCGCTCCGGCCTCGGTACTGCTGCACGGCCCGCCGGGGACGGGGAAGACCACCCTGGCCGGGCTGGTCTCCCGGGCGATCGGGCGTCGCTTCGTCGCACTGTCCGCCCTCTCCGCCGGGGTGAAGGAGGTTCGGGCGGTCATCGAGGAGGCGCGCCGCAGGCTCGGCCACTCGGGTGAGGCCACCGTCCTGTTCATCGACGAGGTGCACCGTTTCTCCAAGACGCAGCAGGACGCGCTGCTGTCGGCGGTGGAGGACCGCACCGTGCTGCTTGTGGCGGCGACCACCGAGAACCCCTCGTTCTCGGTGGTCTCGCCGTTGCTCTCCCGTTCGCTGGTGCTGCGGCTGCAACCACTCGACGACGAGGCCGTCCGGGAGTTGGTGCGCCGGGCACTGACCGAACAGCGGGGCCTCGCCGGGGCCTGCGAACTCTCGGAGGAGGCCGAGGAACACCTGGTGGCCCTGGCCGCCGGGGACGCCCGCCGGGCGCTGACCGCCCTGGAGGCGGCGGCGGAGGCCGCGCGCAGCAACGACCGGACGGTGATCGACCTGTCCACCGTGGAGACCGCGGTGGACAGGGCCGCGGTGCGGTACGACCGGGACGGCGACCAGCACTACGACGTGATCAGCGCGTTCATCAAGTCGATCCGCGGTTCGGACGTGGACGCCGCGTTGCACTACCTGGCACGCATGATCGAGGCCGGGGAGGACCCGCGTTTCATCGCCCGCCGTCTCGTCGTGCACGCCAGTGAGGACGTCGGCATGGCCGATCCCACCGCCCTGCAGAGCGCGGTGGCCGCCAGCCGGGCCGTCGAGTTCGTGGGGATGCCCGAAGGGCGCCTGTCCCTGGCTCAGGCGACCGTGCACCTGGCCACGGCCCCGAAGTCGAATGCGATCATCACGGCCGTGGACGCCGCCCTGGCCGACGTTCGGGCGGGCAAGGTGGGCACCGTTCCCGCACACCTGCGGGACGGGCACTACGCGGGGGCCACCCGGCAGGGGAACGCCGTCGGGTACCGCTACCCCCACGACCGGTCCGAAGGGGTGTTGGAGCAGCAGTATCCGCCGGACCAGTTGGTCGGAAGGGACTACTACGAGCCGAGCGGTCGGGGCGCGGAGCGCACCTTGGCCGAACGGCTTCCGAAGCTGCGCGGCATAGTGCGCGGGCAGCGCGACGAGCGAACGCGAAGGGATGAGTGAGTGACCCCCCGAACGGTGGTGACCCGGTGGATTCCGGATCCGGCGGTGCGGCTGCTGGAGTCGGTCGGTGAGGTGCGGCTGTGCTCACAGAACCGGGCGATGACGGACGAGGAGCTCGCGGAGGAGGTTCGGGGTGCGGACGCGGTCGTGTCCATGCTGCACGACCGCGTCGACGGCGCGCTGGCCGACGCGGCCGGACCGTCGCTGAAAGTGGTGGCCAACGTCGCCGTGGGCTACGACAACGTGGACGTGCCCGCACTGGACTCCCGGGGAGTGCTGGTGACCAACACCCCGGGCGTGCTCACCGACGCGACCGCCGATCTGACCATCGGATTGCTGTTGATGTGCACACGCAGACTCGCCGAGGGGGAGCGGCTCATTCGTGCCGGGACCCCGTGGTCCTGGCACTTCTCGTTCATGCTCGGTTCCGGGGTGCAGGGCAGGCGACTGGGGATCGTCGGGCTCGGCCAGATAGGGCGTGCCGTGGCCCGCAGGGCGCGTGCCTTCGGCATGGAGGTCGTCTACACCGCCCGGAACCGCGTCGAACGGCAGGTCGAGCACGAGATCGGCGCGCAGTACCTCTCGCTGCCCGAGCTGCTGGAGAGTTCCGACGTGGTCTCGCTGCACTGCCCGCTGACGGAGGAAACCCGTCATCTGATCGACGGGGCCGCGCTGGCGCGGATGAAGTCCTCCGCCGTACTGGTCAACACCAGTCGTGGTCCCGTGGTGGACGAGCGTGCGCTCGCCCGCGCGCTGCGGGACGGCGCTCTCGGTGGTGCCGGTCTGGACGTCTTCGAGAACGAACCGAAGGTGGAGCCGGAGCTGCTCGACCTGGACAACGTGGTGCTCGTTCCCCACCTGGGGTCGGCGACCACGGAGACCCGAACCGCGATGGCGATGTTGGCCGCCCGCAACGTGGTCGGTGTGCTGGACGGCAGCGGGGCCGTCACTCCGGTGAACGGTTGAGGAGTTCACCACTCCGGAGGGACCTCCGGGGCCGGGTGCGTGGTGGGGCGCACGACCGGCCCCGGCGGGATCACCCGAGACCGCGGGAGCGGCCGTAGCCGACGGCGGCTCCCGCGAAGGTGGCCAGTGCCGGCAGCACGGCCGCGATCAGTGCCCGTCGCGGATCGGGAACCAGGGTGAACCACTGGATCCGCAGCCCCAGGAACTCCTCCATGGGGGCTCGCAGCACCAGCGCCCCCAGCACCCCCAGCCCGGTGGCGAGCACACCCACGCCCAGTCCGAGGGCGGCGCCGCGCACGAGCGCCCCCTCACCGGGCCCGCCCGCGGCGGTGAAACGGCCCACCCCCCGGAACCCGAGCAGCACGGCGCTCACCAGCACCCCGAGCAGGGCGATGTAGTACCACACCTCGACCGTCCTGATCAGGTTCCGCTCCCGGTCGACCAGCGGGAAAGCTCCGAGTCCCATATCCCGGAGCCGGGCGGCGACCTCGGCGGGGTCGGCGTCCTTCTCCACGACCACCCCCACCCGGTCGGCCCCGTTGACGGCGTGCACCCGCTCCGCCGTCGTCCCCTGCGCCGCGGCGGCGAGCACGGCCGCGGTGCGCGGGGCCACGTAGGCGGTGTCCGGCCCGTCCGCGTGCCAGCGGGGGTCGTAGGTGGCGGCGATGCGTAGCTCGATGGTTTCGCTGATCTCCGAGGCCGAGTGCGCCACGGTGGCCGCCTGCGCCCGCTGTTCGTCCTCGGCCTCCTCACCGGGAGCGGACCGGGGCCGCTCCCGCTCGCCGGTGGACTCCTCCTCGGAGGCAGCGGGCTCCGGGGGAGGGGGCACCGTGTAACTCATCCGGACGCGCTCACCGAGGTGAGCCCGGAAGTCCACCCCCTGGACGTGGGCGGGGACCACGATCTGGTCCGGAGGCAGCGGATTCGGCACGGTCCCGGCGGTGAGCGGCGGCCGAACCGTGCTGCCCCAGGAGCGGGTCTGCAACGAGACCCTGGGCAGCTCTCCGCCCCTCGGGCTACGCAGCGAGGAGGTGTAGTCGGGCACGACCTGGCGGACCCCGTCGACGGACTCGACCAGGGTCAGTTTCTCCGCGTTCAGGTTGCCCCTGGTCCCCGTGCTCGGCAGTGGTGAGATCTCGATCCGCTCCGCGCCGTCGGCACGCAGGATGTCCCGTGCCGTGGCCGCCCGCATCGCCGAACCGACCCCGGCGATGGTGCTCAGCAGCAGCGTGAACACCACCAACACCGCGAGTGTCCCCGGATCGGCGAATCCCGTCGGTGGTGTGGACCTGCCGTCCCCTCCGCCCATTCGGAAGCGTCCCCCTTGACATGCCGTCGCCGCTGGAAAGGTGGGTGAGAGAGCAATCTATCGTGTCGCGGTGTCGCGACCGCGTCCGCCACGGGCGATCGGAGGGCCATCGGGGATCTTCGGCCGGGCGGGGCGGAGGCGTGCGGAATGCCGTACGCGGTTTCCCCCGGCGGGCGCGATAGCCTGACCGCGATCACCACCGCCGTGCCGGCCCACCGGCAGGGCGGTCGCACGAGTCGGCTGGAAACCGGGAGGACACGTGACGCCCACCGAGATCGCCGCGCTGATCGCAGCAGGCGCTTTCGTGCTGCTGGTCGTGCTGCTGGCGATCCCGTTGGTCAAACTCGGCCGTACTCTGGACGAGGCGACCAACGCGATCCGCAAGGCGCAGGAGAATTCCGACCCGCTGTTCACCGGCGCGAACACGACCCTGGACCATGTGAACACCCAGTTGGAGCGGGTCGACGGCATCACGGCCAACGCCCAGTCGGTCTCCAGCAACGTGTCCGCACTGTCCTCGCTGTTCACCGCTACACTGGGAAGCCCGCTGGTGAAGTCGGCCGCTTTCACCTACGGCGTGAGCAAGGCCCTGCGCGCCCGCCGTGAACGCAGGAAGGAACCCGTGGGCAGGCATTCCCGCAGGCGCAAAGGGGGTCGCCAGTGAGCCGTCTGTTGTTGTTCGGCGCCGGAGTCGCCGCGGGCGTGGCGTTGAGCCGCAAGCTCGGCAGAACCGCACGCCGGGCCACGCCGGTCGGGATGGCCGACCAGCTGGGTGATGCGGTGCGGGAACTGGCTGAGTCGCTCGGCTCGTTCGGAGCGGACGTGCGTGCGGGGATGAGCGAGCGCGAAAGGGAGCTCCACGAGAGCGTGACCGAACGCACCGGAATCGTCACCGGTGGCCGGGGCCAGCGGAGCATCGATGGTCCGGACAATGGGAGCGGGCCCGTGACCAGGATGACCGGAACGATCGACGGGACCGAGTCGCGTCGAGCTCGTAGGGCGGGACGCTGAGTCCCGGTGTGGTGCGCAAGCCCACACCGACCGGCGTTTCCGCCTGTTTCCGTGCCCGCAGCCACATCCGTGTAGAAGGACTCCACCGTGCAGACCCACGAGATCAACAAACGTTTCACCGAGCATTTCCGGGGACGGGGACACACCGTGGTCCCCAGTGCCTCCCTGATCCTCGACGACCCGAACCTGCTGTTCGTCAACGCGGGAATGGTGCAGTTCAAGCCGTACTTCCTGGGGGACGCCCCCGCGCCCTACCCGAGGGCGACGAGCATCCAGAAGTGCGTGCGCACCGGTGACATCGACGAGGTGGGCAAGACCACGAGGCACAACACGTTCTTCCAGATGGCGGGCAACTTCTCCTTCGGGGACTACTTCAAGGAGGGCGCCATCGAGCACGCGTGGAGTCTGGTCACCAACTCGCAGGACTCCGGGGGCTTCGGTTTCGACCCGGACCGGATCTGGGTCACCGTCTACGAGCACGACCCCGAGGCCGAGCGGCTGTGGCAGCGGGTGAGTGGTCTGCCCCCGGAGCGCATCCAGCGCAGGGGAGCCGACGACAACTACTGGGACATGGGGGTTCCCGGACCGGGCGGTCCCTGCTCGGAGATCTACTACGACCGGGGACCGGAGTACGGGCGCGAGGGCGGTCCCGTGGTGGACGAGGACCGCTACATAGAGATCTGGAACCTGGTGTTCATGCAGGACATCAGGGGGGAGGGCAGCCCGAAGGACGGACACCCCGTGCTGGGGGAGCTGCCGACGAAGAACATCGACACCGGCATGGGTGTGGAGCGGGTCGCCTGCCTGCTGCAGGGAGTGGACAACGTCTACGAGACCGACCTGGTCCGCCCGGTGATCGCCAAGGCCGAGGAGTTCTCCGGAAAGCGCTACGGCGACAACCACGCCGACGACGTCCGGTTCCGGGTGATCGCCGACCACATGCGTTCCGGGATGATGCTGGTCTCCGACGGGGTCACCCCCAGCAACGAAACCCGGGGCTACGTGCTGCGTCGACTACTGCGCCGGGTGGTGCGCTCCACACGGCTCCTCGGGGTGCACGAGCCCGTCCTCGGGGAGTTCACCAGGGTCGTCCGGGACGCGATGTCGCCGGGATACCCGGAGTTGGCCAGTGACTTCGACCGGATCGACTCGGTGATCCGCAACGAGGAGGAGGCCTTCCTGTCCACGTTGTCCGCCGGGTCGAAGATCTTCGACACGGCGGTCGCCGAGACCCGCAAGGCCGGCTCCCTCCAGCTTCCCGGCTCCAAGGCCTTCCAGCTGCACGACACCTACGGCTTCCCCATCGACCTCACCCTGGAGATGGCGGCGGAGAAGGGCCTGTCCGTCGACGAACAGGGCTTCCGGGAGCTGATGGAGCAGCAGCGCCAGCGGGCCAAGGAGGACGCGCGTTCGCGCAAGACCGCGCACGGGGACCTGTCCACCTACCGCACCCTGCTGGACCAGCACGGCTCCACCGAGTTCATCGGGTACACGGACCTGCAGGGAACCAGCCGGGTGCTCGGCCTGCTGCAGAACGGGGTGCCCGCTTCGGCCGCCTCCGAGGGCAGTCAGGTCGAGCTCGTGCTCGACCGCACCCCCTTCTACGCCGAGGGCGGTGGGCAGATAGCCGACACCGGACGCCTGGTGGGCCCCGGTGTGGAGCTGGAGATCACCGACGTGCAGCAGGCCGTGCCCGGCCTGTTCGTGCACCGGGCCAAGGTCCTCGGCGGTGAGGTCGGACTGGACACCCGTCTGGAGGCCAAGGTCGACGCCGAACGCAGGCACGCGATCGCCCGGTCGCACTCGGCCACCCACCTGGTGCACGCGGCCGTGCGCAACGCCTACGGGAAGCGTGCCGCCCAGGCCGGTTCGCTGAACTCCCCGGGGCGGATGCGTTTCGACTTCACCGCCCCCTCGGCGGTGTCCTCCTCCGTGCTCGGTGGCGTCGAGGAGGAGGTCAACGAGTACCTGCAGAGTGACGCCGAGGTCCAGTCCTACACCACCTCGATGGACCGGGCCATGGAGCTGGGCGCCATCGCGCTGTTCGGGGAGAAGTACGGCGACCGGGTCCGCGTGATCGACATGGGCGACTACTCGCGGGAACTGTGCGGGGGTACCCACGTGGACTCCGTGGGACAGCTCGGTGTCGTCAAACTCGTCGACGACTCCTCGGTGGGCTCCGGGGTGCACCGCGTCGAGGCCCTGGTGGGCATGGACGCGATGCGCTACATCAACAAGGAGCACATGCTGGTCAACGAGTTGGCGGACAAGTTCAAGGTCCGCACCGAGGACCTTCCCGAACGTATCGACAGCGTGCTCACCCGGCTGCGCGACGCCGAGAAGGAACTCAAACAGCTGCGGGTGGCGAAGGTGTTGCAGTCCGCGGGCGACATCGCGGGCAGGGCCACCGAGGTCGACGGAGTCGATCTCGTCGCCGAACGGGTCGCCGACGGGGTGGACGGCAACTCGCTGCGCGCGCTGGCCGGTGAGGTGCGCGGCAAGCTCGGTTCGCGTCCCGCCGTGGTGGCGCTGTTCTCCGGTGACCCGGAGACCTCCAAGGTGGGCTTCGTGGTGGCCGCCAACCCGGGTGCCCAGGACAAGGGTGTCGCCGCCGGCGATCTGGTGCCCTCCTTCGCCGCGCACATCGGTGGCCGCGGCGGAGGCAAGGCCGAGATGGCCCAGGGCGGTGGCTCCGACCCCTCCGGGATCGAGCAGGCCGTGCTCGCCCTGCGCAAGGAGCTCGAACGGGTGGTGTCAGGGGCGTGAACGCCGAACGGTCCGAGTCCGCACCGGGGCAGCCCGACGGTGGGAGAACCGGACTCGGGAGGGGA
The DNA here is from genome assembly GCF_003001495.1 of Actinopolyspora mortivallis. Classification (GTDB taxonomy): domain Bacteria; phylum Actinomycetota; class Actinomycetes; order Mycobacteriales; family Pseudonocardiaceae; genus Actinopolyspora; species Actinopolyspora mortivallis_A. The sequence goes on from NZ_PVSR01000001.1 coordinate 249,806, forward strand.
CGACGACTGGGTGTCGACGTGGGGGAGGCCAGAGTCGGGATCGCGGTCAGCGACCCCGCTCCCGTGCTGGCCACCCCGCTGGTCACCCTCAGGCGGGACAGGGCGAACAAGACGGATCTGGCCCGGATCGCCGAACTCGTCGCCGAGTACGAGGTCGTCGAGATCGTGGTGGGACTGCCGGTGACCCTGGCGGGCAGACGGGGCCGGGCGGCCGACGTGGCGAGTTCCTACGCCGACGCGGTGCGTTCGCGGGTTCCCGGCGTGCCCGTGCGGTTGAGTGACGAGCGTCTCACGACGGTGACGGCCACGAAGACGCTGTCCGATCGCGGTGTTCGTGGTAAGCGTCAACGTGACGTGGTGGACCAGGCCGCCGCGGTGGAGATCCTGCAGTCCTGGTTGGACGCGCGGGGCGGGGACGGTTGAGAGGTGTTCGGCATGGTTGGCCTCGGAGTCGTCCGGGTGAGGCGCGGTGCGTTCCCCTGAGGGCGACCTCGCGAGCGGTGAGCCGCTCGCTCGGGACCCGGGGTTTCCGGCCCCTCACGGATCCGGGCGACCTCGTGAGGCGGTTCCGTGCTGCATGACCTGAGCTTCGTAGGGCTGTCTGGGAGGACGCGGGCGTGAACGACGATCTCGGCCTGTTCGCCGACGACGCCGGGCAGGAACCGGACCCGCGCGAGCGGGAGGACGTCGAGCGGGAACGGTTCCGCCGCCGGCGACGACGGAGACTCGTCACCGCCCTCGCCGGGGTGCTGGTACTGCTGGTCGTGGCGGGTGGCGCCGTCTACGGCGTGTTGCAGTTGGTGACTCTCGGCAGTTATCCGGACTACGAGGGAAGCGGTACGGGACGGGTGGTCGTCGAGGTCCAGCAGGGCGACACCACCAGCGCGATCGCGCGCACCCTGGCGGAGGAGGACGTGGTGGCCTCCCCGGCGGCCTTCGTGAAGGCGGCCGAGGGCAACGAGAAGATCACCGCCATCCAGCCTGGCTTCTACTCGATGCGCGAGAGGATGTCCGGTGCGGCGGCCGTGCGACGTATCGTCTCCGACGAGGCCCGAGCGGGACGCGTCGAGATCCGTGGCGGTATGCGGTTCGCGGACCACGTCGGACCGGACGGTGAGGTGGTGCCGGGCGTGCTCTCGCTGCTCGCGCGGGCCTCCTGCGGGGCTGGGGAGAACGAGGGAAGTGGCGACTGCGTCGGCAAGGAGGAGCTGGCCGGGGCCGCCGCCGAGACCCCCCTGGGAGAGCTGGGAGTGCCGGACTGGGCGCTCGCGGAGGCGAAACGGGCCCCCGACCCGCAGCGGCGACTGGAGGGGCTGGTCCTGCCCGGGATCTATCACGTCAAACCGACCGCCGGCGCCCCCGAGATCCTGCGTTCGGTGCTGAACAGTTCCTTCGAGAAGATGCGTGCCGCCGGTCTGCCCGACATCGCCGAGGGCACGGGTCACAGCCCCTACGAGCTGGTCAAGATCGCCTCGCTGGTGCAGAGCGAGGCGATCCGGAAGGACTTCGGGCGGGTCGCCCGGGTCATCGAGAACCGCCTGGACATCGACATGCGGTTGCAGCTCGACTCGACGATCAACTACCTGCTCGAGGAGCCCTCGCTGCTGACCGAGGACGAACACCGGGCCAAGGAGGGGCCGTACAACACCTACCGGGTCACCGGGCTGCCGCCGACACCGATCTCCGCTCCGAGTACCGAGGCCATCGAGGCGGCGGCCGATCCTCCCGAGGGCGACTGGAAGTACTTCGTCAAGTGCCAGAAGGACGGGACCTCGTGCTTCTCGGAGACGATCGAGGGACACGAGAGGGCCAAGGACAAGGCCGAACGCAACGGCGCCTACTGACCGAAGGCGGCCGTGCGCTCCGGACGACCGAGGACGCGGGACCGGAGAACCCGCGTGTGTTCGGCTTGACACGGTGGGGTGTTTCGGTGCCGCCGCGTCGAGGAAGGAGGGCTGCGCTGCTTGGGCCTGCCCGGAGGGCCGCACCGGGGCGACTACCGTGGATCTTCGGAGCACCCCCACGGGGCGAGCAGAGGAAAGTCGAGGTGTCCGATGGCAGCCCAGCAGGGACCACGAGCCCGCGTCGCGGGAGTGGTGGGATCACCGATCCAGCATTCCCTCTCCCCCGTACTGCACCGGGCCGCTTACCGTGCTCTCGGATTGCACGAGTGGTCCTACGAACGCCTCGAACGGGACGCCGAGGGGCTGCACCGGCTGGTCGGGGAACTGGACTCCGACTGGGTCGGTCTCTCGGTGACGATGCCGGGCAAACAGGCCGCCCTGGAACTGGCCACCACGGCCACGGAGCGTGCGCGCACCGTCGGCGCGGCCAACACACTGGTCCGCTCCGGGCAGGGGTGGGCGGCCGACTGCACCGATGTGGACGGTGTCGTGGGTGCGCTCCGGGCGGCCGGTGGGTTCGCCGGGGGAGACAGTGCCCTGCTGCTGGGGGCCGGGGGAACCGCCCTGGCCGCCCTGGCCGCCTTCGCCGAACTGGGGATCTCCGAGGTGACGCTGGCCGTCCGTGAGCCCACCCGTGCCGGGAGCGCGGTGGCCACCGCCGAACGTCTCGGGCTGCGGATCAGGACCCTGCGCCTGCACGAAACGGAGCTGACCTCCGTGGCCGGTGCCGCCGATGTGGTGGTCTCCACCCTGCCCGCCGGTGCGCTGGACGAACGTGCCGGGGAGCTGACCGGTGCTGGCTGTTTGCTCGACGTCGTCTACCACCCGTGGCCCACTGCGCCGGCGCGGGCGGTCACCTCGGCGGGAGGGCGGTTGGCCACGGGGCTGGACATGTTGCTGCACCAGTCCTTCGGACAGGTGGAGCAGTTCACCGGACTTCCCGCCCCCCGCGAGGCGATGCGCGACGCCCTGTACGAGGCCACGGGCGGGGAACTGCCCCTGCCTCTGGAGGGCTGAGTGCGGCGGGACCCGGAGGGGCCGGTCCGTCCGCGTCGGCGGGAGCCCGTGGACGTCGAACGCGTGTCCGGTCCACGGGCTCCCGGAGGGGTCAGCCGTCGAGTTCGCTGCCCACCAGCTCCGCGATGCGGTCCAGCGCCTCCTCGGCGCCCTCCCCCTCGGCCGCCAGCACGACCTGGTCACCGTGTTCGGCCCCGAGCGTCATCAGGCCGAGGACGCTGGCCGCCTCCACGGGTTCGGTTTCCTGCTTGCGGATGGTGATCTTCACGGATTGCTCGGCGGCCGCCTTGGCCAGCATGGCGGCGGGCCGGGCGTGCAGACCGACTTTGCTCGCGACGGTGACGTGTCGTTCTGGCATCTGCGTTTTCTTTCTCTCGTTGCCGTGTTCGTCCGGGACGAAAGGACTCAGCTTCCGCTCGTTCCTGTTCCGCCCGCGGAGGACCCGCTCTCGGAGGAGGCTGTGGCGCTGGCCGCCGGCTCCGCCTGCTCGCTCTCCTCGTCTTCCTCCCTACCCGGTGTGGGCAGGTTCAGCTTCGTGATGATGAAGCGGAACAGGAAGTAGTAGATGATCGCGTAACCGATCCCGATGGGAATCAACAACAGCGCCTTCTGGGCGATTCCGAAGTTGAGCAGATAGTCGATGGCCCCAGCCGAGAAAACAAAACCATGGTGGATGTCGAGCCAGTTGACCAGTGCCAACGAAGTTCCGGTCAGGATCGCGTGCACGATCAGCAGCGGCCAGGCCACGAAGATGAAGGAGAACTCCAGTGGCTCGGTCACGCCGGTCAGAAAGCTGGTCAACGCGGTCGAGAACATGATACCCCCGGCCAGTTTGCGCTGCGAGGGTTTGGCGCAGTGATAGATCGCCAGGGCGGCGGCGGGCAGCGCGAACATGAAGATCGGGAAGAAACCGGCCATGAAGATACCCGCGCTCGGATCACCAGCGAAAAACCGGTTCAGATCTCCTCGCTCACCGTGGTAATCGCCGGTGAGGAACCAGACCACGGAGTTGGGAATGTGGTGCAGCCCGAGGGGAAGCAGCAGGCGGTTGACCACCCCGTAGATGCCCCCGCCGATCACCGCGCTGCCGGTGACCGCCTTGCCGAAGCCGGTGAGCGCCTGGTCGAAATAGGGGAAGATCAGCCCGAGCAGCACTCCGATGAGCAGCATTACCACCGAGGTGATGATGGGGACGAAGCGCCTGCCGCCGAAGAAGGCCAGATAGGAGGGGAGCTTGAACCGGTGGAAGCGCTGCCACAGCCCCGCCGCGACCAGACCGGCGATGATACCGCCGAGCACCCCGTAAGGGCCCTTGTTGTACACGGTGTCGGCCGAGGTGCCCGTCATCTCGTAGAGCACACCGGACAGCACCAGATAACCGACGGCCCCCGCCAGCGCCGTGGAGCCATCGGCCTTCTTGGCGAAGCCGATGGCGACGCCGATGGCGAACAGCAGCGGCAGGTTGTCGAACAGCGCTCCGCCGGCGGAGCTGATCACCTTGCCGACTTCGGACATGCCGGGGATGGCCCCGATCAGATCGTCCTGTCCGAGACGGAGCGGAATTGCCGCGGCCGGGAGCACGGCGATCGGCAGCATGAGGCTTTTGCCCAGGCGCTGGAGCTGGGCAAAGACCTTGCTGCCGCCGCCCGAGGGCGGGCTGGCGCTGGTGCTCATCGAGTTACCTCCTGGATACACACCGGTGCGTCGGCAACGGTTCGAGGAAGGCAGGCGCTTTTGGTTGCCCGCTCGGGGGACGGTCACATCCGATGGTTGGCTGCCCGCCGAAACGCTCGTACCGTTACCTCGAAGTTGATACGGTAAGGTCTAAACCAGTTGGAGGGAACCTTGCGCCTCCGGTCGAAGGAGTGTCAAGCGGGTGGCCGATTCGTTGCCGGTTCGACATCGGGTGTAACGGCAACGGCATGGTTAGCTGAACGTAAGACGCGCTCGAAGCGTGGGTGAGTCACGAATGGAGGACTGCGGTGGCTGAGGACAAGGCCGCGGCGATTCTGGCCGCTCTCGGCGGTCAGGACAATATCGTGGAGATCGAACCGTGCATCACACGGCTGCGCTGCGAGCTTCAGGACGGTGCCAAGGTGGACGAGGCCGCGCTGAAGACGGCGGGAGCGCATGGTGTGATGCGACAGGGCACCGTTGTGCAGGTCGTGGTGGGCCCCGAGGCCGACACCATCGCGGAAGACATCGAGGAATTGTTGTGAGCGTTCAAGTACTCAGTCCGGTAACCGGTCTCGCCGCGCCGATCAGTGAGGTTCCCGATCCGGTGTTCTCGCAGGCGATGGTGGGACCGGGAGTGGCGGTCAAGCCGGAAGGCGGGGCAGCGCGGGCCGTGGCCCCGGTGGCGGGAACGCTGTCCACCCTGCACCCGCACGCCTTCGTGGTCACCACCGACGACGGTGGTAGGGCGGTACTGGTCCACCTCGGGATCGACACCGTCAAGCTGGAGGGTGCCGGCTTCACGCTGCACGTGGCCAAGGGGGACCGGGTGCGGGCCGGTCAGGAGATCGTCACCTGGAACCCGAGCGAGGTCGAGCAGCAGGGCTACTCCTCGGTGTGCCCGGTCGTGGCTCTCGAGGTGGGCCGGCAGGCGCTGTCGGACGTGACCGACGACGCCGGGGTCTCCGCCGGGGACCCGCTGTTCACGGTGGACTCCTAGGAGGCCCTTCCGGGGCGGCCCGCCGGGGCGCTCGGGTCCCGACCACCTGAGCCGGGCGCTCCAGCGGTCGCCTCCCGACTCCCGAGCGGGGGAACGTCCGGGTGGGGACCCGCTGGGTCCGACACGCCGTGCTTCGAGCCCGAACGGAGCCCGTGGCGGGCGCACCCGGCCCCGACACTGCGGACATGTCGACCGTGTTGCTCGTGTGCGTGGCCATGGTGGTGTTCGTCCTCGGCTGGTGCTGTGGCCGGGTGGGCGGGGCGGTGCTCGCCCGCTGCGGGGTGCGGACCCGTCTCTGGTGGTGCCGTCCCGGTGTGGCCGTGGTCTGGGCCTCGTTGGTTCCGTTGGTGCGCCTCGGTGCCCTCCCGCTCTGGTGGACGGCTGTCCCGCTGGTCACCGGATGGGTGCTGGTGGTGCTGTCCGTCTCCGACATCGGGGTGCGTCGCCTGCCCGACGTGGTGACCCTGGGTGGTGGCGGCCTCGTGTTCGGGGCCGTGGCGCTGGCCGCCCACCTGGGGGGCGGTTGGGGGCTTCAGTCCGGTGCGCTGCTGGGAGCGGTTCTCCTCGGCGTCGGCTACGGAGCTGTTCGCCTGGTGGCTCCCCACGCCCTCGGAGGGGGAGACGTCAAGGTCGCCGTGCCGGTCGGGGCCGCGGTCGGAGCGGTCGGGCCCCTCGTGGTGCCGTGGGTCGCGACCACGGCGGCGGCGGTGAGTCTGCTCCTCGCCGCGCTCACCCGCAGTCGGGTGGTTCCCCACGGGCCCGCGCTGGCGCTGCCGGCCTGGCTGTCGGTCAGCGCGCCCGTGTTGACGGACTCCGGTGGTTTCTCGGCGTGAGTTCCGCCCCCGAGGTACTCGCGAGAAGGGATCTCATGGCAGGATCACGGACGTGTTGCGCTGGATGACCGCCGGGGAATCGCACGGTCCGGCTCTCGTGGGAGTGCTGGAGGGAATGGTGGCCGGAGTCGAGGTCACCACCTCCGAGATCCACGCTCAGTTGGAGCGTCGGAAACTGGGGTTCGGCCGTAGTCCCCGGATGAACTTCGAGTCCGACGAGCTGGAGGTCATCGGAGGGATTCGTCACGGCCTCACCCAGGGGGGGCCGGTGGCCGTGCGGATCGGCAACACGGAGTGGCCCAAGTGGGAACAGGTGATGGCCGCCGACCCGGTGGACCCGGAGGTGTTGGCCTCCCTGGCGCGCAACGAGCCGCTGACCCGCCCCCGCCCCGGCCACGCCGACCTGGCGGGGATGCAGAAGTACGACTTCGACGAGGCACGACCGGTGCTGGAACGCGCCAGCGCCCGGGAGACGGCGGCCAGGGTGGCCGTGGGAACGGTGGCCCGGTGCTTCCTGCGGCAGCTGCTCGGGGTGGAACTGGTCAGCCATGTGGTCTCGCTCGGCGACGTGAACGTGGAGGGGGACCAGCTGCCCACGGCCGAGGATCTCGCCGCCATCGACGAGAACCCGGTGCGCGCCTTCGGCGATGAGGCCACCGAACGGATGATGGCCGAAGTGGATGAGGCCAAGTCCTCCGGGGACACGCTCGGAGGTGTGGTCGAGGTGATCGCCCACGGTCTCCCCCCGGGGCTGGGTTCGCACGTGCACTGGGACCGCAAGCTGGACGCCCGGCTGGCCCAGGCTTTGATGAGCATCCAGGCGGTCAAGGGAGTGGAGATCGGCGAGGCCTTCGCCAACGCCCGGCGACGGGGCAGCGCCGCCCACGACGAACTTTTCGCCGCCCACGGGCCGAAGTGGGTCACCCGCTCCAGCAACCGTGCCGGGGGGTTGGAAGGAGGCATCACCAACGGCGAGCCGCTGATCGTGCGCGCGGCGAAGAAACCGATCTCCAGCCTTCCCCGAGCGCTGTCCACCGTCGACGTACGCACCGGGGAGCAGGCCCAGGCCATGCACCAGCGCTCGGACGTCACCGCCGTGCCCCGCGCCGCCGTGGTCGCCGAGACCATGGTGGCGTTGGTGCTGGCCCAGGCGGCGCTGGAGAAGTTCGGCGGCGACTCCCTGGGCGAGACCCGACGCAACGTCGAGGCGTATCTCGCGGCACTGAACCGCCGCGTCGACACCTGGGGGGAGGACGCATGAGCCCCCGTCTGGTGATCGTCGGACCTCCGGGGGCGGGCAAGACCGTGACCGGGAGGCTGTTGGCGGAACGCCTCGGCGGGCAGTTCCGCGACACCGACGTCGACGTCGAACACCGTGCGGGCCGACCGATCCCGGAGATCTTCACCGAACAGGGCGAGGCGGCCTTCCGCGCGCTGGAGGAGGAGGCGGTGGCCGCGGCACTCGCCGAGCACACCGGTGTGCTCGCTCTCGGCGGTGGTGCGGTGGTCTCGGCCGCCACCAGGCAGCGGCTGGCGGAACACCCCGTGCTCTTCCTGTCGGTCGGGCTGAGCGAAGGAGTGCGCCGGACGGGGCTGTCCACCCCCCGGCCGGTGCTGGCCGGGGTGAACCCGCGCGCGAACTTCCAGGCGCTGCTGCGTGAGCGGCTTCCGCTGTACCGCGAGGTCGCGGACTGGGAGGTCGACACCGACCGGCTCGAGCCCACGGCCGTGGTCGAGCGGGTGATCCGGATGACGCACACCGGTCCGCCGGGCGCGGAACCCGAGTGAGGCCGTCGTCCGCGCCCTTCGCGACCGCCCGAACGGGTCGAACACCACAGACAACCCCTGACTGGAGAGGACACGATGAGCGAGCCGGAGCGGATTTCCGTGCGGGCGGAGAAGCCCTACGAGGTGTTGGTCGGGCACGGGCTGCTCGGTGAACTCGTCGAGACCCTCCGGGACGCCTCGGTGGTGGCTCTGCTGCACCAGCCCACGATCACCCAGACCGTCGAGGCGGTGCGCGAGGAGCTGACCGGCGCGGGGGTGGACGCCCACCGCGTGGAACTGCCCGACGCCGAGGAGGGCAAGAGCCTCGCCGTCGCCGGGTTCTGCTGGGAGGTGCTCGGCAAGATCGGCATGGACCGCGACGGCGTCGTGGTCTCCTTCGGAGGCGGGGCCGTCACCGACCTGGCCGGTTTCGTCGCGGCCACCTGGATGCGCGGGGTGCGCGTGGTCCACGTGCCGACCACGCTGCTCGGCATGGTCGACGCCGCGATCGGTGGGAAGACGGGGATCAACACCGAGGCGGGCAAGAACCTGGTGGGTCTGTTCCACGAGCCGAGCAGGGTGCTGGTCGACCTGGCCACCCTGGAGGAACTCAACCACAACGAGCTGCTGGCCGGCATGGCCGAGGTGGTCAAGTGCGGTTTCGTGGGCGACCCGGAGATCCTGCGTCTCGTCGAGGCCGACCCCACGGCGGCCGTGGACCCGACGGGATCGGTGCTGCCCGAGCTCGTCGCCCGCTCCGTGCGGGTCAAGGCCGAGGTGGTCGGCGCCGACCTGCGTGAATCCCACCACCGGGAGGTGCTCAACTACGGGCACACCCTCGCGCACGCGATCGAACGCCGGGAGCGCTACCGCTGGAGGCACGGGGCCGCGGTCAGCATCGGGCTGGTGTTCGCCGCCGAACTCGCGAGGCTGGCGGGAAGGCTGGACGACGAGACGGCGGACAGGCACCGCGGGGTGCTCGACGCGCTGGGCCTGCCGACCTCCTACGACCCGGACGCGCTCAACGAGCTGCTCGAACTCATGAAGGTGGACAAGAAGACCCGGTCGGGCACCCTGAGGTTCGTCGTGCTCGACGGGCTGGCCAAACCGGGCCGGCTGGAGGGCCCGGACCCCTCCCTGCTCGCCGCGGCCTACTCCGCGCTGGCCGAGGGTGGGTCGGGTTCGGCCCGGGAGGTCCTGCTGTGAGGGTGTTCGTGCTCAACGGGCCGAACCTCGGCAGGCTGGGCAGACGTGAGCCGGACAAGTACGGGCACCGGACCCACGCGGATCTGGTGAGCCTGTGCGAGCGCACCGCCGAGGAACTCGGCATGGAGGTGGAGGTGCGCCAGACCGACCACGAGGGCGAGATGCTCGGTTGGCTGCACGAGGCCGCCGACGAGGGGGCCCCGGTGGTGCTCAACGCCGCCGCCTGGACGCACTACTCGGTGGCTGTGCGGGACGCCTGCGCCCAGTTGCGGGCGGAGCTGGTCGAGGTGCACCTGACCAACGTCCACAGGCGCGAGCGTTTCCGCCAGCACAGCTACCTCTCCGACGTCGCCACCGGAGTGCTCACCGGTTTCGGGGTGTTCGGATACGCGATGGCGCTGCGCTGGGTGGCCGAGAACCGGCGGTCCGAGCCGGGCTGACCCCAGGTTCCCCCGGCAGTGGGCTCAGTCCAGCGGTGGCGGGGTCCGGACACCGAACTCGCCGCGCAGCGCGGCCCTGGCCGCCCAGTACCCGCACATGCCGTGCACCCCCGGCCCGGGCGGTGTCGCCGCCGAGCACAGGTAGACCCCCGACAACGGAGTGGCGTACGGGTTCAGCCGCGCGGTCGGTCGCAACAACGCCTGTACCGGATCGACCGCGCCGGAGCTGATGTCGCCTCCCGGGTAGTTCGGGTCGTACTCGGCGAGCCGGGCCGCCGAGGTGCCGGTGCTGTCGAGCACCGTGTCGGAGAATCCGGGAGCGTGGTGCTCGATCCGGCGGCGGACGAGCTCCACCGGGTCGCGGGTGTCCCCGTTGGGCACGTGGCAGTAGGCCCAGACCGGGTACCTGCCCCGGTGCGCGCGAGTCGGGTCGATCCGGCCCGGTTCGGAGACCAGCACGAAGGGGGCCCGGACCCGTTCACCGCGCCCGGTGGCCCGCTCGGCCGCGCGCAGCGCGGCGGGACCGTCTCCGAGGTGCACGGTGCCCGCTTCGCCGAGCGCGGGATCGCTCCACGGTATCGGCTCGGAGACCAGGAAGTCGGCCTTGGCGGCGGCGGTTCCGTGGCGGTACCGCTCCAACCGCCTCCGGTAGTCGTCGGGCAGCAGCGATCCGGCCATGGCCAGCAGCCCGCGCGGTACCACGTCGAGCAGGACCACCCGGGCCGAGCGCAGCTGCCTCAGGTCGTCGACCGGGTGCCGGGTGTGCAGCCGAGCCCCGTGGGCGAGCAGGTCGTCGATCAGGAGGTCGGCGATGCGCCGGCTTCCCCCTTCCGGGATGGGCCACCCGTTCGCGTGAGCCAGGTGGCCCAGCAGCAGTCCGACGGCGGTGGCGGCCGGATCGGGAGGTGTCCCGCCCGCGTGGGCGGCCACACCCGCGAACAGGGCGGCGGCCCTGGTGCCCCGGAACCCCGGGGAGAGCGGTGTTCCGTGCCGGAGGAGGCGCTCGGCGACCAGTGCGGCTTCGGGAAACGGCGGTGGCCTGCGCTGATCGGAGAGCAGGAGTTCGGTGACCCGTTCGCTGCGGCGCACCAGGGGTTCCATCAGGCGGTACCAGGCGGGACCGTCCTGGCCCAGGTGCGCGCGGGTGCGGTCGAGATCGCGCCAGGCCAGGGCCGAGTCCGTCCCGTCCAGGGGGTGGGCGTAGCTGATCTCCGGGGTGTGCAGACGCAGCCCCCGGCGGAGAAGGCCGAATCCTCGGAAGAACGGGGAGGCGGTCAGCGGGTGCACCGCCGAGCAGACGTCGTGGAGCACCGACTCGTCGAACAACGCCGCCGAGCGCAACCCTCCTCCCGGGGTTTCCGCCGCCTCGTAGAGGTGTACCCGCAGTCCACTGCGGGCGAGCACCACCCCGGCGGCGAGTCCGTTCGGTCCGGTACCGACGACGGCAGCCTCGGCCTCGTCGGTTTCCTTGGGCCGAAAGTCCCTCGGCTGAGAGTGTTGAGAGTGTGTGGACATCGCCTCCCCTCGGTCAGCCCGTGCTGACTGGTGGCTTCACCCGAGACGGTAACTCGATATCGCGGTTCTCGCGTGCACCGGCTAGGAGCGCTCCCAGGTTGACAGTTTCCGCGAAACTGTCCGGTATGCACCGAATGGGTGGGGACAACTCCGGGTTTCATCGGGGGAACCCGGAGTTTTGCGAGGATCTCTCGCGAAAAGGGTGATAAAAAATCTCGCTGTGGTAAGGATGTTCCCAGCCACGCGGGCAAGCGAACAGTGGCAGGGTGAAGGCAGGACCCGTCTTTCGAAACGGTGGTCGAAGGATGACACGAGTTCCCACGTCAATGCGCGCTTCGGTGCTGCAGAAGATCGAAGACATCGCCGTCGAACAGCGTCCCGTTCCGGAACCGGGACCGCACGAAGTGCTGGTGCGTGTCTCAGCGGTCGGAACCTGTGGTTCGGACACCCACTACTACGAACGCGGTCGCATCGGTGACTTCGTCGTCCGCGAGCCGCTGATCCTCGGCCACGAGGCTTCGGGGACGATCGTGGCGCTCGGTTCCGAGGTGCGGGACCACGAGGTGGGCAGCCGGGTCTCCCTCGAACCGGGTGTGCCCTGCCTGAGCTGCCACGAATGCCGCTCGGGCCGTTACAACCTGTGTCCGGACGTGCGGTTTTTCGCCACCCCGCCGATCGACGGCGCGTTCTGCGAATACGTCACCCTGCACGAGCAGTTCGTCTACCCGGTGCCCGACGAGCTTTCCGACGAGGCCGCCGCGATGATCGAGCCGCTCTCGGTGGCCGTCTGGGCCTGCCGCAAGGCGCGGATCTCACCCGGCGCACGGGTGCTGGTGACCGGCGCGGGTCCGGTCGGACTGCTGGCCGCGCAGACGGCCCGTGTCTTCGGAGCGACCGAGGTCGTGATCACCGACGTGACCGACCACCGGCTGCGCACGGCCGCCGAGCTGGGGGTGACCGAGACGGTCAACGTCCGGCACCGCCCCCTGCCCGAAGTGGACTACGAAGCCGACGTGCTGCTGGAGTGCTCGGGCAATCCCACCGCGGCCACCGAGGCGGTCCGCAGCGTCGGGCGTGCCGGTCGTGTGGTCTTCGTCGGACTGGGCGGGGACGAGCTCCTGTTGCCGCTGTCCCATGTGCAGACCAGGGAGATCGAGGTGACGGGAACTTTCCGCTACGCCAACACCTGGCCGACAGCCATCGCGCTCGCCGCCTCTGGCGCGGTCGAACTCGACAGCCTGGTCACCCATCGTTTCGAGCTGGAGCGGGTTCCCGAGGCACTCACCGCAGCCGCGCGGGACGACACGGTGGTCAAACCCGTGGTCTATCCGCAGCGGTGACGGGCGTGATTGGCTAATTCGTACGCTGGGCAACAAGCCCAGCTTCGCCTTTCGGTGAAGTGACCGGATGTCATGTTCACTGATTATCCCGATCGCCCGCACTTAGGGGATCGTCATATCTCGTCATGCGTGCCGGATGTAGTACGACTCAGAAGAGTCGATAGGCCAAGTACGGTAGCCATAGTCGGCTTAGCCAGCCGGCTCGGAGCGTCACGCGGCCAGCTGTGTATGCGGGACACTGGGCGCTCCGGTGCCGGCTGTGTACTGAGATATCCCTATAGCTATACGGTGCTCGTGTCATCCACAGATTTCACATTCATGCTTTAGGGTTAGTAAATGAAACTTAACGATCGTGCTTATCCCACTAAGTTTTTCTTTTCGACTAGCTTGGTTTCAGCATATGCAACTTGCTTGTGGCGTTTGCGCGGAAACGTCGTTGAGCTGGGGAGTAAGTCGAGGAAAAGTCTAGTGGCATGCCCTTGACACTAGTGGTCTGTACCTCTAAGCTATTGTTATCCAGTTGATCAATTGGTTGTGGTTACAAAGTCTCGTTGATACTATTGGGGGCTTCTGGGATTCCTTACTTTGGTTAAGTTAGCGATGAACTTGTTAGCGCGTTGATCCATGTTGGATTCGAGGCTATACTGGTAAGAAAGGTTAATATGATATCTGGGCTACGCACTGCTGGAGAGTCGGGTATCGAAAGCTCTCGTAAAGTCAGTGAAGCTGATAAAGTGGCAACTGACCGTCGGGCTTTCCTGGAGGCCATCGACAATGACTTGTCAAAATCAAATTCAGGCGTAGGAAAATTTGCATGCAATACAGGTTTCCTGCAAAAGAAAAATGCAAATCCACTACGCAGGCGCGTTGGGTCTTTGGTGGCCTTGACTTTGGCGGCTGCTGCTTCGTTTATGACCCAAACTGCGGTTGCTCAAGCTGAAACCGTTACTGAAACAAGCGCACGAGACTGTTTGAATCCGAGACCTATACCTAAAACTCAGACATTTTACTGCGGCACAGCCCAGTATGTGTATGATTTCAAACGCGGACCTGTCACGATAAATGGCCGTGAATGCTATATTTTCCAGTTGGAGGCTTTTCTGGTTGGATGTGGATCCTATCAAGACTTGGGAGAGAAGACTATCTGTAAGTAGTAATCGAGAAGTAGTGATTCCCTGGTAGGCAATATAATCTGGATGCCGAAATGACCTCTCCGTCACGTAGTATAGCTATTATAGCGAAAAACGAAGAACGCTGTATCGGACGATGCCTTGATAGTATAGTTGGTATTGGTTTCGATGATGTTCTCGTTGTAGATACAGGATCAACGGATGCCACAGTGGATATTGTGGAAGGTTATTTTTCAACCGGTGTCCGATTGGTCAATATTCGCTGGACGGGGTCGTTCGCGCAAGCCAGGAACTTCGCCATCGATATGGTTGCACCAGGGTGGTTAGTGTTTATTGATGCTGATGAATGGCTGAGTCCGGAATCAGCCATTCATCAGCATCTGGACGAAGTCGATAAACTTGATGATATAACCCAAACAGCTTTTGCGCCTACTATTAAAGATATTGATCGGACTAGTTATGTCGACGACATTCCGCGAATATTTCGAACCGATAGCGGAATTCGTTATCATGGGCAGGTTCACGAGTATTTGGTAGTAAGTGGGATTAAATATTCGCCGGTTGACGTTTTTTCTATACCCGTCACTTTCTTTCACGATGGTTATAGTCCTGGGGTGATGGAGCATCGTGCGAAGATGGAAAGAAATCGGTCTTTGCTCGAAGAGGCTTTGGCTGAAGAGCCTGATAATCCGCGTTGGCTTTACTTTATGCTTCGGGATACCCTTCCTATACTAACGGAAGTACAGATTTTAGAGTTGTGCAAGAGGCTATCTTTTCTTGCTGAAAATACAGAATTAGTTACTGGCGGTGATCGTATTGGAGCGCTTACGTATTATAGACGTGCGCTACGACTTGCCTGTTATGCACTTGTCAGTCACCAGAGCTGGAACACAGTAGAATACCTTTGTAGCGAAATGGATTCATTGGATGGAATGTTGAATCCTGACTCTTGTTATTTTCGTACGATAGTAAAGATACTAAATCACACAGAAAGCGATAGTGATCTACAAAAAGCTATCAAGATACGTAATTCTGATCATAGTGTTTCTATGAGTACAATTAGCGATAAAGGGAGGCATTTAGATGCTGTATTAGCGATTCTTCTGGAGCGTAGTTATGACAAGGAAACAGCAGAAAAATACCTTGGTTTGTGTGAAATTTGGAATGATGCGTTCTTTGAGGATACAAGGTTGCGTACCGCTTGAAATTTTAATAAATATTGGAGGTTATTCACTCATTTTTGGTCAGATATTTTTGAGTCGATTATTCTGGGGAGTTGGATTGGATCCGAGTGAGCGTGGAGGCAGGCAGCGTGTGGATGAAAAAGGTCGTCGTCCCTTCGGCCGATTGATTAGTTGAACACCGTTCACAGATTTACGTAGTCGTTGATCAAGCGGACTGTCTCTGGCAAGAGGCCTCTTGGTGTTCAATGCCCCTGATAGGCTCGGATTTATTCTTCTGGTGCTAGCTCTGTCCGAACACCCGAGTCGCTGCGCTCCTGACGATGTCACCCAGGCAAGCTGCGCATAGACAAGATTTCCAATACTCCGGAACATTCCACTAGTTGTATCAGTATCCAATCGCACTCAGTATTGCCGCAGTGAATCTACCAATTCTATCATATTCGGCTATATTGCCAGCCTCGCCCGTCCTCCCTCGGACGATCCGCGCCCCGAGGAACGCTTCGTGTGAGCGCGGTGGCTCCCTCCTGCCCGCGTTTCGGTGCCAACCACGCACGCGAGCCGGCACGCGGCCACTAAGCTGCCAAGCATGCCCGAAACACATGTATACCGCAGGGACGCCCTGCGCGGCCGTCTGCGCGACAGCGAGGTGGACGCCATACTGGTGACCGACCTGCTCAACATCAGGTATCTCACCGGATTCACCGGTTCCAACGCCGCACTGCTGGTGCACGCCACCGATACGGCCGATTCCGAAGGCCGTACGGTGTTCTGTACCGACGGCCGCTACGAGACCCAGGCCGCTTCCCAGGTGCCTGAGCTGGAGCGGGTCATCGATCGAGCGAGCGCGCGCGAGCTCGCCGGACGTATCGAGTCGCGTATCGACGACTATCGGCGGGTTGGTTTCGAAAGCCACCACGTGACCGTGGACGGGCTGGACGCGCTGGCCGGCGCGGCCCCCTCGGCCGAAATGGTGCGTACACCGGGATTGATCGAGCGGTTAAGACTGGTCAAGGACGAAACCGAGATCGAGGCGCTGCGGAAGGCCTGTGCCGCCGCGGACCGGGCACTGGCGGAACTGATCGAGCACGGTGGGCTGCGTCAGGGGCGTACCGAACTCGAAGTGGCCCGCGAGCTCGAAAGCCGCATGCTGGACAACGGCGCGGAGGGGCCCTCCTTCGAGACGATCGTGGCCACCGGGGCCAACTCCGCGATCCCGCACCACCGGCCGACCGACACCCGACTGGCCGCCGGGGACTTCGTGAAGATGGACTTCGGGGCCCTGGTGGAGGGATACCATTCGGACATGACGCGTACGCTGGTACTCGGCGAGCCCGCGGACTGGCAGCGCGAGATCTACGATCTCGTGGCCGAGGCCCAGGCGGCCGGGCGCGCGGCCGTTCGGCCCGGGGCCGACGTGCGCGAGGTCGACTCGGCCGCGCGTGAGGTGATCACCGGTGCGGGATACGGGGAGCAGTTCCTGCACGGTCTGGGACACGGGGTCGGACTGGAGATCCACGAGGCACCGGCGTTGTCCCAACGCGGGGAAGGTACCATCGAGGCCGGGATGGCGGTCACCGCCGAGCCCGGTGTGTACCTGCCGGGGAGGGGCGGCGTCCGCATCGAGGACACGCTGGTCGCGCGTGCGGACACGCCGGAGTTGCTCACCTTGACGACGAAGGAGTTGCTCGTCATCTAGGTGCGGCAACGCGCGCTCGAAGCCGCTCATCGATCGCGCGACAGCTCGAATCGGCGAAGTATCTGCACCCTGCACCACAGGAGAGACTCCGACCGTGGCCACTACGAACGACCTGAAGAACGGACTCGTGCTCAACATCGACGGCCAGCTCTGGACCGTCACCAGCTTCCAACACGTCAAGCCGGGCAAGGGCGGCGCCTTCGTGCGCACCACCCTGAAGAACGTGCTCTCCGGCAAGGTCGTGGACAAGACCTTCAACGCCGGGGTCAAGGTGGAGACCGCCAACGTCGACCGCAGCGAGATGACCTATCTCTACAACGACGGTACCGACTACGTGTTCATGGACCCCGAGACCTACGACCAGATCAGCGTCTCGCCGGAGACGGTGGGCGACGCGGCCGGTTACATGCTGGAGAACAGCACCGTGACCCTGGCCCGGCACGAGGGGGAGCCGCTCTACGTGGAGCTGCCCGCCTCGGTCGAACTGACGGTCGCCCACACCGACCCCGGTGTGCAGGGAGACCGTTCCACGGGCGGCAGCAAGCCCGCCGAGCTGGAAACGGGTGCGACCGTCCAGGTCCCGCTGTTCATCGAGACCGGGGAGAAGGTCAAGGTGGATCCGAGGGACGGCCGCTACCTGGGGCGGGTCAAGTGACCGCCCTTCGCAGTTCGAACGGCCGACCGGTTCGGTCGTGCAGCAGCGAGCCGCGCGCCAGAAAGAGGGTATGAGTTGGGCGAACGTAGCAAGGCCCGCAAACGCGCGGTGGAGGTACTGTACGAAGCCGACTTGCGGGAGATGGATCCGCGGGAACTGCTCCGGGAACGTGTCGGGTCGACCGAGGCCCCCGCTGTCGGGGACTACGCCGTGACCCTGGTCTCCGGGGTTTCCGAGCACCGTGACCGTATCGACGAACTGATCGTCGAGTACTCCGAGGGCTGGGCGCTGTCCCGGATGCCGGTGGTCGACCGGTCCGTGCTGCGACTCGGTTTCTTCGAGATGCTCTGGGGGGACGGGATCCCACCCGCGGTGGTCATCGACGAGGCCGTTCAGCTCGGCAAGGCGTTGTCCACCGACGACTCGCCCCGGTTCATCAACGGTGTGCTCGGCAGACTGGCCGGTATCGACGAGCGGGAGCGTGTCGCCCTGCGGGGGCGGGACACCGAGGCCCCGGCCGCCGAGGAGGGGGAGGCCGCCACGGCCGGGGAGAACTACTCCCCGGCGGAGTCCTCGACCGACGTCGGGACCACCGGTGGTCTTCGGGAGGGTGACTGAGCCGCCGGCGCGCGGCCGTCCGGATCCTTCGCGCGTTCTCCCCGCGGCGGAGCCGCGTACCGGCCTTCCGGCACGAGCGTGGACGCGACACACCGAGCCCGCCTCCGCGACCGACGGAGGCGGGCTCGACTCGTTCGTGCGGGCGTCGGATTCAGCGGAACCGACGTGCCCGCCTCGGGGCGGAACCGACGTCGGACACACGGGGGCCCGTTCGTGGCGGTCTCCGCCCGCCCGGACCCGCATCCGGGGCCGGATGCGGGTGTGGGGTCGTCACTCCTCGTGCGACGGGCGTGCCTCGGGAGGAAGCACTCCCCAGTCGATGAGCTGCTCGGTGAGTTCCCCGGGCGACATGTCGTAGATGATGGCCAGGGAACGCAGGTCCTCGGTCCGGATGGACAGGACCTTGCCGTTGTAGTCCCCCCGCTGGCTCTGGATCGTGGCCGCGTAGCGGGCCAGCGGTCCGACCTTCTCGGCGGGGAGCTGTTGCAGCCGCTCCAGATTGATGACGACCTTGGTCGCGGGTTCCGCGGTGGAAGGAACACGGCCCTCCGGGAGGAGTTCGGCTACCGGAACGCCGTAGAAATCGGCCAGTTCGGCGAGTTTCTGCACGGTGACGGCGCGGTCACCTCGTTCATAGGACCCGACGACCACGGCCTTCCACCGCCCGCCTGACTTCTGCTCGACGCCGTGCAGCGAAAGACCCTGCTGCTGGCGGATAGCGCGGAGCTTGCTGCCCAGCGCCTTGGCGTAGTCGCCCATGTGGCGTTTCTCCGTTTCATTCGCCCCGTCAGCCTAGTTCCAGTTGCCGGGGAGGAACGCTCTGTGTTGATACGGAGAGTAATAATCGCTCGCGAGCGTCATCAGGTCAAGTTGCTCTCGGTGTGAGTGTGGCACGAATCCCGCTACACCACCCCGGCGATTGACCCCCCGACGCTGATAGCGTACAGGGCAAGCCCGGCGGTTGCCGGGGTCCTGGCGTCCTTTAACGGCCCGTCCAGTGAGGCGGGGAAGGAGGTCCTCCGTGGCGTCACGCCCATCGGCGGGCGCGGCGGTTCCGGCCGAAGAACGTGAGTTGCTTTCGGCTGAAGACGTCGCGCGCACTGTCGCCCGAATAGCCCATCAGATCATCGAGAAAACCGCGTTGGACAGTGGCGGCAGCCACGTCGTCCTGCTCGGTGTCCCCACCAGAGGCGCCCCGCTCGCCCGACGCATCGCCGAACGCGTTTCCGCCTTCACCGGAGTGCGCCCGCCCGTGGGCGCGCTGGACATCACGCTGTACCGGGACGACCTGCGCAAGCAGCCCAATCGCCCCATCGAGGCCAGCAGCGTCCCCGTGGAGGGAGTGGACGACGCGCTGGTGGTGCTGGTAGACGACGTGCTGTTCTCCGGACGCACGGTTCGCTCCGCGCTGGACGCGTTGCGCGACCAGGGACGTCCCCGCGCCGTCCAGCTGGCCGTGCTGGTGGACCGCGGACACCGCGAACTGCCCATCCGGGCCGACTACGTCGGCAAGAACGTGCCCACCGCGCGCAGTGAGGACGTGGCGGTGCGGCTCACCGAGGTGGACGGTGCCGACTCCGTGCTGCTGCGTCGCCCCGCCTCCGGACGGAGTGACGAGTCCGCTGCGGAGAACGGAACGGGCGAGGCCACGAACGAACCGGACCCCGGTGAGGCCGGTCCGGCCGGAAAGGAACAGTGATGCGGCACCTGCTCACGGCCGAGGAGTTGGACCCGGAGACCGCGAGCGCCGTACTCGACACCGCCGACATGCTCAAGAGCACCCTGCTCGGCAGGGAGGTCCGCAAGCTGCCGACACTGCGCGGGCGCACCGTGATCACGATGTTCTACGAGAACTCCACGCGTACCCGGGTGTCCTTCGAGGTGGCCGGCAAGTGGATGAGCGCGGACGTGGTCAACGTCTCCGCCTCCGGATCCTCCACCGGCAAGGGGGAGTCGTTGCGGGACACCGCGCGGACGCTCTCCGCAGCCGGTGCCGACTGCGTGATCCTGCGGCACCAGGCCTCCGGGGCTCCCCAACGGATCGCCGAGTGGCTGGACCCCACCGGCACCAGGGTCGTCAACGCCGGTGACGGGATGCACGAACATCCCACCCAGGCACTGCTGGACGCGGCGACCCTGCGTGAACGGCTCGGCGGCCTCGCGGGCCGCAGGATCGGCATCGTGGGGGACCTGCTGCACAGCAGAGTGGCCCGCTCCAACACGCACCTGCTGCGCACGCTCGGGGCGGAGGTGGTGCTGATCGCGCCGCCGACCCTGGTCCCGGAGGGGGCGCGGAACTGGGGAGTGGAGGTCACCCACGATCTCGACTCCCAGCTGCCCGGTCTGGACGCCGTGATGGCGCTGCGGGTGCAGGCCGAGCGGATGCACGGAGGGTTCTTCCCCACCGAACGGGAGTACTCGGTCGGCTACGGACTCAACGCGGCCCGCACGGCGAAACTGCCCGAGCACGCCGTGGTGCTGCACCCGGGACCGATGATGCGCGGAACGGAGATCGCGCCGAGGGTGGCGGACTCCGCGCGGGCCGCCGTCGAACAGCAGGTGCGCAACGGTGTGCACGTGCGGATGGCGGTGCTGTACCACCTGCTGGCCGGAGAGGAGAACACGGCGTGAACGGTGTCGAACGGACCGGCCGGGCACGGTTGCTGCTGCGTTCGGTGCGTCCCTACGGGGCGGAGGAACCGGTGGACCTGCTGGTCGGCGAGGACGGAAGGATCGCCGACATCGGCGAGCTGGAGGAGACGGACGCCGCCGAGGTCCTCCACGCGGACGGGGCGGTGGCGTTGCCCGGTTTCGTGGATCTGCACACTCACCTGCGCGAGCCGGGGCGGGAGGACGCCGAGACGATCGAGAGCGGCTCGGTCGCGGCGGCCCTCGGCGGCTACACCGCCGTGTTCGCCATGGCCAACACCGACCCGGTCGCCGACAACGCGGTGGTCGTCGAGCACGTGCGCCGCCGCGGCGAAGAGGTCGGGCTGGTCGACGTCCACCCCGTCGGAGCGGTGACCGCGGGGCTGGGCGGACAGCGGCTGGCCGAGATCGGCTCGATGGCCCGCTCCGCCGCCCGGGTGCGGTTGTTCTCCGACGACGGCAACTGCGTGGACGACCCGCTGCTGATGCGGCGGGCTCTGGAGTACACCAGCGCCTTCGGCGGCGTGGTGGCCCAGCACGCCCAGGACCCCGGACTCACCCCGGGGGCCCAGGCCCATGAGGGGGCCAACGCGGCCCGCCTCGGGCTGGCGGGCTGGCCCGCTCCCGCCGAGGAGTCCGTGGTGGCCAGGGACTGCATGCTGGCCGGGCACACGGGAGGCTCGCTGCACGTCTGCCACGTCTCCAGCGCAGGGACGGCGGAGTTCCTGCGCTGGTGGCGCTCCCGCCCCGGCGGCGGCTCCGTGTCCGCCGAGGTCACCCCGCACCACCTGCTGCTCACCGACGAGCTGCTGGAGGGCTACGACCCGCGCTACAAGGTCAACCCGCCGTTGCGCACCGACGAGGACGTGCGGGCTCTCCGCGAGGCGCTCGCCGAGGGGGTCGTCGACTGCGTGGCCACCGACCACGCCCCGCACGCCGAGCAGGACAAGGACTGTGAGTGGTCCGCGGCGCGCCCGGGGATGCTCGGACTCCAGACGGCCCTGTCGGTGCTGGTGCACACCATGCTCCGCCCGGGGCTGTTGGACTGGCGCGACCTCGCCCGGGTGCTCAGCGAGGCTCCCGCCCGCATCGCGGGGCTGGACGACCAGGGACGCCCACTGGAGGTCGGCGAGCCGGCCAACATCGCCCTGGTGGACCCGCAGGCGGAGTGGACCGTGCGCGGCGAGGAACTGGCCGGAACCGCGCTCAACACCCCCTTCGAGGGGATGACCCTGCCCGCGAGGGTGACGGCGACGATCTCGCGCGGCCGTGTGACCGCGCGGGACGGCAGGACGCAACCGTACGGGGGGGTGCTCCGATGACACGGACGCTGTGGGTGCTGGCACTGGCCCTGGCCGCCCTGGTGGTGCTGTACGCGATGCGACGCGGCTGGACCAACCGCGCCGCCCGCCACGCGGACCTGCCCGCCCTGCTGCCCGGGGTGCCCGAGGGGTTGTCCGAGGAGGACGAACTGCTGCCCTCCGTGGCCGGACTCTACGTGGGCACCACGGTGGCGGGTGACTGGCAGGACCGGGTCAGCGCGGGCACGCTCGGCCACCGCGCCGGAGCGCGACTCCGGCTCCACCGCACGGGGCTGCTCGTGGAACGGGCCGGATCCGAGCCGCTCTGGATACCGACCTCGGCCCTGCGCGACGCGCGGGTGGACCACAAGTTGGCGAACAAGGTGGTTCCCGGCGTCGGAATGCTGGTGGTCACCTGGAAGCTCGGGGACCACCTGCTGGACAGCGGGTTCCGCCCCGAAGGGGCGCAGGACCCGCACCAGTGGGTGCGCGCCCTGCACGCGCTGGTGCCCGCCGAGACCCCCGATTCCCCATCCGAGCACGACGACGAGGCCGCGATGTCGCGGCAGGAGGAGACATGACCGCGCAGACCCCCGCCGCCCTGGTGCTTGAGGACGGGCGGATCTTTCGCGGCGAGGCTTTCGGCAGCGAGGGCTCTTGCCTCGGTGAGGTCGTATTCAGCACCGGCATGACGGGTTACCAGGAAACCCTGACCGACCCGTCCTACCACCGCCAGATCGTGGTCTCCACGGCCCCGCAGATCGGCAACACCGGGTGGAACGACGAGGACGACGAGTCGCAGCGCATCTGGGTCGCCGGCTACGTGGTGCGCGACCCCGCGCGCAACCCCTCCTCCTGGAGGGCGAGCAGGTCCCTGCCCGAGGAACTGCGCAGGCAGGGCGTGGTGGGAGTGTCCGGCGTGGACACCCGCGCGCTCACCCGCCACATCCGCGAGCGGGGCGCCATGCGGGCCGGGATCTTCTCCGGGGCCGCCCTGGGCACCGACCGGGAGATGATCGACCGTGTCAACGCCGAACAGGGGATGCTCGGCGCCGATCTGGCCGGTGACGTGAGCACGGACGAGCCCTATGTGGTGCCCGCCGTCGGGGAGCGTCGTCTCACCGTCGCCGCGCTGGACCTGGGGATCAAGTCCAACACCCCGCGGCTGATGGCCGAACGGGGGATCGAGACCCACGTGCTGCCGCTGTCCACCCCGTTCGAGCGGATCCGGGAGCTGGCCCCCGACGGCGTCTTCCTGTCCAACGGGCCGGGGGACCCGGCCACGGCCGAGCACGCGACCGAACTGACCAGGCAGGTGCTGCGGCACCGGATGCCGCTGTTCGGGATCTGCTTCGGCAACCAGATCCTGGGCCGGGCCCTCGGCCGCGAGACCTACAAGCTCCCCTACGGCCACCGCGGCGTCAACATACCGGTCATCGACGCCGAGACCGGACGGGTGGCGATCACCGCGCAGAACCACGGTTTCGCCGTGCGCGGTGAGCCCGGCGAGCGTTTCGACACCGAGTTCGGCCGGGCCATGGTCAGCCACCACTGCGCCAACGACGGAGCCGTCGAAGGACTGCGGCTGCTGGACACACCGGCGTTCAGCGTGCAGTACCACCCCGAGGCCGCCGCGGGCCCGCACGACGCGGCACCCCTGTTCGATTCCTTCGTACGAATGATGAGCGAGGCACGCTGATGCCCAAGAGGACCGACATCAACCACGTTCTGGTCATCGGTTCCGGCCCGATCGTGATCGGCCAGGCGTGTGAGTTCGACTATTCTGGTACCCAGGCCTGTCGGGTGCTGCGCTCCGAGGGCATCCGGGTGAGTCTGGTCAACTCCAACCCGGCGACGATCATGACCGATCCGGAGTTCGCCGACTCCACCTACATCGAACCGATCACCCCGGAGTTCGTCGAGAAGGTCATCGACGCCGAGCGCCCCGACGCGCTGCTGGCGACCCTCGGTGGGCAGACCGCCCTGAACACCGCCGTGGCGCTCTACGAGCGGGGGGTGCTCGCCAAGTACGGGGTGGAGCTGATCGGGGCCGACGTCGAGGCCATCCAGCGCGGGGAGGACCGGCAGCGGTTCAAGGACATCGTGCGCTCGGTGGGGGGCAGCGTCCCGGAGAGCCGGGTGTGCACCACGATGGAGCAGGTCCGGGACTTCGTCGCCGAACGCGGTCTTCCCGTGGTGATCCGCCCCAGCTTCACCATGGGCGGGCTCGGCTCCGGCATGGCCCACACCCACGAGGAACTGGAGCGGATGGCCTCGCTGGGGCTGACCGAGTCCCCGGTGCACGAGGTGCTCATCGAGGAGAGCGTGCTCGGCTGGAAGGAGTACGAGCTGGAGCTGATGCGGGACCACGCGGACAACGTGGTGGTCATCTGCTCCATCGAGAACGTGGACCCCATGGGGGTGCACACCGGCGACTCGGTCACCGTCGCCCCGTCGATGACCCTGACCGACCGCGAGTACCAGCACATGCGCGACGTCGGTATCGACGTGCTGCGCGAGGTCGGTGTGGACACCGGAGGGTGCAACATCCAGTTCGCCGTGCACCCGAGCACGGGCCGCATGGTGGTCATCGAGATGAACCCGCGGGTGTCGCGCTCCTCGGCGCTGGCCTCGAAGGCCACGGGCTTCCCGATCGCCAAGATCGCGGCGAAGCTGGCCATCGGCTACAGCCTCGACGAGATCCCCAACGACATCACGGAGAAGACCCCGGCCAGTTTCGAGCCCACGCTGGACTACGTGGTGGTCAAGGCCCCGCGTTTCGCCTTCGAGAAGTTCCCCGGGGCCGACACCGGACTGACCACCACGATGAAGAGCGTCGGCGAGGCCATGGCCCTGGGCCGGAACTTCACCGAGGCCCTGGGCAAGGCGATGCGTTCGCTGGAGTCCTCCCGCGCGGGGTTCTGGACGGTACCGGACCCGGCCGGAGCCACGCTGGACTCCACGCTGGACGAGCTCGCCACCGGCCACGAGGGCAGGCTCTACACCGTGGAGCGGGCGCTGCGGATGGGGGCCACCGTGGCCCAGGTGCACGAGGCCTCGGGCATCGACCCCTGGTTCATCGACCAGATAGCCGGGCTGGTCGAGCTCAGGGAGGAGATGCTGGCCGCCTCGGTGCTGGACGCGGACCTGCTGCGCCGCGCCAAGCGCGCCGGCCTGTCCGACCGCCAGATCGCCGCGCTGCGGCCCGAGCTGGCCGGGGAGTACGGGGTGCGTTCGCTGCG
The DNA here is from genome assembly GCF_003001495.1 of Actinopolyspora mortivallis. Lineage (GTDB taxonomy): Bacteria > Actinomycetota > Actinomycetes > Mycobacteriales > Pseudonocardiaceae > Actinopolyspora > Actinopolyspora mortivallis_A. The sequence continues at coordinate 274,977 of NZ_PVSR01000001.1, forward strand.
CCACCGGCTCGGGGTGCGCCCGGTCTACAAGACCGTCGACACCTGCGCGGCCGAGTTCGCCGCCTCCACGCCCTACCACTACTCCGCCTACGAGTCGGACCCCGGGGCCGAGTCCGAGGTGGAACGCCAGCAGGAACGCCCCAAGGTGATCATCCTGGGCTCCGGGCCCAACAGGATCGGCCAGGGCATCGAGTTCGACTACTCCTGCGTGCACGCGGCCATGGGGCTGGGTAGCGCCGGCGCCGGCTACGAGACGGTGATGGTCAACTGCAACCCCGAGACCGTCTCCACCGACTACGACACCTCGGACCGGCTGTACTTCGAACCGCTGACCTTCGAGGACGTCCTGGAGGTGGTGCACTCCGAACAGGCCTCGGGAACCGTGGCCGGGGTGGTGGTGCAGCTGGGCGGCCAGACCCCGTTGGGACTGGCCCAGAAGCTCTCCGACGCGGGTGTGCCCATCGTCGGCACCCCGCCGGAGGCCATTCACCGGGCCGAGGACCGCGGGTCCTTCGGCGAGGTGCTGTCCAGGGCGGGACTGCCCGCACCGAGCTACGGCACGGCCACCTCCTTCGAGGGAGCCAAGCGGATCGCCGACGACATCGGTTACCCGGTGCTGGTGCGCCCCTCCTACGTGCTCGGCGGTCGTGGGATGGAGATCGTCTACGACGAGAGCTCGCTGGAGAACTACATCGCCAGGGCCACCGAGGTCAGCCCCGAGCATCCGGTGCTGGTGGACAACTTCCTCGACGACGCCATCGAGATCGACGTGGACGCGCTGGCCGACGGCACCGAGGTCTACATCGGCGGAGTGATGGAGCACATCGAGGAGGCCGGTGTCCACTCCGGCGACTCGGCCTGTGCGCTGCCCCCGATCACCCTCGGCCGCCAGGACGTCGAGAAGGTCCGCCGGTGCACCGAGGCACTGGCCGAGGGCATCGGGGTGCGCGGCCTGCTCAACGTGCAGTACGCCCTCAAGGACGACGTGCTCTACGTGCTCGAGGCCAATCCGCGTGCCTCCCGGACGGTGCCGTTCGTGTCCAAGGCGGCGGGAGCGCCGTTGGCCAAGGCCGCGGCCAGGATCATGTTCGGCGCCGAGATCGCCGAACTGCGGGCCGAGGGAATGCTTCCCGCGCACGGGGACGGTGCGGACCTGCCGCCGGACGCGCCGGTGGCGGTCAAGGAGGCGGTGCTGCCCTTCCACCGCTTCCGCACCCCGGAGGGGCACGGTGTCGACTCGCTGCTGGGGCCGGAGATGAAGTCCACCGGCGAGGTCATGGGCATCGACACCGCCTTCGGCCACGCCTTCGCCAAGTCGCAGAGCGGTGCCTACGGTTCGTTGCCGACCTCGGGCAGGGTGTTCGTCTCGGTGGCCAACAAGGACAAACGGTCCATGGTCTTCCCGGTCAAGCGCCTGGCCGACCTCGGGTTCGAGATCTGTGCCACCACGGGAACGGCCGAGGTGCTGCGGCGCAACGACATCACCTGCGCCGTGGTCCGCAAGCACAACGAGGACCCGCACGCGGATGGTGCCGGGGAGTGGGACGGTTCCGCCGACCGTGACGTGATCGATCTCATCAGGGCCGGTGAGATCGACATGGTGGTCAACACCCCCTACGGGAACCCCGGGCCCCGGGTGGACGGTTACGAGATCCGCACCGCGGCCGTGTCGCGCGACATCCCGTGCATCACCACGGTGCAGGGTGCTGCCGCGGCCGTACAGGGCGTCGAGGCCGCGATCCGCGGCAACATCGGTGTGCGGCCGTTGCAACGGTTGCAGGCGGCGCTGCGGAGCCAGCGGACTGGTGAGGGGCGATGACGGCGGTACAGGCTGCTTTCGGACAGCGACTCGGTGAGGCCATCGCGGCGCGGGGACCGCTCTGCGTGGGGATAGACCCGCATCCGGCGCTGCTGCACGCGTGGGGGCTGGAGGAGACTCCGGCCGCCCTGGAACGCTTCGCCATGACGGTGCTGGAGGCCGTCGCCGCCGAGGTCGCGGTGCTCAAACCGCAGTCGGCCTTCTTCGAGACCTACGGTTCGCGCGGTGTCGCCGTGTTGGAGCGTGTGGTCGCCGAGGCCAGGCAGGCCGGGGCGTTGGTGGTCCACGACGTCAAGCGCGGTGACATCGGTTCGACCATGACCGCCTACGCCAACGCCTACCTCGGGGACGGTTCCCCGTTGGCGGGGGACGCGATGACGGTCTCGCCCTACCTCGGCTACGGATCGCTGGCTCCGGCGGTGGGTATCGCCTCCCAGACCGGGCGCGGGGTGTTCGTGCTCGCCCGCACCTCCAACCCCGAGGCCGTCGGGCTGCAACGCTCGGCGACCTCCGAGGGAAGAACGGTCGCGCAGTCCGTCGTGGACGCGGCGGCGGAGAGCAACGCGGGGGCCGAGCCGATGGGGCACGTGGGGGTGGTGGCCGGGGCCACCATCCGCCCCGGCGAGCTCGACTTCTCGGGCCTGAACGGGCCGATCCTCGCTCCCGGTCTGGGAGCCCAGGGGGGCACCGTGCACGGACTGCGGTCCATGTTCGGTTCGGCCCTGCCCCACGTGGTGCCCGCCGTCGCCAGGGACCTGCTGCGGCACGGCCCGGACGTGCGGGAACTGCGCACCGCGACCAGGAGGATGAGCGAGGACCTCGCCGCGGCCGTCGGGGGCTGAGCAGTCCCGGTGTGCGCTCCGATTCCGACCACAGGGGCACGTTTCGCGGTGATATCGAACACGTGCGTGGCCACCCGAGTGTTCTCGCGCACTTCCGGCTACCCGGTTTCCCGGGGGCTCCGGGCCCCTCACGCGGCCGGAGGGGGCTCCGCCGCGGGCGGTTCCCCCGCTCCCCGCGTGAGGGGCGGTCGCTGTGTTGTCGTGCGGTTTCGCCGCGCGGTCGTGCCCGTGATCGGGTGTGGCCACCCCGGTGACCCGCTGAGCGACCTCCTGGTGCCCGGAAATCGGACAGTTCGGAACAGTTTTGCCCCGGGTTAGTGCACTTCAGCGCGGTTGTTGGTAGTACTTGCAACGGCCGGTGCTCGTCAGAGCCTTGGGCGAGTCACCTGACAAGGCCGGGCGACGGGAGAGCGCCACGCGGCCGACCCGACAAAGGTGGACCCCGCCTCGTAGCGATCTGACCTGGGTCGGTACCGTCGCCGCACCGATCAAGAAAACCCACATCACGGAGGACATGGTGGCCCTTCCCCAGCTGACCGAGGAGCAGCGGGCTGCGGCACTCGAAAAGGCGGCTGCCGCCCGTCGCGCCCGCGCTGAGCTCAAAGAGCGCCTCAAGCGCGGTGGGACCAGCCTGGCCGAGGTCTTGGACAGTGCTGACAACGACGAGACTCTCGGCAAGATGAAGGTTTCCGCGCTGCTGGAGGCCCTTCCCGGCGTGGGCAAGGTCCGCGCTCAACAGATCATGGAGCGGCTGGAGATCGCCAACAGCCGCAGGCTGCGTGGTCTCGGTGAGCGTCAGCGCAAGGCGCTGCTCGCCGAGTTCGACGCGGCGTGATCCACGCGGATGACGGTGTGCGACCGGGGCGTGCCGCTGCCGGCACCCCCCGGCTCACCGTCGTGTCCGGTCCCTCCGGTGTCGGCAAGTCGAGCGTGCTCGCCGAGTTGCGCGAACGGGCACCGGAGGTCTACTTCAGCGTGTCCGTGACCACGCGACCTCCCCGGGCGGGAGAGGTCGACGGGGTGGACTACCACTTCGTCGACCGAGCCGAGTTCGAGCGCATGGTCGCGGACGGTGAGATGCTGGAGTACGCCCAGTACGCGGGCAACTACTACGGCACGCCGCGTGCGCCCGTGGAGCGGGCGCTGGCCTCCGGGCGGCCCGCGGTGCTGGAGATCGAGCTCCAGGGGGCGCGTCAGGTGCGGCGCAGCATGCCCGAGGCGCGGCTGGTGATGCTCCTGCCGCCCTCCTGGGACGATCTCGTGGGCCGGCTGACCGGACGTCGTACGGAGGACCCGGAGGTCCTTCGACAGCGGCTGGACACGGCCCAGGCCGAGCTCGCGGCGAGTTCCGAGTTCGACGCCACCGTGGTCAACGCCGACGTGCGGGAAGCGGTGGACGAGTTGGTACGATTGATAACCGGTCCAGCTTCCGGTTAGCGGCGGACTCCCGGTCGGCCGCCCCGGGCGGCCGACCGAGTGGGTCGTGGAGACGCCGTGCGCGGACTCCTCCGCCGCGGACCGGTCGGCCGATGGGCCGGAGTCGTCCGGTGGGTTCGCCGAGTCGACGTCCCTGATCGACGAACCCGATCGCCGTCGGAGAGCACAGGAGCCACGCACGTGAGCATTCCCAACTCGCTGGCCGCCTTTTCCGGCGGCCAGTACCCCAAGCCCGAGTCCCGTACGAACACGGTGGCCGAGGGCATCACCGATCCGCCGATCGACGATCTGCTGGACAACGTCAGCTCCAAGTACGCGCTGGCCATCTACGCGGCCAAGCGGGCCAGGCAGATCCAGGACTACTACGCCCAGCTCGGTGAGGGACTGCTGGAGTACGTCGGTCCGCTGGTCGAGCCCGGGCCGAGGGAGAAGCCGTTGTCCATCGCCCTGCGGGAGATCCACGCGGGCGTGCTGCAGCACTCCGAGGGCGCGTGAGCGAGGACGGCGCCTCCGACGGCGCACGGGTCGTCCTCGGCGTGAGTGGCGGCATCGCCGCCTACAAGGCGTGTGAGGTGCTGCGCGGACTGACCGAGAGCGGCCACGAGGTCCGGGTGGCCCCCACTCGAGCGGCCCTGAGGTTCGTCGGCTCGGCCACCTTCGAGGCGTTGTCCGGGAACCCGGTGCGGACCGACGTGTTCGAGGACGTTCCCGAGGTGGCCCACGTGCGGCTGGGGCAGCGGGCCGACCTGGTGGTGGTGGCTCCGGCCACCGCGGACCTGATCGCCCGGGCGGCCCACGGTCTCGCCGACGACCTGCTCACCTCCACGCTGCTCACCGCGCGGTGCCCGGTGCTGCTCGTGCCGGCGATGCACACCGAGATGTGGGAGCACCCCGCCACCCGTCACAACGTGGCGACCCTGCGTGCCCGGGGTGTGGTGGTCGCCGAACCGGCCAGCGGGCGGTTGACCGGAGTCGACTCCGGCAAGGGGCGACTGCCCGATCCGGACGAGATCGTGGATCTGGCGCGGCTGCTGCTGGCCGACCCCGCGGCTCTGCCCCGGGACCTCGAAGGGCGCAGCGTGGTGGTCTCCGCTGGAGGTACCCGGGAGCCGTTGGACCCCGTGCGTTACCTCGGTAACCGTTCCTCCGGCAGACAGGGGTTCGCGCTCGCCCGGGTCGCGGCCCAGCGTGGTGCCGAGGTCACCCTGGTCGCCGCGAACACCGCCGATCTTCCGGTTCCCGCCGGCGTGGAGCTGCGCCGGGTGGAAACGGCCGAACAGCTGCGCGGCGAGGTCTTCGCCGCCGCATCCGGGGCCGATGCCGTGGTGATGTCGGCGGCGGTGGCCGACTTCCGACCGGCCGAGCACGCGGCCCACAAGATCAAGAAGACCGGTTCGGATCCCGCCCCGGTGGAACTGGTCCGGAACCCGGACGTGCTGAGCGAGCTCGTCGAGGCCCGTCGTACGGGGGCTCTGAGCACCGGCCTGGTGGTCGGCTTCGCCGCCGAGACCGGGGATCCCGACACGGGTGTGCTGGAGCACGGTGCGGACAAACTGGCCCGCAAGGGCTGCGACCTGCTCGTGGTCAACGCGGTCGGCGACGGCAGGGCCTTCGAGGTCGAGGACAACGCGGGGTGGCTGTTGGCCTCCTCGGGCGAACGACGTCCGCTCCCGCACGGAGCGAAGTCCCTGCTCGCGTCCAGAGTGTGGGACGCTGTGGGCGGGCGGTTCGTCGGGAACTGAGTTCTGCCCGTAGGCTGAACAGCGTAATCACACGGGGCCGTGACTCGCCGCGTGCCACGCGGACAGGTGGCCCACCAGACCGTTCTTCGTGTGGCGAGGTGTCCGATGGGACCTGACCAGCGCAGGTTGTTCACCAGTGAGTCCGTGACCGAGGGCCACCCGGACAAGATGGCCGACTCGATCAGCGACGCCGTCCTGGACGCGATGCTGGCCCAGGACCCCCGCTCCCGCGTGGCGATGGAGACCATGGTCACCACCGGCCAGGTGCACCTCGCCGGCGAGGTCACCACCGAGTCCTACGTCGACATTCCCGGCATCGTGCGGGAGAGGGTTCTGGGAATCGGCTACGACAGTTCGGCCAAGGGTTTCGACGGCAACTCCTGCGGCGTCAACGTCTCCATCGACGCGCAGTCCCCGGACATCGCCCAGGGGGTCGACACGGGGTACGAGTCCCGCGTCGAGGGTGCCATCGACGAGATCGCCCGGCAGGGCGCCGGTGACCAGGGGCTGATGTTCGGTTACGCGTGTGACGACACCCCCGAGCTGATGCCGCTGCCGATCGCCCTGGCCCACCGGCTCTCCCGGGGGTTGACCCGTGCGCGGCAGTCCGGCACGTTGCCCTATCTCCGCCCGGACGGCAAGACCCAGGTCACGGTCGAGTACGCGGGGGACCAGCCGGTCAAGCTGGACACCGTGGTGGTCTCCACCCAGCACTCCGAGGAGGTGGACCCGGACGAGCAGGTCGCCTCCGACGTGCACCGGCACGTGGTCGCTCCGGAACTGTCCGATCTCTCCCTGGAGGCCTCCGACACCCGCCTGTTGGTGAATCCGACGGGTCGGTTCGTCACGGGTGGTCCGATGGGGGACTGTGGTCTGACGGGTCGTAAGATCATCGTGGACACCTACGGGGGTATGGCCCGGCACGGTGGTGGCGCGTTCTCGGGTAAGGACCCGTCGAAGGTGGACCGTTCGGCGGCGTATGCGACCCGGTGGGTGGCCAAGAACGCGGTGGCCGCGGGGTTGGCCAGCCGGATCGAGGTGCAGACGGCCTATGCGATCGGGAAGGCCGCGCCGGTGGGTCTGTTCGTGGAGACCTTCGGTACGGAGAACGTGGATCCGGTCAAGATCCAGGCGGCGATCAACGAGGTGTTCGATCTGCGTCCGGCGGCGATCACGCGGGATCTGGACCTGTTGCGGCCGATCTACGCGCCGACGGCGGCCTACGGGCACTTCGGGCGTACGGACGTGGACCTGCCCTGGGAACGCACCGACCGGGCCGAGGCGTTGCGCTCCCTGGCGGAGCTCTGAGGCTCCCGCCGGTCCGGTGGGACGCCGGGGCGGGCCGGGGTGTGGTGCCGTGCCCCGGCGTGCCGGATCAGCGGACCCGTGCCGGGGTCGGGGCGAGTGGTTCCGGAGTGGTGACCTTGGTGGAGTCGCCGCCGCACAGCGCCTCGTTCTGCAGTGCGCCCAGCTCCCGGTCGATCGGGTGCGGCAGTGGCTGTCCGTCCTCGTCGAGCCGCTGGTAGTCGGTCAGGTTCACCCCGTAGCTCAGCTGGTCGGTTCCGTCCGCGCTGTGCAGGGACAGGGTGACCATGCCCCAGGTCTGGCCGTCGTGGCCCCACAGTGGACCGCAGTCGCCCGCCTCGACGCGCATCAGTCCCAGCCCGTAGCGCAGCGTGGGAACGTCCGGGACCGCCACGGTGCGCCGCATCTCGGCGAGGGTGTCCTCCTTCAGTAGCCTCCCTCCGAGCAGGGCCCGGTAGAACCGGTTCAGCTCCTCCGGGGTGGAGATCAGCGCTCCGGCGGTACCCGCCCAGGTCATGTTGTACACGCTGTACTCGCCGCGCCGCTCCGGTACGTGGTGCAGGGCCTCGTAGGCCTTGCTGTGCGGTCCGGCGATGACCGGGTTGGCACCGGGGAAGTAGGTGTCGTGCAGGCCCAGCGGGCGGATGATCTCCCGTGTGACGTAGCGCTGTGGCGACTGCCCGGTGACCTTCCGGAGCAGTTCGCCGGCGAGGACGTAGTTGGTGTTGGAGTAGGACCAGCGCGCTCCCGGTTCGTTCGTCGGGGGTTGGTCGAGACCCATCCTGATCAGCTCCCCGGGGGTGCGGTAGTGGAACCTGTTGCGGTCCAGGTCCCGTGGGGAGTTCTCGTAGAAGGAGCCGAAGATCACTCGGACGTAGTCGGCGATGCCGCTGGTGTGGTTCAGCAGCATGCGGACGGTGACGCGCTGTCCGCGCTCACCGGGTACCAGCTCGGGCAGGTACCGTCCCACCGGCGCGTCCAGTTCCACGTTTCCCCGCTCGACCTGACGGAGCACGGCGGTGGCGACGAACGTCTTGGTGACACTGGCGACCCTGTGGTGGAAACCGGCCCGCAGTGGCCGTCCCGTGCGGGTGTCGGCGACCCCGGCGGCCTCGGCCGCGCTCCGACTCCCGTGGCGTACCGCCGCCTGTACGCCCGGCATCCCCGCCTCGTGGACGGCGTCGAGCCGCCGCCGCAGCTGTTCACCGAGGTTCGGGGAGTGGTCCGTCTCCCGCTCTCCCGGCGGGGTGGCTCCGGCCGCCCCGAAAGGTCCCGTCAGGCCGAGCAGCGTGACCACGGCCAACGCGACCAGCCCGCGCCACGTTCGGTGGAATCCGCGCACGATGTCCTCCTCATCCGTCGTGATCGCTGCCGATTCAACCCGATCACGGCGACGCGGGAGGTGGTTGCCTCCGATCTCACTCGAAGGGAGGAGTCAGGGCATGGCGAACCCCTGCTGCCGCCAGGCCTCGTAGACGGCGACGGCGGCCGAGTTGGCCAGGTTCATCGAACGGATCCCCGGAAGCATCGGAATGCGCACCCGCACGGTCTCCGGCCCGGAGTCCAGTGCCTCCTCCGGCAGACCCACCGACTCGGGGCCGAAGAGCAGCACGTCCCCCGGCTGGTATCCGACGGTCTCGTAGGAACACCGCGCCTGGGTGGTGAAGGCCAGCACCCGCCGGGGAGCCAGCACGTCCCAGGCGTCCTCCAGAGTGTCGTGCACCCGCAGGGCGGCCTTGTCGTGGTAGTCCAGTCCGGCGCGTCTCAGGTCCGCGTCGTCGACCCGGAAGCCCAGCGGGGCGATCAGATGCAGCGTGCTGCCCGCCCCGGCCACCATGCGGATGGCGTTACCGGTGTTTCCGGGGATCTCGGGGTGGTAGAACACGACGTGGAACACGCGGATCCTTTCCAGGGGCCGACAACCGCCACCGTCGGGTCATCCTAAGGAGTTCCCGTGGGCCGCTCCGCCCGGGTGGTGTGCCGTGACGGCGGACGGGCGGGGAGTCGGTAGGGTTCCCGCCGGTCCGTACCGGTGAGGGGGAGGTCGCGTGTCGAGGTCGAAAGCCGCGGGGGGCAGGGGGGGATCCCGGAGCGGTAGCCGGGTGCCCGCCGCCGAGCTGCCGGTGGCGAGGGTGCTCGTCGACGTGTCACCGCACCACCTGGACCGGCCCTTCGACTACCTGATCCCCGCGCGGTGGGACGCGGAGGCCGTGCCGGGATGTCGTGTCCGAGTGCGGTTCAACGGCAGACTGCTGGACGGCTTCCTGCTCGAACGGGTGGCCGACTCGGAGTACGCCGGCCGGCTGTCCTGGTTGCAGCGGGTCGTCTCCACCGAGCCCGTGCTGTCCGGACGGACCCTGGAGCTGGTTCGGGCTGTGGCCCGCCGCTACGCGGGGACGATGAGCGACGTGGTGAGCCTGGCCGTTCCTCCCAGGCACGCCGGGGCCGAGAACGAGCCCGCCGGTCAAGCCGCCTCCACCCCCGTCGCGCCCTCCCACACGGGATGGGGCGGGTACGAGAACGGACGGACCTTCCTGGAGGCCGTCCGCGCGGGCAGGCCCGCCCGCGCGGTCTGGCAGGCGCTGCCCGGCGAGGACTGGGCGAGGAGGCTGGCCGAGCTGGCCGCCACGGCCGCCTCGGCGGGGCGGGGCACGGTGGTGGTGGTTCCCGACCAGCGCGATCTGGACAGGCTGAGCGAAGCCTGCACCGAGCTGCTGGGGGCGGGCCGTTTCGTGGCGCTGTCCGGGGAGTTGGATCCGGCCGAGCGGTACCGCCGCTGGCTGGCGGTGCACCGGGGGAAGGTACGCACGGTGGTGGGAACCCGGGCGGCCGTGTTCGCCCCGGTGGTCGAGCCCGGTCTGCTGGTCGTCTGGGACGACGGGGACGAGCTGCACGCCTACCCCCGGGCTCCCTATCCCCACGTCCGCGACGTGCTGACCCACCGTTCCCACGCGGCGGGCGCGGCGCTGCTCGTCGGAGGGTTCGCCCGGACCGCCGAGGCCGGTCTGCTGGTGGAGTCGGGCTGGGCCCGCGAGATCGTGGCCCCGCGCCCCACGGTGCGCGCGCGGGCTCCCCGGGTCACCGCCGTCGGCGAGGACGACCGCCAGCTGGAACGGGATCCGGACACCCGGGCGGCGCGTCTGCCGGCCGTGGCCTTCGAAGCCGCCAGGAACGCCCTGCGGGAGGAACGGCCGGTGCTCGTGCAGGTCCCCCGCAAGGGGTATGTGCCCGCCCTGGCCTGCGCGGGGTGCCGGGAACGCGCCCGGTGTCGGCACTGCGGTGGGCCGCTGGCCGTGCCGGAACGCCCCGGAACGGGGGCCACCCCGGTCTCCTGCCGCTGGTGCGGACACGGGGAGGCCGGTTTCCGCTGCGACAACTGCGGCTCCGACAGGCTGCGCGCGATCGTGGTGGGAGCCAGCCGCACGGCCGAGGAACTGGGAAGGGCCTTCAGCGGGGTCGTCGTGCGCACCTCGGGAGGGGGACGGATCCTGGACAGGGTGCCGTCCGGTCCGTCACTGGTGGTCTCCACTCCCGGTGCCGAGCCTCCCGTCGCGGGGGGCTACGGGGCGGCGTTGTTGCTGGACGCCCGTGCCCTGTTGTCCCGCCCCGAGCTGCGGGCGGGTGAGCAGGCACTGCGGCTGTGGCTGGCGGCGGCGAGCCTGGTGCGCCCCGCCGACCGGGGTGGCCGTGTGGTGGTACTGGCGGACTCCTCGTTCACCCAGGTGCAGGCCCTGGTGCGGTGGGATCCGCGCTGGTACGCCTCGGTGGAGCTGGCCGCCCGGAACGAGCTGGGGTTCCCTCCCGTGAAACGGGTCGCCTCGGTGGACGGTTCCCCCTCGGCCGTGAGCGCCCTGCTGGAGCGCATCCGACTCCCCGAGGAGGCGGAGGTGCTGGGGCCGGTCCCACTGGAGGAGGACACCGACTCCGGGCCACGCGAACGTGCCCTGGTCCGCGCCCCCCGGCAACAGGGGCGCGCCCTGGCGGACGCCTTGTGGACGGCGCAGGCCGCGCACGCCCGGAGCGGCGGTGACCCGGTTCGGGTCCGGCTGGATCCGCTGGAGCTGATCTGAGCCGGGTCAGTAGGCGTTGAACTCCCGCTCGGACTCCGTGGCCGGGGTGACCGAGCTGTCGGCCGGGTAGGAGACCACCGAGGGGTCCCCGTCCGATGTGTACCTGCGGGAGGGCTCCGCGGCGAGTTTGTCCAGCCAGGCGGTCGAGCCGAGTTCCGCCCCGGAACCGGAGTCGCCCTGGGAACGGATCCGGGGCACGTTCAGCGGGTCGAACCCGGCCGCGTGGGGAGAGGGTGCCGGACGCGCTCCGACCAGCAGCACCGCGTCGTGGTGGTAGCGCGTTCCCCGCGACTCCCCGCTGCGGGCCAGTTGTTCGCTGTCCGGATGGACACCGCGCGGCAGGGCGAACGTGCTCACCTCGGCGTCGGGGACGGCGTCGAGGATCTCGCGGCGCATCCCCGCGATCTGGTGCGTCACCTCGGAGGCGGAGACGGTGGACAGGGTAGGGTGGTCCAGGGTGTGGTTGCCGAGTTCGAACCCGTGTTCGTGCAGCCACCGCAGCTTCCGCTCGGCGTGTTCGCCACCGAACGGTGGGTTGGTGATGTAGAAGGAGGCCACGGGGCGGAAGTCCTCGTGGGAGGCGGCCACATCGCGAAGGATCGCCACGGCCGTGTCCTCCGCCGGTTCCCCCTCCTCGTTCAGCCGGAACTGGCTCTCCGCGGCGTCGTCGAAGGTCAGCACGACCGGGTGTTTGCCCGCGGGAACGTCCATCCGCCCGGTGGCGTACTCGGCGGTGGTCACCGGGACGTAGTCCTCCTCGGCCAGTCTGCGCAGTTCGGCGCGGAACTGTCGCGGGGTGCGGTCGTAGACGCTCGTGGGTTCGGGGGTGATCCGGTGGTACATCAGGACGGGGATCTCCCCGAGTTCGTTGGCCCCCACCTCGGACGGTGCCGGAGTGGTGGGGGACGGTGCGGGTGTGGAGTCCGGTGTCGACGGCCGGGAGCTCTCCGCGCGGTCGGCCTCCGAACTCCCGGGCGAGGCGCAGCCCCCGGCGAACAGGAGTCCGACGGAGACGGACAGCGCGAGCAGCGCACGCGGGCGCGGGATGCTGTGACGAGTGGACTGTCTTGCTCGGTGGGAACCCCTCATGAATTCCGAACTGTAGACAACATTGGCCCGGTTTTGGTTACTCCATGCCGGGCATTGTCCGAATTGTTGGTCACTGTCACCGTGGAATACGACGTTTTGTCGCGATCTGCGAGCGGCACGGCGTCGGCTTACCGTGGTGATTCAGGTGAGGTGACACGATGGTTGAACCGACGCCAGAAGAAAAAGACAACATCAACATTTCCGGCGGAACGGAGTCGGAGAGGCCCCCTCGCAGGCGTTCCCGTTCTTCCTGGTTCAGGATTCTGCTGAGCGCGGCGGGGCTGCTCGTCGTGGTCGGGGGAATCTGGGTGGCTTATCTGACGAACGAGCAACGGCCCACAGTGTCCGGTCTTCCCGACCACCCGGTGCGTCCGGCGGACGTGGCGGAGCAGGGGATCGAGGTCCGGGCGGAGTCCCCGACGGACATCACCGCCACGGTCGACGGAAACCCCGTCCCCGTCAGCGTGAACGACGAGGGGGCCGTGTTACGTCCCGGAGAGCTCTCCGAGGGTGAGCACCGGCTCCGGGTCGAGCTGAGATCCGGTTCGCTGCCCTGGAACCGGACCCTGCAACGGGATTTCACGGTGGACGCCACCGCGCCGGAGCTGGAAACCCCTGACAGCGTCACCGGCGAGTCCTTCTCCGCGCCGGTGACCGTGGAGGGACGTGCCCGGGGGGCGGACTGGATCGAGGTCGCCGGCCAGCGGGTCAGCCCCGACGAATCCGGGCGGTTCAGCAGGGAGCTCGACGACCCGCCGGCCACGGTCACCGTGACGGCCGGGGACCGGGCGGGCAACAGCTCCTCCGCCGAGGTGCGGGTCGAGATGGACCACCCCGGTATGCGCGCGGTGCACATGAGCGGCATGGCCTGGGCCAGCGACCAGCTGCGCGAACCGGTGCTGCGGATGGCCCGCGAGGGGCGCATCGACACCGTGGAACTGGACCTCAAGGACGAGAGCGGTGAGGTCCAGTACGACTCCGGGGTGCCCCTGGCCGAGCGGATCGGCGCGGACAAGGGCTACTTCGACGCGAGGAAGACGGTCGAGCAGCTGCACGATCTCGGCGTCCGTGTGGTGGGCAGGCTGGTCGCCTTCAAGGACCCGGTGCTGGCCGAGGCGTCCTGGAAGTCCGGCCACCGGGAGCGCGTGGTGCAGACCCCGGGCGGGGGTCCCTACAACGGTGGCTACGGGGACTACTCGTTCACCAACTTCGCCAACCCGGTGGTTCGGGACTACAACGTCGACATAGCAGAGGAGGCGGCCCGGCTCGGCTTCGACGACATCCTCTACGACTACGTCCGCAGGCCGGACGGTGACATCGACAGTATGCGTTTCACCGGCTTGGACTCGACCCCCTCGGAGAGCATCGCGGGTTTCCTGCAGCAGACCCGTGACCGACTTCGCGGTCACGACACTCTTCTCGGAGCTTCGGTGTTCGGAATCACGGTCAACCGGCCCGAGTCGGTGGGGCAGAACATTCCCAGAATCGCCTCCTACGTGGACTACGTGGCCCCGATGATCTATCCCTCCCACTGGGGTGCCGGTGAGTACGACGTGGCCGATCCGAACAACGAACCGTACAAGATCGTGAATCGTTCCCTGCGGGACTGGCAACGCGCCGTCGAGGGCACGGGAGCCGAGGTGATTCCCTGGTTGCAGGACTTCAGTCTCGGGGTGCACTACGGACCGGACAAGGTTCGGGCGCAGATCGAGGCGACCAGGGCGAACGGGATCGACTCGTTCCTGTTGTGGTCACCCTCCTGCCGGTACACGGCCGAGGCGCTGACGGCCACTCCCTGAGAGACCTCGCGGGAGGTTCCGCTCGTGCTGTGGGGCCTGTCGGGAACGGGTCACCACACTCCCCGCGCCGGGAGTGTGGTGACCCGTTCCTTCCGTGAGGGGGTACTACACTGGCCGACAACGTTCTGACGGCGGGGGAGCGTGTGACTGTCCGGCGGATCGGCAGGTTCGGGGATCCGGCCCTGCGACGGGCGAGTGTCGAGGTCGTCGATGTCGACCGGCGGTTGCGGGCGTTGGTGCGTGATCTGTGGGAGACCATGGAGGAACGGGGCGGCGCCGGACTCGCCGCTCCCCAGCTGGGCGTGGCGCTGCGGGTGTTCACGTACCATTGCGACGGTTACGCGGGTCATCTGGTCAATCCCTCGTTGTGGTGGTCCGGGGAGGAAACGCGGGACGGGCCGGAGGGGTGCCTGTCCGTGCCCGGGCTGTTCCGCAGATGCCGTCGTCGTCGGTTCGTGGTCGCCCGTGGCTGGAACATGTACGGGGAACCGGTGGAGGTGAGTGGCTCCGAGCTGTTGGCGCGGTGTCTGCAGCACGAGGTCGACCACCTCGACGGGATACTGTTCCTGGACCGGCTGGACGAGCGGGAGCGTGGCAGCGCGTTTCGTGCGATTCGCGCGGCTTCCTGGTTCGACGGTTCCGGAGTGGTGGTCGGACAGGATCCGCACTCGTCGTTCTGAAGGGACTGGATCATGCGTCTGGTATTCGCGGGGACACCGGCTCCGGCCGTTCCCGCCCTGCGCGAGCTGCTGGCATCCCGGCACGAGGTGGTCGGTGTGGTCACCCGCCCGGACGCTCCTGCGGGCCGGGGGCGCAGGACGGTTCCCTCTCCTGTTCGCGAGTGCGCCGAGGAGTACGGGGTCGAGGTGCTGACTCCGGAACGGGCCTCGGATCCGGAGTTCCTGGACCGGCTCGCCGCCCTGGCCCCGGACTGCTGTCCCGTGGTGGCCTACGGGGCCTTGCTGCGGGAACAGGCACTGTCGATCCCTCGGCACGGATGGGTCAATCTGCACTTTTCGTTGTTGCCCGCCTGGCGGGGAGCGGCTCCGGTACAGGCAGCGATCCGTCACGGTGACGACATCACGGGGGCGACGACGTTCCGCATCGTTCCCGAACTCGACGCGGGACCGACCTTCGGCATGGTCACCGAACGGGTCGAGCCGACCGACACCAGCGGCTCGCTGCTGGAGAAGCTGTCGGTGTCGGGAGCCCGGCTGCTGGTGTCCACGATGGATGCCATCGAGGACGGTACCGTCCGTGCCGAGCCACAGCCCACCGAGGGAGTGAGCTATGCCCCGAAAGTGACGGTGGACGACGCCAAGGTCGACTTCGGCCTGCCGGCGCACGTCGTCGACCGGACCATCCGTTCCGTCACCCCGGATCCGGGGGCCTGGGCATGGCTGGGGGACACTCGCCTCAAACTGGGCCCGGTGGAGGTTCTCGCCGAGGACGCCTCGACGGTGGGGGACCCGCGGCCGGGTGAGATCGTCGTGCAGCGCCGTCGTGTCCTGGTCGGGACCGCCACGCGACCCGTGCGACTCGGCGAGGTGCAGGCGCACGGCAAGAAACGTATGCCGGCCACGGACTGGGCACGTGGCGTGAACATCGAACAAGGAACCGTGCTGAAGTGAGTCGTGAACGTGGCCGGGACAACTCCCGGCCGAAGAACTCCCGTCCCCCCCGCAGGCGTGCCGAACGGGCCAAACCCCCGGTCGAGGACCCCGCCCGCACCGCCGCGCTGGAGACACTGCGCGCGGTGCGGGAACGGGACGCCTACGCCAACCTGGTGTTGCCCGGGATGCTGCGTCGGCACCGCGTCTCCGGCAGGGACACCGCCCTGGCCACGGAACTGGCCTACGGGGCCTGTCGGGCCCGGGGACTGCTGGACGCGGTGATCGCCGACTGTAGCGACCGGCCGCTGGAACGCATCGACCCGCTGCTGCTCGACGCGCTGCGGCTGGGGACCTACCAGTTGCTGCGCACCCGGATACCGGGACACGCGGCGGTGGGGGCGACTGTGGAGCTGGTACGAACCAACAGTGGCTCCAGACTGGCCGGTTTCGCCAACGCGGTGTTGCGGAGAGTCGGGGAGCGGACCGAGGCGGAGTGGGTCAGCAGACTCGCCCCGGACCCGGACGAGGACCCGGTGGGACACGCGGCTTTCCGGCACGCCCATCCTCGGTGGATCGCCCGTGCCTTCGCCGACGCGCTCGGCGGCACAGCGGAGCTGGACGCGGCGCTGGCCGCCGACGACGAACGCCCCGCCGTGCACCTGGCCGCACGTCCCGGTGAGATCAGCGCGGACGAGCTGGCCGCCGTCACCGGCGGCGATCCCGCTCCCTACTCCCCCTACGGGGTGCACCTCGAAGCCGGTTCCGGGGACCCCGGACAGTTGGAGGCGGTGCGGGAGGGCTTCGCCGCCGTCCAGGACGAGGGAAGCCAGCTGGCCGCGTTGGCGCTGACCCACCCGGAGATCGAGGGTTCGGACACCCGCTGGTTGGACCTGTGCGCGGGGCCGGGAGGCAAGGCCAATCTGCTCGGCGCGCTGGTGACCCTGGACGGCGGCACGCTGGACGCGGTGGAGCAGGCCGAGCACCGTGCCGAACTGGTCACCTCGGCCACCCAGGGGCTCTCGGTCACCGTGCGGGTCGCCGACGGGCGCGACTTCGGCGCCCCCGACTCCTACGACCGCGTGCTGGTGGACGCTCCCTGCACCGGCCTGGGCGCGCTGCGGCGCAGACCGGAGTCCCGGTGGCGCAGGGGGCCCGAGGACGTCGAGGAGCTCGTACGGTTGCAGCGGGAGCTGCTGCGTGCCGCGCTCACGGTGACCCGTCCGGGAGGGGTGGTGGCCTATGTGGTCTGCTCTCCGCATCCGGAGGAGACCACCGGTGTGGTGAACGACGTCCTCCGACAGACGGACGCGCGGGAGTTGGACGCCCGTGCCTGCTTCCCCGGTGTTCCCGACCTCGGGGAGGGGCCCTTCGTGCAGTTGTGGCCGCACCGGCACGGAACGGACGCGATGTTCTGCGCCCTGCTGCGGGTCTGAGCCCGACCCAGGTCGTTGTCGACCCGGTGCCCACGGCGTCCGGAAGACGTTGTCGAGAAGTACCCGCTGGCGGATTCGGAGGTGCGTACGGTGTCCACTCCCGTGACGGTGACCAGGACAGGAAGCTCCACGTTCACCGCGTCCAACGACCGTGGTGGTCGGGTGACGATCGCCCACGAGGACGCGGAGGACGGTTTCACCCCGGGAGAACTGCTGCTGGCCGCGATCGCCGGCTGTGCCCAGCTGACGAGCGAGAACCTGCTGACCAGGAGACTGGGGCAGCGGGCCCCGGTCACGGTGCACGCCGACCGGGAGCTCGACGAGCGGGATCCCGACCGGTTCGGCTCCGTGCGGCTGTCCTTCGACGTGGACCTTTCCGGGGTGGGCGACGTGACGGAGCGTGCGAAACTGGTCGAGGCCGTCGAACGCGCCATCGCCCGGAAGTGCACCGTCAGCCGCAGCGTGGAACACGGCACACCGGTGGAGATCTCCCTGCCGGGCTGATTCGTCGTCGCGTTCGGCGGACTGCCGTGACGGCGTGGCCGGGCGGGGCATGTCGAACGTGGAGGGTGGAGCCGATGGATCACCGGAGCAGGCTGCGCGAGTACCGGCGCTGGTTGGCGGTGGCGGCGGAGCAGGCCGCCCTCGGGGCGCGCGAGGGCGGTGTTCCCGTCGGGGCCGCCCTCGTCGACTCCCGGGGGGAGATCCTCGGGCGGGGACGCAACCGACGGGTGCAGGACGGTGATCCCACCGCGCACGCGGAGACGAGTGCTTTCCGCGCCGCGGGCAGACTGCGGGACTACGGTGACACGACGATGGTCACCACCCTGTCCCCGTGCTGGTTCTGCAGCGGGCTGGTGCGCCAGTTCGGCATCGGACGGGTCGTGATCGGCGAGGCCAGGAACTTCTGCGGCGGTCACGACTGGCTGGCCGAGAACGGTGTGGAGGTGGTCCTGCTCGACGACGCCGAGTGCATGCGCATGATGGGCGAGTTCATCGCCGCCTCTCCCGGACTGTGGAACGAGGACATCGGGGCGTAGTGTCCCGACCCGGGCAGCGGGACCGGGCTTGCCGCCCCGCGTGGGGGTGCGCCCCGTCTGACCACCGGAAACCCCGACTCCACCACGTTGTCACCCTTTGGGAGGACATGCCTAGGGTTGACTGGCGTTTTTCGGACAGTGGAGTGACCGAGAGAGGGCCCCGGGGTGGAACACGAGCGGGTGCGGGAACGCGAAAGCGGCTTACGCAGGGATCTCAGCAGCAGACAGGTCGGCATGATCGCCGTGGGCGGGGCGATCGGCACCGGGCTCTTCCTCGGGTCCGGGTTGGCGATATCGATCGCGGGTCCCGCCGTACTCCTCGCCTACGCCGTCGCGGCGCTGGTGGCGCTGGCGCTGGCGTACGCGCTGGCCGAGATGATGGTGGTCCATCCCGAGGCCGGCGGCTTCGGGGCCATCGCGCACCGCTATCTCGGCGGCATGGCCGGGTTCGTGCAGCGGTGGATCTACTGGGCCGCCCAGGTGGTCAACATCGGCAGTGAGGTCGTCGCGGCGGGAATCTACTTCCGCTTCTGGTATCCCGAGATCCCGCTGTGGGCGCCGGTGGTCGCCTTCTCGGCGATCATGCTCGCGGTCAACGCCTCGGCCGTGCGCTACTTCGGCGAGTTCGAGTACTGGTTCGCCATGATCAAGGTCGTGACCATCGTGGTGTTCGTGGGCTTGGGGCTGGTCGCCATCTTCTTCGGCCTTCCCGGTGAACCCGCCACGGGAACCGGAGCCCTGACCGAGCACGGCGGTTTCCTGCCGAACGGCATCGGGGCGGTGTGGCTGGCGCTGACCGTGGTCACCTTCTCCTACCTGGGCACCGAGGCGGTGTCGGTGACCGCCTCCGAGTCGCGCAACCCCACCAGGGACGTGCCCCGGGCGGCCCGTGGCATGGTGCTGCGGCTGGCGCTGTTCTACCTGCTGGGCATGTTCGTGATCGTGTCCATCCTGCCGTGGAACAGTGTCTCCACCGGCGAGGAGCTGACACAGAGTCCGTTCGTGCGGTTGTTCGACGCCGCCGGAGTGCCCGCTGCGGCGGGGGTGATGAACTTCGTCGTGCTCACGGCCGCCCTGTCCGCGATGAACACGAACCTCTACGTCACCTCGCGGATGACGTACTCGTTGGCCAGGGACGGCTACGCCCCGCGTTGGTTCGCCGGGTTGAGTCGCCAGGGCACGCCGCGTCGGTCGCTGGTGCTGTCCGCGGCCGGTCTCGCGCTGGCCGCCGCGGTGTCCGCGTTGGCCCCCGCCACCGCGTTCCCGGTGCTGCTGGGGATGGCCCTGTTCGGGGCACTGCTGACCTGGCTGATCATCTTCGCCAGCCAGCTCGCCTTCCGACGTCGCAGGGCGGCGGCGGGGTTGCCCGCCTCTCCGGTCCGGTTGCCGGGGGCGCCGGTGACCACCGTGTTGGCCATGGCCTTCGTGCTGGCGGTGCTGCTGACCACCCCGTTCACCCCGCAGTTCGCGATGGCCTGGAAGGCGGGACTGCCGTTCGTGGGGGTGCTGGTGCTGGCGTACCTGCTGATCCGGCGTCGCGCCCGCGGCGGGAGGTAGCGGCCCGTCCGGGGAGACGGGCACGGCGGCCGGCGTGTCGGGGCCGTTCACCCGTCTCCTCGGGAGTCCGGTTCGCGTGGGGACGGCGCCTCGTCGGCACGCGGCAGGAAGGACACGGCGGGCAGCTGTCGGGACAGCTCCGCCCGCCCTTGCGGGGTCAGCAGCGGCCAGTCGGTGAGACGGGCCAGGACTCTCGCCGCGTACGGGTGCCGTGCCACGTACTCCTCCAGCAGCTCGGCGGTCTCGGACTCCTCCAGCACCCGCTGGTGCGGCCGGACGTGCCGTCGCCCGCCGATGCGGATCTCCAGGGCCGGCTCGGCGGTGATGTTGCGGTACCAGTTCGACGACCGTCCCCAGCCGGACACCACCGTCACCTCGTCGGTTCGCTCGCGGTGACGTACGACCTCCAGCACCGTCTCGCGGGGGAGGCCGCTCCTGCGGCCCCGGTGCACGAGGTAGACGAAGCGGTTCCCGAGCAGCCGCCCCAGGTTGCGGCGGTACAGGTGCACCGGCAGTCGGAAGAGCCTTCGGGTGAGTCCGCTCGGGAGTGTGCGGAGGGGCAAGGCGTTGCTCCTTTCCCGGGAGGGGTGCGGGTTTCCGGCCCCCGGCGGGGTGTTCCTTCCGCCGGGGCCGTTGGTGTGGACGGCCCTCCCGCCGCAACGCTGCGGGACAGTGCGGGATGACCGCATCGGGGGAGCTATCATCCCATTGTGTCGAATCAGCCCATGATCGCGCCGTCCATCCTGTCCGCGGACTTCGCGCGGCTGGCCGAGGAGATGGCCGCCGTCGGAGGACCGGGTCGGGGTGCCGACTGGCTGCACGTCGACGTCATGGACGCGCATTTCGTTCCCAACCTCACCCTGGGGTTGCCGGTGGTGGAGTCGTTGCTGCGCAACACCGGTACACCACTCGACTGCCATCTGATGATCGAGGACCCCGACCGGTGGGCGCCGGGATACGCCGAGGCGGGCGCGCACAACGTCACGGTGCACGTCGAGGCAGCCGCCGAACCGGTCGCGCTGGCCAAGAACCTGCACGCGGCCGGAGCCAACGCGGGGCTGTCGATCAAGCCGAACACGCCGCTGGATCCGTACACCGACCTGCTCCGGCACTACGACACCCTGCTGGTCATGTCCGTGGAGCCCGGTTTCGGCGGGCAGAAGTTCATGCCCGAGGTGCTGGACAAGGTGCGCGCGGCGCGCCGGATGGTGGACACCGGGCACCTGAACCTGCTCGTCGAGATCGACGGCGGGATCAACGCCGACACGATCGAGCAGGCCGCCGAGGCCGGTGTGGACTGCTTCGTGGCCGGGTCCGCCGTCTACGGCGCCGACGAGCCCGAACGCGCGGTGGAACAGCTGCGTTCCCGGGCGGCGGACGCCTTCGCCCACGGTCACCGATGACGGACTCGCGGTGGGCGCACTCCCCCCGGATCGTCGAGGCCATGCGCCGGGCCGCCGAGCTCGCCGACCGGGTGCGCGGAAGCACGAGCCCGAACCCTCCCGTGGGATGCGTGATCCTCGACGAGGCTGGGTCCGTGGTGGGAAGCGGTGCCACCCGTCCGCCGGGCGGCCCGCACGCCGAGGTCGTCGCGCTGCGCGAGGCGGGCTCGTCGGCCCGGGGCGGTACCGCCGTGGTCACTCTCGAACCCTGCGCGCACGTGGGCAGGACCGGTTCCTGCGCCGTGGCCCTGCGGGAGGCCGGGGTGGCCCGGGTGGTGTACGCGGTCGAGGACCCCAACCCGTCCGCGGCGGGAGGAGCCGAGGAGCTGGCGAACTCCGGTGTGGCCGTGGCCGACGGGGTGCTCGCCGAGGAGGTCTCGGCCGGTGCGTTGCGTGGTTGGTTGCATTTCGTCCGGAACGGGCGTCCGCACGTCACCTGGAAGTACGCCGCCAGCCTCGACGGGCGTTCGGCCGCTGTCGACGGCACCAGCCAGTGGATCAGCTCCCCCGAGTCCCGCGCCGAGGTGCACCGGCTTCGGGCAGGCTGCGACGCGGTGCTGGCGGGCACGGGGACGGTGCAGGCCGACGATCCGCGGTTGACGGTGCGCGACGAGTCCGGTGCCCCACTCCGGCGCCAACCGCTGCGGGTGGTGCTCGGTGACCGGGAGCTTCCGGCAGGGGCCAGGGTGTTCGACGACTCCGCGGAGACCCTCCGGCTGCGCGGGCGGGACCCCGGGGAGGCGCTGCGCGTGCTGGCCGAACGGGGCGTGGTCGAGGTCTTCCTGGAGGGTGGCCCCACGTTGGCCGGGGCTTTTCTGCGAGCCGGGCTGATCGACCGGGTGCAGGCCTTCGTGGCTCCCGCACTGCTCGGTTCGGGCAGGTCCGCGCTCGGCGAGGCGGGCGTGGTGAGCCTCTCCCAGGCATGGCGCTTTTACTTCGAACGGGTCACCATGTGTGGACCGGACGTGTGGATCAGTGCTGTTCCCGTGGAAGGATAGAGTGGAATCAGTGGCCTCGGTTCACTCGTTCAGGTGAGCGCTCCAGGCCGACGGAACGCCCGAAGGAGGGTGTCACGTGTTCACCGGAATCGTGGAGGAACTCGGGGAGATCGCCGCTGTCGATCCGGTCCCCGGGGGCGCGCGGCTCGCCGTGCGTGCCTTGACGGTCACCTCCGACCTCGCCCACGGGGACTCGGTCTCGGTCAACGGAGTGTGCCTGACCGCCGTCGAGACCACGCGGGAACGGTTCACGGTGGACGTGGTCGACGAGACACTGCGCCGCTCCACGCTGGGAGGGCTGGACGTCGGCGACCGGGTGAACCTGGAACGCGCGATGGCGCTCGGGGACCGGCTGGGCGGCCACCTCGTGCAGGGACACGTGGACGCCACCGGCACGGTCGTCGACTCCGACGACGAGGGGCTCACCAGGATCTCGCTGCCCGAACGACTGAGCGTCTATCTGGTGGAGAAGGGGTCGGTCACCGTCGACGGCGTGTCGCTGACCGTGGTCGAGGCCGGTGACGACGAGTTCAGCGTGGCGCTGATCCCCACCACCCGCGAGCTGACCACGCTGGGCCTGCGCGCCCGAGGGGATCGGGTCAACATCGAGGTCGACGCGCTGGCCAAGCACGTGGAACGACTACTGAGACCCCAACTCGACCGGCTCGCCCGCACCGGAACGGCAGGTGCGGTGGACAATGGGGAAGGCAGGGAGTAATCGCGGTGAGCTCGAACGAGTCGAACCCCGGCGGTGGGGGTGCACAGCAGGTGAACAACGCGGGTTTCGCCGAGATCGACCGCGCGCTGGCCGACATCGCGGCGGGCAGGCCGGTGGTCGTCGTCGACGACGAGGACCGCGAGAACGAGGGCGACCTGATCTTCGCCGCGGAGAAGGCCACCCCCGAGCTGCTCGCGTTCATGGTGCGCTACACCTCGGGATACGTGTGCACCGCGCTGACCGGGCAGGACTGCGACCGGCTCAACCTGCCTCCCATGTACCACGCCAACCAGGACCTGCACGGCACCGCCTACACGGTCACCGTCGACGCCGCCGAAGGCGTGGGAACCGGGATATCCGCCGCCGACCGGGCGCGCACCATCACCGTGCTCGCCGCGGAGAACTCCACGGCCGAGGACCTCAACCGCCCGGGGCACGTGGTCCCGCTGCGCGCCAGGGAGGGGGGAGTGCTGCGGCGCTCCGGCCACACCGAGGCGGCGGTGGACCTGGCCCGTCTCGCCGGGCTGCGCCCGGCGGGAGTGCTCTGCGAGATCGTCAGCGAGAAGAGCGAAGGCGAGATGGCCAAGCGCGACGAACTCGAGGTGTTCGCCTCCGAGCACGATCTCGCGCTGATCACCATCGCCGACCTGATCGCCTACCGCAGACGCTTCGAGAAGCAGGTCCAGCTGGTCGCCGAGGCCCGCATCCCCACCGAGCACGGAACCTTCCGCACCTTCGGCTACGACAGCCTGCTGGACGGCATCGAACACCTCGCGCTGGTCTACGGCGAGATCGGCGACGGGGAGGACATCCTGGTGCGGGTGCATTCGGAGTGCCTGACCGGGGACGTGCTCGGCTCGTTGCGCTGCGACTGCGGCCCCCAGCTGGACGCAGCCCTGGCCAGGGTGGCCGAGGCGGGCCGGGGCGTGGTGCTGTACATGCGCGGCCACGAGGGCCGCGGCATCGGACTGATGCACAAACTCCAGGCCTACCAGTTGCAGGACGCCGGTGCCGACACCGTGGACGCCAATCTCAAGCTGGGGCTGGCGGTGGACGGCCGGGACTACGGGCAGGGCGCACAGATCCTCTCCGACCTCGGGGTCCGCTCCATGAGGCTGTTGACCAACAACCCGGACAAGCGGGTGGGGCTGGAAAGCCACGGGCTGCGTATCGTGGGCAGGGAACCCCTTCCGATCCGGCCGAACGCGGAGAACCTGCGCTACCTGCGGACCAAGCGCGACCGGATGGGGCACGAACTCCAGTACCTGGACGACGGTGAGGACTCCTCGCTCGGGGACGGCTCGGAGGTGACGGCATGAGCGGCGAGGGCAGTCCGCGTGTGCGGGTTCCGCACGCCCCGGGCGTTCGACCCGCGGTCGCGGCGATCCGCTGGCACGCCGAGCTCGTGGACCGGATGCTGCGGCGGGCCCTGGACGCGGCCGAGCAGGCCGGGACGGCGGAACCCCGGGTGGTGCGGGTTCCCGGGTCCATGGAACTGCCCGTGGTCTGCCAGCAGCTGGCGCACGACCACGACGCGGTCGTGGCACTGGGAGTGGTGATCCGCGGGGGAACTCCGCACTTCGAGTACGTCTGTGAGTCGGTCACCTCGGGGCTGGGCCGGGTCTCCCTGGACGAGGCCACGGCCGTGGGCAACGGGGTGCTGACGGTGGACACCAGGGAACAGGCCGTGCAGCGTGCCGGGTTCGAGGACTCGGTCGAGGACAAGGGATTCGAGGCCATGAGCGCGGCGCTGGAGACGGCGTTGGTGCTGCGGGAGCTTCGCGGCGACTACAGCAGCGAACGGGGTTTCCTGTGACGGCTTCCACGGGGACGGACAACGTGGTGCTGGCGCGCCCCGTGCGGGTGCGCAAGGTGGCGATCCCGGCCGCGAGCGTGGTGTTCGTGGTCTGCGGCATCGCCGCGTTGATGCTGCGCCGCACCGCCAACGGTGTGCTGCTCACCGTCTCGGACCAGGTCGCGATGGCGGGGATCGGAGCGATACTGGCCGGGCTCATCCTGTTGACCCTGCGCCCGAGGCTGCGCGCCGACGAGCACGGCGTGGAGGTGCGCAACGCGATCCTCACCCGGTACTACCCCTGGTCCGAGGTGCGCGGGGTCAGTTTCCCCGAGGGGGCCAGCTGCGCCCGGCTGGAACTGCCGGACGACGAGTACGAGCCGATCACGGCGATCCAGGCCTTCGACGGGGAGCGCGCCGTGCTGGCCATGCGCGAACTGCGGAAACTGCGACGGGAGATCGGGCAGCTCGAATGACCCCGTCCCCGGCGGTTCCCGCCGGACGGTCACCCGTGGTGCCGACCGCGGCCCGGCGGTGCGGGAGAATGAGCGCGACACCGAGTCGGTCGCCGTGCAGGCGGTGAGGGGAGAGATCGTGAGTTTGGCCCGGGAGCGCAACCTGCGGTTGGTTCGTGCCGACGAGACGGCGGGACCGCACGTGCGGTTGGGGGACATACAGCTGCGGAACCGTCTGGTGACCTCCTCCAGCCTGCTGGGCTACGGCGTGGCCAACTCCCGGTTCATTCCCTACGGCATGAGCCCCATCTCGCAGTTCGTCCCCCTGGAGCGTTTCGGGGCCGTGACCACGCGGACCCTGACGGTCGAACCCCGGGAGGGGCACTTCACGAACAAGGACGTGTGGTCGCTGCGGGAGCTTCCCGGTCTGCTGCGTCGCTACGGCCGCGCGCTGCGACGGGTCGACGGGGGGTGGTTGAACGCCTTCGGCTGGTGCAACGTGGGGATCGACACCTACCTGCGGGACTACTACCCCCGAACCCGGGGACAGAACACGATCATCTCGGTCGGCGGTTTCTCCGCCGAGGAGTTCGTCACGCTGGTGGACCGGATCAACGCCGCCGTCCCCTCCGGGGAGATCGCGGCGGTGGAGTTCAACGTCTCCTGCCACAACGTCAACTTCGACTTCAACGCGATCATCGAGTCGGTGCTGGCCGAGGCCGTGCCCCGCAGCGACCACCCGGTCATCCTCAAGCTCTCGCCGGACTACGACTACCTCCAGCACGCGCGGCTGGCCGCGCGGCACGGGGTGTCCGCGCTGACCGCGATCAACACCGTCAAGGGGCTGCGGCTGGATCCGGAGACCGGGGACCCCCTGCTGGCCAACGGGTTCGGCGGTCTCTCCGGCAGGGCGATCAAACCGGTGGGGCTGCGGGTGGTCTCCGAGCTACGCAACGCGGGGGTGACCCTGCCCGTCATCGCCACAGGCGGCGTCCGTGACTTCGACGACTGCCGCGAGTACTTCTGGGCGGGGGCCGACGCGGTCAGCCTGGGCAGCGCCAGCTGGTTCGCCAGCTACCCCGGCTACGCGCTGTCCCCGTTGTACGCCCTGCGCATCCGGTCCCTGCTGCGGCGGATCGAGAACTACCGGCCGCCGAGGCGGTGAGCCGTTCGACGGCGGTGCCCGGCCCCGACCGCGCCGAGCACCGTCTTGGTCAACCCCGTCGGTGGCGCACGTAGGCTGGGGGCGTGGCCGATCCGTCCACCTACCGACCAGCTCCGGGAACCATCCCGACCTCGCCCGGCGTGTACCGCTTCCACGACGGCGACGGGCGGGTCATCTACGTCGGGAAGGCGAAGAACCTGCGCAGCAGGCTCGCCTCCTACTTCGCCGACCTGTCCGCGCTGCACCCGCGCACCCGACAGATGGTGACCACGGCCACCGGCGTGCGGTGGACCGTGGTCAACACCGAGGTGGAGGCGTTGCAGCTGGAGTACTCCTGGATCAAGGAGTACGACCCCCGCTTCAACGTCCGCTACCGCGACGACAAGTCCTATCCGGTGCTGGCCGTGACCCTGCACGAGCAGTTCCCCCGGCTGCACGTCTACCGCGGCCCCCGGCGCAAGGGAGTGCGTTACTTCGGCCCCTACGCCCACGCCTGGGCGATCCGGGAGACCCTGGACATGCTGTTGCGGGTCTTTCCCGCGCGGACCTGCTCCAACGGGGTGTTCAAGCGCCACGCCCAGATCGGGCGTCCGTGCCTGCTGGGCTACATCGACAAGTGCTCCGCGCCCTGCGTGGGACGGGTCGACGCCGAGGAGCACCGCCGCATCGTCGACGAGTTCTGCGACTTCCTGTCCGGGCGCACCGACGCGATGATGCGCAGACTGCGACAGCGGATGGAGGAGGCCTCCGCCGAGCTCGAGTTCGAGCGCGCCGCCCGGCTGCGGGACGACCTGGAGGCGCTCCGGCACGCGATGGAGAAGCAGGCCGTGGTGCTCGGCGACGGCACCGACGCGGACGTGGCGGCCTTCGCCGAGGACGAGCTGGCCGCGGCCGTGCAGGTCTTCCACGTGCGGGGCGGACGGGTGCGCGGCCAGCGCGGCTGGGTCATCGACAAGGTCGAGCGCACCGACACGGCCGAGCTGGTCGAACAGTTCCTCACCCAGTTCTACGGCGAGCAGGCGGCCCTGGCCGACCAGGCCGACGCGGGCGGCGGATCGCCGGTGCCGCGTGAGGTGCTGGTTCCGGAACTGCCCGAGGACGCGGAGACCGTGGGGCAGTGGCTCGGCGAGCTCCGGGGGAGCAGGGTGCGGCTGCGGGTCCCGCAGCGGGGGGACAAGCGCAGCCTGTTGGAGACCGTGCGCCGCAACGCCGAGGAGGCTTTCCGCCAGTACAAGCTGCGGCGCGCCGGGGACATCAGCGCGCGTTCGGCCGCCCTGCAGGAGTTGCAGGAGGCGCTCGGACTGGACAGCGCCCCGCTGCGCATCGAGTGCGTCGACATCAGCCATGTTCAGGGCAGCGACGTGGTGGGCTCGCTGGTCGTCTTCGAGGACGGGGTGGCCCGCAAGTCCGAGTACCGCCGCTTCGCGGTGCGCGGGGGTTCCGAGGGCGGGGACACCGCCGCCGTGGCCGAGGTGGTGCGTCGCAGGTTCGAGCGCTACCTCCGGGAGAGCGCCGACTCCCTGGAGGGGCCGACACCCCGGCAGGTGCGGCCGGACGCGACCACGAACGCGGTCCCCACGAGCGGAGCGTCCGGGGAGGGCTCCGCCGAGGCCGCGCAGGATCCGGGCAACGCCGGGGTGGACCCGGAGACCGGCAAACCGCGCAAGTTCGCCTACCCGCCGAACCTGCTCGTGGTCGACGGCGGGGCTCCGCAGGCCAACGCGGCGGCCGACGAACTGGCCGAGCTCGGCATCACCGACGTCGCCGTGGTGGGGCTGGCCAAACGGCTGGAAGAGGTGTGGCTGCCGGCCGAGCCGGATCCGGTGATCCTGCCTCGCACCAGCGAGGGGCTGTACCTGCTGCAACGGGTGCGTGACGAGGCGCACCGCTTCGCGGTCAGCTACCACCGCAGGAAACGCTCCGAACGGGTGAGCGCCTCCGAGCTCGACGGGATCCCGGGGCTCGGTCAGACCCGCAAGAAGGCCCTGCTCACCCACTTCGGGTCGGTGCGCGCGATCCGGCGTGCCACGGTGGAGGAGATAGCGGCCGTGCCCGGTTTCGGTCGGCGCACCGCGGAGACGGTGCACCGGGCGTTGGGCGGTGACCGCGACGAGGCCGATTCCGGGGACGGGAGCGGCTTTCGACAGGACACGGTTCCGTCGGAGGATCCCGACGGGACGGTTCCGGCAGCGGGGCCGGAACACGACGGGGGAGAACGGTATTCAGGGGGTTGAGCAGTGACCGAGGAGAAGACGGGCATGGAGGTCGCGGTCGTCAGCGGGCTGTCCGGGGCCGGACGGAGCACCGCCGCGAAGTGCCTGGAGGATCTCGGGTGGTTCGTGGTGGACAACCTGCCTCCGGAGCTGATCTCGACGATGGTGGAGCTGGGGGCGCGTTCCAGCGACGCGATCACCAGGGTCGCGGTGGTGATGGACGTGCGCAGCCGGGCCTTCACCGAGGACCTCGGCGCGGTGATCAAGGACCTGGACGCGCGTGGCTACAAGCCGAGGGTGCTGTTCCTCGAAGCCACCGACGAGGTGTTGGTGCGGCGCTTCGAGCAGGTCCGGCGCGGCCATCCGTTGCAGGGGGAGGGCAGGCTCGCCGACGGCATCGCGGCCGAGCGCTCCCTGCTCGCCAAGCTCCGCGCGGAGGCGGACCTGGTGCTGGACACCACCGGACTGTCGGTGCACCAGTTGCGCGCCAAGATCGAGGACGCCTTCGGTACCGAGGCCTCCACCCGGACGAGGGTCACCGTGCTCTCCTTCGGGTACAAGTACGGCCTGCCGATGGACGCGGATCTGGTGATGGACTGCCGCTTCCTGCCGAACCCGTTCTGGATCCCGGAGCTGCGGGACTTCAACGGCACGGCCGAGGAGGTGCGCAACTACGTGCTCGGCCAGGAGGGGGCCGAGGAGTTCCTCGGCAACTACCAGCGTCTGCTGCGCCTGGTCGGCACCGGCTACCAGCGTGAGGGCAAGCGCTACCTGACCCTGGCCATGGGGTGCACCGGCGGCAAGCACCGCAGCGTGGTGCTGGCCGAGGAACTGGCGAGACGACTTTCCGAGGAGGAGGGGTTGACGGTCAAGACCGTTCACCGTGATCTGGGGCGCGAATGAGTGCCCCGGTGTCGGGGGAGTCCGCGGGGACTCCCCGCCCGTTGCGCGCGGTGGCCCTCGGCGGGGGGCACGGTCTCCAGATGAGTCTCGCGGCGCTGCGACGCGTCACCACCGACATCACCGCCGTGGTGACCGTGGCCGACGACGGGGGCTCCTCCGGCCGACTGCGTCGGGAGCTGGGGATGCTGCCACCCGGTGACCTGCGCAAGGCCCTGTCGGCGCTGGCTTCCGAACGGGACTCCGAGCGGGTCTGGGCCCGGTTGTTCGAACACCGCTTCGGCGGCAACGGGGCGCTGGCGGGACACGCCGTGGGAAACCTGGTGTTCGCCGGTCTGCTGGAGGTGCTCGGCGATCCGATAGCCGTGCTGGACCGGGCGTGCGAACTGCTCGGCGTGCAGGGACGGGTGCTGCCCATGTCGCTCGAACCGCTGGACATGGAGGCCGAGGTCGTCGGACTGGACGAGGACCGGGACGCGGTACGCACCATCCGGGGGCAGGTGGCCATCGCCAGCACTCCCGGGCGGGTCAAGCGGGTGCGGCTGACCGCCGTCAACGGGCAGGCACACCCACCGCGCGCGGCGCCGGAGGCGGTGCGGGCTGTGCTCGACGCCGACGTGGTGCTGTTGGGGCCCGGTTCGTGGTTCACCAGTGTGCTGCCGCACCTGCTCGTCCCGGAGCTGCGCGAGGCCTTGGTGACCACCACCGCTCAGCGGATCGTGGTACTCAATCTTGTCCCGCAACCGGGTGAAACTGCGGATTTCTCCCCCGAGCAGCATCTCGACGTGATCGCCGAACACGCCCCGAAACTGCGGGTGGACGCGGTACTGGCCGACACCGACGCCGTTCCCACTCCCGATCGACTTCGTGCTGCGGCGGCCGAACTTGGTGCGCAGACTTTGCTTGATCGGGTCGCCGCCACGACGGCTTCGGGACGACACGAACCGGATGCTCTCGCGGCGAGCCTGACAGCCGCACTGGAGAGGAGGACGGACCGGTGGCGATGACCGCGGCGGTCAAGGACGAACTGAGCAGGCTGCCCACCACCAAGGCCTGCTGCCGCAGAGCCGAGGTGTCCTCGCTGTTGCGTTTCGCGGGCGGGCTGCATCTCGTCGGGGGACGGATCGTGGTGGAGGCCGAGCTCGACTCGGGCTCCACCGCGCGCAGACTGCGTCGGGAGCTGCACGAGCTGTACGGGTATCACTCCGACGTGCACGTGATCACCTCGGGCGGGTTGCGCAAGGGAACCCGCTACGTGGTGCGTGTGGTACGCGAGGGGGACGGGCTGGCCAGACAGACCGGGCTGCTCGACCCCAGGGGGCGGCCGGTGCGCGGGCTCCCCTCCCAGGTGGTCTCGGGAGGTGTCTGCGATGCCGAGGCGGCGTGGCGCGGGGCCTTCCTCGCCCACGGCTCGCTGACCGAACCGGGGCGCTCCTCGGCGCTGGAGGTCACCTGCCCGGGGCCGGAGGCGGCGCTGGCCCTGGTCGGTGCCGCACGCAGGCTCGACGTCCAGGCCCGCTCCCGGGAGGTGCGGGGCACCGACCGGGTGGTGGTGCGCGACGGGGACGCCATCGGCGCCCTGTTGACGCGGCTCGGGGCCCACAACAGCGTGATGACCTGGGAGGAGCGCCGGGTGCGGCGCGAGGTGCGCGCCACGGCCAACAGGCTGGCCAACTTCGACGACGCCAACCTGCGCCGCTCGGCCCGGGCGGCCGTGGCCTCGGCGGCCCGCGTGGAACGCGGGCTGGAGCTGCTCGGCAGCTCGGTGCCCGAGCACCTGCTGGTGGCGGGCAAACTCAGGCTCGCCCACCGGCAGGCCTCCCTGGAGGAGCTGGGCCAGCTGGCGGATCCACCGATGACCAAGGACGCCGTGGCCGGGCGGATCCGGCGGCTGTTGGCCATGGCGGACAAGCGGGCCCGCGAGCTGAACCTGCCGGACACCGAGTCCGCCGTCACCGCGGAACTGCTGGAGTCCGGGGTCGACGGAATGCTCGGTGAGGAGCAGGCGGGCTGAAACCACGCTGCCGAGGCCGCCGGGAAAGTCCGCTTTTCCGGCGGCTTTTTCGCGTTCGCCCGTCGCGACCGATGGTCGGGAGGTGGCCACGGCTCGCCTCTCCGGGTGAGAAATCGCCCGCAGCGGGATCCCGCGGGGTGGGAACCGGCCACCATCCGCACGGAACGCGGGGGACTCCGCGTCCGACAACGTCCGTGCCCGGCGGTTTCCCCTCCGTGGGGAGGGCGGCTTCCCGATGTTGTGGTGCTCTCCCTATGCGCGCACGGCCGTCCGTGGGAGATAGGGTCTGTGGCGAGTCCATACAACCGCCACCTGCCGATGATTCGGCACGGTAAGTCGCGAGGAGAGATCGGCGTGACCGTTCGCGTAGGTATCAACGGCTTCGGCCGGATCGGACGCAACTTCTGGCGCGCGGCACTCGCCAGCAAGCACGACATCGAGGTCGTGGCCGCGAATGACCTGGGCGACGTGGCGACCATGGCGCACCTGCTCAAGTACGACAGCGTGCTCGGCCAGCTTTCCGAAGAGGTCACCGTGGTCGACGACGGGATCAGGGTCGGCGACAAGACCATCAGGATCCTCGCCGAGAAAGATCCCGGCAAGCTGCCCTGGTCGGACCTGGGGGTCGACGTCGTCGTCGAGTCCACCGGCCTGTTCACCAAGGCCGAGGACGCCCGCAAGCACGTGGACCAGGGAGGCGCGAAGAAGGTCCTGGTCTCCGCCCCGGCCAAGGGCGAGGACCTGACCCTGGTGCTCGGCGTCAACGACGAGGCCTACGACGGCTCGCAGACCGTGCTGTCCAACGCCTCGTGCACCACCAACTGCCTGGCCCCGATGGCCAAGGTGCTGCACGACAACTTCGGCATCGAGTACGGCCAGATGACCACGGTGCACGCCTACACCGCCGACCAGAACCTGCAGGACGCTCCGCACAAGGACCTGCGCAGGGCGCGGGCCGCCGCCGTCAACGTGATCCCCACCAGCACCGGCGCGGCCAAGGCGATCGGACTGGTGCTGCCCGAGCTCAACGGCAAGCTGGACGGCTACGCCATGCGCGTGCCGGTCCCGACCGGCTCGGTCACCGACCTGACCGCGACGCTGAACTCCAGCGTCACCGAGGAGCAGGTCAACGAGGCGTTCCGGGCCGCCGCCGAGCAGGGCCCGCTCAAGGGCGTGCTCCGCTACAGCGAGGACCCGATCGTGTCCAGCGACATCGAGGGTGACCCGGCCTCGACCATCTTCGACGCGCCGCTGACCAAGGTGATCGGCAACCAGGTGAAGATCGTCGGCTGGTACGACAACGAGTGGGGCTACTCCAACCGACTGGTGGACGTGGTCAACCTCGTCGGTTCCAGGCTCTCCTGAGCGCCCGTGTCGGGGTCGCGGAGACGATCCCGACGGGTGGACCCCGGCCCCGGGCGGCGCCCGGGGCCGCGTGAGTCCGACCACGGGCGTTCCGGCCACGGGGACGTCCGTGCAAGCACTGCAATCCATCGACGGTGTATCCCCTTGGCGAGGAGCCACAGCGTGAAGAATCTCGACGACGTGCTGGGCGAGGGGGTTCGGGGCAGGTACGTGCTGGTGCGTACCGATCTGAACGTCCCGCTGGACGGCGAAACCATCACCGACGACGGCAGGGTGCGTGCCGCGCTCCCGACGATCGAGAAGTTGACCTCGGCCGGGGCGCGCGTGGTCGTCACCGCCCATCTCGGCAGGCCCGAGGGCGCTCCGGACTCCCGGTACTCGCTGGCCCCGGTGGCCCGCAGGCTCGGACAGCTGCTGGGCTCCGAGGTCGCCCTGGCCGAGGACGTGGTCGGTCCCTCGGCGCACGAGGTGGTCGGAGGTCTGGCCGAGGGGCGGGTGGCGCTGCTGCAGAACGTGCGTTTCGACCCCAGGGAGACGAGCAAGGACGACGCCGAGCGCGGCGAGCTGGCCGACCGTCTCGTCGAGCTCGTCGGGGACTCGGCCGCGTTCGTCTCGGACGGGTTCGGTGTGGTGCACCGCAAGCAGGCCTCGGTCTACGACGTGGCCACCAGGCTGCCCTCCTACGCGGGCGGGCTGGTGCTCGACGAGGTCGAGGTGCTGCGCACGTTGACCGGCGACCCGCACCGTCCCTACGTGGTGGTGCTCGGCGGATCCAAGGTCTCGGACAAGCTCGGGGTCATCAACGCGCTGCTGCCGAAGGTGGACAGCCTGGTCATCGGTGGCGGTATGGCCTACACCTTCCTGGCCGCCCAGGGCAACCAGGTCGGGGACTCGCTGTTGCAGCAGGACCAGATCTCCACCACCAAGCGGCTGCTGGACGAGCACGGCGACAAGCTGGTGCTGCCGGTGGACGTGGTGGTGGCCGACCGGTTCGCCGACGACGCGAACACCCAGGTGGTTCCGGCCGACGCCGTGCCGGCGGGCTGGCAGGGCCTGGACGTCGGCCCGCGCAGTGTGGAGCGCTACGCCGAGATCCTCGGCTCGGCCCGCACCGTGTTCTGGAACGGCCCCATGGGCGTGTTCGAGTTCCCCACCTTCGCGGAGGGCACCCGCGGGGTGGCCCGGGCGATCGCCGAGTCCGAGGCGTTCAGCGTCGTCGGCGGTGGGGACTCGGCCGCCGCGGTGCGCACGCTCGGGCTGGACGAGCAGCGGTTCTCGCACATCTCCACCGGGGGAGGAGCTTCGCTCGAGTTCCTGGAGGGCAAGCGGCTCCCCGGCGTGTCCGTCCTGGAAGGTGAGGTCTGATCAT
This sequence comes from Actinopolyspora mortivallis, assembly GCF_003001495.1. GTDB lineage: Bacteria > Actinomycetota > Actinomycetes > Mycobacteriales > Pseudonocardiaceae > Actinopolyspora > Actinopolyspora mortivallis_A. The sequence continues at coordinate 309,157 of NZ_PVSR01000001.1, forward strand.
GGCCCGACAACCGTTGCTCGCGGGCAACTGGAAGATGAACCTCAACCACCTCGAGGCGATCGCGCTGGTGCAGAAGATCGCCTTCGCCCTGCCGGAGAAGTACTTCGACCGGGTCGAGGTGGCGGTGCTTCCCCCGTTCACCGACCTGCGCAGCGTGCAGACCCTGATCGACGGGGACAAGCTGCTGCTCCGGCACGGGGCCCAGGACGTCTCCCCGCACGACTCGGGGGCCTACACCGGCGACGTCTCGGCGCCCATGCTGGCCAAGCTCGGCTGCGCCTACGTGGTGGTGGGCCACTCCGAGCGCAGGGAGTACCACGCCGAGACCGACGAGCTCGTCAACAGGAAGGTGCGGGCCGTGCTCAAGCACGAGATGGCCCCGATCCTGTGCGTGGGCGAGTCCCTGCAGGTGCGGGAGTCCGGTGCGCACGTGCAGCACTGCACCAACCAGCTCCTCGAAGGGCTGAAGGGGCTCCGCCAGGAGCAGGTGGCCCGCAGCGTGATCGCCTACGAGCCTGTGTGGGCCATCGGCACCGGGAAGGTGGCCACCGCCGAGGACGCCCAGGAGGTCTGCGGGGCGCTGCGCACGGCGCTGACCGACAAGTACGGTTCCGAGGTCGCCGAACAGGTGCGGGTGCTCTACGGGGGCTCGGTCAAGTCCAGCAATGTCTCCGAGCTGCTCGACCAGAACGACATCGACGGCGCGCTGGTCGGTGGTGCCAGCCTCAACGGTGACGAGTTCGCCAAGATGAGCGCCTTGGCGGCGGGCGGACCGCTGCCGTGACGGGCTCCGTGGTGGGTGGTCGCCCGCCCACCACGGACACGACTTCTCCGGTTCGCGCGGGGCACCCGCCGTGGGCCCGTTGTGAGGGTGCTGATACGAACGGTGGCCCACAGCCGCCCGTCCGTTCGGTAGGCTTGCCGCGAACCGTGGTGTGAACGAGGACGTTATGACACTTTTGCTGCAGATCATGGTCCTGGTGACCAGCGTCATGCTGGTGCTGCTCGTACTGCTGCACCGGGCGAAGGGCGGTGGGCTGTCCTCGCTGTTCGGCGGCGGGATGCAGTCCAACCTGGCCGGGTCCAGCGTCGCGGAGAAGAACCTGGACAGGATGACGCTGTTCGTCATCGCCCTGTGGGTGATCTCGATCGTGGGAACCGGCCTGCTGATCAAAATGGGAGCCTGACGGCACGTGGCCGGGCATCGCGGGTGCCCGGCCACGGTGATCTGCGGCCCGGTCCACCCGGTGTCCGTTTCGTTCGATGGTGGGACGGTGGGTGAAAGCTGTTGACCGACGGGAATGCGATACGGGGCATGCGGCTCGGTTCCGGAACGATCAGCGGGGACGTGGAGCGCGGTGAGTCCGCCCCGCGCCAGCAGGTGGAGTACTGGTGCGACAACGGTCACCGGGTTCGTCCCGCGTTCGCCGTGGACGCCCACGTTCCGGACACCTGGGAGTGCACGCGGTGCGGTCTTCCGGCCGGCCGGGACCGGGACAATCCTCCCGCCCCGAAGCGCACCGAGCCGTACAAGAGTCATTTCGCCTACGTGAAGGAACGGCGCAGCGACGCCGACGGCATGGAGCTGCTGGACGAGGCGCTGCGCAAGCTGCGTGAGCGGCGGGGGCGTTCCGGGGAGCAGTAAGGCGGAGCCGGTCCGCGCCCCGCGCACCGGAAGTCGTCGGCTCGGTGGCTCGGAAGCCCCGGGCCGGCTCGGCCGTTTCCGCGGGGTTCTCTTCGGTCGGGTGCTTCCCGCTCGCCCAGTCGTTCGCGTGCTTCGGCCGACGCGAACCCGAGCGGGAAACGACGAAGTTCCTCGTGGTCCGGACTCGGAAGGCCGGAGCCCGAACCACGAGGAGGAAGGCGATCAACCGGCGGTGAACTGCGCTCCGGAGCTTAGTTCACCGCCGGACCCCTGTGGGCCGTGTCGACGGGATCGTGATGACTCTCGTCCGGTCACACCTTGCCGGTGAAGTACACGGTGTCGGCGGCGAACGCGTTCGGTTGCACGCTGACCTGTAGTTCGCCCGGTTCCTCGGGGATCTCGAAGACCATGGTGTAGGAGACCTCGTCACCGGGAGGCAGCTCGCTGTTCGGGAACTGGTCGCCGGCGGCGTAGCTCTGTTGGGCGACTTTTCCGCCGTGCTGGGCGGTGATCGTGACGGATCCCACGTTGTACTCGTCGTTGCCGTCGTTGACGACGTGCACGTCGAACTGGACGTAGCGTTTTCCCTGTTGTGGCTGGAGGAACTGGTTGTTCGCGGTGTAGGGGCCCGGTTCCGAGATCGAGATCGTCTCCCCGCCCGGCCAGGTGTGCTTCTCACCGAAGTCGAGTTCGGTGGACGATCCGGAGGAGGAGTCGGCGCTCGACTCGGGAGTGGGCCGTTCGGAGGACGAGGACTCACCTCCCGGCGAGCCCGCCTCGTTGATCGCGTTGACGAGCATTCCCTGGACCGCCACGGTGGCCACGAGCGCCAGTACTCCCAGGCCGGTTCCGATACCGGCCATGACCTTCCTGGTGCCGAACAGGGCGATGATCCCCAGGACCACCCCCACTAACGCGGCGATCGCCGTCAGGTTGTTCAGGATGGGAACGATCGAGCCGCACACGCCGATGATTCCCAGCACCAGACTGCTCAGGGCCAGGCCGGAGAACCTGGTGCCGCGCTGCTGCGCCGGTTCGGGTGTCTGCGTCACTGTAGTTTCCTTTCGGTGGATGCGGGCCGTCTTTGCGACGACGGCCCTGGTCGGTCACTGTTCTCGGGACGGAACACCGGTTCTCGGGGCCGTGGTCACCGGCCGCGGATCCTGCGTCCGTACTCGGTCTCGGGGTGCACGATGGCGTCGGCCACGCGGCCTCCGGCGTCCTTGGCGCCGCCACCGAAGTTCAGCGTTCCCCGGGAGTTGGCGCTGGCGGCCACGCCGTCCCAGTAGCGGGCCCTGCGTTCCCAGCGCACCGTGTCCAGCAGGTCGAGCAGTTCCTCGTCGGTGAGGGGCTTTCCGGTCGTGGCCCATCCGGTCGCCTGGTGGGCCGCGATACCGATACCGGCCAGTACCGCCGGGGCGGTGACCGCCGAACGTTCGAGGAACCGCTCCCGCAGGTGGGAGATGATCGTCGACAGCAGCGGAACGACGCGTCGGGTCGCCTGTTCGGCGCTGACACCGTCGGGGAGGTCGTTCTCCCGCAGGGTCGTTCCGGAGCGCGCCAGCCCGGCGCGGCCGAAGAGTGTGCAGACGACCAACACGCGCAGCGCGGAGAGCGTGACCACCTCGCGGGCGGAGGCCCTGAGCTGTCTGCCGCGGGTTTCCACGAACCTGCCGAAGGGGACGGGCTCGCCGTCGCCTTCGACCTGGACGGCGTTGACCACCCGGTGGGCCAGTTGGGTGCCGAAGTCGCGCTGGTCCATCGACATGGCCAGGTTCTTGGCCACCGGAACGCCTTCGACGTTGCGGTCGTAGAAGATCTGCCGTGCCTGTTCGACCTCCAGTCCCCAGAACAGTTCGAAGGGAACCCGCACCCGCGAGAGGGTGTCGACGGTGAGCCCGTACCGCTCGGGGGAGTCGTAGAGCTCGTGCCAGGCGGCGACCTGGGTTTCGCCGTCGATGGCGACCACGGGTGAGCCCGGGGCGACGGAGACGGTGCGGATACCGGTGCCGGCGACGAGCTCCTCGCCGATGGAGGCCAGCGGGGCGCCGAGCCAGAGCGTGATCGGGGGTGTCGACCACGACGCACCGAGGTTTCCCTTCACCCCCTCGGCGATGTAGTCCGCGTAGGAGGTGACGTTGCGGCCCTTGTTGGTGGACCGCAGCATCCGCTGCACCAGTCCGCGCACCTCTGCGTGCCTGCGCAGCGTGCCGGAGGCGTGTTTGAGCGCCTGCTGGTTCTCCTGGGATCTCGGGGAGGGCACCAACTGGAGCAGGGTGGGCAGCCCGAGTGTGCCGATCACCGCGTCCGACCGGAACGGGATGACGTGCAGGCGGATCCCTTCCGGCTCGCCGGTGGGGACGGGGATGGACATGGTGTTCCTTTCCTGCCGAGTGGATCAGGTGTCAGAGTCGTCGTGAAAGCGCGATCATAAAAACATGCCATGAAAGCACTGTCAAACATGTTTACAAGTTTGAACTCTGTTGTACGCTGTTTGCGGTTCGACCGCCGGAACAGGACAGGACCTCGTCATGCCTCAGTCAGCCGCCCAGGTGACCGCAGCCGACATCTCCCGCCTCGCGGGAGTGACCCGGGCGACGGTCAGCAACTGGCGTCGTCGCCACGCGGACTTTCCGGCACCGGTCGGCGGGACGGAGACGAGTCCCGCCTACGACGCCGAGGAGGTGCGGGCCTGGCTGGCGCGGCGGGGACAGCTTCCGCGGCGAACACCCCGGGAGGAGCTGCGGGACGCCCTGCGCACCGTCGACGAGGGCGGTGGGAGGCTGGCCGTGCGGACGCTGCCGCTGGTCTCCGCTCTCGCGGAACTGGACGAGGACGAACGTGTCCGGCTCGCCCACGCCGACGAACAGCGCCAGCGGGAGTCGCTGGAGCGGATGACGGACGAGCGGCTCACGGAGGTCGCCGAGGAGGGGCGACCACGGCAGGAGGAAGTCCCGGCTGAGGTGCTGCGTTGTCTGCTGGAGTGCGTGGCCACCGAGGGAGCACCCGCCACACTGGACGTGCTGGCCGAGGTGGTCGGTGAGGACCCCGAGACCGGCACCCCCCGCACCCCGCGCCCGCTGGCCGAGTTGATGGTGTCCCTGCTGGCCTCGAACGAGGGGCGGATGCCGAACTCCGTGTTCGATCCGGCGTGTGGAGGGGGGCAGCTGCTGCTGGCCGCGGCCGAAGCCGGTGCCGCCGAGGTGTTCGGTCAGGACGTGCTCGGTCCCCAGGTGGCGTTGAGCTCGGTGCGGCTGGAGGTGGCGAGCTCGGCCGAGGCCGTGGTGCGTCGGGGCGACAGTCTCCGTGCGGACGGTTTCCCGGAGCTGCGTGCTCAGGGGGTGGTCTGCGGCCCGCCGTACGGGCAGCGGGACTGGGGCCACGAGGAGGTCGCCTACGATCCGCGCTGGGTGTACGGGCTGCCGCCGAAGTCAGAGTCCGAACTGGCCTGGGTGCAGCACTGCCTGGCCCACCTCGAACCGGGTGGTCGGGCGGTGCTGCTGCTGCCGCCGGGGGTCGCCGAGCGTTCCTCCGGCCGCCGGATCCGGTCCCAGCTGGTGCGTTCCGGGGCGCTGCGGGCGGTGCTGGCGTTGCCGCCGGGGGCGGCGGTGCCGGCGCACCTCGGGTTGCACCTGTGGGTGCTGGCCGCGCCCGAGCCCGAGCACCGGGAGGTCGCGCCCGTGCTGTTCGTGCACACCCCGGAGGACGAGGCGAGGCCGTCCGCGGATCCGCAGGACTCTTTTGGCGGACGGAGGAGTTCCGGCTCGACCAGGGGGGAGCCGGACTGGGGGACGCTGCGGCAGCGGATGCTGACGACATGGCGCGAGTTCGTGGCGGACCCGGAGGGGTTCGACACCGTCGCGGGAGTCGCGTGTGCTCGCCCGGCCGTGGACGTGCTCGACGAGAACGTCGACCTCACCCCCCGACGGCAGGTGCACACCGGCGGTGGGGGCCTCGATCCCGCGCGGCAGTACGAGCGGGTGCGGCGGTGGCGGGACGGGCTGCGCCACGTGAGCGAGCGGCTGCTCGAGTCGCTCGACGGGCAGGAGTGGTCCCAGGCCGGGGCGGAGCCGCTCTCCTGGCGCTCGGTGACGGTCGCCGACCTGCTGCGGGGCGGGGCCCTGGAGCTGTACCGGGTCTCCTCCGGGGGGCGGGACGAACCCCTCCACGGCGAGGCCCCCGAGGGGAGGCGGGTGCTCACCTCCGCCGACCTCTGGCGCGGTCGGGAACCCGACCCGGCCGCCGACACGCCGCTGTCCGAGGAGGTCGAACTCGCCGAGGGGGACGTGGTCCTGCCCGACACGCTGAAGGGCGGTCACCAGGTGCCGGTGCGTGTGGCGGGGCCGGAGGACGCCGGTGCGCTGCTGGGCAGGGGGCTCTACCTGCTGCGGCCGGATCCGCTGCGGCTCGACCCGTGGTTTCTGGCCGGTTTCCTGGGGACGGAGGAGAACGCGCACGGGGCCACCACCGGCAGTTCGATCCTGCGGCTGCACGTCCGACGACTGCGGGTTCCGCTGGTGCCGCCGGAGCGGCAACGCGACTACGGCGGCGCCTTCCGGAAGCTGCACGAGATGCGCACGGCCGCCCGCGCGGTGCACCGGATCGCCCGCGAAACGGCCGCGGAGGTGGCCGCCGGTCTCACCGGCGGGGCGCTGTTGCCGCGCGAGCAGGACTCCGGGGAGGAGACCTGATGGTGAGCGCGGGGCACGAACGTGGTGAGTGGAGAATCTTGGTCCAGTACTGTCCCGACAGGTCGCCTCGGTGCGACGACTGCGGGGAGTCCGACCCGGTCGAGGGAAGTCGATGACAGCAACGAGTGAGGGACTGGAGACCGGTGCGCTGGTCTCGGTTCGTGGGCAGAAGTGGGTCGTCAGCGAGATCGATCCCGGTGAGACCAGCACGCTGGTGGGGTTGCAGAGCGTCGAGGACGGCCGTTACGGCGAGACGTTGGAGGTGCTCTGGGAACTCGAACCGGGCAGGCAGGTGCTGCCCGCCGGATCCCTGCCCGAGCTGCCCGAACGGGAGTTCGACCCGCCGGAGCGGCTGGCTGCTTTCCTGGACGCGGTGCGCTGGTCGGCGGTGACCTCGGCCGACGTGAAGACCCTGCAGGCACCGTTCCGTTCCGGGGTGGCCATCGAGGACTACCAGCTCGAACCGGTCGCCCGCGCCATGGACTCCCCGCGTGTGAACCTGCTGTTGGCCGACGACGTGGGGTTGGGCAAGACCGTCGAGGCCGGGCTGGTGGCCCAGGAGCTGTTGCTGCGCCAGCGCGGCAAACGGATCATGATCGTCTGTCCCGCCGGGTTGACCACCAAGTGGCGTGACGAGATGGCCGAGAAGTTCGGTCTGGACTTCACGGTCATCGACTCCGAGTGCTGCGCGCGGGTACGCCGCGAGTACGGCAGCGCGGCCAACCCGTTCAACATCTTCCCCAAGGCCATCGTCAGCCTGCCCTGGCTGCGCGGCCCCAAGGCGCAGCGGCTGCTCAACGAGGTGCTGCCGGCCGGCGGTCCCACCTACCCGCGCACCTTCGACCTGCTCATCCTGGACGAGGCCCACCACGTGGCTCCGGCCGCGCCGAAGCAGGTCTACGCCGTGGACTCGCAGCAGACCAGGCTGGTCCGCATGCTGGCCCCGCACTTCACGCACCGGCTGTTCCTGTCGGCCACCCCGCACAACGGCTACCAGGCCTCGTTCACCGCGCTGCTGGAGATCCTCGACGACCAGCGGTTCGCCCGGGGTGTGGAGCCGGACAGGGCCGCGGTGGACGAGACCGTGGTGCGGCGGCTGAAAACCGAGATCACCGACGCCGACGGCACCCCGCGTTTCGCCGAACGTCGGGCGCTGGCCATCCCGGTGGAGTATCCGGACAGTGAGCGCGAGATCCACGGCCTGCTGACCCGGTTCGCCACGGCACGGCGGAGCAGGCTCGCCTCCCGGCGGGGGCGCAAGGCCACCGACCTGGTGACGTTGCTGCTGAAGAAGCGTCTGTTCTCCAGCCCGGCCGCGTTCGAGCACACCGTGGGGGTGTATCTGGACACCCTGCGCTCGCGCTCCGGCCCGGAGAGCACGGACGACGAGGTTCCGGAGTGGATGGACGAGTTCTTCGACGAGCTCGCCACCTACGACGACGAGCGGCTGGCCGAGGCCGAGGACGACGTGCTGGACCGCACCCGCCCGATGCAGCCGGACCCGGCCGACGACGAGATCGGGCTGCTGGAGCGGATGAGGGAGTGGGCGGTCTCGCACGAGGCCCAGCCCGACGCCAAGGCCCGCGAACTGATCAACCATCTGCGCGCGGTGTGCAAACCGGACCGGGACTGGACCAACGAGCGCGTCGTGGTGTTCACCGAGTACCGCGACACCCAGCTGTGGCTGGCCAACCTGCTGCGTCAGGAGGGGCTCGGCGGGGAGAGGCTGGCCGAGCTGCACGGCGGCATGAGCTCCGAGGAGCGCGAGCGGCTGCGGACGGCCTTCCAGAAGCACCCCGTCGAGCACCCGCTGCGGATCCTGCTGGCCACCGACGCGGCCAGCGAGGGCATCGACCTGCAACGGCACTGCCACCGGCTGGTCAACTACGACATCCCGTTCAACCCCAACAAGCTGGAACAGCGCATCGGTCGCATCGACCGCTACGGGCAGACCGAGACCCCCGAGATCAGGCACTTCGTCGGCGCCGGCTGGGACCATCCGGTGGACTCCTACGAGGCCGACCTGGAGTTCCTCTCGCGGGTGGCGGACAAGGTGGCCCGCATGTCCGAGGACCTGGGTGCGGTCAACGCGGTGCTCTCGGAACGGGTGCAGCGTCGTATGCTCGGCCAGACCGTCCGGGAGGACGAGGTGGACAGCGCCGGTGCGACCACCGAGCGGCTCGCGGTCGAGTCGAACGTGCGTGAGCAGGTCCGCAGGCTGCGGGACAACGTCGACCAGACCGTGGACAAACTCGGCATCACCCCGCAGCGCGTCAAACGGGTGGTGGACACCGCGTTGGAGCTGGCCCGGCAGCAGCCGTTGACCGCCCACGTCGACGAGGGGCGGGGTCTCGAGGACTGCTACGACGTGCCCGCGCTGACCGGCTCCTGGACCCGGGCCACCGAGGGGCTGACCGAGCGGCCGGTGGAGAGCGGCCGGCAGCCGCGTCAGCTTCCCGTCACCTTCGATCCCCGGGTGGCCGAGGGACGCGACGACGTGGTGCTGGCGCACCTGAACCACCCGCTGGTGTCGATGTCCACCGGTCTGCTGCGTTCGGCCGTGTCCAACGAGAACACCGGGCTGCACCGGGTCACCGCGGTGGTCAGCGACCATCCCGAGCTGGAGGACGTGCTGGTCGGTGCCTACTCGCGCTTCGTGCTGGTCGGCGCGGACGGGGTGCGGCTGCACGAGGAGGTGATCCACGCCGGTGGTTGGGCCCCGGCCAACGGTCGGTTCCGCAGGTTGGAGAACCTCACCACCCTCGGCGGCATCCTGGACCACGCGTTGAGCACGGGAACCCCGGCGCCGCCGCCGGTGTGGAACCGGATCGCGGGCCGGTGGCCGCGGATCCGTGACGGGCTGCTCGCGGCCATCGACTGGCGCACCCGCACCCGGCGGGACTCGCTGCGGCGCCTGCTTGCCCAGCGCGAGGAGGCCGAGCGGAACCGCATCACCACCACCATCGACCAGTTCGCGAACACGTTGCGCGCCAAACTCGCCGAGGACGAGGAGGAGGCCGAGGAGGCGCTGTTCAGCCGTGCCGACATCACCAGGAGCCGGGAGGAACGCGCCCAGTACCGCCGGGACCGGCAGAAGTGGCAGCAGCGTTTGGACCAGCTCGCCACCGAGCGGGACCGTGAGCTGAGCGTGGTCGCCGAGCGGTACCGCGAGCAGGAACCGCACCGTTTCCCCGTCGCCGTGGTCGTTGTCGTGCCGAAGCGAGAGGCAACCCGATGAGCCCCCGAACTTTCCATTCCAAGACTCCCGACGCCGCCGAGCAGCACCGCCAGTGGCTGGAGCTGATCGAGGTCAGCGGCCCGTTCCTGTCGTTGCCGGTGCTCAAGCGGGCCTGGCCGAACGGGCCGGACGCGTTGGACAAACCCACCAGGCAGCGGCTGCGCCGCGCCCACTCGGCCTGGCAGGACGACGTCGTCGCCGGGCAACGGGCCTGGATCGACTACGTGCTCGGCGAGCTGCTCGGCTGGGGCGAGCAGCTGTGCCGCACGGGGCTGGAGGAGCTGGCCCTGGAGGTGGCCGAGCACGACGTCCGGCTGGAACCCTCCTTCGCGCTGGTCGAGCCCGGTGCGGAGGTCAGGCCGGACACGGTGCGGCTGCTGGGGATGGTCTGCGAGCCGGGTCAGCAGCCCACCGCACGGCTTGCCGGTTCGAGCTGGGCGGCCACCCCCGCCGACCGGATGGCCCAGCTGTGCCGCCACCACGGGGTGGAGCTGGGGCTGGTCACCGACGGCCGTTGGTGGGCGCTGGTGCGTGCCCCCCTGTCCGGGGTGACCACCACGGCCGTGTTCGACGCGGTCCCCTGGCCGGAGGCCGCCGAGCGTGAGGTGGTGCGGGCCTTCGTCTCGCTGCTGGGGCGCAGGAGGTTCTTCGCCGTTCCGGAGGGCGAGCGGCTGCCCGAGCTGCTCAGGGCCAGTGAGGACTCGCAGGAGGAGATCACCGAGGCCCTGGGTGTCCAGGTGCGCGAGGCCGTGGAACTGCTGGTGGCGGCCTTCGGCCGGGCCAGCACCGAGCAGCGCGACCGCGGGGAGTCCGAACTGGACTCCGTGCCCGCCCACGAGGTCTACCGCGGCGCGGTGTCGGTGATGATGCGGCTGGTGTTCCTGCTGTTCGCCGAGGAACGCAGACTGCTGCCCTCGGACAACGAGCTCTACGCCACCACCTACTCGGCCGGGCGGCTCTACGCCGAGCTGGAACAGCGCGAGCTGGAGTCCAGCGAGGAGGACCTGGAACACACCCGGGTGGGCTGGCACCGGCTGCTGGCGCTGTTCGAGGCCGTCTACCGGGGGGTGTCCCACCCGAGGCTGACGATGCACCCGCACGACGGGTCGCTGTTCGACCCGGACGCCTTCCCGTGGCTGCCGTTGAACATCGACGACCGCACCGTGCTGCACATGCTGCGCGCGGTGCAGCACGTGGAGGTGGGCAGCGGCAGGTCGCGGGAGCGGCGCACCCTGTCGTTCCGTTCGTTGGACGTGGAGCAGATCGGCTACGTCTACGAGGGTCTGCTGTCCTACGACGGTTTCCGCGCCGAGGAGACCACCGTGGGGCTGGTCGGCAAGCAGGGTCGGGAGGCCGAGGTTCCGCTGCGGCGGCTGGAGGAGCTGGCCGCCGACAGCGCCGACACGACCGAGCTGGCTGCGGCGCTGGCCGCCGAGTTCAGGGACTCCGGCATCGGTTCGGCCAGGCAGCTGGCCAAGCGGCTCGCCCCGCCGGAGGCGGTGGAGCGGGAGGAACGGCGCAAGAAGCTGCTCGGCGTCACCCGGGGGGACGCCGCGCTGACCGAGCGGCTGTTGCCGTTCCAGGGCGTGATCCGCACCGACCTGCGTGAGCTGCCGGTGGTGGTGCTGCCCGGCGAGCTGTTCGTCACCGAGTCGCCGCTGCGGTCCAACACCGGCACGCACTACACCCCGCGGTTTTTGGCCGAGGACGTGGTGCGCCACGCGCTGGAGCCGCTGGTCTACGAGCCGGGGCCGTTACAGACGGCCGAGCAGCGGCAGTGGAAGCTCAAGTCCAGTGGCGAGATCCTGAGGTTGAAGGTCGCCGACATCGCGATGGGCTCGGCGGCGTTCCTGGTGGCCGCCGCGCGGTATCTGGGCGGCAAGCTGCTGGAGGCCTGGATCGCCGAGGACGACGAGCGGGTGCGGGACTACCGACCGCGGGAACACGCCGGGGACAGCGAGGAGGACCCGGTGGTGGTGGAGGCGCGCAGGCAGGTGATCGAGCACTGCCTGTACGGCGCGGACATCAATCCGATGGCGGTGGAGATGGCCAAGCTCTCGCTGTGGCTGGTGTCCATGGACTCCGAGCGGCCGTTCACCTTCCTGGACGACCGGCTGGTGGCCGGGGACTCGCTGCTGGGCATCACCTCGCTGGAGCAGCTGGAGTACATGCACATGGACGCCAGGAAGGGGCGGGCCATCCACGAGCGTTCCCCCGTGGACTTCACGGCCAACGTCCGTTCGCTGGTTGCCGAGGTGGCCGAGCAGCGTCGTGAGCTGCGCGAGATCGACGGCACCACCATAGAGGGCCTGGACCGCAAGCGGGCGCTGCTGGCCGAGGCCAACCTCAAGGGCAGGCAGGCCGAGCTGGCCGCCGACCTGGCCGTGGGCGCGGCGCTGGTTTACGCCGGGCGTGGTGAGAAGGGGCTGCGGGACGGTTCCATCGCCGCGGCCGACCATGCGCGCAAACTGGACACCGAGGAGATGGCGGCCCGGCAGCAGGCCCGGGAGTGGCTGAACACCGACCTGCCCGCGGGCACCTTCGGCCGCGAGACATTGCACTGGCCGCTGGTCTTCCCCGAGGTCTTCGAGCACGGCGGTTTCGACGCGGTGGTCGGAAACCCGCCGTTTCTGGGGGGACAGAAACTCACCAGCGCGCTCGGGACCGCGTATCGCGAATACCTGGTGCACGCCGTGGGCAGTGGCGCACGTGGTAGCGCGGACTTGGTGGCCTACTGCGAGCTGCGGGCACATGCTGTGCTGAATAGCAGTGGCCAGACCGGACTGATCGCCACGAACACCCTGGCACAGGGCGACACCCGCGATGTCGGGCTGGACCAGCTCGTCGATGGCGGAGTGACGATCCGTCGTGCGGTCAAGAGCGCTCCCTGGCCGTCGAAGAGCGCGGCGCTGGAGTACTGCGCGGTGTGGACGAGTAGGGCTGCCCTTCAAGCGAACGCCCAGCGCGTCGCTGACGGTGTCGTGGTTTCGGGGATCTCGTCCTCGTTGGACCACAAGTCGAGGGTGAGCGGCCAGCCTGGACAGCTCATGCGGAACACGGGGATCTCGTTTCAGGGATCCAATATCCTGGGAACCGGATTCACAATGGATCCTGCCGAGGCCGCTGGGTTGATCGAGGAAGATTCCCGAAATGAGAACGTGCTGTTTCCGTACCTCAACGGGCAGGATCTCAATTCGCGCCCTGACTGTGGCGCAAGCAGGTGGGTCATCAACTTCTTCGACTGGTCCGAGGAGGAAGCCAAGAAGTATCCTGCGTGCTACGAGAAGGTTCTTCGCGATGTCAAACCCGAGCGGGATAAGGTAACTCACAGCAAGCACGCCCGTGAGCGTTGGTGGCGATATGAGCGGGGGCGTCCAGAGCTGTACCAGTCCATCGCCGGTCTGGATCGGGTGGTGGTGCTCACGCTGGTGAGCAAGACCGCGATGCCGGTGATGGTGCCGACCGGGCAGGTCTTCTCGCACATGCTCGGTGTCTTCGCCACCGAGGACACGGCGATGCTGGCCTTGCTGTCGAGTGCCCAGCACTTCTGGTGGGCGAAGACGCGTTCATCCTCGATGAAGACGGATCTCCGCTACACCCCCTCCGACGTCTTCGAGACTTTCCCGCTGCCGGAACTCACTCAGGAACTCCGGGATCTGGGCGACGAGCTGGATCGCTACCGTCGGGAGGTGATGCTCTCCCGCGGTGCGGGGCTGACCAAGACCTACAACCTGGTCTTCGATCCGGAGTGCACTGACTCGGACATCGTGGAGCTGCGGCGGATTCATCGTGAGATCGACGAGGCCACGGTGCGCGCCTACGGCTGGCAGGACCGCATCGACGCGGTCGGCGGGCTGGACCACGGTTTCCACCCGGTCGGCCGCGAGACCCGCTACACCATCGGCCCGGCGGCCCAGCGCGAGATCCTGGACAGCCTGCTCGAACTCAACCACGAGCGCTACCAGCAGGAGGTCGCCCAGGGCCTGCACGACAAGAAGAAGGGCACAGCCAAGAAGGGTGCGTCCCAGAAGAGCACGAGCCGGAAGTCCGACCACCAGGACGACACCGAGGCCCTGTTCTGATCGTGTGCCCGGCCGAGCGGGAACAGGGCTGCGTTCGGCCGGGCGCACGAGATCGCTGCCACAGGTGTGGATCGCTGATCGCGGGCCACCGTGGGGGCGCGTTCGGCTAGGGTGATCGGGGCCGAGCCGGGTCGGTTTACAGCAAGTGCCTGGATTGGGTGACTATCCATCCGGGAAGCAGCTAGCCGACAAGTTCGGGAAGAAAGCGCGCGACGGATCGAACGGCGCTGCTGATTTGCTGGGACAGTTCGCCGACGAGTTACGGCGCAAAGCGGATCTGTTTCAGCAGGCCAAGAAGAACTACCGGGCTACCGATGAGCAGATTGCCGATGATCTGGGAAGGAGTACGCAGTGAGCGTATGGAAACGATCATTGGTGACTGTTGTTGCCGGAGTGACGCTGGTTGGTGGCTGCGCCTGCTCGCCAGCGGGGGACACTGATGGCGGTTCCTCGGAGACAACGAGTGCTTCTTCTTCGGAGAAGGAGCTGAAGAGCGTGAAGCCGTGCGACATGCTGTCGCCGGATACCCTGGATTTCTTCGGCCTGGAGGCGCCTGGAGAACCAGCGGATACTCTGCCGCGGAAGGCGGGATGCAATTTCGGGGGTGACCCTGTTTCGGTTACCTTGCTCAAGGACGAGCGGAATACGGTTTCCTCGAACGAGCAGAAATCTGTTTGGGTCGAGTTCGAGCGGCTTGGGGTAAACGGTCGTACTGGGGCTCGGGCTATTACCCAGGGGACTACGAAGGCTCGACTGTGCAATGTGATGTTCGAGGCGGGGGAAGGATTGATCCAGGTTCAGGCTCGCGAAAATCAACAGTCTGACGACGTGGACGAGTGTCGGAAGGCCTTGGAGATCGCGAAGAGGATCGAGCCGAACGTTCCCGAGCTCGCGTGAGCGGGTGTCGTGACACTCTGCGTTGACAGACGGGCTCCGGTCTCGGAAGCAGGTGGGGCACGGGAGAGCGCCTCCGGGGGTGGAGGCGCTGTGGCCGTGTCGGTCTCAGCCGAAGCGGTCGGTTTTCACCGCCTCCAGGAACGCCTGCCACTGGGGCCGGGTGGCGGTGAGGTAGCCCAACGAGCGGTTCTTGGTGTCACGCACCGCCGCGCCGTCGCCGACCCGACCGACCTCGACGCAACTGCTGTTCGGTCCGGATCGGCTGGACTTCCGCCATCCGCTTGGTATGACCCTCACTGGGAGCTCCCTTCGAACTGGTCAGCTATCGAGGCCATGAGTTCTTTCGAGCTCTCCTGGCTCATGGCCGCTTCCATGAGCGTATCCGTCTCCTCGCGATACGCCTTCACGTCCTGCACGTCATACAGGAAGGCCGGTCCGCGAAAGTGCTCCAAGTGTACGATCGGATGAGCTTTGGTGAACTCGTAGAACACGAACGCCCCATCGTGAGCCAGGGTCCACCGCCGTATTCTGCTCGGCAGGACACGTACTGTGATGTTTTCCTGCTGCGACAGCGCGAGCACATGCCGTACCTGCTCTGCCATGGAGGCGTCACTCCCGAACGGCTCACGTAGCGCTCGTTCAGCCAGTATCACGTCAACCTGACGTGGCGTGTTCAACGCGGCTGCTCGTGCCATACGTAGTTCGACACGGACATCCTGCTCGTCCGGTGGAAGGCTGATCATCATCTCTCGGGCGTAGCTCCGTGTCTGCATCGGACCGGGAATCAGTATCGGAGCCACGTGCAGGACTCGTTCGGCGGTCCTGTCGAATTCCGACAGCTCGATCAGATGCCGGTGCAGCCCTTTGGAGCCATCCACGATCATGTTCGGTGCTGTGGCTGTGGTCGCGAACTCTACGAGTTCGTCATATCTGGATCCAGTGACTCCGAGAGTTCCGGCAACACGGGCCACGTATTCGGGCTTCGGGGTGCGCTCACCCCGTTCGTAACGGGACACGGTCCCCTGCGACACCTCAAGCAGTTTCGCGAGGTCACGAACAGTCATACGGGCTTGCTCACGCAGCTCACGTAGTTCAGCGCCAAGAAGTCTCGCCTTGGGAGTGTGTCCGTCTCTGGCTCCGACCATGAGTCAGATCCTAGGGGATCATCGCTTAGCACAAGTGCACACGAACGAGCTATTGCTTCCTTGGATCCGGTGTCAGACTCTGGATCCGGAAATGAAGTCCGTCGTGCGACCGCTCTCCGTGGTTGTGCGGCAGCGACGAAACAGAGGAGGACACCACGTGAACACCCTTACCGCCACTCCGAACGACACGGGCCGGAACATGGGCACCGGCAACGCCATGACCCTGTACCGGGTGGTCAACCCGGACTCGCTCGGCTCCTACACCGAGCTGCTGCACCACGAGCCGACCTCGGCCCGGGTGGACGACGCCGCGGTGTGGTCCCGGCTGCGTGCCTGGGCGCTGGCCGTGCTGAAGCGCACCGAGGAACGGTTCGGGATGTACCAGATCGCGATCGTGCCGCTGGACCAGCGCGGCGAGCCCGACGAGAACGCCTTCCACGACCTGCTCGCCGCCGACGTCGACGTGGTCGAGGACTACCTGTGCTGGTCCGGATGCTCCGAACTCGTCCCCGCACCGCAGGCCTGAGGACGACCGGTCGCTTTCCCGGCGGACCATGTCGCGGAACCTCCCGAGACCCCCGCCCGGGGAGACCCCGCGTGGAGAGCACGGACCGGCGATACCACGTCGAGCGCGTTCGGAATTCCCTCGAACGACCTCTTGAAATCACCGGTCCGTGTTTTCGCGGAAAGCATTGTCCGTGATAAGGAGTAATGCTTCTGCCGCTGGTGCGTGCAATCCGGTGCCATACGGGTGAATTTGATTCGAGCGCTTCCCGGTCGTCGAGCGGAAAACCTATGCTGTCGCTCTGACACTCGCTGGCAGGGCGCTTTGGGGACGAGTGTGGAGGGGTCTATGCCGCCAAGCACGGCGGACGGCGGTGATCGGGACGAGACCGTCGCACCGGCTGTTCTGGGGGTTGACTACCTGGCCCCGGAGGAGAGCCACGAGAGTTCACAACTGACTGACGAGCACGAGGGGGAGCGCTCGCGGGGACAGCCCCCGTTCCCGCCGGTGGTGTACGTGCCGTGTGAGGCGGCGTCACCGATCGACGGTGAGCTGTCGGTCGACCTGCGGCGCACCCGTGACGGACGCACCGCGTTGCTGGTCTATTCCAGCAACGAGCGTCTGGTGCGGTGCTGCGGCGAACGCCAGCCCTGGGTGGCCGTCCACACCGAGAAACTCGACGAACTCGACCGCAGAATCCACTTCGACATGATCCTGCTCGATGTGGAGATACCCCAGGAGTTTCGACGTTAGGGGTAACTCGATGGGATACGAGGTCGAACCCGCGGAACTCGACACCCTCGCGGGCTCACTGCGTAGCGGAAGCGAATCCGTCGAAGACCTGGGAAGCGCTCCCGGTGTTCCCGACGCCGGTCCGCTCAGCGCCGAGATGGGAAAACTGATGAGTTTGTTCACGGCTGCGGCCGGTGAACTGTCGACCGGTGTGGCCGCCGCGGCCGCCGCTGTCGCCGAAGGCGGTCGCGTCTACGTCGACACCGACCAGAGCGCCGAACGGAACCTGCCCCGTGTGACGGACTGAGGAGACCACGGTGGCCATCGACACCAGAATCGAGGGGAACCCGGAGAGCATCCGGGCAGTCGCCCGATGGCTGCGCTCGGACCTCGCCGGGGCCGTGCATGACTGTGCCTCCCAGACCCACCGGGTCCGGGCGCGCTCGGAACGAGCCTGGACCGGAACCGCCGGGAGCGCGTTCCGGGACACCCTGGCACGCGCCACTCCCGAAGCCGACGAACTGTCCAGGGACATCGAGGGGGTCGGCCGCTCGTTCGAGCGTTACGCGGACGATCTGTACACCGCCCAGCAGGGTATGCGACGGGCGAGGGACATAGCTCTCCGGGCGGGGCTGCGCATGACCGACACCACGATCTTCGACCCGGGAGCCGCACCGGCGGCTCCGGGAGAACCGCCCGCCGACGCCACACCGCGGATGATGCGGGCACACGAGGCCGCCGTCTCGGCCCACCAGGCCCACGCGCAGAAAGCCGCCGCCTACGCCGAGGCCAAACAGGAAGCGGACAGATCCCGCTCCCTGCTGGAGCACGCGAAGGACTACGTGCGCAGGTACTGGAGTGACCTCTGGGGCAAGCGCTACGTCCACGCCACGGACTTCACCAACGGCGTGGTGGGTGGTCTGGTCGCCAGGCACACCAGCATCATGCGTGCGGAGGCGAGTCGACTCGACGCCGAAGCCAGAACCGCCGAGTCACGCTATCTCAAAGCACCCGGCGGCAGCCCCGAGGCGAGATTCCAGACCCAGCAGCAGATGGCCAAGGCGAGCCACGCCGCGGACTTACGTGTTCGCGCGGGCAGGTTCGCGCAACGTGTCGGAGGGAAGCTGCCCGTGATCGGTCTCGGGATCACGGCGGTCGGAGTCGGCTACGACATACACACCGGGAAACCACCGGGCAAAGCCGTGTTCTCCGGCGTCGCCGGAGCCGGTGCCGCGGCGCTGGTGGCCTCCACACCGGTCGGTTGGGGTGCGTTGGCCGCTGTCGGAGTGGGGATCGGGGTCGGGGTGGCCGCTGACTTCGTCTACGACGCCCTTCCCCAGAACGTACGGGACAAGATCGACGAGGGAGCCAGGGCGGTCGGTGACGCCGTGTCGGATGCGGCGGGGGCGGTCGGTGACGCGGTCTCGGGCGCTTGGAACGCGGTGTTCTGAGGTGGGCCCCCGCCTGCGGAGTGGCGCACTGTCGACGGTGGGAGCTGAGCGGTGATGTCCGAGTCCGACGAACGGCTGCCCTGGCCGGAGGAGTGGCCCTACCCGGGCGGATGGAGGCAGCGGGCCACGGCCACGGTGTTCGCGCTGTTGGGAGCGGGGTCCGCGCTGGCGGCCGTGACCGCGTTGTCCGCGAGCCCGCCGGACGCGCGGGGGGTGATCATGGCGATGTGTGCTCCCCTGTTCCTCGGCTTCGCCGCTGTCGCGGTGCTCACCAGGCTGCGGGTTCGAAACCGCGGCATCGCCTCGGTCCGCCTCGAACACGTCGAGACCGTGGGTTCCGAGGCGGTCGTGATCCCCTACTCCCGGGGTCTGACCTCCACCTACGTGGTCATGACCGTGTCCATGCTCGCGCTGTTCGGATTCTTCGCAGCGGTCTCCCTGCTCGTGATCACCGACGGGGAACCGGGCGGTACTGGGGTGGTCCTGCTGTTGGTCGCCAGCGGTGCTGCCACGCTCTACCTGCTCCTGCTGGTGGTCGAAGCGCTGCGGGGAGGTCTCGGCCGCGGTGTTCTGGCACTCGCCCCCACGGGGGTCTACCACCGTTCCTGGACGTTCACGAGTTTCTTCCCCTGGGACAGCATCATCTCGGTGACGGCGGGCACCTCGGGCGGGCAGCTGATCACGACCGCCGTCTACGACAACGGCACCCCGTGTTTTCACCGGCGCTCCCGGTTGTGGCGACAACCGGAACTGTCCCTGGCGCCGCACATGGGCGTCCAGGGGGTGAACCTGTCCGTCGACCCCGCTCTGGCCTACCACGCGCTGCGCTACTACCACCGGTATCCGGACGCACGAGCCGAGCTGGGCAGCCAGGCGGGAGCGGAGCGCATCCGACGTGCGGAGCTGCTCGAACACTGAAACGGCACGGGACGTTGCCGCGGGTGCCTCCCCGGTGACACCGTTCCGTGCGGGACGTGCCCACCGACACCGGGACAGCTCCCAAGCACGTCCCCGTTCCGGGCCAACACGACGGCCGACAGGACTATCCTCTCTCTCCGGTGGGACACCGTCTTCGTGCCCCGGCGGATGGGCCGGCCGGTGCGGAATCCGGTGTCGGTCCCGTGTGAGAGAAAGCGACATGACCACCGAACGGCTTGCGGCACGTGTCCGTTCCGGCGCCGCGGAACGTGTCCGGCTTCCCCGACCCGTGGAGCCGCCCCGCAACCGACTGACACGAGCCATCGAGAGGGAGCACACCCGTAAATGACCACTCCGGACCGCTCGGACGGACTGTTCATGAACCCCAACGGTGAACAGGGCAGCCTCCACCTGCCCACGACCACGGCAGAAGGGACGGGGACCACCGCCGGAGGTGGCGAGGGGAACGATCCGGACCCGGCACGGCAGCTCGACACCGAACAGCACTTCCCCGACACGACCGGGGCGCGGGTGCGCGACGGGTTGCAGGAGCTCATCGTGCGCGACCTGCTCGGGCCGTGGGACGGCGAGACCGAACAGCTGCCCGACGGTTCCCGCGGCCCCCGCGAGCGCTACCTCGTGGGGATGCTCGGCCCCAAGCAGGACGCCCGCACAGCCAGGACGGAACTGGCACTGGACGTCGGAGCCGAAACCGGAGGGGAGAGCCAGGGGGAGAACGGCGGAGCCCCTGCCGAAGTGCTCACCTCGCAGGCCCTCGGCCGCCTCTGGATCTCCTCGATGGGTCTGAGCTGCACCGTGTCCCAGGACACCGACGCGGTGCACGTCACCGCCGAATGGGGCCGTTACGCCAAGGAGGAGACCGAGACCCCGGAGGGTGCCAAACGCAGGCTCTGGACCCGCCATCCCGTCACGGTGCGACGCGAGGTGCGGCTCGACGGGGCGAGCTCGTACCGGGTGCCGCTGACCGCCGACACCGCCGAGGAACCCGGCGTGCTGCTGGCCGTGGACGTGCGCGACCGCGACGGCAAACGCGTCGTGGAACTCACCCTGCTCAACGCCCAACCGGAGGGCTCACCGCAGGAGGAGTCCTGGATGTTCCAGACCAGCCTGCGGGTCACCGCCCTCGACGGGGCGGCTCCGGTGTTCCTGCCCGCCGACGACCCCCTGCACGACGACAGCTCCGAACACGACCCCGAGGAACAGCACCTGCGGCTGCTCTACCGCAGCCAGCTGCGCTACGCCTCCGGGCACAACGTGGCCGTGCACCCGCACGTGACCCCGGGCACCCGCCGTGCCCACGCGCTCGAAACCACCTGGCTGCCCACCTACGAGGTACCCGCCACCGTCGCACCGGGCAACCAGGGCAGTCTGCTGGCGGGCACCGAGCTGTCCATGGACACGCTGGCCACCGCCGAACCCGCCGAGCTGCGCGCCGGACTCGCGCCGCTGTGCGAGGGCTACCGCCGTTGGCTCGACCAGCGCGCCGTCGAGACGGACGAACTGCCCGGCCCGCTGCGCGACACCGCCGAGTCGGCGATCTTCCGGGCACGCCGGGCCGCCGACCGGATCCGGGCGGGCATCGACCTGCTCACCGACCCCGCACACCCCAAACACGCCGAGGCGTTGGAGGCGTTCCGGTTCGCCAACCGGGCCATGGCCGCCCAACGCCGCCACACCGACCTCGCCCGGCTGCGCGAGAGCACCGGCCTCGACTACGCCGAAGCCAGACGGCGCGTCGAGGACAAGGGCACCTCCGGGGCCTCGTGGCGACCCTTCCAGCTCGCCTTCGTGCTGGTGAACCTGCCCTCCCTGGCCGACCCGAACCACCCCGACCGTGCCGCCGACTCCGCCGCCGTGCTCGACCTGCTGTTCTTCCCCACCGGCGGCGGCAAGACCGAGGCCTACCTCGGGTTGACCGCGTTCACCTTCGCCATCCGCAGGTTGCAGGGCACCTTCGGAAGCGGGGAGGACGCCCGCGACGGCGCCGCCGGCGTCGCGGTGCTGATGCGCTACACCCTGCGGCTGCTGACCGCACAGCAGTTCCAACGGGCCGCCGCGCTGGTCTGCGCCGCCGAGATGCTCCGACGCGAGGACGAGGCCACCTGGGGCGGTGAACCCTTCCGCATCGGGCTGTGGGTCGGGGGCAGTGTCTCGCCCAACTGGTTCAGCCAGGCCGAACAGCAGATCACCGAAGCCCGCGAGGCGGGCGACGGCAAACGCGCCAACGTGTTGCAGACCCTGGCCTGCCCCTGGTGCGGATCCGCACTGCTGGCCCACCGCGACGCCGAGGTCGACGCCGAGAGCAGGCGGGTGCTGCTGCACTGCCCCAACGCCGAAGGTCCCGACGCCTGCCCGTTCTCCAAACCGCACTCGCCCGAAGGGCTGCCCATCCTCACCGTCGACGAGGAGATCTACCGCCTGCTGCCCAGCCTCGTCATCGCCACCGTGGACAAGCTCGCCCAGCTGCCCTGGAAGGGCTACGCCGGGATGCTGTTCGGCCGTGTGCGCCGCTGGTGCCCCCGGCACGGTTACCGCCACGACGACCTCGACGCCGAAACCGGCTGCGCGGACAGGCACAACAAGAAGGGGCACTCCCCGGCGGTGAACAGCAAACCCGTCGCGAGACTGCGGGCTCCCGACCTGATCATCCAGGACGAGCTGCATCTCATCTCCGGTGCGCTGGGCACCACCGTCGGTCTGTTCGAGTCCGCGGTGGACGAGCTGTGCACCTGGGTCACTCCCGAGGGCAACGAGGCGGGACCGAAGATCATCGCCTCCACGGCCACCACCAAACGCTCCGCCGAACAGGTGCGTGCCGTGTTCAACCGCGATCTCGCCGTGTTCCCGCCGCAGGTCACCGAGGTCTCCGACACGTTCTTCTCCCACCAGGTTCCCACCGAGGAGAAACCCGGCAGGCGCTATCTCGGGATCTGCGCCCACGGGGTGCGACTGAAGTCCGCCGAGATCCGCGTCGCCGAGATCCTGCTGCTGGCCGGACAGACCCTGTTCGACAACCACGGTGCGGCCGCCGACCCGTACATGACCCTGGTCGGCTACTTCAACGCCACCCGGGAGCTCGCCGGGATGCGACGCCATCTCGACGACGACGTGGCCACCCGCGTGCGCACGCACGGCCGCAGACGCGGCATCTCCGACCGGCTGCTCACCCGCTCGGCGATGCTGAACATCCAGGAGCTGACCTCCCGGATCTCCTCGGCCGACATCAGCGAGGTGCTCACCCACCTGGAGAACGGTTTCGAACCCGAGATCGACACCACCCCGCGCCGCCACGCCGTCCGAGCGAACCTGCGCGAGACCTACGGCCGACGACGCGGGTCCTCCCGCGGCAAGGAAACCCCCGAGCCGCACCCGCTGGCCGCGCGGTGGGAACAACGCCGCAGGCAGGGCCGTGACCCGGTCGACGTGGTGCTGGCCACCTCGATGTTGCAGGTCGGTGTGGACGTCTCCCGGTTCGGGCTGATGATGATCACCGGCCAGCCCAAGAACACCGCCGAGTACATCCAGGCGTCCTCGCGGGTGGGCCGTACCGACACCGGACCCGGGCTGGTGGTCACCCTCTACAACTGGACCAGGCCCCGCGACCTGGCCCACTACGAGGACTTCGAGTACTACCACGCCACCTTCTACCGGCAGGTCGAGGCACTGTCGGTCACCCCCTACACCCGGCGGGCCCTGGACCGGGGGGTCACGGGTGCCTTCGTGGCGGCGGTGCGCAACGCCGCCGAGTCCCACTCCAGGGAGAACGACGCCCAGCACGTGGAGCTGGACTCCCCGCTCGTGCGGCGCATCGCCGAGCGGATGCTCGACCGCGCCGAAGCCGTCAACGGCCCGCGGGCACGTAAGTACCTGGAGGAGCGTCTCAGCCGTACCAGGGACCTCTGGAGCACGGAGCAGAGCGGCCAGCTCCCGCTCAACTACACCGGCCGCTCCGCCGGACCCGGCGAGCAGTCGCGCCGTGCCCTGCTGGCCAAACCCGGGGACCACACCTGGCGGGACAACACCGTGGCGCAGTCGATGCGCGAGACCGAGAACGAGATCAACCTGCTCGTTCCCGGTGGGGAGGAGCTGTTCCAGACCCTCTACGACGCCCCGGCCTGGACCTTCGCGCCCGCCTCGGACGGCGAGGCCGAGACCGAGGACGAGGAGATCCCGGAGGGGGACGAACTCGGCGAGACCGCACTGCCCACCTCCAAGCGGAAACAGTGACAGCCCCCCGTACTCGCCCGGTGGCAGCCGCCTTCCGAAGCCGGGCCCTTCCCCGGCGAGAACCGTGTGAGAGGGGCCGCCGGGCGAGCAGTCCCCAAGGCCGAACGAAACACTGCTTCCGGAAAGGAACTCCGATGACCACCAACCACCGTCGCCGCGTGGGTTCGGTGCGGCCGAGCCACCTCATGTTCACCAGCGGGGTCGGGGCACTGGTCGACATGCCCAACTTCTCCGTGCTGGTGCGCGGACTCGACGACTGGAACTACAGCGAGGTCCGGGGCCGCGAGGACTGGAAACCGATCGCCGAACCCCGGCTGCTGGCCGCCGTGCAGGGCGTCTTCGGCAAGAACGTCAAGGAGCTGCTGCCCGCCCCCTGGCTGGACGGTATGGAGCAGGACCCGCGCGGGCCCGCCTCCCGGGTGGGCGTGCCGACCGTGCCGTTTCCCTCCTGGCTGCGCTGCACTGCCTGCAACGAGCTCGCCCCCGTGGACTCGCGGGCGTTCGGCTTCGAGAACGACAAACCCCGCAGGCCGCAGGACGCCCGGTTCTTCCATTCGGGGTGCGGGGTCAAGAAGAGCGGCACACCGCCGCTGGCCATCGCCGCACGCTTCATGATCTCCTGCTCCGCCGGGCATCTGGACGACTTCCCCTATCCCGAGTTCGTCCACCACGGAGCAGCGTGTTCCAAGGCGGAACAGCCCCGGCTGCGCATGGACGACCGCGGCGGCAACCGCGGCGTCAACGTCGAGATCAGGTGCGTCAGATGCGGCGCGCACCGCAACATGGGCCAGGCCATGGGCCAGCGCGGTGTGCGGAACCTGCCGCGCTGCCGAGGCAGGCACCCCCACCTGAACCGGTTCGACCCGCAGGGCTGTGACCGCGAGCCCACGGTGCTCACGGTCGGGGCCTCCAACCAGTGGTTCCCGCAGAACCTGTCGGTGCTGGCCGTCCCCCGCACCGAGGCCGGCGAACTGGAGACCAAGATCGAACAGCGCTGGAACGCGGTGTCCGTCCTGTCCCCGACGATGTATCAGTACGCCCGGGAGCACGTGCCCGCCTTCCACGAACTCGCCGACTGGAGCGACACCGAGATCGCCGAGGCCGTGGAACGGGTGCGGGCCAGGAAGGACAACGAGAGCAAGGAGGAGAGCGAGGTCGAGCACCCGGACCTGCGCACCCCCGAGTGGGAGGTGTTCTCCGCGCCCGAGCCGCCCGAGCCCACCGACGACTTCGCGCTGCGCCGCGTCGACGTGCCCCCCGAACTGACGGGCCACTACGCCGACGTGGTACAGGCCGAACGCCTGCGCGAGGTCCGGGCGCTGATCGGGTTCACCAGGCTCGACGCGCCCGACCCCGAGGACCCCGACCTGGTCGTCCGCGCCCCGTTGGCCCGGTCCACGCCCCCGCAGTGGGTGCCCGCCAGCGAGGTGCGCGGCGAGGGCGTGTTCCTGCGGGTGCCCGAGGAACTGCTGCGTGACTGGGAGGAGCGTGCTGCGGAGTCGCACGCGATGCACCACCACCGGTGTGCTTACGCGAGGTTCCGCAGAAACCGCTACTCCGGCCGTATCCCCGGGGAGTTCGACGAGATGCGCAACTGGCCCGGCCCACGTTACCTCGCGCTGCACACCCTGTCGCATCTGTTGATCCGCACCATCGCCCTGGAGTGCGGATACAGCTCGGCCAACCTGTCCGAACGCATCTACGCCGGAACCGAGGAGGAGCCGCGCAGCGGGATCCTGCTCTACACCGCCGTGCCCGACGCCGAGGGAACCCTCGGCGGACTGGTCTCGCAGGCCGAACCCGACCGACTGGTGCGACTGACCCGCCGCGCCCTGGCCGAGGCACGACGTTGTTCCTCCGACCCGCTGTGCGCCGAACGACTGCCGGAGTCTCCGGACGACTTCCTGCACGGCGCGGCCTGCCACGTCTGCCTGTTCGTCTCCGAGACCACCTGTGAACGCGGCAACCGGTTCCTGGACCGCAGGTTCGTGGTGCCCGTGGACGAGCACGAGAACCTGGCCCTGTACCGCGAGCTGCCATGAGTGGAGGACCGTCCGATCTGGAGAGCGTCGCCGCAGCGGCCTTACCGCGCCTCGGCGCGACCGCCCTGCGCACGCTGGCCGACCGCATCCAGGAGGGCTGGCCGGAGCAGGCGGTCCTGTCCGGGGTCGGCGCGGAGTACACCGAGACCGCGCGGGCCGTCCTCGACGCGCAGTTCGCGGAGGGGCGCTCGGCCGAGGAGACCGCGGGATTCCTGCGCGGGCTGGCCGCCGGTTACGGCCGCCGTGCCGCCGAGGTCGCGGTCGAACCGGTCTGGAGCGGTCCCGGCACCCATCCGGTTCCGGTGCGTGCCACCGCGCGGGTGCTGGTCGAGCTCATCGAGCGGTCGAACCACGAGCTGATGCTGATGACCTACTCGGCGCGGCCCCACCGGCAGCTGCGGCGGGCGCTGCGCGCGGCGGTCGACCGGGGAGTGGTCGTCACGGTCGTCGTGGAAACCCTGCGCGGGGCGCGGGGCGCGCTCGGCGGCCCCGAACCGGCCGAGGCCTTCACCGGTATCGGCGGCATCGAGCTGTGGCACTGGCCGCCGGAACAGCGCACCGAGCGCGACTCCCGGACCCACGCCAAGATCGCGGTCGCCGACCGGCGTGAACTGCTGGTCTCCAGCGCCAACCTCACCCAGTCCGGGGTGGACCGCAACATCGAGGCGGGGCTGCGGGTGCGCGGCGGAACGGCACCGGCACGCGCCGCCGAACACCTCACCGAACTCAGGACCCGGGGCATCCTCGAACGGCTACACCCGCGGGCCCGCGAAGACGGATGAACCGGCAGGGGCCCGGGACGGAACCCGGTCCCCCTGCCGCCGCCGACCCGCGCCGGGGCGCTGCGGGCTTCCTCGCGTGTTCCCGCCAGGCAGGGACGAAGTGCTACCGACCGACCGGTTCGAGGTGTTCCTCGAGGTCGTTGAGGATCGCCTGGACGGGTCCCCAGCACAACGTCACGCTGTCCCCGTCGAACCTCGGTTGTTTCTCGAGTTCGGCACGCGGGTGGACGAAGTTGCGGTAGTGGCGGACGTTGTGCATGAAGTCCTTCGCGTCGAGTTGGATCCACTCCTTCTCGTATGCGGTATTGAGCATGAGATCCAATCCAGCGCGGCCGAGCTGGGTGTTCTTACCTTTATTCCCTTGGAAACCGTGCTGCTGAATCTTCTCGTCCCGTTCGTTGAAAAGCGAGTACAGCAGTCCCTCGACGAAACTCCCGATGCCGATGATCGCCATGGTGTGGGCACCACTGTCCTGACACAACCGTGTCTCGTGCACACGGTTCATCAGCAGGTCGACCGCCTCCTCGTTCCTGATCAGTCTCCGCAGCCGTCGGTCCAGGTCCTCGGGCACGGAGTAGACCGTCTTCTCCCCACCGGAGTCCAGCGTGCCGAGAACCGGCCGGCCCCCCACGTGGGAGACCACCAGCTGCTCGGGTGCCAACCTGGCGTTGAGCGCCGCGCGGAACTCCTCGGCCGAGCTCTGCCCGTCCTCGTACTCCAACGGGTCGCAGACCCGGCACAGCAGCCGCTCGATCTCGGCACGGTTCTCCTTGCGGTCGATCAGCTGTTCGGTGAGCCAGTCGATCCGGGGGGATCCGTCGTACTCGGGCGGGTTCGACCAGCCTGCGTGCCTGAGCAGCTTCTCCAGCTGGTAGCCCTTGCGTTCGTAGGGGCCGCCGAGGTCGGCGATCACCTCGGCGACTCGTTCGGCGGTCCGGTCGTCCAGCGGTAACGTCAACTCTGCTCCTTGTCGGCTTGTTCCCGCGCGAGATCGACGGCGCGGCTCAGTCGCTCCACGATGCGTGGCCCCCTGCGCTGGAAACCGAGTTCACGCATCGCCTGGCCGATCCGTTCCTCACGGTCGAGGGGCAGGCGGTCGGTCATCAGCCAGCGGCAGAGCTCGACGAGTTCCTCCTCGCTGTACTCCTTGATCGACCGTCTGGGGGCGATCGCGGGACGCGGTCCACGGGGGACGGTCTCCTCGGGCGGGTCGGGTTCCCGGGGCTCCTCGCGCACGGGCGGAGGGGAGGGCGTGTGGTCGGCGTCGAGCATGGCCTGTTCCCAGGCCTTGACGATGCGTTCGGTTTCGCCTTCCCGGTCGGCGAACCAGGCCGAGGACCATACGCGGTGAAACCGCCAACCGAGGTTTTCCAGATGGGCCTGCCGCAACCGGTCCCGGTCCCGCACGCTGTAGGACTTGTGGTAGGTCTCACCGTCGGCTTCGACGGCCAGCACCATCCTGCCGGGCTCGTCCCGGTGGGCCAACGCGAAGTCGATTCGGTAGTGGGAGTATCCCCACTGTGGGTACACCTCGATTCCCCGTTCGCTCAGGGTGTCGTGGATGTCCCGTTCGAGCCCGTTCAACTCGACCTGCTGTTGCCGTCCGACGTGGTTGATCCGCGCCTGGTTCTGGGCGAACTCGAGGTACTGCCGGAGCAGCTCGGTTCCGGTCGGTTCCTTACTGGGGGCCAGGTCATGCGGCCCGAAGGAACTGATCACCGTCATTCGAATCTTGGCACGGCTGACCGCCACGTTCAGGCGACGACGTCCTCCCTCGCTGTTGAGCGGACCGAACCCGGTTCGGGACACGGTTCCGTTGGCCCGTTTGGCCACTCCCGGTGTCAGGATGATCGCGTCCCGTTCGTCGCCCTGGACGCGTTCGAGGTTCTTGACGAAGAAACGTCTGCTGGGCTCGGTGTTCTCGTCGAAGAACTCCTGCAGGTCCGGCCGTTCCCGCAGTGCCCTACGAACGGCCTCGTCGACACGGAGCATGTGCTTCTGTCCCAGGGTGATCACACCGAGGCTCTCGTGGGGACGGAACTCGGCGTGCTCCAGCACCCGCTCGACGACACGATGGACCTCCTCCGGAGCGGAGCCGTCCTGACCGGGAGAGGCGACGCCGTCCACCACCTCGAGAGTGACCGGGGTGTCCCGGTGGGAACCGGGGAAGGTGACCAGTTTGTCGTCGTAGATCTCCCTGTTGGAGAAGGCGATGAGCCGTTCGTCCCGGCTCCGGTAGTGCCACCGCAGCGTCTCCTGGTTGGGAAGCAGCGAACGCATCGTCGTCAGAATGGACTCGTAGTCCCGCAGGTCGCTGCCCTCCTCCTCGTCGTCGTTCTCGGAGGTGTCGTCGAGCATCCGGCCGAAGAAGTTCGTCGGTGGCAGCTGCTTGTCGTCGCCGGCGACCACGAGCCTGCGTCCACGGGCCAGCGAGGTGACCGCGTCGTGTGGTTCGATCTGACTCGCCTCGTCGAACACGACCAGGTCGAACAGCTGTTCCGAGGGCAGCGTGCTGCTGACCACCAGGGGAGACATGGCCCAGCACGGACGCAGCGCCAGCAGCACGTGGGAGGCCCGCTCGACCAGCCGCCGGATGGGCAGGTGCCGGGACTTCTTGTTCGCCTGGTCCCGCAGCAACCGGGTTTCCTCCGGAAAGTCGTCCCGGACCCGGCGCAGCCCGTCGGCCACGCGCCAGCGCACCCGTTGAGCCGAGGTCCTGCGGTGTTCCCGGTCGGCTTCCTGGAACTCGCTGACCGTCCTGGTGCGCTGCTCGCTCTGGAAATCCCGCAGCTGCGGAACCCGCATCTTGAACTCGTCCAGCAGGGACCGCAACCAGCAGTGTCGGAACAGCCCCCAGGTCTCTTCTGCGGTGGCGTTCCGGCGGGCGGCCTCGTCGAGCAGCTCCCTCAGCCCCAGCCGGTTGAACCTGTCCAGCAGCTCGTTGATTCTCGGAAGCTGCCACATCGTGTTCCTGTCGGCGGCCAGTTCGTGCAGTTGCTCGTTGACCTGCTCGGTGGGGCGTGTCTCGTAGTCCGTGAGCTGAGCGCACATCGCCACCGAGGTGAGCTGGTTACGCAGGGTCCGGAAGGTCTCCATGGTCTGTCGCAGGTCCACGACCTCGGCGGGCCGCACCTGACCGCCGCCCAGTTCGTGCCAGTGGTCACGCTGTCGCACGATCTCGGTCAGCTTCGCGTGCAGCGCGCTCTTCTTGGTGATGCCGTCCGTGGAAGCCTTCCGGATCTCCTTCAGCAGCGCCCGGCGCTGTCGCCACGTGAGTGTGCGTCCGTGTCGGACACGTTGTTGACGAGTCGCCGTGGCCAGCCACCAGTCGTCCAGTTGGGTGCCGAAGACGTCCGAGCCGAACGCTTCGACACTGCCGTGCACCTCGTCGAGCAGGTCCAGCACGCGCTGCCATCCGGCGAGGTCGGTGGGCTGGGGGAGACCGGTCTGCCGGAGCAGTGTGCGCATGCCCTGTTGACCGTGCTGCATCGTCTGGCCGGTCAGCTCGTCGAGTTCGGCCATCACCTGCCGGAGGTCGGCCTCGTCCCGGATCTCGGCCTGCCACCACGGTGACTCCCTGCGCAGGATCCGGAGCCCGCCGACATCGACGAACTCGCGCAGTTGCTGCTCCAGCTCGCGCACCGTCCGCGCGTCCAGCCCCTGCAGGGTCTGACCACGAAAAAAGTGGGGTGTCCGGTGCTGTTCCCCCAGTTTCAGCAGCTCGCTCTGCACCTCGTAGGCGCTCTTCTCCCAGGGATCACGACGAGTGTGCAGTTCGTCGGAGGCTGTTCGCAGGGAGGTGCGCCGTTCCTCCAGCCGGTGATGCAGATCCCCGGTTTCCGCCGGTTGTTGCCTGCTGGTGGCGTGCAGACTCTCCTGCAACTGTTGGGCGAGCTGTTTCTTGTTGAGTTTCTGCTGGTGCAG
Source organism: Actinopolyspora mortivallis (assembly GCF_003001495.1). GTDB lineage: Bacteria > Actinomycetota > Actinomycetes > Mycobacteriales > Pseudonocardiaceae > Actinopolyspora > Actinopolyspora mortivallis_A. The sequence goes on from NZ_PVSR01000001.1 coordinate 339,457, forward strand.
GTCGAAAACCAGATCGTCCAGGTTCACCTCAGCGAGCCGGTTCGTCACCGCTTCGATGGCGGCACGTTTCTCGGAGACGAACAGCACCCGCTTTCCCCGTGCGGCGGCTCCCGCGATGATGTTGGCGATCGTCTGGCTCTTGCCGGTACCGGGTGGCCCCTCGACCAGCACGTGCTGGTCCGCCAGGGCACTGTTGATCACCCGTTGTTGGGAGGAGTCCGCGTCCTGGACCGGATACTCGGAGCTCGGTGCGATCTCGTCCGGTGGTGTGGGAGCGAAACCGCTGCTTTCGTTCAGCACCTTCTCCGTGCTGGCTCGGTGGCCGGCCAGGGCGGCAACGAGCTCGTGTTGGGCCAGCAGCTCGGTCGAGCCGTGGAGATCGTTGACCATCGGCAGTTTCTCGTAGTCGAACAGGCCGATGACCACCGAACGTTCGATCCTGATCTCCATGTTCTGCCGTTCCGCCAGCTCGACCAGCGCCTGGTGGACGCTTTCGAGCTGTTCCCACGGATCCTCGCTGCGTGCCAGCCTGTCCTCGGCCTCGGCGGTGAACCGCTCGCGGTCGATGTCCAGGCCGTACTTGCGGTCCAGGGCGTACAACAGCACCGGATTGAGCTCGACCTCGTCGAGTCGCAACACGAAGTCGTTCTCCGAGACCGTTCGTGCCTCGATCCGCAGGGTGCGCAGCAGCAACGGAGCCCTGGTCGCGGGGACCGGTTCGTTGCCCCTGGTCTGTTGTTCGGTTCGCACCAGCCCGTGGGCGACCTTGCCGACCTCGACGCCCTGCTCCTCCTCGAAGGCGTTGACACGGCGTCGGATCTCGCGCAGTCGCGTGCCCGCCTCCTTGTACGCGGCGGGATCCCGGAACAGGGAACTCAACCGCGTCTCCGAACCGGAGAGCAGCTCACGCAACGCCTCGGAGTCCGCGGAGGTCAGATCCAGGGTCGTTTTCCTCGTGCTCCTGAAGTGCAGCAGTTTGTTCCGCGTGCTCAGGTCAATGAGTTTGTTCGCCCATTCCTCGGCTTTGGCGTGTACCAGTTCCTGTAACTCTTGGTCGTTCTCGGTCGCCATTACCCCGCAGTTCCCATCAGAGTGCCCTGGGCCGTGTGTGACGTTTCGGGCTGATCGGCGTGTGATCAGCCCACCAGGATGCCCCACGAGGCAAGGAACGGCCATAGCCCGAACGGGCGTGATCGCTCGGATCCGTGTGGTGGGTCGTGACGATTCGTGCACGAGGCCGTTCGCCATGTGACTCAGAACTCATGGCGAGTACTCGTTCGGCGGTTGTTCCGTCCAGGATGTCGCGAGAAGATGATGGGCTTTCCGATCGCGCTCGCGCGATCGGTGGACCGCAGGAGGACACCGAGGGGATGGCAGTGCACGAGCCGACCACCGAGGACGACGGACCGGACGCCGAACCCGAGGTCGCCGATCGCTCGCTGGTCGGTGCGCCCGCGCGGGGCATACTGGCCCGGGCCGACAACACACGGGGGGCCGCCGCCCGGCTGCGCTCCGCACCCAAACGGCTGCGTGAGCGCGTTCGCGACCAGCACGCCGAACTCCACCGAGCCGCCGTCTCCGCTCGGCTGGAGCAGACACCCTCGGAGAGGTTGCGCGAGGCCGCCGAGGGCACACTCCGGCTCGACGCGTTGGAACGGGCCGGCTACCGCAACGTCCGGCAGGTGCTGTCGGCTCGTCCGGAACAGCTGCGTCGCCACCCCGGTGTCGGCGAGAAGACCGCCGTCGAGGCGCTGCGTGCCGCGACGAAGCTCTCCGAGGCGGTCGCCCGCGAGACCACCTTCCGGTTCGATCCGGACGGCGGAGGCCCCGAACAGACGGAGCTGCTGGGCACCCTGCGTGCCCTGGAGGACGCCGACGAGGCCGTCGACGAACTCGGAACCAGCCTCGACGACCTGGACGCCGAACTCGACACCGTTCGTCCCGCCGCCGGGCGCGTCGGCAGCAGGCTGCGGATGCTGTTCTCCGGCCGGGGCCGGAAGCAGGCCGCGTTGCGTGCGCTGGCCCAGCTGGAGGACCTGCTCGGACAACCCTGGGTCGAACGGATCACCGACACGGCCCAGCGGGTCGAGGAGGCGGCCGAGGAACAGGACTCCGACGAGCTGTGGCGCGACTACCAGCGGCGTGCCGCCGTCTACAACACGCTGTTGAGCGGGGTCGTCGGTGTCGAGTCCGTCCCGGAGACCTCGGCACGGGGCTTCGTCCCCCGCGAGGTCGAACGCGAAACCTCCGCCGTCCAGCTGGACACCAGCCTGCTCGACGTCGTCCCACGCGGCTACCAGGCCTTCGGCGCCCGGTACGCACTGGCACGCAGGCACTGCATCCTCGGTGACGAGATGGGCCTGGGCAAAACCATCGAAGCCCTCGCCGCGATGGCCCACCTCGCGGCGGGCGGCAGTACCCACTTCCTCGTCGTCGCTCCGGCCGGAGTGCTGGTCAACTGGCTGGAGGAGACACGCAGACACACTCGGCTGAGCGCACGCAGCCTGCACGGCCCGCACCGCGACGCCGAGACCCGGAGCTGGAAGCACGCCGGGGGAGTGGCGGTGACCACCTACGACACCCTGCGCAGGCTCACCGGTCTGGAGGAGGTCACCCCCGCCATGCTGGTCGTCGACGAGGCACACCTGGTCAAGAACCCCGAAGCCAAACGCTCCCGGGCCGTCGGGAAGCTCGTCGGGCGCGCCGAACACACCCTGTTCCTCACCGGCACGCCGATGGAGAACCGCCTCCAGGAGTTCAAGACGCTGGTGTCCTACCTGAACCCTCGGCTCGGTCGGAGGATCCGCGCGGGTGACGTGTTGATGGAAGCCAGGGCGTTCCGCAGTGCCGTGGCACCGGTGTACCTGCGTCGCAACCAGGAGGACGTGCTGACCGAACTCCCCGAAAAGCTCGAACTGGAGGACTGGGTCCAGCTCGGCGAGGCGGACGGAGCCGCCTATCGCGAGGCCGTCGCGGCGGGAAAGTTCGCCGCCATGCGGCGCGCGGCCTACGTCCCCGACAGGTCGGTGCGCTCCGCCAAGCTCGACCGTATGAGCGAGATCATCGAGGAGTCGGCGCACAACGGCTGGAAGGTCGTCGTGTTCTCCTACTTCCTCGACGTGCTCACCAAGGTGGAGCGGCTGCCAGGCGCGATGCGCAAGCTCGACGGCGGACTCGGCGCCGGCGCCAAACAGGAACTGGTCGACGAGTTCAACAACCACCCCGAGCACGCGGTGCTGCCCGCCCAGATCACCGCCGGCGGGGTGGGACTGAACATCCAGTCCGCCTCGGTGGTGATCCTCGCCGAACCACAGCTCAAACCCAGCACCGAGGAGCAGGCCGTCGCCCGCTGTCACCGCATGGGCCAGACCCGCAAGGTGCACGTGCACCGCCTGATGGCCAAGGAGACCGTCGACCAGCGGTTGGCCGAAGTGCTGGAAGGCAAAGCCCGGCTGTTCGACGCCTACGCCCGGGACAGTGCCGCCAAGGAGAGCGACGCCTCCGCCGTGGACACCGAACCGGTGGACCAGCGGCTGCTGCACGACGAGGCGGTTCCGATGGACCAGCGGATCGTCCGCGTCGAACGTGAACGACTGGGCCTCGGCTGAGGCGTCGCCAACCCGGAGAAGGACGTACGAACGGTGGGAGTGGTTCCGCGAAACGACCACACCACCCTACGAACCAGCAGGAAACCATGGTAAGGCTCGGTGTGCTCGAACTCGCCGACGACGGTTCGCTTTCCCCGGCGGAAGGGAACGGTCGGTCGCTCCCGACGGGGAAGAGAGTGCCGCTGGGGGGAAGTGTCCCGCACTCCGGCGGGGCGGCGTTCTCCGAACCGGACGGGTTTCCGACAGCGGCCGACACGGGCGGGAACCGCCTACGCCCCCCGGTGAACACGGACGAGCAGCGGGACCGAAACACGCGCACGGGACTTCGGGGAGGAAGCGTGGCGAAACCAGCACTGATCAACGATCGCTACGAGCTACAGGCCGTTCCCCTGGCCAAGGGGGGTATGGGAGAGGTGTGGGCCGGGCGGGACACCACACTGGACCGCGAGGTCGCCGTCAAGTTCGTCCGTTTCCCCGACCCGGAGACCGACGAGGAACTGGTGAGCCGGTTCCGCCGCGAGTCCCGGATCACCGCGCGACTGCAGCATCCCGGTGTACCGGCGATCTTCGATGTGGGAACCCACGACGGCCGCCCCTATCTGGTCATGGAACTCGTCCGTGGCATCAGCGTCTCCGACCTGATTGCCGAACACGACACGCTTCCCCTGGGGTGGGCGGCGGCGATCGCCGCACAGACCTGTTCGGTACTCACCGCCGCCCATCAGGCCCGGCTGGTGCATCGTGACCTCAAACCGGCCAACCTCATGCTGCAACCGGACGGCACCGTCAAAGTGCTCGACTTCGGACTGGCCGTGGCGCTCGACGTGGCCGACCTCTCCCGGTTGACCCGCACCGGCCAGCCCATCGGCACACCGGCCTACATGGCACCGGAACAGATCCAGAACGCCACCAGCTCCGCCCGCAGTGACCTCTACTCCCTGGGCTGCGTGCTCTACGAGATGCTCACCGGGGTGCAGCTGTTCACCGGTTCCACCGCCTACGCCGTGATGCACAAACAGGTCTATCAGCGACCGACACCGCTGCGTGGACACCGTTCGGACATTCCGGCCGAACTGGACGAGCTCGTCTCCGACCTGCTCGCCAAGGAGGTGGACGACCGCCCCGACAGCGCCCCCACCGTCTACCACAGGTTGCTGCCGTTCACCCACGACCTCGAAACACTGCCCGGAGTGCTCACCAACCCCGACACTCCCAACCCCACCAGAATGTATGCCTCGGTGTTGAGCCGGGGTTTCCCGTCTCTCGACGCAACCGGGACGGTCGTGTCGCGCGGCTCCTCCGGATCGACGCTCGGTGCGGCTCGGTCCCCCGTGTCGGAGGAGAGTCCCTCCGAGGCGACGGCGACGCCCACCCCCTCGGAGATCGACGGTTCCGCAAGAGGGCGGTCCACGATCACCCGCGAGGAGCTGGAATCCGTCAAGAACCGAGCCATCACCCACGCGGAGAGTTCCCGCCACGAGGAGGCGGCCGAACTGTTGCGGGACACCGTCGACACGGGAAGCAGAACGTTCGGCAGCACCGACAGCGACGTCATAGGCCTGCGGCTGGAATGGGCCAGAGTACTGTTCGACGGTGGCCAGTACCAGCGGGCCGGTCCCGTGTACCACGCGTTGGCCACCGACCTGGCACAGCGGGACGGCCTCGACACCGAACTCGTCCTCCACTGTCGGCTGCGCAACGCGACCTGCCACGCCCTCGGCGGTAACCCCGGTCACGCTCTGTTGATCATGAACGGTCTGCTGGCCGACGAACAACGGGTGTTCGGTGACGACCATCCCCGCACACTGGACCTGCGGCGTCAGATCGGGATGATCCAGTTCGGTGCGGGCAGGACGGAGGAGGCCGAGACGACGCTGAGCCGGTTGCTCGACGATCTGCTCCGGACCCACGACCCGGAGCACCCCACCGTCGTCAAAGTGCGCGAACTGCTCGACGGCCTGCCCACTCGCGGGTGATGATCATCGGAGCGGGCCGGTGCTCCCCCCGGCGGGGACCGGCCGGACGTCGGCGGAAAGCGCCCTCGCGGTTCGACGGCGGGACGAAGCGGACGACTGGGCGACACGGGACAGCGGCAGGGAGACACAGGTGGCCCGACTCGGTATCGACAAGGACTTCCTCCACGAGTTCACCAAACTCGAAAAACCGGTTCAGGAGCGAGTGACCCGGGCGCTGACGAAGTTCGGACACGTCAGCCACGCCGGTGCGCATCTGGAGAAGATCGCCGACGCGCGCGATCCCCGATTCCGTTCCATCAGGATCAGCGACTTCTGGCGGGGGATCGTGCTGGCCCCGGACTCGGGGGACAGCTACACCCTGCTCACCGTACGCCCACACGACGACGCCTACGCCTGGGCGAGACGGCACAGGGCCTCGGTCAACGCCGCCACCGGACGCGTCGAGATCCGTGACGTCGCCGCCGTGGAGGACAGCATGCCCGCGCTGTCCCGGATGGCCGAAACCGCACCCACTCGGCTGTTCGACCACGTCAAGGACTCGCAGCTGCGGCGGTTGGGGATCGACGAGCAGACCCTGAGGTTCGCGCGGGTGCTGACGGACTCGACGCAGCTCGACGCGGCCAAGTCCTTCCTGCCGTCCAACCAGTGGGACGTGCTCTTCGGGCTGGCGGCGGGTTACACCCCCGAACAGGTGTGGGCCGAACTGGCCGCCGAGGTGACCGAGGAGGAATTCGACACCGAGGACCTGGACGCGGCCGTGGAGCGCAGTTCCGATCGCGTCGTCCTCGTCGACGGGCCCGAGGAGCTGATGGCGATATTCCGGCACCCACTGGCGACGTGGCGGGTGTACCTCCATCCCAGGCAGCGCTCCGTGGTCGAGGCCTCCTACGGAGGTCCGGCCCGTGTCACGGGAGGTCCGGGCACCGGCAAGACGGTGGTGACGATGCACCGTGCCCACCAGCTGGCCACGGAGGGGGAGGGGACCGTGCTGATGACCACCTTCACCGCGACCCTGTCCGAGTCCCTGCGCACCGGAGTCCAGCTGCTCGTCGAGGACCCCGGTGTGCGCGAACGCATCGACGTGCGTCACGTGGACCAGCTCGCCAACCGGATCTTCCGTGAACACCACGGGCCTCCCACGATCCTGCCCCCGGAGAAGGAACGCCAACTGTGGGACTCCGTCGTCGCGGAGCTGGAGGTGCCCTTCACGGCCGCCTTCCTGGGCGAGGAATGGCGTCAGGTCGTGCTCGCCCGGCGGATCGGCAGCGCCGAGGAGTACCTGAACGCCAAACGCGACGGGCGGGGACGCGCCCTCGGTTCCCGCCAGAAGGCTCGGGTCTGGCAGGCGATCTGGGAGTTCGAGAACACTCTGCGGCGACGGGGAGTGTGGACCTACGAGACCGTCTGCGTCGAGGCGACCAGGCTGCTCGAACAGCGCACCGAGAAACCGTACCGACACGTGGTGGTCGACGAGGCCCAGGACCTCAGCCCGGTGCAGTGGCGGTTGCTGCGCGCGGCCGTGCCCGAGCAGCCGAACGACATCTTCCTGGCCGGGGACACGCACCAGCGCATCTACAACAACCGGGTGAGCCTGCGCGACGTCGGCATCCGGGTGGTCGGACGGTCGAGCCGGCTGACCGTCAACTACCGCACCACCGCCGAGATCCTCGCCTGGAGCCTCGGCCTGCTGCGTGGAGAACGCATCGACGACATGGAGGAGGGGCTCGCCTCCATAGCGGGATGCCGTTCGGAGGTGCGGGGCCGACATCCCCGCCTGCTCGGATTCCCGACCAAAAACGCCGAGACCGAGCACCTGGTGACCACGGTGCGGGAGTGGATGGATGCCGGAGTGCAACCCGGTGAGATCGGGGTGGCGGTACGGTCCCACCGACTCGTTGACACGGTCATGGCCGCCCTCTCCGCCGCCGGAGTTCCCCACGAGAAACTGCTCGGTGCCACCGACGGCACCGAGCAGGCCGTGGCCGTGGGCACCATGCACCGGATGAAGGGCCTGGAGTTCCGTTGCCTGGCCGTGGTCGGAGTGACCGAGCACCACGTTCCCCCGGCCAGCGCGATCACACCGGAGGAGGAGGATCCTGCGGCGCATCGGCGGGACACACAGCGCGAACGCTGTCTGTTGTTCGTCGCCTGCACTCGTGCCCGGGAACAGCTCGTCGTGTCCTGGCACGGAGCCAGGAGTCCGTTTCTGCCCGCCGAGGAGTGACACCGGTCGTGGTCGGGAGTCTTCCGGACACGCGCGGGACAGTCATGACAAGAGGAAAGGGAGACCATGCCCACGCTTTCCACCCTGCTGTACCAGATCGACTCCGGGTCGGTGCTGCTTCCCGAGTTCCAACGCGGTTACGTGTGGAACCGCGACCAGGTGCGGGAGCTGATGCAGTCGCTGTACCGGGGTCATCCGGTCGGTGGGCTGCTCATGTGGGAGACCGACGCCGAAGGAATCTCCGTCCGGGGCGAGACCGGCGGTAACCACGGCCCCCATCTGCTGCTGTTGGACGGCCAACAGCGCATCACCTCGCTCTACGGGGTGATACGTGGCCAACCCCCGGCCTTCTTCGAGGGGGACCAGACCGCCTTCACCGGGCTGTACTTCAACGTCGCCGAGGAGAAGTTCGAGTTCTACGCGCCGTCCAGGATGGCCGAGGACTACCGCTGGGTGAACGTGACCAAACTCTTCCGGGAGAACCTCGGTGAGTACATCACGAGTTTCCAACAGCACGATCCGGACAACCTCGGTACCTACGTGGAGCGGCTGAACAGGCTGCACAATCTGCTGGAGCGGGAGTTCTACGCGGAGAAGATCACCGGCGACGACAAGAACGTCGACACGGTCGTCGACATCTTCAACCGGGTCAACTCGGGCGGGACGAAACTGTCCAAGGGGGACCTGGCGCTGGCCAAGATCTGCGCGCAGTGGAGCGAGGCTCGCGGTGAGATGCGCCGGACACTGCGGACGTGGCAGGAGGCCGGGTTCGACTTCACCCTGGACTGGCTGCTGCGCAACGTCAACGCGGTGGCCACCGGACGCGCCCAGTTCACCGCCTTGGACCATGTCTCGGCCGAGGAGTTCCGGGACGCGTTGCACCGCTCCACCGGCTACATCGGCCGCTTCCTCGACCTGGTCTCCGGTCGGCTCGGGCTGGACCACGACCGGGTCCTGATGGCCCGTTACGCCTTTCCGGTGGTCTCCCGGCTGTTGGAACTCAACGGCGGCCGTTTCGACGACGGTTCGCACCAGGACAAGGTGCTGTACTGGTACGTCCACGCCGCGTTGTGGGGACGGTTCGCCGGTTCGACCGAGTCCTTCCTCCAGCGGGACTACGAAACCGTCGAACGGTCCGGCGTCGACGGACTGATCACCGCACTGGAGCGGTGGCGTGGCGGCAACCTCGACGTACACGCCCACGACTTCGAGGGATCGACCAAGGGATCGCGCTTCTACCCGCTGCTGTACATGCTGACCAGGGTCAAACAGGCCCGGGACTTCGGCAGCGGGATACCGTTGCGCGCCGATCTGTTGGGCAGGAACTCCTCACTACAGGTGCACCACCTGTTCCCCAAGTCGCTGCTGTACCAGGCCGGCTACGAGCGTTCGCAGGTCAACGCCATCGCCAACTTCTGTTTCCTGACCCAGGACACCAACCTGGTGGTGGGCAACCGGCCCCCTGAGGAGTACTTCGCCGAGGTGGAGGAGAAGCACCCGGGGGTGCTGGCCTCACAGTGGGTCCCCACCGATCCCGAACTGTGGAAGATCGAACGCTACCCCGAGTTCCTGCAGGCGCGGCGCGAACTGTTGGCCGAGGCGGCGCAGTCGTTCCTCACCGAGTTGCGCACGGGCGAGACCTCGGCGGACCGGGTGGAGCTGCAACCGCTGTCGATGGCCTCCGAGGAGGAGTCCGACGCCCGGGCCGCCCAGGTCAGCGGGTTGATCTCCGAGCTCGCCGAGATGGGGTGCGCGTATCCGGCCACCGACACCGAGATCGCCGACCCGCGCACGGGACGGCCGCTGGCCGTGGCCGAGGCGTTCTGGCCCGACGGGTTGCAGACCGGTCAGGGCAGCCCGGTGGTGCTCGAACTCGACACCGCCGACGCCGACCTCGCCCGACTGGAGGAACTCGGCTACGAGGTGTTCACCTCGGTGGACGCGCTCCGTGGTTACGTGCGCCGTCGTAACCAGGGTGAGGTCGAAACCTCCGCGGAGAACGCCGACGGCAGCGCCCAGCGCCGCCCCGATCCCGCGCGGGAGCCGTTGGTGGCCGAGTTCGAACAGCGGATGCGCTCGTTGTACGAACGCGCCCGGAAGGAGGCACACTACACCGCGACGTACTTTTTGAGCATGCTCGCCGAGCACGGTGGTCTGGACACCGCGCGCAAGCTGCTGGCCGGGGCGGCCGTCTCGGACGGATTCGCCACGCTCTGGGAGCGTGGCAGGCTCGATCTCACCGTCGAGGCCCTGGTCGTCCAGCCCCGGTTCGCCGAGCTGTTCTCCGCGGAGGAGCTGCGCACCGCCGAACGTCGGCTCGAACAGTTCGGTTACGCCGCCTGAGCCCCCGCGTTGCGACGATGTCATCTCTCCGGGGGAAGGGGTGTGTCGCGGTCGCGGTTCCGGGCCCGTTCCGGAGGATCCTGGGGTGGTGTACGGCCGGGTGCCGTCCGGAGGTCTTCCGAGGTGACGGTGCCGAGTTCCTTGTCCGAGGGGAGTGCGGATGTGCGCCACGTGCGGGTGTGGTGAGGGCGAAACGCGGAGCGGGACCGTGCACGGGCTCGTCGACGGGGACGGGCGCGCCCCGGCGGAGGCCAACCGTGGCTGGTTGACCGAGCGGGGCGTGTTGGCGCTGAACCTGGTGGGTTTTCCGGGTGCGGGTCGGACCACCCTGGTGGAACGCACGCTGGCGGAGAACGGGGCACGGGCCCCGGTGGCGGTGCTGGTGGGAAACCCGGTGCCCGAGTGGGACGCGGAGCGGCTGACCGCCGCCGGGGGTGAGGTGGCGCGGATCGACACGGAGGAGGGCACTCCTCCGGACGCGGAGACGCTGGGTCGGGGTCTGCGTGCGCTGGATCCGACGCGGGGGTCGGTGGTGTTGGTGGACAGCGTGTGCGATCCGGGCCGTCCCGCCCCGCCCGACCTGGGCGAGCACGCCCGGGTGGTGCTGACCGCGGCCACCGAGGGTGACGACGGGCCGGTGAAGTATCCGCACCTGTTCCGCGGTGCGGACCTGGTGCTGGTGAACAAGATGGACCTGCTGCCGTACCTGTCCTTCGACCCGGCGGTGTTCACCGAGCGGCTGCGCGGGGTGAGCCCGGAGGCGGAGATCCTCCCGATCTCGGTGACGGAGACGTTGGGACTGGCGGTGTGGTACGACTGGCTGTCCGAGCGTGTGCACACGCCCGTGGGAGAGGGCGTGTGATCCGGGATCCGGAAGGTGTGGATTCCGGGCCGGGTCCGTCCGTCGTGGCGGGCCCGGTCTTTTCGTGGGAGTTTCGGGGAGGCGACAGGAAGCGTCGTTCCGGGAGGCGGGGGTATGCGCGCCGTTCAGTTCTCCGAGTACGGTCCCTCGGACGTGTTGCGGCTGGTGGAGGCGGGCGCGCCGGAACCCGGCCGGGGGCAGGTTCGGGTCGCTGTCCGGGTGGCCGGAGTCAACCCGCTGGACTGGAAGCTGCGCAGCGGGGTGATGCCCGAGCTCGCGCTGCCGCGCCGCCCCGGGCTGGAGCTGGCGGGCGTGGTGGACGCCGCCGGGGAGGAGGCCCCCTTCGACGCGGGGGAGGAGGTGTTCGGCTGGGCCGACACCGGTTCGTACGCCGAGTACGCGTTGGCCTCGCTGGTGGCGCGTAAACCTCCGGAACTGTCCTGGCGGGACGCGGCGGCCCTGCCGGTGGCGGGGGCGACGGCCTCCCGGGTGTTGCGCCAACTGGAGGTGACCAGCGGAGAGGTGCTGTTGCTGCACGGGGCCAGTGGGGCCGTGGGCAGGCTGGCGACGCAGCTCGCGGTCGGCATGGGGGCCACCGTGGTGGGCACGGCCTCCCCGGAGCGTTTCGAGGACCTGCGTTCGCTGGGGGCGGTGCCCGTGGCCCACGGAGAGGGGCTGGTGGATCGGGTGCGGGAGGTGACCTCCCGGGTGGACGCGGTGTTCGACGCGGCGGGCAAGGGGGTGCTGCCGGCCTCGGTGGAGTTGCGCGGGGGCACCGAGCGGATCGTCACCATCGCGGACACGCGGGCCTCCGCGCTGGGGGTGGTGTTTTCCAGCGGTGGTTCTACGGAACGCGGTACCGGTGTGCTCGACGAGCTCGCCGGGCGTGTCGTGGCGGGCGAGTTGGACATCGCCCACGCGGGGTCCTATCCGTTGAGCGAGGCGGCCCGGGCGCAGGACGACAGCGAGACCGGACACAGCGGCGGCAAGATCACCCTCGACGTCGGGTGAGCGAGCGCGAGACCTCCGAGTGACCTCCCGGTGTGCCGATGAGCGCACCGGGAGGTTTTTTTCGGAGGTGGCGGTCTCAGGCCCAGACGAGGTGGAGGGGGTGTGTTCGGGTGCTGAGGCGGTGGTGGGCGGTGGCGGCGTCGCGGAAGCCGAGGTGGATGCTGCCGCCGGTGCCGAGCAGGTCGGCCCGGTCGGGGTGGGCCAGGCCCCAGTAGTGCAGCACTGCCTGCTGGCACTGGCCGATCTCCTCGCAGAGGGCGAACACCCGTGGGGCGCGGTCGGTGACCATGTCCTGGAGCGCGGCCAGGAACTCCGCGCGGCTGCCCGGCGCGGGCGGGCCGGACCGGTCGGTGTCGGAGAAGTCGGGGAACCCGATCATGAACGTCTCCTAAGGTCGGAAAACAGGGTCGCTAACACGTTAGCCATTAACAGTTAGCTTTGTGGATTCCACGATCAGGTGATCATGGTGAGAGTTCGCCCTTGGGGGAGACTGGAGACTCCGTGCGGGAGGTGCTTGTGACTGAGCGAATGGATCCGGTGTCCTTGCGGAGACGAATCGGTGCGCGGCTGCGCCAGGCACGTGCTGACGCGGGGAGAACGACCAGCGAAGCGGCGGCCGAGTTGGGATGTTCACGCGGGAAGATCAGCCAGATGGAGGCGGGTATGTACCGCCTTCAACATCGGGACGTGCGTGATCTGCTCAGGTTCTACGGTGTCGCGCAGTCCAGCGCGGAGCCTCTCGTGGAATGGGCCAAACGCTCTTCCGAGCCGAGCTGGTGGGCTCCTTACGCGGAGGTGGTCGAGGACTGGTTCGCCTTCTTCCTCGGTTCGGAGGGTGAGGCGGTGCGGGAGTTCAACTACGAACAACTGGTCGTTCCCGGCCTGCTGCAGACCGCGGAGTATGCCGCCGCGTTGACGGCTGCCAGCCGCAGCGTCGCGGAGGAGGACAGGGGCAAGGTGGCCGAGCTCAGATTGGAACGACAACGCCGTCTCACCGATGAGGATCCGCTCGTGCTGCACGCGGTGATCGAGGAGTCCGCGCTCCGACGTCCGATCGGCGGTTTGGCTGTGTTACGCAACCAGCTTCGGCATCTGGTGGAGATGGCAGATTTGTCTCATGTGGAGATACAGGTCATGCCTACCGGTGTCGGTGCTCACTCAGGGCTGGACGGCAAGTTCGTTCTGCTGGAGTTCCAGGACTTCGGCCCGGGGGTGTTCCTGGAAGGACACCCCGTGATCGGCGCTCGTTTCGAGGTTGAGGACCCGACTTTGACGGAGACCTACACTTCTATCGCGAAAGCTCTTCGGGAAGAGGCGCTTGATCAGCAACGGTCGATCGAGCTCATGGAGAGTGTGATCGCCGAGTTGGGATAGAGGTGTTCGGTGCGAGTCACGTCCGATGTGGTATGGCGGAAGTCCTCTCACAGCATGAACCAGGGCGCCTGTGTCGAGGTGGCCTTCGCCGACGACGGGGTGTTGGTGCGGGACTCCAAGGATCCGACGGGCTCGGTGGTGCGTGTGGGCGCACGCGAGTGGACGGCGTTCCTGCGGCGAGTGCGTGGATGAACCCCGGCGACAGGGTGGTTGTTCCGGTTTCTCCGGACGGATCACTGCCGGGCTCGCTAGAGTGCGACGGGGAGGCACATCCGCGTGTGCGAGAGGTGAGCGTGATGACGACGGTGGGTGGCCAGGATTCCGGATTCTCCGAGGCGAGTGCGGCCTTGGGAGCCATCCGGGAGGAGAACACCTGGATCCGGCAGCAGATCGACGCGGGCGGGCTGAGCATGAAGCCCGACGCCGCCGATCAGGCGGCCAAGGTGTACGAGGAAAAGGCCCGAAAAGTGGATGCCCTTATCGACGCTGCTGAGAGGTTACAACAGGTCCCCGGTTTGGGGGATTACCCGTCGGGTCGGCAGTTGGCGGAGAAGTTCGGGCAGAAGGCAAAGAACGGTTCTACCGGCGCGGCGGATCTGTTGGGGCAGTTCGCTGACGAGCTGCGGCGCAAGGCTGGGTTGTTTCAGGAGGCCAAGAAGAAGTATCAGGCCACCGACGAGCAGATCAGCGGTGATCTGGGTAGGGGGATCCAGCAGTGAGCAGGTGGAGGAACTCGGCTGCGGCCGTGCTGGCCAGTGCCGCACTGGTGGGTGCCACGGCGTGTTCGCCGAGTGGAGGAGTCGAGGACTCGACGGAGACAACAGTGCCCTCGTCTTCTCAGAGAACCTTGGCGAGCGTGGATCCGTGCGCGGTGTTGTCGGATGCTGAGTTGAAGTCTTTCGGCCTGAAAGGGGCGGGTGAACTCAAGGATGAGTTGCCGTGGTCGCCACGGTGTTACTACGAGGGTGATCCGGTTAATATGAGCTTGGAGAAGAATCCGCGTCGGACGGTAGCTTCTGCGGAGCAGCAGGACACGTGGGCGGAGTTTGAGCGGGTCGAGGTCAATGGTCGCGCTGGTGCCCGTGCGATCACCAAAGGGGCCACGCAGGCACGGACTTGCAACGTGATGTTCGATGCCGGCCAGGGAACGATGCTCGTTCGTACACGCGAAGTTCATCTTCCTGACGATCTCGACGAGTGCGCCGAGGCTTTGAAGATCGCGGAAACAGTGGAGCCGAAGGTTCCGGAGCCGGCTTGAGAGGCATGTGTGCGAAGTGGGTTGAGAGGCGCCGTGTTGGCCGGTGTGGCGTTGGTGGGGGTCACGGCGTGTTCGCCGAGTGGGGGTGCTGACGAGGCTGGTCGGACCTCGGCTGCCAAGCCGTCGGAGGAGGTCCTGGCCGGGGTGGATCCGTGTGACATCCTGCCGGATGCCGAACTGGAGTCCTTCGGAGTGTCGACGACAGGTGAACCTACGAACAGGCCGCCGTGGGCCCCTGGGTGTCATTACAGAGGGGATTCTGTGACTGTGTCTGTTCGCAAGGAGACCCGGGACACGGTGGCTTCCGCGGAGCAGAAGGACGTGTGGGCCAAGTTCGAGCGTACCGAGGTGAACGGTCGTGCCGCCGCCACGGCGATCGTGAAGGGAGCGACGCAGGCACGGATGTGCAGTGCGTTGTTCGATGCCGGGCGGGGGATGATTCAGATCCAGGCCACCGAAGTTCGTCCTCCGGATACTGTGGACGAGTGTGCCAAGGCGTTGGAGTTCGCGGAGATGGTGGAGCCGAAGGTTCCGGAGCCTGCCTGAGGGGGCGTCATGGGGTTCGGAAAGTGGTTGGAAGAACAGGCCGGCGCGGTCGGTGACGCCGTCGGCGGCGCGCTGAACAGCGCGGGCAACGCGGTGTCCGAGGCCGCTGGCGCCACCGTGGACGCCGTCGGCTATGTGGCCGGGACGGTACGCGACGACGTCGGCAGCATACTCGGGTTCGACACCCGGGCGGAGAACGCGCACCAGGAGCGGGCGGCGGAGGCGGCAGAGGAGGGCGAGCGGCTGCGTCAGGAACTGGCCGAGCGCAACCGCAGGCTGGACGCCCCGGCGGGCTACGACCCGCCCTCCATCCGGGAGCAGGAGAACTGGCGCTCCTTCAGCCACCGGCGGATCTACGACACCAACCAGCAGACCCTGAGTCAGTCCGACGCGGCCGCCATTGCTGAGGCCTGGCGCAGCATCGGCCAGGAACTGGGTAAAATCGGCGAGCAGCTGGCGAGCGACTCCGCCAAGGCCATCGACGGTGGCTGGTCCGGCCGGGCCGCCGAGGCGGCCAAGCAGTCCGCCCAGCCCCTGGCCCGGTGGTCGCAGAACAGTGGCGAGTGCTTCCGGCTGACCGGCAACAAGATCGAGGAGGCCGGTTCGGCGGCCGGCCAGGTCAAGGCCATGGTCCCGGAGCCGCAGGACCACGACCTCAGTCGGGCGATCATCGCCAATGTCGCCGGCGGCCCCACCATGGGCACGACCGACGCAGTCCGTCAGCAGTACGAACGGCAGCAGGCCGAACGGCAGGCCCAGGAGACCATGGAGCGGGTGCTGGGCAGCACTTACCGCAACGTGGACACCACGGTGCCCGCCTACCGCCAGCTCGACGGCAACCCCGCCCACCCGCCGGACGCGGGCCGGGGCGGTGCGATGGCGGTGGGAGCGGGGCTGCCGGCGGGAGGTGCCGGAGGCGCCGGTGCGGGTGGTGCTTCCGCCGCCGGGATCGGTTCGGTCGGCTCCAGCGGAGGCGGGTATCCGGGTGGCGGTGGTTACCCGGGCACGGGAGGACCCGGCTCCGGTGCGGGCGGAGGCGTGCAGCCGCCGGAGTTCGGCGGGCACAACCCGGAGACCCTGCCCGGCACGGGAAGCCCCACGCCCCCCTCGGGCAGCGAGTCGGCCTGGGCTCCCGACCCCTCCACCGGAGGACCCGGTCTCGGCGTGGGCGGCCCCGGTGCGGGAGGTGTCTCCGGAGGCGCCGGAGGCGCCGGAGGCGTCGGCGCCGGAGGTGGCGCGGGCGGTTACGTCGGAGGAGGCCTCGGCGGTGGTGCCGGGACGGGCTCGGGCCTCGGCCCGGGCGGACGCTCCGGAACGGCCCCCGTCAAGGGCGGAACCGCCGGTCCCACCTCGGGGTCCGGGGTCGCCGCGGGAGCGGGACGAGCCGCCGGGGGCCGGGGTCCCATGGGCATGGGACCGGCCGGACAGCGCGGCCAGGGCGGTGAGGACGAGGAACACGAGCGTCCCAACTGGCTGGAGGAGTGGGACGACGTGTGGTTCAACGACATGCCCCGGACCGCCCCGCCGGTCATCGAATGACACGACCACCGCGGGCACGGATCAGTCCGATCGCCGGACCCGCCTCGGAACAGAAGGGGACGAGTGTGGCCGTCTCGGGCCGTTGGCAGCTGCATCCGCTGCACCTGTACTTCGTGCACTCCTACCTCGGGCTGGACGATCTCACCCTGCCGTTGGAGATCACCCCCTACACCCGGACCCGTCAGGAGTTCGCCGAAGTCGGCAAACGCGAGTACGACACCATGTGCTCGGCCGGGCTGATCGTCGACGACGAGGTCGAACCCGGTCTGGCCCGGGCCCTGACCGTGCTGTCCAAGCCCTACCTGTGGGTGGACTCGCTGTGGGTGCCCGAGGCGGGAAAACAGGCCCTGTGCCGCGCGGTCGCCGCCGTCACCGACGGCAACCGCATCGTGCTCGGCGTCCAACCACCGGGTGAGGACGACAGCCACGGCGGAATGCTCACCGTCGAACTGCACGAGCGGGTGACGCTGTCCCAGGCGCTGCTGCCCACCCTGCCTCCCGCTCCGCCGGGAAGGCAGGGAGCGGCGAAGGTCCCGGAGAGCTCCTTCCCGACCTCGGAGCGCGAACGGGAGCCCGCCGAACAAGGGGTGCTGCAACAGGTCTCCGTCACCCGGAGCGGCACCAGCGGCGACCGCCAGCTGGAGCTGTACCGCGCCATCGGCGCCGCCCGACACCCCCGGGCCGGGCAGCTCGCCGCCAACTGCCGGGACCGCACCGGGCGGGTGCACCGCTCCCAGGTGGTGCGCTGGTTCGACAACGTCGACGACGGACGCTACCTCGACCACACCGAACGCGGCAGCACCGGCGAGACCGTCTACGCCCTCCTGCCGGCCGACGCCGCCACCCTCGGCCGCCGCGTCGAGGAGCTCGTGGCCACCGTGCGGTGAGCCGCGCCCACCGGCGAACCGTTTCGCCCCGAGGCTCTACCAGGGCATCAGGTCGGTGATGAACTCGGTGGCCAGCCGGTAGTTCTCGTAGGCCTCGGGGTCGTCCGGCCCGCCCGCCTCCATCATCTCGTCGTAGGCGCGGGCCTGCGCGGACATGGCGTTGTGCAGCAGCAGTGCCTGCTGACGGAACTGGTCGAAGGTCGCCCGCAGCGACTCGCTGTCCAACCCCAGCTTGTCCAGTTCGTCCAGTGCGGGCTGCTGCTGCGGGTGCATCCGCTCGGCCAGCAGCCGCCACCCCGCGGACTGGCGGCGCAGCACCTCGGAGAACCCGGGGTCCTCCGCCTCGTCCGGCGCGGAACCGTCCCCGTCGTAGCCCTCGGAGTCGTCCATACCCGTATCCTGCCACCGCCCTCCCCGCCCGTGTGCCGGTGTTCGGAACACTCCCCCTTGGCGCGACCCCTTGGGTCCGCAGGAGGGGAGGGGAGTGCGGGCCGCTCGGGGTGCGGTGTGCGACACGTCTCCTCCCGTATCGGGGTGACCGGCCGGTAGGGTCTGGCGCATGGCGGCGCCGTCGTTGCTCGCGACCAGCGATCTGCACGTCTCGCACCGGGACAACGTGCCGGTGCTGGACACGATCCGCCCCCGCACCGACGGGGACTGGCTGATCGTGGCCGGCGACGTCGCCGAGAACACGGAGACGATCCGGTGGGCGCTCGGGGTGCTGCGCGAGCGCTTCGCCCGGCTCATCTGGGTACCCGGCAACCACGAGCTGTGGAGCCCGGCCGACGACCCGGTGCGGGCCCGTGGTGTGGAGCGTTACGAGCACCTGGTGCGGATGTGCCGCGAGCTGGACGTGACCACCCCCGAGGACCCCTATCCCGTGTGGAACGACGGGCACCGCGAGGTCGTGGTCGCACCGCTGTTCCTGCTCTACGACTACAGCTTCCGCGCGGAGGGCAGCACCGCCGAGCAGGCGCTGGAACACGCCTACGAGACCAGGGTGGTGTGCACCGACGAGGTGCTGCTGCACCCCGACCCGCACCCGACTCGGACCGCCTGGTGTCACGAGCGGGTGCGCTACACCCGCGCCCGTCTCGAAGAGGTGCCGGAGGAACTGCCGACGGTGCTGGTCTCGCACTGGCCGCTGCACCGCGCCCCGACCCGGCGGCTGTACCACCCCCAGTTCGGCATCTGGTGCGGAACCGAACTCACCGCCGACTGGCACCTGCGTTTCCGGGCCGTGGCCGAGGTCCACGGCCACCTGCACATTCCCGTCACCGACGTGATTGACGGAGTCCCCTTCGAGGAGGTCTCGCTCGGCTACCCGCGGGAGTGGCGCAGGCGCGGAGGGCCGGGGACACCGGTGCACAGCATCCTGCCTCCCGCGCCCGAACGCACCTTCGAGGAGCTGGTGAGGGCGCACCGATGATCGAACGGATCCTGCCGGAGGAGGTGGTCTCCTCCGAGACCTTCGGCGACGATCCGCGCGCCAGGCTGCTGCCGCAGGAGGAGCGGTTCGTCGCCAGAGCGGTGCACAGCAGACGACGGGAGTTCACCGTCGCCCGGCACTGCGCCCGACGTGCCCTCGCCCGGTTGGGTTACGACGAGGTTCCCGTCCCCCAGGGGGAGTCCCGGCAGCCGGTCTGGCCCGCTGGGGTGGTCGGCAGCATCACCCACTGCACCGGTTACTGCGCCGCCGCCGTCACCTCCTCCGCCGACGTGCTGACCGTGGGCATCGACGCCGAGTCCGACGCGCCGCTGCCCACCGGAGTGCTCGACCAGGTGAGTACGGAGGAGGAGCGGAGGCTGCTGGAGCAGCTGCCCGACGGCGACAACTGGGACCGGCTGCTGTTCAGCGCCAAGGAGAGCGTGTACAAGGCCTGGTTCCCGTTGACCGGGCGGTGGCTGGGCTTCACCGACGCCTTCGTGCGTTTCGAGCGGGGCGGGCGCTTCCGGGCCGAACTGACCGTGCCCCCCGTGGAACTGCCGGCGGGGACACTCACCGGATTCACCGGGCACTTCGTGACCTCGGCCGGGCTGATGGCCACCTCGGTGGTCGTACGTCCCGGCGACCTCCGAGGGCGGAACCGACCGAACGGAAAGGAACCCACGAGACCATGACCACCACGACCGCCGATCTCGCCGACCGCGACGGCGACGACGTGCGCAGCTGCGACCTGCAACTGCGGAGTTTCGGAACCCGCCGGGTGTTTTTCGGTCCGATCCGGACGGTGCGGTGCTTCCAGGACAACGCGCTGCTGAAGAAGCTGCTCTCCGAACCGGGCGAGGGCGGTGTGCTCGTCGTGGACGGCGCCGGATCGGTGCACACCGCGCTGGTGGGGGACCTGATCGCCGAACTCGGCAGGTCCCACGGATGGAGCGGGATCGTCGTCAACGGCGCGATCCGCGACTCCGCCGTCATCGACGGCATGGAGTTCGGCATCAAGGCGCTGGGCACCAACCCCCGCAAGAGCTCCAAGACCGGAGCGGGCGAGGCCGACGTGCCCGTGGAGTTCGGAGGGGTCCGCTTCGTCCCTGGCGAGTACCTGCTCAGCGACCACGACGGTGTGGTGGTGAGCCGAACCCCGATCGAGTGATCCAGATGGAGCGACCGGCCGGGGTGGCGGCCCGGGAGGCATGCTGCGCCTCCCGGGCCGCCACCGGTGGTCACAGTCCGGCGGCGGCCTCCCGGTCCAGCAGCCACAGGGTGCGGTCCCTGCCCCGGGCTCCGGCGGCGGGGATCTCCACCGGATCGGCCCCGGACAGTGCCCGAGCCACCGCCTCGGTCTTGCCCGCGCCCGTGGTCATCAGCCACACCTCGGAGGCGGCCCGCACGGCGGGCAGGGTCAGCGAGATCCGCTCCGGCGGCGGTTTCGGGCACTGCCGCACCCCCACCACCGGGTGCGCGGTCTCCCGCACGTACGGCGTGTCGGGAAACAGGGAAGCCGTGTGGCCCTCCTCCCCGACACCCAGCATCACCACGTCGAAGCGTGGCACCGGCGTGTCCTCGTTGGCCCCGGCGAGCGCGCCCAGCACCTCGGCGTAGTGCGCCGCGGCCACGTCCGGGTCCCCGCCGAAACGCCCGTCCGAGGAGGGCATGGGGTGCACCCTGTCCGGGTCGAGCTCCACGTGGTCCAGCAGGGCCTGCCGGGCCTGGGTCTCGTTGCGTTCCCCGTCCCCGTCGGGCAGGAAACGCTCGTCCCCCCAGAAGACGTCCACCGCCGACCAGTCCACCGCCCGGTGGGCGGGGGACTTCCGCAACCGGGCCAGCACGTCGATGCCGGTGCGTCCCCCGGTGAGCACCACCGAGGCCACGCCCCGTGCCTGTTGGGCGTCCACGATCCGGGTGACGAGCCGCGCGGCGGCCGCCTCCGCCAGCGTCTCCGCGTCCGGATGCACGACGACTTCGTTCATGACTGTTGTCCCGCCGATACCGGTTCGGACTGCTCGGAGCTCTCCTCCGGGTTCCGGCGAACCACGTTGGACAGCCCGCGCAGTGTGCTTTCGTAGATCTCGTCCGGCCCCAACCTGCGCAGCTCCTCGGTCAGGCAGTCCCGCACGGCGCGGCGTTGCAGCGTCACCCTGCGGTCGGGCTGCCCCGGTTGGGTGAGGTAGCCGATCTTGCCGTCCGGGCGGACCACCTCGACGTTGCCGCTGGGGCGCTCCAGCACGGCCGAGACGATGCCGGGCCCCTTGTGGATCTCCCGCCGCACCGGGATGCCGAGGCTGGCGGCCAGCCACCCGGCGAGCAGGTCGGTGGAGGGGGAGTCTGCCTCCCCGGAGACGGTGGCCGCCCGGACCGGCTCCAACGGGGGCTGGTCCAGGGCTGCGGCCAGCAGCGCCCGCCAGGAGGTCAGCCGTGTCCAGGCCAGGTCGGTGTCCCCGTCCACATAGGAACGGGCCCTGGAACCGAGGGCCTCGATCGGGTCGGGCTCGGCGGCCGCGTCGGTGATCCTGCGGTGTGCCAGCTCCCCGATCGGGTCCTTGGCCGGGTGGTCGGGGGCGTCGTTGGGCCACCAGGCCACCACCGGGGCGTCCGGCAGCAGCATCGGAACCACCGAGCCGGCCCCCTCCTCGGCCAGCTGGCCGTACAGCCGCAGCACCACGACCTCGGAGGCTCCGGCGTCGCCGCCGATGCGGATCTGCGCGTCGATCCGGGGAGCGGCCTGCCGCGCCCCCTTGGCGACCACGATCACCCGCGCCGGGTGTTCCCGACTGGCCTCGTTGGCCGCCTGGATGGCCTGCTCGGTCTCCGAGCTGTCGTCGGTGACGATGACCAGGGTGAGCACTCTGCCGAGCGCTACGGCACCACCGGACTCACGCAGCTCGACCAACTTCTTGTTGACCTGCGAGGTGGTGGTGGAGGGCAGATCGACAATCACGGCCGCCTCCAGACGCGTCCACTGCGGGCCAGCATCGCCTCCGCCGAGGGTGGCCCCCAGGTTCCTGCCTTGTACTTCTCCGGGTATCCGTGCTCGGCCCAGTAGTCCAGCACCGGGTCGAGGATCTGCCAGGACAGTTCGACCTCCTCGTTGACCGGGAACAGGGAGGGCTCGCCGAGCAGCACGTCCAGCAGCAGGCGCTCGTAGGCCTCCGGGGAGGACTCGGTGAAGGCGTGGCCGTAGCCGAAGTCCATGGTCACGTCCCGCACCTCCATCGAGGTGCCCGGGACCTTGGCCCCGAACCGCATGGTGACCCCCTCGTCCGGCTGGATCCGGATCACCAGCGCGTTCTGGCCGAGCTCCTCGGTCATGGTGTCGTCGAACGGCAGATGGGGGGCGCGTTTGAACACCACGGCGATCTCGGTGACCCGCCTGCCGAGGCGCTTGCCGGTGCGCAGGTAGAACGGCACCCCGGCCCAGCGGCGGTTCTCGATCTCCAGGGTGATCGCGGCGAAGGTCTCCGTGCGGGAGTCGGAGGCGAAACCTCCCTCCTCGTGCAGGCCGGGAACCTGCTGCCCGCCCTGCCAGCCACCGGTGTACTGCCCCCGTGCCGTGGTCTCGGCGAAGGGACCCACCGGTTTGGTCGCCGACAGCACCTTGCTCTTCTCCGCGCGCAGGTCGTCCGGGGAGAACGACAGCGGCTCCTCCATGGCGGTCAGCGCCAACAGCTGGAGCAGGTGGTTCTGGATCACGTCACGGGCCGCGCCGATCCCGTCGTAGTAGCCCGCGCGTCCGCCGAGTCCGATGTCCTCGGCCATGGTGATCTGCACGTGGTCCACGTAGTGGGCGTTCCACAGCGGTTCGAACAGCTGGTTGGCGAAGCGCAGCGCCAGGATGTTCTGCACCGTCTCCTTGCCGAGGTAGTGGTCGATGCGGAACACCGAGTCCTCGGGGAAGACCTCGTTGACGATGCGGTTGAGTTCCTGGGCGCTCTCCAGGTCGTGCCCGAAGGGTTTCTCGATGACCACGCGCCGCCACGTGTCCGCCGACTGCTCGGCCAGCCCCGAGCGGGACAGGTGGGTCAGCACGGTGGGGAACATCGACGGCGGGACCGACAGGTAGAAGGCGTGGTTGCCTCCGGTGCCCCGTTCCTCGTCGAGTTCCTTGATCGTCTGACTGAGCCGGTCGAACGTGGCCGGGTCGTCGAAACTGCCGGGCACGAACCGGATCCCTTCGGCCAGCCGGTCCCACACGGCCTGGTGGAAGGGGGTGCGCGCGTTCTCCTTGACCGCCTCGTAGACGACCTCGCCGAAGTCCTGGTTCTCCCACTCCCGCCGGGCCACGCCGGTGAGGGCGAAACCGGGAGGCAGCAGGCCCCGGTTGGACAGGTCGTAGATGGCCGGCATCAGTTTCTTGCGCGACAGGTCGCCGGTCACCCCGAAGATCGTCAGTCCGGAGGGCCCGGCGATGCGGGGCAACCGCTTGTCCCGAGGGTCACGCAGTGGGTTGTGCGCAGGGGAGCTCACGTCTCGTCCTTTCCCGATAGGTCGCGCCTCAGCCGGCCGCACGCAGATCCTGCACCGCCTTGACCAGCTCCACCAGTCCGGCGGCGCGGTCGGTCAGGTGCAGGCGCAGCACCGGACGGTGCTGCTGTGCGAGGACCTGGCCGTCCCCGAGGGCCTGGGCACGCTGCAACGCACCGAGGGTGTACGGCTGTCCCGGGACCTCCATGTCCGAGCCGGGGTCCCCGGTGATCTGCAGGAAGACACCGTTCTGGTGGCCACCCTTGTGGTACTGCCCGGTGGAGTGCAGGAAACGCGGTCCCCAGCCGAAGGTGGTCTGCAGCCCGCTGCGCCGCGCCAGTTCCGGACGCAGCACACTGATCGAGGCGTCGTCCAGCCGGTCCAGATAGGCCTGCACGGCCAGGTAACCGTTCCGCGGCGCGGCGTTGACCAGTGCGCGCAGCGCCTCGGCCACCGTTCCGACCCCGGCGGAGAGCCACTCGCCGTTCGGGTGGATCTCGACGGCCCCGTCGACCGTGAGGGGAGTGGCCGCCGGGCCGCCGGCGGGACCGTCCAGCAGACCCCGTGCGGCCCGCTTGGCGGCCTCCACGTCCGGCTGGTCGAAGGGGTTGATGCCGATCAGCCTGCCCGCCAGGGCCGTGGCGAACTCCCAGAGCAGCATCAGACCGCCGAGCGGGCCGTGAGTGCTGACCGAGGCGGTGCCGTCGGCCGGGCCGATGGCCACGGGAGTCGCGTCCTGCCCCGCCGTGGCGAAGCCGGGCGCCTCCACGTTCTCCACCGGAACCGGCAGCAGGCCGAGACCCGACTTGCCGGTGGACTCGGCGATCAGCTGCTCCACCCAGTCACCGAACCCGACGATGCCCGAGCCGCTGTCGGCGAGGACGACCTTCTCCGCCCCGTTGTCGTGGGCCGCCGCCAGCGCCGCCGCCAGCCGCACGGCGGGGTTGGCGGGGTCGTCGGACCGCAGATCGGGGAAGGCGGCGGCCGCGTCGTCGAGCAGCGCGGCGATGTCCGCGCCGGCGAGCCCGGCCGGAACCAGCCCGAACGCGCTCAGCGCGGAGTAACGGCCGCCCACGTTGGGGTCGGCGGTGAACACCCTGCGGTAACCGGCCTGCTCACCCAGTTCCTGCAGGGGGGACCCCGGGTCGGTCACCACGATCATGCGTCGCGCCGGGTCGATGCCCTTCTCGGTGAAGGCCTGTTCGAAGATCCTGCGGTGACTGTCGGTCTCCACCGTGGTCCCCGACTTGGAGGAGACCACCACCACGGTGCGGTCCAGCTCGCCCTCCAGGGCGTCGGCGACCTGCCCCGGGTCGGTGGTGTCGAGCACGACCAGCTGGGTTCCCGCCGTGGCGGTGATGACCTCGGGGGCCAGCGAGGAACCGCCCATGCCCGCGAGCACCACGCGGCTGAGGCCCTCGTCGTGCAACTCCGCGCGCAGCGCGTCGATCTCGGCGAGCAAGCCGCGGGACGTCTCGTGCAGCGTCGTCCACGCCAGGCGCACCGAGGCCTCCGACTCCGCCTCCGGTCCCCAGAGGGTGGGGTCGGAGGCGGCGAGCTTGCTCGCGGCCCGGTCCTCGACCAGCCGCTGGACCAGGGGCTCGGCCTCCCGTGCCAGCGAAGGATCGGTGATCTCGGCTGAGGTGTCAGTCGTCATAGGGTTCCTTCGCGCTCGATCGTCACCACGTGACGAAAAGGTGCACACGTTGACAGGCGGCCGCCGGCACCTCCGACCGGGCGGCCGCCTGCGTCCGGGGGACACCCGTGTGTCGGAGGACCGCCTCCCACACACGGGTGTCGCCGGTCACCGAGCCTGTTCGAGCTGCTGCGAGACCGTCTGGAGCAGCTCGTTCCAGGACTTCTCGAACTTCTCCACGCCCTCGCGTTCGAGGACGGCGTAGACGTCGTCCAGGTCGATGCCCGCCGCCGACAGGGAGTCGAAGACCTCCTGGGAGGCGGCGGCCGTGCCACGAACCGTGTCACCCACGATGTTGCCGTGGTCGGCCACGGCGTACAACGTGGACTCGGGCATGGTGTTGACCGTGTGCGGGGCCACCAGCTCGTCGACGTAGCGCGTGTCGGAGTACTCGGGGTTCTTCACCCCGGTGGAGGCCCACAGTGGGCGCTGCCGACGCGCACCGGCCCGTTCCAGGGGCTGCCAGCGTTCCCCGGCGAACACTTCCTCGTAGGCGGCGTAGGCCAGCCGGGCGTTGGCGATGGCGGCCTTGCCGTACAGGTGTTCGGGGGCGTCGATCGCCTTCAGCCGCTTGTCGATCTCCGAGTCCACGCGGGAGACGAAGAACGAGGCCACCGAGAAGATCTGGCTGATGTCGTGGCCGTTGTCCCGGGCCTGTTCCAGGCCGGAGATGAACGCCTCCATGACCTCCCGGTACCGCTGCACCGAGAAGATCAGTGTCACGTTGACGCTCACCCCCTCGGCGAGGGTGCGCGTGATGGCGGGAAGTCCCTCCACCGTGGCCGGGATCTTCACGAACATGTTCGGCCGGTCCACGGCCTTGGCCAGCTCCAGCGCCTCGGAGACCGTGCCCTCGGTGTCGTGCGCCAGCCGGGGGTCCACCTCGATCGAGATCCGGCCGTCCTCACCGTCGGTGGCCCGGTGGACCTCGCGGAAGACGTCGGCGGCGTCCCGGATGTCCTTGGTCGTGAGCTCGCGGACCGCCTGGTCCACGCTCGCTCCCCGCGCGGCGAGCTCGGAGATCTGCTCCTGGTAGTCCCGCGCGTCGGACATGGCCCCGGCGAAGATCGTGGGGTTGCTGGTCACCCCGACGAGGTTGTGGTTCGCGATCAGCTCGGCGAGGTTGCCGGAGTTGATCCGCTGCCTGGACAGGTCGTCCAACCAGATGGCCACCCCGGCGTCGGTGAGAGCCTGTAGGTTGCTGTTACCGCTCACTGATTACCTCCGTCGTTCGCAGCGGTCGTGTCGTGGCGTGCGCGGCCTCAACCGGAACGCACGCTGTTCAGGCTCCGCCGCGCGGCCGCGACCACGGCTTCGGTCGTGATGCCGAACTTGTCGAACAACGTCTTGTAGTCGGCCGAGGCGCCGAAGTGCTCCAGCGAGACGATCTCACCGTGGTCACCGGCGAAGCGGTGCCAGGGCTGGGCGATGCCCGCCTCGACGAAGACCCGGGCGCGCACCGAGGACGGCAGCACCTTCCGGCGGTACTCCTCGTCCTGCGCGTCGAACCACTCCACGCACGGCATCGACACCACACGGGTGGCAACGCCCTCGTCTTCCAGAATCTTCCTGGCTTCCACGGCCAACTGCACCTCGGAGCCGGTGGCGGTGAGGACCACTTCCGGGGTACCCGAGGAGGCCTCGGCCAACACGTAACCGCCCCGGGCGACCCCGGCACGGTCGGTTCCCTCCAGGGTGGGAACTCCCTGGCGCGTGAGGGCCAGACCGGCCGGGCCCTCGGGCCGCTCCAGCACCGCCTTCCACGCGGCCGCCGTCTCGTTGGCGTCGGCCGGACGCACCACCGACAGGCCCGGGATGCCGCGCAGGCTGGCCAGCTGCTCGACGGGCTGGTGGGTCGGACCGTCCTCACCCAGCCCGATCGAGTCGTGGGTCCACACGTAGATGGTGGGCACGCGCATCAGCGCCGCCAGCCGCACGGCGGGCCGCATGTAGTCGGAGAAGATCAGGAAGGTACCACCGTAGGGGCGGGTGCCGCCGTGCAGCGCGATGCCGTTGAGCACCGAGCCCATGGCGTGTTCCCGCACACCGAAGTGCAGCGTCCGCCCGTAGGGGTGGGCGGGGAACATGTTCGTGGAGATGCTTTCGGGACCGAAGGAGTCGGCCCCCTTCATCGTGGTGTTGTTGCTCTCGGCGAGGTCCGAGGAGCCTCCCCAGAGTTCGGGCAGCACGTCCCGGACGGCCGCGAGGACCTCCGCGGAGGCCTTGCGGGTGGCGATCCCCTTGGCGTCGGGTTCCCAGCTCGGCAGCACCTCGTCCCACCCGGCGGGCAACTGACGCGCGTTCATCCGGTCGAGCAGCGTCTTGCGCTCCGGGTTCTCCGCCGCCCACGAGTCGAAGGCGATCTGCCACTTCTCGTGGTCGGCACGCCCGCGTTCGGCGACCGCGCGGGTGTGGGCCAGCACGTCCGGGGAGACCTCGAAGCTCTTCTCCGGGTCGAAGCCGAGGGCCTTCTTGACCTCGGCGACCTCCTCCGCACCGAGGGCGGCCCCGTGCGCCTTGCCGGTGTTCATCTTGGTGGGCGCCGGGTAGCCGATGACCGTGCGCAGCACGATCAGGCTCGGCCGGTCCGTCTCGGCACGGGCGGCCTCCAGGGCGTCGAGGAAGCCCTGTACGTCCTCACCGCCGTGGACGGTGACCACGTGCCAGCCGTAGGCCTCGTACCGCTTCGCGGTGTCCTCGGACAGTGCGATGTGGGTGTCGTCCTCGATGGAGATCTCGTTGGAGTCGTAGATCACCGTGAGGTTGCCCAGCTGCTGTGTGCCGGCCAACGAGGACGCCTCGGCGGTGACCCCCTCCTCGATGTCCCCGTCGGAGGCGAGCACGTAGATCTGGTGGTCGAAGACGCTCTGGCCCGGTTCGGCGTCCGGGTCGAACAGTCCGCGCTCACGCCGGGCCGCCATGGCCATGCCGACCGCGTTGGCCAGTCCCTGGCCGAGCGGGCCGGTGGTGGTCTCCACCCCCGTGGTGTGGCCGTACTCCGGGTGGCCGGGGGTGAGCGAGTCCCAGGTGCGCAGCGCCTTGATGTCGTCCAGCTCCAGCCCGTAGCCGCACAGGTAGAGCTGTAGGTACAGTGTCAGGCTCGAATGGCCGGCGGACAGCACGAAGCGGTCCCGGCCGATCCAGCCGGCGTCGTTGGGGTCGTGTCGCATCACGCGCTGGAACAGCGTGTACGCGACGGGGGCCAGACTCATGGCGGTGCCGGGGTGGCCACTTCCGCATTTCTCGACCGCGTCGGCGGCCAGGACGCGGATCGTGTCCACGGCGCGCTGGTCCAGCTCGGTCCAGTCCTCGGGAACTCGTTTGGTGGTCAAACGGGCAAGGTCGTCTGTGACGGACACTCCTCGCGGCTCCAGTTTCCCTCGTGCGGTGAATCCGGTCGAACTTGACCGATTCGTTCCGCTGTTATCCCTCGTCCAACGTGCAGCGTAGTCCTGGTGGAGGGCCGCTGTCGCGACCCGTCCGTCTCGGAGGGCTCGGTGGGGGTCCGGTGTGAGGGATGACACTTCCGTGTGAGTGCTCTCGGTGTTCTCCACGAAACCCTTCGTGTTCGACGGCTCGGGGCGGGGGCCGCTGTGCCGGGGGGTTTGCCACCGAGCGGGAAAGGATGATCCGGTAACACCGGACATGGGGGAGATGGTCCCTTCGGAGGAGGAAGCGGGACCAGGACGACAGGGGGATCAACGTGACCGGAGTGCTCAGTCGTGAACAGCGCGCCGCGCTCCACCGGCTGGTCGAGTCCGGAACACTCACCGAGGAACAGGCGCACGCCGCGCTGGAGGCCGTCGAGGGATCGGCACGGCACCGGTCCACTCCCCGGTCGCGGGGGGTGCTGGTGGAGCTGGCGGGCTACCTCGGGGCCGTGCTGGTGTTCACCGGCGGCTGGATCCTCGTGGCGGAAACCTTCGGGGCCCTCGCCCGGCAGCTGCGCGTCGGGATTCTGGTGGCGACGACCGTGCTGCTGTGCGTGGTGGGGATCTATCTGGGTGGGGGATCCCGGCAGCTGCGCGAACACCCCGGTGTGCGGGGCAGGGTCACCGCGGTGCTCTTCGTGCTGACCGCGATCACCGGCGCGTGCGCGGTCGGGGTCGCCCTTCCGGAGAGCCCGACCGTGCTGCCGGCGGTGCTCACGGGGCTCGTGCTCGCCCTGGGCGGCTACCTGGTGCTGCCCACCGTTCCGGGGCTGCTGGCCGTGACCGTGGCCGCGGTGTACACGGTGGGAGCGCTCTCCGAGCTACCGCACCTGCTCGGCGCGCCACCCACGTTCCCGCTCGGATCGGCCGAGATCACCTCAGCGGGTCTGCTGGTGCTGGGGGGAACCTGGTCACTGCTGGCCCTGAACGGCGGGTTCGTCGTTCCCCGGCTCGCGCTGGTGCTCGGGGTGGGCCTGTCCCTGGTCGGAGCGCACTGGCCCTTCTGGAGCGGGCGTTGGTGGGTGGATCTGGTGGCCTTCGCGGTGGCGGCTCTGTTGCTGCTCGGATTCCTGCTGCGCAGGGACGTGGTGCTGCTCACCGGGGGGTTGGTCGGTGTGGTGCTCGCCGTGGGCCGGATCGTCCCACGGCTGTTCGACAACGCGATCACCGTGGGGTTGGTCGTCCTGATGAGCGGGATGGTGCTGTTGATCTCCGGGGCGCTCGGGCTGCGCTACGCCTCGGCCGACGGGAAGATCGACTGAGGCGTTTCCCGGGAGGTGCTCGGCACGGGATTCCGTTTCCCCGGCGAACCGGTGATCATGACGCATCCTTTTCGGCCGGAATGTCGGCCGTTTCCTCCCCGGCGGTCGAGGATTCCCGATCCGTGGTGGTTTTTCCGCGATTTCTCGTTTTTCTCCGACGTATCACGTACACCGCGCCCCCGACGAGCACGAGCACTCCCAGGGCCGCCCAGCTCGCCCTGCCGAGGATGTTCTCGACGCGTTCCAGGGAGACCCGTGCCACTGCTCCGGTACCGACGTAGACGGTCGACCACAGTGCCGCCGCGCACAGGGAGGCGGGCAGGAACCGGTTGTAGCGCACCCCGGAGACCCCGGCGGCGGCGGGGGCGAAGGTGCGTACCACGGGAACCAGTCTGGTGACGAAGATGGCCCTCGCCCCGTGCCGGTCCAGGGCCGCCATGGCCTGGTCCCAGCGCTGTACTCCCATGCGCCGCACCATCGAGGTGAAGCGCAGCGCCGGCCCGTACCTCCGTCCCAGCAGGTAACCGATGTGGTCGCCCGCCGAGCCGGTGAGCGTCACCACCAGCAGCAGACCGGCGAGCAGGGCGCGACTGTCCGCGGCGGCGCTGGAAAACAGCACCACGGTCTCGCCGGGAAGGACCATGCCGACCCCGAGCCCGGACTCGGCGAACGCCATGGCTCCGGCCACGACGAGGAGCAGCCCGGCGGGGAGGGCCGAGAGCGTGTCCAACGCGTCGGAGAACAACGACATGCGGTCTGCTCCTGAAACGGCGATCGTCGTGGGCGCGAAAACGTTCCCCGCGATCATACACAGTCGCGCGTGTGGTTCACGTGATCGTTCGTGATCGCCGAACCCGGAAAGGGAGAGGGCGAAACGGTGCCGTGTCACTCGGAAATCGGTACCGTCCGAGTTCGTCGGAAATCGTGGCGTGACTGCGTAAATGATCGTGATTTTTCGGGCGCGGTGAATTCTTCCTCTGTTCTTCCGGTCCCCGGAGCGGGGGCCGTGACCGTGCGGTACCAGTCCCCGCCGGCTCCCGCCGCGAGCTCCCGAGTGATCCTTCTCGCACCCCGGCTACGCCGGTTGTTCACATCGGAATTACGCGTACGCAAAACCAGTGCGGTTGACTGGAGGTGTCGTCGACACCGAACCGGGAAGGGGAACCGATGAGCACCACTCTCGAACGGCTGGGCGGGGAACGCACCGTGAGCGCCGTGGTGACCCGCTTCTACGCCAAGGCCTTGGCCGATCCGCGCCTGGCCGGGTACTTCCACGGCACGAACATCGAACTGCTGCGACGCCACCAGACCGAACTGTTCGTGGCCGCGCTCACGGGGGACGCGTCGAGGCGGGAACCGGCGGAGTCGGACAACTCCCTTCCGGGCATTCACCACGACGAGTACGACCTGGTGATCGGTTACCTGGCCGACGCGCTGCGGGAGAGCTCGGTGGAGGAGGACCTGTTGTCCGGGGTGCTGTTCGTGCTCGCTCCGCTGGCCAGGGACGTGACCACCGTTCCCGCCGTTCCCGGCTGAGCGGCGCTCAGGGGTGCAGCAGCAGCTTGCCCGTGGTGCGCCTTCCCTCCAGGTCCTCGTGGGCCCGGGCCGCCTCGGAGAGCCGGTAGCTTTCTCCGATCCGGATCCGCAGCCGCTGCCGCGTGATCGCCTCGAACAACTCGCCGGTGCGCCATTCCAGCTCGGCCCGGTCCGCCAGGTGATGCGCCAGAGTGGGCCTGGTCAGGAACAGCGAACCAGCCGAGTTCAGCCGTTGGGGGTCGAAAGGCGGCACCGGCCCGCTGGCGGCCCCGAACAGCGCCAGGGTTCCGCGCGGGCGCAGACAGGACAGACTCGCCTCGAAGGTGTCCCTGCCCACCCCGTCGTAGACCACGTGCACTCCCGAGCCCTCGGTGGCCGCACGCACCCCCTCCACGATGTCCCGCTCTGTGTAGCGGATGATCTCGGCGGCACCGGCCTGCCGGGCCAGCCGCTCCTTCTCCGGGGTGGAGACCGTGCCGACCACGGTGCCGCCCCGGGCGGTGATCCACTGGGTCAACAACAGCCCCATCCCGCCCGCGGCGGCGTGCACCAGCGCCACCGTGCCCGGACCCACCGGATGGGTGGAGGTGACCAGGTAGTGGGCGGTCAGCCCCTGCAACATCGCGGCCGCCGCCGTGGTGCTGTCCAGCTCCGCCGGAAGTCTCACGGCCCGCTCCGCCGGAAGCGCGACCCGTTCGGCGTAGCTTCCCGGAACCTGGGGCCAGGCCACCCGGTCCCCCACCTCGAAGCCCGTCACGGCGGAGCCCACCTCGGTGACGGTGCCCGCTCCCTCGGAGCCGGGCACGCAGGGCAGCGACACCGGGTACTGTCCGCTGCGCTGGTAGGTGTCGATGAAGTTCACCCCGCAGGCGGTGACGTCGACCAGCAGGTCGTGCGGGCCGACGGCCGGATCGGCGACCTCCTCGTAACGCAGCACCTCGGGGCCACCGTGTTCCACCATCCGGACGGCGCGCATCCGAAACCTCCTGGTTCGACTGCCTGCTCGGGCGCGCGGACGTGCGCGGGACCCGATCATGCCACGTCCGTGGCGCGGGACGTCGGCGGTCGGTGTCCGCGCGGTATCGATACACCGGGAGGCGCGGACCACGTCCCCGCCCCACGCGTCGGCGGGGCGTCCTAGGATCGCCCCGTGACGACGCAGCGGAACAGCGAGACCCAGCAGGAACCCCCGCGCAGGTCCGTGGAGGCGGCACGGCGTTTCGTGTCCCGCCACGGCGGCTCCGCCCGGGCCGTGGTGGAGAACCTGGGGCGGGGTGGCGCCCGGATCGTGCTGATCGGCGAGGACGGCTCGCTCGGTGACGTCATGGTCGCCGACCCGGCCACGGGCGAGGCCGTGGTGGAGGCCGTGGACGGTCTGGAAAGCGGTGAGTGGGACTCCGAGACCGCCGCCGCGCTGACCATCGGCCCCGACCACCGCCGGCGTATGGCCGGACCGCGCGCCCGGTGAGGCGATGAGCATCTCGACATCGCCCTCCGCGCCCCGGCGAGTGCTGCTGGCCACCTGCTCCTCCCGGCCCGAGGTCTCTTCGGACGAGGGGGTGCTGCCGAAGGCGCTGGAGGAACTCGGTCTGGTGGCCGACTGGGTGGTCTGGGACGAGGCCGGCTCGGCCGTGGAGGAGGCCGACCTGGTGGTACTGCGCACCACCTGGGACTACACCAGTCGGTTGGCGGATTTCCTGCGCTGGTGCGACTCGGTGCCCGCGCTGGCGAATCCGGCCCGGGTGGTGCGGTGGAACACCGACAAGCGCTATCTGGTGGAGCTGACCGAAGCCGGTGTTCCGGTCACCCCCACCCGGCTCGTGGAGCCGGAGGAGGCGGTACCGGGAGCCGGAGCCACCGGGGGGACGGACTTTCCCGACCGCGAGTTCGTGGTCAAGCCCACGGTCGGGGCGGGTTCCAGCGGAGCGCGACGTTTCCTGCCGGAGCAGCGGGAACGGGCCGTCGAACACCTGCGCACTCTGCACCGTCAGGGCACGGCCGCGCTCGTGCAGCCCTACCAGCCCGTGGTGGATCGGGAGGGCGAGACGGCCGTGGTCTTCTTCGGCGGGATCTACTCGCACGGCTTCGTGAAGGGTCCGTTGCTGGACCCCGCGGGCGACGGTGTCGTTCCGGAGCTGGAGCGGGGATCGTTCGCCGTCGATCCCGACCCCGCCCTGCGGGCCACGGCCGAGGACGTGCTGGACGCCGCCACCGCGTTGCTGGGGCTCGGTCGCCGGGAACTGCTCTACGCCCGGGTGGACCTGGTGCGTGGCGAGGACGGTGCGCCCATGCTGCTGGAACTGGAGCTCACCGAGCCGAGGCTCGGCTTCGACCTCGCCGACCGGGACGCGCCGTCGCGTCTCGCCTCGGCGGTGCGGGCCGAGCTCGCGCGTCGCGGGGAGTGAGTCCGCGCGACGGTGCTGCTCACCACGGGTCGACGGCGGTGATCCGGCCGACCGCGGCCGTCGACGTGGGGTGCGGCACCTCGGCGCCCCACCACGTGCAGTTCCGTACGGTGGCTGGTTCGTTCCACGACGTAACCGGAGCCCGGTCGTTCCCGGCATCGCGTATCGACCCGGTCGGCTTGCTCACCCGTGTCGGTGAAGCCTATTGTTTCAGTGTTGAGCGAAACCGATCACGGTGCTGCCGTGGTCCGACACGGGAAGCGAGCAGGGCAGTGGCGGAACAAAGTCGAATATGAGCAATAGGTACGTTTTGCTGGCGATGAGAAAATCCGCGAGCCGTTCCGTAGAAGCTACTGCTCTGGTCGAGTGATACCCGCTGCGGGGGTATGGCCTCTACGGCGTGGTTGTCACTAAGATCTCCTCGTTGTTGATTGATCTTCGACTGAGGGGAAAACGTGTTAAGAGACAGCGAAATACGTAATGAACGTTATGTACTGGGTTTCGACGCTGCGTGTGTGCGGTGCAACAATGTCGCGCACAATATCGAACACGTGGTGGGGGATCGTCTCAGTGTCATTCCGCTGAGCTCGCCGGATATGCGGCGGTGGCGCCAAGAGGCTTTGGGCGATGATGCGCCGTGGGCGCCCACTTTGGTACGTGTGCGCGGCAATTCTGTCGAAGCGTGGCCCGGATGGCGTATGGGCCCGGTGTTGACGAAGCATCTCGGTCCGCGGGGGACGGCGCAAGTTTTGGGGATTCTCGGAAACTCGCTCGGTGGAATGCCACGAGGCAAGGGGAAACCTCGTCGTGCTTTTCTGCGCGCTTCGCTGGGGGCGATTGTCGGAGTCGGCTTGTTGGCAGGGGCTAAAAAACCGGTGAGTGCTGCCGTGAACGGGAGTACGCCCCATGCCGATCTGCCGGAGGAAGCGATCAACGAGATCAACGGTGATGAGCTCCTCGACACCGCGCTACGGCATCTTCGAGGAAATGACGTACGTAACGTCGTGGAACCGCGTTCACTGGGTGTTTTGGCGAGCACGAGCTCAAGCGTGGACACCGTTCCGCGTACAGCACTCGGGGAGGCCACGGAGAACACGGGCGATGTCTCTGCCGGGGGCGTTCTCGAAGTGGCGGGTCGGGAGATCCAGCACCCCGAGGGGGTACAGGAGACGACGCTCTTCTTCTACCAGCACGAGGAGCGATTACTGTTGATCTCCACCGAATACGACGAGAACGTGGGCGGAGACATCAGTCGTGTCCATCGTATCCATGTCGATCACGAAGCACCGGATGGACCTGAATTACGTACTGTATCACGAAGCATCAACGGGGCTGTCCCCAGGCCGGCTCCGGAAGAATCATTGGAGACTGCGGACTGCGCAGACCGTTGTGGTGGTTGCAATAGTTCGGTGTGCTGGTGTGGTACCCAAGGCGAGGTCCTTACTGAGGACTGCAACTGGAAATGGACCATCAGCTGTGCACGCGATGTCGGCATCTGCGCTTCGTGTACTGCTCAATGTGCTGGAGGGTGGTTTTGGTGCGCTTTCTGTCTGGCCTCGTCCTGTGCTTGGATTATGAGGTCATGCTGTGATTCCTACACCGAATTGTGTAAACGTTGCCGTCCTTGCCATACTTGATTCGGAGTAAAAATTTGAATGCGAATAAAGTCAGATATATTAAATCTGCGGCTGTTGTCCCAGGTGTTTTGCTTGTGATTAGCAGAGGAGGAGAATTCCTTTCAGGTCATGTTTCCTGGGAGGTCTCCATCGCTCTCGTGGGAGGTTTGCTCATGACTGGTTTTGGGGTCGCCAATGTGATATCTCTTGCGATGAGAAAAGAAGAAAACGATCGATATTAGTATGTTTTTCTTGGTTTGATAGTAGTGTGCGTGGCTGGCTGGTCTTGCCGCATGTCCCTGTAGTGGATACTTCCAGCTCGGGGTTTTGTATGTGGCAGGCCAGCCTGTCTGCGATGGTTGAAACATGCTTATTTTTGATACGGTATCGTTTCCGTGGAGAAGCAATCGATTTACGCGTCTTCCTGGGGTGTGTTTCTTGTCCTTTTCGGGAGATTCCTTCGAGGCTGTTAACGGGAAATTTGAAAAATTAAATTTAAAAAAAATTGTTTTGTTTTGCGAGAGGGGGTTAATTTTTGGGGCAAGCAGTCCAGGTCGTGTTCGTGATTTTTTGAATCGTCGAGGTAGGGCGGTAGAAGTGCATGGTATCTCCGAGAGGCGGAGGGGTTGTTTGGAGTCAGCGGTTGCTCTGAGTGATCGATTGGTCGATGAGCCCCCTGATGCCTGCGTAGCTGTAGGAGGGGGATCGGTGCTGGACGCTGCCAAGTTGGCGGTCGCGGCACAGGGGAATCCCTGGTTGCTGGACGGATCGTTGTGGCGCAACGGGCCGGGGATGCTTCCGGTGGAGGTCGCGAGAAGATCGCAGGCTACTCCCGCGCTCGTAGCTGTTCCGACGATGCCGGGCAGTGCGGCGCATGCTTCGGACAGAGTGTGTCTGGCGGCCGAACCCGGGCAGACTCGCAAACTCGTGCACGGCAGAGCTTTGCTACCCGATGACACAGTGGTCGACACGGATTTCTTCGACACCCTTGACTCCTCGGTGCTGCTGACCTCGATCTGCGAAGCGCTGTATCGCGAACTCGGTCCCTATCTGGTAACCCGGCGCAGTACCCGACGTCAGGATCGAATCGGAGCCGGGCACGTGGCCGGACTGCTTCGGCTCGGTGAGACGCTGCTCGCTACCGGCGAACTCGACGAGCGGCAACGAGTCGAGTTGGACAGGCTCAGCAGTGCGACTATGCGCGGTGGACACCGTGAGGATTGGATGCCCGCTTCGCACCCGTGGTGGTGCATCCAGAACTCGGTTCTTACCGAGGTGAACAGTACGAAGGGGGCGCTCACCGCGCGGAGTGTGCCAAACATCCTGGCAAGAGTCGAGGCGCGGGACGAACGCCTCGGAACCAAGCGACGTCTGCGTGCTCTGCGATGGCACATGGGCAACGGGAGTGGTGGTCAACGGCGACTGTGCGCGTTCTTCGCCGCGGTTGACGACAGTGTGCAGCCACCGATCGAGCCGACTTCCGAAGCGACTGTGCGTAGGTGGGCGCACGACGCCTACGGACTCTGGGCCGATCTCGTGCCCGGAATCCGTGCACTTGGAGTCGAGGGGATCCAGGAGCTGCTCCACGAAGTGGGATTCTGAAGCTCCCGCGCATTGAGCGACCCGGTCGGCTTGCTCACCCGTGTCGGTGAAGCCTATTGTTTCAGTGTTGAGCGAAACCGATCACGGTGCTGCCGTGGTCCGACACGGGAAGCGAGCAGGGCAGTGGCGGAGTACACACAGCGCACCGACCGCCCCGCGATGTCGGAGTGGATCGAGCAGATGGCGGCGCACTTCGAGGCCACCGAGGGAATGCCGCTGATCGCGGGACGGATCCTGGCGTTCCTGCTGATCTGCGACCCCCCGGAACGCACGGCGGCCGAGCTGTCCCACGCGCTCAACGCCAGCACCGGGTCGGTGAGCACCAACGTGCGCTTCCTGCTGCGCATGGGGATCATCTCCAAGACCACGCGGCAGGGCCGCGAGGCGGCGCTGTACCGCGTGGAGGAGGAGCGCTGGCCCGAGCTGGTCAGCGCGCGTATGCATCGCATGGTCGAGCTGGAGAGCCTGCTCGAGTCCGGGCTGCGCATGTTCAGCGGTCAGGGTGAACGGGCCCGCAGGCTGCGGACGGTGCACGAGTTCTACCAGTGGTTGTCCGAGGAGATCCCGGAACTGTGGCGCCGCTGGGAACGGGACTCCCGACGCAGGCGCTGACGGACTCCGCGTTCCCCTGTCAGGCGGGGGCTCGTTCGCCCGTTTCCGCCGACTCCCGGGGTTCGGTGGTTGGGGCGGGACCCCGGTACCGGGACTCGCCCCACAGCAGCGACAGCGTGGTGATCACCAGTGTCGCCCCGGCCACGTGCAGTACGACCAGGGCCTCCGGCACCCCGATCGCGTACTGGACGGAACCGAGGACTCCCTGCGCCAGCACCACCAGACATGCCGCGGCGTAGGCCCGCAACAGTCCCCTGGTCGGCGCGGCGTTGCGCAGCCAGACCCCGAACACCGCCAGCAGGCACAGATAGGCCATCACGAACAGGCCGTGGACCTGGGTGAGCAGGGTGATCGCCACCGGGAGCCGGGGGGTGGCGGGATCTCCCGCGTGCGGGCCCGCGGCGGTGACCAGCGTCCCCGCCAGCACCATGCCCGCCGCCGCCACACAGGCGGCGACCAGCACCCGGCGCATGCCCGTGGTGACCACCGGCCGGGGAGGGTGGTCCCCCTCGCGGGTGGCCTTCACCAGCTGGCCGGCCAGCCAGATCAACACCGCCGAGGCCGTGAAGTGCAGCGAGACGCTCCACCAGAGCAGGTCCAGCAGCACCGTCATGCCGCCGATCACCGCCTGCACCGGCACGCCGATCAACACCGCACCCGCCAGCAACCTCAACCGGGGGCGGGCCGGGCGCACACGCCAGGCCAGCAGCAGACAGACCAACGCGGCCGCCGCCACCACCCAGGTGAGCAGCCGGTTGCCGAACTCGACCGCCTGGTGCAGCGGCGCGATGTCGGCGTGGGAGACCGGGACCATGCTCCCGGGGAAGCACTGCGGCCAGGTGGGGCACCCCAGTCCGGATCCGGTGACCCGGACGGTGGCGCCGGTGACCGCGATCAGGCACTGGGTCAGCAGCACCGCGACGGCCGAACCACGGACCAGGCGGGCGGACGGTCGGGATATCCGCGCGGGCAACGAGAGCGTCGGCACGGGTCGATGGTAGGCGCGGGCCGCCCCGGGGGAGGCGCCGGGATCGGGATCGGTGCCGTGGGTCACCCCGGGGAGGGGGCTCGTCGAGGTCTCGCGGACGAGCCGTTTCCGTGGGCGGCCCGACGGTGTTCCTACTGGTGGGAGAAGGCCTCCCGGGGAAAGGCTCCGCTCTCGACGACCCGTGCGCTCAACGCCGAGCCGTGCTCGAAGAGCAGGTTGGCCTTGTCCTCGCCGAGGTGGCGCCACGGCGCGAGCGAGGCCGCGTCGGTGGCCTGCTCGACCTCCTCCAGCAACTCCCTGCCCTGTTCGGAGAGCCCACCGGAGCCGTCCAGCAGGCCCCGCTCGGTCAGCTGTTCTGCGGTCTCCGACCACTGCTGCTCGGACCAGTGGCGGGTGCGGCGCAGGGTTGCCGCGTTCATGCCCTTGCCCGTGGCGCTCTGCAACACCAGCGCCTCCAGCGGGCCGATCAGGGCGTGCTGCAACGCGGCGATGTGCGCGTCGCCGCGGAACTCACGTAGCAGGGTCAGGGCGTGCCAGAGCCGCGTGTGGGGCTCCTCCGGTCGGGGCAGGTCCGCGTGGGCGGCGAACAGCGGTTTGCCCGCCGGCGGACACGCCTCGGCGGCCTCCTCGGCCAGCCGAGCCGCCTCCAGCACGGTCTCCGAGCGCACCGTTTCCGAGCCGAGCAGTCGTTCGAGGGCCGCCGAGGCGGCCCGGAACCTGGCGGCGACGACCTCCTCGGGGGAGGCGATCTCCCAGGCCTTGGGGACGCACGTCGCGACCAGCTCCGGGTTGAAGTTGTAGAAGGTCGCCGCCACCACCCCCGGTCCGACCGGTCCCATCGGGGCGGCTCGTCCGGCGAAGTACGACATGGATCCGGGCTCCAGGCCCAGGGCGGTCGTCTCCCGTTCCAACTCGGGAGCGAAGTAGATCATCGCGTGGGGGGCTTCGAGGGCCTTCTTGGCGTTCCTCGCGATCCGTGACTGCATGATCCGCACCCTAACGGGTGTTCTTCTTCACCGGGTTGTGCGTCAGCTCACCCTCGTGGTGCGTATCGCGAGGCCCCCTGCCAGCACCCCCCAGCCCAGCAGCACGAACAGTGAGGAGACCGGGGCGGCGTCCCCGGCCGCGCAGGCGGTCAGTGCCCGGGCCAACGCGCCGGAGGGAAGGTAGTCGGCGACCGCGCTCATCGGCCCGGGAAGGTGTCGGGCGGGAACGGCCAGCCCCCCGCCCATCAGCAGCAGGAACCAGACCGTGTTGGCGACCGCGAGCACGATCTCGGCCCGCAGCGCTCCCCCGACCAGCACACCCCCTGCCCCGAAGGCCAGGGTTCCCAGCACGAGGACCAGCACGCCGGGCAGTGCTCCCGACGGTGAGGGGTGCCATCCGAGTGCGAACGCGGTCGCGGACAGCACCACCGTTTGCAGCGCCACCACGGACAACGCGGCCAGCACCCGCCCGGCGATCAGCACCCATCGGGGCAGGGCTGTGGCGGTGAGCCGTTTGATGACCCCGTACCTGCGGTCGAAGCCGAGGGCGATCGCCTGACCGGTGAAAGCCGTGGACATCACGGCCAGCGCCAGGATGCGCGGAGCCACGGAGTCCACGCGGGGCGGGGCGAGCATTCCCAACTCCAGGGTGCTCAGTCCCACGAGCAGCACCAGCGGGATCAGCAGGGTGAGCAGGGTCTGTTCGGGGTGGCGCAGGGTGAGCGATATCTCCGTCCTGGTCTGAGCGAGCAGCATCCGTGCCGCTTTCGCCCTGCCGGGAGCCGGACGGAACGTTCCCGGCGGGAAGGTGGTGGAGTCCGTCCCCACGCCGGTGCCCGTTTCCGGTCGCAGGTTGTCGAGGCCGTCGCGTGTCACGAGCGCAACTCCCGTCCGGTGAGGTCGAGGAAGACGTCCTCCAGGGTGCGTCGCCCGAGCCGCAGCTCGTCGGCGAGCACTCCGTGCCGGGCACACCAGGCCGTCACGGTGGAGATCGTCTGCGGGTCGATGTCGCCGCGCAGCAGGTAGTGGCCGGGCCGGCTCTCCCACGCCGAGCACCCCTCGGGCAGTGCGGCCAGCAGCAGTTCGAGGTCGAGGCCGGGACGGGAGGTGAAACGCAACTCACGTCCGCGTTCCTCGCCGGAGGTCAGCTCCGTGGGGCTGCCCGCCGCCAGCACCCGCCCGTGGTCCACGATCACCACGCGGTCGGCGAGGGTCTCGGCCTCCTCCATCAGGTGGGTGGTCAGCAGCACGCCGACACCGTCGGAGCGCAGGGCCGTGATCAGTTCCCACACCAGGTTGCGGGCGTGCGCGTCCATTCCGGCGGTGGGTTCGTCGAGGAAGACGAGCTCGGGACGTCCCACCAGGGCGCAGGCCAGGGAGAGGCGCTGTTGCTGACCCCCGGAGAGGCGTTTGTACGGGGTGGAGCGCACCTCGCTCAGGCCCAGCGTCGCCAGCAACCACTCCGGGTCCAGGGGCGTGGCGCAGCAGGAGGCCAGCAACCGCAGCATTTCCCCGGCGCGCACCCCGGGATAGGCCCCGCCCCCCTGGGGCATCACGCCGATGCGGGGACGCAACCGGTTCCCCTGGGTGAAGGGGTCCGTGCCGAGCACGCGCACCCGCCCGTCGTCCGGACGCAGGAAGCCCTCGCAGATCTCCACGGTGGTGGTTTTGCCCGCTCCGTTGGGCCCGAGCAGGGCGAGGACCTCCCCACGGTCCAGGGACAGGTCGACATCGGCCACGGCGAGGTTGCCGCCGAGTCGTTTGCTCAGTCCCCGCGCCCGCACGGCAGCGCGGTCGGCGTCTGGTTCCACGCTCCGCCAGCCTAGGACCCCGTCGGAACACGTTCACCGCGGGTCCACGGTAGCCCGGGGGATCTGCCCCGTAGGAGCAGCAGAATCAGGCCGAACGCGACGAGGGCGGCGATCACGGCGAAGGGGATCATGTAGGCACGCAGGACGTAGGCCATGCCGGTGGGGGGGACCAGCAGGGCGACCACGGCGCTGATGCCGATGATGGAGCCGCGGATCCGGGAGTCGGTGGTCGACACGGCCAGCGGGGCGAGCGCCCACAACAGGTACCAGGGGTGCAGCACCGGCCCGAGCAGCGCGACCGCGCCCAGGGTGATGCCCAGGCCCGTGAGGGGACGGATCCGGTCACGAAAGGACAGCCACAGCAGCCACAGGCACACCAGGGCGCTTCCCGCGTAACCGACGACCTTGGTGATGCTCAGCATCGCGTCGGTGTGGTTGCCGAGCCCGAGCAGCATGCTGACCCCGCCTCCGCCGAACATGCCCAGGGCGGTCATCGGTGCCAGCCACGTCTTGATGCGGTTCGGCACGTCGAAGGTCTCCATCCAGCCGAGTCCCCAGGTGCTGACCTGGGTGATCACGGCCATGGTGGCGAGGAGGATCACGGTGAGCAGGGCGGCGGTGCGTACCAGGTCCAGCATGCCGCCGCCGCGGCGCCGGACGAGCTGGATACCGAAGAACCCCAGTGCGATGAAGGCGGGCGGTTTGACCGCCCCGGCGATCACGATGATCACGCCCCCCACGGTGAGTCCGAGCGTTCCGCGCAGACG
This sequence comes from Actinopolyspora mortivallis, assembly GCF_003001495.1. Classification (GTDB taxonomy): domain Bacteria; phylum Actinomycetota; class Actinomycetes; order Mycobacteriales; family Pseudonocardiaceae; genus Actinopolyspora; species Actinopolyspora mortivallis_A. Next base: position 381,702 of record NZ_PVSR01000001.1, read on the forward strand.
GAGTCCGAGTTCGAGTCCGGCCAGCATCATTCCCAGCAGCAGCGCCTCGTTGTGCATCCCGCTGACCACGTGGAACAGCACCAGCGGGTTGGCCGCGGTGAGCCACAGCGCTCCGGAGGGGTGCACGCCGCAGCGGGCGGCCAGGCGGGGGATGGCCCAGATCGCCAGCACGAGGGAGGCGATCATGATGGTGCGCCAGGCCAGCACGCCGAAGACCACGTCGTTGCCGACGACGAGGGCGACCACCCGGCCGAGCATGAGGAACAGGGGGCCGTACGGCGCTGGGGTGTCGCGCCAGATGTTGGGGACGTTCGCGGTGAGCGGGTGGTCCACGCCGAGCGCCGCGTCGGGTCCCACCTGGTAGGGATCGGCCCCGCTGGCCGCCACGGCGCTCTGGGCGAGGTAGGCGTACATGTCGCGGCTGAACAGTGGTGGGGCCACCGCCAGCGGCAGGGCCCACATCACCACGGTGCGCCCGAGCTGGGGGCGGGACAGTCTGCGCGGCCGTCCGGGGGCGGCGAACCGGCCCAACCACAGCCAGGCGGTGACGATCATCAACATGCCCAGCCAGGCGCAGGCCATGGCCACGGTGGGCATTCGGGCGGGCAGCCCGATCAGACGCATCCCGGAGACCGGGTTGTCCACCGGGGCCGCTCCCGCTCCGATGGCCCCCACGGCGAGCAGCAGGGAGCCGGTTGTCCCGAAGCGGCGGGTGAGCGCGAGCTGGCGACGCTCCCGCTCGTCGAGCGGCGCGGGGTTCCGCTGCTCGCCCGGTCCGGGGTGCGTGCTCGCTCCGAGGGGGTCCCGCTCGGACACGTCCCCACCGGGATCTTCCGTCTCGGTCGCTGCGGCTGCCATGTCGACCGAGCCTAGCTACTCGCTCGTGGCTTCGGGTGTCAAGGGCGACTTCGTCGTGGCACCTCCCGGAGAGGGGCGGTGGGGAGTCCGCCGTCGAGGCGGTCCTCCCGGCCGCGGTGTGATCCGAATCATGTGGTCGACCCTGCCCGCTGCTGCGGGTCGACTAATTAGGTAACATCAGTGTTGTGAAAAACGTCGGAACCTCCCCCGCGGACGCGGCGAGCCCCTCGGCCGCCGCGGCGCCGGACGCCGCACGGCCCCCGGCGCCGAACGCCGGGGACGGGCGTACCAGACACCTGGTCGCCCGGACGGTGCTGGAGCAGGGGCCGGTGACCGCGGCTGCGGTGGCCGAACGCCTCGGCATCAGCGCCACGGCGGTGCGCAGACACCTCGACGCGCTCGTCGCCGACGGCGAGGCCTGCACGAGGGAGTCCTCGCGCCGTGGTCGGCGGGGAAGGGGACGTCCGGCTAAGCTGTTCCTGCTGACCGAAGCGGGTCGGGCCCGGTTCGGTCACGCCTACGACGACCTCGCCGTCTCGGCGCTGCGTTTTCTGGCCGAGCAGTCCGGCGAGGAGGCGATCCGTTCGTTCGCCGAGCGGAGGATGGCCGCTCTCGTGGAGCACCACCGGGAGGCGTTGGCGGCCGGCGGGACCGTCGCCGAACGTGCCCGGGTGCTGGCCGACGCGTTGACGCGGGAGGGCTACGCCGCCTCCACCCGCACCGTCGGCTCGGGCGAGCAGCTGTGCCAGCACCACTGCCCGGTGGCGCATGTCGCTGCGGACTTTCCGCAGTTGTGTGAAGCCGAGACGGAGGCCTTCGCCGAAGTCCTCGGCACCCACGTGCAACGGCTGGCCACGATCGCCAACGGCGACGCGGCCTGCACCACGCACGTCCCCCACAGGTCGGACACCCGAGCGGAGAGCTCGCCCGGGACCCGACCGCGAGACTGTTGAGCAGGGGACCGCCGAGCGGAAACCGAAACAGCAGGAGACCGCCCCGATTCCTCATGGAGGGGAGCCCGTATGACTGCCGCTGCGGAGCAGCGCACACCCACCACGGTGCCCAGTTCCGAACCGATGTCCCAGGAGGAGACCCTCGCCACGCTCGGCAACTACGAGTACGGCTGGGCCGATCCCGACTTCGCGGGCGCGAACGCGCAGCGTGGTCTCAACGAGGACGTGGTCCGGGAGATCTCGCAGCAGAAGGGCGAGCCCGAGTGGATGCTGCAGACCCGGCTGAAGGCGCTCAACCTGTTCGAGCGCAAGCCGACCCCGACCTGGGGTGCCGATCTCTCGGAGATCGACTTCGACAACATCAAGTACTTCGTCCGTTCCACCGAGGAGCAGGCCCAGAGCTGGGAGGACCTGCCCGAGGACATCAGGAACACCTACGACAGGCTGGGGATCCCCGAGGCGGAGAAGCAGCGTCTGGTGGCCGGTGTCGCCGCGCAGTACGAGTCCGAGGTGGTCTACCACAAGATCCGTGAGGACCTCGAGGAAAAGGGCGTCAAGTTCCTGGACACCGACACGGCGCTGCAGGAGCACCCCGAGATCTTCGAGGAGTACTTCGGCTCGGTGATCCCGGCGGGGGACAACAAGTTCTCCGCGCTGAACACCGCGGTGTGGTCCGGTGGTTCGTTCATCTACGTGCCCAAGGGCGTCCACGTGGACATCCCGTTGCAGGCCTACTTCCGGATCAACACCGAGAACATGGGCCAGTTCGAGCGGACGCTGATCGTGGTCGACGAGGGTGCCTACGTGCACTACGTCGAGGGCTGCACCGCCCCGATCTACTCGACCGACTCGCTGCACTCCGCCGTGGTCGAGATCGTGGTCAAGCGCAACGCGCGCTGCCGCTACACGACCATCCAGAACTGGTCGAACAACGTGTACAACCTGGTCACCAAGCGGGCCAAGGCCGAGGAGGGCGCCACCATGGAGTGGGTCGACGGCAACCTCGGTTCCAAGGTGACCATGAAGTACCCCTCGGTCTTCCTGATGGGCGAGCACGCCAAGGGCGAGGTGCTCTCGGTCGCCTTCGCCGGTGAGAACCAGCACCAGGACGCGGGCGCCAAGATGGAGCACATGGCCCCGCACACCTCGTCCTCCATCGTGTCCAAGTCGATCGCCCGCAGCGGGGGACGCACCTCCTACAGGGGGCTGGTCAAGGTCGCCAAGCGCGCCAACCACTCGGCCTCCAACGTGAAGTGTGACGCGCTGCTGGTGGACAACATCAGCCAGTCGGACACCTATCCCTACGTGGACGTGCGGGTCGACGACGTGACGATGGGTCACGAGGCCACCGTCTCCAAGGTCAGCGACGACCAGCTGTTCTACCTCATGCAGCGTGGGCTGACCGAGGACGAGGCCATGGCGATGGTGGTGCGTGGCTTCGTCGAGCCCATCGCGCGCGAGCTGCCCATGGAATACGCACTGGAACTCAACCGTTTGATCGAGCTGCAGATGGAAGGGGCCGTCGGCTGATGACGGAGTCGACTCTCGAAACGTCCGGCCGCGATGGCCTCGACGAGCAGGGCACGACCAACTCCGCGGTTCCGCCGCGGAGTTCCCGGGGACACCGTTTCACCTCCTACGACGTGGAGGCCTTCGAGGTTCCCGGGGGTCGTGAAGAGGATTGGCGCTTCACTCCGATGAAGCGGCTGCGGGGACTGCACGACGGTTCCGCCGCGGCGACCGGTTCGCTGAGCGTCGAGGTCACCGGGGACAGCTCCGCCCGGGTGGAGACCGTCGGTCGCGAGGACGAGCGGCTCGGCAGGGCCGGTGCGCCCGCCGACCGGGTGGCCGCCCAGTCGTGGTGCTCCTTCTCCGAGGCCACCGTGGTGACCGTCCCGAAGGACACCAGGGCGAGTGAGCCGATCACCGTCACCGTGCACGGTCCCGGAGAGGGGGCCACCGCCTACGGGCACCTTCAGGTGCGGGCAGAGCCCCTCTCGGAGGCCACCGTGGTGCTGGACTACCGGGGCTCCGGGGTGATCGGTGATAACGTCGAGCTGATCGTCGAGGACTCCGCCCGCCTCTCGGTGGTCACCATCCACGACTTCGCCGACGACGCCACCCAGGTGTCCTCCGAGCACGCCAGTCTCGGCAAGGACGCGGTGTTCCGGCACTTCGCCGCCACCCTCGGCGGGGACCTCGTGCGGGTCAACACCAAGGTCAGCTTCACCGACCGGGGCGGCGACGCCGAGGTCCTCGGTGTGTACTTCACCGACAGCGGCCAGCACCAGGAGCACCGGCTGCTGATGGACCACGCCCAGCCGAACTGCCGCAGCAACGTCACCTACAAGGGGGCGTTGCAGGGCGATTCGGCACGTTCGGTCTGGATCGGTGACGTGCTGATCCAGGCCGCCGCCGAGGGAACGGACACCTTCGAGCTCAACCGCAACCTCGTGCTCACCGAGGGGGCCCGGGCCGACTCGGTGCCCAACCTGGAGATCGAGACCGGCGAGATCGCCGGAGCGGGCCACGCCAGTGCCATCGGACGCTTCGACGACGAGCAGCTGTTCTACCTCCAGGCCAGGGGCATTCCCTACGACCAGGCCCGTCGTCTGGTGGTGCGGGGTTTCTTCGGCGAGATCCTGCAGAAGATCACCGTCGACGAGGTGCGCGAGCGGCTGGAGGCCGCGATCGACAAGGAACTGGCGGCGGTCGGGGAGTGACCCGGCCACGGTCGGAACGCCGCGGCGTTCCGACCGCACCGCCCACCGCCGCCGCCCGCGGCGTCGGACAAGGCTTTTCGCGACAACACCGGGAGAAGAACGAACACGATGGCCACCCTGGAAATCAAGGACCTGCACGCCGACGTGGTGACCGAGGAGGAGTCCAAGGAGATCCTCACCGGCGTGAACCTCACCGTGCGTTCGGGCGAGACCCACGCCTTCATGGGCCCCAACGGCTCGGGCAAGTCGACCCTGGCCTACGCGGTCGCCGGGCACCCCAAGTACACCGTCACCTCGGGCTCGGTGCTGCTCGACGGTGAGGACGTGCTGGAGATGAGCGTGGACGAGCGCGCCCGCGCCGGGCTGTTCCTCGCCATGCAGTACCCGGTGGAGGTCCCGGGCGTCTCCATGTCGAACTTCCTGCGCAGCGCGGCCACCGCCACGCGGGGTGAGGCGCCGCAGATCCGCCACTGGGTCAAGGAAGTCAAGCAGGCGATGAGCAACCTGGAGATCGACGAGTCGTTCTCCGAGCGCAGCGTCAACGAGGGCTTCTCCGGTGGTGAGAAGAAGCGCCACGAGATCCTGCAGCTGGACCTGCTCAACCCGAAGTTCGCGATCCTCGACGAGACCGACTCCGGGCTGGACGTCGACGCGCTGCGGGTGGTCTCCGACGGGATCAACCGCTACCGGCAGAACGGGGACAGGGGCGTTCTGCTGATCACCCACTACACCCGGATCCTCAAGCACGTCCGGCCCGACTACGTGCACGTCTTCGTCGGCGGGCAGGTCGTGGAGTCCGGTGGTCCGGAGCTGGCCGACGAGCTGGAGGAGTCCGGCTACGTCCGCTTCACGAACAAGAAGGAGGCGGCCGCGCAGTCATGACCGTTGAGCCTCCCGGTGTCCGGGGGCAGGACACCGCGCAGACGGGTGCGAGCACCACGACGGCGCCGTTGGACGTCGCCGCCATCCGTGCCGACTTTCCGATTCTCCAGCGGACGGTGCGCGACGGGCGCCGGCTGGTCTACCTGGATTCCGGGGCGACCTCCCAGCGGCCCCGTCAGGTGCTCGACGCGGAGCGATCCTTCCTGGAGACCTCCAACGCGGCGGTGCATCGTGGTGCGCATCAGCTCGCGGAGGAGGCGACGGACGCCTACGAGGGTGCGCGTGCCAGGATCGCCCGGTTCGTCGGGGTGAACACCAACGAGATCGTGTTCACCAAGAACGCCACCGAGGGGGTCAACCTCGTCGCGTACGCGATGAGCAACGCGGCCACGTCCGGGCCCGAGGCGGAACGCTTCCGTCTCGGGCCGGGGGACGAGGTGGTGGTCAGCGAGATGGAGCACCACGCCAATCTCGTGCCGTGGCAGCAGTTGTGCCAGCGCACCGGTGCCACCCTGCGCTGGTTCGGGGTGACCGACGAGGGGCGTCTGGACCTGTCCGAGCTGGACACGCTGGTGCACGAGCGGACCAGGGTGGTGGCGGTGACGCACCAGTCGAACGTGCTGGGCACCGTCAACCCGCTGGAGTCGGTCGTGCGGCGTGCCCACGAGGTCGGGGCTCTCGTGGTGCTCGACGCGTGTCAGTCCGTGCCGCACGGGCCGGTCGACTTCGCCGGCCTGGGCGTCGACTTCGCCGTGTTCTCCGGGCACAAGATGCTCGGCCCCTCCGGCATCGGGGTGCTCTACGGCAGGCACGAGCTGCTCCGGGCGATGCCGCCCTTCCTGACGGGCGGTTCGATGATCGAGCTGGTGCACATGGAGCACTCGACCTTCGCCGAGCCGCCGCAGCGGTTCGAGGCCGGGGTTCCGATGACCTCCCAGGTGGTCGGTCTCGGCGCCGCCGTGGACTACCTGTCGGTGGTCGGTATGGAGCGGATCGCCCGGCACGAGCACCAGCTGGTCGAACGCGCCCTGCGGGAGCTCTCGGCGATCGAGGGGGTCCGCGTCGTCGGCCCCACCGACACCGAGCAGCGCGGGGGTGCGGTCTCCTTCGTGATCGACGGGATCCACCCGCACGACGCGAGCCAGGTGATGGACGACCGGGGCGTCGAGGTCCGAGTGGGTCACCACTGTGCGTGGCCGTTGCATCGCAGGATGGGAGTGCCGGCGACCATCCGGGCGAGCTTCTACCTCTACAACGAGCTCGACGAGGTCACGGCGTTGGCGGATGCTGTTCGGGAGGCACAACGTTTCTTCGCGGTGACACCGACGGCAGGCTGAGGACGTGGTGATGCAACTCGAACAGATGTACCAGGAGATCATCCTGGACCACTACCGCAATCCGCACCGACACGGGCTGCGGGAGCCGTTCGACGCCGAGTCGTTCCAGGTGAATCCGACCTGTGGCGACGAAGTGACGTTGCGGGTGCGCTTGACCGGTTCCGGTACGGAAGCCACCGTCGAGGATGTCTCCTACTCCGGACAGGGTTGTTCGATCAGTCAGGCGGCCACCTCGGTGTTGACCGATCTGGTGGTCGGACGTCCGTTGCGGGAGGCACTGGACAAGCAGGCCGCCTTCACCGAACTCATGGAGGGGCGCGGCCAGGTCGAACCCGACGAGGACGTTCTGGAGGACGGTGTCGCCTTCGCGGGAGTCGCCAAGTACCCCATGCGGGTCAAGTGCGCCCTGCTGGGGTGGATGGCGTTCCGGGACGCCGTATCGCGCGTTGTCGACGAGGTAGGAGCGTCATGACCAGTACCGAGAACGAACACCGGCAGAACGCCGGGGACAACACCGAGGTGGTGCGCGGGGCCGAGGGGATGCCCGAGACCTCGACGGCCACGGCGGAGCTGGCCGCGGTCGAGGACGTCGAGGAGGCCATGCGTGACGTGGTCGACCCCGAGTTGGGGATCAACGTGGTCGACCTCGGCCTGGTCTACGGAGTCCGGGTCGAACAGGACAACACGGCGACCATCGAGATGACGTTGACCTCGCCGGCCTGTCCGTTGACCGACGTCATCGAGGAGCAGGCACGTTCCGCGCTGACCGGCGGACCGGGTGGTGGTCTGGTCAACGACTTCCACATCGAGTGGGTGTGGATCCCGCCGTGGGGTCCGGAGAAGATCACCGAAGAGGGACGTGAGCAGCTCCGAGCGCTCGGATTCACCCTCTGAACCACCACGGGCCGCGTGTTCGCGGGCCGTGAGTCCCGGACGGACCCCGTGGGAAACGCCCTCCCACGGGGTCCGTTCTCGTGGAAGGGCCGGTGCCGACGCCGCGCGGACCGGGGGATCAGGGACCGTCGCCGCGGTGTTCGGCTCCACGTCCCGGAGGATCGGGGTCCCGACCGGGGAAGCCGGGATCGGCCTGGGAGGGGATGTCGGGGGGCGAACCCCGCAGCACGTCGACGCGGTCCGAAGCGATGCGCGACATCACCCAGCTGGATCCCGCCAGCGACTTGGCCCGTTCCTTCAACGGAACCAGCATCCGGGAGGCCTCACGGTAGGAGTTCGTCTCGTTGCCGGCGCACACGAGGGTCGACAACGACAGGGTCACGTTCAGTTCCCCCACCCGCCTGGGCGGGTCGAGCACCGCCTCTCCCAGGGAGAGCAGGTCGTCCAGGTCGGTGACCACCAGGAAGTCGTCCCCGCCGACGTGACCGATCCGCACCGACCGCAACGTCGTGGCGGCGTCGGTGAGGCTTCTGCCGACCGAGCGGATCAGCTCGTCCCCCGCCGAGAAGCCGGCGGTGTCGTTGATCGTTTTGAAGCTGTCGATGTCCAGCCAGCTCAGCGCGAAGACCTCACCTGCGGCGATGCGGGTGTTCACGTCGCGTTCGATCGCCTCGCTGCCCGGCAGCCTGGTCAGCGGGTTCAGCGCGGCGGCCTGTTCGGCGCGGAACTCGGCCATCCCCCTGATCAGGTGCACCGCGCGTACGGTGCCCAGGCACCTGCCCTGTTCGTCCACGACCACGGCGTCGTCGTAGACCCGGGTCTGGTCGGAGCCGCTGATCAGGTTGAGGGCCTCCATCGCGGTGGTCGCCGTGCTCACCACACGGGGTTCGTCCGCGAGGCGGGAGGCGGGGCGCTGGGCGTGCAGCGCGTGTCCGTAGGGACCGGTGACCGCGAGCAGGAAGCGGTTGCGGTCGATGGAGTACTCGGGTCTGTTGTGCTCGTCGACGAGCACGACACCGCTGACCTCCGGGTGATCGGCCAGCACACCGCGCACCGTGTCCGCCGTGACGTCGTCGGGCAGCATGGTCGCCGGGGAGAGGAAGTCGGTCACCCGGGGGCCGGAGGGAGTGGGATCAGGGCGGGCGGAGAACCCGCTGATCTCGGTGGCCGGTTCCGTGATCTGCAGTGAACTCGGCGGGCGGCGTGCCGGGGCGGCCAACAGGTTCCCCTGCACCGTGCGGACTCCGCGACCGCGGAGCGTTTCCAGCTGGTGCTCCTGTTCCACCCCTTCGGCGATGAGCACCGCACCGATCGTCTCGCACAGTCCGAGCAGCGTGTCCAGCAGGGCGACACAGCCGGGGTCGTCGGGCAGGCCCCGCACCACACCCGGGTCGAGTTTGACCGCGTCCGGAGCGAGGTCGGTGATGGTGCGCAGCGGGACGTCGCCCTCACCCACGCCGTCCACCGCGATCCGGTAGCCGTGGGAGCGCAACCGGTCGACCCCGGCGTACAGCCTGTCCCGTTCCAGCCGGGCGAACGGAGGGGTCAGTTCGAGGGTGATCTCGGGAGCGCGACGTCCGACCTCGGTGAGTTTGTCGTGCAGCCTGTCCAGCGAGTCGGTTTCGTAGGCGACCGTTCCGCCGAAGACGTTGAGGTGCAGGGGCAGCAGGGACTGCTGTTCGGCGGTCCGTGCCACGGCGGCGACCGCCAGTTCGACGTCCAGCGTGCCGACCCGCCTGTCGCGTGCGGCGTTCCGGAAGAGTTCGGTGACGTGCCCGTCGGCGGGACGGGCCAGTGCCTCCACGGAGATCACGGCTCCGGTGCGGATGTTGATCAACGGCTGGAACGCGAATCGCACATCGTCGGCCGGTCCAAGCACGTGATCGATACTGCCCGGATTCATGCTTGCTCAGCGAGTCCGTTCACCAGGTGTTCACCGACATATCAACGCTCCTGTCCGAGAGTCTTTCGACAACATAGCGCGTTCGTTCCTGCCGTGACAGCGATCGCGGGCGGGCGGTGTGGTGACTCCCACAGCGCAGCGCTCACGAAGCACCACGCTCCGCGTCCTTTCCGTGGGGAAGTGGCCCCGTCCCCTCGGTCCTCTCATCCGGTCGTGGGCCACCGAGCAGCCCGGACCCGAGCCCGCCGAGAACCAGGTGTCGACGCAGCCACCAGGGGGAGTGGCGGAACAGCTCCGTCATCGCCCGGTGGCACTCGCCGGGGGTTCCTGTGGGCGAGAGGAAGGCGTGCCGCCACCGACGGCGCATCGTGAAGAACACGTCGAAGAAGTGGGGGACGGCCTCGGAGGGCATCGTGAGCAGCCCCTCGGCGGCACGCAGCCGCAGATGACGGGCGAGTCGGGCCCGGGGCGGCCACAGCACCCGCCGGGCGTTGTCGGCCGCCGCCACCGGACCCCGCCCCAGGGCCGCGGACACGGCGCCGGCGACCAGCGGTGCCAGCCGGAGAACGGCACCCACGCTGAACCCGGTGGCCGGGTGGATCAACCCGGCGGCGGCTCCGAAGGGGACGATTCCGAAGGGAACCGTTCGGGAGAACTCGGGCACGGGATCGTCCAGGACGAACCGCACCCTCTCCTCGGCCAGCCGGGGGCAGTGTTCCAGCCCCCGACCGGCCAGTCGGTTCCGCAGCCGCTCACGCAGCACGCCCAGGGGCAGTCCCGGCCGTCGGGCCAGCGCCGTCTCCTCCACCAGGACCCGTCGACCCGGAAGCGGAACCGCGTAGAGGAACGTCGGCCACCCCTGCCGCACGTGCGGGGGGCGGGTCCAGTCCATGAAGATCCCGCCCGCCCGGCCGAGCAGCGGAGCCGCGTTCTCGGCGTCGAGCACCACTCCCACGGCGGTTTGCTCGCTGGCCGTGCGGGCGGGGCGTCCCCCGCAGAGCACCCGGTTACCGCCGGAGGCGTCGACCAGCACCGTCGCCGAGAGTTTCCTGCCGTCCCGCAGCAGCACCGTCGGGCGAGTCCCGGCGTCCTCCACCGCGCGCACGGTTCCCGCCACCTCGCGGACCGATCTCCGGTGCAGGCTCCCGCGCAGCGCTGTGTTGTCCACCACGCAGTACTCGCCCTCCAGGGGGTGGGCGCGGGTGCCGACCGCGGTCATGCGGTCGGTGCCGGCGGCCACGACCGTGTCGTCGAAGGGAGGCGGGAGTTCCTCGCGCCACAGCGCGTAGGTGTGGGGCCATTCCCGCTCCGGGGCGGGGTCGACCAGGGTCACCCGCAGTCCGAGGTCCGCGCAGGCCGCCCCCAGGGACCGCCCGGCGGGACCCGCACCCACAACCAGCACGTCCGTCACGGGGCCATCAGACCACGAGGACGGTGCCTCCGTGGGGCGGGCCGGTGAGGCGGTAGCGTGACGTCATGGACAGCGAGCCGCCAATCGAGCGAACCGCGCGGCGTGGCGCTTCCGGTTCCGCCGGGGCAGCGGCCCCCGGCGAGGCCGCCCAGCCCGCCGATCTGGCTTCCAGCCCGTTCCGCGCCGACCGGGACCGGATCTCCAGTTCGGCCTTCTTCGCCCGCCTCGGCGGGGTCACCCAGGTCGTCAGTCCCAGTGGTTCGGGGCTGCTGCTGCACAACAGGCTCACCCACAGCCTCAAGGTGGCCCAGGTGGCCAGGGCGATCGCGGAGAGCCTGCTCGAGGACGCCGACAGCCGCGCCGTCCTGGAGCGGTTGGGCGGATGTGATCTCGACGTGGTCGAGGGAGCCGGACTCGCCCACGACCTCGGACACCCCCCGTTCGGCCACCTGGGAGAACGGGTCTTGGACCGCGTGGCGCGGCAGCGTTTCGGGATCGCGGACGGTTTCGAGGGCAACGCCCAGACCTTCCGGATCGTCAGCAGTGTGGACGTGCGCGGTGGCGGCGGGGACGGACTGGATCTGACCGCCGCGACGCGGGCGGCGTTGCTGAAGTACCCGTGGACGCGTCTGTCCCGCCCCGAACCCCATCCGAGCGGATGGTCCGTGCCTCCGCGCGGGGCCTCCGAACCGGAGGACGCGCCGGGAACCGGTGCCTCCAAGTTCTCGTGCTACGGCACGGAACTCGACGACATGCTGGACTGCCGGGCACCGTTCGCCGGACGTCTGCGGCAGTGGCAGCAGACCGTGGAAGCCTCGATCATGGACACGGCCGACGACATCGCCTACGCGATCCACGACCTGGAGGACTTCCACCGCGTGGGGATCCTGCAGCACGCCACGGTCTCCACGGAGCTGACCGAGTGGCTGGGCCGTTCCGCGGAGCTGGCCGCGCTGGACGACGGGGCGGTGGAGCGTGGGATCGAGCGTCCGGGCTACTCACTGGAGAGCCTGCGCCGGAGGCTGCACGCCAAGGACTCCTGGATCGCCGACGACGAGGCCTTCGTCAACGCGGTCAAGAAGGTCCAGGCCGACCTGGTGACCAAGCTGCTGGAACAGCCCTTCGACCGTTCCAAGCAGGCCGAGCAGGCCGTGGCCGCCTTCTCCGGAACGTGGACCAGACGGTTGGTGCGTGGTGTCCGGGTGGAGGAGGAACCCACGGTCCGCTCCGGGCACGTGCTGCTGGAGACCGAGCAGTGGCACGAGGTCCAGATCCTGAAGTTCGTGCACCGGCGGTTCGTGCTGCAACGCCCCGACCTGGCCCTGCACCAGCGGGGACAGGACCGGCTGGTGAGCAAGCTCGTGCAGGCCCTGGACGAGTGGTTGATCGACCGCAGCGAGTCCGCACGCCTGCCGCACCGGCTGCGCGACCTGTTCGAGCACGCCGTGGCCCAGTTCGAGCGGATGCGTCGCCGGGACCCTGAGTTGTTGGCCCCCTCGGGTGGTTCGCACGGTCCGCCCGACCGGGAGGCGCTGGAACGTATGGCCCGTGGTCGGGCGGTCATCGACTTCGTCGCCTCGTTGACCGACGAGCAGGCGGCGGCGCTGTTGGAGTCGTTGTCCGGACGTACCACCCAGCTGTGGTCGGACACCTTCGTGCTGTGAGCGTGTCGTGAGCAGAGTGCGACAGTTGCCGGGAGGCGGCAGAGCGGTCGAGGTGGAACCGGAGAGGCTGCTCGGCTGGTTCGAGCGTTTCGCGGCGAACCACGGGGGGACGGAGTCCACCACGGTGGAACCCCGCCACGTCCGGGTGCTCACCTCCGATGGGGCGAGCGCCACCGTGCGCGTTCCCTTCGAGGCACTCTCCCCGCCCCACGGAACCCGTCCCGGCCTGGAGGTGGACGGGCTGGTCGAGCACGTCGGCAGGAGACGTCGGACGGGGCTGGTGCTGGCACGGCACGGGGCGCACAGTGTCGGGGTGGCCCAGGGGGAGGAGGTGCTGTTCTCCTCCACGGACCGGCATCACCTGCAGGGCAGGAGCAAGGCCGGTGGCTGGTCCCAGAAGCGCTACGCGCGCAGAAGGCAGGGCCAGGCGCGCAGGGCGGTGGGCGCGGCGGCCGACACGGTGGCCGAGGTGCTCCTGCCGGAACGGGAACGGCTGGAGGGGCTGGTGCTCGGTGGGGACCGTGGGGTGCTGTCCGAGCTGGGCTCCGACACCCGGCTGGCCGAGCTGTGGCGGTGGGCTGAGCCCCGTGTGCTGGACGTGGCCGAACCCCGGCGCTCGGTGCTGGAGCAGGCCGCCCGCCGTGCCCGTGCCGTGGAAGTGGAGGTCCGGGAACCCACCGGGTGAGCGGCCCGCTGCCGGCTCCGACGTGGTGCTCCGTGCTCCGTCCGCCGCACGCCGGCGGAGTGTGGGCGGAGAGGAGAAATCCTTGTCGTGCCGCTCTGCGGGGCGGGTATACTCGGTGCGGCTCGTGACCGGCCGCTTTCCGTGGCTCGTGACCTCGTCGGGCTCGGACGTCCGGCCGTTTCGCATGGCTGTTCCGCGGGCTGCCGCCTCGGTTCGTGGGGTCGCGTCCCGCAGCGGGACGCGGGAGTCCGCCCGCCCGACGCGTCCGCTGTTCCCGCCGAGTCCCGGGGGTGGCTGTGCCCCTGTAAGTTCGTGTGCCCGATACGTCTCGATCCGGAGTTGTCGTTGATCTCTGCGAATGGCCTGGAACTCAGGGCCGGTTCCCGCATCCTGCTCTCGGACGCGACCCTGCGCGTCCAGCCCGGTGACCGGGTGGGTCTGGTCGGACGCAACGGTGCCGGCAAGACCACGACCCTGCGGGTGCTGGCCGGTGAGGGGGAGCCCTACGGAGGCGAGATCACCCGGCACGGCGAGATCGGTTACCTGCCGCAGGACCCGAGGGAGGGGGACCTCTCGGTCACCGCCCGCGACCGGGTGCTGTCCGCGCGCGGACTGGACCGGATCCTGCGCGACATGGACAAGGCCCAGACCGAGATGGCCGAACTCGTCGACGAGCGGGAGCGCGATCGCGTCATTCGCAGGTACGGCAAGTTGGAGGAGCGTTTCGCCGCGCGTGGTGGTTACGCCGCCGAGGGCGAGGCGGGGCGGATCTGTGGCAATCTCGGACTGCCGGACGGGGTGCTGAACCAGCCGCTGGGGACCCTGTCGGGAGGCCAGCGCAGGAGGGTGGAGCTCGCCCGCATCCTGTTCGCCGCCTCCGAGGCCGGTCCCGGTGGGCGTTCCAACACGACCCTGCTGTTGGACGAGCCCACCAACCACCTGGACGCCGACTCGATCACCTGGCTGCGGGACTTCCTCAAGGCCCACGACGGTGGTCTCGTGGTGATCAGCCACGACGTGGAACTCATCGACGCGGTGGTCAACAAGGTCTGGTACCTCGACGCGGTGCGCGGCGAGGCCGACGTGTACAACATGAACTGGCAGCGTTACCAGGAGGCCCGCGCCGACGACGAGAAGCGCAGGCGCCGGGAGCGGGCGAACGCGGAGAAGAAGGCCTCCGCGCTCAAGGCCCAGGCCGAGAAGCTGGGGGCGAAGGCGACCAAGGCCGTGGCCGCCAAGAACATGGCCCGGCGTGCCGAGGAGATGCTGGCCGACCTCGACGAGGAACAGGCCGTGGAGAAGACGGCCAGGATCCGTTTCCCCGCTCCGGCGAACTGCGGCAGCACGCCGTTGACGGCCCGGGGACTGTCGAAGTCCTACGGGTCGCTGGAGATCTTCAGCGGGGTCGATCTGGCGGTGGACCGCGGTTCCAAGGTGGTGGTGCTCGGGTTCAACGGCGCGGGCAAGACCACGCTGTTGCGTCTGCTGGCCGGGATGGAGTCGCCCGACGCGGGGCAGGTGCAGCCGGGGTACGGCCTGCGGATCGGCTACTACGCCCAGGAGCACGAGACCCTGGACACCGACGCCACGGTGTGGGAGAACATCCGCGGGGTGGCCCCGGGAACCCCGGAGCAGGAGCTGCGCACCCTGCTGGGGGCCTTCCTGTTCAGCGGGGAACAGCTCCAGCAGCCGGCGGGGACCCTGTCCGGTGGGGAGAAGACCCGGTTGGCGTTGGCCGGGCTGGTCTCCAGCGCCGCGAACGTGCTGCTGCTGGACGAGCCGACCAACAACCTCGACCCGGCCAGCCGGGAGCAGGTGTTGGACGCGCTGCGCAGTTTCACCGGAGCGGTGGTGCTGGTCACCCATGATCCGGGTGCGGTCGAGGCGCTCGAACCGGAACGGGTGATCCTGCTGCCCGACGGCAGCGAGGACCACTGGTCCGAGGAGTACATGGATCTGGTCCAGCTGACCTGATCTCCGGACCCGGGCCGTTCCGGTCGTGCCGCTCGGAACGCGTTCGTTTTCTCGGAAAGTGTTCGTCCTGTCGGTCGTGCGTGGTCGACAGGAGCTCGGGCGGGGGGGCTTCCCGCTCGGGGAGGGGAACCCCGTGTGGTCGGGATCTCTCCCGTGGAGGGCGTGTTTTTCCCGGGCAATCCTGACGCAGCGACCTCGGCCGTGTCCGAAACGAATTGTTGATCTTGGTTTTCGGTTCCCCATATCGCATTTTCAAGATCAATAGGAATATATTTGCCGGCAGTGGGGGATCTGTTGCCGAGGTCGTCTGGCGTTTCCGGCTTTCCTGTTCGATCATTGGCTTGACAGGGGTCGTGAACGGCCCTACCTGTTCTACGGGGAAGGCGGGGAGACTGTGGTTGATCTGAAGAAGGGTGCGCGAATCACCGGAAGCGCACGAGACAAGTTGGCCAGTGATCTGAAGAAAAAGTACGAGAAGGGAGCGAGCATTCGGTCACTCGCGGAGGCGACCGGCCGTTCCTACGGCTTCGTCCACCGCGTGTTGGTCGAGTCGGGAGTGCAATTGCGCGGGCGCGGAGGAGCGACCCGATCCAAGAAGAAATAACCTTTCACCGTCGTGCGGCGTGCCCGGCACGCTGGTGGTGCCGGGCACGCCGTGCCCGCAGCGCCGAGTTCGGCGGTGGCATCCGAGGCCACGACGCGCGCGGTGTGTCGAAGGACTCCGGCCGGAGCGTCGTGCGGGAGACCGGCGGTAACCCGCCTCGTGTCCGAAGGCTCGGCTCGGTGACCGCCTCCGCACCGCCGTGGGAGCGGGCCTAGAGTGGTGCCCGTCTTCGACCACTGTGGTGCATCGCGACGGAGGACCGCTTGACGGAATCGGCAATTGACCCCGGCCTGCTCGAACGCGGACACGTTCGGCTGACGGTCAGTGGAGCCCGTGCCACGATCGTGCTCGACCGCCCGGATCGACTGAACGCGCAGACGCCGGACACGTGGAAGGCGTTACGCGAGATCGGACAGAACCTCGCCGACGAGGTGCGCGTCGTCGACGTGCGTGCCACGGGACGGGCGTTCTCCGCGGGGCTGGACCGCCGCCTGTTCGAGGCCGAGGAGGTGGACGGCTCGCCCGGTCTGCTCTCGTTGGCCTCCCGTCCGGTGGAGCAGGCGGACGCGGAGATCGCCGCGTTCCAACAGGGGTTCAGCTGGCTGCGTGACCCGGAAAGAGTGACGATCGCAGCCGTGCGTGGCCACGCCATCGGGGCGGGTTTCCAACTGGCGCTTGCCTGTGACCTGCGGGTGGTGGCCGAGGACGCTGGCTTCCGCATGGCGGAGACCGGTCTCGGCCTGGTCCCCGACCTGGGCGGCACGCTTCCGCTGGTGCAGACCGTCGGTTACTCCAGGGCCGTGGAGATGTGCCTGACCGGGCGGGAGGTCTCCGCCGAGGAGGCGCTGCGTGTCGGACTGGCCAACTCGGTGGTGGCCTCCGAGGAACTGGAGGCGGCCACCGACCGGCTGGCCGACGCCGTGGTGCGGGCACCGCGGGGAGCCGTACGGGAGACCCTGGCGTTGTTGTCCCAGGCGAGCGAGGCCGAGGACCCGGAGCAGCAGCTCGCCGCGGAGCGGGCGGCCCAGCTTCGCAGGCTCGGCGAGCTGAGCGGTGCCACTACCTCGGAGGAGTGAACGACGGCGCGGTCCCGGCGGGGAGCGGATCCCCGCCGGGACCGGGCGCGCCGGTGCCGACTCCCGGCGGTGCTCCAGTTCGGTCTAGACCAGTTGGGTCGTTCGGGTGCCCGATCCGAACAGGCCCGTGCCCATGGTGGATCAGCGCAGCGGGGGGATCCGTCGACCGTACTGCTCCAGTTGGGCGGCGTTGGCCTCGTCCCCACCGGGGACGTTCGAGCTGCGCCACCACGGCAGGACCACTCCGTGGGCACCGGCCCGTTCGTAGGTCTCCACCATCAGCAGGTTCCACAGGAACATGTTGGCCAGCGAGGAGGCCGGGGCGGTGGCGGGGCGGGACTCCGGATACGTGGTGTCCCCCGGCGGAACCAACGTGTCCAGCACCAGGGTCGCCTGTTCGGCGAGGGTGCCCGCCGCCGTGCGGCGCGGCGCCCCGGCGGAGGCCGCCCGGGAGGTGACCGCCACCACCGCGCACCCCTGCTGCCGGGCGGTGGCCGCCAGCTCGACGGGGTAGGGATTGATCCCGGAGTTGGAGAAGACCACCAGTATGTCGGTGGTGCCGTCCACCCCGGCCTCCCGCAGTGTCCTCTCGGCGAGACCCTCCTCGCGTTCGGTGGCCGTGCTGGTCGCCGCCCCGTGCAGCGGGAGCAGTTCGGGTTGGTACAGCGGGTGTACGGCGGCGAGCCCGCCCGCCCGGTAGAAGCTCTCCATCACACCGGCCAGGGAGTGTCCCGCCCCGGCGGTGTGGATCAGCCCGCCCGAGGTGACGCACTCGATCAGCAGTCCCGCCGCCTCGGCCAGCGCTTCCTCGTTGTGTTCGGCCACCCGATCCAGCTCCCGCAGGCTCTGTTCGGCGTGTTTGCGCGCGTGGGAACCGTCCGACATACCGTCCTCTCGATCGATACTGTGCGGTGGGATCCGATCCTCGCAGCAACACGGCCTCCTCGGGACGCCGGTGTGGCGGATCGCTCCGTGTCCCCGGGACCGGTGCGGCACGACGCTCCGTGCCCGACTCCCTCCCGGGGGTGGTGACCGGCCGGGGCCTCGGTAGGCTTCCCCGCGGGATCGTGCTCGGTCACCGCCGCGCCCTCTTCCGAGGGCGGGCTGGCAACATGATCACGGCAGCCCGGTGGCGGAGAGGGTTCGAACGGTGCCACCAGGCAATCGGGTACACGGATGGAAACGCGGGGAAAGCATGTCGAATCCGCCGTCGCACGACGAGTCCGCTGCCCCGGAGAACCTTTCGGAAGTGTTCGCCCGGCTCACGGACGTCCCGCTGGAACAAGTGGACAAACTGGTCGAGACGGTCGAGTCCGCCTACGCGGACCTGAACAGGGTGATGGAACACCCCTACTGGGCGGACCTGGTCTTCCACCAGGGATCCACACTGCGCGCCCTGCGCGAGGCCCGCGCTGAGCTGGACGCCTTCCGGGCCGAGGCCACCGGGGCGCGCAACACGGAACTCGGGATCATGGTGGCCACCGGGGTCATCGACGGCAGGCGGGAGTACGCCGAGGACGAGGAGAGCAAACGGGCCCTGGTCGAAAGGCTGCTCCGTCCCCCACGACAGGGGCTGGCCTGCCACCTCTACGTCTGGGACCGACCGCACGAGGACGACCAGGTTCCCGGCCCCTACCAGCACATTCGCGTGGTCACCTCCCCCGAGGAGGAGATGGGGGCGCTGACCTTCACCGAGGAGCAGGAGGACGGCCAGCTGTACTCCTGGCAGACCCACAACCGGGACCAGCCCGAGGGGGTGCCGACACTGCGTTTCGACCTGGGCAGCGCGTTGACCTTTCCGCGCAGTTCCGTGGTCGGGTTCTCCGAGCTGCGCACCGCGCTCGACGAGTTCGTGCGCACCGGCGAGTGCCCGCGCAGCGTGGAGTGGCGCCAGGCCCGGTGGGGGGAGTGAGCGCTTCCGGCGGTGCGGTCCCGTGGCCGCCGCCTCGCCCCCGCCGGACTCATCCGTAGGTCTCCTGGGCCGCCCTGGAGGCCACGGTGGTGACCACTTTGAAGGTCCGCATCGCCGTGGTCATGTCCGTGGCGTCGAAACCGATCCGCCGGAGCGAGAGCTGTTCCACAGTGGGCACGAGAGCGGCCGCCGCCGCGAGGTGGGCAGCGGCGAACTCCACCTCGATGCGGTGTGCGCCGACGGAGGGCTCCTCGCCGCCGGCCAAACTCATGGCCTCCTCCGCGGCGGCCCGGATGGAGGCGGCCGTGCGTTCGGGGGTGGCACACACCGCCGCGTACCTGCTCACGCACTCCTTCACCGGGACGGTCCGGCACCGGGGGGCGTAGGATCCGGCCTCCTCACAGGTCAGGTCGTCGCCGGTCACCAACAGCACCGGAACCCCGTGTTCGGCGGCCAGGGCCGCGTTCAGCCTTCCCTCGCTGGCGTGCACCCCGTCCAACCACACCCCGGTCAGACCGCTCTCCAGGTAGGTGTGTGACAGCACCCCCTCCGCGCCCGCGCCGGTGTGGTAGCCGAGCAGGACCACGCCGTCCACTCCGGAGTCGATCCCCTCCATCATCGACAGCGGCTTGTGTCGTCCGGTGAGCATCCCGGCCCGGGAGTCGAGCCGTTCGAGCAGCAGATGCCGCTGGATCGAGTGGGCCTCGTTGACCAGGGTCTCGGTGGCCCCTCCCGCGAACAGGCCGGCCACGCAGGCGTTGACGTCCCCGGTGAACAGCTCGCGGAACCGTTGCCAGGGTTCGGTTCCCGCGATCACGTCCTGGGGGCCGGTCACGCCGGTGGCCCCCTCCATGTCGGCAGAGATCAGAATCCGCACGCCGACCACGATAGGTCCGTCTCCGCGCCCGGGCATTCCCCGAAACGGTCCCGACGCCGTTCTCGCCCGCGCCACGCCGAGGCGGTGAACCATTGACGCGGAACCTCGCGGGGTGGTTCTTTGTGGACACGTACCGCGAGGGAGTGATCACCATGCGTGTGAGTGCTGTCGGAGTCCGCACGGCACGACCCCGCGCAGTGGTGCTGATCCCCCTCCTCGTCGCCGCCCTGTTGGTCCCGTCCGCGCCCTTCGCCCACACCGGAACCGCCCAGACGCGGCACGACCGGGCGGCCGCGGACGGTGAGGTCACGCTGCGCGTCGGGATCCAGCAGGAGTTCGACTCGCTCAACCCCTTCCTCGGGTTCAGCCTGGCCGCCACCGACGTCTTCCGCCTGATCTATCCCACCCTGACCACCTACGCCCCGGAGGACTTCTCGGTGATGCCGGAGCTGGCCACCGAGTGGACGTCCTCACCCGACAAACTCACCTGGACCTTCCGCATCAGGAAGGGGGTCAGCTGGTCGGACGGGGAACCGGTCACCGCCGCCGACGTCGTCTACACGTTCGAGCGCATGATGAACGACCCGGCCGCGGCCACGGCCAACGGGAACTACGTGGACAACGTCGCCGAGGTCCACGCTCCCGACGCGCGGACGGTGGTGATCAGGACGGAGACTCCCCAGGCCACGATGCGTTCCCTCGCCGTTCCGATCGTGCCCGAACACGTCTGGTCCGGGGTCGACGACGTGGCCGGCTTCGCCAACCAGCGCATGCCCGTGGTCGGCAGCGGCCCCTTCGTGGCCACCGAGTACCGCCCCCAGCAGTACCTCACCCTGGAGGCCAACGAGGACTTCTGGCGCGGTCCGCCCACCGTGGACCGACTGCGGTTCGTGAACTTCGAGAACAGCGACGCCGCGGTGCAGGCGCTGCGCAAGGGCGACATCGACGTGGCCAGGGAGCTGACCCCGGCGCAGTTCGACGCGTTGGACGGAGCGCACGACATCGAGCGGGTACGCGGCAAGGGCCGCAGGTTCTACGAGATCGTGCTGAATCCGGGTGCGGCCAACAGCGCGGGTGCCCCCATAGGGACCGGTCACCCCGCCCTGCGGGACGTGCGGGTGCGCCGGGCGATCGACCACGCCGTCAACCGTGCCGAACTCGTCGACCGGGTGCTCGGTGGCTACGGCACGGTCGGGGCGGGCTACCTGCCCCCCATCTTCCGGAAGTACTACTGGACCCCTGCCGAGGAACAACGACGTTCCTTCTCGATCGAGACCGCCAACCGCGCCCTGGACGAGGCCGGCTACCCCCGGGGGGCGGACGGGATCCGTCGTGGTCCCTCCGGGAAACCGCTGGACTTCGAGTTCGTGCTGCACGGCGACTCCGCCACCGACGCGCTGGTGGGCGAGTTCGTCCAGGAGTGGCTGGCCCGGGTGGGAATCCGGGTGCGACTGCTGCCGGTCTCGGACAACCAGGTCAACCAGCGCACCACCGCCGGTGACTTCGACATGGTCGTCAGCGGCTGGTCGGTCAACCCCGACCCGGACTACGTGCTGCGGTTGCAGACCTGCGGAGCCCGTCCCGACCCCGGTGGGGGTGGGCTGCCGGACAGTTTCCTCTGCGACCGGCGTTACGACGAGCTGTACCGGCGTCAGCTCACCGAGTTCGACGAGTCCGAACGCGTGGAGACGGTGAAACGGGCCCAACAGCGGTTCCACGAGATGGCCACGGGACTGATCCTGTTCTACCCGAACGCGTTGGAAGCCTACCGGGCGGACCGCTTCTCCGGCTTCCTTCGTCAGCCCGCCGAGCGGGGAGTGATCACGGCCCAGCAGGGCTACTGGGGTTACTACCGTGCCGAGCCCACCGAGCAGGCACGCACGGCCGGAGGCGGCGGTGGCTACCGTTCGGCGGCCCTCGCGCTCGGAGGGGCACTGCTGCTCGGGGGCCTCGTGGTGGCCGCCGTGACCGTCCACCGTCGTCGCACCGCCGAACACCGGGAATGAGCCCATGACCGACACGCTCGAACACGGGAGGCCACACCGTTCCGGAACCGTTCCGCGGACGCTCGGCTTCGTGGCACGGAAACTGGGCGGTGCCGCGGTGAGCCTGGCCCTGGTGGCGGTGTTGGGCTTCTTCCTCTTCCGGGTGCTGCCCGGCGACCCGGCCCGGACCATGACCAGGTCCGCCCCGGTCAGTGCCGAGCAGTTGGCGCAGCTGCGTCATCGTTTCGGGCTGGACCAGCCGTTGTACGTGCAGTTCCGGGACTTCCTCGTGAACCTGGCACGGGGGGACCTGGGCACCTCCTACACCTACAACAGACCGGTGACCGAGCTGATCGGAGAACGGCTCGGTCCGACCGTCCTGCTGGTGGGTACCGCGACGGTGCTCGCCGTGCTGCTGGGGCTGTGGCTGGGGACGCGGGCAGCGTGGCGGCACGGTACGGCCACCGATCGCTGGTTCACCTCGGTCGGGTTGACACTGTGGTCGGTACCGACCTTCTGGCTGGGACTGTTGCTGCTCATGGCGTTCGGGGTGGGGGTGGGGCCGCTTCCGGGACTGTTCCCCGTGGCCGGGATGTCCTCGCCCGACGTGCCGCCCGGTGTGCTGCCCCGGGTGCTCGACGTGGGCCACCACATGGTGCTGCCGTGCGTGACGCTGGTCGCGGTGATCCACGCGCAGTTCATGATGGTGATGCGTAGTTCCCTGCTGGAGGAGATGGGTGCCGAGTACCTGACCACGGCCCGGGCGAAGGGGCTGCGCGACGACGCGGTGCGCCGGGGGCACGCGGTTCCCAACGCGTTGCTGCCCACGGTGACGTTGGTCTTCCTTCACCTCGGGACGGTGGTGGCCGGGGCCATCACGGTGGAGACCGTCTTCTCCTGGCCCGGGCTCGGACTGCTGACCTACGAGGCACTGCGGGTGCCCGATCTCCCCCTCCTGCAGGGGACCTTCGTCGTCCTCGCGAGCAGCGTGATCGTCATGAACACGCTGGCCGAACTGTTGTACCGGGTTCTCGATCCACGGGTGCGTGCCTGATGACCACCGGAGGCCCTTCCGCCGACGTCCGTGCCCGTCGACCGTCCACCCTGGCGGAGGGGTGGCGGGCCTACCGCAACGAGCGGGGAGGTGTGTTCGGACTCGCGGTGCTCGTGCTCGTCGTGTTGTTGGCCCTGTCGGCTCCGCTGCTGACTGATCCGGCCGGGTTGGACGTCACCCGGGTGGAGGACGCGCCGCTGCAACCGCCGGGGGCCGGCCACTGGCTGGGCACGGACGAGTCCGGGCGTTCGGTGCTGCTGTTGACCTGGTGGGGGGCACGGGTCTCGCTGCTGGTGGGTTCCTGCGCGGCGGCGCTGTCGATGGTGATCGGAACCCTGGTGGGGGTGACCGCGGCCCACTTCGGGGGCTGGACGGACACCGTGCTGCTGCGACTCACCGACTTCTTCCTGGTGCTTCCGGCCCTGGTGCTGGCCATCGCCCTGTCGACGGTGCTGTCCCGGGGCGTGTTCACCATCGTACTGGCCATTGGGGTCACTTCCTGGCCGCAGACGGCCAGGCTGGTGCGGGCGCAGACCCTCACGGTGCAGACCCGGCCCTATGTGGAACGGGCCAGGGCCCTCGGTGGCGGTCACCGACACGTGCTCGGCAGGCACGTGCTGCCGGCGGTGCTGCCGCTGGTGTTCGCCACCACGACGCTGACGGTGGCCAGCGCCATCATCGCCGAGTCCACACTGTCCTTCTTGGGACTCGGCGATCCGAGTCGGACCTCCTGGGGAGCGATGCTGAAGTCGGCCATGGACACCGGGGCGGTCACGGCGGGAGCCTGGTGGTACCTGCTTCCCCCCGGGCTCGGTATCGCGGTGGTCGTGCTCGCCTTCACCCTGTGCGGGCGTGCGCTGGAGACCGTGCTGAACCCGAGGCTGCGGGGGGAGGGGCGATGACGTCTGTCCTGCGACTGTGCGATGTCTCGGTGGACTACGCCACACCGGCGGGACCGCGCCGTGTGGTGGACCGGGTGAACCTGGGGCTGGACCCCGGCGGAACGCTGGGGCTGGCGGGGGAGTCGGGGTGCGGCAAGACCACGCTCGCGCTCGCGGTACTGCGGCTGCTGCCCCGCACGGCCCGGGTGCGGGGGCGGGTGCTGTTGAACGAGCAGGACGTGAGTCAACTGACCTGGGGCGGGTTGCGGGCCGTGCGTTGGGCCGGTGCCTCGGTGGTGTTCCAGGGGGCGATGCACGCCCTCAACCCGGTGCGCACGGTGTTCGACCAGATCGCCGAGCCCGTGCGGGTGCACTCCGTCGAACGTCCTGCGGTCTCGGCGCTGCGGGAGCGCGTGCGCGAGCTGCTCGAGCGGGTGGAGCTGCCTCCGGAACGGGCGAGGGCCTATCCGCACGAGCTCTCCGGAGGGCAGCGGCAGCGTGTGATGATCGCGATGGCGTTGGCCTGTGAACCGAGCCTGGTCATCGCGGACGAGCCCACCACCGCGCTGGACGTGGTGGTCCAGGCCCAGGTCATGGACGTGCTGCGGCGTGCAGTGCGGGAACGGGGAGCCGCGTTGCTGATGATCAGCCACGATCTGTCGGTGCTGGCCGGAACCTGCCATCGCCTGGCGGTGATGTACCGGGGCGCCGTGGTGGAGCAGGGGGAGACCGCGCGGCTGGTCACGGCCCCCGAACACCGGCACACCCGTGAGCTGGCCGCGGCTTTTCCGACCGTGGGGGACGCGGGATCGCGCCACGTCGACGGTTCCGCCGGATCGGAGGGGCGCGGGAACGCGCTGCTCTCCGCCCGTGGGGTCGGGGTGACCTTCGTGGACCGCTCGCGGACGCGGACGAGGGCGGTGCGGAACGTCGATCTGGAGGTGTGCGCGGACGAGACAGTCGCCCTGGTGGGGCAGTCGGGGTCGGGCAAGACGACGCTGGCGCGGACCCTGCTGGGGCTGTGCCGTCCCGACACGGGGCGGGTCCGCTACCGCGGGGTCGAACCGGGCTCCTCCTCCGGGAGCCTGCGTGAGTTCCGCAGGCAGGTGCAGCTGGTCGCCCAGGATCCGACCGGGGCGCTCAACCCGCGCCACACCGTCTACGAGGCGGTCGCCGAGGGGCTGCGGATCCACCGGGACGTGGTCGGGGAGGCGGAACGGGTCCGGGCCGCTCTCGAAGCGGCCGAACTGCGTCCCGCCGCCGACTTCGTCGGGCGTTTCCCCCACGAGCTCTCCGGAGGACAACGCCAACGGGTGGTCATCGCCGGGGCGCTGGTGCTCGAACCCGCCGTGCTGGTCGCCGACGAACCCGTCGCCTCGCTGGACGCGACCGTGCGCGGTGAGATCCTGGAACTGTTGCTGGGGCTGCGTCGTCGACGCGGACTGTCCGTGCTGGTGATCACGCACGACCTGGGGCTGGCCTGGAGCATCGCGGACCGGGTGGCTGTCATGCGTGCCGGGGAGCTGGTGGAGCAGGGGCCGGTGGAACGGGTGCTGACCGAGCCGGAGCACGAGTACACCAGAGCCCTGCTGGCGGCCGTGCCCTCGCTGCCTCGCGTGGTCGACTGACCGGATCGTGTGTCCGCCGTCGCGAGGTGTGCTCAGTCGAGGGCGTCCACCACGGCCGGGCGCTCCGGGTGGTCCATCCTGATTACCCGGTCGGCGGTGCGTTCCGGACGGGTCCGCCTCGCGTACTCGGCGAATGCGGGAAGCTGCCAGCGGTCCTCGACGGGGGTCTTGCGGTGCAGTACCTTCTCCGAGACCCACAGGTGCACCGTGAGGTCGAAGTCCAGGTCGTGTCCCAGCAACAGGGGACCCTCGACCAGGGCCACTCCCCGTTCACCCAGGTCCGTGCGCTCCAGACGGGGGGAGCGGTCCCTGTCCGGGTCCCACAGGGCCGGGAGCACGCGGCCGCTGCCACCGGGGGCCAGCGGGGCGAGTACCTCACGGTTCAGTCCCGCGAGGTCGAACCAGTCGTCGCGCAGGCTCTCGGGGTTGTGGCGTCCCCTCTCGAACCGCAGCGAGGCCGGTCGCAGGTAGTCCCACATCCCGACGCGCACGGCCCGGACACCCGCCACACGCAGGGTACGGACCAGGGAGTCGGCCAGCTCGCGCGTTCCGGAGACCGGATGGCCGTCGAGCGCGATCCGCGTTCCCGGCGGGCGTGCCCGCCGCGTGACGGTCTCGGCCAGTTCGGCCACCAGGTTCTCGGAGGTGGTGGGGCGTACTCGCATGGGGTCGGCGACTCCGCTCCAGGGTCGGTTCCACGTCGGCAAGCCGGGTCCGTGCGTGCGGGCTCCGAGTGAGGAGACTATTCCCGAGCGGGGAAGGGGCCGGTGTGGATCACCAGCCTCCCGGCGTCGGCGTCGAGCTCCGCGGGCAGCCCCAGTGGGACGGTGAGCTGCCCGGCGCAGTGCCCGAATCCCATCTCCCAGGCCACGGGGAGGCCGAGGTCACCGAGGATCTCGGACATGGTCTGCCGGACTCGCTCGGGCTCCCCGCAGCGCTCCCACGAGCCGAGGGCCACCCCGGTGGCGTGGTCGAACCATCCGGACCGCCGGAGCTGGGTGAGATAGCGGTCGAGCTGGTAGGGCTCCTCGGTGACGTCCTCCAGCAGCACCAGGGTCCGTTCCGGAGGGCGGGGCGGTGGGCTGGTGCCCAGCGTTCCGGCCAGTACGCTGAGGTTCCCTCCGTGGAGGACTCCCCGGGCGTGGCCTCCCACCAACGGTTCCGCTGTGCTTCCGGCGAGGACGCGCCCCTCCACCGGGTGGAACAGTGCCTCGTGCAGGTGTCGTCGGGCCACGGGGTCCTCGGTGAAGGCCGAGGTGGCCGGCATCGGTCCGAACAGGGTGGGGACGCCGAGCCGGCGGTACAGGGCTTCGTGCAGGGCGGTGACGTCACTGGAACCGACGAGGGTTTTCCCGGGGGCGGCGGCCATGCTCGTCCAGTCCAGCTCGTCGAGTGTCCGCAGGGTTCCGTATCCGCCGCGTGCGCACAACACGGCCGAGACCTCCGGTGAGCACCACGCCCACAGCAGGTCGGCGGCGCGGGCGGCGTCCGAGCCCGCAAGGTAGTCCACCAACGGGTGACGGTCCAGCACGTGTTTGCCGAGCAGCACCCGCAGACCCCAGGACTCGAGTTCGGCGACTCCGGCACGCAGCTGCTGTTCGGGGACCGGTCCGGCCGGAGCCACCACGGCCACGGTGTCTCCGGGACGCAGGGGAGCGAGTGGGGCGGCACTGTTGGTCATGTTTTCCTCTCGGGACGGCCGTCGTTGTCCGGCCGGAACGTGACGTCTTCGACGGTCTCCGCCCACCGAGAGTAACCCCGCCGGCTGGAGAATCATGATGTTCGCGGAAGGCGAACAATCCCACGGTTTTCGGAGAAAGCCCCGGTGAGGCCGGAATGGGTGTGGCAGCGAACGCGTTACCAGCAACGGATCCCCGGCCGTGACAGGGGCGGGGCTGCACGATCCGCGCGACGGTGACTTAGTGTCGAGGGTGTCATGGCTCGTGTCATCCACGTATTCCGTCAGCCCGACCGCTTCATCGTGGGAACGGTCGGAGAGCCCGGCGAGCGTACCTTCTATCTGCAGGCCACCGAGGACTTGCGGACGGTGAGCGTTCAGCTGGAGAAGCAGCAGGTGTCGGTGTTGACCGAACGCATCGACGCGCTGCTGGAGGAGGTGCAGCGCCGGTTCGACACCGAGCTGCCCGCCGAACCCCCCGCCGAACTCGTCGACTCCGGTCCCCTCGAAGTCCCCGTCGAGGAGGAGTTCCGGGTGGGCACCATGGGGCTCGGCTGGGACGCCGAGACCGAGGCGGTGGTCGTGGAACTGCTCGCCGCCACCGAGGAAGAGGTGGACGAGTCGGTGGTGCTCGACGACACAGAGGAGGGCCCCGACGCGGTCCGTGTCTTCCTCAGCGCCGCCTACGCCCGCGCCTTCGCGGAGCGAGCCCAGCGAGTGATCGAGGCCGGACGCAAACCGTGTCCGTTGTGTTCGGAGCCGCTGGACCCGAACGGCCACATCTGCCCACGCCAGAACGGATACCGGCGTTCGGAGGAGGAGTAGCGGATCGTGCTCTCCGACGATGTCGCCGCCGAGTTGTTGGCCAACGGGCGGATCGAGGTTCGGGGGCGACTGGTCGAGGCATCCAACGCGACCCTGCTCTGTTCCGTGGAACACGAAGGGGTACGTGCCGACTGCGTGTACAAGCCCGTGCGCGGGGAAAGGCCGCTGTGGGATTTCCCGGACGGGACGCTGGCCGGGCGTGAGGTCGCTTCGTACCTGCTCTCCGAGGAGATCGGGTGGCGGTTGGTCCCACCCACCCGGTGGCGGGACGAGGCCCCGTACGGGCCGGGAATGCTCCAGTTGTGGGTGGACACCGAGCAGGACACCCAGCTCGTCGACGTGCTGCCCCCAGACAACGTGCCCTCCGACTGGCTGAGTGTGCTGCACGCCCGGGACGAGGAGGGCAACCCGCTGGTACTGGCCCACGCCGACCATCCCGGCCTGCGCAGGCTGGCGATTCTCGACGTGGTGCTCAACAACGCCGACCGCAAGGGCGGCCACGTCCTCGTTCCCGGTGACGGGCGGGTGCTGGGAATCGACCACGGAGTGAGCCTCAACGTCGACGACAAGCTGCGCACGGTGTTGTGGGGCTGGTTGGGGCAGCCGCTGGGAGACTCCGCCGTGGAACACCTACGGCGGTTACGGGCCCGCCTGGACGACTCGTTCGCGGCCCTGTTGGCCGAGTACGTCTCCCCGAAGGAGATCCGGGCCACCGCCGACCGGATCGACCGGCTGTTGCAGCAGGGAGTGTTACCGGCTCCCTCCGGGGAGTGGCCCGCGATTCCCTGGCCGCCGTTCTGAGCTGTCCTGCGCCTGCCCGCGTGCCGGTGCGCGGTTCACCCGGTGGGGTGTTACGAACCCTCTCGTGAGGATGGCAGGCTCGGGAGCTCCGCGGAGTCGCGTGTTCACCGGTGGGTTCCAGCGCGGAGGCGGTCGAGATGATGTGGGGTGTTCCGTACCGGGGACGTTTCGTCGAGCGGCTGGAGAGTTCACCGCCGCGCCCGTGGGAGGTGCTGCGGTACCGCGGTGGAACCAGCCCCGGTCGTACGGAGCTGGACCGCAGGCTCGTCCCCCGGTGTGACGGACGGCTTCCCGAACTCGGGCCGGGTGAGGTGTCACTCACCTGGATCGGGCATGCCACCTTCCTGCTCCGCACTCCGGAGCTGTGTCTGCTGATCGATCCGGTGTGGTCGGCGCGGATCCCTTTCGTCCGTCCCCGTCTGAGCCCTCCCGGGATGGCTTTCGACGCGTTGCCGCCGGTGGACGCGGTGCTGATCAGCCACGACCACTACGATCACCTGGACGCGGCCACGGTACGTCGTCTTCCGCGCGACATCACGGTGCTCGTGCCGCTGGGACTGGGCCACTGGTTCACCCGAAGAGGTTTCACGGATGTTCGGGAGGCGGACTGGTGGGACGTCACCCTGCTCGGCACGACCCGGTGCGACTTCGTTCCGGCACGGCACTGGAGCAGACGCGGGGTGTGGGACTTCTGCCGCAGTCTGTGGGGTGGCTGGGTGGTGACCACCGCCCACGGGCGGAGGCTCTACCACGCGGGGGACACCGGGTACGGACCGTTCTTCGCGGAGATCGGGCGGAGGTTCCCGGAGATCGACACGGCTCTGCTGCCGATCGGGGCCTACCACCCCGTCGAGGTGATGCGGACCGTGCACCTCACTCCCGAGGACGCGGTGCGGGCGGCCCGTGACCTCGGTGCTCGCGAGCTCGTGGGGATGCACTGGGGCACCTTCGCGCTGACCGGCGAACCCGTTGCCCAGCCGATGGAGCGGTTGCGTCGGGAGTGGTCCGCGGCAGGCGGGCGGGGACAGCGACTCCGGGAGGTCGCTGTGGGGCAGACGTGGGTGTTGTCCGCGCGATCGGCCCCGGAGTGAGGCACCCGCACGGCCGCCCTCGGGAGGGGCGACGGCGACCGTGACGCCCCGGGCGGGGTGCGCGGCCCGCAACCGTGGTGCCGACGCGGGGGACTAGGGTCGAACACATGCAACCCTGGTCGTCGGTTTCTGTTCCCGGCCTGCCCGGCAGGGCTCGGCCGTTACACCTGTTCGACACCGCGACCGGCGAGGTGAGACCCGTCGGGACCGGCCCGCAGGCACGAATGTACGTGTGCGGAATCACTCCCTACGACGCCACGCATCTGGGGCACGCCGCCACCTACCTGGCGTATGACCTGGTGCACCGGTTGTGGCTGGACAACGGCTACGACGTGCACTACGTGCAAAACGTCACCGACATCGACGATCCCCTGCTGGAAAGGGCCGAGCACGACAACGAGGACTGGGTCGTGCTGGGGATGCGGGAGACCGCGTTGTTCCGGGAGGACATGGCCGCGTTGCGCGTGCTGCCCCCGCACGACTTCGTCGGTGCGGTCGAGGCGATCCCCGAGATCGAGCGCGCCGTGGCCGAACTCCTCGCCTCGGGAGCGGCCTACCGGGTCGACGACGAGTACCCGGACGTCTACTTCCACAAGGACGCCACCGGCCGGCTCGGGTACGAGTCGGGCTACAGCCTCGCCGAGATGAACGAGGTCTTCCCCGAGCGGGGCGGTGACCCGCAGCGTCCTGGCAAGAAGGACCCCCTCGACGCCCTGCTGTGGCGGATGGCCCGCCCCGGTGAGCCCTCCTGGGACTCGGAGGAGCTCGGAGCGGGCCGGCCCGGTTGGCACCTGGAGTGCTCGGTCATCGCGCTCAACCGGTTGGGGATGGCCTTCGATCTGCAGGGGGGAGGGTCGGACCTGGCGTTCCCCCACCACGAGTTCAGCGCGGCCCACGCCGAGGCGTTGACCGAGCGGCACCCCTTCGCCCGACACTACTCCCACACCGGCATGGTGGGGCTGGACGGGCAGAAGATGTCCAAGTCCAAGGGCAACCTCGTGTTCGTCTCCCGGCTGCGGGGAGACCGAGTGGACCCCATGGCGATCAGGCTGGCTCTGCTGGGCCAGCACTACCGCAGTGACCGTTCCTGGACCGCCGACCTGCTCACGGCCGGGGCCGCGAGGTTGGCGCGGTGGCGACAGGCCGTGACACTGGACCGGGGTCCGGAGGCCGAGACCACACTGGATCGGATGCGGGAACGGCTCGGCGACGATCTGGACACCGAGTCGGCGTTGCGTGCCGTCGACGAATGGGTCGAGCAGGCCCTCTGCGGGCAGGGCAGTGATCCGCGGAGTCCGTCCTTGGTCAGGGACGCCGTGGACGCTCTGCTGGGTGTGGCGTTGTGACCCTTCCTCCGTGGACCTTCGGGAAACTCCGAGTTCGTTCGGAGTTTCCCGAGGGGCTCAGCGGGAACCGCTCAGCGTGACAATTGTCGTCGCTGCCGGTATTCGGCTTTCCCGAAAAGCGGGAAATCCCCGTGGAACGGTGCTTACCGGGTCCGTGTGTTGTTTTCCCGGCCGAACGAAATACGGTCGGGGATAGTCGTCCGGTGTGTTCGGACCTTTTTCCGGAAGGGTTCCGGGTCTGACCCGTCGAGTGGTCACTCTCGGTGTTCTTCCTCCGGAAGCGGTCCCGATTCTCCGGGAAAATCGGACACGCACGGTGTCTCGCTTTTCGGTGCGAAGCGCTCCCGTCCTCATTCGTGATGCGGTGAGCTGCGTTTCCGTTCCCTCTGCGAATCGTGGTCGATATGTGTCCGGCTGCTCCGTTGTGGTGAACTCCACTGAAACGAATCACGTCGTCGGCACTCGTCATTCTGCTCCAACCAGGGGCGTCGTACACTCTGACGCGCCGGTCTGATTGGATCTTGTGACATGAGTCCGCACGGAGCCCGGATCGGTGCTACGCGCTTTGGTTGCGAGGTGGGACGGTGAGTCGGGTATGGGAGATGCTCGAACGTTCGCGCAGAACGTTGCGGGAGGGAACGGCCAGACAACGGTTGGAGGGTTCCACCAGACAGCTGTTGCAGCGTTCCCGCGAGACCGTGGCCCAGATCATCGGACCGACCTCCCCGCGTGAGTCCGGCACCCAGGACGTGCTGGCCGGGGTGTGTTCCAGCGTGGCCCTGCGCGACCTGAACCTGGTGGACTCGTTACTCGAACAGCTCGAGCGGATGGAGGCCGAGGAGGACGATCCGGAAGCCCTGGACCGGCTCTACCGGCTCGACCATCTCGCCACACGGCTGCGGCGCAACGGGGAGAACCTGCGTGTGTTGGCCGGCAGGGACGCGGGCGGAACGCGTCCGGAGTCGGCCGCGCTGGTCGACGTCGTCCGCGCGGGGATGTCCTCCATCGAGCAGTACGGCAGGGTGGAGTTCGGGAAGGTGACCGATCTGGGCGTGGTCGGCCCGGCCGCCGACGACGTCAGTCGGTTGTTGGCCGAACTGCTGGACAACGCCACGGTCCATTCCCCACCGGACTCGGCGGTGACCGTCAGCGCGCACCTGACCGAGCAGGGAAGTGTCATGGTGCGGGTCGAGGACTCGGGGATCGGTCTGCCCGCGGCGCGGCTCTCCGCGCTGAACGAGCGGTTGGCCAGTGCCCCCGTGCTCGACCGCGAGGCGGTGCGACACATGGGACTGGCAGTGGTGCGCAGGCTGTCGGCCCGGCACGGGATCCGGGTGTGGTTGTCCCGCCGTGCTCCGCACGGAACCACCGCCTCGGTGCTGCTTCCGTCCACCCTGGTGCACGAACGTCACCGGCCGGATTCCCGCGGCGGTGGGAAGGACCCTTCCAAGGGCACCTCCGGAGTCCCCGGGACACGCCCCACTCCGACCGCTCCGGTGGGGAGAGCCCGGACGGAGAACCCCTCCGGTACGGAGGAGCGAAGCGGGCCGACCGCACCACGGGAGCGGACCTCCGCGCCGCCCACGACGGAGGAACCGGCCTGGCCTTCCGAGGACCAGCAGACTCCGCGACAACGGGAGACGGAGTCCTCGACCACCGCGAACGGACTGCCGCGCAGGGTTTCGCAGAGTCTGAAGGGGTCCTCGGCGGCCCGCCAGGACGCCCCCACCCCCGCGGACCGGGGCACGGGGGTGGACATGCGCCGTAGCCACGAGCAACTGTTGGCCGATCTGGGTGCTTTCGCCGAAGGCGAGTGGGAAGCCAAACAGGCCGGTCAGGACGACAACGACGACGCCGAGAGGTCACAGCAGTGACGGCTGCAGAAGACAGTGCCCAGCCCCCGAACTTCGACTGGTTAGTCGACGACTTCGTGCACAGAGTGCACGGTGTCACCCACGCGTTGATCCTGTCGGCGGACGGTCTTCCGCTGGCGGGGTCCTCCTCGGTCACCAATGACGAGGCCGAGCAGTTGGCGGCGATCTCCAGTGGTCTGCTCAGCCTGGCCCAGAACGGGTCGGCGCTGTTCGACAAGGGGGCCTGTGAGCAGATCATCATCAGGCTCAACCACGGCTACTTCCTGTTCATGGGGATAGGAAGCGGTGCCGGGTTGGCCGTGCTCACTTCCTCGGAGGCACAGATGCGGGTGGTCGCCTACGAGATGACCCAGTTCGTCGAGAACACCGGACACGCGTTGACCCCCGAGGTTCGGGCCGACCTGCGGCGGGTGGTCACCGCCAGGCGACCGAGTGACTGATCGGTTAAGGAACCCCCATGGCCACACACGCACAGACCCAGCGGGAAACGCGCAGCAGCCGGGTGCGCCCCTACGCCCTGACCGGGGGGCGTACTCGGACACGCCACCAGCTCCTGGTCGAGACGATGATCTCGGTCACCGAGTACGACCCCGAGGTCGCCGAGAGGCTGCTGCCCGAGTCCCGTGCGGTGTACGAGCACGCTCGCAGTCCGGTCTCGCTCGCCGAGCTCTCGGCCACACTGGACATCCCGCTCGGTGTGATCCGAGTGCTGGTCAGTGATCTGGCGGCGGACGGGGTGATTTTCATTCACCCGACCGGGCAGGCCTACAGTTACGACCACAACATCCTCGAGAGGATTCTCGATGGCCTCAACAAGCTCTCCGCGTGACCACGCCGAACTGATGCTCTCGGCAAAGATCGTGATCGCGGGTGGCTTCGGAGTCGGTAAGACCACGTTCGTCTCGTCGGTGTCCGAGATCGCACCCCTGAACACGGAGGCCTGGATGACCGAGGCCAGTGAGGGCGTCGACGATCTCGACCCCGACGGGGACAAGACAACCACCACGGTCGCGATGGACTTCGGGCGCCTCCAGCTGCACCCGGATCTCATGCTGTACCTGTTCGGAACGCCGGGCCAGTCGCGTTTCTGGTTCCTCTGGGACGACCTGACCAGGGGTGCGCTCGGTGCCGTCGTACTGGTCGACACCCGACGTCTCTCGGAGTCCTTCGCGGCGATCAACTACTTCGAACACGACTCGGAGATCCCGTTCGTGGTGGCGGTGAACCTGTTCGACGGCAGGCTGACCCACGACCTGGAAGAGGTGCGTGAGGCGTTGGCGCTGGCCCCGGACGTTCCCTTGATTACCTGTGACGCACGTGATTCAGTGTCCACTGTGGATACGCTGCGTGCCTTGGTCACGCACACCATGAGGTTGAACGTGACCCACGGCGCCGCGTGATCGCGGTCGTGGCGGGGAAATGTCGTCGGGTGAGAAGGAGGACGCGGTGCGCAAGATCCTCATCGTGGGTGCGGGGCAGGCGGGTTTGCAGATCGGGCTCAGCCTGCTCGCGCACGACTACGACGTGACCATCATGTCCGCACGGACCCCGGAGGAGATCCGCGGTGGCCGCGTCATGTCCACACAGGCCATGTTCCACACCGCGCTGCAACACGAACGGGACTACGAACTCAACCTCTGGGAGGACCAGGCACCCCGGATCGAGGGGCTCGGCGTGTCGGTGGCTGACCCCGACGGGCGACGCACCATCGACTGGGTCGGCGAGCTGGACCACTACGGACAGTCTGTGGACCAACGCATCAAGATGGCCGGCTGGTTGGAACTGTTCGAGGATCGCGGAGGCAAGGTCGTCTTCCACGGTGTGACCACCTCGGACCTGGACTCGTTGACCAGGCACTACGAACTCGTCCTCGTGGCGGCGGGCAAAGGCGAACTGGTGCAGCTCTTCGGGAGGGACCCGAGCCGGTCCCCCTACAGCACTCCCCAGCGGGTGCTGTCGGTGAGCTACGTGCACGGCGCCGAACGCAGGCCCGAACACCCCGGAATGGACGCGGTGCGTTTCAACGCCGTCCCCGGTGTGGGCGAACTGTTCGTCATTCCCGGGCTGACGCTGAGTGGGCCCTGTGAGATCCCCTTCTTCGAGGGGATACCGGGAGGTCCCCTGGACTGCTGGTCCGACCGGCCGCCCGCCGGGGAGCACTGGCAGCGGATGCTGGAGCTCATGCGCTGGTACTTCCCCTGGGAGTACGAGCGTTTCCGGAACGCGGAGGTGACCGACTCCCAGGGGACACTGGCCGGCGGGTACCCGCCTGTGGTCCGGCACCCCGTGGGGGAACTCCCCTCGGGAGGACTGGTGCTCGGCATGGCCGACGTCGTCGTGGCCAACGACCCCATCACCGGTCAGGGCTCCAACAACGCCAGCAAGTGCGCGAGGTCGTACCTGGACAGCATCCTCGAACACGGGGACCGACCGTTCGACCGGGAGTGGATGCAGCGGACCTTCGAACGCTACTGGTCCGTGGTGGAACCGGTGACCACCTGGACGAACACGATGCTGCAACCGCCGTCCGAACACATGATGGACGTCCTCAGGAGGGCGGAGCAGAACAGGACGGTTCGGCAGCGGTTCGTCAACGGTTTCAACGATCCCGCCGACTTCGGTGACTGGTTCCTCGACGAGGAACTGGGCCGGCGGTACCTGGCCGAGGTGGCGGCGAACTGACCGGAGCCCGTGAGCCCGGTCGCTGTCGAGACAGGGCGGGGCTTCGTCCGACGGAGGTGGCCGGTGCGGCGTCGCTCCGACGGCACCGGCCACCTCCGCCGACCGGACTCACGCCGAGGCGGGACCGGGAGGTCCCTTCCCTCCGGGATCCTCGGGGCCCCGCCGGCGCAGGTAGCGTTCGAACTCGGCGGCGATGTCCTCACCGCTGGTCTCGGTCAACGAGCTCTCGGCGTCGCCCCGTTCCTCCAGGGCCCGGACGTAGTTGCGGACGTCCTCGTCCTCCTCGGCCATCTCGCTGACGGTGTTCTCCCACTCCTCGGCCTGTTCGGGCAGGTTGTGCAGCGGCACCTCCAGGTCGAGCACCTCCTCCACGCGGTGCAGCAACGCCAGAGTCGCCTTGGGGGAGGGAGGCTGGGAGACGTAGTGCGGAACCGCCGCCCAGAAGGAGATGGCGGGTACTCCCGCCTGAACACAGGTGTCTTGGAAGACCCCCACGATTCCGGTGGGCCCCTCGTAACGGGAGTGCTCCAGACCGAAACGGCTGGCCGAGGCGTTGTCGTAGGCGGTTCCGGTCACCGGGATGGGGCGGGTGTGCGGAGCGTCGGCCAGCAGTGCCCCCAGACTGATCACGGTCCCGGCTCCGGCCAGCTCGACGTGTTCGAGCAGTTCTGCGCAGAACGCGCGCCAGCGCATGTTCGGTTCCACACCGTGTACGAGCACCACGTCCCGGTCGAGTCCGGGCGGCCGGCACACCGAGAGCCTGGTGGTCGGCCACACGATCTCCCTGCTCACTCCCCCCACGAGTTTCACCGTGGGACGGGACACCTGGAAGTCGTAGTACGGATCCGGGTCGATCTCGGTCCAGCTGGTCGCGTCCCAGACGAGCTGAAGGTGCTCGATGGCGGTGCTGGCGGCGTCGCCACCGTCGTTCCAGCCCTCGAAGGCGCAGATGAGGACGGCGTCTTCGGGGTCGAACCAGTCAGGCAGTGGAGGTGTCACGGGGAACAGGGTACTCGCCGTAGTCGGTTGTTCAGGAGACGACGGATCCGGACGCGGCAGTACGTCAAGGGGTGGGGCGACCGGCTCGGGTACCGGGGACGGAGTGTTCGTGATCACACGGAACGCCGCGTACCGTGCGTGAGCCACTAGGCTGGGACCATGACCTACGAGCGAGGCGTGTCGTGCCCGGTCATCCGCGCCGGGGAAAGCACCGAGCGGTAGGCCGGGTGCCGATGTCCGAGACGGGTCCTCGTTCCAGGTGTGAACCCCGGAGACCGGCCGTCACTCCGCCCGCGGCGGTGCTGTTCGACATGGACGGCACCCTCGTCGACTCCGAGAAGCTCTGGACGGTGGCGATGGACGATTTCGCCGCCGGTCACGGAGCCGAGATCAGCGAGGCCGCCAGGGCCAGCATGGTGGGTTCCAACATGAACCGCAGCATGCGGCTGTTGCTGGCCGACCTGGGGATGCCCACGGGAGAGGCCGAGATCGAGTCCGCCGGACGGTGGGTCGTGGCGCGGATGTCCGAGATGTTGGCTTCCGATCTGGAGTGGCGGCCGGGGGCCGAGAGGGCGCTGCGTGAGATCACCTCCAAGGGCGTTCCCACCGCCCTGGTGACCTCCACCATTCGTTCGTTGACCGACATCGCCCTGCGCACCATCGGACCGGACACCTTCGACGTGACCGTCTGCGGTGACGAGGTCGACGGGCTGAACAAGCCCGAGCCGGAGCCCTACCTGCGTGCCTGCCGCGCGTTGGGTGTGGACCCCGCGGACTGTGTGGCGGTGGAGGACTCCCCCACGGGGGTCGCTTCGGCCGTGGCGGCCGGGTGCACCGTCCTCGGTGTGGCCTGCGAGGTTCCTCTCGAACCGGCTTCCGGGTGCGTGCTCCGGGACTCCCTCGAAGGGCTCGACAGCGCCGAGCTGACCGCCCTGTTCGACGAGCGTTGAGTTCTCCCGCTCCGTGCCGTGGTTCTCGCGGCCGGTGTGGGGGAGGGCGACCGGGGATGCAAGGATCGAGTTCGTGAAGACCTTCGACGAGCTGTTCAGCGAACTCGAACAACGCGCCCGCACCCGTCCCGAGGGGTCCTCCACCGTCGCCGCCCTCGACGCCGGGGTGCACGCCCAGGGGAAGAAGGTGCTGGAGGAGGCCGGTGAGGTGTGGCTGGCCGCCGAGCACGAGTCGGACGAGAACCTCGCCGAGGAGGCCTCCCAGCTGCTCTACCGCCTGCAGGTGATCCTGCTGGCCCGGGGGCTCACCCTCGGGGACGTCTACCGCTACCTCTGAGGACTCGGGCGCGCTGAGCTCCTCCGGAACTCACACGTCCCGTCTCCGGGCCTCCCGGTGGACACGGTTCCCGGGCGCCTTCGGGGAGGTGCGCGACCGGCACGGTTTGATCGGATCGTGATCGAAAAACCCCACAGCGTGTTCCGGCTGGGGGATAATGCCGTAGCAGAGGATCGCGAAACCGTTCGGGAGGTTCTCATGGGTGTGGTCCCTGTGGGCGCGGCACCGCCCAGGTGGCAGCTGTACGCGGGCATGCCCTGTTGGATCGAGTTGGTGACTCCCGACGTCGACAGCGCCCGCGAGTTCTACGCCGCCTTGTTCGGGTGGAGTTACGAACAGCGCACCGACTCGGAGGGCGGTCATCACCTGCTGGCCCTGCACGAGGGTTTCCCCGTGGCGAGTCTGCGCACCACCGCCTCCGGCGAGGACGCCAAGTGGCGGTTGTTCCTGGCCACGGGGGACTGCCGGGCTGCCTGCGAACAGGCGGTGGAGCGCGGTGCCTGCGTCACGGTCGCACCCAGCCGGCTCGACGGTATCGGAACGAAGGTCGTGCTGGAGGGCCCCTCGGACGCCGAGTTCGGTCTGCTGGAACCCGAGGCCTCCTGGCAGTTCGACGTCGGACTGCCGGGAACGCTCATGTGGGCCGAGCTGGTGACGATCAAGGCGCAGACGGCGGACCTGTTCTTCCAGGACCTGTTCGGTTACACCGACGCCCAGTTCGGCACGGAGAACCACCTCGACTACTCGGTGTGGTACCTGGGCGAGGAGTCGGTGCTGGCCAGGGTGAGCATGCTGCGCGAGCACATCGACGCGGAAACACGTCCGCACTGGCTGCTCTACCTCGGTGTTTCGGAGGAGGTCGGCACCGACGAGGCGGTACGACGTGCCGTGGGGGCCCACGGGCGGGTACGGGTGGATCCCTACGACTCGGCGCTGGGCAGGGCCGCCGTGCTGCGTGACCCCACGGGTGCCCGGTTCGCCCTGGTCGATCCGAGCCGGGCTCCCGTGGGGGACGCCGCGAACTACGATCCCTACGAGGACTGACCTCGCCGACCCGCGTTCCGGTGGCCGGACCGCTGCTGGCGGGCCGACCCGGGAGGAGCCCTCAGACCCTGCTCGGCATCAGCGCCTGGGCGCTGCGTCCCACCGGGCCCGTGGCGTCGTGCAGGGTGCTGTGGGTCAGGCCCGCCCCGTCCGGACCGATGGCTGTTTGCGCGTCGAGCCCGACCCACTCGCCCATGGGATCCCGGCTCAGGTGGACCGTCAGGTCCGTGTTGGCGAAGGCCCACTGCTCGAACGGCAGGGGGCTGGACACGCCGCTGGAGCAGTCCGCGACGGCGAACAGCCGTTGCAGTGGACTCGGTCGTTCCCCGGCGACCAGCGGCAGCCGTGGCCGTCCCCAGACGGCGGCGCCTCCGGGACCGGGCTCCGAGGTGTTCGCGTTCCGCCAGTCGAGTGCCCGTGCGTAGCCTCCCGACCATCCCGCGGGCAGCGGCATGGGCCCACACGACTCCGGCGCGGGCAGACGGCGGGCCTCGTCGGAGGCGACCTCGGTGGTGTCGGCGCGCCGCATCAGCCACGCCCGTGCCAGAGCCGCCACCCGGCCACCGGCCGAGATCTCCGTCGTCACGAGTTCGACGGAGCGGCCGGGACGCGAGACCTCGCAGCGGATCTCGACCTCGTCCACGGGGACGGGGCCGAGCACGTCGACGGTGACCCGTCTGATCCCGCGCCCGCTTTCCGCGGTGTGCTGTTCGACCCCCCGGACCAGCAGCGCGGCCACGGGACCCAGGTGCTGGGCCTTGTCGGACCAGGGGCCCACGGTGTGTTCGGTGGCTCGGTAGCGTCCCCGGCCCAACGGCTCGTAGAACGCCTCTTCGGCAGCGGATGTGTCCACCAGGTCTTCCTTCCGAAGCGGGGTGTCCTCCAAGACGCCGATGCTGTCACGGTAGGTCCTCACCGCCGCGTTCCGCGGGCAGCTCGTCGGAGGCGGGTTCGGGCTCCGGCCATCCGGGATACTCCGGGGCCGTTCCCCCGTGCGCGGGACAGAGCGGTTTGAAGTCGCAGAACCCGCACAGCCGTGAGGGTTTGGGACGGAAGTCGCCGCTGCGGCCCGCGCGCAGGATGGCCTGCCAGATCGCCTCCAGGGTCCGTTCGAATCCGGTCAGCTCGGCCTCGTCCGGAGTGTAGGTCAGGGCCTGCCGGTCGGACAGGTACATCAGCAGCAGTTGGCTGGGCAACTCTCCCCGGAGGCGCCACAGCACCAGGGCGTAGAACTTCATCTGGAACATGGCCCTGGCCTCGCCGAGCTGTCGGGGAGCCGCTCCGGTCTTGTAGTCCACCAGGCGGATCTCCCCGGTCGGGGCCACGTCGATGCGGTCGATGAACCCGCGCAGCAGGACCCCGCTGTCCAGTTCGGTCTCCACACGTTTCTCGCAGGCCTCCGGTTCGATCCGCCGCGGGTCCTCCAACTCGAAATAGGACTCCAGCAGTCGTCCGGCCGACTCCAACCACTCGTCCAGGTCGGTCTCGTCGGTGAACAGCTCGGTCAACTCCGGTTGCTCGGAGCTGAGTTCCTTCCATGCGGGGGCGAGCAGGTCGGTGGCCGTGGCCCGGTTGCGCTGCGCGGCGGGCAGTTCGAAAAGTCGTTCCAACACGCTGTGCACGACCGTCCCCCGAGCCTGTGCCCGGGTGGGGGTTTCCGGCAGTCGGTCCACCGCGCGGAAGCGGTACAACAAGGGGCACTGCTTGAAGTCGCTCGCCCGGGAGGGGGACAGGGCGGGGCGGCGCTGTGGTTCCCGGTCCGGCCTGGGCCGGGAGGTGGGATTTCCGTTCTGGTGGGCGTTGCGGACCGATTGCGCCATGGACGAGCACCCTAGTCGATTCCGGGCGGAGATCGTGCGACCAATCCCGTCGGGGCGGCATCGCGCCGGTGAGGCCGGACCCCTGCTTTCCGTACGACACACCGGGGAGGACGCCACGGGTACGAAACCGGGTCGCGGGGGCGTTCTAGGCTTTCGTCATGGCCACAGGCGACCGAGCCGGAAACGGTACGGGGGGACTGCACCTCTGCCGGGTCTCCGGTGTTCCCGTGTTGCTGTCTCCGTCCTGGTGGCTGGGGGCCGCGGTCGTGGTGTTGCTGTACACCCCGCTGGTCGGAGAACTGCTGCCCGGGGCGGGCGTGTGGGCCAGCGCGCTGGTGGCCACCACGTTCACCGTGTTCCTGGCCGTCTCGGTGCTGCTGCACGAACTGGGGCACTGCCTGGTGGCCCTGCGGCTCGGTCTGCCCGTCCGCAGGATCAGGTTGTTCCTGCTCGGGGGTATCTCGGAGATCTCCCGCAGCCCTCCCACCCCCTTCCGGGAGGGGCTGATCGCGGCGGCCGGGCCCGCGGTCTCCCTGGCGCTGGCCGCGTGCACCGGAGTCGGGTGGTTCGCCCTGCAGCCGCACGGGGCCGTGTGGCTGTTGGTGGCCCAGACCTGCGTGGCCAATCTCGCCGTCGGGGTGTTCAACCTGCTTCCCGGGTTGCCGCTCGACGGGGGACGCATGTTGCGGGCGTTGGTCTGGAGACTGACCGAGGACCGCCATCACGGCACCGTTGCGGCCGTGATCGGGGCCGTCGTGGTGTCCGTGGGGCTGCTCGGCTGGGCGCTCGCCGGGATCCTCACCGAGGCGCAGGGGCGGTGGCTGCGTCTGGCCGTGTGCGTGCTGATGGCCTGGTTCGTGATCGCCGGAGCGGTCTCGGAGTACACCTCGGGGCGGCGTGAGCACTGGCCCGTCGGGGCGGAACTGCGTGACCTGCTGCGGCCGGTGCTGCAGTTGCCCGCGGAAAGCCCCGTGGGGGACGCCCTGCTGGCCGCCGCCGGGCGCGGTGTGGTGCTGGTGCGGGCCGACGGGGTCGCGGTCGGACTGTTGGACGGGGACAAGGCGGTCAGGCTGGCCGAGTCCTCGCCCGCCGAGCCGGCCGAACGGGCAGCCGAGGAGGTCAGGCCGGAGACGGTGCTGCTGGACAGCGAGTCCCCGGAACTCGTGTTGCAGCGGGTGCACGGGGCGGCGGCCAAGCAGTTCCTGGTGGTGGATGGTGACGGCAAACCCTGTGGGGTTCTGCGGCGCTCCGAACTCCGGGCGGCGGCGCGCCGGCACGGCACCGCCTGAGTCGTGCCGGGGCTCGGCACGGTGTCTGGCAGGATGGCCTGCCGTCTCCGCATCGGGGACCGTGCGTACACGTGGGAGGTTCGACACAGGTGAGCAGCGTCAACGGGCCGTTCGGGCCGGGGGATCGGGTTCAACTGACCGATCCGAAGGGACGACGCAAGACAATCGTGCTCCAGTCGGGAGGCGAGTATCACACCCAGTACGGTGTGCTCTCCCACGACGCGCTGATCGGCCAGCCCGAAGGGTCCGTGGTCTCCTCGAGCGGCGGGATGTCCTATCTGGCCGTGCGACCGTTGTTGTCCGACTACGTGCTGTCCATGCCGCGGGGCGCGCAGGTCATCTACCCCAAGGACGCCGCCCAGATCCTGATGTGGGGGGACGTCCGTCCCGGGGCGCGGGTACTGGAGGCCGGTGCCGGTTCGGGAGCGCTGACCTGCTCGCTGCTGCGTGCCGTCGGTGAGCACGGGACGGTGGAGTCCTGGGAGGTGCGTTCCGACCACGCCGACCACGCGGAACGCAACGTGGTGCGGTTCTTCGGCGAACACCCCGCCAACTGGACCCTGCACGTCGGGGACGTCACCGAGTACTCCGGCGGCGAGGTGGACCGTGTGGTGCTGGACATGGTCTCCCCTTGGGAGGCGCTGGAGGCCGTGCACCGGGCGCTCGTTCCCGGCGGGGTGCTGGTCGTCTACGTGGCGACGACGACCCAGCTGTCCACGGTCACCGAGGCCCTGCGGGAACAGCAGGGCTGGACCGAACCACAGTCCTGGGAGACCCTGATTCGCCCGTGGCACGCGGTGGGCATGGCGGTGCGGCCGGAGCACAGGATGGTGGCGCACACGGCGTTCCTGCTGGTCGCCCGCAGGCTGGCCGATGGTGTGACTCCCTTGCGCGTGCACCGCAGGCCGAGCAAGGGGTGACGGGGTGAATTCTCCGGCGGGTCGAACCGGGGTACTCGCTCGACCCGCCGGAGGCCGGCCGGGGTTTCGGTCACCGGGTTCCGCGTTCCGGTGCCCCCGCGGGCGCAGCACCTCCGCAGCGGGACGAGCCGGTATCCCCGGTCACCCCATGCTGTCGCCC
Organism: Actinopolyspora mortivallis; assembly: GCF_003001495.1. GTDB lineage: Bacteria > Actinomycetota > Actinomycetes > Mycobacteriales > Pseudonocardiaceae > Actinopolyspora > Actinopolyspora mortivallis_A. The sequence continues at coordinate 424,819 of NZ_PVSR01000001.1, forward strand.
GCGTTGCCGCACGCCTTCCACTCCCCGCTCTCCTTCTTCATGCGGATCGTGTTCCTGAAGGGGTCCTGGTTCTGCCCGTCGAGGGAGAGTTTCATCGTGAACTCACCGGTGTCGTCCTGGTGGGTGACGTCGACGAGTTCCACCCTCACCTTCTTCAGCTGTTCGAGCTGCTGGCTGGTCATGTTCTCCGTCTCCTCCCGCATGTCCTCCAGGGATTTGACGAACTCGGACTGCTTCTCGCTGCAGACGAGGCTGCTGAACTCGTCGCTGAGGGGCTGCTCGGGGGCGGCGAACTGCTGCTGGGCCAGTTCCGTGTAACGCTCGGCGAGCTCCTGCGGACTCCTCCCTCCGCCGGTGAACGCGATGATCAGGAGGACGACGGCGCCGATGAGAACGACGCCGCCGCCGATACCGCCGAGGATCCAGGGGAGCTTGGATCTCCCACCTCCGGTCGGGCCGGTGGGCTGACCGTAGGGGAACTGCTGGCCCGGGTACTGCTGGTATCCCGGCTGACCCCAACCCTGCTGGGGCCAGGCTTGGTGGGGCCCGGAGGGCGGGTACTGGCCGCCGGGTTGACCGCCCCAGGCCGGTTGCTGCCCACTGACCGGGTACTGCCCACCGGGCTGTGCGTAGGGGTTCGAGCCGTACTGCTGTCCCCACTGTTGTTCGGCACCGGCGGGGAACTGGCCTCCCGAGGGGGCGTACGGGTTCTGCTGTCCCCAGGGGTCGTGCTGCCCCGGTTGTTGCGGGTATGTCATCCTTTTCCTTCTCTCGACGGTCGTGCCGCGTCTCGTTGGTTCGTCAACGGGCCAGATCGCAGAGTTTCCATTCACCGTTCTCCAGGCGAAGTCCCAGGGTCTGATCGACCCGCTGGGACGTCCCCCCCAGGAAGTAGGTTCCGGTCAACTCCACCGTGGCGGTGGCGTCGTGGGCGGTGACTTCCCCCAGGCTCAGTTGGAACCGACCAGCGCTGAGCTGTTCGATCTGCCGCCGTAGTCGTGCCGCGTTCGCCGCGCACAGCTCCTCGTCCAGCGCGGCGAAACGTCCGGAGTTGATTTTGTCCACCAGCCGTGCGGCGGTGTTTCCGGGGTCCACCGGCCCGGTGGGCACCAGGAAGTAACCCCCCAGCAGTGCCGCGGCCAGCAGCGTGGCCGAAGCCGCGTACAGGCCCCTCCGTCGTGGTCTGCGTGGCGGTGGGTCCAGCTCGGGGGGAAGGTGTTCGTGGTCGAAGCGCCTGTGCGGGCCGAGTGCCGGGTTCTGCCAGCAGGTGTCCCGGTCTTCGGGAGGGGACTCCTGCGGTCGGGGTGTCGGGTTCTCCCCCGGGAACCGTCCCCAGGGGCTGGGAGTTCCCACCCCACCGGCGGGGCCGCGGGGGCCCGGGGACGTCGCGGATCCGGTCTGCCGGAAGGGGTCCCAGGGGACGGGTGACGGTGGCGGGTGGGACATCGGATCCTCCCCGAACGAGGACGTACTGGTCGACACGATCGGCCGCTCAAGTAGATCAGAAGTACTTTCGGTGGACAGGGGGAGTCGGGGGATTCCCTCCGAAATCCGGACGCTGTGTCACGGCCTTCGTCTCGGAGGACGTCTTTCGTGTCCGGTCGGTCGGGACGCAGTGGGTTCCCTGGTTCGTCGAACCTCGGCGTGTTCCCATAATGTGGGAGAAATCGGGGAACTTCTTCCCGATGGGCGGACTCAGTAGGGAGGAGAGCCGAAGGAGTCGTATTACGAATCGGATACCACACAGATGTCCGCCGCCTCTCCACAAACCCGGGATGTGGCGACAGCAGGTGTGTGCGGGAGCGGTACGACCGTCCTGGGTTCCACTCCGTTCTCCCGAACGGACTAACGGGACGAAACGCACCGTGATCGTCGCTACGGCGAAGTCTCGTGACTCGGAGGTTACCGACGTGGTGTGGTTCATGTGGCACGGCCGTTTTCTGTGGCACTCTGGGGCGCCTGGCGGGATGCGATGACCTCGCGTTGTCGTTGATCGCCGGTACCGTGGTGGTACGAGCACGGGAGGAGGGTGCCGATATGCAGCACGACCGTCCCGACAACCGGCCCGAGGAGGCCGTTGGGCAGGGTGCCCGCGGCAGCGCGGACCAGAACGAACAGATCCGCGCCCTGCAGGACGAGATAGCCTCGCTGCGCAGCAGGCTCAACGAGTCTCCCCAGCAGGTTCGGTTGTTGGAGCAGCGGCTGGCCGAGGCATCCGAGAGAGTGAGCCAGCTCACCGAACGGAACGCAAAACTCACCGAGACCCTCAAAGAAGCGCGCAGCCAGCTGACCGCCCTGCGGGAAGAGGTCGACCGACTCGCCCAACCCCCGAGCGGATACGGGGTTTTCCTCTGCGGGTACGAGGACGGAACGGTCGACGTGTTCACCTCGGGCAGGAAGATGCGCGTTGCCGTATCGCCGAACGTGAACGTGGAGGAGTTGCAACTCGGCCAGTCGGTCCGGCTCAACGAGGCCCTGACCGTGGTCGAGGCCGGGACCTTCGAACGTACCGGCGAAGTGTGTACGTTCCGCGAACTGCTTCCCAGCGCCGAGACCGACCAGCCGCGGCGCGCGCTGGTCACCGGCCACACCGACGAGGAACGCGTGGTGTGGGTGATTCCGCCCCTGGTGGAGGCCGGGCTCAAGTCCGGGGACTCGGTGCTGGTGGACAGCAAGGTCGGTTACGCCTACGACACGGTGCCGAAAGCCGACGTCGAGGACCTCACCCTCGAGGAGGTGCCCGACGTCCGCTACGAGGACATCGGCGGGCTCGGCAACCAGATCGAGGAGATCAGGGACGCCGTCGAGCTGCCGTTCCTGCACTCGGAGCTGTACCTCCAGTACAAGCTGGCTCCCCCGAAGGGTGTCCTGCTGTACGGCCCGCCCGGGTGCGGGAAGACCCTCATCGCCAAGGCCGTGGCCAACTCGCTGGCGAAGAAGGTCGCCGAACAGCGGGGGGACGCCGACGGCCAGGCGAAGTCGTACTTCCTCAACGTCAAGGGCCCCGAACTGCTGAACAAGTTCGTGGGCGAGACCGAGCGCCACATCCGGCTGATCTTCCAGCGTGCCCGGGAGAAGGCCTCGGAGGGCACACCGGTGATCGTGTTCTTCGACGAGATGGACTCGATCTTCCGTACCAGGGGCAGCGGTGTCTCCTCGGATGTGGAGACGACGATCGTTCCCCAGCTGCTCAGTGAGATCGACGGTGTCGAGGGGCTGGAGAACGTCATCGTGATCGGCGCCTCCAACCGCGAGGACATGATCGATCCCGCGATCCTGCGTCCGGGGCGACTGGACGTGAAGATCAAGATCGAGCGGCCCGACGCGGAGTCGGCCAAGGACATCTTCGCCAAGTACCTGACCAGCGATCTCCCCATCCACGAGGACGACCTGCGGGAGTTCGGCGGTGACCAGCCCACCTGTGTCGACGCGATGATCCAGACCACCGTGGAGCGGATGTACGCCGAGACCGACGAGAACCGTTTCCTGGAGGTCACCTACGCCAACGGGGACAAGGAGGTCCTCTACTTCAAGGACTTCAACTCCGGCGCGATGATCCAGAACATCGTGGACCGGGCGAAGAAGGCCGCGATCAAGTCGGCGATAGAAACCGGCCAGCCGGGCCTGCGGATCCAGAACCTGCAGGACGCCATCGTCGACGAGTTCGCCGAGAACGAGGACCTGCCCAACACGACCAACCCGGACGACTGGGCACGGATCTCCGGGAAGAAGGGCGAGCGGATCGTCTACATCCGCACCCTGGTCAGCGGTAAGAACCAGGAGTCGGGGCGGGCCATAGACACCGCCACCAACACCGGTCAGTACCTGTGACACCGTCCCCGCCGGGCTCGTTCCCGGTGGGACACCGCGGGGCGCCGTCCGTCGGGCGGCGCCCCGCGTGCGTCTCGCGCTGTCGTGGTGGGTCCCGGAGGGGTACGTTACGCCCCATGACGGGTGTGGCGAACGCTCCCACGGAACGTCTCGGTGTCGGGTTGGCCGCCCTGGGACGGCCCGCCTACATCAACGTGGGGCGGGCCGAGGTGCTGCCGGGCCCGCGCACGGTGCAGGCCATGCGCGAGCGCACCAGGCAGGTGCTGGACGCCGCCTACGCTGCGGGGATCCGCCACGTGGACACCGCGCGTTCCTACGGCAGCGCCGAGCTCTTCCTGTCCGAGTGGTTGCGGGAGCGGGGTCACGCCGACGTGGTGGTCTCCAGCAAGTGGGGCTACGCCTACGTCGCCGAGTGGCGGATCGAGACCGAGGTTCACGAGGTCAAGGAGCACTCGCTGGAACGGTTCCGCCAGCAGTGGCCGGCCACCAGGGAGGTGCTCGGTGAGCACCTGGGCCTCTACCAGGTTCATTCCCTGACCAGGGACAGTCCCCTGTTCGGGGACACCGAGTTGCAGCGGGAGCTGGCCAGGGTCCGCGACAGCGGGATGCTGCTGGGAATCTCCACCACCGGTGCGGCGCAGGCCGACGCGATCGAGGCGGCATGGGACCTGCGGGTCGGTGGTGAGCAGCTGTTCGGAGCGGTGCAGTCCACCTGGAACTCCCTGGAACCCTCCGCGGGCAAGGCGCTGCGTCACGCTCACGAAGGCGGGTGGAGGGTGCTGGTCAAGGAGACGCTGGCCAACGGCAGACTGGCGGTGCGGCCTCCTGCTCCGGTCGCCTCCGTGGCGGGACGGCACGGTGTGGGGGCCGACGCGGTGGCGTTGGCGCACGTGCTGGCCCAGCCGTGGGCGGACACGGTGCTGCTCGGGGCGGCCAGTGTGGGGCAGCTCCGCAGCAACCTGCTCGCGTGCTCGTTGAGGCTGGAGGAACGTGACTTGGACGAGCTGGCGGCCGCGGCCGGCGACCCGGCGACCTACTGGGGGGAGCGTTCGGCGCTGCCCTGGCACTAGACGGTCCCGGTGGAAGGGGTTGCCGAGCCGGGAACGGATGCCCTGGCCGGATGCCCTCCCCGCGGTCCCAGGCGGTGGACGCGGGCCGGTCGCGCTCACCCCAGGCCGTGGAAGGCCAACCACTCCTCGACGAACTGCCTGCCGTCCGGCACGAACGGCCAGTGCGGATCCCGCAGGCGCTCCCGTAACTCGGACAGCTGCATCCACCAGCCCTCGGCGATCTCCGTGGGCTGGTGCACCACCGGCCCGTCCCAGCAGGTTTCGTACACGAACGCGTGAAAGCGCACCGTCCCCCGCTCGTGGCGGGTGCGGAACAGGAACCGGGGCGTGGCGTGGACCCCGAGCTCCTCGGCCAGCTCCCGGGTCGCGGCGTGGTCCGGGGACTCGCCGGCCGCGACGACACCACCGGCCCAGCAGTCGTACGCGCCCGGATAGACGTCCTTGTCCCACGTTCTGCGGTGCACGTAGACCGAGCGCAGGTCGGGGGAGCGGACCAGCACCGAGGAGGCCGCGTGCCACAGCCCCTCGGAGCGCATTCTGCCCCGAGGGGCCGAACCAGTCACTGCGCCTTCCCGGTCGTAGATCGCCACCGATTCGTCACCGTCGGTCACCCCTCGAGGATGACAGTGCTCCGGTGGGGGGCTTGTTCCGGCCACGGCCTCGCGTTAGGGATTCGTTCGTCGTGTGGAACCCGTAGGCTGAGTACTATGCGCCGGATCATGGGAACCGAGGTGGAGTACGGGATCACCGTGCCGGGGGATGCCACGGCGAACCCGGTGTTGAGCTCCACGCACATCGTGCTGGCCTACGCCGCGGCGGCCGACGTCCCACGTGCGCGACGCGCACGCTGGGACTACGAGGTCGAGTCACCGCTGCGGGACGCCCGTGGCTTCGACATGGGGGCGTCCACGGCACAGAGCAACGGCTCGGAAGGAGACGATCTGGGTGCGGCCAACGTCATCCTGACCAACGGGGCCCGCCTCTACGTCGACCATGCCCACCCGGAGTACTCCTCACCGGAGGTGACCAACCCCCGGGACGCTGTGCTGTGGGACAAGGCCGGTGAACGGGTGATGGAGGAGGCGGCGCGACGCGCGGCCAGCGTGCCGGGAACCTCACCGATCCAGCTCTACAAGAACAACATCGACGGCAAGGGGGCCAGCTACGGCACCCACGAGAACTACCTGTGCTCCCGGGACACCCCGTTCACGGCCGTGATCACCGGGCTGACCCCGTTCTTCGTCTCCAGGCAGATCGTCTGCGGCTCCGGGCGGGTGGGCCTCGGTCAGGTGGGGGAGAAACCGGGTTTCCAGCTCTCCCAGCGCGCCGACTACATCGAGGTCGAGGTGGGGCTGGAGACCACCCTCAAACGCGGCATCATCAACACCAGGGACGAGCCGCACGCCGACGCGGACAGGTACCGCAGGCTGCACGTGATCCTGGGTGACGCCAACCTGGCCGAGACCGCCACCTACCTGAAGATGGGGACCACCGCCCTGGTCCTCGACATGATCGAGGCCGGGCACCGTTTCGACGATCTCAGGCTCGCCGACCCGGTCAAGGCCGTCCACCTGATCAGCTACGACCCGCAGCTCAGTCAGAAGGTCGAACTGGCCGACGGCAGGCGGTTCACCGGCCTGGACCTGCAGCGCGCCTACCACGAACGCGCCGCCGCCCACGTCGACTCCCGGGGTGGGCAGTCGGCCCGTGAGGTGGTGGAGATGTGGGGGGAGACGCTCGACCTGTTGGGGCAGGACCCGATGAACTGCGCCGACCGGCTCGACTGGCCCGCCAAGCTCCAGCTGCTGGAGAGCTACCGGGCCAGGGACAACCTCGGGTGGAGCTCCCCCCGGCTGCACATGATCGACCTGCAGTACGCCGACGTGCGTATGGACAAGGGGCTGTACAACCGGCTGGTCAACCGTGGTTCGATGCGGCGTCTGCTCACCGAGGAGGAGGTGCGGCGGGCCGTGACGGATCCGCCGGAGGACACCCGGGCCTACTTCCGGGGGAGGTGCCTGGAGCACTACCCCGACGAGGTGGCCGCGGCCTCCTGGGACTCGGTGATCTTCGACCTGGGCCGGGACTCCCTGGTACGCATCCCCACCCTAGAACCGCTGCGGGGAACCAAGGCCCACGTGGGCGAGTTACTGGAGTCCGCCGCCAGCGCCGAGGAACTGGTGGACTCGCTCACCGGACGGTAGTGAGCCGGGCTTCCCCGAGCGGGGGAGATCGAAAAGTCACCTTTCGGACCTGGGCGTGTGGCCGGTTGACTAGGTAGTGTTCACACCAGGATGTTCCCGGTGTGCGGGTCGGAGGCGGTGGCTTCCGGGCCGCACCGGTACGGCCCGGCGGACGCCGGGCCGACGGACATCCTCGACAAGACCACCGGGAGGCGAGATGTCCCAGGAAAAGGTTGAGCGGCACGGCGGCGGGGACAACGAGGAGAACGAGGAAACCGGCGCCGGAGCCGCCGGACAGGAACGCCGCGAGAAACTCGACGAGGACGTGGACACCATCCTGGACGAGATCGACGACGTTCTGGAGGAGAACGCCGAGGACTTCGTCCGCGCCTACGTGCAGAAGGGTGGACAATAGATCCCCAGACACGTGTCGGTCGGCCCGACGGGCCGACCGACACGTGTACGCACCGCCTGTGACGTGTGCGAACCGGAACATGTGACGCCAGCTATTTCGAGCAGGAGACGATGTCGCCCATGGAATCCAGCTCGGCTCGGAACCATCCGGGTCAGGCCCTGCCCCCCGAGTACTTCACCCCCGGATCCTCGTCGTTCACGGAGTTCCTGCGAGCGGCCTCCCCGGAGTTGCTGCCGCAGATCAACGAGAACACCGATGTTTCGGTGGAGGCGCCCCACGGCACGACCATCGTCGCGCTCACCTTCCGCGGCGGTGTGCTCCTCGCCGGAGACCGTCGTTCCACCATGGGCAACATCATCGCGCAACGGGACATGGACAAGCTCTACGTGACCGACGGCTACTCCGCGGTGGGAATCGCGGGGACCGCGGGGATCGCCCTCGAAATGGTGCGGCTGTACGCGATCGAGCTGGAGCACTACGAGAAGATCGAGGGCGTTCCGCTGTCCCTGGACGGCAAGGCGAACAAGCTCGCGACCATGCTGCGGGGCAATCTGCAGGGGGCGATGTCCGGGCTGGCCGTCATGCCGTTGTTCGCCGGTTACGACACCTCGGCCGAGGACCCGGAGAGGGCCGGGCGGATCGTCACCTACGACATCACCGGCGGGCGCTACGACGAGAGCGCCGGCTACCACGCGGTGGGGTCGGGGTCGCTGTTCGCCAAGTCCGCGCTGAAGAAGCGGCACGATCCTGAGGCCGATCTCGACTCCGCCGTGCGGAACGCGCTGGAGGCGCTCTACGACGCGGCCGACGACGACAGCGCCACGGGAGGCCCCGACGTGGCTCGTCGGATCTATCCCACCGTGGTGACGATCACCGGTGCGGAGGGAGCCGTGCGCATGTCCGAGGACCGGACGGCGGCCGTCGCCGAGGAGGTCGTGGCCGGACGTCAGCAGAATCCCGGGGGCTGAGTCGCTCGGACTCCGGACGCGTGTGGCCCCGCCGGGGGTGTCACACGTTCCCCACCGCAGCGTGTGCGGACCAAGCGCCATGTGCCGGACCGTCGGCACAGCACGATTCGAGCCAGGAGTGCACAGCCGTGTCGATGCCCTTCTACACCTCGCCAGAGCAGCTGATGCGCGAACGTTCCGAGCTCGCCCGCAAGGGGATAGCTCGGGGCCGCAGCGTGGTGGTGCTCAAGTACGCGGGCGGGGTGCTGTTCGTCGCCGAGAACCCCTCCACCACCCTGCACAAGATCTCCGAGATATACGACCGGATCGGTTTCGCGGCAGTGGGCCGCTACAGCGAGTTCGAGAACCTGCGCATGGCGGGTATCCGGATGGCCGACGTGCGGGGCTACTCCTACGACCGCCGAGACGTCACCGGACGCGCCCTGGCGAACACCTACGCGCAGACGCTCGGAGCGATCTTCACCGAACAGGTCAAACCCTTCGAGGTGGAGATCTGCGTGGCCGAGGTGGGCTCGACCCCGGAGGGGGACCAGCTCTACCGGCTGACCTATGACGGTTCCATCGTGGACGAGCCGCAGTACGTGGCCATGGGTGGGCAGGCCGAGACCGTGACCTCCGCGTTGAAGGAGTCCTTCACCGACAGGATGGAGCTGGGGCCGGCCGTGCGTGAGGCCGTGAGCGCGCTGGTCGCCGGAGGGGAGAGTTCCCGGGAACTGGGAGTCTCCCAGCTCGAGGTGGCGGTGCTGGAACGGTCCAGGCCGCACCGTACGTTCCGTCGCATCACGGGGGCCGCCCTGCGGGAGCTGTTGCCGGGTGGCAACGCGGACAGTTCCGCCTCCGCCTCCGACGAGTCGGCCGGATCCGAAGGCGACGGGAACTCCTCGGAGACGGAGAACGGCAGCACAGCGGGCTGACTCGCCCCCGGTGGCCTCGTCGGCGGAGGCGGGGTGCCGGCGGGAGGTCGTGTCGGGGACGGGACCCGGTCGTCGAGTCGTTCGCGAACACCCTGCGTGAGGGGTTTTCGGGAAATTCGTGACTTCCGTCCCCGAACGGCGGACCGCCGAGTTCGCCGAAGACGCCTACCGTGGAGGCATGCAACGGAGGATCTTCGGTATCGAGACCGAGTTCGGGGTGACCTGTACCTTCCACGGACAGCGCAGGCTCTCCCCGGACGAGGTGGCCAGATACCTGTTCCGCAAGGTCGTGTCGTGGGGGCGTTCGTCGAACGTCTTCCTGCGCAACGGTGCCAGGCTCTATCTCGACGTGGGGTCGCACCCCGAGTACGCGACGGCGGAGTGCGACGACCTGGTGCAGCTCGTCACCCACGACAAGGCCGGTGAGCGGATACTGGAGGATCTGTTGACCGATGCCGAGCGCAGACTCGCCGAGGAAGGCATCGGTGGTGACATCTTCCTGTTCAAGAACAACACCGACTCGGCGGGCAACTCCTACGGTTGCCACGAGAACTATCTCGTCGGCCGTTCGGGTGAGTTCTCGCGTATCGCCGACGTGCTGCTTCCCTTCCTGGTGACCCGTCAGCTGATCTGCGGGGCGGGCAAGGTGCTGCAGACCCCGCGCGGGGCGGTCTACTGCCTGTCGCAGCGTGCCGAACACATCTGGGAGGGGGTCTCCAGCGCCACGACGCGTTCCCGCCCGATCATCAACACCAGGGACGAGCCGCACGCCGACGCCGAACGCTACCGCAGACTGCACGTCATCGTCGGGGACTCGAACATGTCCGAGGTCACCACCCTGCTGAAGGTGGGCACGGTGAACCTGGTGCTCGAGATGGTCGAGCAGGGCGTGCAGTTCCACGACTTCAGCCTGGACAACCCGATCCGGGCGATCCGGGAGATCAGCCACGACCTCACCGGGCGCAGACCCGTGCGACTGGCCGGGGGGCGGGAGGCCTCGGCACTGGACATCCAGCGGGAGTACTACGGCCGCGCGGTGGACTACGTGGCCAAACGCGGCTCCGACCCCATGACCGACCGGATCGTGGACCTGTGGGGGCGTGCGTTGGACGCGGTGGAGTACCAGGACTACTCGCTGATCGACCGCGAGGTGGACTGGGCGATCAAACACCGGCTGTTGGAGCGCTACCGCAGCAAGCACGGCCTGGAGCTGTCCAGCCCGCGGATCGCCCAGCTCGACCTCGCCTACCACGACCTGCGGCGCAGCCGTGGCCTGTTCGAGATGCTGCAACGCAAGGACCTGGTGGACCGCGCCACCAACGACGCCGACATCGAGGCGGCCAAGGACACACCTCCGCAGAGCACCAGGGCCAAGCTGCGGGGTGACTTCATCTCCGCGGCACAGACGGCGGGCAGGGACTTCACGGTGGACTGGGTGCATCTCAAGCTCAACGACCAGGCTCAGCGCACCGTACTGTGCAAGGATCCCTTCCGGGCTGTGGACGAACGGGTGGAACGTCTGATCAACTCGTTGTGACCCGCGCCGTGTCCGGCTCCTCCGGACGTGTCGCCGGCGCGGACGGTGCGAGCGGGAGGACGGCGTGGAGTACGCGGAGTACCGTGCCCAGGACGGTGTGGGACTGGCCGAACTGGTCCGGCGGGGTGAGCTCGCGGCCTCCGAACCACTGGAGGCCGCTCTCGCCCGCAGCGCCCAGGTCAACGGCCGTATCAACGCCGTGGTGCGCCGGACCGAGGAGTGGGCGCGCCGTACGGCGGCCGAACCCGGCTCCGGGGCGCTGGCCGGCGTGCCCTTCCTGCTGAAGGATCTTCAGCAGGAGCTGGCGGGACACCCCTCCGGCGGCGGCAACCGCGCCTTGGCGCTGGTCCCGGCGGCGGAGACCGCCGAGGTGGTGCGCCGCTGGTTGGAAGCCGGTCTGGTGGTGTTCGGCAGGACCAACACCCCCGAGTTCGGGGCCAAGCCGGTCACCGAACCCGAGACCTGCGGCCCGAGCCGCAACCCCTGGGATCCGGAGCGCACTCCGGGCGGTTCCTCCGGTGGCGCCGCCGCGGCGGTGGCGGCGGGGGTGGTCCCCCTGGCCGCGGCCAGCGACGGGGGAGGCTCGATCCGGATTCCCGCCGCGTGCTGCGGGGTGTTCGGGCTCAAGCCCGGCAGGGGACTGGTTCCGGCGGGGCCGATGCGCGCGGAGAACTTCCACGGCGCCGCCGTGGACGGAGTGGTCTCCCGCACGGTGCGTGACAGCGCGGTCGCGCTGGACAGCGTGGTGGGCGGTCACGGGACGAGCCCCTATGCGCCCGCCGTTCCCGAGCGTTCCTTCGCCGTGGAGAGCACCCGGGAGCCGGGGATGCTGCGCGTCGGGTTCACCGGACAGTCCGCCCTGGGGCGGCCACATCCCGACGCCACGGCGGCGCTGAGCGACGCGGCGAGGCTGTTGGAGTCGTTGGGCCACCGTGTCGAGCCGGTCGAGTCCCCGGTCGACCTGGAGGCCCTGGCCGTGGACTTCCTGCGTGCCTGGTCGGTCAAGCTGGCGGCCTCCGTGGACGAGACCAAGCGGCTCACCGGCGCCACCGACCGGGACTTCGAACAGGACAGCAGGCTGTTGGCGGCGGCGGGACGTGCCGTCGGGGCCGCCGAGTACAGCGCGCTGCTGGACAGGTGGCACGGCTACACCCGCAGGCTGGCCGAGTTCCACCGACACCACGACCTGCTGCTCACTCCCGCTCTCGCGGGGCCTCCGGTGCGGATCGGGCAGTTGGACACCCCCGCCCCGCTGCGGTTCGCGGGTGAGCTGGCGCTGCGGACGGGAGCGCGTGGTCTGCTGCGCTCCACGGGGGCGGTGGACCGGGTGGCACGGGAGAACCTGCGGCACGTGCCCTACACCCAGCTGGCCAACATCACCGGGAGACCGGCGATGTCCGTTCCGCTGTACTGGAACCGGCAGGGGCTTCCGCTGGGAGTGCAGTTCGTCGGGCCGCTGGCCGGGGAGGGGATGTTGTTCCGCCTGGCCGCCCAGTTGGAACGGGCCCGTCCGTGGGCCCATCACGAACCGCCGTTGTGAGTCCCGCCGGTTTCCGGGCGAGGAGACGGAGGAAGTCGGCCCCCGGGTGTTCGCCCCGTCCGCTCCCACTAGACTGGGCACAGTGGGCATCCCGCGCGCCGAACGCCTGGTCAACCTGGTGTTGTGCCTGTTGTCGACCCGTCAGTACCTGACGGCCGAGCGTATCCGCAACATCGTTCCGGGGTATGCGGACACGGGCAGCGAGGAGGCTTTCTACCGCAAGTTCGAACGGGACAAGGCGGAGTTGCGCGACCTGGGGATCCCGCTGGAGACCGGGCGGAACTCCGTGTTCGACGGGGTGGAGGGCTACCGGATAGCGCGCCGGGACTACGAGCTGGCCGACATCGAACTGGCCTCCGACGAGGCGGCGGCCGTCGCGGTGGCCTCCCGACTGTGGGAGTCCCCCGAGCTGGGAGCGGCGGCACGGGGTGCGCTGCGCAAACTACGCGCCGCTGGGGTTCGGGTCGACGACGGTGCGCCCGCTCCGGTCGAGCCCAGGGTCCGTGCGGCAGAACCCGCCTTCCCCTCGTTGTTGGCCGCGGTGCGAGCGGAACGCACGGTGCGGTTCGACTACCGCAAACCGGGGGAGACGGCGTCGTTCGTCCGGACGGTGGATCCGTGGGGGGTGGTCGCCTGGCACGGTCGGTGGTACGTGGTCGGCCACGACCGGGACAGGCGGGCGGCGCGCTGTTTCCGGCTGTCCCGAATCCTCGGCTCCGTGAACACCGTCGAGCCCGGTGACGAGGCTGCCTTCGTGCGGCCTCCCGCCGGGGTCGAGCTGTTGGAGCTGGTGACCGGTGCCGAGCCGAACGCCGTGGAACCGACCTCCGTTCGCCTGTGGCTGGCTCGAGGGCGCGCCCAGGGGGTGCGGCGGCACGCCGAGGTGCTCGGTGACCGGGAGCTGGCCGGAAAACCCGGTCAGGAGGTCGTGCTGGAACTGGAGCATCCGGAGACGGCGGCGGGGTGGCTGGCCGGGTACGGACCCGACCTCGTGGTGCTGGAACCGGAAACGCTGAGCAAGGCCGTGCACGAGGCACACCTGGCGACGCTGGCGGCCTTCGGAGGGGAACATGACGGGCAGTAGCACGGCCGAGCGGTTGCCGCGCCTGTTGGCGCTGGTTCCCTACCTGGTGAGCAGGCCGGGGGTGGCGGTCGCGGAGGTCGCGGCCGATTTCGGGGTCACCGAACAGCAGGTGCGCCGTGACCTGGAACTGCTCTGGATGTGCGGACTGCCCGGATACGGGCCGGGCGATCTGATCGACCTCTCGTTCAGCGGGGACACCGTGACCGTCGTCTACGACGCGGGCATGCGCAAGCCCCTGCGGCTCACCGGCCAGGAGGCGACCTCCCTGCAGGTGGCGTTGCGGGCTCTGTCGGAGACCCCCGGGATCGTCGACACCGACGCGGTGCGCCGGGCGCTCACCAAGATCGAGAACGCCGCGGGGCGGGCACACCCCGCCGGAATGGTGGTCGACCTCGACGAGAGGCCCGACCGGGTACCGGCCGAGGTGGAGGAGACGGTGGAACGGGCGGTGCGCCAGCGCGCCGCGTTGCGCATCCGCTACTACACCGCCTCGCGGGACGCGATCACCGAACGCACCGTGGACCCCCTGAGGTTGGTGCTGCTGGAGGGACGGCGGTATCTGGAGGCGTGGTGTCGTCGGGCCGAGGGGATGCGGTTGTTCCGTATGGACCGGGTTGACGAGGCCGAACCGCTGGAGGAACACGCGTGCCCACCGGCCGAGGCCCGCACCACCGACCTCTCCGGGGGTCCGTTCCGCCCGTCACCGGAGCAGCCGCGCGTGGAGCTCGAACTGGGTCCCCGGGCCCGTTGGGTCGCCGAGTACTATCCCGTTGACGAACTGACCGAGCTGCCCAACGGCCGCACCAGAGTGGTGCTGCGTTACTCCGACCGGGCGTGGGTCGTTCGTCTCGTGCTCGGTCTGGGGGGCCGGGGGCGGATCGTGTCCCCCGAGGATCTGGCCGGGGAAGTGCGCAGCCGGGCGGAGGAGGCTCTGGAACTCGCTCGTCACCTGCCGTCAACCTGAGGGAGTTACGGTATGGACGTGCCGTATGTGCTGATGGTCGGACTGGTGATCCTGGCCCTGGTGCTGTTGGGAGTGTCGTTGCTGACGACGCTGCGTTCGGTGCGCGCGCTGCGTGCGGAGCGCTCCCGAGCCGCCGCCGAGGTCGCGGACAGGGCGGGGTTGTTGCGTGCCAGAGCCGCCGGCGTCGGAGTGGCGCTGCGGCGACGGTGGCCCCGTCGGACCTGTCGAGAACGGGCACGCACGGCGTAGTATTTCCGCGGTAGCAGGCTCTTCAGAGAGGTGTGCGAACATGGGTTTTCCCGGTGGGTGGGAACTTGTTCTGATCGTCGGTGTGCTGGTGCTCCTGTTCGGAGCCACCAAGCTGCCGCAGCTGGCCAGGTCGCTGGGCCAGTCCGCCCGGGTCTTCAAGGCCGAGACCCGCGGGATGAAGCAGGACGAGGAGGCCGCCTCGCAGTCCGGCAGGAGCGAGCAGGAGCCGCCGCAGCAGCTCACCAGCGGTGAGCAGCACGGCAGCGGTTTCACCGCTCAGCGGGCGGACCAGGTCAACGGGGAACGTCCGGCCGAGAGCACGTACCGCAACGACTCCGCCAACTGAGCCGGGGGCTGGACGGTGGAAGGCAGTTCGCGTCGCCGCCGTGGTCGTTTCGGTCGTGATCGGAGCACGTTCAGCCGCAGACACAATCCCGACGGGACCATGAGTCTCGTGGAGCACCTGTACGAGCTGCGCTATCGGCTCGGGGTGGCGCTGCTGGCCGTGGTGATCGGCGGCATATTCGGCTTCTGGTGGTTCTCCCACCGGCTGTTCGGCCTGCCGAGCCTCGGTGACCTCATGACCGGCCCCTACTGCGCGTTGCCGGACACCATGCGTCTGGAGCCGAACGGTGAGTGCCAACTCATGCAGACCCGCCCGTTCGAGGTTTTCCTGCTCCAGCTCAAGGTGGGTTTCTCGCTGGGTGCCGTGCTGCTGAGCCCGGTGTGGCTGTACCAGTTCTGGGCGTTCATCGCGCCGGGGCTGCACAAGGGCGAACGCGTCTTCGCCCGGGTGTTCGTCGGCATCGGCAGCGTGCTGTTCGCGGTCGGGGCCGTGCTGGCCTACTTCGTGGTGCCGAAGGGGCTGACCTTCATGGCCGGCTTCGGAGGTGACCAGTTCTTCACGGCCCTCACCGGGGGCGAGTACATCAACTTCGTGCTGCTGATGCTGTTGTTCTTCGGTATCAGCTTCGAGCTTCCCCTGGTCATGGTGATGCTCAACAGGGCGGACGTGGTCAGCTACGCCAAGCTCCGCAGCTGGTGGCGGGGGAGCGTGTTCGCCCTGTTCATCTTCGCGGCCGTGGTCACTCCCCAGGATCCGATCTCCATGCTGGTGCTGGGGCTCTCGCTGTGCGTGCTGTACGGCATCGCCCTGCTGATATGCCGTGCCCAGGACCGCTCCAAGGAACGCAGGCGTGCCGCCGAGCAGACCGAGGACCCCGACCAGCCCTCCGAGGTGGATACCCGGCCCTCGGCGTTGCACACCACGGGTGGTTCCGCCGGCGGAGATGACGAGGCCACCTGACTCCCGACGGTGGCGGGGCGCGCTCCGGGGCGCGCCCCGCTGACCGTGCGGTGAACATCACCGCGGTTGGCACATCTCCGGGTGAGGTATGAAAGTCTGGAGGGGTGGCTGACAGCCGTACGGAAACCACGGAGACGGGCTCCGCCGCGACGACCCCGGCGGAGGCCCACGCCGAGCACCGCGCCCGCAGGGCGCACCCGCGTCTGACCGCGTTCACGAAGGACATGTCCTTCGAGCTGGATCCCTTCCAGCGGACGGCCTGCCAGGCGCTGGAGGACGGGCACGGTGTGCTGGTCTGCGCCCCCACCGGCGCGGGCAAGACCGTGGTCGGTGAGTTCGCCGTGAACCTGGCCCTGGCCGGCGGACGCAAGTGTTTCTACACCACACCGATCAAGGCGCTTTCCAACCAGAAGTACACCGACTTCTGCGCGCGTTACGGTTCCGGCAACGTCGGTCTGCTGACCGGTGACACCTCCGTCAACGGCAACGCCCAGGTGGTCGTGATGACCACCGAGGTACTGCGGAATATGCTCTACGCGGGCTCGAGCACCCTCGACGCCCTCGGCTACGTGGTGATGGACGAGGTGCACTACCTGGCGGACCGTTTCCGCGGCGCCGTCTGGGAGGAGGTGATTCTGCACCTTCCCCAGCACGTGCAGGTGGCGAGCCTGTCGGCGACGGTGAGCAACGCCGAGGAGTTCGGTGAGTGGTTGGTCGAGGTGCGGGGGGACACCACCGTGGTGGTGGACGAGCACCGCCCGGTGCCGCTCTGGCAGCACATGCTGGTGGGCAGCCGCATGTTCGACCTGTTCGGCGGCGAGGACCAGAACCGCGAACTCAGGATCAATCCGGGCCTGCTGCGTCACACCAGGGAGCTCGGGCGCGCCGGGGAGCCCCCGGGACGGGTGCGGCGCGGCCCGAACGGCAAGCGCAAGGTCCAGCGCGGCGGCAACAGGTTCATGCAGCCCTCCCGGGTGGATGTGCTCGGTCATCTGGAGGAGGCGGAGCTGCTGCCCGCCATCGTGTTCATCTTCAGCCGCGCGGGGTGCGACGCGGCCGTCTCCCAGTGCGTCCGGGCGGGGCTGCGCCTGACCACCGAGGAGGAGACGACCGAGATCCGCGAGGTGATCGAGGAGTACACAAGCACGCTGCCGGAGAGCGATCTGGACGTGCTCGGCTTCTGGGAGTGGCGGGAGGCGCTGGAACGGGGTGTGGCCGCGCACCACGCGGGGCTGCTGCCCGCCTTCAAGGAGACCGTCGAGGAGCTGTTCGTCCGGGGGCTGGTCAAGGCGGTGTTCGCCACCGAGACCCTCGCGCTCGGGATCAACATGCCCGCGCGCACGGTGGTGCTGGAACGCCTGGTCAAGTTCAACGGGGAGTCGCACGTCGATCTGACTCCCGGCGAGTACACCCAGCTGACCGGCAGGGCCGGGCGGCGGGGCATCGACGTCGAGGGGCACGCCGTGGTGGTCTGGCAGCCCGGCATGGACCCCAAGCAGGTCGCCGGTCTGGCCTCCACCCGTACCTACCCGCTGCGTTCCTCGTTCCGTCCCGGCTACAACATGGCGGTGAACCTGGTCGGCCGCGTCGGTGTGGAGGCAGCCAGGGAGCTGCTGGAACAGTCCTTCGCCCAGTTCCAGGCGGACCGTTCCGTGGTGGGCCAGTCGAGACGTGTGGAGCGCAACGTCGAGGCGCTCGACGGCTACGCCGAGGCGATGCGGTGTGACGAGGGGGACTTCGCCGAGTACTTCGATCTGCGGCGCCGTATCTCCGAACGGGAGAAGGAGCTGGCGCGGCAGAACAAGGCAGCCCGCCGGGCGGAGGCGGCGCGCTCCCTGGAGAAGCTCCGCAAGGGGGACGTGATCGTGATCCCCGCGGGGAGGCGTTCGGGACTGGCCGTGGTGATCGACCCCGGGGTGGACTCGATGACGGAGCCGCGTCCGCTGGTGGTCACCGAGGACCGGTGGGCGGGTCGGGTCTCCGTGGCCGACTTCACCAGCCCCGTGGAGCCGCAGGAGCGGATCAAGCTTCCCAAGTACGTCGACGTCCGTTCCCCGAAGTCCCGGCGCCACCTCGCGAACACGCTCCGGGAGAGCGGTGTGCGGCGCGGTGGGAAGCGGCGGGGGAACAAGGGAGGTCCCGCCGGGGAGGACGAGGAGCTGGCGAGTCTGCGGCGGGCCATGCGTTCGCATCCCTGCCACGGCTGTGCCGAGCGGGAGACCCACGCCAGGTGGGCGGAACGTCACGAGCGGTTGCGCCGGGAGACCGAACAGCTCCGGAACAAGGTCGCGGCCACCACCAACTCCCTGGTGCGTTCCTTCGACAGGATCACCGCCCTGCTCGGTGAGCGGCACTATCTCGACCCCCACAACCCGGACGATCCGGTCACGGAGTTCGGCCGAAGACTGTCCCGGCTCTACGGCGAGTCCGACCTGCTGGTCGCCGAGTGCCTGCGGGTGGGCAAGTGGCGTGCGCTGGAACCGGCCCAGCTGGCCGCCGTGGTGTCCTCGCTGGTGTACGAGTCCAGGGGGGACGCTCCCATGGCCCCGGAGGTTCCGCCGGGACCGGTGGCCGACGCCCTGTCGGCCACCTGGGAGTTGTGGGCCGAGTTGGAGGACGACGAGCGCAGGCACAAACTGGAACGCACCCGTGAGCCCGATCCGGGCTTCGCCTGGCCGGTCTACCGCTGGGCCAGGGGGGACTCGCTGGAGAAGGTGCTGACCGCTTCCGCCTCGGCGGGGCACGAGCTCTCGGCGGGGGACTTCGTGCGGTGGTCCCGTCAGGTGGTGGATCTGCTCGACCAGATCCGGGACGTGGTCGGCCACGAGGACCCGGTCGGTGCCGCCGCCCATCGGGCGATCCAGGGGATCCGCCGGGGCGTGGTCGCGGCCGGATCTGTCTGACTTCCGGCAGGGCCTTCACCGCCGGGGTGGGACGACATGAAGCGTGAAAAACCTTCGGGTGATGCCCGCCTGTCGGAGTGTGCTCGGACTGTGGTTGGATCATGGCGATGTCGAGCGAGCCAACACGGGGTGTGTACCGGAGGGGTGGATGAGCGTCCCGCAGGGTCCGTCCCCGAACGGGGGACGACAGGCCTTTCCGCCGGGCGACTCGGGAGGATCGTGGGAGACGGACCCGTACCGCAGCGGTGCGGGAGTCCGGCCGACGCGGAACACGTGGGTGCCCGCCCCGGCCCCGACCGGCCCGCCCCCGGGCGACGGCGCACCGTATTCGACCTCCGCACACCCTCCTGCCGCAGGAGCTGCCGGAGGCAGGGGGCGGAGACTGTGGCCGTGGGGGCTCGGCCTGGCGGTGACACTGGTGGGAGTGCTGGCGGTGCTGTTCCTGGGGTTCGTCAGTCCCGGTTGGTTCTACCGCGACGTGTTCGACGCGGACTCGGTGGGCACCGGTGTGCGCCAGGTCCTGCGTGACTCCTACGGGGTGGAGGGCGTCGACTCGGTGTCCTGCCCCCCGAGTCAGCCGGTTCGCCCCGGGCACAGCTTCACCTGTCGAGTGATGGTCGGCGACGAGAACCAGTACGTGCGGGTGGTCGTGCGCGACGAACGCGGCACCTACGCCGTGCAGCGCCCGGACTGAGCCCCGAGTGACGAAAACGGTTCGAGAACATCCGTGGGGAACGGGCATGCTGGTGGGGTGACCGAGCACGACGTCCGCTGTCTTCCCGAATCCGAGTTCCGCGCTTCGAACGATCTCTTCCGCGAAGCGGTGCACGCACCCGTGGCCACGGAGGAGGCCTGGAGGGTCATCTCCTCCCGCTACGAACCGGGCAGGGTGTGGGGCGACTACCTCGACGGGGAACTGGCCGGTACCGCCATGTCGTTGGCCAGCTCCCTGACGGTGCCCGGGGGAGCGGAGTTGCCCGCCGCCGCCGTGACCGCCGTGGGGGTCAGGGCGGACAGGACGCGGCGCGGTGTGCTGACCGCGCTGATGCGTGCCCAGTTGACGCGGGTGCGGGACCGGGGAGAGACGGCCGCGATGCTGCACGCCTCGGAGACGGGAATCTACGGTCGTTTCGGCTACGGGGTGGCCACCACCTCCAGGACGGTCGCCCTGGAGACGGCGCGCGCCAGGCCCCGCGAGGACGCTCCCGGCGGCGGGCGGGTCAGACTCCTCGGCCCGGAGGAGGCCGGCAAGCTGCTTCCCGCGATCTACCGCACCGTCGACTCCCCCGGAGCCGGGATGATCTCCCGTCCGGAGGGCTGGTGGACGCTGCACCTGAACCGTGAGCACACCCACGGCCATCGGGTCCGGGTCGCGGTGCACAGCGACGAGCACGGGACCGATGATGGTTTCGCGGTGTGGGTTCCCGGCGCGAACGACTACCGGTTCGGGGACGGGCGCACCACTCTGCGGGTGTTGGACCTGCACGGCGCCGACGCCGCGGCCACCGCGGCGCTGTGGTGGTTCCTGCTCGGGGTGGACCTGGCCGACGAGGTGGTGGCCGTCGAGCGTCCGCCGGACGAGCCGCTGGAGTGGTGGCTGGCCGACAGCCGTCAGTGCCGGATCCGTGACGTCTACGACGAGCTGTGGGTGCGTCCGGTCGACGTGGCCGAGCTGCTGCGGCGGTGTCGCTACGATCCGGCCGAACCGGTGGTCCTCGGGGTCCGCGACCGGATGCTTCCGGAGAACACCGGCTGCTACCGGATCACCCCGGACGGGGCCGAACGCAGCCAACTGCCCCCGCAGTTGGAGATGGACGTCTCCCGGTTGGCCCCGTTGCTGTTCGGGGAGGTCCGTGCCTCCACGTTGGCCGAGGCGAACCTGATCGAGGTGTCCGACCCGGACGCGGTGTCCCGGGCGGACAGGTTGTTCGCGACGCGCCGTCGTTCTTGGTGCGGCACGCACTTCTGAGTGGAGGGCGGGGCCGTGCCGGTCACCCCAGGGCGGCCACGAGCCGGTCCACCGGGCTGCCCAGCCCCCAGCTTCGTCGCAGTTCGGCCACGGCGGAGGTGTCGACGGGGATCTCCCCGCGGCCGTCGGAGGACAGGGTGTGCACCACCGGTGCGTCGGTGACGGTGCGCACCACGGTGGGTGCGGCGGCCAGGTACTCCTCCGCCTCCAGCAGCAGTCTCCTGGTGCGTGTGGTCAGCCCCTCGTCCCCGTTCCGCGCGGCTTCCAACAGGGAGTCCAGGGATCCGAAGCGCGAGACGAGTTTCGCCGCCGTCTTCTCCCCGATGCCGGGGACACCGGGCAGCCCGTCCGAGGGGTCGCCGCGCAGGACGGCCATGTCCGCATAGGCCGTTCCTGGGGCCTGGTCGGGAAGTCCGTAGCGTTCGGCCAGTTCCTGCGGTCCGTAGTCCTGGACCCGGTTCAACCCTCCTCCGATGTAGACCACCCGCACCGGTGTGGGCTCCTGCCGGACGAGTTGGAAGAGGTCCCGATCCCCGGTGATCACCTCGACGGGGTCGTTCCGTTCCGTGCTGGAGAGGGTGGCCATGACGTCGTCGGCCTCGTAGCCGGCTGCCTCCGCCGTGTCCACCCCCAGTGCCCCCAGCAGGTCGAGGATCACCGGGATCTGCGGGGAGAGCGTGTCCGGGACGTCCTCGGCCTCCGGGTCCTGCTCGGCGACCCGGTGGGTCTTGTACGAGGGCAGCGCCCGCACCCGGAACTCCGGTCGCCAGTCGTTGTCCAGGCAGACGACGACTCTGCCCGGGGACCGTTCGGTGAGCAGTCTGGCGAGCATGTCGCAGAACCCGCGGACGGCGTTCACGGGGGTCCCGTCCGGGGCGGTGAGCGACTCGGGCAGCGCGTAGTACGAGCGGAACCACAGTCCGGCGGCGTCGACGAGCATCAGGCGCACGGTGTTCAGCGTGGCATGTCCGGGTCCGTGGCTCCCGCCGAGGGGACCCCGACACAGGAGAAGCGGTGGCGGGACGGTGCGCGTGCCCGCCGTATCGGTTCGGTTTCGAATGTGGCCTTGACAACACCACATTAGCGGGCAGAATCAGGCAACAACAAACTTCAATCGGAGGAAAACGGGCATGTATGGGGCGGAACGTCGACAACTGCTGATGCACCGGGTGCGCCGGGACGGGCGAATCGACGTCGCCGCGGCCTCCGAGGAACTCGACGTCGCACCGGAGACCATCCGGCGCGATCTCGGAGCGCTCGAACGTCAGGGACTCGTACGCCGGGTCTACGGGGGAGCCATCCCGCTGGAACGGTTGGACTTCGAACCGGGGGTGGCCCAGCGGGATGCCACGTGCGCGGCCGAGAAGGACCGCATCGCCCGGGCCGCCTCGGACCTGGTTCCGGAACGGGGGACCCTGCTGCTGGACGCGGGCACCACCACCGCCAGGCTGGCCGGCATGCTGCCCGCCGAGGGCGAGTACACGGTGGTGACGAACTCGCTGCCGGTGGCCCACCAACTGGCCCACCGCCGAAACTGCGATCTGCACCTGCTCGGGGGCAGGGTGCGGGGAACCACCCTGGCCACGGTCGAGTCCTGGGCCGGAGACGTGCTGGCCCGACTGACCGTGGATCTCGGTTTCCTGGGGACCAACGGATTCTCGGCCGAACGGGGCTGCACCACCCCCGACAGCGCCGAAGGGGCGATCAAGGCGGCCATGGTCGGCGCCAGCAGGAAACGCGTGCTGTTGGCCGACCACACCAAGTACGGCCACGACTGCTTCAGCGGGTTCGCCGCGATCTCCGAACTGGACGTGCTGATCACCGACAGCGGACTGGACTCCGAGGCCGTCGAGGAACTCCGCGCGGCGGGCACGGACGTGGTGTCGACATGATCGTCACGGTCACACCGAATCCGAGTCTGGACCGCAGCGTCCCCCTCGACCGGTTGGAACGCGGCGCGGTGCACCGCGCGGAGCGCGCCCTGCTCGAACCGGGAGGCAAGGGGGTCAACGTGGCCCGTGCGCTCGCCGCCGCCGACCACGAGGCGGTGGCGCTGCTCCCCGTGGGGGGATCCGAGGGGGAGCGGCTCGCCGAGCTGTTGACACCGGAGGCCGTGTCCGTGGTGGCGGTGCCCGTGGAGGCGGCCACCCGCACCAACCTGACCCTGCTGGAGCCGGACGGCACCACCACCAAGGTCAACGAACCCGGAAGCGCACTCAGCGCCGTCGAGCTGGAGGAGCTGCGCGAGCGTCTGGAGGAGCTGGCCGGCCGGGCGGAGTGGGTGGTTGCCTGCGGCAGCCTGCCGGCCGGGTGCCCGGAGGAGACCTACGCGCCGCTGGTGCGCACCGCGCGCAACGCCGGAGCCAGGGTGGCGGTGGACACCTCCGGAACCCCCTTGCGGGAGGCCTGCCGGCAGAGGCCGGACCTGCTGGCTCCGAACCTGTCGGAACTGTCCGGGCTGGTCGGACGGGAGTTGTCCGGTCCGGAGCAGACGGTGGCCGCCGCGCGCGAGGTGCGCGAGCTGGGAGCGGCCACCGTGCTGGTGACCCTCGGGGAGTCCGGGGCGGTGCTGGTGGACTCCCGCGGATGTTGGCACGCCACCAGCCCGGCACGCCGGGTACGCAGCACCGTCGGCGCCGGGGACGCCACGTTGGCCGGGTTCCTGCTCGCCGGTGCGCGGGGACCGGAGGCACTGCGGCACGCCGTGGCCTACGGCACAGCCGGAGTGGAACTGCCCGGAACCCGTATGCCCACACCGAGGGATCTGCGGCCCGAAACGGTCCGAGTGACCGAAGTGGACGAATTCGCCGTCTCGCTGGAGTGACACCGTGAACAACGAGCTCATCACCGCCGATCTCGTCGACCTCGACCTACGTGTCCCCGACCGTCACGCGGCGGTACGCGACCTGGCCGAACGACTGGTCGCCGCCGGACGTGTCACGGACCTGGAGCGGTTCGTGGCCGACGTCGCCGAGCGGGAGAAGCAGATGGCCACGGGGATGCGCGGCGGCATCGGGATCCCGCACTGCCGCTCCGCCGCCGTGACCGCACCCACCCTGGCCTTCGGGCGGTGCCCGGAGGGGGTGGACTTCGGAGCCGAGGACGGCCCGGCCCGACTGGTCTTTCTCATCGCTGCCCCCGAGGGAGGGGACTCCGAGCACATGTCGGTGCTGGCCGCGCTGGCCCGCAGGCTCGTGCGCGCGGAGTTCACCCGGACCCTGCTGGAGGCCACCGACCCGTCCGAGGTCGCCGAGTACGTGCACCAGGAGGTCAGACCATGAGAGTCGTCGCGGTCACAGCCTGCCCCACGGGAATCGCGCACACCTACATGGCCGCCGAGGCGCTGGAACAGGCCGCCGTCGAACGGGGGGACGAGATCTCGGTGGAGACCCAGGGTTCCGCCGGCTCCGAACCACTGTCGACGCGGGAGGTCCACGAGGCCGACGTGGTGGTCCTGGCCGCCGACGTGGGAGTGAACGGCCGGGAACGGTTCGTGGGCAAACCACTCGTGGAGGGCACGGTCAAACAGGCCGTGGAGAACGCGGCCGAGCTGCTGCGGCGCGCCGCCGAAGCGGCCGAGGCCGACACGACGGTCGGCACCGCGCAACAGGCACGGCACGAGGGGACGGCGGAACCGGACGCCGGACACACCGGAGCGGCCACCCGGCTGCGTCAGTGGTTGATGACGGGCGTGAGCTACATGATCCCGTTCGTCGCCGCAGGGGGGCTGCTGATCGCGTTGAGCTTCGCGCTCGGCGGCTACCGGATCACCGAGGCTCCCGACGTCACCGAGCACTTCGATCCGGCCACCTTGACCAGTTGGGCCGCCCTGGCGAACCAGATCGGCACCACCGCCTTCGACTTCCTCGTTCCCGTTCTGGCGGGTTTCGTCGCCTACGCGATGGCCGACCGGCCCGCCCTGGCCCCCGGTTTCGTCGGTGGTGCGGCGGCCGTCTCCGTGGGGGCCGGTTTCCTCGGTGGTCTGGTGGCCGGGCTGCTCGCGGGAGCCGTGGTGGGGGGACTGCGTCGGGTGCCGGTTCCGCGGGCCATGGCGGGGATCATGCCCGTGGTGGTGCTGCCTCTGGTGGGAACCCTGGTCGTCGGCGTACTGATGTTCGTGGTGCTGGGCGCCCCGCTCTCGGCGCTCATGACCGCGCTGACCGACTGGCTCAACGGCCTCGGTGGGGCCAACGCGGTGCTGCTCGGCGCGTTGCTCGGCGGCATGATCGCCTCCGACCTGGGTGGTCCGGTCAACAAGGTGGCCTACACCTTCGCGGTGGGTGGTCTGACCACCGGAAGCGACACGGCGCTACAGATCATGGCCGCGGTCATGGGGGCGGGAATGGTGCCGCCCCTGGCGCTGGCCACGGCGGCGACGGTGCGCGCGGGACTGTTCACCGCCGCCGAACGGGACAGCGCCCGCCCGGCCTGGCTGCTCGGCGCCTCCTTCATCACCGAGGGGGCGATCCCCTTCGCCGCCGCCGACCCGCTGCGGGTCATCCCGAGCATGGTCCTCGGATCGGCGGGGACGGGAGCACTGTCCATGTTGTTCGGAGTGACGCTGCGCGCCCCGCACGGCGGGCTGTTCGTGTTCCCGCTGGTGGGCGGGCCGGGACTGTACGCCTTGGCGGTCGCACTCGGAGTGCTGGTGGCCGCGGTAACGGTGACGGCGGCCAAGTCCCTCGCCCCCGGGAGGGAGCGGGCCCTCGCCGGGGGCGAGAACGCCGAGTCCACCACGGCGGCCGCGTGAGAGCGGACCGCGACGACCACGGAAGGAGCGCAACCATGCCACAACGTCGGGTCACCATCGCCTCCCGTGTCGGGCTGCACGCCCGCCCGGCGGCCCTGTTCGCCAAGGCGGTGGCCGCCCACTCCGTGCCGGTGCGGATCAGCAAGGTCACCGACGGGGTCGCCGGGGAACCGGTGGAGGCGGCCAGCGTTCTCGGGCTGATGGGGCTGGGAGCCGAGCACGGCGACGAGGTCGAACTGCACACCCCCGACGTCGGGACCGGCGAGTCCGTGCTGGACGAACTGGTGGAGCTGCTGGGACGGGACCTGGACGCCGAACCCGCAGGATGAGCCCGTCGTGCCGAAACCAACCCTGGAGGTACCCGTGGAACACGCGAACACCGGAGGCGTGTGGAACCGTCCCGCCGCGCGGCGGAGCTTCCTCGCCGGGACTGCGGCGTTGCTCGGAACCGGGCTGGTTCCCACGGACGCCGCCGCACGGCGGCGTCCCGAGAGCACCGGGCACTGGCGCCCCCTGGTCCGGTTCACACCCGAGAGCAACTGGATGAACGACCCGAACGGCCTGGTCCACTACCGGGGTGAGTATCACCTCTTCTTCCAGCACAACCCCCACGGCATCGACCACGCCAACATGAGCTGGGGACACGCCGTCAGCACCGACCTGGTCCACTGGCGGCACCTGCCGGTGGCCCTGCGCCCCGACGAGCTCGGAGAGATCTTCTCGGGCAGCGCCGTGGTGGACGAACACGACACCAGCGGCCTGTTCGACGGCGGCTCCGGGATCGTGGCCTACTACACGAGCGCGGGGGCCACACAGACCCAGAGTCTGGCCTACAGCGCGGACAACGGTCGGACCTGGACGAAGTACCCGGGCAACCCGGTGGTCGACAACCCGGGCTTCGCCGACTTCCGCGATCCCAAGGTGATCCGTCACGAGCCCACGGGCACGTGGGTGCTGCTGCTCGCCGCAGGCGACCGCGTGTTGTTCTACTCCTCCACCGACCTGCTGACCTGGACACGGGTCGGCGAGTTCGGCGCCGACCAGGGGGCGCACGGCGGTGTGTGGGAGTGCCCGGACCTGTTCGAACTGCCCGTGGACAGCGACGAGCGACGGCGCCGGTGGGTACTGGTGGTCAGCATCAACCCGGGCGGCCCCGCCGGTGGTTCGGCGACCCAGTACTTCGTGGGAGACTTCGACGGGAGGGTCTTCGTCAACGACAACACCCCGGACCGGGTGCTGTGGGCGGACCACGGCGCGGACTTCTACGCCTGCCAGTCCTGGTACGGAACACCCGGGCGCAGACTGTGGCTCGGCTGGATGAGCAACTGGAACTACGCGCCGAACACCCCCACCCGTCCGTGGCGCGGCACGATGACCGTTCCCCGGGAGGTGGGGCTCACCGGAACCGAGTCCGGGCCGCGGCTGGTGCAGCGCCCCGCGCGGGAGGTGGAGCTCGCCCACGGCCGACGACGCCGCTGGAGAGGTGTGCTCGCCGGGGAGGCGAAGGTCCCCCGCTTCCGGGGCAAGGCACTGGACATCAGCGCGGATTTCGAGGTCCTCGACGGTCTGCCGGAGTTCGGGTTCGACGTCTTCCTCGGGCCACGGCACCGCACCCGTGTCGGCTACGACGCCCGCGCGCAGACCCTCTTCGTGGACCGCACCGACTCCGGGGAGGTCGGGATCTCCGAGGACTTCCCCGCGCGGCACGAGACCTCGCTGTCCGTGTCCGGGGCGAGGGTGCGGCTGCGGATCCTGCTGGACCACTGCGGGGTCGAGGTGTTCGGCGACGACGGTTCGGTGGTGCTGACCGACCTGGTCTTTCCCTCCGAGGAGGACGACGGGGGCCGTGGCTTCTGCTCCGGAGGCAGGGTGCTGGCCGAACTGGAGGTGCGTGAACTGAGGCCCTGAGCCACCGGAGGCCTCGGCCGGGCCGGACCGTGAGGGGAAGGCCCGCCTTCGCCGACATGGTTTCCACGGGTGAAAACCGTGTGGCCGGACGAAGTTGGGTGACCCGTCATCTCCGCGTTGTGGGTACCGAGGCCCGCCGACCGGGACGATGAGTGGGCCGGGGCCGCCGAGCGCCTTTCTCCTCCCGTGGGCGCCGCGGCCCCGCACCGCCGTGGACGGCTCCGACCCCGGGCGAAGGGGCGGGTACCCCGCACGTGCGGCAACCCGACCACCCCGCCAGGCAGTTCCGCGCGGACTCTTTAGGGTTGAGCCATGTCCACCGGTGCAACGAAGCAGGACCCAACCGTTCTCTCGGCGCGGCTACAGCGCGCCGCCGAGACCGCTGCCGGCGCGAACATCGACGCGCTGCTGATCTCTCCCGGCTCCGACCTCGGATACCTCGTCGGGGTCGACGGCGAGTCCTTCGAACGGCTCAGCTGCCTGGTACTTCCGGCCGCCGGAAGTGAGGCCTCCCCCGTGTTGGTGGTTCCCAAGCTCGAGGAGCTGGGCTACGCGGAGGTGCCCGCCCAGCAGTTGGGCGTGGAGATCGCGACCTGGGTGGACGGGCAGGACCCCCACGGTATGGTCGCCGATCTGCTGCGCCGTGACGGTGCGGAACCCACGCGGGTCGGCGTGGCCGACGCGATGCCCGCGCTGCACACCCTGCCGCTGCGCGCGGCCCTGCCCGAGGCCGAGCAGGTGCTGGCCGGATCCGTGCTGCGGGAGCTGCGGATGCGCAAGGACGCCGCCGAGATCCGGGCGCTGCGTGAGGCGGGCGCGGCCATCGACCGGGTGCACGCCCGCATGGGCGAGTTCCTGCGGGTCGGCCGCACCGAGGCCGAGGTGGGTGCCGACATCAGCGAAGCGATCGTGCAGGAGGGGCACTCGGCGGCCGAGTTCGTGATCGTCGGTTCCGGCCCCAACGGGGCCAGTCCCCACCACGCGCTGTCCGACCGGGTCATCCGTGAGGGTGATGTGGTGGTCGTGGACATCGGTGGCCCCCTGCCCGGCGGCTACAACTCGGACTGCACCCGGACCTACTCCCTCGGCGAGCCCAGGGACTCCGACGTGCGCGAGACCTACGAGGTGCTGCGTTCCGCCCAGCGTGCCGCGGTCGAGACCGTCCGGCCGGGGGCCACGGCCGCCCAGGTGGACGCGGCCGCCAGGCAGCCGATCACCGAAGCCGGGTTCGGGGAGTACTTCGTCCACCGCACCGGTCACGGCATCGGGTTGGACGTGCACGAGGAGCCCTACATCATGGGTGGTAACGACATCGTGCTCGAACCGGGAATGGCGTTCAGCATCGAACCGGGCATCTACCAGCAGGGGCACTGGGGAGCGCGGATCGAGGATATCGTCGTGGTGACCGAACAGGGTGTGGAGAGCCTGAACAACCAGCCGCACGAGTTGGTGGTGCTACCGACGTGACGGAGCGAAACGCCCCGCAGGGCCCCGAGCTGGAAGCCACCGACCGGGCGATACTGCGGGAGCTGCTGCGGGACGGCCGTTGCAGCTTCACCGAGCTGGGCGAGAAAGTGGGACTCAGCGTCTCCGCCGTGCACCAGCGCGTCCGCAGGCTGGAACAGCGGGGCGCGCTGCGCGGATACACGGCCAGGGTCGACGGGGAGCAGATCGGGCTGCCGCTGACGGCGTTCATCTCACTGACCCCGACCGACCCGGCGGCGCCGGACGACTACCCGCAGCGGCTGGAACACCTTCCGGAGATCGAGTCCTGCTACTCGGTGGCCGGGGACGAGTCCTACATCCTGCAGGTGCGTGTGGCCTCCCCGGTGGCGCTGGAGGAGCTGCTGCGCAAGATCCGGGAGGCGGCGAAGGTCTCCACCCGGACCACGGTGGTGCTGTCCACGCCGTTCGAGAACCGGGCTCCCGAGCTCTAGGAGCCCCGGAGCGTCTTCGACCGAGTTCGGACGCGGCCGGTTGACCGCGAACACCCGCCCGGTCGACTCCGGCGACCGGAGTCGACCGGGCGGGTGCCGTTCGCGATGAGGACCGGCAGGTGTTCGTCTACCGTGGTCGAGTGGCGCACAACACGCTCTACGAGCAGTTCGCGGAGGCCTACGCGCGGCACTCCGAGCACAGCCCGGCGAACGCCTACTACGACCGTCCGGCGATCCTGGCGCTGGCCGGGGACGTGAGCGGCAGGAGGGTGCTCGACCTCGGGTGCGCGGCGGGCGTGCTCTCCGAACAGCTGGTGGCCCGGGGAGCGACGGTGACGGGGGTGGACCGCGAGCCGCGCATGGTCGAACTCGCCCGGGCCCGTCTGGGGGACCGTGCCAGGTTCGAGGTGGCCGAGTTGTCCGAACCGTTGGACATGGTGCCCACCGCCGGTGTGGACCTGGTGGTGGCCTCGTTGGTGCTGCACTACCTGCCGGACTGGCACGGTCTGCTCACCGAGCTCGGCCGCTGCCTGGTCCCGGGCGGGGAACTGGTCTTCTCCGTGCACCACCCGGCCGCGGACTGGCAGGGCCAGGGCAGGCCGGACTACCTGAGCACCGAGCTGGTCTCGGAGACCTGGCCGGTGGGCGGACAGGACGTCGAGGTCTCCTTCTACCGCAGACCCCTCTCCGCTGTGTTCGAACAGCTCCACCGGGCCGGGTTCGTCGTGGACACCGTGGACGAGCCGCGACCGCTGCCCGAGCTGTCCCGGTTGTCCCCGGACGCCTACGCCGAGTTGAGCACCAAACCGGTCTTCCTGTTCGTCAAGGCCTTCGCGGTGGCCCGTCCGTAGCGCTCACCCCTGTCCGGAGACGCGGGCGGAACCCGCCAGCCGCAGCCCGCCCTGCCCGTCCGGGACGCAGGCCGCGCTTCGCCGGGACCCCGTGAGGAACTCGCTCAGGCAGTCGGCGATGCGTGCGTAGCCCCGCGCGTTCGGATGGAACGACTCCTGCATCGCGTGGGGAGCGCGCTCCTCATGCTCCAGGGAGTTCCAGTCCACCGACAGTCTGCGGAACCACTCGGTCTCGGCGGTGGCGGCGGAGTCGGCCGTGCACGCCTCGTGCCCGTTGCCGGCCCGCGAGAGGTCCAGAAACCGTGCCCCCTGGGCACGGGCCACCTTCCGCAGGGCGGCGGAGAGCTGGGGTACAGCGGTGCGGTGGACCCAACGGACGTCCTCGGTGCGCAACGGACATCCGGACAGGTTCTGCAGGTCGGGGCGGATGCCGGGGGCGACGGGGGAGGCGTAGGACTGCACCACCAGGGAGTAGTCCCGCCTGTCGTAACCGGCCCGGTGCATCACGGACCGGACGTCGGACAACGCCTCCGAGACCTTGGGGCGCATGTTCTCGACCCGCTCCGGCCACCGCTCGCGCAGCCGCCGCGAGCAGCCGCCCTCCGCGCGTTCCACCCAGGCGCGGACGCAGGCGTCGAGCACGCCGACGAAGTCAGGGTCGTCGTTGGCCCCCACGGCCACCACCACGTCGGTGATCCGGTAGCGCTCGGTCAGCTCGGCCAGCCGGGCGGCCTGGGACCCGTCCACCGGATCTCCCGGCGGGGTCAGCCCCACCTGGCCGGCCCCCGCGCCCGAGCAGGCCAGATTGATCCTGGTCACGTCCTCGGGAAGCCTCAGCTGGTGGACCACGGCCTCGGGTGAGCGGTGGCACCAGTTGCCGTTGCGCCCGTTCGTCCCCGGGAGGTAGTCCCCCGCTCCTTCGCCGGAGAGAGTGCTGTCCCCCATGGTGACCACGGCCCGGGGCAACTGCGGGTCGGGCCGAGGAGGGGGTGTGGGCACGGGTCGGTCGCTGACCAGCAGAACCAGTGCGAACACACTGACAGCCAGCAGCAGGGCCGTGAGTTTCGCCGGGCGTGTCCACATCATCCGGGAAGTCTATGGTGCCGCCGGGGGAGAACGGCACGGTGTTCGGCGGGAAGATCGGTACGGGCGGTTCCGGTGTCCGTACTCCCACGATTCGCCCGTGCGGGAGTATTTTCGTGCTCCCGAGCGTTGTCCGGGAAACAGCCCGTAAGCGGAGGTGCCAGCGCGACGTGCCCCTATTCGTTCTGCTGCTCGTCGGTGTCGCCGTCGAGGTCGGCGTGCTCGTCCTCGTGGGCCAGGCCATCGGGGCCCTGCCCACCCTCGGTCTGCTGCTCGCGGGCGCGCTGTTCGGGTCGTGGCTGCTGCGCAGGGAGGGACGCAGAACCCTGCGCGAGTTCAGTGAGGCCGCTCGACTGCGTCGTCCCCCGGAACGGGAGATCTCCGACGGGATGTTCGTCGGGGTGGCGGCGTTGCTGATCCTGCTGCCCGGTCTGGTCAGTGACCTGCTCGGTCTGCTGCTGCTGTTCCCGCCCACGAGGGCCCTGCTGCGTGGGCCGCTGCGACGCGGTGCGCAACGCAGGCAGCAGCGCATGGAACAGCACATGCGGGAACGGATGAGCGCTTTCGGAGCCGCCGGCTTCGATCCCGGCGTGTTCGTCCACGCGGAGTCCGCGCAGACACGTGACCGGCGGGGACGTGAGGACGTGATCGACGGTGAGGTGGTGTCGGTCACCGAGGATGACGAACACCACTCCGACTCGTCGGGCCCCGAGCTGCCCGGTCAGACGGAGGAACCGCCGTATTCCGAGGGCAACGGAGAGCGGGGCCGCCGCTGAGCGGGTCGGCTGTGTCAGGCCTCCGACAGGGGCGGGTTAAGCTACTCACGACGATCGCGACCGACGACGGCGGGCCGCGTCGGAAGTTCCCGGCGCGTGGTGACGACGTGCCGGACGACGGTCGGACGGTTTGCGCAGTTTGCACACGCGATGGTGAATGACAGGGGTCAGGGTCCGATACATGTCCGACACCATGCTCTTGCTCGGCGGGCACATCTATTCGCCGGGTAACCCGGATGCCACCGCGATGGCCGTCAAGGACGGCACGATCGCCTGGGTCGGAACAGACCCGGTCGGTCGCGCGTTGCATCCGGAAGCCGAGATCGTCGATCTGCGTGGCGCGTTCGTCGCTCCCGCGTTCGTCGACTCCCACGTACACGCGACCTCGAGCGGGTTGCTGCTCAACGGACTCGACCTCACCGGGTGTGCCTCCCTGACGGAGTTCCTGCACGCGCTGCGGGACTACGTCGCGGAGAACCCGGGACGACTGGTCTGGGGACACGGCTGGGACGAGAGCTGGTGGCCCGAACAGCGCCCGCCGACACGCGCCGAGATCGACGAAGCCGCGCGGGGAGCGCCGGTGTACCTGTCCCGGGTCGACGTGCACTCGGCGCTGGTCTCCACCGCCCTGGTGGAACGCGCCCCCCTCGCCTGCGGGGCCGAGGGGTGGGACGAGGAGGGGCCGTTGACCCGGGTCGCCCACCACCACGCGCGCAGCGCCGCCCGCGAGTCGCTGAGCCCGGCCCAGCGCCGGGAGGCCCAGGCGGCCTTCCTCCGGCACGCGGCGGCACAGGGGATAGCCAGCGTGCACGAGTGCGCCGGCCCCGACATCTCCGGCGCGGACGATCTGGCCGACCTGCTCGGCCTCTCCGCGCAGGGAGGGGTTCCCGAGGTGGTCGGCTACTGGGGTGAGCTCGGGGCCCTGGACACCGCCCGGGAACTGGGGGTTCGTGGCCTCGGTGGGGACCTGTTCGTGGACGGGGCCCTGGGGTCGCGGACAGCCGCGCTGCGGGAGCCCTACGCCGACGCGCCGGGAACCTCCGGGGTGCTCTACCTGGACGCCGACGCCATCGCCGAACATCTCGTCGACTGCACCAGGAACGGAGTCCAGGCCGGTTTCCACGTGATCGGCGACGCCGGTGTGGCCGAGGTGGGAGAGGGGTTCCGTCGAGCTGCGGAGGTACTCGGAACCCCCGCCCTGGCCGGTGGCGGTCACCGACTGGAACACCTCGAAATGATCGACGGGGAACTCGCCGCCGAACTGGCCGGGTACGGAGTGACCGCCTCGGTACAGCCGTGTTTCGACGCCGCCTGGGGCGGAACCTCCCGCATGTACGCCAGCCGGCTCGGCCCGGAACGCGGCGCCCGGTTGAACCCCTTCTCCGAACTCGCCTCCCAGGGGGTGGTGCTCGCCTTCGGCTCGGACGCTCCCGTGACCAGGGTGGGCCCGTGGGAGGCGATCCGGGCGGCGGTGCACCACCGCACAGAAGGGTTCGGCATCTCCCCGCGGGCCGCGTTCAACGCGCACACCCGGGGCGGCTGGCGCGCCGCCGGGGTGGTCGACGGGCTGACCGGCACCCTGGTCCCGGGGGCCCCGGCCACGTACGCGGTGTGGAGCGTGGACGAACTCGTCCCGGCCGGTCAGGACTCCCGGGTACGTCGGTGGTCCACCGACCCCCGGTCCGGAGTGCCCGCCCTGCCGGACGTCTCACCGGAGGCCCGGTTACCACGCTGTCTGCGTACCGTGCTGCGCGGGGAGACGATCCACCGTCGGGACCAGGGGGACGAGGACTGAGCGGCCGGGCGTTCTCGCACCCGCCGGGAGGTTTTCCGGGCACGTCCCTCGCGAGGGGGCGGAGTAGATTCGCGGCGTGCGTCATCGTCTACGGTGGCCGACCGTTCCTCCGTTGCGAAGGTTGATCGTTGGTTACCCCCAAGGTGAACTCGGAGAACCGCCGCCGGAGCGGTGGTGGTCTCGTTTCCGACCCGTCCGGCGGGCACCGCATCCTCCGGGCGCTGCTGCGTGTCGCCGCCGCCGTGCTGGCCGGCGGAGCGCTCTACTGGTGCACCCCACCCCGCCAGCTGTGGTGGCTGGCACCGCTGGCGCTGGCCGTGTTCACCGGTGTGCTCCACCGGCGGGGACTCCGCGCGGCCTTCGGGTACGGAGTGGTTTTCGGACTGGCCTACATGCTGCCGCTGCTGGGCTGGCTGTTGGACTTCCTGGGCGAGCAGTTCGGTCCGTGGCCCTGGCTGGGAGTGGGGTTGGTCGAGGCCCTGTTCTTCGGGCTGGCCGGGGTCGGCATGGCGTGGGTGAGCCGGCTGCCCGTGGCTCCGTTGTGGCAGGCCGCGGTGTTCCTGACGGCCGAGTTGCTGTGTTCCGCGTTTCCCTTCGGCGGATTCCCCTGGGGAAGGTTGGCCTTCACCCAGGCCGAGGGGTCGCTGCTGCCGCTGGCCTCCCTCGGTGGGGCGAGCCTGGTCGGTTTCGGCGTGGCGCTGAGCGGGACGGGACTGGCCGGGCTCGTGGCGCTGCTGCCGCGACCACGGCGCGGGGGACGCTCCCCCGAAGCCCGGACGGCGTGGCGCTCCGCGCGGCTGCTGGTTCCGGCACTGCTCGCGCTGGTGCCGGTGGTACTCGGCGCGGCACTGGCCCCCACCCTGGACACGGGGGCCGAGACGGGAACCGCGCGTGTGGCCGTCGTGCAGGGCAACGCCCCCGACGTGGGGCTGGACCTGCTGCACCGTGACCGGCAGCTGTACGTCAACCACGTCCGGGCCGCCCGGGAACTCGCCGCGGACGTGGAGGCGGGTCGGGTGCCCCGCCCCGATGTCGTGGTGTTGCCGGAACAGGTCGGTTCGTGGGGACCCGAGCGACAGGACCCCGCGTTGCGCCGCGTGTCCGAACGACTCGGTGCGCCCGTGGTCGTCGGTGGACTCGCCCGCGGCCCGGGTGGGGAGCTCAGCAACCGTGTCATCACCTGGCGTGCCGAGGGGGCGGGCGAGGAGTACGTCAAACAGCACCTCGTCCCCTTCGCGGAGAAGATCCCGCTGCGTTCGGTGGCCGGGGCGGTGAGCCCGTTCGTGCGCCGTTTCGACCGGGACATGGTCCCCGCCGACGAGCCGGGTGTCCTTCCGAGCGGGCCGGTACGGCTCGGAGTGGGGATCTGCTACGACGTGGCCTACGACGACGTGTTCCGCGAGGCGGCCGGAGCCGGTGCCGAGCTGTTCGCCCTGCCCACCAACAACGCCTGGTACGGCCCTTCGGAGATGAGCTACCAACAACTGGCGATGGCCCGGTTGCGGGCCGTGGAACACGGGCGTTCGATGCTGGTCGCGGCCACCAGCGGGGTCAGCGCCGTCGTCCGCCCGGACGGGAGCGTGGCCCACCGGACGGACCTGTTCACCGCGGAGACGCTCGTCGACGAGGTTCCGCTGCGCTCCTCGACCACCCCGGCCACCCGGTTCGGCGCGTACGTCACCTGGGGTGTGGTCGCGCTCGGACTGTTCGCGGTGGCCTGGAGCGCGTGGCGGACTCGCCGTCCCGGACGCGGGGATGACGTGGTGTGCTGACGGCCGCGTGTGGTGGGAGACCACCTCGGGCGCGGAGGTGTCGGACGGCGGTGAGCAGGCGAGGAGACAGGAATGAGTGAGCCACGGAGCTCGGAGGTTTCCGGGGACCATCCCCACACGCTGGTGGTGATCCCCACGTTCAACGAGCGCGACAACCTGCGGCCGATAGTGCGCCGTCTCAACGACGCCCTTCCCCGGGCGCACGTGTTGGTCGTCGACGACAACAGCCCGGACGGCACGGGGGAGCTCGCCGACCGGCTCGCCGAGGACGCGCGGGTCCACGTGCTGCACCGCACCGGCAAGGCCGGTCTGGGGGCCGCCTACGTGGCCGGGTTCGACTGGGCCCTGCGCAGGGGCTATCAGGCGATCGTGGAGATGGACGCGGACGGTTCGCACTCCCCTGAGCAGCTTCCCGCCCTGCTGGAGACGTTGTTCCGCGGCGACGTGGGGGCTGTTCTCGGCTCGCGTTATGTTCCCGGCGGCAGGGTGGTGAACTGGCCGTGGTACCGCTCGCTGCTGTCCCGTGGCGGCAACGTCTACTCCAAGTGGGCCCTGGGGGTGGCCGTCAACGACCTCACCGGGGGTTTCCGGGCCTACCGCAGCGAGGTGCTGCGTGAGGTGGACCTGCACACGGTGGCCTCCCAGGGGTACTGCTTCCAGGTGGACTTGGCCGTGCGTGTGCTGGACACGGGCAGGTCCGTGGTGGAGGTTCCGATCACGTTCGTGGAACGGGAGAACGGCCAGTCCAAGATGAACGGGGCCATAGTCCGGGAGGCACTGCTGCGGGTGACCGGATGGGGGGCGCGTCGATGGGGCACCAGGCTCCGCGCCGTCCTGGGGAGCTCCGGCGTGTTCCGGCGTTGAGGTGTGGCCGGTTCCTCGCCGGCGCCCGGTTCGCCGGACAACCGGGCGCCCGAGTCCGCGTGCGCTGGGTCAGTTCGCGCTGTCTCCGGACCGGCTGCGACGGGAGCGCAGCTCCTCCAACCGCTCGTTGAGCAGTTCTTCGAGCTCGGGGATGCTGCGGCGTTCCAGCAGCATGTCCCAGTGGGTGCGCGGTGGTTTGGCCTTCTTCTGTTCCGGCTGGCTGCCGTCGACGATCTTCGACTCGGTGCCGTGCAGGCGGCATTCCCAGGTCGTGGGGACCTCGGCGTCGTCGGAGAAGGGCACCTCGAACTCGTGGTCCTTGGAGCAGGCGTAGCGCACCGTCCGGCGCGGTGCGAGGTCGTGGTTACGGTCCGTCTCGTAGCTGACTGCTCCGAGCCGGCTGCCACGCAGAACGCGATCGGCCATGACGGTTCCTTTCGCTTCGGCCCGGGGGTTCCGGGGGCTTTGCTCACCGAGTGCAACGACAGGGGGGTGTCGTCTGTTCCCGGTTTGGGGGGTTTGGTTGCCGTCGGTGACGGCATTCACTCGTCAACAGCGTTGACTACCCGTGGGATGCATCAGCGGAACGTTCATGACGCGTTATCCCTCTTGTGACCCACAGGTGCGTCCGAACGGGTGATAGTGCCAGAGCACCCGGCGTCATGACCAAGTGCGGACGCGGTCACGAACGAGATTGGGACCGATATCACGTCCTCCGTT
This sequence comes from Actinopolyspora mortivallis, assembly GCF_003001495.1. GTDB lineage: Bacteria > Actinomycetota > Actinomycetes > Mycobacteriales > Pseudonocardiaceae > Actinopolyspora > Actinopolyspora mortivallis_A. The sequence continues at coordinate 462,208 of NZ_PVSR01000001.1, forward strand.
CCAGTGATGAACAAAGTTGTCTTCACTCTTCGTGTTTGTGGTGGTTCTTGTTCCGGTGGTGACGGAAGGTACTGGAATATGCCGAACCGTGGGCCCCGGGGGAACCCGCCCTCACCGTTGTGGAGCAACCCCCTGGTCCGGCAGGGGCGGGACCACGGGTCGCGAGCACGGGCCGGGCCCCGGCCACGTTCACAGCTTCGCCGGGGGGTCGTTGCCCGCCTCGCGAACGGCGCGTTCCACGGGAATCGGCCAGAGCAGCACCAGGCCGACGACGAAGAACCCGATCAGCGAGAGGATCGCCAACCGGAACGAGCCGGTGGCCTGCCCCACCGCCGCGAACACGAGCGGACCCGCCCACGAGGTCGACCGTTCGCCGATCTGGTACAGGGAGAAGTACTCGGCCTCCCTGCCCCGAGGGATCATCTGGCTGAACAGCGACCGGGACAACGCGTTGGTACCGCCCAGCACCAGCCCGATCCCGGCCGCCACCGCGTAGAACTGAGCCGGATCCCCCTCCCGGGTGTGGAAGGCCGCCGTCAGCACGGCGATCCAGACCAGCAGACTGATCACGACGGTCCTTCTGGCCCCGATGCGAGCGGCCACCCAACCGTGCAGCAGTCCGCCGAGGAAGGCGATGAACTGCACCACCAGGATCGTGCCGATGAGCACGTCCTGGCTCAGCCCCAGCTCCATGTTGCCGTACTGGGCGGAAACCTTGAACACGGTACTGATCCCGTCGGTGAACACCATGTAGGCACCCAGAAAGGCCAGCGTCAGCGGCAGCCGCCGCGCCTGACGCAGGGTCGTCGCCAACTGCCGGAAACCGCCCCCCAACGTCGACCCTCCCACCGGGGGACCACCCCCGGCCGGGGAGGTGTGCCCGCGCAACAACACCAACGGGAACACCGTGAACACCGCCCACCACACCCCCGATGAGGCGAAGACCAACCGCACCGCCGTCTCCCGCTCGACACCCAGCACCCCGTGTCCGGTGTAGAGCACCAGGTGCAACGCCAGCGCGGTCCCGCCCCCCAGGTAGCCGAAGGCCCACCCGCGTGCGGAGAGCCCGTCGCGCTCGTCGGCGGTGGCGATCTCCGGAAGCAGTGAGTAGTAGACCACCACGGCCGCGCCGAAGCAGACGTTGGCCACCACGAACAGGGCGGCCCCCAGCTGCCACTCCGTGCCTCCGGTCAACGCCAACAACGTGGTCGCAGCGGCCCCGCCGAAGGCGAACAGGCCGAGCATTCCGCGTTTGTCGCCGGTACGGTCGGCCACCGCCCCGGCCAGCGGAAGCACCAGCAGCTGGAGCACCGCCGCCACCGACAGCAGATAGCCCCACAGGGACCCCGCCGGGAAGTGCCAACCGAGGAAGGCCACGTCACACCGGCGCAGCGCGTCCCCACCCGGGCACGCCGCGCTCCCGTTGCGGGCCACGTCGGACTCGGCGGCCCTGGTGGCCACCTCGGTGAGGTACAGCGAGAGGAAGACGGTGGTGATCGAGGTGGGGAACACCGAGTTGGCCCAGTCGTACCAACACCAGCCCCGCTGTGCGTCGCGGCGGGCGTTTCCCGGCGCTGTCTCCGTGCGGTCGGCGTACATGCGTGTCCCGTCCTCGTGTGACCTGCCGTGGCGACTACCCCGAGTACCTTTCTCGGTCACTACCGGACGGGACAATGCGTAGTTCCACTCAGACGTCGGACTTCTCCGCCGCGGAGGCGGGAACGCCGGGGCGGTCCTCCCGCGCGGCGGACCACTGCCCCCGGGAACGCAGCAGCTCGCGCAGCACGTCCGGCCGGTCGGTCAACACCCCGTCCACCCCCAGGTCCAACAGCCGCGTCATCTCCTCGGCCTCGTCCACCGTCCACACGTGCACTTCGGTCCCCCACCGGCGGGCCAGCTCCACCAGGCGCGGTGTCACCACCCGCAAACCGCCCCATCCGCGGGGAACCTGGGCGGCCGCCCCCCGCGCCAGAACCGAGCCCACCGACCTCGCCACGGGGCCGATCACCGGGCGGGAACCGACCCACAGCCACGCCACCGAACCCGGGCCCATGGAGGTCAGCAGTCGGGCCTCGCCGTTGCGGCGCAACATCCGCAGGCGTCTGTCGTCGAAACCGGCCAGGCAGACCCGGTGCCAGGCGTCGTGCCTGCGGACGGTGCGCAGTGTCGGCACCACAGCGGAGTCGGCCTTGACGTCTATGTTGAGCAGTGCCTCGGGTAGTTCCTCGAGGAGCTCGTCCAGGGAGCAGATCCGTTCCCGCCCCGCGATCCGGGCCGTGCGCACGCGGGACCAGGGTTGTCGCCGGATCCGTCCCCGTCCGTCCGTGGTGCGGCCCAGGTCGGGGTCGTGATGCACCACCACGTGGTCGTCACTGGTGGCGTGCACGTCGGTTTCCAGGTAGCGGTATCCCTCCGCGAAGGCGCGGCGGAAGGCGCTCAACGAGTTCTCCATACCCCGCAGGTCACCGATGTGCCAGCCGCGGTGGGCGAAGGCACGGGGGTACGGCCCGTGCAGGAAGGGGTGGTCGGGGGCGGAGGATAGCGTTGTGAACATCGTTCCCGTCTCTCGTGTGTTCGTCTGACCAGCCGCTCGGGACGGCGAGGACGGGCCCGGGCGCTGAGGCCACGGGCTCGTCCGCCGTGCGGGATGCTACGAGAATCCGAAGGAGGCGGGGATTTTTTCGGCGTGGCGCTCCGCAAATGAGCCTGTTTCGGACTAGCGTGGTCCTCCGTGGAGACGACATCGGACACCGAGTCACTCGGCACGCGAAGTGGCCCACCCCGGCACTGCTCGTGGTGTGGCCGCCGGATACCCGGTGCGGGCAACGTCGGTCGCCCCCGGATGTACTGTGCCCAGTCCTGCAGACAGCGAGCCTACGAACGCCGTGCCGCGGTGCAGCGTGGCGGACTTCCCGAGGACGCCGTGGTGCTCTCCGCCGGAGAGCTGGACAGCCTGCAGGACCGGTTGTTCCAACTGAGGTGCGCTGCCGAGGACGTGGCGACGGCGGCCGGAGAGGGAGCCCGACCACAGGAGGTGCACGCTTTGGCCCAGCGACTGTTGGACAGCGCACGGGATCTGGAACGTATCCGGTGAACGCACGGCGACATTCGTCCGAACGGAGCATTGCCGTGCCCGTCGGACGCGGCCAGGATGAGACGCCGAACTTTGCCCCAACGGAGTGACCGACACCGTGCGAGGATGTCGACGGTCCCTCCAGGTCCGGCCAGAAAGTTACGAAGTTGCCTCCTCACTCGACGGTCTGTGGTCTGCGCCGTGCCGAACTGCGCTCTGCCGACCCTGCGGAAACCGCGCTGTTCTACCGAAGGTTGCTGGACTGGACGGTGTTGCAGTCCGAGCACGGCTTCGAATGCTGGGTCGGCGAGCGCAGGTGCGCGACGGTACGTGCCGACGGTTCCCCCACGGAAACCCCGCGATGGCGTCCCGTGTTCGCGGGAGCCTCCGAGACCGCCGAACTCACCGGCCCCGAGGACACCCCGGCCAGCATGGTCACCGGGCGGGCCCAGCACGGCCCGTGGGCACCCCGTCCCCGGCGGGGGGAACCGTGCTGGATCGAACTGCACACGAGCGAGGAACGCTCGGCCGACGAGTTCTGGAGCGGTTCGTTGTTCTGGTCGGTGCGGCAGGGGACGCCGGGAGTTCTCTACACGGTGCGGGACTCGGCGATAGCGGGCCGGACCGCCCAGCGTGGTTCGGTCGCGGGAACCGGGTGGTTGTGCTACTTCACCGTCGACGAGCTCGACCGCGCCGCCGAACGGGTTCCCGAACTCGGAGGCTCGGTGCTGGAGCGGGGGCACCACGACACGCTGGGCAGGACACTGGTGATCGCGGACGCCGACGGTGCGGTCTCCGCCCTGGTCGAAGGGGCCGGAGGCTGGGGAGGATGAGACTCACTCGTCCTGTCGGCGGGAGGTGAGTTCGCCCAGCACCCGGTTGGTGCGGTTGGCCCGTACGGACAGCCGCTGTTCGCGTGCTGTGACGTCGATGTAGGACTGGCTGGAACTGATCGAGGCGTGCCCGAGCAGTTTCGCGATCTCGGCGGCGTTGGCGCCGTCCTCGGCCAGTCTGGTGGCGAAGGTGTGCCGCAGCGCGTGCACCATCGCCCCGCGCCGCACCCGGTCGGAAACCCCGGCGGCCTTCAGGGACTGCTGCACCAGGTACTGCAGACCGCCGCGGCGCAGCGCCTCGCCGCGGTGGTTGACGAACAGGGGCTCTGTGCCGGGCAGGCGTCGCCCGAAACGTCGCCTGCGACTGTCCAGATAGTCCTCCAGGATCCCCTCGAGGGACTCGTCGATCGGCACGGACCTGTTGGCCCCGCCCTTGCCGCGTACGTGCAGTCTGCGTTCTCCGTGCCGCCCGGCCAGGCAGGACACGGTCAGATCGAGCAGCTCGGACGAGCGCAGCCCGGTGCACAGCAGGGTCGCCAGCACCGCCAGGTCCCGTTCCGGCCATGGGTCGCGGGCCTTGCGCGCACCCTGGGCGGCCGAGCGCAGCAGCCTTTCCGGGGTCTGCTCGCCCTCCAGCGGTTTCGGCGTGGTGTCCGCGGTGCGTGGTTTGGGCACCACCGGCATCGGGTTTCCCGAGCTGGCTCCCTCCACCACGAGGAAACGGAAGAACCCGTTCCAGCTCGACCACGCCCGCGTCACCGAGGAGGCCGAGCGGGTGGCGGCGTAACGGGCGAAGGCCGACCGCAGCGAGTGGGAGGTGACCTCGGAAAGCGACAGTTCGTCTCTTCGGCGGCCGGTGACCTCGGCCAGTTCCGCGGCCACCGACTCCAGATCCCGTCGGTAGGCGCGCAGCGAGTTCTCGGCCATCTTCCGGGCCTGGAGGTGTTCCAGGTATCTCGCGCTCCACTGGGCCAGGGTGAGGTCGGCGTCGGAAGCGGATTCCGTGGACATCCGAGAGCACCTCCGGGGTGGTCGTGTCCGTGCTGGTCGTCGGGCAGGGCCCGCGGCACGGCGCGGGGCGCTGTGCCGCGGGAGGGGCCTTCCGGGCTCAGGCGGTGCGCAGGAAGTGGTCCAGCACCCTGGTGCCGAAGCGCAGACCGTCCACCGGAACGCGCTCGTCCACCCCGTGGAACAGGGCGGAGAAGTCCAGGTCGGGGGGAAGCCGCAGCGGGGCGAAGCCGAAGCAGTTCATGCCCAGCCTGCTGAAGGACTTGGCGTCGGTACCGCCGGACATCATGTACGGCAGGGTGTGGGCGGCCGGGTCCTCGGTGAGCAGGGAACGGCTCATGGACTCCACCAGCTGACCCTCGAAGCGGGTTTCCACCGGGGGAAGCCCGACCCACTCGCGTTCCACCTCGGGGCCGAGGACCTCGGCGAGCTCCCGGTCGAAGGCCTCCTCCCGCCCGGGCAGGATGCGACAGTCCACAGAGGCCTCGGCAACGGAGGGGATGACGTTGGCCTTGTAACCGGCGTCGAACATCGTCGGGTTGGCGATGTCGCGCACGGTGGCGCCGATGATGCGGGAGAGGTTGCCGAGCTTGGCGAGGGCCCCGTCGAGGTCGTCCTCCGGGAACTCCCAGCCGGTCAGTTCGGTCACCCCGTCGAGGAACTCCCGCACACTGTCGTTGAGCACGATGGGGAAGCGGTGGTTGCCGAGACGGGCCACCGCCTCGGCCAGCTTGGTGACCGCGTTGTCCTCGTGCACCATCGAACCGTGTCCCGCCCGGGCGCGGACCCGGAGTTTGAGCCACCGGATGCCCTTCTCCGCCGTCTGGATCAGATAGGCGCGGACCCCGTCCTCGAAGGTGACCGAGTATCCTCCGACCTCACTGACGGCCTCGGTGCAGCCCTCGAACAGTTCGGGGCGGTGGTCGGCCAGCCACTGGGCGCCCTGCAGCCCCCCGGCCTCCTCGTCGGCGAGGAAGGCGAACACCAGATCGCGTTGTGGGGTGATGCCGTCGCGTTTGAGACGGCGGGCGCTGGCCAGGGTCATGGCGACCATGTCCTTCATGTCCACCGCACCGCGTCCCCACAGGTAGCCGTCCCGCACCGTGCCGGAGAAGGGGTGGACCGACCACTCGGTGGGCTCGGCCGGGACCACGTCCAGGTGACCGTGCACCAGCAGCCCGCCGCGCTGCCGGTCGGCTCCGGGGAGTCGGGCGATCACGTTGCCCCGCCCCGGGGTGTCGCCGGACTCCACGTAGGTGGTCTCGAACCCCACCTCGCCCAGTTTCTCGGCGACGTACTCGGCCGCGGGGCGTTCCGGGCTGAGCGTGTCCGGGTCGCCGGTGTTGGTGGTGTCGAAACGGATCAGTTCGGAGGCGAGCTCGACGACCTCGTCCTCGGCGCGTCGCAGGCCCGGGTCGGTGTTCGCCGAGCCGCCGTTTTCGGGATCAACATGTGCGCTCACCTGGCCTTTCTACCATCCATGGTCAGGAGGAGGGGGGTGGTTAACGCGTGGGGGAACCGATCGGTTATCGTGGAATCACAACGCAGCGAGGGGCCGGAAGGGAATCCGGTCGGGCTGCACGTCGGAGTGGCGGAAACGGTAGACGCGCTAGCTTGAGGTGCTAGTGACCTATTAATGGTCGTGGGGGTTCAAGTCCCCCCTCCGACACCCTTACTATTCACCCGACCCACAGGCTCGATGGTGACATCGGCCGCGTGGTCGTCGGGTTGGTAGCGAATCTGCAGGGAAACGGCTGTGTACAGGTTCGCGAGTTTATCCGGGCTGGTGTTGGCCAGTGCCGGGCCTATCTCTCCGAGTGAGTCGATCCGTGCGTGAATCTCGGCCTCGCTCAGAGCGCTGCTCGTGGGGGTGGCGTCGAGCTCGGCGGTGGCCGCTGCCCGTTCGGCTTGGACTTCGTTGATCGTCTCGGCCAATGCCGCGGGGTCCACGCCCGCTTCGATGGCCTCCTGGAACCGGCGGAGTCGCGTCTCGGCGTCGGTGACGCGTTTCTTCGTGGCCTCGCGGCTGCTGGATACGCCGGGTTGGTCCTGAGAGGCTGCCAGCGCTTTCACGGTTCGGGTGATGTTGTCACGGTGGAACAGGTCGGCGAGCCATCCGTTGATCTCATCCCGGATCATGTCCTCGCGGAGATAGATCGCCGGGGGATGGGACTCCAGAGCAGGGGAACCGGGGCGAGCGTGTGGGCCGGGCACCGGTAGTATACCGCGTGCTTGCGAGGACTAGCCTCCATCTTGCGGCCGCACAGCGCGCACCGGATCCGGCCGCGGAACAGATAGGTCCGCTTCGTGGGCCGCCCGCCGCGCTCGGCTTTCCGCGCCGTCCGCAGTCCGCCGGTCGACTTCGATCGGCGGAGCAGCTGTGTCTGGGTGAAGTCCTCCACGGAGATGATGGCCGGGTGGGCCGGTTGTCGGGAGCGGACCACCCGGTCCGGTTGGGAGCGGCGGAAGCGGGTCACGTGCCCGGCGGCGACGTCGTCGGGGTCGAGCAGGGTCTCGTGCCTGGTCCAGCGTCCGAAGAAGGCGTAGCCGGTGTAGCGCGGATTGTCCAGGATGGCGCGGACGGTGCTGGCCTGCCAGCCGTCGGCCAGCCGGTGCCGGTTCTGCCTCGGCCGCTGTGCCGAGGGACAGGGGAGGCCCTCGCGGTTGAGGCCGTTGGCGATGGCCCGATCACCCTGACCGGCCAGGTACTCGGCGAAGATCCGGCGCACCACCTCGGCCGCGGACTCGTCGACGGCCAGCACGCGCAGCCGGTAGCCCTCGGACTCCTTGCGCGGGTTGGGGGGAGAGCCACCGTCGACGACGACGTACCCGTAGGGAGCCCTGCCTCCCTGGTGGCGCCCTTCATTGAGGACCTGGGCATCCATCGCGGCCCGGACCCGGGTCTGGATGTGCTGGCGTTCCGACTCGCTCATCCCGCCCAGCACGCTCATCAGCATCTTGTGCGAGGGATTGTGGGAGTAGAACTTGCCACCCAGCTCCGGGACCCACAGGTCCACCCCGTGCGCGGCGAACTTGGGGGCGATCAGCGAGAACTGATTGCCGAACCAACACCGTGTCCCTTCCCCGACGACCACCGCGTCCCATCCCCGCTCCGGGTCCTTCAGAGCATTCAGCAGTTGTCCGGCCTCTTCGCGTCGCTCCCACGGCACGGAACGGGACTGTCCTATGTCGAAGAACTCGGCGACCACGCTTGCGCCGAGCGGCTCGACGAACTTGCGGGCGTTGCTCGCTGCCAGTTGTACGAGGTTTCCGGGTCCTGGTTGTCCTCAGTGGAACAACGGCCGTAGAAGGCCACCGCTCCGAGACCGGTGTCCGCGGCTTCGGCGACCTCGACGCCGAGCAGGCCATCGAGCGTCGCCCACGGGTCTTGGCTGATATCAGCGGTCATGTGATCCTTCCTCCGTGCTTTCGTGCGGTAGCTGCGTCTCGGTCAGCTCGATCAGCACGGCAAGCAGTATTCGGCTTCTCGTCGGGGTGAGTACAGGAAGTTCCTCCGGTAAGTGAACAGTCGGGGCTTGCTCCTTTCGATCAGCACTGTTCATGACGGATCGCTGTCCCCGTCGTCAGGAGAGCTGATTTCATCGTTCGCCGCACGCTCGACGGCCGCGCGGATCTCGGCCGTGAGGTAACCACGCACCCGGCGTGTGTCGCCGTCTCCGTTCTGGACGCGATGCCGGACGGGGCGACAGCCGAACTCACCCATCCGCTGGGCGAACGTGCTCGGTTCCGCGTCGAGCGCCTCGGTCAGCTCGGCGGTGGGGACGAACTCACGTACCCCGGGATCGAGATCACCACCGAGGTAGCTCACGACGGAGGCCAGTGGTTCCGTCAATTCCAGGGACTCGCGTCCGCTCCAGCCGCCGGTGTCGCTGCCGAGAGCTTGGACAACGCTGCTCTGGTCGACGGTTTGGAGGCTGTCGTCACCGGCGGTGTGTCCGCCCAGGGTTCCGGCGGTTTCGCGGAGCGCTCGGCCGCGGGTGCAGATGCTCCGCCACTCGGCGTTGTCCATGTAGTAGGTCTGCACGGTCACGGCGAGTACCTCGGAGCCGGTGTCGGACTCGGAGTCCGGGCGGAGGATGCCGACTCCCTTGTGTCTGGGAAGCAGCCCAGAGGCATCGTAGCCGCGGGTGTTCATCTGTTCCCCGAGCACGATGTTGGAGTCCCGCCAGTCCATGACGCGCAGCGCGAACCGGGAACCGAGCACGGCGCGCAGTCGCGGAGGGATCGTGTTCGAATCCGGTCGCTGGGTGGCGAGGACGACCACGATCCCGACCGCCGGTCCCTTCCGGGCGAGGTAGGCGAGAAGGTCGGTGATGTAGGCGCCGAGCGTGGTCTTCTTTCCGCCCACGTCCTGCCGCGTCGTGTTCTCCAAGTAGACCTGAACCTCGTCGATGATCACGGCAGTGATCGGCATTCCGAGCTCGGGATCTCGGGAAATACTCGGGGTGATCTTCGATTCGGGACAGACCTCGTCGTCCAACGCAGACATCTTGGTGAACCTGGACTGCACCTCGGCGACCAGTTCGACGAGACGGTCACGGACGGTTTCGACATGTTCGAGTTCGTCACCGCGGACGAAGCGGTGCGCGACGGCTGCGGCCGCCTCCCAGTCCTTGCCGCCCTTGCCGTCGAAGACGTAGAGCCGTGTGTACGGATCCAGGATCAGTCCGGCGGCCGGAAGCCGTGCGGCGAAGGTCTTCCCCTGTCGTGGGATCGCGCCCACCACCAACGACGTCCACACGAGCTGCAGGTCGATTCGCCGGTTCCGCGCGTCCTGCCCGAACGGGATCGGGCGCCACGCGTCCCACCGCTTCGCGTCGAGCAGCGGGAAGCGGACCGGTGGTCCTGAGTACGGGTCCTCGTCGGCGATCCAGAAAAAGACCCGCCCCGCGTGACCACCGCGACCGCGCACCCGCTCAACGATGAGCTGCATCTCGTCCACTGCCAGCGCCTCCCGGTTCTTGATCGCATCGGCGGCTTTGCGGGTGGCCGGGAGGTCGACGGTGACCGCCCAGCCCGTTCCGTCGTGCGCGGCTCGCTCGACCAGCCGCAACGATTCGTCCTTGCCGATCAGTTTCGCGTCGCGCAAGGCATCGACGAGGAGTTGCGGGTCCATCGTCCAAGCCAGTGTCCTCGACCCGGACAGGGACGGTTTCCGTCCCGGTGATCCGTCCTTGCGACGCCCGAGGAACACCAGCGCGGCCGCGAACAGCTCCCCGTGATCCACAGCGCTGCAGAGCCGTAGAGGAGATCGGCCACGGCGACCAGCACGGCGGTTGTGATCGTCACGGCCACCGTGACCTTCCAGCGGAACAGCGTCAGGGCGCGGATCTCGGTGAACTTGTCGGCGAGCTTTTCCGAGTGCTCGGCGGCCTCCCGGTAGTCGTGCACCCGAACCCATCGACGCCAACCGCGTACGGCCGCCAACAGTCCCCGACCAGCCGTGGTGGTGAACCGCCACGGCGCTCGCAGCGCGAACGCCGTGGCGTCCTGACCCGCTTGTTTCGCGGCCTGTCGTGACTTCAGAGCTGCCGGTACGCGTGATGAACGCTGCCACCGGTTCACGAACCGCCGCCACAGCCTCGACGTCGAAACCCCCGAAACGTCCTCGACCAGCTCGCCTTCGAACACGTGCGGCTCGATCTCCGCGGCGGTGGTCGTGGTGCGAAGACTCCTGTCCTGCTCGTTCATCGCCGATCACGCCTCGAACGAGGGGTCTCCTCCGTCAGTACCGTCAGAGCCCGGGTGAGCGTGTACGACGCGATCATCGCCGGTAGTCCCAGCACGACCAGCAACAACGTCGTGTTCCCGGGGTGAGTGATCACGATCCACTGCACGCCCACGATTCCCGCGGCGGTGAGTGCCGTTCGTCCGGTCAGCGACATGAGGCGCGTACCGGTGCGGTCGGTGTCCGCGGCTCGTCGGGCGGCTCGCACGCTGAAGCGCCAGGAGAGGACCAGCACCAACACCAGGTTCAGCAGGACACCGAGAGCGGCGAGTACCTGAGTGGGGTCAGGTGCACGGTCACCACGCATCACCTCCTTCGGTGTCCTCGGCGCGCTCTCCGCGGCGGAGCCAGTGCGGATGGAGTTCTCGGCGGTCGTCCTGGGACAGAGCTCCCCAAACCCCGAGCGTGTGTTCGCCTTCCGCGCGCAACTTCAGCTCCAGGCACTCGTCCTGCACCGGACACCCCGCGCAGAGCAGTGCGGCGAGTTCCGCGTCCGTGATGGGGTGCTCGTGGCCCGGTGGCCGCTCATCCGCGGGCGAGGGCCACATGCAGGATCCGTCGCGCTGGACGAGCTCGGTGAGTGCGGCACGTGGCACCCAGCGCAGCCGGTCCAACCGCCACGCGATGCCGATCAGTCGGAGGTCGTCGTACGAATTCGTCATCACAGACCACCTCCGGACCGCCGGTTGCTTCCGGTGCTGGTTTCCCCGTGGTCGGTCGGACCGTCGAGTGCCTGCATGAGCGCCTTGGCCGGGATCAGCAGCCGACCGCTCCGCAGCACGGCGCGGAGGCTCCCGGCTCGGATCGCGTGCGATACCCGTAAGGGATCGACATCGAGGATCAGGGCGACTTCTCGGATCGTGTAGCAGTCCGAACGCCTGACTTCGGACATGGCGAAACGCATGAGAATCCTTAGTTGGTTGATGATTTCAGCGATTTTGCACTGATTTCAGCGCGTTTGTGGAATGACGTGTGATCCACGGGGCGATGAATGAAATGTCGTTACGTGGAGCTGGAAGAGAACCGTTAGCCTCGGCGCTGAGGCGGAGCGCGGAGGAATAAGTGTCAGAAGACTGGGCGGCAGTCGCCGCGGCCATCGACGAGCGCGTAAAAGCGTTGGGGTGGCGTCAACGGGAACTCGCGGATCGTTCCCTGGTCTCGCAAGCGATAGTCCGGGAGATCCAGCACCACACGGTCGAACGGCGTCGGAGTCAGCGGACGTTGGAGTCGCTGTCCGTCACGCTTGGTTGGCATCCCAAGCACCTCGAAGCCGTGTTGCACGGACGCAGGCCACCCGAACCGGACAAAGCTGAGGGCGATGATGACGCCCTCCGGGCTCGTTTGGACGGGATCGAACAACGGCTGTCCGAGCTCACCGAGCGCGTGGACGGTCTGAGAGCCGACCTGAACACGGTGGTCGAGCATGTCCGAACGACTCGATAGCGCCGGTCTCACTTCTGTGTCGGAATTGGCTTTTCCATGCCATTGATTTCATCCGACATTCGCGTTGATCCCCATGAATCGACGACGCAATTACGGTGCACGAGCGGTGCAGATTCGATGCACGACGCATTTGTGGAGGCGTGAGGCATGGAGCAGACGAGCGATTGGACAGGACGTAGTGCCTGCGCGTTACAGTCAGCTTTACGGCTGAGTAACGAGTCGTTCGCGGAACGCCTGGGAATCGCCGTCAGGACGGTCGCCACGTGGCATCAGAAGCCGAATCTGCGACCGAAGTCCGAGATGCAACAACTTCTCGACACGGCGTTGGAACAAGCCTCCCCGTCGGTCAGGGAGCGGTTCGCAGCCCTCATGTCCGACTCGTCGGACGACGAGCGCGCTCGAAGCGACGGGGAGCGCGACGAAGCGGTAACCGAGGCCGAGCAGCGACTCAGCTCTGATCAGAACATCGTCGCCGCACTGGACTGGCTCGACCGCCAGAGCGGTTGGCAACCGGGAACGGCTCGTCGGAAGACCGCTGCGAGGCTGGTTGGTCAGAACGCCCACTCGTTGCAGGATCGCGGAAAGCGACGCGGACGCGTGAACCAACGCGACATCGCGCGAGCCCTGAGCGAGTACTACGGCGACAGAACCCGAAGTTACGGCCTTTACGGCGCTACCTGCGGTCGGGATGGTGGGATCACCAGCAGTGTCCTCACCTGCCCCGAATGGTTGGATCTCGACGCTTCACTGGTCGCGGCCAATGATCGGCTCACCGTCACCCGAGCCGCGATGGATTCCAGCAGATCGTTGGACGCGGAAGCCGCGGAACACGCCGTTGAACGATTGACCGAGACCCTGACGCTGGGACCCCGACTCGTCGACATGCCTCTGTACCCGCTCCTCGGAACGGACATCAGCAAGGGATTGATTTCCGGTTCGGTCGGTATCGCCCACTTCGTCGAGTACGCGTTGACCGCGGATCTCCTCGAAGGGGAACTGGTCGATGCGCTCGCGTCCGGTAACGCGACCCACTCCGGCTCGCTGCCCCTCCGCGACAGGTATCTCCCGGATCTCGCTTCGGTTCTCGACCTGCCCGGACGGCTCTGCGCAGGTTGAACGCTCGCCCTGTGCGCCATCGCCCGCCCAGCCAGCCCCTACCGCGGCGAAGCAGACTACGCCTTGCTCGTCCAACAGCGTTCCAACCAGGTGATCAACGCTGCCGAGAGCCTGGCCGTGATCCCCAAGGGTTTCCACCAACCGTTGTCGACGTCCAGCAACCGGTACAGCGGCTCGTTGGAGATCCGCACGTCCAGGGCGGCGGCTTCGGTGAGCCGGTCCACCGCGCGAGCCGCATCGAACTCGCCGGGAGCGGCGTGGTCGGTGGTGGTTGTGAACGTCAATCGGTCGTTGTCCGGAGCCAGTGGGCACGCCAGGTCGAGCCAGTCCGGGCGCGTGAGGATGCTGGTCGCGATCTCGCGATCGTCACATCGCACGTGGTACGTGTTCCGCCGTGTCTCTGCGGGTCCGTAGTAGTCGGACAATGCGTCGACCAGTTGGCTGCGGCCCACCTTGCCCCGCTGCGCGTGCCAGTCGTGCAGGTCTGTCGGGGGCGACTGGGCGAGCTGTGACCGTACTTGTTGCTCTGCTGCCCGGGATGACCACCGCGCGCGCTGATCGAGCCAGTCACAGGCCGTCTCCAGCCCGGTGTTCGTGGAGTGCTCCCGCAAGGCTGTCCCCGTGGTGCTGGGAAGTTGCCCTGCGATGAGCTGAGAACGGCCGCTCGTGAACTCGCTGGAGGGTACGGGGACGGATGGTTCGGCGAGAAGGTCGTCGATGCTCTCATCGAAGATGCGTTCGAGCAGTCGAGCCGTGGCCGGGCGAACCGGACCGAGTGGTTTTCCGCCGGTCCCGCGGCCGGATGCGAGACGTTGCAGATGACGTAGCCCAAGTGTTCCGGGCTCACCGTGCTCACGGGCGAACGTCTCGGCGTACTCGGTGAACTCTTCGAGGGTTTGTCGGCGCTCCCGGATTCTTTGTTCGAGCACGGTCCGAAAAGTCCGCACTGTCGTTCTCCTTCGTGCTGCCCGGTCGGTCTCGTGTCGTCGCGATGTCGTGCGCAAGTCGTTCTGGTGCTCCGTTGCCGCTGACCGGTTGTCGTCAGTCTGCCACGGACCGCGCGAGGCGTGGTCCTTTCCGAACCGTCCGGCAGCGGCGCGCTTCGCCTCATAGACGCCGCTGCCGGACATCCGGTCGCGGGCGGAGCCGGTTGAGCAGTCCGGCTCCGCCCGCGGTCCGTTACGACTGGAGATCAGCTGTGGACGAGGGAATGCGGTGGTTTCAGTACCGGAGCGGCATCGTGGGCGAGCGCCAACGTGTCGCGCACTGCGAGGACCAGTCCGCAGGGGAAGGACTGTGGTCGTGGTGCCGTACCGAGTTCGACCCAGCGGAGATGGAAGGAGTCGCTGAGCCCGGCGCGACGCCGGAGACGGGACAAGCGTCTCCAGGAGCCCCGTGTGTTCCGTGCTTGATGCTGGTCATGGGCGCGACGAACGGGGGAGCGAGAAACGGAAACAAGCTCGGCGAAATGCGCGGTGCGAGTGCGACTGTGCCCGGTGACTTGTCTGATGCGTTCGCCGCAAAACCGTCCGGTTCGACGACAGCGACGAGCGTCGTCGAAGGCGCTCCGGACGACTCTCCGTCGAAATCCCTCCTTGCTGTCTCGATGCGCAAAGCACAATGGTTGCTCGAAGACGCCGCCCACGATGTCTCCGGCGACCGGTACAGCACCGCGCAGGCTGTGGAGCTGGTTGAGATTCTCGAAGAACTGCTTCAGCTCGTGCGCAAAAGCATCGGAGACGAGCACCGTTGACCCCGCACCCCGGACGAAGCACGAACGGCAAACACCACCACACAAGCGAACCGGTCGGCTACGTGACCGTCCTCCGCGGTGAGATCTACACACCCTCCCTCACCCTGCTGAACCGCGTCCTCAACGGCCTCCGACGCCTGTAGCGGCGGGTACTCTCGAGAGAGCGCTGCCCGATCGTGTGCACGTGTCCCGTCCCAGCCTCAGCGGCCGTCCCCGCTCTCCGTGTCCGGGGCTCGGGGACAGCTGGGACATCCACCACGTCCCCGTCCCACCTGGCTCATATGGGACGTTTCCGCAGTTCACCAAGCTTGTAGACCTGTCCCGGCGAGCTGTCCCGCGCAGGCTTCGCCGGGACACACGGGACAGCTAAACATATGGTACCAGCTGGGTTACTCGTCTTATCCCGGTGTCAGCAGTGGCAGAGCTTCGGCCTCACCAGCTGTAGTTCAGTGAGGCCTATTCAGCGAGATCACAGCATCGGCATGCGATGAACGCGTGTTACGCGGCGGTGCGTCGGAAGTCTCCTGAACGACCTGGCCACAACGCTGCCGTCGCACGGCGCAACTGCTCGGTTGTGCCACTACGAAGCCGTCTGACCTCCATGAATAAGCCTCATGAGCCTATGATCCGTCGAGTAGCCAGTGCAGACAGCATGCGGTCCACAGTCTGCCCAGTACGGTTCATGTGCCTGGTCAACAGGGGGCTACAATCGCTTTTCGAAGAGCAGCGACGACAGGCCTGCCACAGTATCCTCGCCTGTCTGACGGTAGCCATGGCGTCGGTAAAGGGAGAGGGCAGCGTGCTGGTCCTCGGTGGTGTCTAAGATCAGGCGCCGGTAACCGAGTTCGGTAGCGCGTCGCTCCAAGTGTTCTAAAACCCGACGGCCGAAACCTCGACCTTGCCATCGGGGATGGACTCGCATCCGTTTGATTTCCCCGATATCGTCAGATGCGTGACGGAGAGCTCCCATGGCGAGCAGGAAACCGCCGAGGGATCCGATAACGAACTCACCTCCCTCGTGCAGATAGTGGGCTGGGATGTCTTCCAGATCTTCGTCCCAGGGTCCCGGTCCGGCGTTGGCGCCGGCCGCGTTGAGCGCGTGGTGGTGCAGATCAATGACTGCAGATGTATCGGTCTGTACGGGCCTGCGTAGTGTCAGTGTACCGGGGCAGTCACGCGGGATGAGGCGACGTACGGCAGTGAGGGGCGTTTCGTGGTCGAAAGCTAGTGTGGGCAATTCGGCCGGGTCTAGTGGCCACCACCGGGTATCCGCCGCGTCACTGCCGGCCTGGGCAGTGGGCTGTTGAGGCAACAGAGCAACGTAGGAGAGACTGATATAACGGCCGCGTGGGTCACGGTTCGGATCTGCGTACCAGGCCAGCGGCATCAAGTCGTGCTGCTGCAGCGATACCCCGGTCTCTTCGGCGAGCTCCCGGCAGACCGCAACATCAGGTGGCTCGACATAGCCAACCTTCCCACCGGGCAGCGCCCAAGCGTCCCGATGCGGTTCTTTACCTCGCTTTGTCAACAGCACTTCCCAGCCACCGATTCCAGGGGTCAACACTGCAAGATCCACGGTCAGAACGGCACCAGTTTCAATAGACACTGATTTTCCTTTCGTAATGGATATCTGCCAGTCTCTGAATCTTGTTTGATATGGAGCCGTCAGCACCCAAAGTTCCGATAATGAACTTGATCTAAGCAGAAAGTCAGGCCAAATCTGCCGATTAGAAAACTATATACCGCATTTTTATTTTGGTTCCTTTGTGGCATTTCGATCAGCCAAAATTCCTTTAATGGGTTGTATCTGTTCTGGTGGTTAGTGATGGGGATGCGAGGTGGATTGTCTGATTGAAATGATACCAACGAGTTATATTATACCGTGTTCGTAGTGGGTGAGGACGAGTGCGGCTTGGGTGATGTCGCCGTTTTTGTGGGGGCTGGCGGTGATGTTGTCCAGGGTGTGCTAGCGTTGGGTGAGTAGGGCGAAGCCGTGTTCGCCGAGATTGCGTAGCCCATGGAGTAGGGCGTTGCAGGCGCGGGTGTTGAGGTCGAGGATCTGGTTGCCGGCGGGCTTGCTTGATGGGGTGTGCACGCCAATGTCGGCTCCGTCGTAGTCGGCGTCTCCAGGGTGGGCAGTCCATGGGAGGCGGCGGCGCAAAGCGCACCGAGGGTGTGTTCGCGGGCAGCTGTGAGGGCATGGGCGGAGCCGGGCTCGACGTCGGCCTCCATAATGGCTATCCGTCGGGAGCGGAGAGCGCTTGGATGGTGTCGCTGTGGGTGCTGGCTTTTCTCGAATACCACAGGTCGAGGGGTTGTCCCTGCACACTGGTGATCTCCTCGGTCAACCGGTCGGTGGTGATGATCGTGCCGTCCAGGATGATGTAAGCCAAATGCTGTTGCTGGGCGCGCTGCAGTGTCTGCTGTCGGTTCGGTGCGTGAGCCGCCAGCTCGGCGATGACCTCATCGAAATAGCGATAGCTCGTCGCCCGTGACATCCCGTGGTCGCACGCCAACCGGTCCGGGCGAGTGCGGTCGCGGAACCAACGTAACCCCACGGTCTGCCAGAAACAGCTCAACTTCTGTGTCCCGCTGGGCGTGGCCCGCCAGCGGCGTTCGGCGTGCAACAACCCGGCCAGGTACTGGGCGAGTGCATGGGAGACATCAAGGGTGATTGCGTGTGCACTCGTTATGCCACTCCGGGAAGCCTGATCCGGGTGGATAGTGCGCAGCGCGCCCCTCCGACACCGTGGTGTGGGATCCCTCCCACAGTAGGTGATTCTTTTTCTTCTTTTCTTGACAGTTGGTGCGTGGTGTCGCGTCAGCTGTTTCCTCTCATCGTCCTTCCAGTGCTGGTGTCCCGGGTGAGGCGTGTGTCCGAGTCGGTGATTCCCGGCCTGGCCCCTTCGGTGTCCGGTGCTCGTGCGGGTATCGGTGGTGTGTCGGGCTCGGAGCCGGGGTACTGGCGAGACCATTGGCGTGGTGCCCGTGCTGGGAGACTGGGCTCGCGGTGATGCCGGAACGTGGCCGGTTGGCCGACTCCGGAATGATCGCGGTGTTGGAGTGGTGGCCGGGCCACCGGTTGACGATCCGGGTGTTCGACAACGCGGTGTTGATCGAGGCCGGTAGGGGGCTGTTTCTGGTGTCCCGCCGCTGACCACGTCCGGAGCGTAGATCTAGCGGTGTAACCACGCTGCCTGGAAGGTTCGGCCGGAGAGCAGCTGCGGGGGAGTCGAGGGGGTTTCCCCGCGTCGGTGGATCCGGTCGAACACGGTGACCTGTTGCAGCAGTTGACCAAGCCGATCCTGGAAGCAGACCCCGAGTTCGAGGGAAGCGAGCACCTCGACTACGACAAGCATGAGAGGCCCGACCGCGACGGCGGGAACGCCCGCCTCGGCACTCAGTCGGAGACGGTGACCACCGAGGTCGGCCCGGTCGAACCCGTGGCCCCCGTGTCCGGGAGGGATCGTTCGAGCCGAAGACCGAACGCAGGCGGCAGTGGTCGTCGCACGGGGGTGACCCGCGGAAAACCCGTTCCGAACGCGTTCGCCGTCACAGCCGAAGCCCGTACCTCCAACGACCACCGACTATCCGCACCGCATTCACCCCCTTCCCGGCCGTCCCCTCGACGAGGTCGCCCCTCGGGCAGAGCCGGAGGGGAACCTGTCGCGGAGTCCGCGTGTCGCGTGGTGCGAGTTCTCGGGTCAATCCCCATGAAGGTGGTACCTCGCCTGGAGCACTCGTGCGAGCCTGTTGATCATCCGTGCACCCCAGACGGCAGGCAGCGACGGCCCGGACCGGGTATTGGAGAAGCATGAACGTTGCAGTCTCGATGGACAGCCTGTTCACCACTGCGAGTCACGATCGTCTTCGTGACGAGGTGCGTCGCTTCGCTGAGACCGAGGTGCGCCCGCACGTTCCGGAGATGGAGCGCTACAGGTCGGTCCAGTACAAGCTCTCCCGTCTGATCGCCGAACAGGGCTGGATCGGGGTGACGATCGGGCCTGAGTACGGTGGCATGGGCTTGGGGCATCTGGCGAAGTCCATCATCATCGAAGAGCTCTCGCGGGTCAGCGGAGCGATGGGTGCCATGGTGCAGGCCTCCCAACTGGGGGTGGCGAAGATCCTGCACTTCGGGAGTGCGGAGCAGCAGCACCAGTGGCTTCCGGAGATCAGCGCGGGACGCTGCTTGCCAACCATCGCTGTCACCGAGCCCGAATCCGGCGGCCACGTACTCGGCATGACGGCGACCGCGCGTCGCGAGGGCGACGAGTACGTGCTCAACGGGCACAAGGTCTTCGTGGGCAACAGCCACGTGGGCGATCTGCACGGGGTGGTGGCTCGCACCGGGGAGGGCTCTCGGGGATTGTCGGCGTTTCTGGTGGAACCGGACCGGCCCGGGTTTTCCCTCGGGGAGCACCAGGAGTCGATGGGGCTGCACGGGTTCAGCTACGGAGAGCTCGTCTTCGACGAGTGCCGCATCCCCGCCGAGAACCGACTCGGCGACGAAGGACAGGGCCTGGCGGTGGCCTACAGCTCCAGCATCCTCTACGGGCGGCCCAACCTGACTGCCGTCGCTCTGGGCATCCACCGTGCCTTGGTGGAGGAGACCGTCGCCTTCGCGGAGCGGCAGTACCGCTACGGGCAACCGCTGTCCCAGCTGCCGACGGTCCAGCAGAAACTGGGGCAGATGCAGTCCCAGCTGATGACGGCCCAGCTGACCGCCTATCACGCCGCGCACCTGCTGGACAACGCCATGCCGTGTGACGCGGAGTTGATCAACGCCAAACTCGTCAACGTGGAGTACGCGCTCGATTCGGCACGGACCGCGATGGAGGTGCACGCCGCGCACGGGCTCGGCACCGACAGCCCGGTGGAACGTTACCTCCGCGACGCCCACCACATCTTCGCCCCGGCCGGAACCTCCGACATTCAACGGTTGCGGCTGGCCGAAACGGCCCTGGGGACCTCGCGTACCCCGTGGTCGGAACGACTGGCCTCCCGGCTCGGTGTCTTTCCACGTTCGGGCTGACAACGCTGGTCGGGGTCCGTGCCCGCCAGTGTGTACCTACCGTGGCGGACACGGATCCTCAACGCTGTGAGGTGCCGAGCGGCGGGTGCCCCTGTGGGCCCCGCAGGAGCAGCTGCGCTGTGCGTCCCTCCGTCGTCACACGGGTCACGGGCGTTCGCGGCCGTGCATCAGCTCCATCACCTCGGTCGCGAAGCTTTTGATCGTCTCCAGTTCGGGCCGGCCCCACGACTGGGTCTCCGGCGAGACGGTGCAGACCGTGCCCAGCGTGAGGCCGGTGTGGTCGATGAGCGGAGCTCCCATGTAGGACCGGATCCCGATCTGGTCCACCACGGGATTGCTGGTGAACCGTGGGTAGGAGCAGACGTCGCCGAGGACGAGTGGCAGTCCGCGGGCCACCACGTGCGGGCAGAACCCGTGGTCTTTCGGCATCTCCCGTCCCGGTGACACAGCCGTTTGCGCCGCTTCCATCGCGGCACTGGTCTGGGATTCGGCTCGTGTGTACAGCCCGGTGAAGTACTGCCGCTGGCCGCTGATGATGTTCACCATCGCGTAGGGGGCGCCCGCGGCATCGGCGAGCCGGCGCGCCACGGCGTCGAACTGTGGATCCGGTTCCTCTCGGATGCCGAGTTCGCGCAAACGTTCCATTCGGTGCTGAACGTGCGGATCCGGGGGGGTGGCCACGAGGCGCATGTTGGTGGCAGACATCATGTTCTCCCTGGGGTTAGCTGACGGGGTGCTGTGACGACGTCGTCAGTACGTGTTCGAGCAGCGTGATGAGTGTCCGCGTCGTGGAGTGGGAGTCGCGGGCGTCGCACATCACCAGCGGAACGCTCAGGTGCAGCGCGAGAGCGTTACGGACCTCGTCGGGGGTGTAGTACATCGCGTTGTCGAATTCGTTGACGGCGACCAGGAAGTGGATCCCTCGTTGCTCGAAGAATTCGATCGATCCGAAGCAGTCCTGAAGCCGACGCGTGTCGGCCAGCACTATCGCACCGACGGTGCCGCGGGACAACTCGTCCCACATGAACCAGAAGCGCTCCTGGCCCGGGGTGCCGAACAGATACAGCACGATGTTGTCCTCGGGGAAGGTGATGCGACCGAAGTCCAGGGCCACCGTGGTGGTGGACTTGCGTTCCACACCGGCCAGACTGTCCGTGTCGAGACTGGCCGTGGTGAGGTGTTCCTCGGTGTTCAACGGCTCGATCTCACTGGACGCGCCGACGAAGGTGGTCTTCCCGGCACCGAACCCGCCCGCGATGAGAATCTTGAGCTGCCAGGGGAACACGTCAGAGTCGGCTTCTAAGCCCATGGAGTACCTTCTCGATCAAGTCCGGGGTGACGTCAGCGGTCGCGGTGGGATCGTGAGTGGTGACCGCACCGGTGCCGATGAGATCGGAAAGCAGGATTTTGACGACCACGGCGGGCTGTCGTAAGTGCCCTGCTACCTCGGCGACCGTGGTCGGGGAGCGGCACAACCGCAACGTCTGGGAGTGCTCGGGCCCCAGCACGTCGTGAGAAACCTGTCCGGTGCTGCACACCATGGACAGCAGGTCCAGTGGCGCGCTGGGGTGGGTGCGCCCGTTGGTCACCAGGTAGGGGCGTACCCCCTGTTCCCGCGGCGGGTGACGATCGAACTCGTTCATACCGGCCGACTCTCCTCCGCCGAGAAGTGTCGTGGCGGCGTGGCCAGACTGCTGGGCACTTTCTTGCCGAGCTGTTGCATCTCGTAGCTGAGAACCCCGGCGTTGACCGTGCCGTCGGCCAGGACAGCCAGAATGCTGCCGGCGCTGGCGGCCGTGATCGCCAGGATACTGCCGTCACCGAGTTCCGCATTGGCTTGGCGCATCCCGTGTCCACCCCCGAAGCACTTGCCCACTTCCTGGACCAGTGAGCACAGGGGACTGGCCAGGGAAGCCAGCCGGTCCGCGTCGTCGCGGTCCAGACCGTAGTAGAACCGCGGGATCGCGTCGGTGGACAGTAAGAGGGCGCTTCGGGTGTGGGGAACCTGGTTGACCAGGTTCGCGAGCAGCCAGGTCAGATCCTGTGGCTGGGTCACGGTCGGCTCCTTGGGGCGTTTCAGGCGGACGTCGAGGGGTCGTGTCGGTCTTCTGCGGACGCTGACTGATCGGTCTCGGACTGGCTGAAGGCGCTCAGCAACCCCGTGTTGTGGCCAGGGATCGGGGTGACGTTCTCCCGTGGTGCCCGCAGTGGTTCCGGAAGGTTGTCCGTGCCGGGCCTGCGTTGGGGAAGCTGTGACGCGTCGCCTCGACGGCGATGCGCGCCCGCGGGGGAGCTCGTCGTCCCTGCCGAGGGGGGAGCACCCGGCGCCAGCCGTGACGTCGGTGCCGGTTCGGAAGCGGGCGGTGTCGGTGTGTGTTCTCCGGGCCAGGGGCCGGCAGTTGGCTCCGTTACCTCGCCGGTCCATTGCATCCGGCTGGGAGCGTAGGACCGGGAAACCGGCGGTGGTGGCCCGCTGGCAGGTGGCGGGGTGGTCGTCGGATCGTGGGTGGCGGGACCGGGCTGCGCGGGTTCTCGGGGCGGGGTGGTGAGCAAGCTGTCCGGCAGAAGGACGACTGCCTCCATCCCTCCGTAGATGCTCCTCTGGAGACGAACCCTGATGCCGTAGCGCTGAGCGAGGACTCGGACCACCGACAGTCCGATCCGTCCGTCCGCGAGAAGCTCGTCGAGCTCGACCCGATCGGCGTCCTCGAGCAGGCGGTTGTACCGATGGATCTCCTCGCTCGTCATACCGAGACCACGGTCTTGGATTTCGATGGCCACGCCGGCCGTGACGGTCTCGGTCCGCACCACCACAGGAGTGTTGTCACTGGAGAACTGGGTGGCGTTTTCCAACAGCTCCGCCAGCAGGTGAATCACCTCAGCGGTGGCGGGCCCCTTGAGCATCCCTCCGACTGCGGTCATCTTCACTCGGGAGTAGTGCTCGATCTCAGCCACGGCTGAACGCAGCACGGTCTGGAGGCTCACATCCTCCTGCGTTTGCCGCTGCGGTGCCTTGCCGCCGAGTATGGCCAGACTTTCCGCCTGTCGGCGGGACAGGTTGACGAGGTGGTCCACGCGGAACAGGCGTGCGAGAAGATCGGGGTCTTCTACCTGGTGTTCGGCTTCGTCGATTTCGGTGATCGCTCGGTCGGCCATAGCCTCCAGGCCCCGCGCCAACTTGGCGAAGGCGGTTTGGAGCGCGTCGTTGCCGTGTGACGGGGAGGAAGGCTCCTCGGCCGCAGAAGCCGTGTCAGCAGCGGGGACGGCATCGCCGCCGCTGACCGCCTCGGGCTCTCGCCGGAGTTGCCCGACACCGTTCCCGGCCCGCTTGACGGTGACGAAACCGATCAGCAGGGCCGAGGCGATCGCCAGCGCGCACAGGGTGAGCGCTGCTGCCGAGAACGACCGGTCGGCGGTCACGAGCATGGTCGTGACAGCGCCCAGCGCGACGACCAGAGGCACCGCTGGCAGCAGAGCAAGCCACAGGATGCGGTTCCGTAGATCCGTGGCAGCTTGATCCGAGCGCCCCTCAGGACCCTTGTCCTCAGGACAGCCGGCAGTAGGTAGCAGTGCAGACATCAAGGTCCTCAACGCAGTGACGTACAAAGGAAGAGTGGCATGACGTCATACTCGAACAGACGAACGCGGTGTCTCCGGCTCACCCTGTTCCACGCGTCCACGGACGGTGCCACCGACCATGCTCGCCACTCCTCGCAGCTCCCTCGGATGGATCATCCTGTGTGACATTGCGGACACAGATCGTACCTCAGCCGGTTGTGCGTAGTCGGATCCTCCGTGAGGAGCAATCACGAACTCGTGACCGCGCAGGTAGGGGTGTACGTCCCGATCGGGGAGATCCAGCCGGTGCGGCGAGCCGAGGCCGTGTCTCGGTTGGTGAGTCGGTGTGTTCTCGTCGGTGTACGAGCACACTCGTGTGGTGTGAGTACCCCCGATGGTTCTGCTGTGGAACCTGCCGGGACGGTGAGCACGGAAACCGTCACGGGGGAGGCTGCGGAGGAGTGTCCGCCGAGAACCGTGCGCGCCGTGAGGACAGGATACTGTTGGCCGTTACCGAACCCGTTACTTGTGGACTGCGGAGTGTCTGGGTTCAAGTGGCCCGAGCGCCGCGATCACGTCCCTCGTCGGTCACGATTTCTGTTCGTACTCAAGGAAACCCGCCAGTTGTGCCTTGGGGGTTGTCGCCGACCACGCCAGACCGGCTTCTGGAGAACGCGACGTCGGCTTTCGACACCCGGACGTCGACCGGGGTCCACCAGACCGGGATCTGTGATCCCGAAGGCGCGTGCGAGGTCGACGAAGCGCAGTTCTGCTCCGGTGTCCGCCTGCCACGAGGCCACCAGTGCCTCGCCCTGTGACCGGCTCACCTTGAAGACCACATCTCGGGAAGGTTGGTCCTTGGACGGGGGCGGGCACGTGGACCGACCCGCTCAGTGTCGTTCCGTAACCTTCTCCGGTTTTCGGGCTCAGGCCGATCGAAAGTGCAACGTGGCCTTCTTACCGTCCATCGTGAGGTCGGCGAAGCAGACAACGGTGATCGCGGTGACGAGGTGGTCGAACTCCACAACGACATCGTCGACCGTCAGCCCGGCGAGCACTTCGGGCAGGTTCGCCCCGAACAGCGCCAGCAGCGACCGTGGAGCCAGGTCGCGCCCCTGAACGACGAACAGCCATTTCTTCGCCGAGGCCGAGTACTCGGCCTCGAGTAGGAGCACGCCGCCGCTGCCGACCGCGGAGAAGACGACCAGCCGGCCGAATCCACTCGACGGCCCGTTCCGAGATGTCGAACCGCACCGATTCCAGTGCGAGTTTGTCGGCGACTGTCCACGATTCCCCGCGGATCTGAACGTGCAACGCCCGCTTCTAAAGCGCCTCGGCACTCATGCCGATCCCCAGCGGGATTCGTCCACCGCGATCTTCGGGGCGGCGGTGGCGTTATCCGGGTGGGTGAGCACCAGACAGCCGATCTCGTCTCCGGCCGCGCCGTAGTAGTAGCCGATCACCTCGGCGAGGTTCTTTCTGACCAGAAGGCGGTTCTTGGTCGAACCGGCGTCGACGACGACCAGCGTGCTGTTCTTCTTCTACGCGGACCATTAGCCCGGATAGAAACTGCTGAAAGACGGAGGCGAATCGCGTTCGTCCACGATCCTTCGTCGACAGTTTCGTCATGAACCGTCTCACACGCGCTGGGACGTTGTCATCTGGTCACGATCGGCAGGGGATCGTGTCAATTACTGGAATAGCGCCGAAATGTCATCACATCCAGGTGAATGTTCCGGATGACATTGGCGAGACGCGAGTCACTCATGTCAGTGATATACCGGTTTTCCGGCATGCGCCCGCTGTCCTGCGTCGGATACTGGAGGCGCCAGGATCGTTTGTCGGTGAAAGTAGGCTGCGCGGACGGTCCTATAGATCTTGGAAATCACGCGTACGCGTGCTCGATTCGGGATGTTCAGGAGGTACAGCCATGCAGGACGACCCGCGGACGACCGGGCAGGGCGCAGGTCAGTACTTCCTGTCCGGGCAGCCCTACGCGTCGTTCTGGCATCCCGACACGATCCTGGACTGGGACCCGCGCACGGATCCGGACGCTCCGTTCAATCGGTCCAGCGTGCCGTTGCAGCCCCGTCGTCAGGACGCTCGGTTTCGTTCCGACTCCTACGCCCGTGCGCACCAAGGCCGGGTGTATTCGCTGGCGAGGTTCGCCGAGACCTCGAACAACCCGTCCCAGGGTTCAGCCACGGCCGCCTACTACGCGTTCGGTTTCTGGCAGTACGTGGACACACTGGTCTTCTGGGGAGGCGCTGCCGACGAGGGACTGATCCTCGCCCCGAACGGGCACGTCATCGACGCCGCGCACCGCAACGGGGTCCGAGTCTACGGAAACGTCTTCT
The DNA here is from genome assembly GCF_003001495.1 of Actinopolyspora mortivallis. Classification (GTDB taxonomy): domain Bacteria; phylum Actinomycetota; class Actinomycetes; order Mycobacteriales; family Pseudonocardiaceae; genus Actinopolyspora; species Actinopolyspora mortivallis_A. Next base: position 488,130 of record NZ_PVSR01000001.1, read on the forward strand.
TTCCCGAAACCGTCGCCGGAGGCCGCAGCGCCTGGTTGCACCAGTTCGTGCGCCGGGACGGTGGTTCCTATCCCGTCGCCGACAAACTGGTCGAGATCGCGGATTTCTACGGTTTCGAAGGCTGGTTCATCAACCAGGAAACTCCCGCGGGTGGCGAACTCGGCGGGCGAGCACTTGCGAACTCGTTTCGTGACTTCCTCGCCCACGCCAGATGGCGAAGCGGTGGAGCGCTCGAATTCATGTGGTACGACAGCATGGTCGACGACGGAACGGTCTCCCACGAGTGCGAGCTCAACGCGCGCAACGTGATGTTCTTCCACCACGGCAACTCGGCGCTCTCGCGGTCGATCTTTCTGGACTACGGGTGGAACAAGGCGAAACTGGAGCGCTCAGCCGCGTTGGCGACCGGTCTCGAGCGCAGTCCCTACCAGGTTTGCGCGGGTCTGGACGTGCAGGAGGGCCAGTTTCCCGACGACACGAGATGCCAAACGGCGTTGCCGGGAAACGCCACCGGCACGGCGAACCATCTCACGTCACTGGCCCTGCACCGGCCCGATCCACCGGTAAGCACTCTGACCGACCCGGGCACGTTCCACGAACGCGAGGAGAAGTTCTGGTCACGCGGTACGAGCGAATCGAAAGGCATCGCCCACTACATCGCCGAATCCACGCCGGTGCTGTCGTCCCCCTTCACGACGAACTTCAACACCGGTCACGGAAACGGTTACTGGGCCGACGGCCACCAAGTAAGCACCGCTGCCTGGAACAACCTCGCACTTCAGGACGTGCTGCCCACGTACCGCTGGTACATCGAAGGAGACCGACCCGCCCTGACGGCGAGTTTCGATTTCACCGATGCCTACGAAGGTGCCACGTCCATCTTGTTCAGCGGAAAGCTGGAGAAGAACAAACCCGCCACCGCATGGCTCTACCAGACGTGGGTTCCACTCGGGGAGAACACGACGCTGTCGTTCATGGTGCAGGCAGCGGGTGCCATGTCGGTGATTCTCAAAGCCGTCGTCACCTTCGTCAAGGACGGGAACACCTCCGAAGACGTCGAGTTCGACCTACACGGACTCAGTGGAACCCGCTGGCAGGAGTGGAAAACCGCACTCGCCGGTTCGCACGCTCCGGGAGCGGGCACGATGATCGCCCGTCTCGGGCTTCGGCTCAGCGCTGCCACGACGATAGACAACGTCGCGGTACGACTGGGCCAGCTTCGACTCCACGACGACCATACCGTGGAAGTCCCGCCGGCTCCGCGCGCGTTCAGCGCGCGACTCCATCACACCAACACCGCAGCAGAGCAGGACAATTCCTCCGAACCCGAGGCCGGCACCGCAACCGGTGCGGTCCGCCTCGCGTGGAAACCGGTCAGTTCGGCGTTCCGCGCCCACCATTACGAGGTCTACCGGACCAACGGTGACGGCAGCCGGACCTTCCTCGGCGGCACGCCTCTGTCCACCTACTTCATACCCCGGCTGCTCCGTCGGAACAACGAAAGAAGAACCACCCTGGCGATTTACTCGGTCACGCCCGAAGGAGTGCGTTCGCGGACCCCGGCGATGGCAGACGTGTGCTGGACCTGATCGATTCGGCAGTCGTGGGTGTTGATCGCACGCTTCGACACCCCGGATTTCGGGGTGTCGATCCCACTGCTCGATTCCGTGCTTCCGGACTCGCGAGTTGCCGAGGTACGGGCGTTCTCCGGACGAGCCGCCTCTCAGCGGATCTCGGCATCGCGCGCCAAGGAGATCAACAAGTTGTTCGCGCTGTTGAGTACGTCCTTGCGTCTGCCGGAGGGGGCACTGCCACAGGGCCTGTACGTCGGTGCGGTCGTGACCGTGGGTTTGCAACGCAAGTCGCTGGAGGTAGCCGTTCAGCGGGGCAAGCAGACTCCACTCGCACCGACCCCCCCCGGGGGGGGGGAGTCGGCCCATGGTCCGGTGATGGTGGTGGCGATCGGACAGGATCCCCGGGTGGTGACCGGCAATCCGGTGGCGATGGCGTGGTGGGAGGTGCAGTGCACCCTCGGCTCGCTCCGCGTGCACCGGGTCGGGCTCGGCTGCGACGGGAGAACAGTCCTGATCCTGGTCGATGTCGAGGCGTGGCAGCGGGACTGTGCTTCGCGAGGCACGGTCTCGGACTTGAGGTTCCTATCGACACGTCCAGGAGCCCATGGCCCCGATTGGACGGGATCAGCGTCGGCTACGCCCGACCTCCTGTCGAGGTGGTCGGAGCGTTCGTGCGCAAGCAGTTGGAGGGGTTCTCCTTCGCGGTAGCCGGTATGGCGGTGGTGGCCTGCCACGTTCACCCCGCCGCCCGAGCAACTGCTCAGGACACTGCTGGACGGGCCGAATCCGTGGGTTCGGGTGACCGACGGGGCGTTGTGGTTGGCCGGTGGTGTTCGGGCGGTGTCGTTCGAACTCGTCGAGATCACCGCGCTGGCGATGGTCCAGTTCGGTTCAGAGTTCCGCATCGGCTTGTACGGGACGGCGGGTGCGCAGTTCCCGAAGAAACCCAAGCGCCCCTGGGGGAAGCTCAGCATCGACATCGCCGCCGACTACCGCTCCAGGGACGACGTGCTCGAGATCAACGCGATCCTGGCCAAGGACTTCTTCCTGGTGGGTCCGATGTGCCGGGCCAGTGGTGAAACGCGGTTCTGGGGCTGGTTCGGGCGCAGTGCCCGTCCCGGTGACTTCGTGCGCACCGTCGGCGGCTACCACCGTAGCCTCGACGAAGGCAGGAAACCCGTTCACTCCCCGTCCGCACGACGTGTCGGGTTCGACCGGGCCCGTCGAGCACGACCGCGCTCGTGTCACTCGCGCTCACGTCCGCCGGACCAGCGGCGAGGCCGCATAACTGCTCGACGCACCACGGCCCCGCCGGATCCGTGCGTTGCGGGTGTACTTCGCCAGCCACCGACCAGCGTTTCGAATGATGGTTTCCATTGTCTCGAGCAACACGAAATCTCCACTGATGTCCACTGTGGTGGGAACTCTGTCCCGAATCAGTGCTCAACGCTGATCGGTGGGTCCCGTCGGTGGTCTTTTCCACGGCTCTGGTGGGTGCGGCGGTGACCGAGGAGGCTGTGCTTGGTGTGCGGAGGTGTGGTCGGGACGGATGGGTTCGGGGAGGTGGGGATGAGACTGACGAGTCCGTCACAGCATTCGATGACACCTCGGTTCCGGGCACCTGAACCGGATCCCCGAACCAGCGGCAGCGTCGACGGTTCGTGAGCGACCGGCCTCACCACACGCTCGGAACGCTCCCACCAAGAACAGCCCGATACTCGAACCCGACACAGCAGCGTGTCGAGCCGGCTGAGGCAGTGGCGGACTGGCCCCTTGTCAGGGGCGCAGGACGACCGACGGCGTTGTCTCCTTCTTCCGATCTCGTAGCCGTGTGGGGTCTGCTCCAGCCAACGTGTGTGGCCAGGTCGTCGACGCCGAGCGGATCGGTCGGGTCGTCGAGCCGGGGAGGACGTCGTCGATCCACCGTTTGAGGTGGCTGACACCTCGTGGTCGTCACGCCCTGGTCGAACAGCGTGAGCATGGGACTCGTGTCTGTCACACCTTCGTGCACCCCGCTGGGCGCGACACCGCACCGTGTCGATGCTCTTGGGTGGGGCGGCACGCGCAGTCGGCCGATGCCGCTCGACTCGTGGCCGAGCACGTCACCCGCTGTCACGAACGGACTGGGCACCTCCGTACCCGGTGCGGGGCGGATCCGCACACGGGGCTGCTGGTACGGGCGGTGCCTTCGGTTTCGGCTCGGGGCTCGTCGGGAACTCCGTACGTGGTACGAAAACGCTCAGTGTGCGGGGTCGTAGGGAGGGAACCAGCGTGACGAGCAAGGAGAAGGCACCCCCGGCCCAGCAGCAGCGCCCCCCGGCAGCACCGGCGAGATGGATCCGCAGCCGCACGACGAGATGCGCGGTTACGAGGGACGCGGCCTGCTGGAGGGCAAGCGTGCCCTGGTGACCGGGGGTGACTCGGGGATCGGTCGGGCGGTGTCGGTGGCCTTCGCGATGGAGGGCGCCGACGTCGCGATCGTGTACTTCGACACCTCCGAGGACGAGGACGCCGAGCACACGGCGGCTCTCGTGCGGCAGCGGAATCGCCGCTGCCGGTTGTTCAAGGGTGACCTGGCCTCGGAGGAGTACTGCCAGTGGGTGGTCGACGAGACCGTGAGTGTCCTGGGAGGCCTGGACATCGTGGTCAACCACGCCGGAACCCAGGCTGTCGAGTCGGACTTCAGCCGGATCACGACCGAGCAGTTCGACCGTACGTTCAAAACGAACGTCTACGGTCCGTTCTGGGTGATCCGGGCGGCCCTGCCGCACCTGTCGTCCGGGGACGCGATCATCAACACCGGATCGGTCAACGGGTTGCGCGGCAACAAGTCGCTGATGGACTACGCCACGAGCAAAAGCGCGATCCACACCCTGACGAAGTCGTTGGCCCAGTCGCTCGCGCGGAGCGGGGTGCGGGTCAACTGCGTGGCACCCGGCCCGGTGTGGACGCCGCTGATCCCGTCGACGTTGCCGGAGCAGCAGGTCGAGGGCTTCGGGGAGCAGACACCGATGGGAAGGATGGCTCACCCCGACGAGATCGCCCCGTCCTACGTGTTCTTCGCCGCCGAGGCGCTGTCCAGCTACTACACGGGCGAGGTCCTGGCCCCGGTCGGCGGTGAGACGCACCCCGGATGAGGGTGGGCCCTTCCGTGCCGACCTCGGAAAGTCCGCGCCCGAACCCCGAGTGCCGCCGCGCTCGGTGTTGCGAGGAACCGTTTCGCGGGTACTCCGGGAACACGAGGTCGACCAACACGAGAGCGAGGTGTCCACCGATGCCGCAACAGGCGTGGAACAACAAGCAGGAGCGCCAGTACGAGCACATCAAGCAGCAGACCCGGCAGCGTGGATCCAGTACCGAGCGCGCCGAGGAGATCGCTGCTCGCACGGTCAACAAGAACCGGGCCCAGCAGGGCAGCTCCACGAGGCGGAGCAGGACCGCCACGGAGGACATCCCACCGCAGCGCCGGGGTGGGATACGGTCCGGGAACCGCTACGGACCGGGGGGACGCACCAAGGACCAGCTGTACGCCGACGCCCAACGCGCGGGTGTCCGCGGTCGTTCGAAGATGACCAAGGCGCAGTTGGAAGACGCCCTGCAGCGGCGGTGAGGACGGTGCCCTGTGGGGTTCCTTCCGGGCGGGCCACCACGGCCCCACCCACCACGGGATGCTCTCGTGGGGTGAACGCCTCACTCAGGGCCCGCTCCACGTCTCCTCTCCGCGGACAAGGGGCGTGCGCCGGGGTCGGCGCGCGCTGTCAGGAAGGTGGGGGTGCCGGTGCGAGCCGCAGCACGGTCCCGGGTTGTCGTGGTCACGGGAGCGAGCGGTGGTGTGGGGCGGGCAGTGGCTCGCGCCTACGCCCGACGGGCCAGGGCGGTGGCCCTGTTGGCTCGGGGGAGTGCCGGGCTGAAGGCAGCGGCCGAGGAGGTGCGTGCCGCCGGCTGCGAGCCGTTGCCGCTGGAGGTCGATGTCGCCGACGACGGGCAGGTCACCGACGCCACCGAGCAGGTCGAGCGGTTGCTGGGGCCGATCGACGTCTGGGTGAACGCGGCGTTCACCTCGGTGTTCGCACCGTTTTCCGAGGTCGGCCCGAAGGAATTCCGTCGTGTCGTGGAGGTGGACCTCCTCGGTTTCGTGCACGGGACGAAAGCGGCACTGGAGCGGATGCGTCCCCGTGACCGGGGCGCGATCGTGCAGGTGGGTTCGGCGTTGGCCTATCGGGGAGTGCCGTTGCAGTCGGCCTACTGTGCCTCCAAACACGCCATCCAGGGATTCCACGAGTCGCTGCGGTGCGAACTGCTGCACGAGGGCAGCGGTGTTCGAACGACGATGGTGCAGCTTCCCGCCGTCAACACACCGCAGTTCTCGTGGGTGCTGTCCCGCCTGCCGAAACACCCGCAGCCGCTGCCGCCGATCTTCCAACCCGAGGTGGCCGCGCGGGCCGTGGTGTACGCCGCGGAGCATCCACACCGTCGCGAGTACTGGTGCGGGGGCAGCACGGTGGCCACGCTGATCGCCAACGCTCTCGCACCGGGCCTGCTGGATCGGTACCTGGCGCGCAACGGTGTCGCGGCCCAACAGAACGAGGAGGTGTCCGATCCGGACCGGGCGGCGAACCTGTGGGCCCCCGCCGACGGTTCCTCGGGACACGACTACGGAGCGCACGGTGTGTTCGACGAATCGTCCGAGGTCCGGAGTGGACAGTGGTGGGCTTCCCGGCACCACGGAACCCTGGCGACGGTCCTCGGGGCGGCCGGAGCGGTGGGCCTGCTGGTGTCGCGGGCACGGCGGCGCTGAACGTGCTCGACCAGTCTCGCACTCCTGGCCGACGACGACTCACTGCTCGGGCGTGGCCTCGTCGGCCGAGGTGGGCCGGTCGCGTTTAGGCGTGAGGCGTTCACGGGTACGACACCGTCGAAGACTGGCCGTCCGGACGCGTGCGCGAAGCGCTCGACAGCCACGGACGAACGCGCTGTGAAGGAACGGAGCGTCACGATGGCCGAGTTGGTGTCGGATTACGTGTTGCGCCGGTTGCGCGAGTGGGGCGTGGACAAGGTGTTCTCCTACGCCGGGGACGGGATCAACGGGATTCTGGCCGCCTGGCAGCGAGCCGGTAACGAACCCCGCTTCATCCAGGCGCGCCACGAGGAACTGGCGGCCTTCGAAACCGTGGGGTACGCGAAGTTCTCGGGTCGGGTGGGGGTGTGCATGGCCACCGGTGGGCCTGGGGCTGTGCACCTGCTCAACGGGCTGTACGACGCGAAGATGGACCACGTGCCCGTGGTGGCCATCGTCGGCCAGCAGGGCAGCACCTCGCTGGGCGGGGCCTACCAGCAGGAGATCGACCTGAACTCGCTGTACAAGGACGTGGCCAGCGAGTACGTGCAGTTCGTTTCCACCCCCCAGCAGTTGCCGAACGCCTTGGACCGGGCGATGCGCACCTCGATGGCCAAGCGCACGCTCACCGCGTTGATCATTCCGGGGGACGTGCAGGAGGCCGAGTACTCTCCGCCGACGCACGCGTTCAAGATGGTGCCCTCCAGCCTGGGGATCTCGGGCTCGACGGTGGTCCCGGACCGGGAGGCCCTGGAGCACGCAGCGGAGGTCCTCAACTCCGGACAGCGTGTGGCGATGATGGTCGGTCAGGGCGCTCGCGGCGCTGCCGAGGAGGTCCAGCAGGTCGCCGACGTGCTCGGGGCCGGTGTCGCGAAGGCCCTGCTGGGCAAGGACGTGCTCAGCGACGAGCTACCGTACGTGACGGGTGTGTCCGGTCTGATGGGCACGCGCCCCTCGTGGGAGCTGATGCGCGACTGCGACACGCTGCTGATGATCGGCGCGAGTTTCCCCTACAGCCAGTTCCTGCCGGAGTTCGACCAGGCTCGCGCGGTGCAGATCGACATCGATCCGACGTTGATCGGAATGCGGTACCCGTTCGAGGTCAACCTGCTCGGCGACGCCAAGGCCACCCTGTCGCAGCTGCTGCCGTTGCTGCAGCGCAAGGAGGACCGCACCTGGCGTCGGCAGGTCGAGGAGACCGTGAGCGGCTGGTGGGACGTCATGGAGCGCCGTGCCCACGTCTCGGCCGACCCGATCAATCCCGAGCGGGTCTTCCACGAGCTGTCTCCGATGCTGCCGGACAATGCGATCCTGACCACCGACGCCGGTTCGGCGGCGAACTGGTACGGCAGACACCTGCGCGTCCGCGGCGACATCCGTGGCTCGCTGTCGGGCACGTTGGCCACGATGGGGCCTGGCATGCCGTATGCGACCGGCGCGAAGTTCGCCCATCCGGACCGGCCGGTGTTCGCCCTGGTCGGGGACGGTGCCATGCAGATGAACGGCATCAACGAGCTGATCACCATGGCGCACTACTGGCCGGAGTGGTCCGACCCGCGCGTGGTGGTCGCCGTGCTCAACAACAGCGACCTCAACCAGGTCACCTGGGAAATGCGGGCGATGAGCGGAGCGCCGCAGTTCCTGCCCTCGCAGGAGCTGCCGGAGTTTCCGTACGCCGCCTACGCCGAGTCTCTCGGACTGCGGGGGATCAAGGTGGACGATCCCGACGACATCACCGGTTCGTGGCAGCAGGCGCTGCGGGCCGACCGTCCATGCCTGGTCGAGTTCGTCACCGATCCGGCCGTGCCGCCGATTCCGCCCGAGGCCAACTGGGAGCAGATGGAAAGCACCGTTTCCGCACTGCTCAGGGGAGACCCCGACGCCTGGTCGGTCGTCAAGGCGGGTACCAAGGCCAAGGTGCAGGAGTTCGTCCCGGGCCGGACGAAGCGGTGACGGGGATGCCGGTGAGCGCCCCGTCGTCCGGCGGCTCGGAGGTCACCGAGGTCCGGGCCCGGGCCTACCGCGTTCCGACCGAGACGCCGGAGTCCGACGGGACCCTGGCGTGGTCGGTCACGACGATCGTGGTCGTCGAGGTTCGGGCCGACGACAGCACCGGTCTGGGCTATACCTACGCGCACCCGGCGTGTGTCGAGGTGATCGAGACCGTGCTGGCCTCGACGGTGCTGGGCCGCGACGTGCTCGACGTGCCCGCCGCCTGGCAGGCGATGCGGCGGGCGGTCCGCAACGACGGGCGGCCGGGGCTGGTCTCGTGCGCGATGTCCGCGGTGGAGATCGCCCTGTGGGACGCGGCGGCCCGTCTGTGCGGGCTGGCACTGAGCCGGTTGCTCGGCCGCGCGCACGAGAGCGTCGCCGTCTACGGCAGCGGCGGGTTCATCACCTACGACGACGATCAGCTGCGTCAGCAGCTGGAGCGGTGGGTCGGTGACCGGACCCTGTCGTCGGTCAAGATCAAGGTCGGGGAGGGGCGGGGGAGTAATCCCGAACGGGACCTCGCGCGTACGGCGTTCGCGCGCGAGGTGGTCGGGGACGGGGTGCGGCTGTTCGTCGACGCCAACGGTGCGTACTCGGCCGCTCAGGCGGTGCGGGTGGGCAGGCGTCTGGACGGCATGGGCGTCGTGTGGTTCGAGGAACCGGTTTCCAGTGACGATCTGTCCGGGTTGCGGCGCGTGCTGGAGGCCACGGAGGCCGACGTGACCGCGGGCGAGTACGGCTTTGACCTGCCCTACTTCGCCACGATGCTGGAGGCCCGCGCCGTGGACTGCCTACAGGTCGACCTCACCCGGTGCGGTGGGATCGGGGAGTGGCACCGCGCGGCGGCGCTGGCGGCGGCCCGCGGCATCGAGATCTCCGGGCACTGCGCCCAGAACGTGACGGCCCACGCCGCCGTGGCGACGCAGAACGTCCGGCACCTGGAGTGGTTCCGGGACCACGAGCGCATCGAGGTGATGCTCTTCGACGGCGTGCTCGAGCCGACCGGTGGGGAGGTGCGGCCCGATCCCTCGGTTCCCGGGCACGGCATGACGCTGAAGGAGGCCGACGCCGAGCCCTACCGCGTGCGGTGAGGCGTCTCGGCGCTCGGCCGGGAAGAGGAGCGTGGGAGGCGAGATGACGGCGACCGGCCTGCCGGGGGTGGCCAGAGTGGACACCGAGGCGTTGCGCGGCGAGCTGGCTGCCGCGGTGCACGGGGAGGTTCGCTTCGACGCCGGTACTCGCGGTGCCTACGCCACCGACGGGTCGAACCACCGCCAAGTCCCCCTCGGTGTCGTCGTGCCGTACACGGTCGAGGCCGGAGTCGAAGCGGTGCGGGTCTGCCACGAGCACGGAGCACCGCTGCTGTCGCGGGGCGGGGGCACGAGCCTGGGCGGACAGGCCACGAACACCGCCGTGATCATCGACTGGACCAAGTACTGTCACGCGCTCGTTTCCGTCGACCCACAACGGCGTAGGTGCGTGGTCGAGCCGGGCATCGTGCTGGACGCCCTCAACGCCGAGCTCGCCGGGCACGATCTCGTGTTCGGTCCGTTCCCGTCCACGCACAGCCACTGCGCGCTGGGCGGCATGATCGGGAACAACGCCTGCGGCGGCAGCGCCCAGATGTACGGCAAGACCGTCGACAACGTGCGCAGCCTGGAGATCCTCACCTACGACGGGACGCGCTGCTGGGTCGGGCCGATCACCGAGGCCGAACTGGAGGAGGTGATCGCCGAGGGCGGTCGCAGGGGCGAGATTCACCGGAGGCTGCGCGGGATCCGGGACCGCTACCGGGAACGGATCCGGCGGGGCTACCCCGACATCCCGCGACGGGTGTCGGGGTACAACCTCGACGCCCTGGTGCACGAGGACGGCCTCGACCCGGCCGAACTGCTGGTGGGAAGTGAGGGCACGCTCGTCACGGTGCTGCACGCCGAGCTCGAACTCGTCCCCACTGTGGCCCGCAAGTCGATGGTGGTGCTCGGCTACGAGGACGTGGCCGCCGCGGCCGACGACGTCCCCCGGCTGTTGGAGCACTGCACTCCGTTGCAGTTGGAAGCGCTCGGCGGCGAGCTGGTGCACTTCCTGCGTGAGGAACGGATGTATCTGGACTCGGTGGCGTTGCTGCCCGAGGGGGCGAGCTGGCTGTTCGTCCAGTTCGGGGGTGATTCGGCCGCCGAGGCCGACGAGCAGGTGCACCGCCTGCTCGACGGTCTGGGCAAGTCCTCGCAGGAGGCGGACGTGGCCGTGTCCGACGATCCGGAGCGCGAGCAGCAGATGCTCAAGGCGCGCGAGGCCGGGCTCGGAGCGACCGCCGATCCGCCGGACATGCCCGAGAGCTGGCCGGGCTGGGAGGATTCGGCGGTTCCTCCGGAGAGGCTGGGGGACTACCTGCGGGACCTGCTGGCGCTGTTCGCCGAGTTCGGCTACGAGCGTCCCGCCCTGTACGGACACTTCGGGCACGGCTGCGTGCACGTCAGGATCCCGTTCCGACTCAAGAGCGGCCCTGGTGTGGCGACGTTCCGGAGTTTCGTGCGGCGTGCCGCCGACCTCGTCGTCTCCCACGGGGGTTCGCTGTCCGGCGAGCACGGGGACGGGCAGGCCCGCGGTGAACTGCTCGTTCGCATGTTCGGTGAGGAACTCGTGCGGGCCTTCGGCGAGGTCAAGGAGGTCTTCGACCCCGACAACCGGATGAACCCCGGCAAGGTCGTGGCGCCGTACCGGGTGGACGAACAGCTGCGACTGGGACCGGACTACCGCCCCGAACATCCGAACACCTACCTGGGTTTCCCCGATGACGGAGGGAGTTTCCACCAGGGCGTCATGCGGTGCGTGGGAATCGGCAACTGCCGCAGCACCAGCGGGGGCGTCATGTGTCCGTCGTACCGGGCGACCGGTGAGGAGGAGCACTCCACGCGCGGACGCGCCCGGCTGCTGTTCGAGATGATGCGGGGCCACGCCGACACCCCGATCACCGACGGGTGGCGCTCGGAGGCCGTGAAGGAGTCGTTGGACCTGTGCCTGGCCTGCAAGGGGTGCAAGTCGGACTGCCCGACCGGTGTGGACATGGCCATGTACAAGGCCGAGTTCCTCGCCCAGCACTACCGCAACCGGGTGCGTCCCACCTCGCACTACTCGTTGGGCTGGCTTCCGGCGCTGGCCCAGGGCGCTCGGCTGGCTCCTCGTCTGGTCAACGCGGCGCTGCACACACCCGGGCTGGCCGAGGTGGGGAAGCGCGTCGCCGGCGTCACTCCCGAACGGGAGGTGCCTCGGTTCGCCCCGCGGAGTTTCCGGCAGCAGTGGCATGGGCAGGCCCGGCGCGAACCGCACCCCGGCGACCGCGACGCCGTGGTGGTGTGGCCGGACACGTTCACCAATCACTTCGAACCGAGGGTCGCCCGCGCCACGGTCGAGGTGCTGGAGAACGCCGGGTTCCGGGTGGCCGTCCCGGAGCGGCCGGTGTGCTGCGGACTGACCCTGATCTCCACCGGTCAGCTGCGGTCGGCGCGTCGCGTGCTGCGCCGGACGTTGCGGGTGTTGCGCCCCTGGATCGAGGCGGGCACCCCGGTGGTCGGGATGGAACCCTCCTGCCTGGCGGTGTTCCGCTCGGACATCCGCGAGCTGTTTCCCCATGACGAGGACGCCGAGCGGCTGCGCGGCCAGTTCCTCACCGTGGCCGAGGCACTGACCCGCTATGCCCCTGTCGACTGGCGTCCACCGTGGTACGGGGCCGAGGCCGTCGTGCAGCCACACTGCCACCAACACGCGGTTCTGGGCTTCGGAGCGGACAGGACGGTGTTGCACGAGGCGGGGGTGAACGCGGAGGTTCTCGACTCGGGATGCTGCGGGCTGGCCGGCAACTTCGGGTTCGAGCGCGGACACTACGACGTGTCGATGGCCTGTGCCGAGCACGCGTTGCTCCCGGCCGTGCGGCGTGCGGACCCCGCGACGATGGTGCTGGCCGACGGTTTCAGCTGCCGTACCCAGATCGCCCACGGCAGCGACCGCACGGCTGTGCACCTCGCGGAGGTTCTGGCGGGCTGGATCCCGCGGCGGCCCCGGTGAGAGACCCTTGGGTGGGCAGCCGAGGAGAGCAGCCGGTGGGGCGGGTGCGCGCGGGGACAACAGTGTCCGACGAAGGGACGAGCACGGCGTGCTGAGCCCCACGTTGTCGGGCCCCGCGGCACACTCGGATCGGCTCTGTCAGTGCGGGGTGTTCTCGCGGAGCAGGGCGTGTCGTTGTTCGGGAGGGCGGCCGGGGCAGGAGGAGCACTTGTCCTCGCCGGGTGCCCGGTAGAGCAGGCAGCACGAGGTCCGCTTGGTGAACAGCCGCGAGGTCTCCCCGTGGGAGGAGACCTCGGTGTAACGCGGTGTGGGCATCGGAGCGCCCATGGCCGCGACCAGCGGTTCGGCCAGGGCGGTGGCCCGCTCCGGCTCACCTCGTGCGCGTCCTGCCCAGAGCAGGCATCCGGCGACGGCGTCGGTGGCGATCGCCCAGAGGGGACGAGGCCGTATCCGGGCGGTGGCGGCCACCGAGGCGATGCTGCGTTCGAGGGTCCGCCGCAGTGCTTCGGCCAGGGACTCCAGGGCAGAGCCGCCGGTGAGCACGTTCACCGAGGTGACCCCGGACAACCGACTGTCCGGATGCCAGTGCAGCCACAGGTCCTCCAACGCGGGGGACAGCACTTCGCCGGTGACGACGAACGAGGCGATCGACGGCGTGATCAGTTTGCTCGAGGTCGAGAACCACCACAGGGTGGCCAGCACCCGCGCGTCGTCGGTGTCCCAGATCAGGCTGCGCAACCGCATCTGCTCGGTCATCCAGTCGGGATCCTCGACGAGGCGGGCGGGTACCGGCTCGCAGTTCTCGTCGGTGAGCAGCCGGGCGTGCTCGGTGGGGTTCATCCCGTCAAGTGTGCGGGCGAGCAGGTGGTTCGCGTGCGTGCTCATGTCTCTCCTAGAGGAAGACAGGGTGGGGTCCAGGCGGTCGCGGGCAGCGGGTCAGTTCCCGAAGAGCACCGTCGGAGCGCCGGTGCGGGGATGGGTGCCGATCTCGGTGTGCACGCCGTACACCTCGGACAGCAGTGGTTCGGTGAGCACCTCGACGGGAGTTCCGAGCGCCACCACCTCACCCGCGGCGAGCACGCATATCCGGTCGCAGAAGCGGGCGGCCAGGTTCAGGTCGTGCAGCGCGGCGAGGGTCGTCACGTTCAGACGACGCACCAGGGTCAGCACGTCGAACTGGTGACGCATGTCCAGGTGGTTGGTGGGCTCGTCGAGGACCAGCACCCCCGGTTCCTGCGCGAGCGCCCGAGCGATGAGAACCCGCTGCTTCTCACCGCCGGAGAGCCGGTCGAACGGCCGATGGGCCGACTCGGCCATCTCGACCATCTCCAACGAGACGGTCGTGATCCGCTCGTCACCGAGGCGGTCCCCGCCGATTCCCCGCTGGTGCGGAACGCGTCCCATCGCGGCCACGTCGTGGGCGGTCAGTTCGAACTCGGCGGGGAACTCCTGGGGCAGGGCCGCCAGTCGTCGTGCCAGCGAGCGGCGTGACATCCGGAACACGTCCGTCCCGTCGAGCAGCACCCGCCCCCGGCTGGGTCGCAGTTGTCGGTAGGCCGTACGCAGCAGCGTCGACTTTCCGGCGCCGTTGGGGCCGACCACACCGACCATCTCACCCGGCGCGACTGTCAGCGACACCCGCGAGAGAACCTCACGCTCCCCGACGGTGCAGGAGACGTCCCTGATGTCCAGCTCGGCCGCTCGCACTTCGTGGTGACTCATCGGAGTGCCCTTTCCCGACGCGCCTGACGACGCAACAGCCACACGAAGAACGGTCCGCCGCACAGTGCCGTGAGCACCCCGAGCTGGATCTCCTGCGGCGCGGCCACGGTGCGGGCGGCGAGGTCGGCGAGGATCAGGAACGTCGCTCCCAGCAGCGCCGCGGTCGGCAGTACGCGCCGGTGGTCGGCCCCGACCAGCATGCGCACCGCGTGCGGCACCATCAGACCGACGAACCCGATGGAGCCGCTGACCGCCACCATCACGCCGGTCATCAGCGACACCAGCACGAACATGCCGGTGCGGAAACGGTGCACGTCCAGCCCCAGGGTTCCGGCCGACTCCTCGCCGGCGACCAGCAGGTTCAGCCAGCGCGCCTGCCACAGCAGGACGGCCAGACCGATCAGCACCACGGTCGCCGGGACCGGAAGGGTCCGCCACTCCGCACCGGCGACGCTGCCCAGGGTCCAGAACCGGATGGATGTCAGCAGGTGTGGATCGGCGGCGGTGCTCAGCAACAGGTCGGCCAGTGCGGACAGCACGTAGGACACCGCCACACCGGCGAGCACGAGGCGGGTGGTGGTCATGCGTCCCCCCGAGCTGGCCAGCGCGTAGACCGCGACCAGGGTGACCATCGAACCGGCGAACGCGGCCACCATCGGTGTGGCGAGTGTCCCGAGAACCATGGCTCCGGAGACCAGCACCGCCACAGCGCCCAGGGAGGCTCCCGAGGAGATCCCGAGCAGGTAGGGGTCGGCGAGCGGGTTGCGGACCAGTGCCTGCAGGGCGGTCCCGACGGCGGACAGGCCGGCGCCGACGATCCCGGCGAGCAGCACCCGAGGTAGCCGCACGTCCAGCACGATCGTGTCGTAGGTGGCCGGCCAGCCGGGATCGACCCACCCCGGAAACACCTGGTGCACCAGGACGGCGGCCACGTCCGTCGGGGGAAGCGAGACCGAACCGACGGCGAGGCTGACCACCACGGCCACCGCCAACGCGCCGCCGAGCAGAGCCAGCACCGCCGGGTAGGGGATCCGACGCCCGCGCGGCGAAACGCGTTCCGGAGCCGGAGGGCCGGGTTCCTGTGGCGGGCTCGTCTTCGCCGGTGCGGTGCTTGCTGAACTTCTCACGCCGCCACCGCTCACCGGAACCTCCCCGGATGCAGCTGCTCACTCAGCTCGGCCACGGCGCGGGGGACGCGCACTCCGGTCACCGCCGAGGAGAGCGGCAGCACCGCGAACCGCCGGTGCTCGACGGCCGGGACGTCCGCCAGCGCGGGCTTGTTCAGCAGTGCGTTCCTCTTCTGCTCGACCGTGGTCGAACCGTAGTCCAGGATCACGATCCGCTCGGGACGCTGCCGGATCACCTGTTCCCAGGAAACGTCGAAGAAGCTCTCGCGCTGGTCGGCGAAGATGTTGCGACCACCGGACATCCGCACGATCGCGTTGGCGATCCCGTCACCACCCGTGGTGGTGGCCGACTTCGTGCCACTGTCGTAGACGAACACGCTCACCGGCTGCACGTCGCCCAGCCGGCGCTGGACCTGCGACAACGTATCGGTCATACGGTCGATGAGCTTCTCGGCCCGTTGCGGCACGCCGAAGATCTTCGCCACCGTCCGGATCTCCTCGTGGACCTCGGACATGCCCACCGGTTCGTCGGTGCAGTTGGCGATGTTCAGGTGCGTGTTGATGCCCGCCTCGCGCAGTCGTTGGCGCGAGCGTCCGTCCTGCTGGCTGAAGGCGGAGGAGTAGCCGCCGTAGACGAAGTCGGGGGCCTTCTTCAGCAACGCCTCGTAGGAGGGGTAGCGCTCGGCCAGCACCGGGATCCGGCGGTACTGCTCGCGGTACTCCGGGAGGATGCGGTCGTCCAGGTAGGCGGTGCCCACCATGTGGTCCTCCAGCCCGAGAGCGAGCATGATCTCGGTGGTGTGCTGGTTCAGCGTCACCGCGCGTTGCGGAGGGCGCTGGTAGGTGGTGCTCACCCCGCAGTTGGTGACCGTGACGGGAAAGCCGGGTGGGGTTTTCTCCCGGTCACCGCCGGTCGTTCGCGCGCCGGTGGTGCCGCATCCGGCGACCAGCGCGGTGAGCGTCACCGCGGTGAGCACCGTGACAACGCGTCGTGGCCGGTCGCGTCCGGCGCGGGTCCGGGCGGCGACACGTCTCGCCGGGTGGTGCATCTGTCCTCAATCCCTCGTCGAGCGATACCTGCGCCGCAGCCGGTCTCCTGGCTTCCGGATCCTCGTGTCCACGCTGCCTTCCCGGCGCTTCGGCCAGTGGCGTCGTCGGTGCGGGGACACTCCCCGGTCACAGTGGCGAGGACCACGCCGGACTCTCACCGGCTTCCCGAGCACTGCGGCGAGCAACGAAGCTACACGGTCGAAGCGTGGTGGTGGACCTTCGGATGACATACCCCACTCGCTCGCTCGTGCCGTGGTTCGTGCCGGAGCCGGTCGGTGGTGGCGCTCGAGGAACGGCGGGGGAGTCAGCCTGGGGTGAGGAGGGAGCGGTGGTGTTCGACCGAGTCCCGCTCCTGGTCACCAGGGGTGTACGCCGCCGTAGAAGGTGTTCGCGTCGAGTCGGTGCGTCCTGCGCAGGACCCTGTCCGGGTTGTCGCCGGTGTTGCCCTCGATCAGGGTGACGCTGTCACCCCGGATCTTCTCGACCACGCCGATGTGGCGGCTGGAGGCGGGAGTCCGCGGGCCGGTGCCGAACAGCAGCACGTCGCCCGGTCGGGCTTGCTCCAGCCGCGCGCTGTCGTAGGCCGTGCCCCGGCTCCGCCCGGTGGTGTAGACGTCGCCGGTGAAGGCGAACTCCTCGGTCTCGACGTCCACGCCCGCCCGCTCCCAGGTCGACATGGCGAACAGCGCACACCAGGGCACGCACTGTTCGGAGTAGGCGTGGCAGTTCCTCCCGACCTCCTCGGTGCCGAGCTCCGTCCGTGCCGCCGTGACGATCTCCTCCTGCACGGTTCCGGGAGCGGCCGTGATCACCGGTGCTCTCGTGCCGTCCGAGGGGGCCTCGGTCGGGGAGGGCGTGAGCACGGCAACCGTGGTCGCGACCGCCACCGCCAGGATCGTCAGCACGCCCAGCACGGTGGCGCTCCGGCGGAACCGGTGTGCGGCCGGTTCTCCGCTCCGATCACCACGCCGAGTCACCGTCGGGCTCCTCACGCTTGGTGCTGACGGGGTCACCCACCCGGCATACCCAGCTTCCCGGTGGTGGTAAGCATCCAGCGCCCCGGAGAGACGGGGTTCTGTGAGTGTTCGTGTCCTGTCGCAGGGCGGTCAGACCCGGAACACGTGCGCCTCCGAGAGCGGCAGCGCTGGCGAAGGGGGTCGCCGGCCCTCTTCACCGTGTCCATCAGGACAGCCGGACCTGCGAGGGCGCACCCGAAGCGGCGGGTGCGCCCCAGCTAGGGACTCGAGAGCGTTCCGGACGGGCGGGTGCGGTTCGCCTGCCACCCCGTCAGCAGCAACAGGGCCGCCGCGAGAACGACATAGGCGTTGCCGACGAGTTGCTGCGGCACCCACAGCAGCGTGGGGACGTCGTCGTTGGCCAGCACCTGGAACGGTATCTTCCTGCCGGCGACGACGATCAGCACAACGAGTACGAACCGGCTGACGCTGTGGGTTCGCACCGCCGAGTCGAGCAGGAGCAGCAGGCCGGGAACGACCCACACCCAGTGACTCGACCAGGTCGTCGGCGAGGCCAGCAGCGCGAACACGCCGGTCAGCGTCATCGCCACCGGTGGGTCGACCCGGCTGATCGTGCGCGCGAGCACGAGGGCCAGCGCCAGGCACACACCCGCCCAGATCCCGTACTGCACCGCCGGCTGCAATTCCCAACGAGCGAGTGCACCCAGGATCGACTGGTTGGGGTCGGCCGCGTGTCCCATCACGGAGCTGGCCGGACCGTACCGGAACCAGTAGTCCACCGAGGCCTCGAAGTCGAGGAGGAACCCGAGCAGCGTGCACGCCACCGCGGTGACCGTGCAGACCACCGTGGCCCGGAAGTCCCTGCGGAACAGGAAGAACACCAGGAAGGCCGCGGGCACGAGTTTGACGGCCGCGGCGATCCCCACCAGCAGTCCGCGCGGCCAGCGCGGATTCCGCACGAGGCAGTCCGCGGCGATCAGCCCCATCAGCGCCAGGTTGACCTGTCCCTGGAAGAAACACGCGTGGACGGGTTCCAGCCACAGGGGGAGCGGGAGTGCGAGGGCAGCCACGGCCAGCGCGCCGCGGGGTCCCACACCGGGCCAGCGGTGCCGCACGACCAGGTAGAGCGTCATGACTATGGCCGTCAGGTCAACGGCCCACATCAGGAACGATCCCACCGTGATCGGTGGTAGGGCGAACACGCTCAGCGGCAACAGCGCGAACGGGGGATACACCCAGGGCAACATGTTGCCGCCCCGCAGTGGTGCCCAGTTCTCGACGACGTTGCCGCCGTCCAACCAGGTGTGCACGGCCCAGTGGTAGACCTCGAAATCGCCCCGGAGGTAGAAATTCCCGTATTCCCCGTGAAAGAGGGCGGGCAGGAGCACGGACCATATCGAGAAGGCCAGCAGCGGAACCGAGGCCATGATGAGGACACGTGGGTACCGTGTCACCAGAGAGTGCAGCCGTTCCTCCAGGAAGCCCATCGAGGTCGGGCTTTCGGGAACGACCGATGGCGTCGTGGAAGTGTGCTTCGAAGATGCCACTCCGACATTCGATCACAGTGTTCCCGGCGGGAAACCGAAGGTGGTCCGAAACCGGGCACGGTGTCCTTCGGCCGAGTGGAAACGCCCACGCGAACGACCGAGCCTTCCCGCCCCTGGTCGGAGTGATCCGCTGGTTCCGCCGCTGCTCGGGCGCCCGGCGCGGGGCTGAGGTCACAGGAGCCGTGGCGGGATGAGTGTCACCCCCGCAGGGGTCCTATGATCCTGGTCGTACTGGTGTCGTCGTTCGGGACGACGCGTGGGAACCGTGATTTCGGGAAAGGGGATCAGTGAGTACGCAGGCGGAAACGTTCGAATTTCAGGCGGAATCCCGCAGATTGTTGCAGTTGATGGTCCACGCCATCTACTCGAACAAGGACACGTTCCTGCGCGAGCTCGTTTCCAACGCCTCGGACGCGCTCGACAAGCTACGACTGGAGTCCTTCCGGGACAAGGACCTGGAGGTGGACACCTCCGATCTGCACATTCTGATCGAAACCGACAGGCAGAACCGCACGCTGACGGTGCGCGACAACGGTATCGGGATGTCGCGTGACGAGGTCCAGGAGCTCATCGGCACGATCGCGAAGTCGGGCACGGCCGAGCTGTTGCAGCAGTTGAAGGAGACCAACGACGGCGCGGCCGCCCGGGAACTCATCGGCCAGTTCGGGCTCGGCTTCTACGCCAGTTTCATGGTCGCCGACAGGGTGACCCTGTTGACCCGCCGGGCCGGGGAGAACACCGGCACCCGATGGGAGTCGACCGGTGAGGGCACCTACACCCTCGAGACGGTCGACGAGGCCCCGCAGGGTACGGCGGTGACGCTGCACCTGAAGGCCGAGGACCAGGAAGACAGCCTGCTCGACTACACCGACAGCGCGACGATCACCGACATCGTCAAGCGCTACTCCGACTTCATCTCCTGGCCCATCCGAATGGAGGTCGAGCACACCGACTCCGAGGGCGGGACCACGCGGCAGCTCGAGACGATCAACTCGATGAAGGCGCTCTGGGCACGTCCCAAGGAGGAGGTGGCCGAGCAGGAGTACCACGAGTTCTACAAGCACATCAGCCACGACTGGAACACCCCGCTCGAGACGATCCACCTGCGGGCCGAGGGCACGATCGAGTACCAGGCGCTGCTGTTCGTCCCCTCGGTCGCTCCCTTCGACCTGTTCACCCGGGACCACAAGCGCGGCGTCCAGCTCTACGTCAAGCGCGTGTTCATCATGGACGACTGCGAGGAGCTCCTGCCGGAGTACCTGCGCTTCGTCAAGGGCGTGGTGGACGCGCAGGACCTCTCGCTCAACGTCTCGCGGGAGATCCTGCAGCAGGACCGTCAGATCCAGATGATGCGCAGGCGCCTGGTCAAGAAGGTCCTGTCCACGGTCAAGGACATGATGAGCCAGGACCCGGACCGCTACGCGAAGTTCTGGGACCAGTTCGGCCAGGTCGTCAAGGAGGGGCTGCTCAACGACGTCGACAACCGCGACCAGATCCTGGAGATCGCCTCCTTCGAGTCCACCCACGATCCGGAGAACAGGACGACGCTGCGTGAGTACGTCGAGCGGATGAAGGAGGGCCAGGACAGCATCTACTACATCACCGGCAGTTCGCGGTCCAAGGTCGAGAACTCCCCGCACATCGAGGCCTTCCGGGACAAGGGTGTGGAGGTGCTGCTGCTGACCGACCCGGTCGACGAGATGTGGGTGGAGTCGGTCCCCGAGTTCGACGGCACGCCGTTCCGGTCGATCGCCAAGGGGCAGGTCGATCTCGACGAGAAGGACGAGGACGGCGAGGACGGCGAGCGGGCACAGCGGGAACAGGAGTTCTCCGGGGTGCTGTCCTGGATGACGACCAAGCTCGCCGACGACGTGAAGGAAGTGCGGCTGTCCTCGCGGTTGAGCACCTCACCGGCCTGTGTGGTCAGCGACAGCAACGACATGGGGCCGACCCTGGAGAAGATGTACCGCGCCATGGGCCACGAGCTGCCGCCGGTGAAACGCATCCTCGAGGTCAATCCCGACCACCCCCTCGTGCGAGGGATGCGCGAGTCCTACGAGAAGAACGGCCAGAGCCAGGAGCTGGAGGAGACGGCCGAACTCCTCCACGGCATGGCCCTGCTGGCCGAGGGCGGTGAGCTCCGGGAGCCGGCGCAGTTCACCAGCCTGCTGGCCAACAGGCTTGCCCGGACGCTGTGATCACTTCCGCTCCGTCGGGGTCGGAAAGCGACCGCTCTCCGGCCCCGACGAGCAAGGAGCCGCTGCACCCGAGAGGTGGATCCGGCCCCGGTGCGGACCTCGTGCGCCCACCGGGTGGTTTCAGTTCGTGAGCCGACTCAGTCGGTCCGAGATCCGGTCGAGTGCCCACGCGGCCCGCAGCGTCAGAGCGTTGGAGACGGGGGTGGGTGGGAACCAGGAGCGCCGCCGCCATACGGCATCGAGGTCCTCGTGGCACCTCTCGTCCGCCATCCGGTCCGCCAGCAGCGTGCCGAGATAAGGTGCCTGGGCGAGGCCGTGACCGTTGTAGCCGCCCGCGTAGAAGACGTTCTCCGCAGCCTTCCCGGCGACCGGAAGCCAGGGTGGTGTCATCGCGACCCATCCTCCCCACGCCCGTTGCGCTGCGACGTCACGAAGTGAGGGGAAGTGGTCGCGGAAACCGCGAAGCAGGTCCGCCACGACCGCCTGGTCCGGTTTGCAGCAGGGGTCCAGATGTCCCCGTCCCTTCCGTAGCCTGCGAACACCGGTGATGATCGTGCTGCGTCGGGTGAGGCGATAGTTCTGCATGAGGTTGTGCTGGGTGATGATGCCCGCACGGCTCGTCCACCCCACTGCTTCCAGGCGTTCGGGGTCGATCGGTTCGGTTTCGACCTCGCTGACCAGGACCGGTGCGGCCATCCGCTTCGGCGTGATCGCGAGCTCGCGCGAGTAGGCGTTGGTGGCGAGCAGTACCCGCCCGGCACGGACACGCCCGTTCCGCGTGCTGACGACCGCTCCCGTGCTGTCGGGCTCCACCGCTCGGACCGGGCTCCGCTCGAACACGTGCGCGCCCGATCCGAGAAGTGCCTCGCGAAGGCCGAGTGCGAACTTTCCGGTGTTCAGGTGCCCGCCGGAGCGTTCGAAGCTGCCACCGAGGAACGCTTCCGGCAGACCGAGCTCGCGGCCCGTGCCGAACTCGACGTCCGCTCCCATGTCCCGGAGGATCCGCGTGTTTCGTTGCGCCTTCCGAAGCTGTCCTTGGGAGACGGCCGCGGCGACGTTGCCGGTCGGCTCGTACTCGCAGTCGATGCCGAGCCGTTCGATCAACTTCTCGGTGAAGTCGACCGCGGCCTCGCCGAAGCGCACGACCCCGCGCAGACGGCGCGGGTGCATCATGTACAGGATCTGCGGGTCCCCCGCGGGTGCCCCGGTCAACTGTCCGGCGTTGCGCGAGCTCGCCCCGCAGCAGCAGAACCCGGCCTCGAGCAGGACCACCTCGGCTCCTCGCTCGGCCAGCCGCAGTGCTGCCGCCATGCCGGTGTAGCCACCACCGACGACGGCGACGTCGCAGGTGATCTCGTCCTCCAGCGCGGGGCGGGCTTCGGCGAGAGGCTCGACCCAGCCGTACTCGGAACGCGGGACTTCACAGGTGGTCATCTCAGGACTCCTCGGAGTTGGTGCCGGCGACGTCGGTCTGGGCGGAGATTCCGGGCGATCCCAGACCGGCTTTCTCGGCTGCTCGGAGGTTCTCGGTGGCCGCCGTCAGCAGGCGGGCGCGCTGGCCCGAGGAGCGCAGGACGGCCGGGGCCGCGCCGGCCGCTTCGGCGTAGGTTCGCATGGTTGCCTGGTCTGTCGAGCGCAGGGGGCTGATGCCCTTGCCGGCGAGTGCCTGCGCCCGCTCGGGAGTGCGGTTCCGGACCGCCACCGAGCGGCCGTTGTCGGCCAACGTCCGCGCGAGAGCGGTGCCCATCAGTCCGCAGCCGAGGACGACGACGTCGTGGGCGTGCCGCGGCGCCGTGCGAGCGGCGAAGCGAAGTGTCGATCCGATTTCAAATCGAGTTCGAGTTTATGGGGGTGTTGACGGGATGTCAACGTCCCGTTGTCGGCCGTGACCGGAGCTCGCATAGTGCGGTCCGCATGACTCAGTCGTCACGGGGTTCGCGGTGTCCGGACGTGTCCTGTCCGACACCGTCGGGATTTGACGCGGTCGCCTCGGAACGAGATATTATTTGGCCATATGGACAAACCAAATGGACAGTACAGACGGTCAAGAGAACGTCCTCGTTCCGATGAGACCCGGAAACGGTTACTCGCGGCGGCGGCGGAGCTGATCGCTGAGTGCGGGTGGGGCGGCGTAACCACACGGGCGGCCGCTGAGCGGGCCGGCCTGCCTCACGGCACGGTGAACTACCACTTCCGTGGCAAACACGAGCTCCTCACGGAGGCGGCGTTGCGCACGGTCGAGCGCGTGATTCCCTTTGACCGGCTCGAAACCGCCGAAACGCTGGCAGAGCTGCTGTCGCTCATCACGGCCTGGATGCACGACGAGAGCGCGTTCGACACGGTGAGCAGCGGTGTGCTGATGGAGGCCATGCGTGAGTCCGCACGGGATCCGGAGCTGCGCCACCACCTTTCCACACTGCTGGCCGACTACCGGCGCTTGCTGGCGGGATTGGTCGGCACCGAGCAGCACCGTGGCACCGTCCCCGCAGGACCCGCGCCCTCAGCGCTGGCGACCTTGCTGCTCGCCACCTGCGACGGGCTGCTGTTGCACGCGCTGCTGGATCCTGATCTCGACGTCGTCGAAGCCACCCGAGCGCTACACACACTCCTGCACACGCAGTCGGCGGTGACCGCGGAAGAGCACGTCAACCCGCCCACCACCCACTCCCGGCCGCAGATCACCCCGGACCATGAGTGAGCACACCCGAACCAGAACGGCCCCGGAATCGACGCATGTGACGCCCACGCGGTGCGCGGCCCTGGTGCTGCTGGTCCTGCGCGTGTCCGTGTTCGCGTTGGGCATCACGATCACCCCATCGCACAGGTCGGCCTCGGGGGCCGGGTTCCCGCCACTCGGGCCGGAACAGCCGGTGGCGGGTCCGCCGCGCAGGTGGTGGCGGGGCATGTCCGCACCACCATCCTCGACACCGACCTCGCCCAGCCCGTCATGGCCGCGACGCTGGTTGCCCAACCGGTTCCTCCGCCGAGTGCCGGCCACACTGCGCGGGTCAGCCTCGCTCCGGCCGGCAAGCGGCTCCTCGCCCCGGGCTCTCCCATCCCGGTGGTCGGACCGTTCACGGGGTTTCCCGCGACGAGCCGAGTCCCTGCGGATCGCTCGTAGTGGCCGCCCGCCTGTCGGCCTCCTCGCCGAAGGCTCTGCGGGCCGCCGCCCTCACCAGCTCGAGCTGCGCCTCGACGGCGGGGGCGCGGTAACCGGGAACGGTCTCCCGCAAGCCTCGCAGCAACGCCGACAGCCGGCGGGTGACCTGTAGCGACCCCACTCCGAACTGGCGGGTCTCGTCGAGGGCCAGACTCAGGTAGTCCTCCCAAGAGGGAGTCCGCGAACGGAATCGGACCACGCCCCTCGTGTCGTGCACGACGTCGGGTCCGAGCCGGCGGTGCGCGATGATCCGCAGCAGGACTTCGATCTGGTTGAGTGCCTGCGTGGCGGTGGTGGGGTCGTTGACCCCCGGGGAAAGCGCCTTGGCGGAGATGTCGGCGAGCAGCCGGAAGGCGAAGGCGGGGTCCTGCTCCACGGACCGCTCGTCACCGACCGCGATCGAGGAGGTGAGCTCGTCCTCCTCGAGCGAACCGCCGCCGTCCCGTACCCGGAAGACCGGGTCGCCGGGGACGAGGGGGTCACCGACAGCGGGCACCAGCTCGATCATCGCGTCGGCCTCGGTCGCCAACGACACCAGCTCCTGCCGGTCCACGCTCTGAAGCACACCGGGTTCGCCACGGTAGGGGACCACGCGGGAGTCCTCCGGCAGTGGAGCGGGTTCGCGCTCCCCGGCCTCGTCGGCCACCGCCTGTTCGGGGTAGGCGCGTTCGATCACCTTGCGTGCCTCCCGGCCGAGGTCGACCAGCACCGAGGCCACGCGCAGCCCGGAGGTCGTGTTGGTGATCAGCCGCAGGAACATGAACATGCTCGCCAGCAGCAGCAACAGCGCGATCGAGATCGAGTTGTGGGGCACGAAGTCGGGGTTCTCCGCGCGGCCGACCGAGCTCAGCACCAGCAGTGAGTACAGGAAGGTCGCGATGAAGGTGCCGAGTGCCAGCTGGGTGACCGGATCCCGCAGGAACAACAGCAGCATGCGGGGTGAGAACTGGCTCGATCCGAACTGCACCGCCACCAGCAGGATGGAGAAGACGAAACCGGTGAAGGTGATCATTCCGCCCGACAGCGAGCCGAGCAGGCTGCGGGCGGCCTCCGGGTCGAAGGCGATGGCCGTCAACTCCGTGGTCCCGTCGACGACCGGGAACGCGATCCCGGCCGCGATCGCCAGTACCGCGAACACGGCGGGAACGATCCAGATCCTGTTGCGCAGCTGCTCCGCGAGGCGCATGCGTATGCGCATGCGCCACGTCCGGAGCGGGATCCTGTGCGGCGATTCTCGGTTCACCGGGCCCCGCTCCTCCTGCGTCCGTAGCGACGGGAGAACGCTCCCGAGGGAGCGTTCCGACCCCGTCAGTGTCGCCCGGAGAGGCCGTCTTCGCGCGGTGTGCTCACCCGAACGGGCGAGAGGCACTCGCGCTTCCGGCGCGACGACACCCGAGCCCGGAAAACACGGTCCCGACCCCGGTGCGGCAGCTGCTCAGTCGTGTTCCTCCGGGGTCGGCCGGGCGTACGTCTCGAGGTAGGCGTTGACGAGACGCCGGGTCTCGTCGATCGTGACGTCGTCCCCGCTGGGCGAGTAACGGAACGCGACGTCGAAGAGTCTGCGACCGGCCTCGAAGGCGAACCGCAGGACGAACGGAGGAGTGTCGGCGGGCAGGAGCCCCCGCTCGACGAGGACGTGCCGGAGCTGCTCCGCCTGGGCCTCGTCGAAGGCGCGGACCAGTTCGCTGAGTGCCTGGTGGCGTCCGGTGAACCACAGTTCGACGCAGCTCGGGTACTCGCGGAAGTAGGCGATCATCGGATCGATGACCGTGTCGATGGCCTCCCGCAGGGTGCGCGGGGCGGACTGGCTCAACGCCGTGGTGAGACGCTGCTCCACCTCGTGCAGGTGACGCCGCAGCAGTTCCGCGTCGACCTGAGTCCGGTCGGAGAAGTAGTGGTAGACGGAGGCGGTCGGTATGCCCGCGCGCTCGCCGATGGCCTTGAGGGTGGCGGCCTCGTAACCCTGCTCGCCGAGCAGGGTCTCGGCGGCGTCGAGAATGGCCCGGACGCGTTCGATCCCGCGGCGCTGTACCGGGGTTGGGCGGGCGGGAGCCTGGGGTGTTGACTGGTTCTCGAACACGATTCGGGACCGTATCAATCGCGTGTCCGGAACGCCCGTTCAGTCACGCTCCGGAAAGTCCTCCGCGTGACCGTCCGGAGCGTCTCCGTGCTCCCGGCCGACACCTCCCGCTTGAGTATCGGGGGAGGAGTCGCCCCGAGCGTCACCAGAGGACTCTGCGGTGCGCATGTCGAGATACGATCAGGGGCGGGTCAGCACTCGGGGGCCGGTCCGATGGGCGATCTCCAGGGCGTGTCTGAGCGCAAGCCGACGCTCGTGGGGATGGTAGCCGAGTAGCTCGCCCGCGCGGGTGACTCGTTGCAGCACCGTGTTGCGGTGGGTGTGTAGGCGAGGGGCCGTGCGGGGAGCGTTGTCGGCCTCGTCCAGGAACACCCGCACGGTCTCACGCAGGCGCGCCGGTCGTGTCCGCGGCGAGCGGGCCGAGAGTGGTGGGACGAACTCCGTCGCTCGTTCCCGGTCCTGCGCGGCCAGCACCGTGGCCTCCAGGTCGTGATGGAGTGCGACCCGAGCGTTCTTCGGATGTTCGGCGAGTAGCCATTGGACGGCCAGCGCCTCGGAATGGGAACGGCGGAAACCCGTGATGCCGGAACGGGTGTGTCCGACGGCGACGCGGACGTCGGGGGTGTTCGGCCGATCGCCTGGTGCCGTGCGTCGAGTTCCGGTTCGGAGTCCGACCCCAACCACGCCCAGAGCGTGGAGGCCCCGGCCGAGAACGTGAGCGGAGTCCGCGTTCCAGTGGCTTGTGCCAGAACGGTGGCGGCGGACTCCAGAGCGCCCTGGACCTCGTCGAATGTCCTTCCTAACAGCACGAGTGCGGTGTGGTGCTGGGAGAGTTCGTATCCCAGGCGTGTACCCGCCCGGCGACTGTCGATCGGGGCGCCGTCGAGGATCAACCGGACCGTTTCGGTGCGACGCGCGAGCGCGCCGCCGAGTACGTCCTACCGTTCACGCTGGGCGGTGGCGATGACGCTGTCGAGCACGTGGTCGACGTATTCGAATATCCGCTGCGAGGCGGTCTCCAACAGCCGCACGAGCATTGGGTCCGAGGGCGCCGCATGGGCGGCGTGGGCCATGAAGTGCTGCCAGGCGATGTTCTGCCCTCAGCGGTACGACTGGAAGACGACGTCGAGGTCGATCCCGCGCCGTGTGACGGTGCGGGCGACGTCGAGCGCCTCGGGAGGGATGTCCCTGGAGGACACACAGTCCTGTCGGTGGGCTAACATGGTCAGCAGGCGCGTAGCGTTGGCACGGTTGCTTGCCGACATGTCCACCGTGAGCGCCGGATCGTCACCCAGCGCCGGGGTCAGTTCGACTTCGGCGGCATCCACCCGGACGACGAGCTCGTCGAGGTCGGCCAACATCACCTCGGCCACCTTTCCCATGAGTTCGACGATCTCGGGAGAGGGGGTTTCACCGGTCACCACTCCGCAAGTGTGCCACCGCACATCGATCAGTGGGAAGAATGGGCCTACGGACATGGGTGAGGCACGGTTGCGGACCATACGGTGAAGCCATCACAGCCCCCTGCTGTGATCAGGAGGCACCAGTGACGACCAGGACCACCGTTCGGACACCGACTGCGGACTTCGACGTGCTGATCATCGGAGCCGGAATTTCGGGTATCGGTGCGGATTGTCACCTCAGAACCCGCTGTCCGGCCACCTCGTTCGCTGTGCTGGAGGCCCAGGACGAGATCGGCGGCACCTGGATCTGTTCCGCTACCCCGGCATCCGTTCTGACTCGGACATGGCCACCTTCGGTTTCGGCTCCAGAGCGTGGACACACCACAAGCCGATCGCCGAAGGACACCTCATCAGGGACTACCTGCGCCGGACCATGACCGACAACGGGCTGGACGAGTACCTCCGCCTCGGGCGCCGCGTGACGGACGCCGAGTTCTCCTCCTCACGGCAACGCTGGACCGTCACCGCCCGACGTTCCGACGACGGCGAAGAAACCGAGTTCACCGCACGGTTTCTCTTCCTGGGAACCGGCTACTACGACTACGACGAGGGGTTCATGCCCGACTTCAGCGGTGTCGAGGATTTCGAGGGCCGGGTGGTTCACCCGCAGCACTGGCCGCGGGAGCTGGACTAAGCGGGCAAACGGGTCGTCGTGATCGGCAGCGGAGCGACCGAGGTGACGCTCATTCCATCCATGGCGGACGAAACAAGCCACATCACGATGTTGCAGCGCTCCCCGAGCTACGTTCTGTCGGTCTCGGACAGGGACCCGATTGCCAACACGCTGAACAGAGTGCTCGGACCTTGGCGCGCGTATCCTCTCGTCCGGCGCAAGAACGTCATGTTCGCCGGGGGGTCTACCGGGCCTGCAGGCGTGCTCCGGCCCTGATGCGCAGGCTGCTGATCGCCCACGTAAGCAGGCATTTGCCCAGGAACTTCGACGTCGACATCCACTTCATCTCGAACTACAACCCGTGGGACCAACGGTTGTGCCTGGCGCCCAACGGTGATCTGTTCAGGGCCATCTCGTCCGGGCGGTCCTCCGTCGTCACTGACGGGATCGACCACTTCACCAGGACGGGTATCCGGCTTCGATCCGGTTGGGAACTGCCGGCGGACATCGTGGTGACCGCCACAGGGATCACCATGTCGCCTTTCGGCAAGATCCGGCTCGTCGTGACGGGCAGCGGGTACACTTGCCGGACACGATGGTCTACAAGGCGATGATGCTCTCCGGGGTACCCAACCTCGCCTACGCGATCGGCTATACGAACATTTCCTGGACGCTCAAGGTGGATTTGGTCCGCGAGCATTTCTGTCGCCTGCTCGACCACATGGACACTCACGGCTTCACCACCGTCGAACCGGTTCTGGACGATCCGGACATGGAACGCGTACCGCTCATGGATCTGAGTGCGGGCTATGTCCAGCGCGGGATCTCGAAGTTTCCCCGGGCAGGAACCAGGGGCCTGTGGACCCTGAAACACACCTACGAGGAGGACGTCGAACGGCTGCGCAAGGGGCCGGTGGAGGACGGGGTGCTGCAGTACACCACCCCCACGCCGGTGGGGGCCACCTCCTGAGAGGGGGAGCGCGACACACGAGCAGTTCGGTGCGGACACCCGCCTTCTTCCCAGTCGACACCAACCCCGGTTGTGCGGCCTTTCCCGGGCTATCGCACGGGGTAGGCACCGTTGGTGTGCTTCCGGCGTAACCGGACGCTTTCCACCACCGGTGCTGTTGTTCTCCACGTTCCGAAGGCACGGGACTGCTTCGCGGAAACCTCGGTGGGGCTCGTTCCTGCGGTGTGCTCGTCGAGGGAGCCCGCAACAGGGAGTGGACAATTCTCCGTCAGGAAGTTGATGGAGGGTTTTCCGTGGTCTCCTGACTGTGCTCGGCTGCTTTTCCCGCTGCCGACTCGACGTGCCACTCGGCGCGGGCGACGAGTTCGTCGAAAGTGACCACTTCCGGTGCCTGAAGATTGCGTCGGAACATCTCGAAGCTTCGGAACTTTTCCGGTATTGGTCTGCCGGTAGCTCCCGTCAACTCTTCCAGAGTACCTGCGATGACGAAGGACCTCGGGCGGATGGTGAAGGTTCCGGAGGGAAGTTGCTCTCCGTCTTCCGACGTGTCCGGGAGATAGTCGTCGAGGGTGTTGCGGGCCATATGGACGGTCTGCTGGGCCTGGATGACCGCTCCGGTGAGCTCTTTCGAAGGGCCCCAGCAGCCGGCACGGTACTCCTTACTGTCGAGGAGTCGCGTGCGATGGTGTTTGATCTCGGCGAATGTGAGCGAGCTGATGGTGCCTCTGGTACGCAGGAGAGCATCGGCCTTCTTGCCCACACCCTTGATGTCAAACCCTTTGACGGTCTGCTCGAGCTGTTCGGTGTCCCACGAGGTGAGGAGTTGACCACCGAGACCGATCCCAAGTATCCAGGGGTTGTCCTCCAGCAGCCTCTGCCAGGCGCGTTCCTGGCCGCCGGCTTTCTGCGCCTCGGTGTTGAACGCGTCCTCGTCATACAGCCACTCGCGCATGCGCTGCACGATATTCCGGCGATGGCGCAGTGCGATGACGTCCTCGGCATCGGCGTCGTCCTCGATCTGGGCGCGGAACCGCTTCGGATCCTGGGCATAGAGGCTGGGGATGGCTGTGGGGTCCGCGAAGAGACCCCGAAGCAGCTGGTCATCGACGTGAACCGTTTTTTCGTCTTCAATGGGTATACCGTCGAGAGCGCGAAGTGTCTCGATGAGAGCGCTCGCCTGGTTACGGTCCAGTTTCAGGATCGTCTTGAGTCTCGTGTTGTCGCCGTTCGTGGGTACCTGCTGTATCAGTAACTGGCGGACGACTCCCTCCGAACGGGCCACGTGGATTTGTAGCTGCTTTCGTTTGCCTGGTGTCGTGGAGACCACTTCACATGTCCAATCCCAGTTGCCGTCCTCATCGTTCGAGGGTTCGTCGAAGACACGGTAGATGTAACGCCCGGGGTACCCTCGATCTCTACCGAATGGTGTACGGAAGCTGCGTGATACGTACGTTCTCGTTGTCAGGCGCCTGTTCGCGTAATCGACTTCGTTCAGCTCGGCAGGAGCCTTGCTACGAGAGGGGTGCACTGTCGTGTCTCCCTTCGTTCCAGTGGAGATGCCGTGAGTGCTTGCCTTCCGGTGTGGTCAGAGACGTGTTGTTCGTGGTGTGCTCCCGAGGTCTGTTGGCGGGGACGTGATGAGTACCCACTGTCCCGGAACACGGGAGGGTGGTGGAGAACTCCGAGTGTGGGTGTTGACCTCATGGTGATGTTAACGCAGTAGACTGGATTATAATCTGTGAACATGGTAAACATAAAGTCAAGTCTCGTTGTTGCCCCATGAGGTCCGGTGGGGTGTGGGGGTTGACCCCATGGGCGAGATCTCCGAGAGGGTCCGATCTCGGGCGTGTGGAGACTGACCAGGATCTCCAGAACCGGAGTATCTACCCCAATGTGGCCCGGATGGAGTAAATATGGTATGTGTGCTTAGTTAACATGCAACTCCCCGAATGTTAGGCTAACGCCTACTTCTGTGGGAGGTGGGCATGTCAGATGAGGCGCTGGTGACCGCGGCGGAGATCGCTCGGATCGCAGACGTGGGACGGGCTGCGGTGAGCAACTGGCGACGGCGGTACCCGGACTTTCCCAAACCTGTGCTGGGGGCTGGGAACAATCCGGTGTTCTCCCTTGCTGAAGTGCGCAATTGGCTGCGGAAACAGGGCAAACTCTCGGAGTTGCCGCCACACGAGGCGTTGTGGCGCGCGCTCGATGCCGCTCGTGGTGAACGTGATGTGGTCGAATTGGTCGCCCAGGTCGCTTCCCACCTACGAGCTCCGGAGTCGGTTGAGCTGCCGGAGACGATCAGAGCCGCGTTGAAGGAAGTCGGCGACGAAGACACCGGTGAGCTGATCGAATTACTGATCTCGATGCTGTTCAATCGTCAACAGCGCCAGCATCTTGTGACCCCACCGGAACTCGCCGAACTGATGGTGCAGCTGGCTGGGGCCTCCGGAACGGTGTTCGACCCGGCTTGTGGAGCCGGAAATGTGCTGCGGGCCGCTGTGAACGCCGGTGCGACGGAGGTTGCTGGTCAGGAGATCGAGGCCTCGCTGGCTTCTCTCGCCGAATCCCGGCTAAGTGACATCACGGCTACCGTTCGGGTCGCTGACACACTGCGCTCGGACATGTTTCCGAACCTGCGTGCTGATGCGGTCGTATGTGACCCACCGTTCGGCTACCGCGACTGGGGATATGACGAACTGAAGGTGGACCCGCGTTGGACGTTCGGGATTCCGGCCAAGGGGGAGCCCGAACTCGCCTGGGCGCAGCACTGCCTGGCTCATGTGAAACCCGGCGGCACGGTCGTCCTCGCTATGCCGGCTGGCGCGGCTGCTCGTCGTTCCGGACGGCCGATCCGGCAGGAACTCGTGCGGCGTGGTGTCCTTCAGGCGGTGTTCGCCCTGCCAGCCGGCGTGTTGATGTCGACTGGCATCGCGATTCACCTCTGGGTGCTGCGCCGGCCTGACACGGAAGGTGTCGGCCCGGTGCTACTGATGGATACCGGACACCACCAACCCGCACGACGTGGTCAGGTGGATTGGTCGGTGATCGGTTCCGAGATTCTCGAGGCTTGGCGACTGTTCCAGCACGACACCGGTGTCGGAGACCTCCCCGCACGGCGGCGTGTCACCGAGCCGATCGAGCTGCTCGGCGAGGAGGTGGACTTCACCCCGGTACGGCATCTCCCCGCACCACCGCGTGAGGTCGACTTTACCAAGATGGAACGCGATCGGGCGGAACTGCGCCGCCTGTTGGACAGGATCGCGGGCGACTGGCTCGACCTCCGGGACGCCGAGCCCGTACCCCGCGCGGTCACCACGGTCGGCGAACTGGCCAAAGTCGGTGCTCTCGGACTCATTCGGCAAACCAGCCCGGTCGATGCCGACGAAAACGGTACTGGGCGGCTGGTGTTGACCGGCAACGACGTCGTCACCGGAACGGAACCGAGGCTGCGGTGTTCCGAGGATGCCGAGGCAGTGCCCCTGCGCAGTGGTGATCTCGTGGTGCCCGTGGTCGCCGCCGGTGAGGGGCACACCGTCCCACGGGTGATAGACACCGAGGAGTGGTCACTCGGAGCGAACCTGTTTTTGATTCGGGTGGACACCGAACGCTTGGACCCCTGGTTCCTCTCCGGTCAGCTCCGTGCCGGAGGACACGCGGCGAACTCCGTTACCGCTTCGGGCGTGCACCGCATCGATATTCGTCGGGCCGAGATCCCGGTCATCGGGATCGATGAGCAACGCCGTATCGGTGCGGCCTTCCGTCGCCTCACGGAGTGGGAGTCTGAGCTCAACAAAGCCGTGGAAATCAACACGCGGCTCACCCGCCAGCTCATCTCAGGTCTCGCCGATGGCACTGTGACCTTGTCGGAGTAGTGTCCAACTCCCTGGAGCTCGTGCTGTTTACCAGGATCACGCTGTTCCGCCCGGCAGGAACGGGCTTGGTGTGCCGCTCCACGAGACCGCCAGTTCCTCGCGGGCGCGCGTACAGGCGACGAAGAGCAGGCAGCGCTGTTTGAACAGGTCGTTGCGGTGCTGCTGGGCGTCGATCTCGTGCGGCGTAATGTCCCGCTCGAAGGGAAGGGCCTTCGCAGTCACTCCGATCACGGCGACACACCGAAACTCGAGCCCCTTCATCGCGTGCATCGTTGCCAACCGCACACCTTCGTCCTCGGTAGCGGGGCGGTTCTTCACCCGGACGACGGGCACACCGTCGGCCTGTAGGTGCTCCGCTGCTTTGTCGAGCAGCACGTTGAACCGTGCGCACACCGCGATCTCGTTGGTCAGCACGCCCTGATCGAGCCAGGAACGGACCTGCTTGATAAGGGCGGCGACTTCCTCACTTTCCGAGGAGTGAGTGGTCACGAGCGGGCGGCGACCGCTCAACAGCGAGCGGTAACCGATCAGGCTGTCCGAACCATCACCCCCGAGGTCGTCGACAGGTTCGTTGCCGAGAAGTTTCGCCGACCAGCTCAGGATCTCCGCCGTGCTGCGGTAGTTCAACCGTAGTCGGCTGCTGTGGCCGGTGACGTTGATGCCCAGAGAACGCAGTGAGACCCGGTTGTCGTAGATCCGCTGGTGCGGATCACCGGTGATGAACAGGTCGTCGGCTCCCATCGGCACGGCGGCGCGCAGCAGGCGCCACTGTGCCGGATGCAGGTCCTGGGCCTCGTCGACCACCACGTGGTCGAACTGCTGCTCCGCGCCGAGCACGGTGGCGGCGTGCGCGCAGATCTGCATGTGGGTGCGCTTTCCCTGAGCATCCAGCTCGGAGTGGAACGCCTCGACTCCACGCCAGAGCTGTTTGCGTTGTGCCGTCCGTAACTGTGAACCACGACCACGGCGTTTGACGGCCAGGTACTCTTCCTCAGTCCGGATGTTCTGCGCGAGAACGACGTGGCGATACTCCTGGGTCAGGAACTGCTCGGACCAGGGTAGTCCGAGTTTGCGCGACACGCGGCGCCACAGGTGCCGTTCGTCGGCGTCACCGATCGGTGACGGAGCACTTCCGGTGTGCTCCCGCACGACGCGGTGGGCGAGTGAGTCAACCGTGGTGATCTCGACACGTTCCAGCTGTGTGTCGTCCTCCAGGAGTCGCCGCAGGTTGTCCCGCAGACTCGTGGCCAGCGCGTTGGTGAACGTCGTCAGCAGAATCCGGGCTTTGGGATCGCGGGACAACAGGTGTTTGACCCGGTGCAGCGCGACAACGGTTTTGCCGGTGCCCGGTCCGCCGGTGACTTGGGCGGAACCGTTGTAGGAGTTCCGATAGGCCACGCGACGTTGTGAGCGGTGCAGGAAGACCCGCCATACGGCGAAGGGCTGGTTGAGGATCTCTTCGAGCTCCTCGGGGCCGTTCACCAGGGTGATCCGACCGCGTGTGTTGGTGATGGCCATCGACAGGCTGTCGTCGACATTGGAGTCGGCGTCGGCAGGACGACGTTCGGCGACGATCTCGCGGTAGACGTCGTCGGGCTTGAAGCCTTCGGCGAGGTACTGTAGCACTTCGAACTGGTCCTCCGGCAGGAGACCTCCGAATGCCTCCAGCTGTGTGGTGCTGGTGATGACCCGGGCGGCACGCAGTACCTGGTCGTCGATACCGAGCTGGCGCAACACCGTGTCGGAATGCTTCTCGAAGAGCAGTTCCGGGGCTTCGGCCGCTGCGGTTTCCAGCGAGGGCGTGAGCTCCTCCAGGGCGACGACGTTGCGCACCTCGAGACCGCGGGTGGCGGTGTTGACGGTGAACAGGCGTTTCGCCGCCCAGTTGTAGGCCTCGTCGTGGGAGTCCACGGCCAACAGCAGGAACATGTCACTGCCGTCGTCCGGTGCGAGCACCACGCCCCGATAGGACTGGGTGATGCGGATGGTTCGTACCCGTGGATCGCGGGCGTTCTCGACCGACTCCAGATGCAGTCCCTTGTCCGCGTAGAGTTCGGCGATGGGTAACTGCTGGAATTTCGCCATCGCCTTGCGGACACCGGCCTTGACCGGCTTTTCGAGCCGGTCGTAGGTCTCCCAGAAGCTGGAGGCGAAGGCGAGCTGGGCCATGGGTGGAATCAGCTCCTTTCGGTGAGCCGTCGAGCGAGCAGGTCGACATCGTCCAGCAGTTGAGGTGGTGGTTGGTCGAGCTCCAGAGCATGTTGGTGGATCGTGATTCCCGCGCGTCTGACGCGGTGCGTGCCGTGGGCGGAGTTCCCCTTGGCGTACACGAGATGTCCCGCGCGCAGGCCGAACGCGACACAGTAGGCCAGCATCTGATAGAGGTCCGCGTTCGGGTAGCCGGAGGGACGTTCTGCCTTGTACTTGACGTCGACGACCGCACGGGGTTCGCCGCTTGGGGCATAGTGCACGAAGTCGGGAGTCAGCGGGATCGCGTGGTTTTCGTCGAGATGGCCGTGTTCCTGCAGCACGCTGTGACCGGGTTCTTCGGCAAGGGCGTTCCGCAGCGCGACGGTGACGAAGTCTTCGAAGAGCTTCGCGGTGTCCACGAGAAAGCCGTGCACGGCGAGATGGCCCGGTCGGTGTTCGACAGAGCTGCCGCGCAGGACGAGTTCGGCCAGCCGAAGTGCATGGTGGTAGCGGGCGTTGAGCCGGCTGTGTTG
Source organism: Actinopolyspora mortivallis (assembly GCF_003001495.1). Taxonomy (GTDB): domain Bacteria; phylum Actinomycetota; class Actinomycetes; order Mycobacteriales; family Pseudonocardiaceae; genus Actinopolyspora; species Actinopolyspora mortivallis_A. The sequence continues at coordinate 524,103 of NZ_PVSR01000001.1, forward strand.
CCAGTTGGGGAGTCGCTGACCACGGGGAAGCGGCGTGATCTCGGAGAAACGACGTCGCAGGTGGAGTAGGCGCAGGCGGACGTCCTCCGGGAGTTCGGTGGGGATGCGGAGCAGGGCCCGCGTCGCGCTGGCCAGTAGGCGGTTCTCTGTGATGTCGGTCGTGTGTTCGTCGTGGGTGACCTCCAGCGGTAGTGGTCTGCCGTGGTGCGCGCGGAGTTGGTCGCTGTGCCGCAGGCGGCCGCGCATGACGTGCGTGGTCTCGTCGGTCTCCCGGTAGCCGTGCATGAGGCCTTGCCGTACGGCGTGTTCGGCTCGCGCCGCGTAGAGCCGGGCCACTACGGCAAGCAGGTCCCGCTCGTCGGTGGCGGGCACGGTTTCGTCGAGCCAGATCCGGCAGCTGCGGCGGTATTCGAGCAGGAACAGCACTCGCGCGATGGGCACTTTCGGGGTGATGTGCACGACGACCGTGTCGTCGTCGGTGGTGATGCGGGCGGTGCCGATGACACCGGCGGCACGCAGCTGCCAGTAGCCGGCACGGTCGGGATGTGGGGAGGCGTCGACGATCCCGCTGTGGGCCAGGGCTCGCCCGACCGCCTCGGGCAGCGACACGGTTCGCGCCGGGGCGTTTTCGGTCAGCGACAGGTTGATCATGACGTCGTCTCGTTGCCGAGTGCGGCACACAGGGCGGCGAGACCGTAACGGTGTTCGACGTCGAGGCCCTCGCCGTAGTGGTGTTCTTCGAGGAGCGGGAGAATCTTGGTGCGCCAGGTGCGTTCCAACCCGCCTTCTCGGTAGACGCTCCTGTTCATGAGGTAGGAAGGGCCGATGCGGAACTCGGGGTCCGGGATCCGGCGGTTGAGCTCGTCGAGCAGGTCGGCCGGTTCGGATTCGCGTTCGTGCTCGGCGAGCCAGCGGCGCAGCAGACCACGTGTGGGTTCGGTGCTCGGGGAGAGTTCGACGAACGAGAACCGTCGTCGCATCGCCGCGTCGACCAGGGCGATCGATCGGTCGGCGGTGTTCATGGTGCCGATGATGAACAGGTTCGGCGGCAGCGCGAAGTCGTCCCCGGAGTAGGTCAGCCGCACCGAGCGGTTGCGGTACTCGAGCAGGAAGTACAGTTCGCCGAACACCTTGGCCAGGTTCGCACGGTTGATCTCGTCGATCACTAGGAAGTGTGGCAGGTGCCGATTGCCTTCCAGCGAGGCGTGGTCGGCGAGTTCGCGCAGCGGTCCGTCCTGCAGTCGGAAGGCCACCTCCCGGGTTCCGGGGTCTTCTCGCGGCCGGAACCCTTCGAAGAAGTCCTCATACGAGTAGGACGGGTGGAACTGTACGAGTGAAACCTGTTCGGGACCACCGCCGAAGAACTCGGCGAGTTTGAGTGCGAGATAGGTTTTGCCGGTGCCGGGCGGGCCGTGGAAGACGAGCTGCTTGTCGTCCCAGAGCAGCTCGCGGATCTCCCGCAGCCACGCCACGTCGTGCACCAGGAGGTCGTTGGCGAGCTTGTCTGTCGGCTCGGGCAGTTCGAGTTCGCGCCGCACCATCAGGGCAGCGGTGTCGGTTTCGGGGTCGCTGCCCTCGGTGTCGGCGGCGAGCTCCTCGTCGCTGCGGCCGAGTCCGTCGACGTAGGCCTTGACCGGTGTGAGGTCGACGACGTCGAGCTGGATGGACAGCTTCTGCTGCAGTTCCTCCGGCAGTTCCTCGTAGGGGAAACCGGGTTCGTTCCAGGACACCGGGCGGCGTAGGTTTGACCTGTTGCCCTCGGAACGCACTCGGTCGGTGTCCCCGGTGATCTCTCCGAGGTACAAAGCCCCTTCGGAGATCGTGCATACCCTGTCGCCCGGTTTCATCCTGGCCAGGAAGAGGTACAGCTCGTCGATCATCCGCTGGCGTTGGTTGTAGGTGAGAACACCCTCGTAGTCCTCGTCCACGATGGTGCGCAGCTCTTCTTTGCTGATGAGTTGGTCGACCTCACGTAGGTGAGTGGCGGCCAGGCTGACGAGCCCCTCCCGTAGCCAGAGTCGCTGGACGAGGTCCCACCCGAAGACGTTCGAGCCGCGCACCAGCCACGCCCGGCTGGGTCCCCAGGGAGGCAGGGCCAGAAAATCACCCAGTGGGCGTTCGTCAGTGGTTTTCCACGACGTGTAACCGCTTACCGTGCTGCCCAGAATCACCGAAGCCGCCGAGGACGGAGAACCGAAGGTGTGGTTCCGGACGAACTCGTAATAGCCGGGGTGTTCATCGGACTGCACGATCACGCCCTCCTCGATCAGGTCCTCGCGCAGGCGGTAGGACTCGTTCGGGTTCGAGGAGAACGAGGGCACGACCTTTGACCGTACCGGTGAGCCGGCGAGCACGAGGAACTGTTGACTCCCGTTGGTTCCCTTGTCCGCCAGCAACCGCCCGCTGGCCCGTGGTCCGCCGTGGGGCAGCTTGAGCTGAAAATCGGGGTAGTCTCCGTGCGCCATAGGGGAATGATATCGACGTGATCTCGGATTATGGGGTTGTTTCGTGATCGGGAAACGAGTCTCGCGCCCGCCTTTCCACCTCCTCCGATGTCCGCGTCCCGGCGGTGATCGGCAACGCCTCGGTATCAGGGTGGTCTTCCTTGTCCGACGACCTCCGGAAGCGATGCTGTCCCCGCGTGGAGGCTGGGGTGAGCTCGCCGAGCGGTTCGGTCGGATCAGTGCCGATCACGAGGTGCTCCGGCTCGGGTGGCGGGGACCTTGGCCGGGAGGCGGGGTGAGGGTGGAGGTGTAGTGGTCGCCGTCGACCAGCGGTGTGTCGAGGGAGACTCCGGCGGCCTCCATGCGGTCGTACTCGGCGAGGATGAGCTCCTTGGTGCGGTAGGTGCCGTACTCGGCCTCGTCCTTGCGTTTGACGATGGGGAACGTGTCGAGGATGTAGTCGGCATCCTCCCGAGAGATTCCGTAGAGGTGGAAGAACAGCGCGTCCAGCTCCGCGCGGATCACCGCCCGGCGCTCCTCGTCCCAGCGGAACGGCGGGCCGGTGTCGTCGAGGTCGCGGGCGAACGGAGTCATGTCGTAGGCGGTGTAAGTGAGCTCGAGGACCCGGGGGGTGATGAAGTGGTCGTGTTGCTCGACGCTACTTGGAGTTAGCGCTGGTAGTTGTCGGATCGTGAAATATTTGAGGTGGGTTCCTCCGACTTTCTGGCGGGCTACAAAATCAAAAGCGAAAGAGTTCCACTGCGCCAAAAGAGCGGTTGCTTTATCGGTTGCTTTCTGCGGCAAAGCAAGAAGGGTTCCACCTTCAGGTGAATAATTTTTTCCTAGGATTGAAGAAATCATGGTGCGTATATCGGTCGCTCGGCAGATATCGCGCCAGCCTAAAAGCCATTCACGATCCCAGTTCTTCGATGTGAGACGTGAAGTGACACCCGATTCGTAGCGAGTGTTGCCTTTTCCGTCCCTTTTTTCGGTGGGAATATCGTGTTCGGAGGTCCAGTAGCGCGGGAGCGCGACTGTGGTTGGATCTTGTTTTTCCGGTAGCGACAACTCACGGGCGTTGTCGTTGGCGTCGTAGCTGGCCCAGCGGTGGTCGTAGTGGTGCAGCATCTTCGCCTCGTACAACGGTAGCATCCGCTTGTTGTCCTTGGTGAAGACGTTGCCGTCGAGTTGCCAGCCGTCTTGCTCCAATTCTTCGCGCGTGTGGAAGAGGTGGGAATCGCTGGTCATGTTGAACAGGCCTTGCATGAACGACACGCCCCAGGGGTTGCTGCCGCCCCGGCCCCGTTCGTCGGGTTCCTTGACCAGCACTGGCACGCGACGGTAGATGTCGACCGTGATCTCCGCATCGCGCCGGGAACGGAAAACCGGGCACGTGCCGGTGTTGGGGTTGAGCAGCGTGATCTCCTCCGGTGTGAGGAAGAACGCCTTGTTCGCGTCATCGAGCTCCGCCGGGTCGTGGAGGAAGAACGCGAAGCTGCCCTGCTGCGTGCGGATCCCGCCTCCGGTCAGGGACAGGATACAGAACTTGTACGAGCGATGCACATCAGTGAAGAGGCCGGATGCGTTCTCGAAGTCGTAGAGCGCGGCGAGCGTGCCGGTCTCGACGAGGTTCTTGAAGAAGTGCTGCGTCGTCGCGTCGGTGGCGATGCCGGTCGGAACGATGACGCCCATGCGTCCATGGGGGCCGGTAAGTCGGTGGCCTTCTTCGGTGAAAACAGTGTCGGTCTTGATGCGTCCCCTTCCGCAGAGTGGGAACAGGGTCGAGTTGCCGATGAAGTGACGTGTGCCGTCGATCTGACGTTTGGTAGCGGCGTAGTGGTGGTGGAGATCAGGATTCGCGGTGGAGAGCTCGTTGATGAGTTGCTTGCGCCTCGCGCCGCTCGCCTTCGCGATCTCCGGGGCACGTGATGCGAAGAACTCCTGCTCCTTGAGTTCCAGATGCTCCCACGGCGGGTTGCCCAGCACGCAGTCGAAACCGCCGCTCCAACCGTGGTCCCCGTTGGCTCCTTCCTCCTTGGAGACGGTGAACACGTCCGGGAACTCCAGGTGCCAGTGGAAGAATCGGTGCTGCTCGCGCAGCCGGCGGATTTCCTCGTGGGTACGCCGCGGTGCCGCGTCGGTGTCGGGATCCTGCAGTCCGGTGAACACGTCGTGGGTGACGGCCAAGGGAGCTTCCGAGGTCTTGGGCCACAGGAACGCCGCGCACCACGCGTCCGCGATGTGCTGGGCCAACGAGTACGTCGTCGAGCCGGTCAGTTTCCGGTAGTCGGCCTCCTGTTTACGCACCTCGGACAGAGTGGCGGCGGGTGCGTCCACGATGTCACGGAGGCTGTCGGCAAACGCGGTGTTGACGACCTTCGTCTCGGTTCCGGTCTCGAACAGGACATACTGGCCGTGACGTTCCTTCTTGTTGCGATTCTGCAGTGAGCGCGCGACCTTCGTGTCGTCGCCCTCGATCGGCTTGAACGCTTCGTCCGGAATTCCCTTGCGAATCAGCGCAGGGGTGGCGCCGATCAGTGCGTTGCCGACCTTGATGTGGGCGTCGAGAAAGCTCAGCGGCTTGCCCGGTTCCATGGCCTCCAGCCACAGCGAGACCTTGGCGAGCTCCACCGCCATCGGGTTGAGGTCCACGCCGTAGATACAGCGGGCGATGACCTCGTGCAGAGCCTGACGCACGGAGTCGATGGTCGGCTCCGGGTTGCGTTCCCGCACGGAGGCGACCCGTTTGGCGATACGACGTGCCGCTGCGAGCAGGAAGTGCCCCGAACCGCAGGCCGGATCGCACACCGTCAACGACAGCAGCTCGGCGACGATGCTCTCGGAAGGGTCGGTGTTTCCCACCTGGGGGGTGCGCTGTTCACCGCGCTTGACCGCGTCATCCAGGACCGGGTCGAGCGTGCTGTCCAGCAGACACTCGATGAGCGAGGCCGGGGTGTAGTACGAACCGGTGGTCTTGCGCTCGTTGCCGGCGACCCCGGTCAGGGTGAACTCCCGGTCCACCGCACTGTGCCGGGGCACGCGTTCCAGCAGCGACTCGTAGATCGAGCCGAGCTCCTCGGCGTCCAGGTGTCGGTAGTCGACCGTGCGCAGCCGCTTCGACGTGGGATCACGCACCTGGGACAGGTGCCGGATCGCGCTCAACAGGTACTCGTTGGACAGCGACAGACCTTCGAGCGGCGCGTCGGCCTCGGTACGGTCGAAAATGCCGCCGAGTCCGGGCAGCGCGAGTTCGGGACGGCCGTGCTCCTCGCCGAGCGCGTCGAGAACCAGCCGCAAGGCGCGGAACAGGTCGTCGTGCGTGCTGCCACGGCGACGGCGGGCGTGCGCGCGCAGCTTCGCTGTCGAGAAGTACTCGGCATAACGTTCGCGTGCCAACTCCTCGGCGCGTTTGCCCTCCTCGGTTTCGGCCGTGGGGCTCGGGTGCAGCACGCCGCGATCTTCGACGACGAACAGGAACAGCATCCGGTATACCAGACGCAGCAACGCCCGGTGCAGCTCCTGGGGGGCCACGTTCTCGCGCAGCACTGTGTTCGCCGGATGACGTAGGAAACCGGTGCCGAGCGTGGTGACCGCGTTCTCCACCCCCTCACGCAGCTGGTCCAGGGCACGGGTCCCGGAGCTGATGGCATCCAAGCGCCAGCGCTCCAGCCAGCAGGTCGCCGGGCCGGAGCCGTCGGCGACGGAGAACCGGGAGACGTGCAGCATCCGGTAGAGCAGCACGAACTCGCTGAACAGGTCACCGTCGAAGATGGCCTCCAAGTCGAACTCGACGTAGGAGGCGGTGGACAGCGCGTTGGAGTCCCGCAGGATCCGCACCTGTCTGCCGTTGGTGACCACCCCCCACAGGTGCGTGTCGGTGCGGTTGAGCAGTTCCTGCACCAGCGACTGCGGCGGTACGCTGCCGGCCCCGCCGGGGCGCTTGTCCAGCTCGGAGTTCCAGGAGACGATGTGGATCGGAACGTGGTTCCAGCGGTGCGTGATCGGGAAGGTCTTGCTGTCGTTGTCCGCGGGAATGCCCTCGGCCAGCGGAGTGAGTTCCCCGAAACCGAGCTCGGTGAACAGCGGCATCAACCACTGTGAGACGGCCAGCCCGGTCGGGTCGGCCGGGGCTTCGCCCTGTGGTGCGGCGGGCAGCTTCGTCCGCAGGTCCGCCCACACCGACCGTAGGAACTCCCAGTGCCTTTCGGCCTCGTCACGCACCGAACGGGCACCGACCACGCGGTAGTCCGACGGGGTGCTTCCGGAGATGTCCTTGCCCTCGGAGACACGTAGTAGCAGATCGGCGGGCAGCAGGCTGCCGATGGTGTGGACGGCGGAGAACACCTGGTTGCGAGTGATCGACGACATCAGGCGGCCCCTCCCGAGGCCGGCAGGTACACGTAGGTGCCGAGGACGTCGGCGGGTTTCTGGGCAGTAACGCGGACCCCGCGCACGATCTCGCCGGAGGCCTGGCGTACGCGGCGGTGCGAGGCCAACAGTTCGTCGGCGAGCTCGTCACCGTAGGAGTCCAACTGGGGTTGCACGGTCGGCAGGTCGTTCAGGATGCGGTGCATGGTGTTCTGCGCGAAGTCCGGGTCGGTGTTCTCGTCGGGTTCGACATCGAGCAGTCCCACCGCCTGCTCGGAGGCCAACCAGCTCGCGTTCGTCGGGGATCCGCTGAACGCCAACACCCGGACGTCCTCGGCGACGATCTGCCGCTCCTGACCGCGGGTCGGCAGCGAGAGATGGAAGCGGTAGCGCACCAGCAGGGCCGTGGTGCGGATCGAGACCCCTCGCGTGCGGATCACGGCACACCGCCGTGCCGGACGTGCGCCCTCCACCTGCGGATCCAACGCGGAGTTGAGCACGTACCCTGCCACGGCACCGACGGTCGGATCGGTACGTACCAGGGCGACCTCGCCGCGGGCGACGGCGGCGGTGTCACGGAACGGCACGGGTTTGTTCCGTTCGATCACATCGTTGCCGAGCACCGGTGCGAGGGCGTCGCGCAGGCCCGCCGGAGTGGAACCGAGATCCGCGTGGAAATCGTCCTCGGCGTCCTCCCACAACACACCGTCCATCGCGCGCAGACTGCGTCGGACGAAGGTACGGACCTCATCGGAACGGCCGATGGTGTCGCGGATTGCCGCGACCTCCCGGGCAACCTCGTCGATGCGGATGCTGTTCTGAGCGTACCGTGAGCGGGAGATCGTCTCCTTCTCCGCCGCCGACTTCCAGTCGGCCTCCACCTCGTTGACGGTGTGTTCGAGCGTGTCGATCTCGAACAAACCGGCCTGGTCCGGGTTCTTGCTGCGCATCAGCACCCACTCGACGATCGCGTCGGTGACCTTCGAGGAGGACGCGTCCGGTACCGACACCGAGATACCCAGGGTCTTCTGGATCCTCCGGTGCTTGTTGATCAGCACGTCGAGGACCTTGCCGTCGATGCCGTTGTCCGCACCGTAGAGCGTGATGACCTTGACCTCGTCGCGCTTCTGCCCGAAGCGGTCGACGCGGCCTTCCCGCTGGTCGTGCCGGGTCGGGTTCCACGCCAGGTCGTAGTGCACCACCGCGTCGAAGTGATGCTGTAGGTTGATGCCCTCGGACAGGCAGTCCGTGGCCACCAGGACACGCCGGGCCGCCGGATCGTCCCCGCTGGCCTCGGCCAGCTCCTCGACACGCAGCACACGCTGCTGCGGGGAGAGGGTCCCGGTCACCGAGCGAACGAGGGTGTTCTTGCCGAGTTTTCCGTCCAGGTGCTCAGCCACGTACTCCGCCGTGGGGATGTAGCGGCAGAAGACGATCGGGTTGTACCCCTCGGCGATCAGCGTCTTGAGGTGCTTGATCAGCGCGGCGAGTTTCCTGTCCTGGGCGGTGCCTTCCAACTTCGTGGCACGTTCGGCCAACTCGCGCAGCCGGGCATCGGCCACGTCGGTGTCGGCGCCCGGGGCGACATCGGTGCCTTCGAGACTGTCGGTGTCGACCGAGTCCTTGGTGGGCGGCGATCCGATCCGGTCGGCTTCTTCCGCCGAGGCGGCGTTGGCCGCGCCGGATCGGGTGAGCAGAGTCTGGGCAGCCGCCCGTGGGGAGGACACGATCGAGCGCAGCAGTGCGATCGCCGACCACCAGGCGATGCGCGCCTCCCTGCGGTCTCCTTCACCGGACGCCCGCACACGTTCACTGGCGTAGGCGATGGCGTCTTCCAGCAGGTCACGGTAGGCGGCAGAGAGCTTGTAGGTCTCGTCCTTGAAGTACCGGTCGGAGGGGAACGAGGTATTCTCCTGCAGGCTGTTGTCGGACAGACCGTCGTCGGTGGTGAGGAACTGGCGGACGTCGGCGCGTTTACGCTGCACGAAGTGGCGCGCCAGCAGTTGCCTGCCCCTCTCGGTCTCGAAGTCCGCGGTCTCCAATTCGGGGCGCAACAGCCCCAGCAGGGCGCGGAAGGCGCTCTCCTTGCCGTTGTGCGGAGTGGCGGTGACCAGCAGCAGGTGGCGTTCCTCATCAGCGGCGACACGTTGTAGCAGCTCGTGGCGCAGCTGACTCTGCGTGGTCATCGCCTCGTCCGCGGTCACGCAGGTGTGGGCTTCGTCGACGATGACTAGGTCCGGGCAGTGCTTGACGAAATCGTCCCGATGGCGGGTCGACTTGATGAAATCGGTGGAGACGATCACGTGCGGGTGCTTGTCGAACAGGGACTGCCCGAGTTCCAGGTCACGTTCCAGTTTGGATACGGTGGAGGCCAGTACCAGTTCGGCGTCGATGCCGAACTTGGTGCGCAGCTCCTCCTGCCACTGCTCGGCCAGTGCCGGTGAACACAGCACCGCCAGTCGTTGCGCCGTGCCCTGTGCGAGTAGTTCACCGGCGATGAGACCGGCTTCGATGGTCTTGCCGATACCGACGTCGTCGGCGATGAGCATCCGCGCCGTCCGCTGTCGCAGGGCCATCATCAACGGCACGAGCTGGTAGGCACGCGGTTCGACCGCGATGCCGGCCAGGGAACGGAACGGGCCCGCACCGGATCGGAAACCGATGCGGAGCGCCGAGCGCAGCAGCCCGGCGGCCTGCGAGTCACCGAGGTCCTCGGGCGAGGGCGGTGGGAACTCCGCCCCGCGAACCTCCTCCAAGGCGGGGAAAACAGCGGTGACGTCGTCATCACTGCCACCGAGTGGGCGCAGCACCAGCATGTCCGCTGCGCTTTCCGGAAGCACAACCCAGTCCCGCCCGCGGGTGGAAACCAGGGAACCGGGGGTGAATGTCGTGGTCATCAGTAACGTCTCGTTTCAGAACAACAGCGAAGTGGTGGGTCAGCCGTGTGTCTGGGCACCGAAGTAGCTCGGGTGCTGCTGGACGATCTCGAACCAGTCTGAGTCGGCCGGGAAGCGGACCACCTCCCAGCCGAGATCGATGAGTCGGTCCTCGGCTTCCCGGTCACGCTGTGCCACGTTCGCGTACTCGTGCACCGGTCCGTCGACGAACACGGCCACGTTCACGTTCTGCCGCCTGTAGACGAAGTCCGGCTTGGCCAAGGCATCGGGGACCATTTGCTGGGTCTCGTCCGGCAGCCGCAGACCGTGTTCTTTCAGGAATGCCATGAACCTGGTCTCCAGCTTCGTCTCGGCTCGCTCGGACAGCCGTTCGAGCTGTTCGGTCCTGCTCTCCCCACGTCCCGTCTCGAGGGCGGTGGCCGAAGCGAGCCGCACCAGCAGCTCACCGATCGTGTGGCGATCGATCTTGCCGTGGTCGACCTGGTTTCCGTAGGAGAGCAGACAGTCGTAACAGCCCTTGGCGCAGGAGCGGTCCGTGTCCGGTCCTCCGAGATCGTTGCCGTGTTCGTCGAAGTGACAGATCTCCAGCGCGGTCCTGGCCGCGGTGGCCAGGGCGTGACGGTCGGCCTGCATGCGACGGAGCACACCGGCGCCTCCCTCAGCGGCCTCGGTGAACAACATCCGGTCCCGTGGTCCGTCATCGGGTGGCAGCAGCTCGCTGGTGAGCTCGTTGTCCTCGAGCTCGAAAGCCGCCGCGATGCCGCGTTCCAGGGCGTACATCAGAGACAGGGCCACCGACTCGTCCAGCGGGGTGTCGAGTTTGAACACCATGATGTTGCGGCGGTCCTCGACGAACGGAATGACCCGCTTCTTGCGTCGCTTCTCGTTACCCTCCTCGTCGACCACCGCCATCTCGCTGGAATCACCGGAAGCCTCCTTGGCCTCCCGCTCGTTCAACCAGCGGCCATCCGTGGGGTCCAGCCAGAAACCGTCGGGTTCGTTCTCCCTGGCCCGCAGCCGGCCGATGTTGGTGATGCGCACCGTCGCCGAATCCCCGTAGCTGAGGGTCGCCAGCCTCCCGGAGTCGTCAGAGACGATCGCGTCCCGCCGACCGGGGCGATCCCCGTGGTCCTGAAAGCGGTAGGAGGTCACCAGACGGAACCCGGCACGGCGGCGCTCCTCCTCGTCGGAGGAGATGCGCTCGCGACGTTTGGTGTAGACGGTGTGCAGCCGAAGGAGACCCTGGGTCTTCTCTCCCAATCTCTCCCCGCACAGCTCGCACTTCTCGGGGTTGTCGCGGGCGTCGTGGAAATAGCCGCAGCAGTGACACCGTTGTGCGGTGGTGGTTTCGACGTCGCCGGCGGAATCCGGCGGCAGCTGGATGCGCGTGACCTGGTAGCGGGCTCCTTCGTGGTAGACGAGCGCACCCGGTCCGAACTCGCGGATGGCCAGGAATCGCGGTCGTTGCAGGTAGTCGCCGTCGTGAGAGCGACGTGGATGGGGGATGTAAGCCGCCAGCGGCAGCCGTGGGAACGAGTAGCCGGGCAGAAAGCCCTCACCGGCCAGATACCGGTAGGGGTTGAAGTCTGACAGGACCGACTTGCTGTCCACGCTCTCGTTCTTGAGCAGGTGCAGCTGGGTCTCCGCCTCTCGGCGTCTGTTCGTGGCGATCCTGCGTTCCCGTTCGGACAGGGTGTGGTCGAGCACGCGGCGATTCTGCTCTGCTTGGTCCTGCACGGCTGCCCGGTACAGGTCACGCCACCGTTCGAAGGCCCGGTCGAAGTTGTCCGGGGCGTTGCGCACGGTCGTCTCGATCCACTGGTGGTCCCACCAGGTCGTGCTGGCGAACTGCTCGAAGAGTTGCCCGAGAACCTCGCGGGAGGCCTCGATCGCCCTGCGCTGTGCGTCGCGGTCGCGAATCGTGTTGGCGATATCCTCGTACAGCTCCAGCGTCGGGTTCGGGCGGGTGACCTCCTCGCTGTCCGTGATATCGATGACGGCCGGAATCGCCGCACCGAGCTTGACTCCGGTCTCCGCCAGCCAGATCGCCTGCACGTGCGAACGGACCAGGTCCTCGTTGGCCAGGTCCAAGCGGGGCGCCGCGACGGTTCCCGAGACCATTCGATCCGAATGACGGAAGTAGTACTGATCGTGGCTGTTCCCGGTGGCGCAGTAGGTCGTGACCAGCGCGGGCTGACCGGAACGACCGGCACGGCCACTGCGCTGCGCGTAGTTGGCGGGCGTCGGCGGAACATTGCGCATGAGCACGGCGTTGAGCTGTGAGATGTCCACACCGAGCTCCATCGTGGGCGAGCAGTACAGCAGCTTGAGCTCTCCGGTGCGGAATTCGGCCTCCCGCTTTTCCCGCTCTTGGGGAGCGATCTGGGCCGTGTGCTCCTTGGCCATCAGACCGGAGAGTTCCAACGCGGTCTGCTGGTACAGCTCACGGAAGAACGTGTTGACCTTCGGACCGTCCCCGCTGGCATAGGTACGGCTCAGCGGGTCGTGCACGCCGGTCTTGCCCGAACCGGCTCGCCAGACCAGGGCACGGGCGGAGATCCGATAACCGGTGGTGGTCGTGGCTTTCCGCTTGTAACGGCGGGCGTACTCGGGCTGGGACGTGACCTTGACCAGCAGTTCGGCACGGGTCAACGTCTCCAACAGGTCAACGATGATGTCCTGTGCCTCGTCGACGGAAACGTCCTTGAAGTGAGTGCGCCGGAGGTACTTGCCGAACTTGCCGCGACCGGAGAGGAACAGACCGGCACGATCCATCCCCGGTGTGGAGCTACGTGGATAGGCTGTGCCGATCGCCGGGCGGTCACTCTCCGAGAGTACCCACGGTGGGACAAGTCTTTCCTCGCTGGCACGTCGTAGGTTCTCGAACTCGTCACGGAACAACTGCACGTCGATGGCCAGCTCGCGACGCATGTGATCCAACAGCACACGCATGATCTCCGCGCGCTGCTGCGGGTCCGCCCCCCGCAGTCTCTCGTGGGCGCCACTCCACCGGGAATCCTGCTCGGCAAGCCACTCGAGATCCTCGTAGTCAATCCGCAACAGCCCGGTCTGCTCCAGGTTCGGCATGGTCACACGCCAGCCTCGCTGTAGGTCGACATAGAGGCGGAAGGAGATGACGTCACGCAGCGTCTTCGCGGCGTTGCGTCTCAAGGAAGGCGGCAGGTCGCTCGTGCCGGTGTAGTCGGCAACGTCGAGCTTCATGGCATTCGTGACCCGCGCGGCCAGCTCTTCGTGACGGAGTCCGTCCTCGCCGGCGTCGAGTACCGCTCGATACAGGGCACCACGCAGCTGGGTCACCTGGACGAAGTCGTTGAAGTGACCGGACTGTAGCGCCGCGTCCTGGCGGTTGTCGATGAATGTCAGCAGCTTGCGAGCTTCGGGATCCAGGGCCTCCGCCTGTTGCAGCGAACGGACGATCGCAGCCGACACCAACGAGGTGGCCGAGGAACGCCCCTCCTGGTCGAGCGTGGCGAGCTTGGCGAAGTCCTTGCCACGAACCTGTTCGTAGGTGACACCGCAGTGCAGACAGAACCCGAACGGTGCCGGAATGAACGTGGCCTCGAGCTCCCCCTGTCCTTCGTTGCCGAGCGCGTCGACCGTTACGGCCTTGGGCAGGCGCTTGAGGTACGAGTCGCGAACAGTGGAGTGGCCGTGCTGGTCCTGCTCCAGCCACGAGTCCGGCAGACGTTTGTCGTCGACGGCCTCCTGAACAGTGCTCGGCCACTTCCCGATGTAGAGGTATCCGTCCTCGGCACGGCCTCCGGAGGCGGTGGCATCACGCCGGGGTTCGTAGACGACGGTTCCGTCATGGTTCGGCCTGCGCCACACCGTGAGGTATTCCTGACCGCACTCGCGACAGAACGCTGTCGGCAGCAGGATCTTGCCGTCTGAACCCGGCAACACTCGTTGATAGTTCCGCGTGTGATGGCGTTCGCTCGGTTCCTCGAGGGTCACGTAGACGGTGTCACCCTTGGACAGGAACTGGTGCAGTCGGAAGGCGAACAACGGTCGTCCTGTCACCGGATTCGCGGCCTGGGACCCGGCTTCGAGCGTTCGGCGGATCGCGTTCGTGCACTCTTTCTCGGTCCGGCCGCTCGAGATGGCCAGTTCCTTGGCCGCGTATTCGATCTGTGTCGGTCGCTGGCGTACGACACGACCGGAGCTGTCGGTGGTGAGACCGAAGCGGGTCTCGATCCAACGGGCGAGCGGGTCGGCGACGAGGTCGGCATAGGTCAGCGGTGGTGCGGTCTTCAACCGCGAAGCCGGTACCTCCTCGGGGGCTTCCTCGGTGGCGCGCTGGAGGGTCTCGCCGATGACGTTGTCCGGACTGACCTCGGTGCCGAAGATGGTCGTGGCCACGTTCGCGACCAGCTGTCGCTGGTCCTCGAAGGTCCCCTCGGTTGACATGGTGGCCGAGGTACCCACGCACTGCATGTTCTCGCTACCGCAGGCTTCGCGGACACGCCGAATCAGCAGGGACACGTCGGCTCCCTGACGACCGCGGTAGGTGTGCAACTCGTCGAAGACGAGGAACTCCAAGCCCTCGGCCATCCTGATCAGGGACTTGCGGTCGTCGGGCCGCGTGAGCATCAACTCGAGCATCACGTAGTTGGTCAGCAGGATGTCCGGTGGGTTGTCCCGGATCTCCTGGCGGGCCTCTTGGCTTTCCTGGCCGGTATAGCGCGCATAGGTGACCGGTTCACGGCCTTTGCCGTAGCCGTGGAGCAGGAACTTGTCGAGTTCGTTGAGCTGGCTGTTGGCCAGTGCGTTCATCGGATACACGATGATCGCGCGGACTCGTTTGCGGGCCTTCGCGGATTCGTGTTCCCGCTCCCGCAGTACCTTGTCGACGATCGGGACGATGTAGGAAAGTGATTTACCGGAGCCCGTGCCGGTGGTCAGCACGTACGAGGAACCGGACTGCGCGGCCTCGATCGCGTCACGCTGGTGTCGGTGCAGGGTGATCGGCTTACCCCTGCAGATCGTGCTGTCCGCGGACTTGCCGGACTGGAAGATGCGCGTGCACTCTTCGTGCAGCACTCCGGCCTGAGCCAGTTCGAGCACGGTTCCGCCGGAGGCGAAGAAAGGGTTCAGCGACACCCACGGATCGGGCCACTGCTTTTTGGAGTCGAGCTCCTTCTTGACGAACTCCGCGATGCGTTCGTCCCGGATGACCGTGCCGCCCTCGGTGAACGCACGGTACTCCCTGATGAGGTTTTCGTGGATGCCGAAGACATCCATCACAGAACTCGACGATGGGCCGTTCGTGCTCTCTTCGTTCTCCGTCGGTTCGGCGGGTATGGCGGGGATCCGCTGGCGGCGCGGCGCGAACTTCTCCCAGCCGGGCACAGTCGTCTCGTCGTCAGTCCACGGCCGAAGCTCGTCACGGACCACAGCCGCCTCGATGGGGCGATCTGCGGGGTCTTTTGCCAGCAGCTGGTCGAGTAACCGCGTCAAACCGGCCGGTAGGTCCGAACGTTGCGGCGTCAGCGGAGGCACCTCGTCGTGCTTGTGTTTCTCCCCGAGTTCCTGAGCGCTGTTGCTGTGGAAGGGGGGAACGCCGACCAAGAGTTCGTAGAGAATACATCCGAGGGCGTAGAGGTCCGCGGCCGGCAACACCTTGGACGACGTGAACTGTTCTGGGGCCATGTAACGCGCCGTGCCGACCGTTACGCCGGTGCTGGTGATCCTCTCGCTGTCGGGACTGCCGACGATCCGTCCCATGCCGAAGTCGAGGATCTTGAGTTGGCCACCGCGAAGAAGCATGATGTTTGCCGGTTTGAGGTCGCGGTGCACGATCCCCTCGTCGTGTGCGACCGCCAATCCGTCAGCGATCTGTGCTCCGATCGCGGCTACCCACGAAACTGGTGTCTGTGGCTGATGTTCGATGAGGTCACGCAGCACACGCCCCTCGAGATACTCCATCGCCAGGTAAGGTAGTCCGGTTTCGTCGATGTCCCCGTCGACGATGTGGGCGAGGTTGGGGTGACTGTGGGCCAGCCGATTCATGATGGCGACTTCGCGCTGAAACCGCTGGACCAGGGAAGTGTCAGTACCGGCGGTGTTGCTCAGGCGGTGTTGCAGGATCAGTTTGAGCGCGACGGTCCGAGTGGGGGATTCGGGCTCCGCCTTGAGATCCTCCGCGCGATGCACCTCGCCCATGTTTCCTCGCCCCACGGGGCCGAGGATGCGGAACCGTCCCGCCACGATCTTCGGAGTTGGTGGCACGCTAAACCCTCCAGTGTCGTGCTCGACGAAGCTTCCCACACTTGATGCGGCGGGACCATATGGGGCGTCATGATACTTAGCGAGGTCAGGTCAACCCTAGAATTGATTGTTAACATCGTCAACACTCTTGATCGTAAGCGGGTGACATCGTCGCAGAATCCCGAAACCAATGAGGCTGCTGTGCCCGACTGTCACTCTCGCGGGTTGGATATCCCGCATGCTTGTACGCGGTGCTGCACGATCGAGCAGGTTCGCTCCGGAGACGGTGAGAACCTCGCGCTTCCGCCGGAGGCCGGCTATCATGGGTGCCGTGAACACTCGGTCGCTGCCCGGTGGGGTGGTGCACGCGTTGCCCGCGGACCTGCGCGCCGCGTTGGTCGACAGCACCACCGCCCTGGAGGCCTGGAACGACATCACTCCGCTGGCGCGTAACGAGTTCATCTGCTGGGTCGAGGACGCCAAACAGGACAGCACCCGCCAGCGTCGTATCCGTCGGTGCCGGGAGGAGCTGGAGCAGGGACAGCGGCGGCCCTGCTGTTGGCCGGGGTGTGCGCACCGTGAACGCCCCTCGCGTCGGTAGTCGCCGTCGGTGGTGTGGCCCGTCGGAGGCGCAGCGTGAGATGCCTGTGGTGACGAACCGAGCTCGCCCGTGGCGAGCGGTGTCCCCGGAACGCGGGGCGAGGTTCTCCTCCCGGGGGCACGTTGCCGCGAACGCCCCGCGCGGTGCGTTGCTCCCCGAACTGCGGTCTCGTCCTGACCGGGGAGTCCACCCGGTGCTCAGTCACCGTCCGGCGCTTCCGCGTCGAGCAGGGTGCCCGCGGACAGCCGCAGCCAGCGCTTCACCCCGATCTCGGTGAGGAACCGGTCGTCGTGGCTGACCACCACGAACGCGCCCCGGTAGGCGTTGAGCGCGTTTTCCAGCCGCTCGATGCTGACCAGGTCCAGGTTGTTGGTCGGCTCGTCGAGCAGCAGCAGCTGTGGTGCGGGTTCGGCGCTGAGCACGCAGGCCAGTGTGGCGCGCAGTCGTTCACCCCCGGAGAGCACGCCGACCGGCAGGTGCACGTCCGGCCCCCGGAACAGGAACCGCGCCAGGTGGTGCATCCTCCGCGTTTCCGGCATTCGCGGTGCGAAGGCGCGCAGATTCTGGACCACCGTGCGTTCCGGGTCGAGCAGCTCCAGCCGTTGCGACAGGTACGCGACCCGACCCTCGCCCCGTCTGATCCGGCCGCCCTCCGGCTCGAGATCGCCGTTGATCACCCGCAGCAGCGTGGACTTGCCGGCCCCGTTGGCGCCGAGCAGCGCGATGCGCTCGGGACCGCGGATCGTCAGGTCCACGCCTTCGCCGGTGAAAACGGGGTGACCGCCGTAGTCGACCCGCATCCGTTCCCCGAGGAACACCACGCGCTCGGTGGGCACGTTCGTGGCGGGCAGGGACAGCGAGATCGTCTCGTCCTCGCGCAGCGCCCGTTCCGCCTCCTCGAGCCGGGACTCGGCCTCACCGAGGCGTCGCGCGTGCGTGTCGTCCGCCTTGCCCGCCGACTCCTGCGCTCGTCGTCGCCTGGCGTCGGCGGCGACCTTCGGCATCCCCCCGGAGCCGGCCTTGCGGGCACCGGTGCCGGCACGGCGCGCGGCGCGTTCGCGTGCCCGCTGCCTCTCCCGTTTCTCCCGTTTGACCTCCTGCTCGGCGTGGCGGACGTTCCTCTCGGCGACCTCGCGCTCGTTGCGCAGGGCCCGTTCGTAGGTGGTGAGGTTCCCACCGAAGAAGCGCATCTCGCTCTGGTGGAGTTCGGCGATCCGGTCCGTCCGGTCCAGTAGTTGGCGGTCGTGGCTGACCAGCAGCAGGCATCCCGGCCAGTCCTTGAGCACGGCGTAGAGCCGGTGGCGCGCCGCGCGGTCGAGGTTGTTGGTCGGTTCGTCGAGCAGCAGGACGTCGGGTTGCTTGAGCAGCTGGGCCGCCAGACCGAGCGAGACGACCTGTCCGCCGCTGAACGTGTGCAGCCGGCGGTCCAGCGACACGTCACCGAGGCCGAGACGGTCCAGTTCGACCCGGGCGCGTTCCTCGACGTCCCAGTCCGATCCGACCGTGGTGAAGTGCTCCTCACTGGTGTCCCCGGACTCGATGGCGCGCAGGGCCCGCAGCACCGGGGCGATCTCCAGCGCGTCGGCCACCGTCAACGCACCGTCCAGCGGCAGGGTCTGTGACAGATGGCCGACTGTTCCGGCGGTTCCGACCGAGCCGTGGTCGGGTCGGCGCAGCCCGGCGATCAGGGTGAGCAGCGTGGACTTGCCCGCACCGTTGGGCGCGACCAACCCCGTGCGACCGCGTCCGACGGTGAAGGAGAGGCCCCGGAAGACCGGAGTGCCGTCCGGCCAGGAAAAGGACAGGTTCGAACAGGTGATCGGTGCCTCGGACATGACGAGTGCTCTCCCGAGCGAGGCGGACCCCAGGGGCCCGCGCGTGGAACAGGGACGAAGACCCGGCCACGCGCCGGCCGCGTCGAAGGCGGCGTTCGCGGTGGCCGTGCGGGTGGAATCACCGCGGGGTTTTCGGAATCACTCCGAGAGGTCGTCCTCGATCACCATGTCCACATCTCCTCGACAGGCCGAGCGGGACGGAACGTATCAGCCTCCGGAGCCTGCCGCGAACGGATATCTCGCGGGCGCGCGTATGCTTCAGGGGAGCTCGTCACCGACGTGTGGTCACCCGGCAAGACAGTCCCACTCGTCCCCCACTGGATGACAACGCTCCGAACTCCGCGTGTCGCGGCACGTCAGCGGCACCGCGGCGTGGTCGCACGGAAGGGATGCCGTCAGTGAGTGCCCGTTTCGAGGAACTCGATTGGCGCCGGACGCCGATCGGGCTGGTCAGTCTGCGTCGCCGCTGGGACCGGACGTTGGACCGGGAAGTGCACGAGATCAAACTGGACGACGAGTTCCTCATGTCCGACCTGTTCACGGTGGCGGAGGTCGAACTCGCGCGGCTCGGGCTCGCCGCGTCCTCGGCCGCCGAGCTCGACGTGGTCGTCGGCGGACTCGGACTCGGTTACACCGCCCACGCCGCGCTCGCGGACCCACGAGTGCGCTCGCTGCACGTGGTGGAGTCCCTCGGGGAGGTCATCGAGTGGCACCGTCGTGGTCTGCTGCCGCTCGGCGCGGAGCTGACCGCGGATCCCCGGACCCGTTTGGTGCACGGGGACTTCTTCGCGATGGCGGACTCCGGGACCGGTTTCGACGTCGAACAGCCGCGGCGGCGTTTCCACGCCGTTCTCCTCGACATCGACCACTCGCCGAAACACGTGCTGGACCAGAGCCACGCCGGGTTCTACGAGGTCGAAGGGCTGCGTCGGCTCGCCGGTCAGCTGCGTCCCGGTGGGGTGTTCGCGCTGTGGTCGGACGATCCGCCGCAGGAGGAGGTCACGGCGGCCCTGGCCGAGGTGTTCGCCACGGTGCGGTCCCACGTCGTCACCTTCGACAACCCCTACACCGGTGGTCGGTCCGCCAACACCGTCTACACGG
Source organism: Actinopolyspora mortivallis (assembly GCF_003001495.1). Lineage (GTDB taxonomy): Bacteria > Actinomycetota > Actinomycetes > Mycobacteriales > Pseudonocardiaceae > Actinopolyspora > Actinopolyspora mortivallis_A. The sequence continues at coordinate 543,577 of NZ_PVSR01000001.1, forward strand.
CCGTGCTGGAGTGAACGACCGGCGGTGCGGCCGTTCCGGGGCGACTCGTCTCCACCGTGGCGGGGGAACTCGCCGAGCGGCACCCGAACCCTGAACGGGTGGGGGCGCCGCCGTCGTTCGGCCCGCTCCTCGGACGAGGGGCGTTCATGTCCGAACGCCGAACGACGGTTCACCGGTCACCGGGTGGCTCCGTCGCGTAGGGGGGTGCGACCGTGCTCAGTCCGCCGTCCACCACCACTGTCTGCCCGGTGATGTACTCGGCTCCGGGGGAGAGCAGGAATATCACGGTCTCGGCGACCTCCTCCGGAAGACCGAACCGTTCTTTGGGGATGCGCTTCGCCAGTGCCGCACGGTCTTCCGCGTCCGTTGTGTCGAGGAAGTACCGGAGGGAGTCCGTGCTGATGAGTCCTCCGTTCACGGCGTTGACGTTGATGCCGTACGGAGCGAACTCGGAGGCCATGTAACGAACCCAGGCTTCGAGGGCGGCCTTCGCCTGGCCGAGCACGGCGTAGTTCTGGTAGGCCCTCATGCTCCCGTAGCTGGTCATGGCGATGACGCGACCTCCGCCGGCTTCCGAGAGCAAGGGAAACGCCCGTTGGACGGCGAGGACGAAGGAACGGACGTTCGTCGCGTAGGCACGCTCGAGGTGGTGGGGTTTCACGTCCATGACCCGCTGGAAGCTCGAGGCCGCCGCGTTGGCGACGAGGATGTCCAGTCTCCCGCAGCGTCTGGTGACGAACTCGAAGAGTGCCTCGATGTCGTCGGTGACCTCGAGGTCGGCGGCCACGGCGAAAGCCCGCCCTCCGCTGCGCCGCACCTCCTCGGCCGTTCGTTCGGCCGCGTCCTGACTGCGTTTGTACGTGAGCACCACGGTCGCTCCGGCTGCCCCGAGGGTGAGTGCGATCTCCCGCCCTATGCCGCGCGATCCCCCGGTGATGAGCGCGACCCTGGCGGCGAAGTTCTCGTGGCTGGCCACGGAGCGTTTCCCGAATGTCATCGGCGGCCCCTTCGTCGTGGACATCCGCTCACTACCATGTGATGACCGCGGCACCGGCGGTCATTCCGCCTCCCACGGAGGCGAGCAGAAACTTCTCGTTCGGCGCGAAGTCGCGGTACTGACGGTCGTGACTCATCGTCAGGGGAATGGAGGCGCTGGCCGTGTTCCCGAACCGAGGGGCGGTGAGAGCGACATGACTGTGGTCCACTCCCAGCTCCTCCGCGAGTCGCCGTACCATGAGCGCGTTTCCCTGGTGCAGGAAGACCCGGTCGATATCCGCTGCGCTCAGATCCGCTTCCGCCAGGGCCGACTCGACCACCCGGGGCAGGTTCTTCAGGCTCCACTCCAGCACCGCACGACCGTCCATCTCGAAGTGGTTCGTGGGCGAGCCCTTGCTGCCGTCGGTGGGTTGCCGGCATCCCCCGCCCGGTACTCTGACCAGGTCGGCCGCGTTCCCGTCGGCCATCAGGGAGACGCTCCTGATGCCCCGGTCGTCGGGGACGCGTGTGAGCAGTGCCGCGCTCGCGCCGTCACCGAACAGGGAGACCGTCCGCCGGTCGCGGGTGTTCATGATCGATGAGTACTTGTCGGCCCCGGCCACGATGACCGCGGTCCAGTCATGGTGTGTCGTGAGCAGGCAACGCCCCAGGTCGAGTGCGTAGAGGAATCCCGAGCAGACCGCGTTGACGTCGAAGGCGGGGACAGGTCGTTCGAACCCCAACAAGGCCTGGACCATCGCCGCGGTCGCCGGTTGGGGCTGGTCGGGCGTCGAGGTCGCCAGGACGAGCGCGTCGACGGGGCACTCCGCGCGTTCCAGTAGAGGCTGGATCGCACTGGCCGCCAGGGCGGAGGTGTTCTCGTCCGTCAGAGCATACCGTCGTTCGTGAACGCCGGTGCGGTCGACGATCCACTGTTCGTCGGCTCCGGTCCATCGCGCGACCGTGTCGTTGTCGATGACGGTGGAGGGGACGTATCCGGACACGTCCCGTATTCCGATGTTCACACCAGATCCCTCGCGTTCTCTGTCATCGGTGGCCGAAAACGACGGAGTCAGCTTGTGCCCCCCCGTGGCGGGCTCGCGGTCGCAGGGCTGTCGGGTTTCCGTCCTCTCGGGTGCGGAACCTACGAGGTACGGCTGACATGGCACTGACTCGGCGCTGACACGGCGCGGGAGTGGAGCGGCCGCCGGGAGGCCGGGTGGGAACGTGTCGACTCGTCGGACGCTTGCCGACGGGAGGGGCGAAACACTGCGGCGTCGTGGGGGCAGTGTTTCGGGCACGGTGGCCGAGGTGGAAGACGAACAGGGGTGCCCTTCGGGGACGGAACCGAAGGGCACCCCTCACGTGCTCCACGTGGGCGGAGCATTCTGGCAGCCGGCGGAGAACAACCGTTCCGCGAGGCTCTTCGGGGAGCGCTTCCCGAAAACCGGGGTCACCGGATTATTCCGTCGTCCCGGACCTTCCTCGCGGAAGGGTCGGGAGAAACGCTCGGGAATCTTTCACGGTTTTTCTCAGGATTCACACTTCTTCCAGGAGAAGTGGTAGGTGGTCTTGATGCTCCCGTCGGTGGAGTCCATGGTCATGAAACTGGTCTCCTCGGAGTCGGAACTGCCCGCGTCTACGCGCAGTTCCGTGTTGATGTTGAAGTTGCGCTGCACCCCGCAGGGTTTGTAGACGATGTCGGCGATGTCGGTTTCGTCGGTGACCTGCCAGTTGTCGCTGTAGGCTCCTTCGAACGTCGTGCTGGTGTGGGTCGTCTCGGAGTCACCCTGGAAGTAGTAGCTGGCCTTCTGGGTGCCGGTGGCTCCCTCAGCGAGGTGGGCGAAACCGCGGTAGTCGGCCCGGGCTATCCCGTATGTGAATCCCTGGGGGACGTGCACGACGAGGTTGAGCTGGCAGTTCTTCCGGAAAGCCGTGGGGTCGGAGTCGGGGCCCACCTCGGCGAGGTAGTCGCTGTAGGTGACGGTGAAGGCCTTGTTGTCGGGGGAGACGGACACCTCGGCCGTCCCCTCCGGGCAGCCGGAACCGTTCACGGTGGCGACGTCGATGACTATCTCGTCGGAGGGGGGGTTCTTGAATTCTCCCGTGGCGGGAGCGAAGAAGGTGGACAACGCCATTCCTGCCGCGATCATGCTGGTGAACATCGTGTTTCGCCTCTCCGGTCCGACAATGCGTTGTTGTTCGTCTCCGTGACACGGATTGTCGACCGCCTCTTCGGGTGGCGGTCGCGGATCACTGTATGGGAGCGATTTCGGGAGTTTGCAGATGCTTTCGGAGTAATTCTGGTGGTGTTCCGGTAGTACGGAAACACTTCGGATCCGATGGTAGGATGATTCGTGAAGAAAGGGCATGTCGGTGCCTCGTTGTGCGGAGCCGGGGGAAGAAGAATAAGCGTTCGGGCCCGTTCTCTGCCGGATTCGGAGCATCGTCGTCTCCGTCATCGGATCCCGACTGGACCGATCGTGTGATCACGACGTTTCGCCCGTTTCCCCGGGGCGGACCGGAATCCGGCCACCGGCGGATACCGTGGTGCGGGCGGAATTCCGCCCCAGCCCCCGATCACCGTCGGAAGCAGGTCGGCATGCAACAGCTCATCACCGCCGAACAGGTCGTAGTCGGACCGGCCGGACAGCGCGTCGCCGATGGCGCGGTACTCGTCGACGGCGACACGATCAGCGCCGTCGGCCCCCGCCGCGAGGTCGAACGACGGGCCGAGGACACGTGTCGCCGCACCGCGGTCGGCGGCACCGTGCTGCCCGGCCTCGTCAACGCCCACGTTCACCTGTCCTGGGACGCGGATTTCGGGATGCTCGAGCGCTACCGGGCAGCTGACTACGCGGAACTGCTGCTCGGCATCGCCGGTCGGGCGCAGCGGGCCCTGCGGGCGGGTGTGACGACCCTGCGGGACCTCGGCGACCGGGACGGGCTGGTGCTGCGGGTGCGTGACGCGATCGAACGCGGTGACCTCGTGGGGCCGAGGCTGCTCGGATCGGGTCCGCCGCTGACGCCGCCGGAGGGGCACTGCTGGTTCTTCGGTGGTGAGGTCTCCGGCCCCGAGGAGATCCGCGCTCGCATCCGTCGCAACGTCGCGCTCGGCGCCGACGTCATCAAGGTGATGGCCTCCGGTGGGCAGATGACCCCAGGTTCGCCTCCCACCTGGCAGAGCCAGTTCTCCGCCGAGGAGTTGGACCTGGTGGTCGGAGAAGCCCACGCGGCCGGGCTGCCCGTGGCCGCGCACGCGCACGGCACCGAGGCGATCGCCGCGGCGACGGCGGCCGGTGTGGACACCATCGAGCACTGCTCGTGGCAGGGTGCGCGGAACTCCGGTCCGGACCTGCGTGAGGACGTCGCCCGGGAGATCGCCGCACGGGACATCGCGGTGTGCCACGCCTATCCGCCCGACTGGAGGAGCTTCCAGCGGGTGGTGGTCGGGGAGAAAGGCGCGCGGGCCGTGCTGGAGCGGATCCACTGGATGGACGAGCACGGAATACGGTTCGTGCCCGGCACCGACGCGGGACTGCCCACCTCGGTGTTCGACAACTACGTCGGTGCGCTGAGCTACTACGTCGAGGCGGTCGGCTGGTCTCCCGCCCGTGTGGTCGAGATGGCCACCACCGGCGCGGCCCGCGCTCTCGGGCTGGAGGGGGTGGGGCGGCTCGCTCCCGGTTGTGCCGCGGACGTGCTCGTCGTCGACGGTGACCCGCTGTCCGACATCACCGCACTGCACCGGCAGCGCCTCGTGCTCGCGCGGGGACAGGCGGTCGTGCCCGACGCCGCCGTCGGACAGCGGGTCTCCTAGCCTCCGGCCCACCCGAGGGGATGCGGCGGTAGCCTCCTCGGACGAGGGCGGAGGGAAAAGGCCGGCTCAGTACAGGGTGGCCAGTGCCTCGCGGGTGAACGGGACGAGTTCGGTCTCGCGTCCCTCCAGGACCTTCCGGCTCCACTCGGGGTCGGCCAGCATCGCACGACCGACGGCGACGAGGTCGAACTCCTCGCGCTCCAGCCGTTCGGCCAGTCCTTCGACGCTGGCCACGTTGGTGCCCGCGCCCTCGCCGAGGGTGGCGGGGTCGAACACCGCGTCCAGTCCGACCGAGCCCACGGTGATGACCGGTTTGCCGGTGAGCTTGCGGGTCCAGCCGCCGATGTTCAGCTCCGGGTCGGACTCGGGGAACTCGGGTTCCCAGTAGCGGCGTCCGGAGGCGTGGAAGGCGTCGACCCCGGCCTCGCTCAGCGGGGCGAGTATCGCCCGCAGCTCGTCCGGGTTGTCGGCGAGTTGGGCGTCGTAGTTGTCGGCCTTCCACTGCGAGAACCGCAGCACGACGGGGAAGTCGGCCGAGACCCGCTCGCGCACCGCCGCGACGATGTCGGCGGCGAACCTGGTGCGTTCCACCGGGGAACCGCCGTAGGCGTCGGTGCGTCGGTTGGTGCGTTCCCAGAGGAACTGGTCGATCAGGTAGCCGTGCGCGCCGTGGAGCTCCACGCCGTCGAAGCCGATGTGCTCGGCCTGTCGCGCGGCTTCGGCGAAGGCCTCGACGAGGCGTTCGATGTCGGCCAGGGACAGTGCCTCGCCCCTGTCCGCAGTCCCGTCCAGCGCGATGCCGGAGGGGCCGACCGAGGGGGCCTCGGGGACCGGCGGTGTGCCCGCCCGTCGCTGGATGCCGACGTGCCACAGCTGCGGCATGATCTTTCCGCCGTGCGCGTGGACGGCGGAGACGACCTCGCCCCAGCCGGCCAGTGCCTGCTCACCGTGGAAGCGCGGCACGTTCTCCTGGTCACCGGCCGAGGGGGCGTCGACGTAGGTGCCCTCGGTGATGATCAGACCGGTACCGGCCGCGGCACGCCGGGCGTAGTAGGCGGCGACGTTCTCGTCGGGAACCCCGCCGGGGGACTGGGCACGGGTCATCGGGGCCATGACCAGTCGGTTCGGCAACTCCACCGAGCCGAGGGTGAGTGGTCGGGACAGCGCCTGCGCTGCGCGAGCGGACATGGGGAGGTCCTCCTGGTGCACACGGAAAAGTGTTATTGACAAAGATACACTTCTTTGTGGGGGCTTCCCGCCGGGTGTTGCTAACCTGGGACTCCGTCGAGGCGGAGCCGCCGGGACGGCCGATGAGGGAGGTGTCGTCGCAGTGCTGGACATCCGCTTTTCCAGTTCCCTGACGGCGATGCTGATCCTCGCGGTCGCCGAGGAGGAGGGAAACCCGACGCTGAGCTCCGCCCAGCTCGCCGAGCGGATGGACACCAACGCCAGCCTGGTGCGCAAGCTGCTCATCCCGTTGACCCGGGCCGAACTCGTCGTGTGCACCAAGGGACGCGCCGGCGGAGCCAGGTTGGCGCGTCCCGCGGAGGAGATCACCCTGGCCGAGATCTACCGCTGTTCGGCGGGGGACAAGCCGCTCTGGAACTGCCGTTCCGGGGACGAGCACGACTGCCGGATCGCCGCGAACACGCAGGCTTACTTCGCCGAGTTGACCGCCGAGGCCGAGCGGGCCGTGCTCGACGCTCTCGGCGACCGCACGCTCGCCGATGGGGTCCGCGAACTGCGTCGGTTCGACAGGGAACAGCCACGGCAGTGAGCACCGCCCGCACCGTGGCGCGATGCGGGCGGCGTGGGTCACCGCCCGTTCCGCCGGGCGGCCTCGGCGCGGCCGATGAAGTCGAGCTGGGCCTGGGTGGGTCCGCAGTAGCGCTGCTCGATCTGCTCGGCGTTGTCCTCGTACATCCGTTGCAGGCTCTCCCGCAGTCCCTCGTCACCGCCGTGGAACTGTTCGAGCAGCCCCATCCACTCGCGGGCCATCTCCTGCGCCTCGGGAGTGGTGGGATCCATGCCCGAGGCTACGGCCGCTTCCACGCGTGGGATCAGCTCGCTCCAGGCCCGCTCGACCTCGGCGATGGTCTGCTCGCCGAGTTGCTGACGACGTTCGGCCAGTTCGGCGAGCTGACTGTCGTTGAAGTACCGCTTCACGGTCTCGTCCACGACGACCACCTTTCGGATCAGGTCCAGGAAACCGTCGACCGATGTCGGCGGCGACTCCCGCAGGCCGGCGCGCAGGGTGCTCACCTGGGCCTGGAGTCGACGTAGCGCCTCACGCCGCTGCCGCAGGTGCCGCTCGTGTGCGGTGAGCACCTCGTCGATGTCGGCCGAGCCGGCCAGGACGGAGGCCGTCTCCTCCAACGAGAGGCCGAGCTGGCGCAGCGCCAGCACCTGGTAGAGCCGCCGCACGTCGGCTTCCGCGTAGAGACGGTGGCCGGAGTCCGTGCGTCGCGAGGGGCACACCAGCCCCACGTGGTCGTAGTGGTGCAGCGTGCGCACGGTCAACCCCGTGGCTGCCGCGAGCTCGCCGACCTTCCAGAACCGGCCCGGGTTCGCCGTGGACATCAGTGACCCGCTTCCTTCTTCCTACCGACCTTCCGTGTCGGTGCCGTCGACGCTAGGTCCTGACGCGACGTCAGGTTCAAGTGTCGGGCATGACGGAGGACGTCGCGCGGGGAACCGGCCCGTCCCGAGTGCTTTTTCGGGGCGCCTACCGCGCACCACCGGTCCGGTGATCCGTCCGGGCGGACCACCGGCTCCCACGGCCGAGGTTCTGCCCTCGGGAGCGGACCAGACGGTCGAGACCGCCCGGGAGACACCCGGGCACGCAGCTCATCCGGCCGTCGGGTCCGTGCTCACCGAACGCGCGTAACGCACCCCGGCCGCCAGCAGCACCAGACCGGTGCACAGGAACGCCACCACCCGCGCGAAGCCGTCCAGCGTGGCCAGGTCGAACAGGAACAGCTTGGTCAGCGCCACGGGAAGCAGCACCATGCCCGCGACCCGAAGCGAAGTCAGCCTGATCCCCCGCAGCAGCAACGCGATCGCGGCCACCACCCAGCTCAACGTGATCGACACGTGCCCGAGGAGGAATCCGGAACGATCCGGTTGGAACAGCGAGACCAGCGCCATCGTCGCGCTGGCCGTGCCGTACAACACCAGGACTCCCGCCAGACTCCACAAGGTCTTCGCCGCCGGCGGGCGGGACAGCACACCGAGGCGCACTCCCGCGATCGGAACCGCCACCGCGACCAGCGCGGTCAGCGCGCCCACCAGAGTTCCGGCGGCACTCGCGGAGTGCGAGACCAGCACCAGGTGGCGCGGCGGGACGTCGTGGTACAGCGCCATCGCCGTACCGAGCGTCGCGTAACACAACGCCCCGAGCAGCACACCGGGGCTGCGCAGCCACAGTGCCCCGAGGGTCAGCAGCAGCGCCTCGCACAACAGCGCCGTGGCCCAAGCCGAGGCGTCGAGCGAGGTCATCGTGGACTGCGCGGCGGCCACCGCCGCGATTCCGCCCGCCGCGGTGGTGAACTCCTCGGGCAGCCGATCACGCCGGCTCAGGAGGAACCGCGAGCCCCACAGGACCGCCAGCGCCGCGGCCACGCCCGCCGCGAGGGCGGCCGCGAACGGACGCTCCACCAGCGGGGTGGCCAGCAGGACCGGTACCGGTGCGGCCACCAGCGAGGCGGTCGCGGTGTTGTCCTCCGGACGGAGAGCGGAGGTGACCGTGGCGACCACCACCCCCAGCAGGGAGGCGGCGCTCACCACGAGCACCACGGCGAGGTGGTCGGTCGCGGTCAGCATCGCCCAGAGGTCGGCGAGGACCGCGGCGACCACCACGGGCAACGCGGCGACCCCGGCCAGTTGACTCCATCCGTTCCGGAGCTGCACCGGAGTGGCCACCAGGTGCAGCAGCGCCAGAAAACCGACCAGCACCGCGTTCGGCTCGCCGGTGACCAGCGGCGCGCACACCGCACAACCCGCCACCACTCCCAGGGCCACCGGCTGGGCCCGCCACCGGTCGGACAACAGCAACCCGCCACCGGCGAGGACGAAGCCCACCGTGAGACCACCGAATACCGACAGGTAGTCGTACAGGACGGTGGCCGCCACCACATCCAGGTACAACACGGCGAAGCCCGTCGCGGCCAGCGCGTAACTGCCGGACGTGCCGCCGGGTCTGCCGCGCACGCGGAAGGCGGCCGCCAGCAGCACCGCTCCCAGGCCGGCGCCACCGAGCACCGGCGTGAGGGGGCCGAGCCAACCACGTTGGACAGCGAGCACCAGCAGGAACACCACGCCGAGCAGCGTCACCGCCCCGCCGATCCAGGCCAGCAGTCTGCTCGGAGTCCAACCGTGGCCCACCGGCCGGGACTCCGGGGGGCGCTGTTCCTCGCCCGGGACAGCCTCCTGGGCGGGCATCGGTGGTGCGTGCCACGCCGACCCGGCGGGGGAGGGGGAGACCTCCGACG